>NZ_JAIGNO010000004.1 GCF_019711515.1 Qipengyuania qiaonensis
AATATCACCAACCGGACGAGGCCCACACTCCGAAAAATTACGCCCCGAAGTGTGCCAAATGTTTTGACGACGGACAGATTCAGGAACACCCGTCCGCGTGTGTTCAGGTCGACACAGCCATTGTTGGGTGCGTCACGAAAGTCCCCGTAAATCGCCCGATACTCCGCATCGAAGAATATCTCCTCATCGCGGAACGCGCCGCTCTGGGAGCGGCTGATGCGCTTAGTGCACTGATTGATGAACTTGCGGTCGCTGAACAGCACCTCGTCCTGGTGCTCGTAATCCACGCCGACGCCGATATACCCGTTGTCGAAGTTTTTGCCCCACGTTCCCGAGATCGAATAATCTGCGGTGTTGAGACCCGCCGGGCTTTGGCCGGTTGCGTTGAGCTCAAGCCCCTCGAATTCCTTCTTCAGGATCACGTTGACAACGCCGCCAATCGCGTCCGAACCATAGATCGTCGATGCGCCATCGACGAGGATCTCGTAGCGATCGACGAGGCCAGCAGGGATCGAATTGATGGAGGGGGAGGTCGGCGCGCCCTCGACACCCGACGGTGCCATGCGGCGACCATTCAACAGCACCAGCGTGCGCGATGCACCGAAACCGCGAATGTCGATGGTCGAAGAGCCCGGTCCATTCTCAAGCCGCGAACTCTGGAGCGTGGTGTCGATCTGAAAGCCCGCTGCGGATTCGGACTGCTGGAGAATACGGGTGCTGTCGAACAGGCCTTGTTTAAGAGCGTCTTCGGTCCGGATTACTTCAATCGGCGAGATCGAGGTGAACACGTTTCCTTCGCGCTTGATGCGCGAACCTGTGACGACAATATCGTCATCCTCCGATGATGATAGGCGACCGCCCGAGATCGATAGCCGCTCATCTTCCTCGGCCGACAGAAGATATGCGCCTGAGTTGGAAACGCGATAGACAATGCCGGTGCCTGCAAGAAGTCGTGAGAGCGCTTCCTCCGCAGTCGCCGGACCACGGATCGCCCCGGTCGCTTTCCCCCGCACCAGATCGGGCGTGAAGAGAATCTGGATATTGCTCTGGCGGGAAAACTCGATGAGGGCGGAATTGAGATCGCCGGCTTCGATGTTGAACTCGATTTCGGTCGGCTCCTGCTGCTGCGCCAAGGCAACATTGCCCATCACAAGCCCGCTGGTTGCAACTCCGACCATCACAGCTCGACGCATTCGAGCCATTGCCCCCATCTTCACCATCATTCGCCCTCTCCCAATCCGTTTTTCCGGTTCGTGAACCATTGAAGACGGAGGCATGACGGTTTTGCGAACCAAGAAAATGCAGAAAATCCTCAACCCACTGATAAAAAGCCAATTAAATGTTCAATCTAGGCTTTGAGGCGGCTATTCCTGATCGCCGTCCAGCGTTTGTCGGCGCGGACGCAAGATGATCCGGCCGACGCTTTCGTCTGATTGCTCTAGATCGAAATATTCGCTCAATGCCTGGGCAAAATCGGTGCCGTTTCCAGCTTCAAAGGAGCCTGAAATTCTTCGTTGGGCAAT
Source organism: Qipengyuania qiaonensis (assembly GCF_019711515.1). Lineage (GTDB taxonomy): Bacteria > Pseudomonadota > Alphaproteobacteria > Sphingomonadales > Sphingomonadaceae > Qipengyuania > Qipengyuania qiaonensis. The sequence continues at coordinate 1,524 of NZ_JAIGNO010000004.1, forward strand.
GCCGGAACCTTCCAGCACAATGTCCCGCTCCAGATAGCGGTTCATATCCGCAACCGCTTCGTCCATGCGAACGTTGTCGAACACCAGCATACCCCGTTTCCAGCTCGTCAGCCGGGCAGCATCAACCGGCAGAACCTTTGCCTGACGGTCGCGCAGATAGGAGAACTGTTGACCCGGCGACAGATCGGCGAGCTTTGATATGCGGTTCGATGGGCTGACGAGGTCCACCCGTACCTTCCCCTCGACCAAGGTTACAGACAGCCCTTCAGGCTCGAGGCTCACATCAAAAGTGGTGCCAAGGGCTACGACCTGCTTGTCGCCAGCGCGAACGACGAACGGCCGGTCAGGATCATGCGCGACGTCGAACAGGGCGCGTCCTCTGACCAATTCGATCATGCGTTTGCCTTCGCTGTAACTGACAACCACACGGCTGGCCGTGTCGAGCGTTACCAGAGACCCATCGGCCAGCCGCACGTCGGAAACTTCGCCCGTGCGCGTACTGTAAACGTCGCGTGACGGCTGTGCGACCTCAACGGGTGCTGGGGTGTTGACGGGAACTTCGGCTTCGGGTTCTGAAGAATTCTCCGCGATTGTAATGCTTTTTGTCGATTGCGGCTCTGCGATGTTCAGGAAATTGCTGGTCACGAGCAGCAAAACAGCAATCGAGGCAGCGATGGCAGCGCCCAAGCCTGCTCTTGCGTACCACTTGTTGTCGTTTGCAGCGCCCGCGACCCGCTCGCGCGTCGCGGCACGAAGCTCGGCAATTTCCGGCAGTTGCGAATTCTCGCGGAAGGCTGCGACAATGTCTTGCGAGCGATGCACCGGTTCGATCCGATCATCGTCATTCAGCAGCCATTGCCTATATTCCCGAAGTGCCGCAGGATCGCCACCTTCGAGCGCTTCTACGAACCGCGCTGTCGAGGTGGTAATGACCGACGCCTTACCACTTTGGCTCTTGTAATTGCTATCTGCCATCTGAATACCCCAATCTGCTCGACAGGTAGTTGAGCGCTTTGGCCATATGTTTCTCGACCGACCGGGTTGAGATCTTCAGCTTGTCTGCGATCTCGACCGAGCGCATCTCCTCCAGTGCCCGCATCACGAAAATATCCTGCGTCCTTGTCGGCAGCTCTTTAAGCGCCATGAGCATGATCTGTAGCTGCTCCTGACCCAAAATGACGCGCTCAGGCGTGATTTCCGAACCTAAGACTGCCAAAAAATCATCCATCGGGACATGTTTGCCCTCAGAACGGCTCTGCTTTCTTCGGAGGTGGTCGTTGAGAACGGAATGCGCCGTTCGGAAGACATAGCCTTCGATATTCTCGATTGAAGCTGTGTCTCCACGCTTTACGAGTTTCATGAAAACCTCTTGCACGAGATCATCTACATCGACGTGCTTTGGCAGCCGTTTAGCGAAGAAGCTCGCCAACGGTCCTGAAAACTGCTCTTCCAGCGTAGGCAGCTTGTCCCATGCGCCGGTCTCTACCAAATGCTCGTTGCCCTTGTTCTTGGCCCGACGGCAGTATCTCACAAAGTCGAAATACCGGCAACGTTGAGGGGGTGTACGATTACGCCAGTCTATCGTTCGCAACTATGAACGAGTTCAACATGACGAACCCCGATAAGCCCTGCAATCTTGTGTGCGATGGTATCAACATGGTTGTCTGGCAAACCTGCCATATCCAGCCTGATGGCGAGCCCGCCTTTGTCGCGTCGACATTGAAAGTTCTGGGTGACGAAGCCTCTTTGCGCCACCAGCCCCAGCACGCGCATCGGCAATTGCGGGCATTCGTCGCAGCTGACAATCAGGACATTTGTCGCTGACATGACTGGAGCTTTGAGCACGGATCACGCAGCGCGTTTACGCTTCAGCGCCGCATCGATCACGTTGACGGCCATTTGTTCGGCGACAATTTCTGTTCTTTCACCGACCTGCGACGCCTGATCAAGCAGAGCTTCCAGGCGCGAACCAATCGCACTCACTCGGCGATCAACTTCCTCATTTGACCAACCCAGATATTCCCCAGCAACGTTGATAATGCCTCCGGCATTGACAAGATAGTCAGGCGCGTACGCTCGTGCCGACATCCTCGGCTGTCATGTATTCGCCATCGAGCCCCTCGACGATTCGTCCAAAGGCCTCAAACAGCGCTTGCCGATCAAACGGCCGATCGGGTGCCTTGATCACGGCTGCTCTGCCACCTGAATTTTGGACCGTTTCGAGCTAGAGTTTTCCGCCGTAGATATTCCCGGCTGGACGAGGAGTTACGGTATGAAGGCATCGAAGTTTTTGGACGCGCAGAAGGCATTCGTCATCAAGCAGGGCGAAGAAGGGACGCCGGTAGTGGAGATCTGCCGCAAAGCAGGCATCAGCCAGGCGACTTACTTCAACTGGAAGAAGAAATACGCGGGGCTGATGCCATCGGAGATGCGACGGCTGCGTGATCTGGAAGATGAGAACGGCCGGTTGAAGCGGATCGTTGCTGATCTTACGCTGGACCGTGAGATGCTGCAGGATGTCATCAAACGAAAGCTCTGAGGCCGGATCGCAAGCGCGAGATTATCGACGCGGTACGGCAGGACTGGCAGGTGACGATCCGCAGGGCATGTGCGGCTTTGCAGTTTGATCGTTCGACCTATCACTACCAGTCCTGCCGTACCGATCCGGCCTTCCTGAAGAAGCGCATCAAGGAGATCTGCGAGACGCATGTCCGCTACGGCTACCGGCGGGTGTATTACATCCTGCGCCGCGATGGGTGGGTTGTGAACATGAAGAAGGTCTACAGACTTTACAGGGAGTTGGGCCTGCAGCTGCGGAACAAGACGCCCAAGCGGCGGGTGAAAGCGAAGCTGCGTGAGGATCGCGCGCCGGCGATCAGGCCAAACGATGTCTGGGCGATGGACTTTGTGCACGACCAACTGGCGACAGGTCGCAAGCTGCGCATCCTGACGGTGGTGGATACGTTCTCCCGACTATCGCCGGTGATCGATCCCCGGTTCAGCTATCGTGGCGAAGACGTGGTTGCCACGCTGGAGCAGGCCTGCAGGAGGATCGGCTATCCCAAGACAATCAGGGTCGATAATGGGAGTGAATTTATCTCTCGGGACATGGATCTATTGGCTTACCAGCGCGGTGTGATCCTCGACTTCTCCCGACCTGGAAAGCCCACGGACAACGCGTTCATCGAGGCGTTCAACAGCAAGCTGCGCAGCGAATGCCTGAACGCTAATTGGTTCCTGAACCTGCAAGATGCTTGCGAAAAGTTGGAGGCCTGGTGTAGACACTACAACGAAGAGCGACCGCACAGCGCAATCGGGAATATCCCCCCGATCATGCTGGCAAACCCAGCCGGTGAGATCAGCCCACCGGACCTGGGAAAGGCGGAAAACTCGAGACCCGAGTGGTCCAAGGTTGGGTAGCAGTGCAGCTGTCCCTGGCGCGATATGCACGAACGGTATGGCAAGTGGAACTCGGTCTATGTCTGCTTACGTTTAGGCTCCTCTTTTGAGGAGTAACCCCTTCCGACTTCAGTCGGATATTGGCTTCAGCGATAGACTCGCGTGCAAGCCTGTAACCTCGGGAAATACGGAAGCCGCCGAAGGCGTGAAGCTTCCGTATTTCCCGAGGTTACAGGCTATGCGCTACAAGAGCGGTTGTCACACGACATTCCATCATCGCTACCATCTCGTCTGGGCGCCGAAGTACCGGTTCAAGGTGCTGCATGGTGAAGTCCGGCTGCGCGTGCGAGAGATCATCCGGCAGGTCTGCGATGAGATGGGCGTCACCATCGTCAATGGCGCGCTGTCCCGCGATCACGTGCATATGTTCGTCGAAATCCCGCCGCACGTCTCTGTCAGCGACTTCGTGCGCCGCGCCAAGGGGCGATCAGCGCGAAAAATCCAGCAGGAATTCGAGCACATCCGCAAACGCTACTGGGGTCAACGCTTCTGGCAACGTGGCTACTTCTCAACCACATCCGGCAACATCACCGATGACATCATCATGCGTTACCTGGACCGCCATACCCACAAGCACGGCTTCAGCCCCCTCCGCGTGATCCTACCGGCCTTCGCCGGTCAGTTATTCAGGGAATCTGTCTGCCTTTCGTACGGTCGACCACTGTCTCGCTTCAGACCAGCGGGTTCGCGCCGCTCATATAGACATAGACCTCCTGAAACTTGCCGTCGCAGACGCGCCAGAAATTAGTGTTGAGCAGGCGCGTGACCTCGCCATCATGATCGGTCAGGACGGCTTCGAAGCTGGCGGCGATGCGGCCGTTCTTCTCGTCGACCGTGCAGTTGAAGTCTTTGTGCACGATCTCGGCATAGCCGGCGAAGAAATCCTCGAACATGCGGCGGATTTCCGCTTTGCCCGAATGGCGGGTGAAGGCGGTCTGCACGCAGAACAGCGCTTCGTCGTGGAAACAGGCGAGGGTGGCGTCCATGTTCTTGGCATCGACGTTGGCGAAGTATTTCTGCGTCGCGAGATCAATGAGCTGGGATCGCGAAAGGCCGGGTTCGTATTGCATCAGGCGTCCCCTTCCTTGAGCAGATTGTCGCCGCTCATATAGACATAGACCCGGTGGAACTTGTCGCCCTTCAGGTAGAACCGGTTGCAGTTCTCGTAGCGCAGTTCCTCGCCGCCATGTGGGGTGATCAGAACGGTGAACTGGCTGCATATGGCATTGGTGTCCGGGTCGGCAGTGTGGACGAAATTGCCGTGCCAGATGTCGGAGAAGTCGGCGAACAGCTTCTCGAACATCTTGCGGATCGCACCGATCCCGTCATGCACTGTCATCGAAGTCTGTTCGGTGAGGATCGCGTCATCGGTGAAACAATCGAGCACCTGATCGAGCCGCTTGTTGTCGACCCCGTCGAAATAGCGCTTGGTGACGATATCGATGTAATAGGGGTAGGGCAGGGCCTCTTGCCCCGATCCGCCTTCGCTCCAGCTCATGCGAAATTCCTCCTGATATCGGCGTCCTTGCCCACTTCGGGGCTGGGGAAGGCCGTCTTCGAATGAGTCAGGCCGAGCCCGATAAGCAGTTCGAGCTGCTTGTAGGCGACCTGTCCGGGATTGAGGACGGGGATGGGCAACTCGCTCGCCAGATAGGCGGCGGACTGGTGCATGGTGGTCGATCCTAGCACGATAACGTCGGCACCGTCCTCCTCGATCGCCCTCGTCGCCTCGGCCTTCAGCTTGCCGAAGATCACCTCCTCCTTGCCCGCAAGCAGTGCGGTGACGTCGGGTCGCGTGTCGATCGAGCGCAGCGAAGCGACCCGGTCCCAGAAGCCATATTCGGTCAGTGTCTTCTCGTAGAGCGGGAACCATTCGGGCCACATGGTGAGGACGGTAAACTTCTTGCCCAGCATCATAGCGGTGCAGAAGCTCGCCTCGCCGGGACCGACCACAGGGATCGAGAGGCGCGAGCGCAGGGCGCGTAGTCCGCTGTCGGACACGGTGTCGATCAGCACCCCGGCATAGCCTTGGTCTTCGGCGTCTATGCCAGCCTGGAACACGGTCCAGTCCATCAGCAGCATGTCGTGGTAGCTGTCGCCGAGCGCTGCGCCCCAGCCGACCGCGGCGAATTCGGGCTTGAAGCGGGGGGCGACAAACGTGTCCGGCAACTGCTCGGCCCGCGCGGCCACCCCGGCCTCGTCCATCGGGATCGGGACGATCACCTTTATGCGCTTGTCGGTCATCAGAACTTGTATCCCACTTCGACCCCGATTAGTCGCCGTGCGCCGGGCGAGATGAAAGAGCCGCCGAATTCGATCGCGGGGATCACCTCGGCGAGATACTTCTCGTCGAACACGTTCTCTGCGAACACGAAGGCGCTAAGGTTGCCGAATTCCAATCCGGCCCGCGCGTTGAGCACACCATAAGTATCGCGTTGCGCCACGTCGAAACGCCCGTTGCCGACGAAGCCGGGGAGAGCTAGCGCCGAGATAGGCAGCAGGCCTGAGAACAGCGTCGGTCGTTCCTGGTCCTGGACCGTGTGGAACCAGGTTGGGCCCGTCAGTCGGTAATCCCAGCGCATGATGAAATTGATGTCGCTGGCGATCGGCGTATCGATCTCGGTCCCGAGATTGAGCGTCCAGTCGGCGGTATAGGGTGACTTGTTTCCTACCGTATAGGGACGCGACGCATTAGCCTTGATCTCGCTGTCGGTGACGTTGAAGGCACCATAGAACTTCCATCCGTCGACCACTTCGGCGCTGAGGTTGAGTTCCACACCCTTCACCTCAACTTCGTCAATGTTCGAGACTACGCGCAACAAGCCGAAGGGACCGACGAAGAACTCGAAGAACTGCATGTCGTCGATCTCGGTATAATAGCCCGCCAGATCGAATGTCAGTGCGCCATCTAGCAAAGTTCCCTTGATCCCCGCTTCAAAGGCACTTGACCTCTCTTTTCGGTATTGGTCTTCGATGGTGACGCCGGCACCGATGAACTGATTGAAGTTCTGATCGATGATCGTCGCCGAGCCCTGATTGTTGAAGCCGCCGGATTTGAAGCCGATGCCCCAATTGGCATAGATGTTCAGATCGGGAGTAGGCCGCCAGCTCAGGCTGACCTTGGGCTGGAGCTGTTTGAAGGTCGCGTCCTTCGGGCTGAGCGCGCCGAAAGTCTGCCCCGGATTGATCGGGCCTCCGGTAAAGGGATCGGTTGCGGTCGGTACAAGCGAGGTCGTAGATCGGTCTTCGATATCGTAGCGCAACGCCAAGCCGACGTCGAATTGTGGGCTGACCTGGTAATCGATAGAGCCGAAGGCGGCATAGACATTGGTCTTGAAAGCGTCGTTCAGCAATAGTGAGGTTGGGTTGGCGGTGTTCGGTCCGTTGTAGAGGCTCTCGATAACCCCTGTGCCGGTATCTGCGCCAAGACTCACGCCGACTTCTCGGTCGATATTCAGATAATAGGCGCCGATCTGCCAGTTGAAGGGCCCACTGCTGTCGGAGGCCAGTCGGATCTCGGCACTGATATCACTTTGGTTACGCGTCTGGTACTGCGTGCCGTCGCAGGTCGTCGGGCTATATGGTCCGAAGGTCGAACCGTTGGCGGGCGCGAAGATGAAAGGAACGGGAATCTGGCCGATGAAACCGGGTTGATTGACCGGAAAGCCGGTAAGCGCCGCGGTGGAAGCAAAACAGGCACCAACCGCATCCGCACCGGCAGGATCCGCAGCAGCGATATAGCGCGCGAAATCGGCGGATGTGCCGTCGGCTACGAGGCTCTGGTCGACGTCGGAATAAAGCGCCCAGGCGGTGAGTAGGAGATTGTTGCCGAAGCGATGCTCGATCTTGGCCGAGACGTCGAAACTGTCCTGCTCGTTGGTCGGACGGATGTTGCTGTAATAACCGAACGGGTGCGTATTGACGTCTTCATAGAAAGCCGGGTTCACCGCAGCGAAATTGGGCAAGTGAAAAGCCGCGTTGAAATTGATCGAGGCGCCGCGGAGCTGGGCGTAACGTGCCTTGACGTCCAGTTCCGTGTCCGTGCCGAGTTGGGCTACAACGCGACCGTCGACCGACCAGACTTCCTGATCGTCAACAACCTTCTCGTTGTTCAGGAAGGTGTTCCGGTAGAAACCGTCGGTGGTCCGATAATATCCGGAAAGCACGAAGCCGAGGCTTTCGGAGATCGGACCCGCGATATGGGCGGTGCCTTCGAAGGTGTTCTCATTCGCATAGGACGCCTTCATCGCGCCTTCGAACGCGTCACCGGGCTTGAGCGTCTGCAATACGATCGCGCCTGCGGCGGCGTTTCGGCCGTAAAGCGCTCCCTGCGGACCCTTGAGAATCTCAACCTGCCTCAAGGTCCCCTGAGGCTGGTTGAGCTGGGCGGTGTTTGTTTTGAGGATACCGTCGACCACTAACGCGACGGAGCTTTCCGCGTCGCGCGCACCGTTGATGCCCCGTATGTTGACCTGCGTGTCGCCGGCTTCTGCCGTGCCGGTAACTATCGTCACGCCTGGGGTGAGCTGCGCGAAGTCGTCCGCGCTGTCTGCGCCTGTCTTGTCGATGGCATCGGCTGTTAGCACAGATACCGAAGCGGGTACGTCCTGTAAACGTTCGGACTGGCGGCGGGCGGTGACGATGATCACTTCGTCGGTCGGTGCGGCCTCAGCTTCGCCGGTTTCTTGTGCCACGGCGGGCGCGGCGATGAACGGACCTATAGCGATGGTGGCAAGCAGTAGCGTCTTGAACGGGCGCATACGGAACCCTCCCCGGATTGCCGACCCCGTCCCTCACGGGGCTGGAATTGAGACTTGCGACTCGGGTTCCATATTGTATACAATTCGAGTCGGTCAAGTCGTCAGGAGAGAGAAATGTCTCGCGCATCGGATCGCGCATACGGCACCATCCGAGAGATGATCATGTCGGGTGAATTCGCGCCGGGCGACGCGTTGGGCGAAGAGGCGCTCGCGGAGCGGTGCGGCGTGTCGCGTACGCCGGTTCGCGACGCGCTACGGCGGCTCGAGGCGGATATGCTTATCACGCGCACCGGCACGCAACGCAGCTTCGTTGCCGACTGGTCGCTCGACGACATCGCCGACGTGTTCGAACTGCGCGCCATGCTCGAAGGTTATGCTGCGCAGCGTGCCGCTGAGCGTATGGATGACGATACGCTCAAGGCTTTGCGGGCCTGTAATGCAGAGCTGCGCAAGGCGGTTTCGACGAGCCCGCCGAACGTCGACCTGTTTCTTGAGCGCAATCGCGAATTTCACGCTCTGATTCTCGAATCCGCGGCCTCGCGGAAGCTGGTCGCACTGCTCGCTTCAGTGATTGAGCAGCCAGTGGTTTGGCGTACTGCACATCACTACGGAGAAGAGGAGTTGCGTCGTTCCTGCAGCGAGCACGACGAGGTGCTGGCAGCCTTCGCGCGGCGCGATGGCGATTGGGCGGAAGCGATCATGTCGAGCCATATCCGCCGCGCCTTCCATGCCTATGCCGATGCTCACCGCGGCCTTACGGCGATCGATAAGTCCGGTAGGATGCGCATGGCATGAGCATGGAAATGTATACAGATCATATCGAGATGGTCGAAGTGAGCCCCCGCGACGGGCTGCAAAACGAACGCGCAATTGTGTCAACATGGCAAAAGCTGACGCTGATCGAGCGAGCCATCGCGGCCGGCTCGCGGCGGATTGAGGTGACCAGCTTCGTCAATCCGAAAGCCGTCCCGCAAATGGCCGATGCAGAAGAGGTCTGCGCCGGCCTGCCGGAGCGTGACGATGTGACCTTTATCGGCCTTGTGATGAATCTGCGCGGGGCCGAACGGGCTATCGCGACCGGAAGGATCGATCAGCTTGGCGCGGTGGCGGTCAGTACCGACCGTTTCGCAATGGCTAATCAGGGGCAGACCAGCGATGGCTCGGTCGAGGCCTGCCGCGATATCATCGCCCGCGCACGCGAGGCCGGGCTCACAGCACAGGCGACCATCGCCGCCAGTTTCGGCTGCCCCTTCGAAGGCGAAGTGCCAGAGGACCGGGTAATTGCCATGGCCAGCTCCATCGCCGAGGCCGGGCCGGTCGAGATCGCGCTTGCCGACACCATCGGCGTCGGCGATCCGGCGCATGTTGCTCGCCTGGTGGAGAAAGTGGGCTGCGCCGTCGACCCGCTGCCGGTGCGCGTCCATTTTCACAACACCCGCGGGACGGGCCTCGCCAATGTCTGGGCCGCGGTCGAGGCGGGCGCGACAATCGTGGACGCTTCGATCGGCGGGCTCGGCGGGTGCCCCTTCGCACCGTGCGCGGCGGGCAATGTGGCGACGGAGGACGTGGTCTACATGCTCGAACGGGCCGGGATCGCCACCGGGCTCGGCCTCGGTGCGCTGATCGAAGCAAACCGCTGGCTCGCCGGCGTGATGAACAAGCCACTGCCTTCGATGGTAGGCAGAGCGGGCGGCTTTCCGCGGCCCGAACAGGAACGAGAAAAGGAAACGGCCTGATGCGTTACCGGCTTGGAGTCGATGTCGGCGGCACTTTCACCGATCTGCTGCTTTTCGACAATGAAACCGGCAATTTCTGGCGGCACAAGACGCCCTCGACCCCGGCCGACAGTTCGGAAGGCATCCTCACCGGGGTCACCGCGATCACCGGCGAGGCGGAGGTCGATCCGGACGCGATCGAGTTCTTTCTTCACGGCACGACCGTCGCCACCAATGCAGTGCTGGAGGGGAAGGGCGCGCGCGTCGGGCTGATCACCACCGAGGGCTATCGCGACATCATGCAGATCGCGCGCAGTTTCGTGCCGGGCGGGCTCGCCGCCTGGATCGTCTGGCCCAAGCCGCAGCCGCTCGCCGCGCTGGAGGACACGGTGACGGTCAAGGGCCGCATGGACGCCGACGGCAAGGAAGTGCGCCCGCTCGACGAGACGGAGGTGCGCGAGAAGCTCACCCGGCTTCGCGACGCCGGGGTCGAGGCAATCACCGTCAGCCTGATCAACGCCTATGTCGACGGCAGCCACGAGCAGCGCATCGGCGAAATCGCGCATGAGATATTGCAGGACGTGCCCGTGTCGCTCAGCCACGAAGTGCTGCCCGAGATGCAGGAATACGAGCGCACGCTCTCGACTGTCGCCAATGCATCGGTCCGTCCGGTTGTGGGCAAATATGTCTCGAACCTGCGCGCCAAGCTTCACGATGCCGGAGTGAAGGGCAAGCTCTCGCTGCTGCGTTCCGACGGCGGGCTGATGAGCAGCCAGAAGGCCGAAGAGCATCCGGTCAATATCCTCATGTCCGGTCCGGCAGGCGGGGTCACCGGTGCGCTGTGGGTGGCGAAGAATGCCGGGTTCGACAATATCCTCACGCTCGATGTCGGCGGCACCTCGACCGATGTGGCGCTGATCGAGAATTGCGAGCCGCGCCGGGTGCGCACCACGGATGTCGGGCATCTGTCGGTGCGCGCCTCCTCGCTCGACGTGAAGACGGTTGGTGCGGGCGGCGGCTCGATCACCTATGTGCCCGAATTGACCAAGGCGTTGCGCGTCGGTCCGCAATCGGCGGGCGCGGTGCCGGGGCCAGTGGCATACGGGAAAGGCGGGACCGAGCCGACCGTGACCGATGCCAATGTGGTGCTCGGCTATCTGCCAGAAGATTTGCTTGGCGGCTCCTTCAAGCTCGACCGTGAGGGGGCCAAGAAGGCGGTGCAGACCATCGCTGACGCGCTCGGCATTCCGCTGATGGATGCGGCGCGCGGGATCATCGATATCGTCAACGAGAATATGTTCGGGGCCCTACGCATGATCTCGGTCCAGCAGGGCTACGACCCGCGCCACTTCGCGCTGATGGGTTTTGGCGGGGCCGGGCCGCTGCATGTCAACGCGGTGGCGAAGCTGATGGGGAGCTGGCCCGCGATCTCGCCCGTCTCGCCCGGCGTGCTCTGTGCGCTCGGCGATGCGACCACCCGCATGCGCACCGAAACCGCGCGCAGTTTCAGCCGTCTTGCGACCGAGACCGATGTCGAAGAACTGGTCGCGGTGCTCGACGAGATGGCGAAGCAGACCCGCGCCGAGCTGACCAATGACGGCATTCTCGAAAGCCAGGTGACGAGCGAATTCGAAGTCGACGTCCGCTATGCCGGTCAGGCCTTTGAAGTCCCGCTCACCATCGATCAGGCGATTTTGCGCGATCAGGGCATCGCCGGCATCCTCGAACGCTTCGACGAGGAGCACCGGCGGCTGTTCACTTTCAACATGGACACGCCGCACGAGATCGTGAATTTGCGCGCCGTCGCGCTGGGCGAAGCGCCGAGCCTGCCCGCCGCCGAGCTGGAGAAAGGCAACGGCGATCCCTCCGCCGCGAAGATCCGCGATCATACATTGTGGATGGGCGGGAGTGAGCAGGCGGCGGTGATCTACGACCGCTCGCGCTTGAAGCAGGGCGACACCATCCCCGGGCCCGCCATCGTCACCGAAATGGACTCGACCACGCTGATCGAGAGCGGCTGCTTGGCGCGGGTCGATGCGGTGGGCAATATATTGATCGAGCCCGAATGATGACCGACACCCACCCCCTTCTCGTCACCCCCGCGGAGGCGGGGGGGCAGCGCGGCGCCACTGTTGCCGGCACCTGGATTCCCGCCTTCGCGGGAATGACGAATTCGGAATGTCAGGAGTAGACTGATGCCCGCCCAGATCGTCCAGCAGAACACCACCCCCTTCGACACGGTCGCCATCGACCCGGTCACGCTCGACATTATCGAGAATGCGCTGCGCAATGCCCGGATCGAGATGGACGCGACGCTGGTGCGCACCGCCATGTCGCCCGGCATCCGCGAGCAGGGCGATGCCTTCCCCCTGATCGCCGATCCCGATGGCAAGATGATCGTCGGGCAGTTCGGCAGCTTCATCGACGGCTTCCTCAAGGGCTTCGACGGCACGATCGAGGACGGGGACATGATCTTCCTATCCGATCCATACAGCTGCGAAGGCGCGATCAGCCATTCGAACGACTGGCTGGTGCTGCTGCCGGTCTACAAGGACGGGCGCCTGCTCGCCTGGACCGCAATGTTCGGGCACCAGAGCGATATCGGCGGCAAGGTGGTCGGCTCGATGCCGATCGACGCCAAATCGATCTTCGAGGAAGGCGTGCGCATCCCGCCTGTGAAGATCTGGCGCAAGGGCGAATACAACGACGATCTGATGAAGCTGGTGATGCACCAGACGCGCAAGCCCGACTGGTGCCAAGCCGACCTCAACGCGCTGATCGCCTCCTGCCGCGTCGCCGCCAATCGCGTGATCGAAATGGCCGAGCGCTTCGGCGACGATGTCTATGTGTCGGCCACCAAGGAACTGCTCGCCCGCAACCACCGCGCGATGAAGGCGCTGATCGCCATGGCTGTGGCCGAGGAGCCGGTGAGCTTCGAGGATTATGTCTGCGACGACGGGCTCGGCTACGGCCCTTACAAGATCAAATGCACCATGTGGCGCGAGGGCGACAAGGTCGTGCTTGACTTCGACGGCACCGACCCGCAGAGCGCCGCCTCGATCAACTTCTATCTCAACGAGAACATGTTCAAGATGTTCTTCGGCATCTACATGATCATGGTCTTCGACCCGCAGATCCTGTTCAACGACGGGTTCTACGATCTGATCGAAGTGCGCATCCCCGAAGGCTCGCTGCTCAAGCCGCAGTTTCCGGCTGCGCTGTCGGGCCGCACCCATGCGCTGGGACGGATTTTCGATATCCTTGGCGGGCTGCTGGGCCAGAAGACCCCGGAATTTCTCAACGCCGCCGGGTTCAGCTCGTCGCCGCATCTGTTCTATTCCGGGTGGGACAACCGAGAGGGGCGAGAAGGGGAGTGGTTTCAGCTCTTCCAGATCGGCTTCGGCGGCATTCCGGGCCGGCCGCTGGGCGACGGGCCGGACGGGCATTCGCTGTGGCCGGGCTTCACCAACGTCCCCAACGAGTTTCTCGAGCGCTACTTCCCGATGCGGATCGAGCGCTATGAGACCGAACCCGACAGCGGCGGGGCGGGGCTGCATCGTGGCGGCAATGGCATCCACATGACCTATCGCTTCCTTGCCGATGGGCAGATCGGCATCCATGACGACCGCTGGTTCGTGCCGCCCTGGGGGGTCAATGGCGGCCTGCCGGGTAAGCGCGCGCGCAAATTGCTGGAGCGCGCCGATGGCACGACCGAGATTGTCGGCAACAAGGTCGACGATATCGAGGTGAAGGCGGGCGATCAGCTCCACTACATCACCTGGGGCGGAGGCGGTTGGGGCGATCCGTTCGAACGCGATCCGGCGCTCGTCGGCAAGGAGATCCGGCAGGGTCTGGTGACAGCCGAAGGCGCGCGTCACTATGGCGTGGTGGCTGACGAAGCCGGAGCGGTCGACGAGAGTGAGACCGCCAGGCTGCGCGACGAATTGCGCGCCGCGCGCAAGGAGAGCAAGCTGTTCGACTACGGCCCCTCGATCGAGGAGCTGCGCGCCAATTGCGAGGCCGAGACTGGCCTGCCTGCCCCGATCCAGCCCGAATGGCATCACCACCAGACCGCGGAGGCCGCGGAGTGACTTCCGAATCCTTCGGCGCACTGGCGGGCCTCCGGGTGGTCGAGCTGGGCCAACTCCTTGCCGGGCCGTTCTGCGGGCAATTGCTGGGCGATATGGGCGCCGAGGTGATCAAGGTCGAACCGCCGGGTAAGGGCGATCCGATGCGCGTCTGGGGGCAGGGCGAGGAAAAAGTGCAATGGGAAGTGATCGCGCGCAACAAGCGCTCGGTCACCTGCAACCTCCGCGTGTCCGAGGGGCAGGCATTGGCGCGAAAGCTGATTCTCAGCGCCGATGTGATGATCGAGAATTTCAAACCCGGCACGCTGGAAAAATGGGGCCTGGCCCCCGACGATCTGCTGAAAGAGAAGCCTTCGCTGATCATCGCGCGCATGTCCGGCTACGGGCAATACGGCCCCTATTCCGACCGCGCGGGCTTTGGCGGGATCGGCGAGGCTATGGGAGGCTGGCGCTACATCGTCGGCGAGCCCGACCGCCCCCCGGCGCGCATGGGCATCTCGATCGGCGACACGCTGTGCGCGACCTATGGCTGCATGGGCGTGCTCGCCGCGCTGCATCATCGCGAGAAAACCGGGGACGGGCAGGTGATCGACACTGCGCTCTACGAAGCGGTGCTGCAGGTGATGGAGGGGCTGGTTCCCGAATACGATTACAACGGCTTCATCCGCGAACGCTCGGGCTCGATCCTGCCGGGCATCGCGCCGTCCAACGTCTATAGCTGCAAGGACGGGCCGTTCATGATCGGGGCGAATAACGATGCGATCTTCGCTCGTCTGGCGCAGGCGATGGGACGGCCGGAACTGGCCGAGGACGAGCGCTATGCGACGCATCTCGCGCGCGGCGCACATCAGACCGAGCTCGACGATCTCATCAACGACTGGACCGCCGGCCTGACCATGGATGAGGTCGATGCGCTGATGATCGAATATTCGATCCCGGCCGGGCGGGTCTATACGGCGAGGGATATGCTCGCCGACCCGCATTTCGCCGCGCGCGAGGCGATCGTCGAGGTCGAGACGCAAACGCACGGCAAGGTGAAGATGCAGAACGCCTTCCCCAAGTTCTCGAAAACCCCTTCGGCCATCCGCCGTCCCGCACCGGCGACGCCGGGGCAGGACAATGCCGCCGTATATGGCGAGGTGCTGGGGATCGACGGCACCGAACTCGACCGGATGGCCGTGGAGGGTGTGGTCTGATGGCCGGCGAAGATCTGGCGGACAACTACGCCCAGGCCTTCGCCGGCCGTCTCGAACCGGGCGAGGCACCCGCGCTGCTGCTGGTCGACATGGTCGAGGCATATATTCAACCCAATTCGCCGCTCTATTGCGAAACGGCCGCCGCTGCGGTCGAGAGCGCAGCGCAACTCCTCGAAGCGGCGCGCAATGCCGGGCGCCCGGTGATCTTCACCAACGTCGCCTATGAGCCGGGCGGCGCCGATGGCGGCCTGTTCTACAAGAAAGTGCCGGTGCTGCGCCTGTTCGAGCGCGGCTCGCCTCTCGGCGCTTTTCCGCCCGCGCTCACCCCGCGCGAAGGCGAATGGCTGGTCACAAAGCAATACCCGTCTGCCTTCTTCGCCACCGGCCTCGCCGAACGGTTGCACGAGGCGGACATCGATACGCTTGTCATCACCGGGTTCTCGACCTCCGGCTGCGTGCGAGCCTCGGCGCTCGATGCGCTGCAATACGGCTTCGCGCCGTTCGTCGCGCGCGATGCCTGCGCCGACCGGCACGCCGAACCGCACGAGGCGAACCTTTTCGACCTTCAGGCGAAGTACGCCGAAGTGGTCGGATTTGAGGATGCGCGCGATCTGATCAATCGGCCCTTCCAGCGAAGCGCGACCGGCTCAGGAATGAAAAATGCCCGAACACAGTGATCCCGTATACTGGGATCAGGATCCATAATTTGCAGTTGCTCGGCGGTTGTCCCTTGAGGGTGCTCTGCCACCCAAACTTGGACCACGCGGGTCTGGAGTTTTCGGTTGAGCGTCAGCAAAATGTCGAATCCCTCCCTCTCCGCCATGGGTTTCCCCTCCAACCCGCTTAGCTCGTAACGAACCGCCGCCAGTTGCCGCGGTCGAAAATCACCTCTCGTGCGCAGTTGTGACCCGGTGCGCCGGTCACGCCGCCACCCGGATGCGTGCCCGCCCCGCACATATAGAGCCCTTTCACGGGGCCGCGATAGGCGCCATGGCCGAGGACCGGCCTGGCCGACCACAACTGGTCCAGGCTCATCTGTCCGTGCATGATGTCGCCGCCCGCCAGGCCGAACGTCCGGTAGAGCCCCTTGGGGCTGAGCACCTGCCGCCCGAGGATCGATGCGCTGAAGCCCGGTGCGTGGGCCTCGACCGTATCGATGATCGTGTTGGCCGCCTTGTCTTCTTCATCGTCCCAATCGCGACTGTCAGGCAGTTCGGGGGCGAATTGCTGACAGAACAGGCTGGCGACATGCCGACCGGGAGGGGCAAGACTGTCGTCGACCGTGCTCGGGATCAACATTTCGACGATCGGCTTCCTCGACCAGCCATGCGCCTTCGCATCGAGGAAGGCCTTATCCATGTAATCGAGCGTAGGCGCGATGACGATGCCCGATTGATGATGTTCGCCCGGCTCCGGCAGCGCCGTGAAGCGTGGCAGTTCGACTAGCGCTACGTTCATGCGGAAGGTGCCGCCTCCGGCCTTGAAGCCGCGCATCCTGCGACGGAAATTCGCCGGCTGATGTACCTCGTCCAGCATTTTGCCGTAGAGTAATCTAGGGCCAACATTGGCGATCACACGCTTTGCCGCGACTTCTTCGCCGCTTTCGAGCAGCACCCCTGCTACGGTGTCGCCATCGACCATCACCTTCTCAACGGGATATCCAAGGCTGATCTCGACGCCGCATTTGCGGCAAACATCGGCCATGATCTGCGTAATCGTGCCCATGCCGCCGATTACGTGACCCCAGGCGCCTTTCTTGCCGTTCACTTCGCCGAATACGTGATGGAGCAGGACGTAAGCGCTGCCCGGCGTGTCGGGCGAGGCATAATTGCCGACCACCGCATCGAAGCCGAAGGCGGCCTTCACCGCTTCGCTTTCGAACCACTGGCCGAGAAAGCTGGTCGCCGACTTGGTAAAGAGATCGAGGATATTGCGCTTTGCTTCCAGTCCGAGCCGCGAGATGCCCCACCCCTGGGATGCGCCGGCCAGCAGCGTTCGCAGTCCGTCACCGGCATTTGGCGGAGATTTCAATGCAAGGCCGCGCAGCACTTCCGCCACACCTTCCAGCGCATCGTAATAGGCGGGCAGAACTTCGGCGTCCCGATCCGAGAATTTGCGAAATTCCGCCTGCGTGCGTTCGAGCCCGCCGCCGAGTTTCAGATAGCCGCCATCTTCCTGCGGCAGGAAATTCGAAATCGGCCGCTCGATCACGCGATAGCCGTGTTCGTGCAAGCGCATGTCACGAATGACTTTAGGCTGCAGCAGACTGACGGTGTAGCTGGCCACCGAATTGCGGAAGCCCGGATGGAATTCCTCGGTCACAGCTGCGCCGCCGACAATGTCGCGCCGCTCGACGATGCGGACCTTCAGGCCGGCTTGTGCAAGATAGAAAGCGCAGACGAGCCCGTTGTGACCTGCGCCGATAATGACTGCGTCGTATCTGTCGGTCATGCGCCTTCCCGGACCTGGATTATCCTCGTCCCCGGTAGGAGGAAACGCCCTGATCCGGTAGCCATAGCCCTTCCGGCGGCGCACCGCTTTGCCAGAACACGTCGATGGGGATGCCGCCGCGCGGGTACCAATAGCCGCCGATCCGCAGCCATTGCGGATTCATCTCGTCGAACAGACGCTGGCCGATGCCGACCGTTACATCCTCGTGAAAGCCGCAGTGATTGCGGAAGCTGCCGAGGAAAAGTTTGAGGCTCTTCGATTCCACGATGGTCTCGCCCGGGGCGTAGTCGATCACGAGATGGGCAAAATCGGGCTGTCCGGTGACGGGGCAGAGAGAGGTGAACTCAGGCGCCGCGAAGCGCACCATATAGAGCTGACCCTTGCGCGGGTTTGGGACGTAATCGAGCTCGGCCTCTTCGGGAGATGCGGGCAGGGCCGTGTTGGCACCGAGGAACTTGGGGGCAGGTGTGTCGCTCATGCCGCGCTCCTGCCGCGATGCGCGAAATTGCGCAAGCCGGGGCTTGGAAGTATGCGCTTCAGTACCTATTCAGCGCACCTCCGCACAATAGCGGCTTTTTCGCGAAACGAACCGCATGCATCTTCGTACCCGCATTTCCCTGATGGCTCTCGCCGTGACGTTGCCGATGATGGCGCAAGCGCAATCGGTCGACGACTTTACGCTTGAATCGGCACCAAGCCCGACCGCCACGCCGCAGGCTCAGGGCCCTGCCGATACCCGGAGTGGAGTTGAGATCAGGCCCCGCGCTGTGAATACACCTGCGCCGAGGCCGACCGTTGCACCCACGCCTTCTCTTTCGGTTGAATTGCCGGAGCCGCGTCCATCGGCCACCGCGTCCGCTCCGCAATCGAGCCCTCTTCCCCGGGTTACGCCGCGGCCGGTAGAGACCGTTCCTGCACAACCGCAGGTTCGGCCGACATCGGTCCCGTTGGATGGAACCGGATTTCCTCCTCCAAGTGCTGATCCGGCACCCGCCGCGACAGCTCCCCCATCGCCCGTATCGCCCCCGGTACTCGCCGAAGCCGGCGATAGCGGGGATGGGCTGCCCTGGCTGCCGATCGGCGCTGCGGCTGCTCTACTGGCACTGCTCGGCGCGGGCTTTCTCTTCTGGAAGCGGCGGCAGGTGCCGATCGTGCCTGAGATAGAGCGACCCTTGGTTGCGGACGCACAAGGGGGCGAATCCGTCCCTCTCGCCGATGCCCTGTCGGTGCGCGTCGAAAACGAGAAACTGATCCGCAGTGCCGCCTATGCGACCCTCAAGTACCGTTTGATACTGATCAACCGCACCAACGGTCCGCTGTCGAATGTGGCGGTCGGCATCGACCTGGTATCGGCCCATGCCGGTGCGCCGATGGAACAGCAGATTGCGACTGTCGGCACCGCACTCGAGAAGCGTCACGACATCGCGCGAATTTCGCCACGGCAGAATGTGACGCTGGAAGGCCAGGTCCAGCTTCCGCTCGCACAGGCGCATGTCATCCGGCAGGGGCGCTATCCGCTGCTCGTCCCGCTGATGCGCGTTCGCGTAGACGGCCCGGGCGAGGAGGCCCTGTTGAAGACTTTCGTGGTAGGCCAAGGCATTCCGGGCGGTGGCCGCGTGCAGCCGTTCAGGCTCGATGAAGGGCCGCGCAGCTACGCGCCGATTGCCCAGCGAGAACTTGCCAGAGTCGACTTAACCCTTTCTGCCCGCTAACCGGATCGTGATGGACAGTCTCGTTTCGACCCAATGGCTTGCCGGAGAACTCGGTGCCGACGACCTGGTGGTGCTCGATGCGACGATGCATCTGCCCGATAGCCCACGCAAATCGGCCGCCGAGTTTGCCGAGGCGCATATACCGCGCGCACGCTTCCTCGATCTGGCCAGCTTCGTCGACCCGGCTTCGGATATTCCCAAGGCGCTCCCCACGGCAGAACAGTTTGCCAAGCGATTGGGTCAATTGGGTATCGCCCCGTCGAGCCGGGTGGTGCTCTACGATGACAGCCAGATCAGAAGCGCGGCGCGCAGCTGGTTCATCTTCCGGCTTTACGGTTTCGAACAGGTCGCCATTCTGGACGGCGGGCTTGCCAAGTGGAAGCAGGAAGGGTGTCCACTGGAAGCAGGGCGGGCGTCGATCGAGCAGACCGACTTTCCCGTCCCGCTGCGCGTTGGGGAGGTTCGCAGCAAGAAGCAGATGCTTGCCAATTGCGGATCGCGCGCCGAACAGGTCGTCGATGCGCGCGACGCGGCCCGCTATGCCGGGGATGAGGGCAGTGGATCGGAAGGTCATATTCCGGGGGCTGTAAACGTACATTTCCCCAAGCTGTTTGCCGAGGATGGAACCTACCTTTCGCCGGCCAAGATCGCTGCGGAGTTCGCGGATGCGGGCATCGATCTCGATGGTCCGGTCACCACGTCCTGCAACAGCGGAATGACCGCCTGTGTGCTTGCCTTCGGGCTGCATCTGACCGGCAGGAACGACGTGGCAGTGTATGATGGCAGCTGGCTCGAATGGAGCAGCGACGCCGATACTCCAAAGGAAAAGGGAGCGGGGCACTAGGTATGGCTGGAGGAGACGACACTGGATACCAGCCGGCGACGCGTCTGGTCACGAGCGGGCGATCGGGCGATTTTGCCGGCGATGTCGTCAATCCGCCGATCTGGCGCGCGAGCACACATCTCTACGACAATTGCGCCGAACTCAGGGCGCGCAAATTGCATAACGAGGACGGACAGTTCTTCTACGGCCGTCGCGGCGCGCCGACGCAATGGGCGCTGGCAGAAGCTCTCACGGCGCTTGAGCCCGGTGCCGCTGGAACGGTGCTGTACCCCAGCGGACTGGCGGCTTTGGTCGGAGCACTTCTGGCAGTGTTGCGCAGCGGGGACGTGTTGCTCCTGGCGGATAACGCTTACGACCCCACCCGCAACGCTGCGATGGGGCTGCTCAAGACCTTTGGGGTAGCACATCGCTTCTTCGATCCGCTCGACCCGAATGCATATGAGGAATCGTTCTGCGAACGAACCCGGGCCGTCATGCTGGAAGTGCCGGGTAGCCTGACGATGGAAGTCTGCGACATTCCGGCGCTGGCCCGGATCGCGCGAGAGAAAGGCGCTGTGAGCCTTGTCGACAACACCTGGGCCACGGCGCTCGGCTTCCCGGCGCTGAAGCATGGCTGCGATATTGCGATCACTGCGCTGACCAAGCATGTCGGCGGGCATTCCGACCTGATGATGGGCGCCGCAAGTGCAGGTGAACGATGGTATCGCCGCCTGCGCCTCGGCGCGCAGCAATTGGGCCATGTGGTTTCGCCCGACGATGCGGCGCTGGCCCTGCGTGGCCTGCGGACCATGGGTGTCAGGCTCGAAAAGGAAAGCGCCACCGCGCTCGCCGTTGCGGAGTGGCTCCACGCCAGGGACGATGTCGCCCATGTTCTCTCGCCCATGCTCCCCGGCACGCCGGGCCATGAGATATGGCAACGCGATTTCACGGGGGGCTGCGGCCTGTTCAGCTTCGTGATCAAGGGACGCGACGATGCTGCACGCTGCCGACTGGTCGATGCCCTCGAACTGTTCGGCATCGGTTACAGCTGGGGCGGGTTCGAAAGCCTCGCCCTGCCATTCGATGTCGAGCCCATACGCAGCACGATGTCGTGGCCGAAAAAGGATTGGGGGGTTGAGGACCGCAATGCCGTCCGTCTATCGATCGGTCTAGAAGATAAGAACGACCTGATTGCCGACCTCGCCAATGGCTTTGCGGCGATGAACGAAGGATAGACGTGCAGGGCGAGACCCCATCTGGCGACGGCGCAACACCTGGGGCGGTTCCCGTCGAGCAGGCGTGGAGTCTGGCCGAGCCGGCGCAGGAAGAAAGCGCGGTCGCCGCTGCCGAAGGCGCCAAGGAAGCGCTCAGTTCGCAGAGCGCGACCGTCGGTTCGGTGGTCGACACGCTCGACGCTGTGGCGTTGTCATTCGGCGATTTCAGGGTTTCGCTATTCGACGTACTCGTAGTGGGATCGGTCATTATCGGGGTCCTGCTGCTTGCGTGGTTTGTCAGCAGGATGGCGCGACGCCTGGTTCGGCGGATGACGCGCCTCGACGATACGCAGCAATTGCTGGTCGAGAAGATCGCGACGATCATCGTTTGGGCGACCGCCTTTTTCCTCGGCATCGATCTTCTCGGGATAGACCTGACTGCACTTGCGGTCTTTTCGGGTGCGTTCGGGCTTGCGATAGGTTTCGGCCTTCAGAAGACCTTCGGCAATCTGATTGCCGGAATTATCCTGCTGATGGATCGTTCGATCAAGCCGGGCGACGTCATCGCAGTTACCGATATGGCGGGCAATGAAAGCTTCGGCCAGATCCGCAAGATCGGCATCCGCGCGGTGTCGGTGACGACGCGTGACCAGCGCGAGTATCTGATTCCGAACGAAAATCTGATGATAAATCAGGTCGAAAACTGGTCCTATTCGTCCAAGAACGTGCGTATGCAGGTGCCCGTGGGGGTCAGTTACGAAGCGGACATGAAGCTGGCCGAAAGCCTGATGCTCGAAGCGGCAAAGGACTGCGATCGGGTGCTCGCTGCCCCGCCCCCTACCGTGTGGATGACCGAATATGGCGACAGTTCGGTCAATTTTGTGATCCATTGCTGGATCGACGATCCCGAAGAAGGAGTGGGCAATGTGCGCAGCGCCGTGCTGAAGAAGCTGTGGTGGCTGTTCAAGGAAAACGACATCGAAATTCCGTTCCCTCAGCGCGACCTGCATATACGGTCAAGCGATCAGTTCGACCGCCTGATAGAGATCATGGGGCAGGCAAAAGACGGCCCGGTTGCCGCGAAAGATTAGTTTGCCATCCGCACAGCGGCGGTTTCAAATCTCCCCTTCCTTGCCGAACACGCATTCTGATTGGCGCGCGCATGCGTTGGTCCGCATCTTGCGATCATGGCTGAAACCGGAACCATTTATCTTGTCGGCGCAGGACCGGGCGATCCGGATCTGCTTACGGTTCGTGCAGCAAGATTGATCGAACGCGCCCGAGTCATCGTGCATGACGGCCTCGTCGATCCGGCGATCCTGGCGATTGCCCGCAAGGATGCCGAACTTGTTTCGGTCGCCAAGCGTCGTTCGCGCCACACGCTTCCGCAGGAAGAGATCAGCGAACTTCTCGTGCGGATTGCCCGGTCGGGCGAAGACGTGGTGCGGCTGAAGGGCGGCGACCCGTTTATCTTCGGTCGTGGTGGCGAGGAGGTGGAGGTCGCCCGCGCTGCCGGGGTGCCGGTCGAAGTCGTCCCCGGCATCAGCGCCGCGAATGGCGCCGCCGCTGCCGCGCAGATTGCGCTCACGCATCGCGACGCATCGAGCGTCGTCACCTTCGTGGCCGGACAGTGCAAAGGCCTCAAGGACCAGGACTGGGCCGGTCTAGCGGGGAAGGGGCGCACATTGGTGATTTACATGGGCGTGAAAACCGCGCCGCAGATCGCGGAGAAGCTGATGGAAGACGGGCTCGCTCCTGACGTGCCGGTGGCGGTGATCGAGAATGGAACGCGTCCCGAGATGCGTGTGCTGCGCGGAATGCTAGCGGGGCTTCCCGATCTTGTCGAAGGCGAAAAGGTCGTCAGCCCGGCACTGATCGTCATTGGCGAGGTCACTGCACGCGACGATGCGACGCTCGCCGCGACCGCGCGGGAGGCTGCACGATGAGGCTTCTCACGGGAAACGACCTGAAGACCGGCGCGGTGACCTGGTGGACAGGGGCCGAATGGTCGATCCATATCGAGGACGCGGCTGATGTGACCGGCGGCGAAGAAGAAATTGCCCGGCGCGAGGAATCTGCCCGCCGCGTTAACGTGCCCTATGCCGTCGATGCCGATATCCACGATGGCTCGCCCCGGCCTTCGCATATCAAGGAGCGCGTTCGCGCGCTCGGCCCGACCGTTCGCCCCGACCTGACCCTCAAGCCTGCCGATCCAGAAATCGGCAACTGGGTGATCTGATGTACAAATACGACCAATACGATCAGGCGATGGTCGATGCCCGCGTGGAAGAATTCCGCGACCAGGCACGCCGCCGTCTCGAAGGCAGGCTGACCGAAGACCAGTTCAAGCCGCTTCGGCTGATGAACGGCCTCTACCTGCAGCTCCATGCCTATATGCTGCGGGTGGCCATCCCCTATGGCACGCTCGATAGCCGGCAGATGCATGCTCTGGCCGATATCGCGGACAAGTACGATCGCGGTTACGGCCATTTTACGACCCGCCAGAACATCCAGTACAACTGGATCAAGCTGGAAGACGCGGCTGACATCCTTGCCGATCTGGCCAAAGTCGAAATGCATGCCATCCAGACTAGCGGCAATTGCATCCGCAATATCTCGTCGGATCATTTCGCGGGCGCCGCAGCGGACGAAGTGGTCGATCCGCGCCCCTATGCCGAACTCCTTCGCCAGTGGTCGAGCTTCCACCCCGAATTCAGCTATCTGCCGCGCAAGTTCAAGATCGCGGTGATCGCCAGCGAGAAGGATCGTGCAGCCATGCGCTTGCACGATATCGGCATCAACATCGTGACGAACGATGTGGGCGAACCGGGCGCGGCTTTCTATGTCGGCGGCGGCATGGGGCGTACCCCGATGATTGCGCCCTGCATCAACTCTTTCGTCCCGCTCGACCAGCTGGTGACCTATGCCGAAGCGTGCCTCAGGGTCTACAACCGCCATGGTCGCCGCGACAACAAGTACAAGGCACGCATTAAGATCCTCGTCCATGAACTGGGTGCGGAGGAATATACCCGCCAGGTCGAGGCTGAATTTGCGCATCTCCTCGATCAGGGCGTCGAACCGCCATTGGCCGAACTCGAGCGGATCAAGGGCTATTTCGAGGACCCGCTCTTCGAAACAGCAGCCGATTCCCAGATCGACCGTATCGACCCAGATTTCGCCCTGTGGATTGACCGCAACACCGTGGCACACAAGGCCGACGGCTATGTGTCGGCCGTGATAAGCCTCAAGCCGGTCGGCGGTATCCCCGGCGATGCGACGGCCGAGCAAATGCGCCTGATGGCCGATCTGGCCAAGGATTACAGCTTCGACGAACTGCGCGTCATGCATACGCAGAACATCGTGCTGCCGCATGTCCGCAAGGCCGATCTTCACGCGCTTTGGACCGCGCTGGACGCCGCGGGGCTGGGCAGTCCGAACCTCGATACGGTCGAGGACATCATTGCCTGCCCGGGGCTCGATTACTGCAGTCTCGCCAATGCCCGGTCGATCCCCGTCGCGCAGAAGATTTCAGAGCGTTTCGCGCAAACCGGCAAGACTGCCACCCTGGGTGAACTCAAGCTCAAAATCTCGGGCTGCATCAATGCCTGCGGGCACCACCATGCCGGACATATCGGCATCCTCGGCGTGGACCGTAAAGGCGTAGAGAATTACCAGCTCCTGCTCGGCGGAAGCGAGGCCGAGGACGTCAGCCTGGCCAAGATCACCGGACCCGGCTTCGACGAGAACGGCATCGTCGATGCTGTCGAAACCGTCACCACTGTTTACGAACGCGAACGTGCCGACGGCGAACGTTTTCTCGACACATACCGCCGCATCGGCATGAATCCCTTCAAGGAGGCGCTTTATGGCTGATACGCTGCGCTATCGCGACGACGAGCCCGTCGATCACCCGGCGGTCACCGTCGATTCCTTTCTCGATCAGTCGAATGCGTCTGCAGTCCGTATCGAACCCGGCGATGATGCACGCGAACTGTTGCCGCATCTCGACCGCCTCGCGCTGGTCGAAGTCAATTTTCCCGCATTCGGCGATGGCCGGGGCTATTCCTCGGCGCGTATTCTGCGAGAGGCGGGATATGAGGGGGAGTTGCGGGCGGTGGGCGACGTGCTGGTCGATCAGCTGGCCTATATGCGTCGCTGCGGTTTCGATGCATTCGAACCCGACCAGCGGTTCGATATGGAGGATGTAAAGTCCGCCTTCGAGCGTTGGCCGGAAGTCTATCAGAAGGCTGCGGACACCCGCACGTCGATTTGGGCGAAACGTCACCCATGAACGAATTACGCGCCATCGATCGGATCGATACGGGTCCACGCTTCACCGAACAGGATGCCATCCGACTCAACCGCATGTTCCGCGGAACCGAGACGGAGGAATGGCTCCGTGCCGTAATCGAAGGGAGCCTTGCAGGAGATACTGCCGTGGTTTCCAGTTTCGGTGCGGAAAGCGCCGTGCTGCTGCATCTGATCGCGCAAGTCGATCCCGCAGTGCCGGTGATGTTCCTGGAGACGGGCAAGCATTTTCCGGAAACACTTGCCTATCGCGACGAATTGACCGAGCGCCTGGGCCTCAACCGCGTCGATCTCTATCCCGAGATTGCCGATCTGGAAGCGCGCGATGCAAGCGGGCTCAGGTGGTCCTACGATCCCGACGGTTGCTGCGAGCTGCGCAAGGTCAAGCCGCTCGCCAAAGCCTTGGCCGATTTCGATGCGAGTTTCACGGGGCGCAAGGCATTTCAGTCTGCAACCCGTGCCAATTTGCCGCGTTTCGAAATCGACAATTCGGACCAGCAGGGGCGGCTGAAGATCAATCCGCTGATCGACTGGTCGGCAGAGGACATAGCTGCCTATTTCGAAAAGCACGACCTGCCGCGCCACCCGCTGGTCGAACGCGGCTTTCCCAGCATAGGCTGCATGCCATGCACGCGACCCGTGGCCGATGGCGAAGACGCCCGTTCGGGCCGGTGGGCGGGCTGGGACAAGGTCGAATGCGGCATTCACCAGCTTGGCGAGGAGCCGTTCCTCTAAGCGCCAACATGGCGCCGAAGGCAAGCTCCGGTGCCATGTTCTGCAGACTGTCGGTCAGCCTTCGACACGTTCGACCGTAGCGGTCTGGCCCTCCGCATTGGTCGAGGTCCACACACCATCTTCGCCGATACCTTCGGTATTGCATTTCTGCTCGCCGGCATCGCCTTGCTCGCGATACTGCTCGTCGACGATCGTGCAATATTGCTCCGGCGATTTCTGTTCCCACTGACCGGTTTCGATCACATTGCCCTCGGCATCGGTCTGCACATAGGTTCCGTCCGGCTTCACCTCTTCGGTAAAGACTTCCCCTTCGCCGGTCGTAATTCTGTACATGCCCGGTGCGGGCTCGCCGTCTGCCGCCATCACCATAGCCGGTTCAGCCGCAGTGGTCTCGGTCGCCTCGGCCATGGGTTCCTTTTCCGCAGCCTGCGAACAGCCGGCAAGCACGGTAGCAGTGGCGAGCAAAATCAACTTTTTCATGACATCCTCCAATCGCGACCCAATAGATAAGGCGGATGTTTCCGCTCACGACTCGCGACCCGGCGACAGGGCTATAGGCCCAAAGCGATCGACATGGGAATGGTGCCGGCTGCAGGAATCGAACCCGCGACCTGATGATTACAAATCAACTGCTCTACCAACTGAGCTAAGCCGGCGACCGGAACGCGCCTTTCGGGGAAAAGGCCGCGAATGTCCAGAGGTTCAAAGCCATCCTGCGTCGCGATACCAATTTGCGGTCGAGGCAAGGCCTGCAGCACCTTCGATGCGCGGCGACCACACGGCGTCCGGTACCTTCATTGCGGATCGCGCGACCCAGTTGGGATGGGTCATGTAACCTACCCGATCCGCAGTGAGCCTCGCTTTATCACCGCGCACTATCCGATCTATCCGCGCCGCGCTCTGGAGTATTGTGGTTGGGAGGTGAGGCGCAAAAACCGGGCGGCCGACTGCCTTGCCGATTTCCTTCGCCAGTTCCTTATGCGACCAGCCACCCTCACGCCCATCGTCTGGTTCGAAGGTGCGTTTGCGAACCAGCGCGGGGGAGGCATCGACGAGATCGAGCAGCAGACGGGCAAGGTCGTCTACATGGATGATCGAGCTTGCTCCGCCCGGCGGCAGCGGCACGAGCCCGTATTTGGCGCTGCGGAACATTTCGAAGTAATCGACATCGCGGGGGCCATAGACGCCGGGGGGGCGAACGATAGTCCAGTCAAGGCTACTAGCCTCGACCAGCTTTTCAGCCTTCGCCTTGGATGCGCCATACGCCGACAGGTCCGGTTCGCGCGCGGAGAGCGAGGAGACGAAGATGAGGCGTTTCACCTTCTTCTCTTTCGCGGCCGCGAGGAGGCGCTGCGTCCCGCCGACATTCGCATCCTCGAACTCGGTCGGGTCGGGCGTGTTGGTGAGGCCCGCCACATGCAGGATGGCATCGACATCGTGACATAGCGACGCGAGAGCGGCCGAGTTCGACAGATCACCCTCGATCCAGTCGATATGGCGACGGTTGGGCTGCGCGCGCCGCGTGAGTGCGCGGATATGATCCTCGCGCCGCATGGCTTCGTCCAGCACCGCTTGCCCGACAAAGCCAGTCGCGCCCGTCAGCGCGATCCTCATACGTGAACCATGTGATCGCGGTGAACCACTGCGGCGCGGGGCGTGTAGCCCAGCCGGTCGGCCTGTTGCGCTTCTCTGAGACCGATGATCGCGGTGCATTCTACGGAGGTGTATTCGACCAGTCCCTGGCCAAGCCTCTCTCCCAGCGGTCCATGGATCGCGACGAGATCGCCGCGCCCGAACTCCCCTTCCACTGCCGTGACGCCTGCTGCCAGCAGGCTTGCACCGTTCGCCAATGCGGCCATGCAGCCCGCATCGACCGAAAGAACACCCGATGGTGCCAATCGCCCACCCAGCCAGGCCTTGCGGCGGCTCGCATCGGCTTGGGGCAGGAAGAGCGTGCCGGTTTCATCGTCAAGCGCGCGCGTTATGGGAGACAGGTGCGTGCCGTTGATTATGGCGAGGGCGATGCCAGCCCGCTCGGCGATTTTCGCGGCCTGAAGCTTGGCCAGCATTCCTCCCGAGCCGAGGCCCGATGAGGACGCGCTGCTGGCCATCGCCATGATTTCCGGCGTTATGCCATCCACCGTTCCGACCAGCGCCGCGCCTGTCTCGCGCGGATCGCGATCATACAAGCCGTCGACATCGGACAGCAGCATCACCGCATCGGCCCCGGCCGCCTGCGCGACCCGAGCGGCGAGCCGGTCATTGTCGCCAAAGCGGATTTCCTCGGTGGCAACGCTGTCGTTCTCGTTGACCACCGGAACAGCCCCGGCCTCCAGCAATCGGGCAAGCGTTGCCGAGGCATTGAGATAGCGCCTGCGGTCTTCCAGATCGCCGAGAGTCACCAGCATTTGCGCTGCGGTAATGTTATGCGTGCCGAGAGCGTCTGACCAGAGTCGCGCCAGCTCGACCTGTCCGACCGAGGCCGCTGCCTGCGCGTCGGCGAGGCTGCCGCGTCCACCTTTCGCAAAACCGAGCTTCGTCGCACCCAAGGCAATCGCGCCCGAGGAGACGACTATCACCTCGCCCGTTTGCCGCATCTCCGCAATATCGGCGGCGAGTGTCGCCAGCCACTTCGCCCGCGGCTCGCCTCGATCGACGAGCAGGGCCGAACCGACCTTGATCACCAGACGTTGCGCCTGACGGAGGTCTGAAAGTCTGTCGATCGCCATCGAATTGGTCGTCACCCCCGGCCTCCCGGACTGGGTCTGGGGAAGCAGAAGTGCGAAGGCGCCCTCAGATCGGTGACCATTCGCCGGCCCCCTCTTCGGGCGCTTCTTCCACCTCGGCGGCATTGGTTTCGGTCGCGGTGCGATCGGGCAGATAGCCCAGTACCGCGTCGAGCAATCCCTCGATGCCTGCGCCGGTGGCACCCGACACGGTGAAGACCTTGTCCGCGCCCGCAGTCAGCAGCTCTTCCGCGAACCCTTGCCCCAGTTCCTCGTCGGCAAGATCGAGCTTGTTGAGCGCCACCACCTGCGGCTTGTCAGCCAGGCCGCTGCCATAGGCTTCGAGCTCGGCATTTACCGTCCGATAGGCGTCGGCTGGATCGTCGCCCGAAATGTCGATCAGGTGGATCAATACACGGCAGCGCTCGATATGACCGAGGAAACGGTCGCCGATCCCTGCGCCATCGGCAGCACCTTCGATCAGGCCCGGAATGTCAGCCAGCACAAACTCGCGGCCCTTGTGGGTGACGACGCCCAGCTTGGGGACCAGCGTCGTGAAAGCGTAATGGCCGACCTTGGCCTTGGCGTTCGAGACCTGGTTGATGAAGGTGCTCTTGCCCGCATTGGGCAGGCCGAGCAGGCCGACATCGGCAAGCAGTTTGAGCCGCAGCCAGACCCACATCTCCTCGCCCGGTTCGCCCGGCTGGTGCTGGCGCGGGGCGCGGTTGGTGCTGGTCTTGTAACTGGCATTGCCGCGGCCGCCCATACCACCTTCGAGGAAGACGACACGCTGGCCGATTTCGGTAAAGTCGGCGAGGACGTCTTCCTTGTCCTCGCTCAGCACCTGCGTGCCCACCGGCACTTCGATCACCAGATCGGGCGCGCCTGCGCCGGTGCGGTCCTTACCCTGCCCGTGATTGCCGCGACTGGCCTTGAAATGCTGCGCATAGCGGAAATCGATCAGCGTATTGAGGCCCTGCACGGCTTCGAACACGATGTCGCCGCCTTTGCCACCATTGCCGCCGTCGGGGCCGCCATACTCGATATATTTCTCCCGCCGGAAGCTGACGGCACCAGGGCCGCCGGCGCCGGATTTCAGATAGATCTTGGCTTGGTCGAGGAAGTGCATGGCGCGCCCTCTAGCCGCTTTCTTTGCGGTAGGCGAGGGCGCGCATGGATGGCCGCGTCAGTCGACGAAATCGTCGACGCGTTCGACGATGATGGCAGGCGCCATGCCGCCCGCCGCGCACATGGTGACGAGACCGTAGCGTTTGTCTTGCCGCTCTAGCTCGTCGACCATCGTGCCTATTAGGATCGAGCCGGTCGCCCCGATCGGATGACCCAGCGCGATGGACCCGCCGTTCACGTTGACCTTGTCCCAATCGAGATCGAGATCGCGCACGAACTTCGCCGCGACCACGGCAAACGCTTCGTTGATCTCGTAAAGATCGATGTCGTCCTTGCTCAGCCCAGCCTTCTCCAGCACCTTTTTCGCTGCGGGTACCGGGGCATTGAGCATCAGCGTGGGGTCGTCGCCCATATTGGCCGTGGCAACGATCCGTGCACGCGGCTTTAGCCCGTGCTTCTGCGCATAGCCTTTGCTCGCGACCAGTACGGCCGCCGCACCGTCCACTACGCCCGAGCTGTTGCCCGCATGATGGAAGTGCCTGATCTCGACGTCCGGGTATTTGGCATTGACCAGGCCGGCGAATGTCGTTCCGTTCTTGTCCAGCGGCACGTTGGCGATCTTGGTGAAGGCGGGTTCGAGTTCGGCGAGGCCTTCCATCGTGGTCTGCGGACGCGGATATTCTTCCTTGTCGAGCACCACATTGCCATCATCGCCCTTCACCGGCACGACCGACTTGTCGAAGCGGCCTTCGGCAATCGCCTGGGCGGCGCGCTGCTGGCTGCGAAAGCCGACTTCGTCGAGTTCTTCCCGGGTGAACCCCTCGATCGTAGCGATCGCATCGCCGCATACGCCCTGATGGCTTTGCGGATGGAGCCGTTGAAGGCGATCGTTGTAACTGCCCATCATCGGCGGTTTGAGACCGGCGGCCATCTTGTCCTTCGACATCTGGGCAGTGAGGCTCATCATCTCCGTGCCGCCTGCGACAACGCAGTCTTCCATACCGCTCATCACTTGCGCGGCGGCGAGTGCCACGCTGGTAATGCCACCGCCGCAGAAACGATCGAGCGTGGTCCCCGAAGAGGTGATGTCATAGCCTGCATCGAGCGCGGCCATGCGGCCCATGTCGCCCGCTTGCATTCCGTCCTGCGTACTGACCGACCAGATCACATCGTCGACCGTAGTCGTATCGAGCTTGTTCCGGTCCTTGATTGCCTTGAGACAAGTCGCGGCGAGGTGTTGCGGGTGCATGTGCGCGAGCGCGCCCTTGCCTTGTTTGCCGATCCCGCGCGGGGTGCGGACAGCATCGATGATATAGGCTTCGGCCATGGCATGAACTCCTCTCGACTTGTCGTTTTGTGCGGCGAATGCCAGTTGACGTTTGCGTAAACGTCGCGCAGCAAGGGTGCAAGGCAAGTTTCAAATTGCAATTGGAGAGAGAACCTATGTCCGAGGAAGTCCTCACCAGCGAAGAGGACGGCATTCTCGTCGTCACCATCAATCGGCCCGAAGCCAAGAACGCCATGACCAAGGCCGCGGCGGAAGGCATTGCGGCGGCGATGGACCGGCTCGATAGCGATGATGGCCTGCGGGTCGGCATCCTGACAGGCGCGGGTGGCACTTTCTGCTCTGGTATGGATCTCAAAGGCTTTCTGCGCGGCGAATCGCCCAGCATCGAAGGTCGCGGTTTCGGCGGCATCGTGCAGAAGCCACCAATGAAGCCGCTCATCGCCGCGGTCGAGGGCTATGCGCTGGCGGGCGGGCTGGAGCTGATGATCGCTTGCGACCTTGTGGTTGCCAATAGCGGCGCAAAGTTCGGCATTCCCGAAGTGAAGCGCGGCCTCGTGGCGGCGGCGGGCGGCGTGATGATGCTCCCAGACCAGATTCCCGAGCGTGTGGCGATGGAGCTGGCACTTACAGGCGATTTCATCGGGGCCGATCGGGCCTACGAACTTGGCCTCATCAATCGCGTGACCGATGGCCCGGCACTCGACGGCGCGAAGGAACTGGCCGCGTCCATCGTCGCCAATGGCCCGCTCGCGGTACGCGTGTCGAAACAGGTCGTGAAGGAATCGCGCGGCTGGCCGATGGACGAACGTTACACGCGGCAGACCCAGCTGATCGCCCCCGTCTTCGTGTCCGAAGATGCCCGCGAAGGCGCTGCCGCTTTTGCCGAGAAGCGCCCACCGAACTGGAAGGGCAAGTAGGACTTTTGAACACGAGATAAAGATACCCGAGAGGACCAGAGAGATGCCCGCAATCGACATACCCCCGCCCGAATTCATGGAGGACGAGGAAATCTCCATCTTCTCCGACGCCGTCGGCAAGTTTTACCAGCAGCACGCGCCGGAAAAGCGGGTGGCCGGATGGCGCGAAAACGGTCAGGTCGAGCGCGAATTCTGGCGCGAGGCGGGGCAGGCGGGCCTGCTTGGCGTCTCGGTCCCGGAGGAATATGGCGGTCATGGCGGCGACTTCCGGCATGACCTCGTCGTCATCGACCAGCAGGCGAAGCACGGTGTCGACGGGTTTGCCGCATCGCTCCACAACACGGTAATCCTGCCCTACCTCGTGCGCCACGGGACCGAGGAACAGAAGAAGAAATATCTGCCCAAACTCGTCACCGGGGAACTGGTCAGCGCCATCGCCATGACCGAGCCGGGCGTTGGGTCTGACCTCCAGAGCGTGACGACCACGGCGCTCAAGGACGGCAATGGCTACCGCATCAATGGGGCCAAGACCTATATTTCGAACGGCCAGACCGCCGACTTCATCGTCGTCGTCGCCAAGACCGACCCGAACGAGCGCGCCAAGGGTATCTCACTGATGCTGCTCGAGACGGAAGGGGCCGAAGGCTTCCAGCGCGGGAAAAAGCTCGACAAGATCGGGCTCGACGCTGCCGACACCTCGGAATTGTTCTTCGATGACGTATTCGTCCCGGCCGAGAACGTGCTGGGCGGCGAGGAAGGCAAGGGCTTCTACCAGCTCATGGGCGAGCTGCCGCAGGAACGCCTGATCATCGCCATTGGAGCGATGACCGGTATCGAAAAGGCACTCGAAACGACGCTCGATTTCGTCAAGAACCGTAAGGCCTTCGGCCAGACCATCTGGGACTTTCAGAATACGCAGTTCGTGATGGCCGACCTGAAGGCCCGGGCGACCGCGGCAAAGGTATTCGTCAACGACTGCATCGCGAGGCACCTCAGGCGCGAGCTGGATGTCGCCACTGCCTGCATGGCGAAATACTGGGTTACGGAATTGCAGGGAGAAGTCGTCGACAAATGCCTGCAGTTCCACGGCGGGGCGGGGTTCATCAACGACTACCCCATCGCCCGCATGTACCGCGACAGCCGCATTACGCGCATCTTCGGCGGTTCGAACGAGGTGATGAAGATGGTGATTGCCCGGTCGATGTAGTCGCTAACTCGATAGCCGCAAAGATCATCAACTTTGCGCACATGACCGATGATAGTCGCGAGTTTGCCGGGACAATTGTGAGAAAGAGCCGGTAAGAGGCTAGCTGGAGAATGGCGTGTAGGAAACGAGCCACTTTCGTGCATTTTTCCCCGACGGCTCAGTCTCGCGCGAGCGGTGCGAAAGCGGCCTTTCGGATGGCGAGCTAGATTGCGGACGTTCCGTTTACAGGTTCCGCCACCGCAACCCGTCGATCACGAGCCTGAATGCTGCCGAACCGTGGCGCCGGTGCGGATAGTAGAGATAGTAGGGTGGCAAGTCCTCGCTCCAGTCGGCCATGACCCTTTGAAGTTGGCCGGATGCAAGAAACTCATGAACCTGGTCCAATGGTAGATTCGCGATGCCCAGTCCGGCGAGCGCTGCATCTCTGATGGGGCCGAGCGCATTGAAGGCAAGTTGTCCGTCCAGACGGACGTGGACCGCCTTGCCATTCCTCGACAGCCTCCATTCGTAGAACGTGCCCGAGGTCGGCATGCGCAAGTTGAGACACACATGCCGGCTCAGTTCGCGCGGGGTGGATGGTGCCGGATGCCGTTTAAAGTAGTGTGACGAGCCGACAATCGCCATCGGGACCGGCGGCGATATTCGCACGGCGATCATATCTTTCTCGACTTGCTCGCCAAGCCTGACCCCGGCGTCGAAATGAGACGCGACGATATCCTTCAGGCCATAGTCCACTTCGACCTCGACTTTGACGTCGGGATTGTCCGGCAGGATTTTCGCCAAGGCAGGAATGAGAAACTGTCTCGCAGCGTGTTCGACCGTCGTGATGCGGATGGTCCCGGCGGGCTTGTCCTTGGTTTCGCTGAGTGCCCCGATACTCGCGTCGAGATCGCGCAACATCGGTGAGAGGGTCGAGAGCAACTCTTGCCCGATCTGAGTGGGGGCAACGCTCCGGGTCGTCCGGTCAAGCAGACGCAGCCCCAGCCGTTCTTCCAGCCGGCGCACGATCTGGCTCAGCGCCGACTGCGAAAGGCCCAGCCGCTTGGAGGCGCGTGTGAAGCTTTGTTCTTCGGCCACAACCGCGAAAGCGGCGAGGTCTGCCATATCGTCACGGCGCATTTATCACCTCGTTGATAAGGGCAAGAAGAATTCAGTGCCTAATCGAATTGCGGCACTGGGTCTATGTTCGAGCGACCTCATCAAGGAGCAAACCAATGACCGCCATTTCACAGGAAAGAATGCAAACCGCTCTCGAGCAGGAAAAGTCGATTTCCGCCGAGGACCACGAGAAGGTGAAGGGCCTTGCGGCACTGGTGACTTCGCCGCGCAGCTTCATTTTCAAGGACCCCGATTACTACGGTATCGAGGGCTGGGAAGATCTGACGATCCCCTCCGACGACGGGACCCCGCTCGCGGCCTGGTACATGCCTGCCAAGGGCGGCGAAAGCGACAAGCTGATCATCTTCAACCACGCACTGCCAATGTGCCGGGCCGGCTTCCCCGGCCATTTCGGAGAGCCGTGGAGCAATCTCGACGATTCCGAAATCGACTTCGTGATCCAGTACAAGCACCTGACCGACGCTGGTTACAATGTCCTGACCTACGACTTCCGCAACCACGGCCAGAGCGGAGCTGCCAATGGCGGCGTCTGCGGTATCGGCCAGTGGGAATGGCAGGACTGCGTGGGCGTGAAGAAGTTCGTCGATGCGCATCCGCGCCTCGGGAAAATGAAGGTAGCTCTGTTCAGTCAGTGCCTGGGCGGCGTGTCGCAATATGCGGCAATTACCAAGCATCCCGAACTGTTCGAGAATGTGCTCTGCATGGCCAGCCCGCTGGTTCCGAACATGTCAGCGATTTTCCAGGCCTTCGGTGAATTGCAGGGCATCGAGCAGTATCAGGAACTGATCGATCTCGAACTGCTCAAGCTGGGTGGTTTCCCGGCTGCGGACATGTCGGGCGCGCTGTGGGCACCGGCGGTGAAGATGCCTGTCCTCATGTGGCAGGTCCGCGACGACGCATGGACGAAGAATCCGGATGACGCGCAACATACTTTCGACCGCCTCGGCAGCGAGGACAAGGAAATGATCTGGATCGAAGACACCACCCGCCGGTTCAAGGATGGCTATAACTGGTTCGGGCGCAACCCTGAAAAGGTGCTCTCCTTCTTCGCGAGCCACTTTGCCGAAGCGCGAGTTCCCGAACCTGCGGAATGAATGACGGATGGGGCTGCGGATTTTGGCTCACTTCTCTTTGTGTCCGCTCCCCACCCAAGTTCAGCCACAAACCTGTCCAACGGCCTGACCCGTGCGCCGGCGTTGGTCCGGGCGGTTCACCGCCCGGACCAACGCATCGCTCGGTCCTCAGGCTTCCACCACCTTCTGTTCGATCGCGCCGAAGATCGAGTGGCCTTCCGCGTCGCGCATTTCCACGCGCACCGTGTCGCCGGGGGCCATGAAGGGGGTCTTCGCCTCGCCGTCGGCAATGGTTTCGATCATGCGGATTTCGGCGATGCAGCTATAGCCGAGGCCGCCTTCGCTGACCGGCTTGCCCGGATCGCCGTCCGGACCCTGGTTCGATACCGTTCCCGAGCCGATGATCGTCCCGGCACCGAGATTGCGGGTCCTGGCAGCATGCGCGACGAGATCGGCGAGGCTGAAGGTCGCATCGACCCCGGCATTCGCGCGGCCGAAAGGTTCGCCATTGTAATCGACCATCAGGGGCAGGTGGATGACGTTGCCCTGCCACGCATCGCCCAGCTCGTCGGGCGTAACCGCAACGGGGCTGAAGGCGCTGGCGGGCTTGGACTGGAAGAAGCCGAAGCCCTTGGCCAGCTCGCCCGGAATCAACCCCCTCAAGGACACGTCGTTGACCAGCATGACCAGCTTGATGTGGCCGGCCGCACCTTCCTTCGAGACGCCCATGGGCACATCGTCGGTGACGACCGCGATTTCGCCCTCCATGTCGCAGCCCCATTTGGTGTCGCCGAGCGGTATGTCGTCGCGCGGGGCGAGGAAGGCGTCGCTGCCGCCCTGATACATTAGCGGGTCGTGATAGAAGCTCTCCGGCACTTCGGCGCCGCGCGCCTTGCGCACCAGTTCGACGTGGTTGATATAGGCGCTGCCATCGGCCCACTGATAGGCGCGCGGCAAGGGTGAATGCGCCTCCCGCTCGTGGAACCGCTCGCATGGCACGGCTTCGTGCTGGACGTCGGTGTATAGCGCTTCGAGTTTTGGCGCGATCTCGTCCCAATTGTCGAGCGCATATTGCAGCGTTGGCGCGATATTGTCGGCGGCGCAATAGCGGGTCAGGTCCTTGGAGACGACCACGAGCTTGCCGTCGCGGGTGCCGTCCATGATGGTTGCGAGCTTCATTGGGGTCAGGTCCTCTCGGGGTTATCGGATTGATTGTCCGGATGCGCGCGCTGAAATTCCGGCAGGGGAAGGCAGGCGCTTTCGATCCGTGTAATGTGCGGCTTATCCGAAAAGTCGAATCCGAACCGGCGCGCATTGTAGACTTGCGGAAGCAGGCAGACTTCGAAGAAGCCGGGTTCGCCGAACAGGAAGTCCCCCGCACCGAGTTGTGCCAGCCGCGCCTCCAGCGGGTCGAGCGTGCGCGCGAGCCAGTGGCGATACCATACGCCGATATCGTCCTGCGACCTGCCGTACTCGTTCGACAGGTATTTCAATACCGGAAGGTTCAGCGGGGCATGCAATTCGGTGGCGATGGCATAGGCCAGTTCGCGAGCCACATAGCGATCCGCCACGTCCGCAGGCAGCAGCGGATTTTCGGGATAGGCCTCGTCGAGCCATTCGATCTGCGCCATCGACTGGACATAATCCTTGCCATCCACCTCGAGCAGCGGAACCGAACCGAACGGGTTGCGGCTGGTGAAGGCAGCGCCCTTCTGTTCGCTCTCCAGCAGGTTCACCGGGACATAGTCGTAATCCAGCCCCTTGAGGTTCAGCGCGATGCGCAGGCGGTAGCTGGTCGAACTGCGATAATAGCCGTGAAGGCGGATCATGTCGTTCCGTTCCCCATGTTGGACTTGCCGAAGGCGGATTCATGACATGGACCGCCTGTTACACTGTCCAAGGGCAAAAAAACGCCCTTCCGCTCCGAGGGCAAAACTCGCGAGCGGAAAGAGGCAAAATCGAACGACATTCCAAGGCTGTGGCACACCGGCGCGATGTAGGACAGGCTGGCCGATCCACCCGCCATCAGAACGCAGCAATCCCCGTCACGGCGCGACCCAGGATCAGCGCGTGGACGTCATGCGTGCCCTCATAGGTATTGACCGTTTCCAGGTTCACCATGTGGCGGATGACCTGATATTCCTCCGATATGCCGTTGCCGCCATGCATGTCGCGGGACTTGCGGGCGATGTCCAATGCCTTGCCGACATTGTTGCGCTTGACGATGCTGATCATCTCGGGCGCGAACTTGCCTTCGTCCATCAGGCGACCAACCCTCAAGCTCGATTGAAGTCCAAGCGCAATTTCGCTCATCATATCGGCGAGTTTGAGCTGATAGAGCTGCTTGGAGGCCAGCGGTACGCCGAACTGGTGGCGGTCGAGCCCGTATTGCCGCGCGGCATGCATACAGAATTCCGCCGCGCCCATCGCACCCCAGCTGATGCCGTAGCGCGCGCGGTTGAGGCATCCGAACGGACCCTTGAGCCCTTGCACGTCGGGCAGCAGCGCATCCTCGCCAAGTTCGACCTCGTCCATCACGATCATGCCGGTGGTCGAGGCGCGCAAGGACAGCTTGCCATCGATCTTCGGTGCGGAAAGCCCCTTCATGCCCTTTTCGAGAACGAAGCCGCGGATGCCGCCGCCATGCGCCTCGCTCTTGGCCCAGACGACGAAGACATCGGCGAAGGGAGAATTGGAGATCCAGGTCTTGGAGCCCGAGATGACATAGCCGCCATCGACCTTCTTGGCGACGGTCTTCATTCCGGCCGGGTCGCTGCCCGCGTCGGGTTCGGTCAGGCCGAAGCAGCCGATCAGCTTGCCGCTGGCGAGGCCGGGCAGATACTTCTTGCGCTGTTCTTCCGAGCCATAGGCGTGGATCGGATACATCACGAGGCTCGACTGGACCGAGGCCATCGAGCGGTAGCCGCTGTCCACGCGCTCGATCTCACGTGCGATCAGGCCGTAGGCGACGTAGCTCGCGCCTGCACCGCCATATTCTTCCGGCACGGTCGCGCCCAGCAGACCCGCTTCGCCCATCATCGGGAAGAGTTCGGGGTCGTCCACTTCCTTGCTGAAGTTTTCGATGACGCGCGGCTGCAACTCACTCTGCGCAAAGGCGTGGGCGGCATCGCGGATCATCCGCTCTTCCTCGGTCAGCTGTTCATCGAGGTTGAACGGATCGTCCCAGGCGAAGGGTGCCATTCCGGCCATGTGGTCTCCTTTGTTACGAAGCCGCCAGTGGCAGGGTTGAATGCCGGGAGCAAGGGGCGTGGCCGATAGCTGTCACGCGCAGAAGCCCAAGGGTGGATGCTCCGCGATGGCACCCGCGGTCGAACAATCGCAGGCCCGATCGGACCCCGATCGCGCCGCGGAACGACGATCAACTATGCTGCGTAGCGCGCTGGATCGTGTCGATCACTTCTGCGGGAGGGCACGGCTTGGCCAGCGCCTGAGCCTGCGGAAATCGCTGGGCAACTTCCGAGGGGGTCATCTGGCCCGAATGGAAAATGACAGGCACGTCTTCTGCCATCATCTGTTCCGCCAGCGGATAAACGACACCGTCACCGAGCTGGACGTCGAGGATCGCGATGTCGGGCTTGTTCTTCTGATAGGCCAGCATGGTCGAGGACAGATCGACGAAGGGACCTTCGACGATGTAACCGGCTTCCTCGACCGTATGGCACAGATCGCATCCGATAATCAGTTCGTCTTCGGCGACGAGAACGCGCAACCGCTGTCCCATCCTGGTTCTCCTCGTGTGCGACCCACCTAAGAAAATACCACAGGAAGAGATTCGTTCCGAGTCTCAGGACAGCTTTCCGTAGCGATCGGTGAAACCGGTTTCGTCGCCCGCCGCGAGCAGCTTCGCCTGACCGACCCAATCGTCCCGGCGGATGCGCCCCTGGAACCGGCCGAGCGTCGCGTCGATCCGGTCGATTTCGGCATCGTTCCAAGCTGCAATCGCGGCAAAAGTGGTCACGTCCATCGCACGCAGGGTCGCCGCCAGCTTGGGGCCCAGACCCTTGATCCTGGTCAGATCGTCGCCGTCTGCAGGAGAATCGGGGGCCGCGACGCCCGCTGCGGGCTGCGTCGGCGTTGCTGCAGGCGCGCTGTCGATCAACGCCTTGTTGCGTTCCGCCGGGGGAGCACCTTCGTCGAGCACATCGCGACTGGTGCCGGTGACCCGCGTCTTGCGGCCGGTGCTGAACACATACCAGGCGATCACCAGGCCTACGAGCAGCGCGGCGACGAGCAAGGGCCAATAGGTCTGGAGCAGTTCGGTCATTGAGCTATTCCTCGTGTTGGTCGTGGCGGCCCCATAAGGCCCAGCCGATCCCGATTCCCGCTCCATAGGCGGCGATCATCAATGCGGCGAGTTCGAACCACAGCGGCATGTCAGCGTGCTCCCGGAGTGTCGACGGGGGTCGGGCGGAGCGGTTCCGTCCGGATGACGGAGAATTCGATACGGCGATTGGCCGGGTCGCTCGGGGCGAGGCCTTCGACCGGCTGGCTCGAACCCACGCCATCGGCGCGCAGTCCGTCGCGAGGAATGCCGCGGCGGACCAGCGCCTCGCGTACGACGCGTGCACGCTCCATGCTGAGCGACAGGTTGCCCGGCTCGGTGCCTTGCTGGTCGGTATGGCCGGTAATGGCGATGATCGAGCCGAGGCAGGGGCGCAACGCGTCGGCCACTTCGTCCAGCAGCATCCGGCTGGCGGGGAGGAGATCGCTGCTCGCCTCTTCGAACCGGATCGAACGGGTCCGCAGCAGACCTTCCACATCTTCCTGGCAATGGAGCGGCTGATAGGTCTGCTCGCCGCCGCTTTCGGCACGGGTCGAGCCATCGCTCCAGGTCACGCCGCCAACGCCGGGAACGTCGGATACGGTGCGTGCGACGGTTGCGCGTGTCGCTTCGTCGAGCGCCTCGCCCCCGGACAGCAGCGGATGGCGCGAGGACGATCCGAATTCGTTGGCGAAGCGGGCGGTCACCCCCGCTCCGCCGGCATCGGCGATCGCGGTTCGGGACCTTTCTTCCAGCCCTTCGATGAAGCCGGGAGCCATCGGTTCGACCAGCAGATAGGCGCTGGCGCCGGTCAGGACGGCTCCCGCAAGAATGGCCAGGGAAGGGCGGATCGGCATGGCTGGCTATTAGCCATCATCCGCCCTCCCTGCCAAGGAGGCTATTCCAGCCCGTCTGCAGTCTTGACCAGCTGTACGAATTCCTGTCGCCAGAAATTGCGCTGCGCGCCTGCCAGCGCCGCGATCTGCGGATAGGAATAGTCCGACAGCATCGCATCGCCGCGCAGCTTCTGGCCGAACGCCGCGACCGCGCTGGCGAAGGCGAAATCGCCACCCGGCGCCCGAGTCGTGCTGAGTGCGGAAGCGGGCAGGGTGTAGGTCAGCAGCGTCGATTTGTCGCCGTCGGGCAGTTTGTAGCGCAGCTTGATATGCGCAGCTTCCGCAGCCAGCTGGGTCGCCTTGGCATCGGGCTTGTCTTCATAGCGGCGCGCGGAAATCCAGCCTTCGGCACCGACCGGAACGACTTCGTAGATCGCCGTGACCTGATGTCCGGCACCGATATCGCCCGCATCGATCGCATCGTTGTCGAAATCCTCTTCGCGCAAGGCCCGGTTCTCGTAACCGACCAGGCGATACTGACTGACCACGGCGGGGTTGAACTCGACCTGGATCTTCACGTCCTTGGCGATGGTGAAGAGGGTTGCGCCCATCTCGTCACCCAGCACCTTGCGGGCCTCCAACGCGCTGTCGATGTAGGAGTAGTTGCCGTTTCCGTTGTTGGCGACCTGTTCCATCATCGCATCGTTGAGATTTCCGCGACCGAAGCCCAGCACCGACAGGGTGACGCCGGTCTCGCGCTTTTTCTCGATCAGGTCGACCAGCGATTCGCGATCCGATGTACCGACGTTGAAATCTCCGTCGGTGGCGAGGATCACGCGATTGACCCCTCCGTCGATACGGTTGGCTTCGGCGACGCGATAGGCGAGTTCGATTCCTGCGCCGCCCGCGGTCGATCCGCCAGCGTCCAGCTGGTTCAGCGCATCCTTGATCTTGCGCTCGTCACTGGTCGGCTCGAGCACGAGACCCGCCGCACCGGCATAGACGACGATCGAGACGCGGTCCTTGTCGGAGAGCATGCCGGCAAGCTGGCGCATGGCGGTCTTCACGAGTGGCAGCTTGTCCGGGCTCGCCATGGACCCCGAAACGTCGAGCAGGAAGACGAGATTGGCGGGAGGACGCTCCTGCTCGGGCA
This sequence comes from Qipengyuania qiaonensis, assembly GCF_019711515.1. Lineage (GTDB taxonomy): Bacteria > Pseudomonadota > Alphaproteobacteria > Sphingomonadales > Sphingomonadaceae > Qipengyuania > Qipengyuania qiaonensis. Next base: position 43,714 of record NZ_JAIGNO010000004.1, read on the forward strand.
TCTCGTATCCGGCGAGACCGATGCGCACGAGCCGCGAATTGGCGTTCCACGGCGTCACGGCAACGTCGGTATTGACCGTGAAGGGCTGCGCCACGCTGTCGGGCCGGTCGTAATCGTAGCGAAAATAATTGACGAACTCCTCGGTCCGCACCGCGCCCTTGGGCGGCATCTGACCTTCGGAAATGAAGCGACGCGCATTGGTGTAGGCGCCGGTGTCCACATCGACCGAGAAGGTCGACACCGGCTCGTTGGCCACGACCTTGACCGGCGAAACTTCCTCGCCGTCATACTGGTCGCGGCTGGGCTGGGTCGGCACGAAAACCGGCGGGAAATAGCGATAGCTGGTGTCGGCGGCAGGCGCGCTCGACGAATCTTGAACCGTCTCGCGGGCGATACGCGATCCAGAGACCACCATGGCCTGCGGTGCCATCAGCGACGGGGGTGGGGGAGGCGGTGGAGGCGGCGGCGGAGGTGGCGCGCGTCTCCTATCCGACGTCTCGGCCTTCGAACCGGTCAGGACGATCTCGTCGCCCCCTGGCTGCGAAGCGCATCCGGCGATCAGTGCGGCGGCGGCGCAGGCTGTGGCAAGCTTGGCGAAACGCATGTGCAGTCCTCCCGAAATTCGGTGACAGCAAGGTACGTCCCAAGGCCGTTAATGCCGACTGAACGTTCCGCATATGCGACAAACCGGTCAGCTTTGGGCGTCCTCTTCCTTGTCGAGATTGCGCTTGAACAGCACGCGGTCCTCCGGCCCGAAGCCGCGCCGCCAGATGATAACGCCGTAGACGCCGAGTATCGCCGGAATGCCGACAATAAGTTCCGCCCATTCGGGCAATTGCGTTGCCAGCCAGCCGACGAGCACTGCCGGGGCGACCGCCCAGACGAGCGGCCAGCGGAAGGTGTTGATCGTCTGGCCGAGTATCTTCGAGAGGAGCACGGCCTTGACGAGGCTCGCCGTGCCAAGCGCCAGCATCAGGGCGATTGCAGCGGCGGCGGCCTTGAAGGGTTCGCCATAGCCGCCGGCTACCATGACCCTGATCAGCACCACGGTCAGCACCGCTTGCAGAGCGATAGTACCGATCGAGATCCATAGATTGCGGACCCGTGCGACATAGACGAGCACGGCTTCGGAAACGACTGCCGTGGCAGCTACCACCTCCGCCACGAGCAGAAAGGCGAGCGCGCCCGTTCCGCCCACGAATTCCGGCCCGACCAGCCCCATGACCGCTTCGCCCGGGACACCTAGCGCGAGAGCGATCCCCGCCTGCATCGCGACGATCCAGAAGCCGACCTGACAGATCTGGCGGGCGATAGCATCGTAATTCCCGGTCTTGAGGTTCTTGGTGATGACCGGCCCCAAAATCGGCTCAAAGCTGGTTTTCAGCTTCTGCGGCAGGCTCGCGACCTGTTGGGCGATGTAGTAGACGCCGACTGCGGCAGGCGCGGCGAACAGGCCGAGGATGAAAATATCGACACGCCGTGTTCCCCATTCGATGGCGTCGGCGGTTGCCAGCGGTAGTGCGCGTGCGGTCATCTTGCCCATGTAGACCGGGTGCGGACGCCATGCCCTCGGCGGCCCGTAGCTGCGGAAGAAGGACCACAGACCAGTCGCCAGCCCGGCATAGATCGATGCGAGATAGGCCATCGAGAGTCCCGAGTCGCTGACCGACGGCACAAAATAGAACACGCCCGCCATGATCGAGATCGTCCACGGCTCTACCACGGCGCGGGCGCGGACGGTGGTGGCGATATCGTATTTGTAAGCCTGCGCGGCGAGCACGATCTCCGTCAGCGCGTAGGCCGGTATTGCCAGCACGACGAAGCGATCGAGCTCGGTGAACTCTCCACTCGGGAATAGCGGAGCCGGAACCAGCCAGAAAAAGGCCGCGGCGATCCCCGAAAACAATAGCGCCAGCAGCATACCGTCGTAGACGAGGTTTGCCGGATGGCTGTCCTCGCCCTCCGAGAGGCGCTGTGCCAGACCGCGCTTCTCGCCCATGGCGCAGACCAGCGCGACCAGTTCGACCACCACCAGCGCGGAAGCGAAGCGCCCCAGCGCGTCCGGGCCGTAGAGGCGACCCGCGATGAACAGGAACGGCAGTCGCGCGACAAGGCGCAGGAGGAAGCCAAAGAAGTTCTGCCTTCCGCCCTTCGCTAAGGCGGAGAGATCTTCGTCGGGTTTTTCCGCTGTCACTCGGCGCTGCCCTGTTCGGCGCGCAGCGGTCGCGATAGCAGGTCGGAGACGACTTCGCGCGGTCCATTGCCCTTCAGCAGGCCATACACCGCCGTAACGATGGGCATGGCGACACCGTGACGCGCGGCGAGTTCGACCAGCACGGGCGCGGTATGCGCGCCTTCGGCCACGGTGCGACGATCGGCCATCAGTTCTTCGGCTTTCCGCCCTTCGCCGAGCGCCTTGCCGAGCGAGAAATTACGGCTCGAGGTCGAAGAACAGGTGAGGACGAGATCGCCCAGGCCGCACAAGCCGGCCAGCGTCTCGGCCCGCGCGCCCAGCGCCTCGCCGAAACGCAGCATCTCGGCATAGCCGCGCGCAATCAGCGCGGCGCGCGCGTTCTGGCCAAGGCCGAGCCCGTCGACGACCCCGCAGGCAATGGCGAGGACATTCTTGACCGAACCGCCGATCTCGGCACCGGTGACGTCGTCGGAATAATAGGGCCGGAACGTCTGGCGGGCGATGACGGGCGCGATACGATCCCACTGCGCTTCGCCCTGGGCGCAGGCAAGCGTGACGGCGGTGGGCAGGCCGGCCGCAACTTCATGCGCGAAGGTTGGGCCGGACAGGACGGCAATGGCGCTATCCGGCGCGGCCTCTTTCGCCACATCGTTCATCAGCCGCCCGGTGCCCGCTTCGATCCCCTTGGCACACAGCACCAGATCGCGTGGATGGCGCGGCATGGCGCCGAGCACGTTGCCCATATGCTGGGCGGGGGTGACCACCAACAGCGTATCGAGCGCGCCCATTTCGCCAAGATCGCCGGTTGCGCGGATCGATTCGGCCAGCTTCGCCGATGACAGGAACGGCGAATTGGTGTGCTTCGAATTGATCTCGTGCACCAGATCGTCCTCGCGTGCCCAAATCAGGACATTGCGTCCGTCGCTGGCGAGCATCTGGGCCAGCGCGGTACCCCAGGCACCCGCTCCAAGAACCCCAATCCCGGTCATGCTTTCACTCCTGCTCCGCGCACCAGCTCGGCCCTGGGATCGAGCGGCCATCGCGGCCGGGCGGAAATGTCGAGCGGATCGTTCTGGCCCAGCCGTTCAACGCCCGCCCAGGCGATCATTGCGGCATTGTCAGTGCACAGTTTCGGCGGCGGTGCGGCGAAACGCATACCGTGGTCCGCAGCCAATTGCTCGAGCGCTGCGCGCACCGTGGCGTTGGCCGCGACGCCGCCTGCAACCACCAGCGTGTCGACATCGTCCATGCCTGCGAGCGCAATACGCAACCGGTCGGTTACACAATCGACCGCAGCCTGCTGGAAGCTCGCCGCGATATCGGCGATCTCGTATTTTCCGCTCTCGTGCGCGCGCAGAACGGCGCTTTTGAGACCTGCGAAGGAGAAATGAGGTTCGCCGCTACCGACCATGGGGCGGGGCAGGGGAACGGCCTTGGCATTGCCCTCCAGGGCGACCCGCTCGACAGCGGGGCCCCCCGGAAAGCCCAGCCCCAGGATCTTGGCGGTCTTGTCGAAGGCTTCGCCCAGCGCATCGTCGATCGTCGTCGCAAGGCGGCGGTATTCGCCCAGGCCATCGACGCGCAGGATCTGGCAATGCCCACCCGAAACCAGCAGCAGGGCATAGGGGAATGCGATGCTCCCGTCGGCGAGGCGCGGGCTCAGTGCGTGGCCCTCGAGATGGTTGATCGCGATGAGAGGGGTGTCGGTAGCCATGGCCAGCGCCTTGGCACTGACCAGACCGACCATCACCCCGCCGATCAGACCCGGACCTGCCGTGGCCGCGATCGCATCGCAATCGGCAAGTGCGATTCCGGCGTCCGCAAGTACCCCCTCGATCATCGGTGCCAGCCGTTCGGCATGCGCGCGTGCCGCGATTTCCGGCACCACGCCGCCAAAGGGCGCATGCTCCGCATCCTGCGACGCAATTCGTTGCGCGACGATCCGCCGTTCGCTGTCGACCAGCGCGACCGCGGTTTCGTCACAGGAACTTTCTATACCGAGAACCAGTGCCATCCCGCTTCCCCTTAGCGGGATGGCTCGCTAGGGCAAGCGGGCCCTATGCCGGATATGCCCATCCTCCGCCTCGGAACCCGTCGCTCCCCGCTTGCCATGGCGCAGGCGCATGAGGCCCGCGCGCGTCTGTGTGCCGTGCATGGCTGGGACGATTCGGCGGTCGAACTCGTTCCGGTGGTCGCCAGCGGCGACAGGATACTGGACCGCCCATTGGCCGAAATCGGCGGCAAGGCGCTGTGGACACGCGAACTCGACCAGTGGTTGGTCGAAGGGCGTATCGACGCTGCGGTCCATTCGATGAAGGACGTGGAAACGATTCGGCCCGAGGCTATCGCCATCGCGGCTATCCTGCCGCGGGCCGACAAGGCCGATCGGCTGCTGGGCGCGGCATCGATAGCCGATATTCCCGCAGGCGCGCGTGTGGGCACCAGCGCCCCGCGCCGGGCGGCGCAATTGCTCCATTTGCGTCCCGATCTCGAAGTGGTCGGCATCCGGGGCAATGTCGCAACCCGCATGGCGAAACTGGAAGCGGGCGAAGCGGATGCCACTTTCCTTGCCGCCGCAGGGCTCGATCGTCTCGGCGAAGACGGCATCGGCGTTCGCCTCGATCCCGAAGACTGGTTGCCCGCCCCGGCGCAGGCCGCCATCGGCATCGAATGTCGCGGCGACGATGCGCGTGCGCGCGATCTGCTCGGAGCGATCGATCACCGCGAAAGCCATGCCGAGATCGCTGCCGAGCGCCGCCTGCTCGAAGGCCTGGGCGGTTCCTGCAGCAGCCCGATCGCTGCCTTGTCGCGCACCGATGATGGCCGTATTGCATTGACCGCGGCGATTTTCAGTCCCGACGGAAAGATACGCATCGGCGATACAGTGGAATTTTCTGCCGACGACGCCCAGGCGCCGCTCGACCTGGCGCGGGCGCTCCTTGAACGGGCGCCGTCCGAAATCACCGAGCATTTCGGGCACTTGGATTGAAGCCGCTATTCCTTTTTCGCCCGGAACCGGGTTGGTCGGTCACTGCCGAAACGGCGCGCGACATGGGCCTCGACGTGCACGGCGCGCCGCTTTTCACGATCGAACCGGTCGAATGGGAGGCACCCGACCCCACTCGGTTCGATGGCCTGCTGGTGGGCAGCGCAAATGTCTTTCGGCATGGCGGCAAGCAACTGGAGAGGCTCACGAAGCTGCCGGTCCATGCGGTTGGCGAGGCGACCGCCAATGCCGCGCGTCGGGCGGGCTTCCTGCTCGGCCGAACCGGACGGGGAGGGCTGCAGACCCTGCTGGACGAACTGGGCAACCGCGAATTGCGCCTGCTTCGCCTTGCCGGCGAGGATCGCGTGATTCTGCGCCTGCCGGAATCGGTCGAGGTCGAGACGCGGATACTCTACAGAGCGGTTCCGGAGGGCCTGCCGGACGACAGTATCGCGCTGCTGCGCTCTGGCGCCGTCGTCGCATTGCACTCCGGCGCTTCGGCAGAGCGGGTGAAGGTCGAATTCGAACGCCATGAACTCGACCGCTCGCTTGTGGACCTCGCGGTGATCGGAGCGCGCGTTGCAGAAATGGCGGGCGATGGCTGGCGATCCATCCACATCGCAGACGCCCCCGGAGACAGCGAGCTACTGGCCTTGGCGCAAGCTTTGTGCCAAACCGAGCAATAATACGGTTGGGGTCCCCGTTAGCGGGACGACGGGGTCGCGGAACGGAAGTAGATGATCGAATACACCAGCACCCGGCGTAAGGGACCATCGGCGAGGCCGGTCCTGATGGCTGTGCTTGCGAGTTTCCTGCTTGGCGGTGCAGTCGCCGGCTATGCCGTATATTCGATGGCCGACCGGACGCCGGCTCCGCCGGACGAAGCTGAGACGGAGCCGCAAACGCTCGCCAGCCCGACGTCCGCTCCGACACCCACGCCCAGCGCAACCGCCAGCCGGACTGCGCGCGAGGCAGTGGCGCGAGTTGCCGAGCAGCAGGGCGGGATCGATACGCGCCTCGCGGCAGCCGAACAGCGCCTCGCCCGGCTCGATCTGCAGGCGCAGGCGGCGGCGGGCAATACGGCGCGCGCCGAAGGGCTGTTGATTGCCTTCGCGACCCGCCGCGCGCTCGAGAAGGGAGCGGAACTCGGCTACCTGTCCGATCAGCTGCGATTGCGCTTTGGCGATGCGATGCCCAATGCGGTCGACACGATCATCCGCACCAGCCGCGATCCCATCACGCTGGACCAGTTGATTGCACGGCTCGAAGGGCTCTCCCCACGGCTTGCCGCTCCGAGCAGTCAGACCGGTTTCGCGCGGTTCAGCGAGGAGATGTCGCAGTTATTCGTGGTACGTCGCGAAAGTGCGCCGTCGCCGCAACCCCAGCGTCGTCTTGAACGCGCCCGCCTGTTCCTGGAAAGCGGCCGGACCGACTCCGCGATCGCCGAAGTTCGCAACCTGCCCGGCGCGAGCAGCGCCGAAGGCTGGATCCGGGATGCCGAGCGCTATGCCGCCGTCCAGCGGGCGCTCGATCTGATCGAAACCGCCGCCGTACTAGAACCGCGCCGTTTGCGTGACGGGGTGGGTAACCGGATCGAACAGCCAAGCCCGGCGGAAGAAAGCTAGGCTTTCAACAGCTCCGGCAAGTCGCCCGAGATCCCGCGTGCTTCGTCCATGAAGAAGCGCTTCAGCCAGCCGGAACGCTGAATGCCAGCCATGCCCAACCGGCGTACCGCACTTGCCGTTTTGCCGGGGATACCGAAGAGGCGGGTCAGGCTGTCGGTCGCACCCATCACCATCAGCCCATCGAGTGCCCGCCATTTCTCGTATTTCGCGAGTACCTGCGCATCGCCGAGGTCGAGGCCCAGCCGACCCGCTTCGTCCAGCACTTCCACCAATGCACCGACATCGCGCAGACCGAGATTGAGTCCTTGTCCCGCAATCGGATGCATACCATGCGCGCTGTCCCCCACCAGGGCGAGGCGGTGTTCGACGATCTTGGCCGTGTGCTGGAAGCTGAGCGGGTAGGACGATCGCGCGCTGTTCAGCGTCAATTCGCCCAGAAGATCGCCCATGCGCTTGTAGACTTCGGCAAGGAAGGCACGGTCGGACAGTTTGAGGACACCTGCCGCATCCTTCTCGTCCACCGTCCAGACAAGTGCGCTGCGATACTGCCCGTCGGGTCCGTCGAGCATCGGCAGCAGCGCAAAGGGACCGTCGGGATAGAAGATTTCCCAGGCCACATTTTCATGCGGTTTGCTGTGATCGAGCCCCGCGATCATCGCGCGATGGCTGTAGTCCCAGCTGGCCATCTTGAAGCCGGCTTCTTCACGACTGGGCGATCCGCGACCCTCGGCACCGACCATCAGCGCAGCTTCAAGCACGCGACCATCGCCAAGCGTGGCCGAAACACCGAATTCGCCGCGCTCGCGCGCAACAACCTCGACCGGTGCATGCCATTCGATCAGCGGCTCTTCTGCGGCAGCCTGGTGCAATGCAAGACGCAGTTGGCGGTTGGCGAACATGCGGCCCAGCGTGCCTTCATGCGGTTCGGGACGGAAATCGAGCCGACCGCGCTTCATCTGATCGAGCACGGCGATCGCAGCAATGTCGCATCCGTGCGGCTCAAGCACTTTTTCCAGCCCGACATGGCGGAACAGCCGCCAACTTGCTGTCGAAATGGCCGAGGCACGACCATCGAAGCCCTCTGCGGTCAGGTTCGCCGGATCGGCACGGTCGAGGAGGTGGCTCGACAGGCCTTTTTTGGCCGCGGCCAGCGCCAGAGTCATACCCACCAGGCCGCCGCCCAGGATCAGCAGGTCTCGCTTGTCTGTCATAGGGCTAACCCCTAGATCGACCTACGTGATCGAAGCAAGAATATTGGAACGGCTCGCTGCATTGCTGGTGTTGCTGGCAGTGGCGTTTGCCGGGCCGGTTTCTGCGCAGGGGTTGGGCGACGACCGCATTCCTGTCGAACTGGTGGCGGAGAGTGCGCCGCAACCGGGCGAAACCTGGTTGGTAGCGTTGCATTTTACCCCGTCATCGCCGGAATGGCATGGTTATTGGTCCAATCCCGGCGATGCCGGCTTGGGGATGCAACTCGAATGGCAATTGCCCGATGGTTGGCAGCCGGGCGAACCTCTCTATCCGTTGCCGCGCCGCTTGGTCATCGGCGGGCTGATGAATCATATCTATGAAGGGGATTACGCGGTTCTCGTCCCCATATCGGTGCCGGAAGGCGCGGCGGTGGCCAATATCGCACCCATCGGTGTTACGGCCGATTATCTTGCGTGCACCGACAAGATCTGCGTTCCCCAGCAGGCGCGGCTCACGCTCGATCCCTCGCGGGTCGGGAGCAATCCGCAATTCAGTGCATGGCTGGCCGACGCCGTCCCGCAGCTAGACAGCGACGCAAGGTTTGAGCTTACGCGGACGCATCTCCGGGTCGGCATCCCGATACCGGCCGAAACCCCACTGGGCGATGTGCATTTCTTCCTCGGCACACCCGAATTGGGCGGAGGCGACACGCCCAACTACACGGGCGCGCAAACCTTCCGCCGGCAGGGAAACCTGCTTGTCGCCGAAATGCCGATCGACCAGATTGCCGTCCCCCCCGGGGTCGAACTGACTGCCGAACCCCGCCCGGGGACAATCGAGGGCATTCTCGATCTGGGCGAGGGGCGCGGCGTGCGGCTAACGGCGCGGCCGGGCGACGTGCCGCTCGAAGGCGTCGAACCTTTCCGCGGCAATGCCGAGCCGGTGTTGTGGCAATTGCTTCTGGCCGCGCTGGCGGGCGGTTTGCTGCTCAATATCATGCCCTGCGTGTTCCCCATACTCAGCCTCAAGGCGTTGGCGCTGGCCAAGGCGGGTGGCGACGAGCGCACGGCACGGCGCGATGCGCTGGCCTACACCGCGGGCGTCGTCGTCGCCTGTGCTGCGCTGGGGTCGACGATCCTTCTATTGCGGTCCGCAGGCGAGCAGATCGGCTGGGCTTTCCAACTGCAGGAGCCCGCAGTACTCGTCAGCCTGTTCCTGCTGGCGCTCGCAATCACCGCGAATTTTCTCGGTCTCTTTCAGGTTCCCGGAATGGCCGTCGCAGGCGGGGCCCCTTCCCGGAGCGGGTCATTTTCGACCGGACTGCTGGCCGCATTCGTCGCCACACCCTGCACGGGCCCCTTCATGGCGGTCGCTTTGGGCGCGGCGCTGGTGATCGAACCCGTAAGCGGGCTGCTCGTATTCATGGCGCTCGGCGTGGGACTGGCACTACCGTTTCTGCTGGTGGGCTTCATTCCATCAATTCGCCGCCGTCTGCCCAGGCCCGGCGTCTGGATGGAGACTTTTCGTCGCTGGATGGCGCTGCCCATGGGACTGACCGCTCTGGCACTCGCCTGGCTGATCTGGCGGATCGGCGGCGCCGAATATCTGGCGCTGGTGCTTGCGCTCGGCGCATTTGCGCTGGGCGGACTGGCCCTCGTCGGTCTTTTCCAGAGGAGGACGCGCACCGGCACTCTGGTCATCTTCGCCGCATTGGTCGCAGTATTGGGCCTCGGCACCGCTTTGCTTCCGCGGCCCGAGGTGCAGGCAGCGGGCGAGGCCGAAAGCTTGCTAGACCCCATCGATTACAGCGAAGCCGCGCTGGCCGAGGCGCGGCGATCGGGACGTCCGGTGTTCGTCTGGTTTACCGCCGACTGGTGTGTGACCTGCAAGGTCAATGAAGGCGTGGCGATCGAACGCGAAGCGACGCGACAGGCATTCGAGGACGCGAATGTGATCGCCATGCGCGGTGACTGGACGCAGCGCGACGAGGAAATCTCGCGCATGCTCACCCAGCAGGGGGCAGCCGGCGTACCGCTCTATCTGTGGTACGCCCCCGGCGGCGAAGCCGAGCAGTTGCCGCAAGTGCTCACGCCGGATCTGCTGGTGGAGAAGGCTCGGGCATCGGCTCGTCCGGAGTAAGCGGTTCCGCAAGATCGCGGCAGCGCTCGACCAGTTCGCCCGGCAGGGCGCTCGAGTTCAGCACAAGGCTGCCTGCGCCCGGCACGGTCGCCTCCACCTCGCGACTTCCCGTCAACACGTCGAGACGTGAATCGTTCACCTCGACAGCCCCCTCCCAGCGCCAGACGTTGCCGACCTGTGCGGCATCGATCTTGAGCCGCGACACGTGCCCATTGCCGATCAATGCCAGTATCGCCTTGGAATGGGCATCTGCCCTTGCAAACCGGGTATAGCCGAGCATCGGCTCGGAACCGTCGCTGAGGCATTCGATGGCGAAGAGTGGGCGATCGCCGGGCTTGCCATATAGCAGCCGCGCACCTTCCCCGGCAGGAGCCCAGATTGCGTCTTCGGTGTCGGGCGAATCGATGGGTTCGGACGGTCCCCGAGCGGGCTCGTCGATGCGCGCGCGCTCCACATAGTCGTCCGACGCAGGCGGCTTGCAGGCGACCAGGATCGCCAGAGGTAAGAGGGCGAGTGTGCGACTCATCCGTGGGCTATGACACAGGCGTGACGGCATTCAAGCTGCCGACCAAGGCTATCCTCAACGACCGCGGATGAACTCGCGAATATCGCGCGAAAGCTTGGCCCGGTCCTCGTCGCGAACATACATCATGTGACCGGCGTCGTAGTAGTGGAATTCGACGCGGTCCTGGGGGATGCCGGTTCGTTTCAGCGAATACTCCGCGCCGAAGAACGGTGTGGCGAAATCATAATAGCCTTGTGCGTTGAACAGGCGCAGTTGCGAATTCTGCCGCATCGCCTGGCCGATGAAGGGCGCGACGTTGAGATAGGCATTGCGGCCCGATCCGCTGCCGAGGGACCATTGCCAATTGCGACCGGGATCGCTTCCGATGGACTGATATTCGCGCGTGGTTTCGAAGCCCAGCGTCTCGCGCGCCCAGCTATTGATCGCAGCAGTATAGCCCGCATCGATACCGTAAAAGCTGGGATCGTTGTCCGGCGTTTCACCGGCATTGTCGAAATCGCGCCCCGTATAGCGGGAATCGAGCCGGCCGATCGTCAGGCCGCGGTCGCGCAGCAATTCCTTGTAGAATCGCTGATCGGTGACGCGCAGATCGGCATTGTCGAGATATTGTTCGGACAGGCCGGTAAGTCGCGAGAGTTCCGCTCTGACGGCGGCACGCTCCGCATCGGGCAGATCTTGTCCTTTCAGCAGTGCGGTGGCGAAGGGCCCGATGGCAAACCGGCGTGCTTCCTCGGCAATCGCCTCGACCGAAGGGGCCTGAACCTTGCCGTGATAATAGGCCGCGGCGGCCATGTTGGGCAGCGTCACGACATAGGCCATCTCGTTGCCCGGCGTCGGCTCGCGCCCGGCAAAGTCGAGAATGGTCGAGATCAGGATCAGGCCGTTGAGGCCGACATCGTTATAGGTTTCGCCCTCCAGCTTGCGGGCGACCATGGCGGTGCGCGTGGTGCCGTAACTCTCGCCGCCCAGATATTTGGGGCTGTTCCAGCGGCCATTGTCGTTGAGCCACAGGCGGATGACCTTCGCGACCGCCTCCGCATCGGGCTCTAGCCCGTAATACTTCTTCGGATCGGTGCCGTCGGTCAGGTAGCTGAAGCCGGTGCCGGGCGGATCGATGAAGACCAGATCGGCAACGTCGAGCAGGCTGTCAGGGTTGTCCAGCAGCGGGTAGGGCGGCGCGCCGTCATCGCGGGCGTCGGAAGGGATGGCGACCCGCTTGGGCCCGAACGCCCCCATCTGCAGCCAGACCGAGCCGGAACCCGGCCCGCCGTTGAAGAGAAAGAATACCGGGCGCGAGCTATCCCGCGGCTGCTTCACATAGCCGGTGGTGACGATGACCGCTTCGGGTTTGCCGTCATCGGACTTCAACACCGTCTCGCCAATCGTCGCACGATAGGAGATGCGCTGCCCGCCGAACGTGCCTGTCATATCTCGCGTGCGAATTTGCGGTTCGACTGAGACCGGTTTTTCGGCCTTTGTCTCTTCGGCGTTCTGGGCAGTGGCGGAATACGGCACCATCGAAATGGCACCGGCAGCCAACATACTGGCGAGAATGCGGTCGTATTGCACGATGTTCAGTCCCCTTTGCGGCACGTCTATGACCACCGGGACCGATGCAGGTCAAATACGCCCGTCGATCAGGGTTTGCCGCCCATCCGCTTGTACCGCGTCTTGCCGTAGCGCGTCTTGCGTGTGCCCGGCTTTCCGGCGTCGCTGCGACCGACCTTCGGCGCCTTCTTCTCGTCATCCCCCAGACCGAGTTCGTCATTCTCCAGCCGCCGGATTTCGTCGCGCAAGCGGCCGGCTTCCTCGAATTCTAGGTCGGCGGCGGCGGCACGCATGCGTTTTTCCAAGTCCTCGATATAGGCGCGCAGGTTGTGGCCGACGAGGTTGTTACGCTCGTCGTCGCCCGTTTCGACGGTGACGCCGTCCTGTGCGGCGGTATGCGCAACGATATCCGCGATCTGGCGCTTGATCGTCTGCGGCGTGATGCCGTGTGCTTCGTTGTATTCGCGCTGTTTTTCGCGGCGTCGTTCGGTTTCCGCCATGGCCCGTTCCATGCTGCCGGTTATGCGGTCGGCATAGAGGATCACACGCCCGTCGACATTGCGCGCAGCGCGGCCAATTGTTTGAATTAACGAAGTTTCGGAGCGCAGAAAGCCTTCCTTATCCGCATCCAGAATGCAAACTAGACCACATTCGGGAATGTCGAGACCTTCGCGCAAAAGGTTTATACCAACCAAGACGTCGTACACACCAAGGCGCAAATCGCGGATCAGTTCGATACGCTCCAGCGTCTCCACATCGGAGTGCATGTAACGCACCCTGACGCCCGCTTCGTGCATGAATTCGGTGAGGTCTTCCGCCATGCGCTTGGTCAGCGTGGTGACGAGCGTGCGGTAGCCGAGCTTCGCGGTCTTCTTGCATTCTTCGATGCAGTCCTGGACCTGATCCTCGACCGGCTTGATCTCCACCGGCGGGTCGATGAGCCCGGTGGGCCGGATGACCTGTTCGGCGAAGACGCCGCCGGTCTGTTCCATTTCCCAGCCGCCGGGTGTGGCACTGACGGCGAATGTCTGCGGGCGCATCGCGTCCCATTCGTTGAAGCGCAACGGCCGGTTATCGATGCAGCTCGGCAGGCGGAAGCCGTATTCGGCCAGCGTGATCTTGCGGCGGTGGTCCCCACGCGCCATCGCACCGATCTGCGGCACTGTCTGGTGGCTCTCGTCGACGAACAGAAGCGCGTTTTCGGGCAGGTATTCGAACAGCGTCGGCGGTGGCTCGCCCGGCAGGCGGCCGGTCAGGAAGCGGCTGTAGTTCTCGATTCCCGCGCAGCTGCCAGTGGCGGCAATCATCTCTAGGTCAAAATTGGTGCGCTGCTCGAGCCGTTGCGCTTCGAGCAGGCGGCCTTCCTCGTGCAGTTCCTTCAGCCGCTCCTGCAGCTCGAACTTGATCGCCTCGCTGGCCTGTTTCATCGTCGGGCCGGGCGTGACGTAGTGCGAATTGGCGTAGACCCGCACCTTGTCGAGGCTCGCGCCCTTCTTTCCGGTGAGCGGGTCGAACTCGCTAATTTCTTCGATCTCGTCGCCGAAAAAGCCGATCCGCCAGGCCATGTCCTCGTAGTGGCTGGGGAAGATCTCCAGATTGTCGCCCCGCACGCGGAAGTTGCCGCGCGCGAAGGCTGCATCATTGCGCTTGTATTGCAGGGCGACGAGCTTGCGGATCAGCTCGCGCTGGTCGACCTGGGTGTCCTTCTTGATGTCGAAAATCATCGCCGAATAGGTTTCGACCGAGCCGATGCCGTAGAGGCAGGACACCGATGCGACGATGATCACGTCGTCGCGTTCGAGCAGGGCGCGGGTCGCCGAATGGCGCATCCGGTCGATCGCCTCGTTCACCGAGCTTTCCTTCTCGATATAGGTGTCCGACCGGGGCACGTAGGCTTCGGGCTGGTAGTAGTCGTAATAGCTGACGAAATATTCGACGGCATTCTCGGGGAAGAAGCTCTTGAACTCGCCATAAAGCTGCGCGGCGAGGATCTTGTTCGGCGCGAGGATCAGGGCGGGGCGCTGCAATTCCTCGATCACCTTGGCCATGGTGAAGGTCTTGCCCGATCCCGTTACGCCAAGCAGGACCTGAGTTTGTTCGCCGTCCTTCGCCGCACCCGTCAACTCGGCGATGGCAGTCGGCTGGTCGCCGCTTGGCGTGTATTCGCTGACCAGCTTGAAAGCCTTGCCACCCATCGACTTTTCGGGGCGGGCGGGTTTGTGGGGGACGAATTCGCCGGTTGTATCGGGTTCCTCGAGGCCGCGGCGGATGACGAGTTCGCTCATGGGCGCACATATGGAGAACATCGTGCCCGGGTGCAACGGTGCTTGCCACCGGCGCTTCGGCTGCTAGCTTCGCGCCAGCAACCGGGGAGATTGTTTCATGTACCGTATCGCGATTGCCGCTGTCGCCAGCTTCACCCTCGCTGCCTGTGGCGGTAACAGCGCCGATGCCGACGGGGACGGCGAAATCACGATGGAAGAAGCGGCGGCGAAATCGGCGGACATGGTCAGGCCGCAGCCCGGGCAGTATCGTACGACGGTCGAATTCGTGGATGTTTCGATGCCCGACGCACCGCAACAGGTGCAGGACATGATGCGCGGCATGTTCGATCGGGGGCCGCAAACCCACGAATACTGCCTCACCAAGGAAGAAGCCGACAAGGGCTTCGAGGAAATGGCCCGGCAGGCGCAGGATAACAGCTCCGACTGCACCTTCGAGAAGTTCGACGCGGCCGGTGGGCGGATCGATGCGATCATGAATTGCAACGCCGCTGGACAGGGGGCCGCGCGCATGACTATGACCGGCACGGCTTCCGAAACCGCGTCCGAGATGACCATGACCATGGATGCGGAAGGCCCCAACGGTCAGACGATGAAAATGACGATGAAGAGCTCGCAGGAACGCATCGGCGATTGCGACGCTTGAATGACGGAATAAAATTCGGGAGCCGTTAATCTCCCTCGTGCATTATTACGCAGTGATGGCAACGTTACCGTTTAAAGACACTGGATTCGTAAACCGCGAGGAGCTGGCGCGTCGTTGGGCGCTGGCTGCAGAACCGCGCCCCGACGATGCGCGCGGTCCGCGCTGGCAATTGATGCTGCGCGAATTTCTCTGGCCGCTCGAACCGCTGCGCCGTCTGGTCGGTCGTCCGCTCGCGGTTGTCGCTGCGCAATCGCCAAAGACGGTCATGTTGCTGCCCGGCTTCGGCGCGCATCCGATTCGCATGCGCTGGATGGCACGCAAGCTGGAAAAGGCGGGGCACATCACCAAGAAATGGGGGCTCGGCTATAATTTCGGGGCGACCGAAACGCGCTTCCGCAAAGTCGAACGCCGCCTGGTAGACATCTATCGCCGCACGGGCACGCCGATCCATCTGGTCGGCTGGAGCCTCGGTGGGGTGATGGCGCGCGAACTGGCCAAGGCGCATCCGGACAAGGTTGCGAAGGTCGTCACCATGGGCTCGCCATTTTCCGGAAGCCCACGCGCCAATAATGGCTGGCGTGCCTATCAGGCGATCGCCGGTCACCGCGTGGACGAGCCGGAAATCGATACGATCATCCATGAAAAGCCGCCGGTCGAAACGGTTGCTTTCTGGAGCCCGCGCGACGGGATCGTGCATCCCCGTGCCGCATGCGGCAAACCGGGCGAACGCGACCGCACGAGAGCTCTTCGCTGTTCCCATATGGGTTTCGTTCTGACTTACGAGGCGGTCGAAGCGGTATTGGGGGAACTTGACAGCGATTGAAACTTTGTTTCTCTGAAGGAGGACTTCTTGTTCTCGCATTGCCGGTTGTGCAAGGCGGCATACGCAATCAATTCGGGGGACCATGAGCGGCAGCGCCGATTATTTCGACGAAATGCGCGAGCCTGATGGCGGCGTGCGCGAAGCCTACACAGGCTACTGCCATTGGTTCAACGATCAGGAAAATGCGCTGTTGCGGCGCAAGCACGCCGAAGCGGAAACGAATTTCCGCAAAACCGGAATTACCTTCAACGTCTACGGCGAAGACGAGGCCGAAGAGCGGCTGATACCGTTCGACATGGTGCCGCGGGTGATCAGCGCGGCCGAATGGCGCAAACTGACCCGCGGGATCGAGCAGCGGGTTTCGGCGCTCAACGCCTTCATGCACGATCTTTACCACCGGCAGGAGATCATCCGCGCCGGCCGGATTCCGGAGCGGTTGTTCAGCAATAACGATGCGTGGCTGCCGCATATGGTCGGCTTCACCCCACCGGGCGGTGTCTACACGCATATCGTCGGTATCGATCTGGTGCGCACCGGACCCGACGAATTCTATGTGCTGGAGGATAATGCCCGCACGCCCTCCGGCGTCAGTTACATGCTCGAAAACCGCGAAACCATGATGGCGATGTTTCCCGAGCTGTTCATGCGCGTTCCGGTGGAGCAGGTCTCGGATTATCCGCGTCGCCTCGCCAAGAGCCTCGCCGCCTGTGCTCCCGATTGCGCCGGCGGCAAGCCAACGGTCGCAGTGTTGACGCCGGGCATCTACAATTCGGCCTATTTCGAGCATGCTTTCCTGGCCGACCAGATGGGTGCCGAACTGGTCGAGGGGAGCGACCTGCGTGTGGTCGACGGGCGCGTGGCGATGCGCACGACCTGCGGATACCAGCCGGTGGATGTGATCTATCGCCGGGTCGACGACGAATTTCTCGATCCGCTGACCTTCAATGAGGACAGCGTCCTTGGTGTGCCAGGCATCATGGATGTCTACCGCGCCGGACGTATCACCATCGCCAATGCGCCTGGCACCGGCGTCGCGGACGACAAGGCAATCTATTCCTTCATGCCCGAAATCGTCGAGTTCTATACCGGCGAAAAACCGCTGCTGCCCAATGTCGAGACGTATCGCTGTGCGGACGACGATTCGTGCAAATACGTGCTCGACAACCTCGCGGAGCTGGTCGTCAAGGAAGTGCATGGCTCGGGCGGCTACGGCATGCTGATCGGTCCAGCAGCCTCGAAGAAAGAGATCGAGGAATTCCGCCGGAAGATCGTCGACAAGCCGAACAATTATATCGCCCAGCCCACGCTGGCGCTTTCGACATGCCCGATCTTCACCAGGAAGGGCCTGGCCCCCAGGCATGTCGATCTGCGACCCTTCGTGCTGGTTTCGCCCGACAAGATCGATATCACGCCGGGCGGATTGACGCGGGTGGCACTGAAGCAGGGTTCGCTGGTAGTCAATTCGAGCCAGGGCGGCGGTACCAAAGACACCTGGGTACTCAAGGACTGATGGCCGCCAGATCATCATGCTAGGACGGACCGCCAACGGCCTCTTCTGGATGTTTCGCTATCTCGAGCGAGCGGAAAACACGGCCCGCCTGCTGGATGCGGGATTGCGCATGGCGCTGACCCGCGATCTGGTGACCGCCGAAGAAGAATGGCGCTCGGTCATGTCCACCGCCGGCCAGCGGACCGGATACGAGGCCAAGCATGCGACCTATACCGGCATGCAGGCGTGGAACTTCATTCTGCGCGACAAGGACAATGCGTCCTCCATCCTCGCCATGTTCGGGCAGGTCCGCCAGAACGCCCGGCTGGCGCGCAATGCGATCAGCGGCGAATTATGGGAGGCGATCAACGAGAACTGGCTGGCAATCAAGGACCAGCTGGCCAAGCCAGTGGGCGAGAACCGCGTGCTGGAGACGGTCGCCACCATTCGCCGCGCAGGTACGCTGGCGCATGGGGCGCTGGAAGGATCCATGCTGCGCGACGAAAGCTATCACTTCGCGCAGGCCGGCACCTTCATCGAACGGGGCGACAGCATCGCCCGCATTCTCGATATCAAATATTATCTGCTGCTTCCGTCGCTGTCCTATGTCGGCTCCAGCCTCGACACCGGACAATGGGACCAGGTTCTGCGGTCCGTCTCCGGCGATCGGGCCTATCGCTGGCTGAATGCCGGGCAGATCGATGCGCGGGGCATTTGCAAGTTCCTCATTCTCGACGATGCCTTCCCTCGCAGCCTCGCATTCTGCCATTCCGAATTGCGGGCCAATCTTGCCGCTCTCGCCCGGCTTCATGGCCGCGAGGGCGAGAGCAATGCGCTGATGCGCGAGGCAGACACGCGGATTGCCGATCTCACCATCGAAGACGTCTTCGATCAGGGGCTGCACGAGTTCCTGGTCGACTTCATGGCGTCCAACGCGGCTATCGGGAATGCGATCGCCACAGACTACAGGTTCCTTGCCTGATGCGCCTCTTCATCCGCCACACCACTCGCTACCGTTTCGATACTCCGGTAATCCATGCGCTGCAGCGCCTCCGCTTGACGCCCAAGGAAACGCAGGGCCAGGAAATCCTGGAATGGGACATGGAATACGACAATGCCGGCCCCGAACTCAGCTATGAGGATCAGCATCACAACACGGTAACGCTGGTCTCTGTGGAATCCGGCACCCAACAGGTCACCGTCACCTGCCGCGGAAGGGTGGATACGCACGACCACGCCGGCGTCATCGGCCGCCATGCCGGGCATCTGCCGCTGTGGAGTTTCCTCGGCCAGACCGGACAGACCAGGCCGGGGCCGGGTATGCGCAGGCTGGCGACCGAAATCGACAAGCGCGGCGATGACCGGATCGACATGCTTCATCGCCTGTCCGGGGCGATACTCGAGCGGGTCGATTACAAGACCGGGACGACGCATTCGCGAACCATCGCCGAAGAGGCTTTCGCCGCGGCCAATGGCGTGTGTCAGGATCATGCGCATATCTTCATCGGCATCGCCCGATCGCTGGGCATCCCGGCGCGTTATGTCAGCGGCTATCTGATGATGAACGATCGCATCGAGCAGGAGGCAGGCCACGCCTGGGCCGAAGCCTATGTCGAGGAGCTGGGCTGGGTCGGATTCGACATATCCAACGGTATCAGTCCGGACGAACGCTATGTTCGGGTTGCAACGGGCCGCGATTACCGCGATGCCGCGCCGGTAACCGGCATCAGCTTCGGCACGACATCGACCGTGCTCGAAGTCGATGTCGCGGTCGAGCAACAGCAAGTGCAGCAGTAGAACTGCCGAGAGGACGATTTCTGATGACTTATTGCGTGGGCATGGTGCTCGACAAGGGCCTCGTCCTGATGAGCGACACCCGCACGAATTCGGGCGTCGACAATATCTCCGTGTTTCGCAAGATGTTCACCTGGAACGTGCCGGGCGAACGGATCATCACGCTGATGACGGCCGGGAACCTCGCCAGCACGCAGGCGGTGATCAGCCAGCTCGAAGAGCGGATGAAAGAGCCGGACGAACGCGACAATATCATCCTCAAATCGCCCACCATGTTCCAGGTCGCGACCGAGATCGGCAAGCTGCTGCGCAACATCATCGCCGAACGGCAGGATGCGAACGGGCTCAAGGGTAGGGGGCGGTTCACTGCATCCATCATTGTCGCTGGCCAGATCGCGGGGATGGAGCCGCGCCTGTTCATGGTCTATCCGGAAGGCAACTTCATCGAGGCCAGCCGCGATACGCCGTTCTTCCAGATCGGCGAAACCAAATACGGGCGGCCGATCATCATTCGCGGTTACGACCCCGAAATGAGCATGGAGGAAGCCGTCAAGCTGCTGATGGTCAGCTTCGATTCCACGCTGAAGGCGAACCTATCGGTTGGATTGCCGCTCGATCTTCAGGTCATCGAGCGCGATGGCTTCCAGGCCAAGCACGAACATCGGGTGACGCACGAAGACCCTTATTTTCAGGCGATATCTTCGAGCTGGGGAGATGCGCTGAAAAGCGCTTTCCATTCACTGCCGGATTACAGCTTCTAGCCAGGCAAATACGAAAAGAACGTCGGTTGCAGGTGCTACTACTAGGTAAAATTACCTGATACCCATCAATTTCACTGAATAAATACCCGACCCGGTAGTTCTACGGATTACGCGCGACTACGTATCGGCGCATGAAGTCGTGCATGGGGCGAAAGCAGACCATTCACATCGTGGGCGGGACAAGTAGATGCCGTGCGGAACAGTCGCATCTGGTCTTCAGTATCGGGCATCATGGCGAAGTCTACTCCAACATTACCGAATTGATGCAGCATCCACCCCAATCGGGCATTGTTCTTGCCTGTGACGAACCTCCGCAGGCAAGTGCAGTCGACGTTCTTCACCGCCTGTCGGGTAAAGAGCCCTGGGTGCCGGTTATCGCAACGTCGCGGGACCCGCGCCCGTTTCAGGTGGTCGAGGCGATCAAGGCTGGCGTGCTGGACTATATGGGCCTGCCCCTGCGGGCCGAGCGCCTGTCCCAGTCGATCGACCGCATATCTTCGGAATCCGACAATCATGCGGAAGCGCGCCGCAGGATTGCCGAGGCGCGCACCCGCATCGCCAACCTGTCCCCGCGTGAACGCGAAGTGCTCGACTGGTTGACCGAAGGGTGCAGCAACAAGATGATCGCGCGCGAACTGGGCATCAGTCCTCGTACGGTCGAAATTCACCGGGCGAACATGATGGTGAAACTGGACGCCGAACATCTCGCGCATGCCGTCCGGCTGTTTTTCGAAGCGCGCCTGGGCGACGACGGCGACGAGAATATCAGGGCGCGCGCATCCTAGCGGCAGAAACTGCCGCTGCCATGTTCGAGATGGAAATGATCGTGATGAGCCTTGTTGTAATCGGGGCCAAGCACCGTGCCGAAGCGTTTGCAGGCGCTCTTGTGGACGATGCGCAGGAACTCCCGCTCTTCGCGCGAGGCGTTCCAGCCCGATTGCACGGAGATCCGGCGGCCGTCGGCCAGCACGAATGCCCCCACGTCGATTGCCTCGGCGCGCGAATGGGCGCTCAGACGCCCGGTGCCTGCAACATTGCGGCAGGAATAGCTGCCCATGGTCTCGATCCGTTGTAGCGGGCTGCCCAGAATCTGGCGCGCCGCACGATCGACGCCGTAGCGCGCCCAGGCGGCGAAAGTATTGGCCAGCGGGCACGCCACCGCACGTAAATTGGTAACGGCAAACTCGCCGCGATCTCCGGCCACCCGGTCGAGGCTTACGCTGTTGGTGGTCGAACAGCCCGCTCCGTAATACTTGTCGGGCAGCGGTGCGAAGTGCGAACCCGTCCGCCCCAGTTCGGCCTGACACTGGCGAGCCTCGGGCCGCGCGACAGAAACGGGGACGGACCCCGCCTGCCGCGCGACCCGGTCGGCCGGCTTGGAACCAGGTGCTGCGCCGCATGCCGTCAGACCCAGGAGAAGAAGGAGAGAGAAGGCGGATTGCGATCGCATGCCGCGGACTATTTACCAGACATGGTTAATTTCATCCTAACGCCTGGTCGAAAAGCGCCCGCCACATCGCAATTCGTCAATCCGGTGCCTGCACCTGCTGCCACAGCTCGATTTTGACGCCGTCGGGATCGAGGATCCAGGCGAACTTGCCATAACCCTCGTCCACATGGCCGAGTATTTCGACGTCTTTGGCCTGCAATTGCGCGACCATCCCGTCGACATCGTCGACGCGCAGATTGATCATGAATCCGCCCGTGCCGGGTTTGATATACTCGTCGTCGGTGAAGTGGCTGATCAGCGAATAGGGCTGTTCCCCCGTCTCTTCCGACCAGTTCAGCTGCGGACCGTATTCCCCGTCGATCCCCAGCACGTCACGATACCATTGCCGCGTCGTCGCCGGGTCTTTCACCACGTAGAACACGCCGCCGAGTCCGGTTACCTTGGCCATTGCTTCCTCCCACATTGCCGTTCAGCTTCGATAGCCGATTACTGAAACATGGACCACATGGACCACTGTCCAAGGGGCAAAAAGATGCCCTTTCGGCCTCCAGCACAAACAGCGGCAGATCGGACCCGTCGAGCCCTGGCATATAGGGGCTTTAACCCGACATGGCCGATGTAGGAAAATGGCAACTCCGCGCAGGTGGTGTGATATTGCGAGTGATTATCATTGCCATATTTCCAGACAGCACCTAACGGGCTGGCGTGAGCCGAAACACTATCCGCATCTGGTATCTGATTCACAAGTGGAGCAGCCTGATCCCGACTGCATTCCTGCTGATGCTGTGCGTGACCGGCCTGCCGCTGATCTTCCATGACGAGATCGATGCGGCGATGGGGCTGGAAACCGAAAGCTCGCTTTCGGGTGCGCCATCGGCGGACGGCGGACTGCCGCTGGACGTCATGCTCGAACGTGCTTTGGCCGAGCGACCTGGCGAGGTTCCGTTGTTCATGGCCTTCAGCCAGGACAGCCCGCTGCTCACGGTGACGACCGGACCGGCCCCCGACGCTCCCGGCAATACGATGCACCTGCAGTTCCTCGATCGTGCGACCGGCGACCCGCTAGGCCCGGCACCGGCGAACCCTTTGCTCGATTTCCTGCTGCAGCTGCATACCGACATGTTCCTCGGCCTGCCGGGCATGCTGTTTCTCGGCGTGATGGGCATCAGCTTCATCGTCGCGCTGATCTCGGGAACGGTGCTCTACGCCCCGTTCATGCGTCGGTTGCGCTTCGGCACCTTGCGCACCCGGCGGAGCCTGCGCGTCAAACGGCTGGACCGGCACAATTTCATCGGTGTCGTTACGCTGGTCTGGGCGCTGGTAGTCGGCGCGACCGGCGCCATAAATGCCTTCGCCGATCCGCTTACCGATGCCTGGCGCAACGGCGAGATAGCCGAAATGGCGGCCGCCTATTCCAGTGCGGAGCCACTGCCACCAGCGGAATACGGTTCGCTCGATACGGCCATGGCTGCCGCGCAGAAAGCGCTGCCCGGCCGCAGCCCGCAATTCATCGGTTTTCCCGGCGGTGCGTGGAGTTCGGGCCATCATTACGCGATCTTTTTCCAGGGCGATCGTCCCGTAACCCAGCATCTGCTGACCCCGGCACTGGTAGATGCCGAAACGGGCGAACTGACCGATGCGCGCACCATGCCGGCGATCAATCAGGCCCTGATGATGTCGAAGCCCCTCCACTTCGGCGATTACGGCGGCCTGCCGCTCAAGATCCTGTGGTTCCTGCTGACGCTGGCGACGATCTGGGTGCTGTGGACCGGCCTGTTTCTGTGGCTGCGCCGCCGCGGTGGCGAGATCGATCGCCGGGTCGAGGAAATTGCCTTGGGCGCTGCACAGGGAATGCGTGCATGAGCCATCGCGTTCGCCCGCAGAGCGCCATCCGCATTTTCGCCTGGCCGATCGCCATTGGCGTTGCCGCCCTCATCGGGCTGGTACTGGGCCTGACCGGAGACGGGGCCCGCGACCTCGCCGCCTGGATCCTCCTCGGCATCGGTCCCGTCGTTGTAATTGCCGCGCTGCTGGGCCGCACGTCCTGATTTTCTCGAAGAAAGACACCCGCATGAAAGTGAATTGTCTCCAGCTATCTGCCCTGGCCATAGCCGCAGCGCTGGCCACTCCGGCCCATGCACAGGACGATACGTCGGATAACGTCATCGTCGTCACCGCGCAGCGCGAGAACCAGACCGAAGTCATAGCCGGCGGTTCGCTGGGTGTGCTGGGCGACAAGGATGCGCTCGACGTGCCCTTCGTCGTGCGCACCTTCGATGAAAGCCTGATTCTGAATCAGCAACCGCTAACCCTTGGCGAGGTTCTGGAAAACGATCCTTCCATCCGCACCACTTACGCCTTCGGCAATGCGGCGGAGCAGTTCGTCATCCGCGGCTTTCCGCTCTTCGGCGACGATATCGGCATGAACGGCCTGTACGGCATCACTCCGCGCCAACTGGTTGCACCCGAACTGTATTCAGGCGTGCAGGTGCTGAACGGAGCCAACGCCTTCCTCAATGGTGCGGCACCCGGCGGAACGGGGATTGGCGGCAACGTCTCATTGCAGCTGAAGCGTGCCGGGGATCGTCCGCTATCGCGCCTGACCGCAAGCTATCTGTCCAATTCCCATGTCGGCGGAAGCGCGGATTTCGCCCGCCGCTTTGGCGCGGACGGCCAATTTGGCGTGCGGGTGAACGGTGCCTATCGCAGCGGCGACGTAGCGGTGGACGAAGAATTTCGCCGCACCATGGTGGGCGGGGCATCGTTCGACTGGAGCACCGACAATCTGCGTGTCACACTGGACGGCGCCTATCAGCGCTACGAGGTCGACCGGCTGCGCCCGCAGGTGGTGATCCGCAACGGTGTCATTCCCGAGGTGCCAGAGGCCGATCTCAATTACGGACCGTCTTTCGCAAGCACCGAGCTGCGCGACATCTTCGGTTTGGCACGAATAGAATACGACGTGGCGGACAACGCCATGATTTATGTCACCGGCGGTGCCTTGGATGGCAATGAAGAGGGCACTTACGCGGGGATCACGGTATCCGACGCTGCAACGGGGGCTGCTACCATCAGCCCCTCAATTATCCCTGCGCGTATCAACAATGAGGCGGTCGAGGCAGGCCTGCGCGTCAAATTAGGCGAGGCGGTGACGCACGAGTTCAACTTCGGCGGCAATATGAATTGGCAGCAATTCAGGACAGCCTTCGATTTCCGTTCCGCCTATGCGACCAATCTCTATGACCCGATCGACGCGCCGTTGCCCCTAACCAGCACCTTCGCGAGCGGCGATCTGGACAATCCCAATCTGAGTTCGCGATCCGTGCAGCTTAGCGCTTTCGCCTCCGACACGATCGGCTTCTGGGGCGATCGCATCCTGCTGACGGGCGGACTGCGGATGCAGGAAATCACCCAAAAGAGCTACAACGTTGCGAACGGCGATCTCACCAGTCGACTGAGCACCGCGGCGATCACGCCCGTCATCGGGTTGGTAGTGAAGCCGTATAACCTGATCTCGCTGTTCGCCAACCGGATCGAAGGTTTGAAGCCCGGCGCACGCGCGCCCGTCAGCGGTATCGATCCCGATAACCCGGATGCGGGCCAGTTGCCCGTCTCCAACGGTGGCCAGGCGCTGGCCCCGGCACGCTCGGTGCAATACGAGGTCGGCGGCAAGATCGGCTTCGACCGGTTGCAGGCAAGCCTTGCTCTGTACACGATCAAGCAGCCGAGCACATTTCTGGCGCTCGATCCCGACCGTCCGGGTCAGCTTCGCTTCGGGCGCTACGGTGAGCAGCGCAATCGCGGGATCGAACTGTTCGTGACTGCACAGCCGTTCGATGGCCTGCGTCTGATCGGGGGCGGATCGGTGGTCGATGCGAAGCTGAAGCGTACGCCCGGGGGGGTGAACGAGGGGAACGACGCGCTGGGCGTGCCCGATTACACGCTCAACGCCAATGTGGAATGGGATCTGCCCTTTATGCCGGGCCTCACCCTTACCGGTCGGGTGATCCACACCGGGGAGCAGGCGGCGAACGTGACCAACACCAGCTATCTCGATGATTGGACCACGCTCGACCTTGGGGCCCGTTACGTGCTGGCGGCGGGCGGAGCGCCTGTCACCCTGCGCTTCGGCGTCGACAATGTGACCGACGAACGGTTCTGGAGTTCATCCTACAGCGCCTTTGCATCGGGTGATACCGCGCGCCTGCTACAGGGGCGCCCTCGCACCTTCCGCGGGTCGGTCTCGGTCGACTTCTAGGACGGAGGACCGGGCAGGCGGCAGGATCAGTATCCCGCGGCCTGCCCGTCCTTGCGCATCTCGGTCGCGCCGGTCAGCACACCCGTTTCCGGATCGCGCGCGATGGCCTGATAGCCGCCGAACATGATGCCGTTGTCGATTACCTCGACCTTGTGGCCCATCGCGCGAAGACGTTCGATCGTGGCGGTGGGGATGCCCGGCTCCACGAACAGAGTACCGAGCGGATCGGCGAAGGGGCCGTCCAGCGCTTCGGTCGACTGCGGGCCGCCATCATGGTTGAAGCGCGCGGCATCGCCGGCTTCCTGCAGGTTCATGCCATAATCGACGATGTTGACCAGCACCTGCACATGGCCCTGCGGCTGCATGCCGCCACCCATCAGGCCCAGCGTCATATAGGGTTTGCCGTCCTTCTTCACGAAGGCCGGGATGATCGTATGGAAGGGCCGCTTGCCGGGCTCGTAGGCATTGGGATGCTCGGGATCGAGGCTGAACAACTCGCCGCGATCCTGGAACATGAAGCCGGTGCCCGGCGCCACCAGCCCGCCGCCCATGCCGCGATAGTTCGACTGGATCAGGCTGACCATCATGCCGTCGCCATCGACGACGGTGAGATAGGTGGTATCGCCTTCACCCTCGAGCTTGGCTTCGCCTGGCCCGAATTCGGGCGTGGCCTTGGCCGGGTCGATCAGCTTGAAGCGTTCGGCACCATATTGGTCGGACAGCAGTTCCTGTGGGAACTCGGCGAAAGCGGGGTCGGCGTAGAAGCGCGCCACATCGGCATAGGCGATGCGCTTGGCCTCGACCATATAATGCAGCGCCTCCGGACTACCACGCTCCCATTGCGACAGGTCGACATTCTTGAGGATGTTGACCATCTGCAGCGCGGCGAAGCCCTGGCTGTTGGGTGGCAGTTCGCATAATTCGAAGCCGTCCTTGTACGCGGCGCAGGCAGGTTCGACCCATTCGCTGCGATGCAAGGCGAAATCCTCGCGCGTGAAGGCGCTGCCCTGTTCGCGCAGATAACCCACCATCACATCGGTCAGCGCGCCGTCGTAATAGGCATCGCGCCCTTCGCGCCCGATGGTTTCCAGCGTGTCGGCCAGATCCGGATTCCTGAAGATCTCACCCGCCTCTGGTGCAGCACCGTCCGCGAACCAGACCTTGCGCGCATTCGCGAAGTCGAATTCGCTTTCCTTGGCGGAGTAGGCTTTGAAGGCGCGGGCGAGATACATGCCGATGACGGGAGCGATCGGGTGGCCTTCGCGGGCATAGCGCACCGTGGGGGCGAGATTGTCGGCCATGTTGCGTTTGCCGAAACGTTCGTGCATGGCGAACCAGGCATCGACCGTGCCGGGAATAGTGATCGGCAGCGCGCCATAGGGGGGCAGGGCATCGGCGCCCTTCAGCTTCTCCTTAAGCTGGTCCAGCGTTTGCCCCTTGGGGCTGCGGCCCGAACCGTTGATGCCGTGAAGCTGCTGTGTCTTCGGATCGTAGATGATGGCGAACAGATCGCCGCCGATGCCGTTGCCGGTCGGCTCCATCAGCCCGAGCGCGGCATTGGCGGCAATCGCGGCGTCGACCGCGCTGCCACCGTCCTTGAGGATGTCCAGCGCGATCTGCGTGGCGAGCGGGTGTGCCGTCGCGGCCATGCCGTGCTGTGCGATCACCGGACTGCGCGACCAGTTGGCGCCGACCGGGCGGCCACCCGCGCCGATCTGTTCCTCCACCGTGGGCCTTGCCGCCGCGTCCTGCGCAGTCGCAGGGCTGGCAGTCAGGGCAAGGGCGGCGGCGCCGGCCAGTATCGCTCGCATAATCGTCTCCTCGTGTCGGAGACGGTGTGGAGAATGCGTGTCAGGCTGGCAAGGGGCGCTCTTCGCGCGCGCTGGCCTTGCTTACCAGAACGATAGCGAGCCAGGCCGCGATGAAGCCGGGGACGATTTCATAAAGACCCTGATCCATGCCCGGCAGCGCCGAATTCCAGCCCAGAATGATCCACGCCATCACCACTGCGGCGCCCGTGACGAGACCCGCCACCGCACCGGCGCCGGTCATGCGGTCCCAGGTCAGCGACAGGATGATCAGCGGACCGAAAGCGGCGCCGAAACCGGCCCAGGCATTGGAGACGAGGCCGAGCACCTCGCTTTCGGGATCGGCGGCGATAATGATTGCTGCGATGGCGACCAGCGCCACACAGATACGGCCGACATTGACGCTTTCGCGTTCGGAAGCGTTCTTGCGGAAGAACAGTTTGTAGAAGTCCTCGGTAAGCGAGCTGGACGCCACCAGCAGTTGCGAGGAGATGGTCGACATGATCGCCGCCAGCAGCGCCGCCAGCAGGAAGCCGGTCACGAGCGGGTGGAACAGCAGGTTGGCGAGGACGATGAAGATCGTCTCCGGGTCGTCGATCACTATACCGTTGCGATCGGTAAAGGCGCGGCCCGCGATGCCGATGCCGATCGACCCCAGCAGCGCCACGCCCATCCAGGTCATGCCGATATTGCGCGCCGTGCCGACCTTCTCGACCGTATCGATCGCCATGAAACGCACGATGATATGCGGCTGCCCGAAATAGCCGAGACCCCAGGTGATTGCGCTGATGAAGCCCAGCAGGGTCAGGCCGTTGGTGAAACTGAGGAATCCTTCCACCGGAACTTCGGTCAGCGAACCACCAGCGCTTCCGCCTTCGCCGAACATCACGACCAGGGGCATGACGACCAGTGCGACCACCATGATGAGGCCCTGCACGAAGTCGGTCAGGCTAACCGCGAGGAACCCTCCCACCATCGTATAGGCGAGCACGACCAGCGCTGTGATCCAAATGCCGAGCATGTAATCCGACATGCCGACGTCGCCGAACAGGCCCGCAAAGCTGGTTTCGAACAGCTTGCCGCCGCCGACGAGCCCGGCGGCCGTGTAAACCGCGAAGAATATCACCACGATCAGCGCCGAGATCACGCGCAGGGCGACGGCCCTGTCGGGGAAGCGGTTGGCAAGAAATTCGGGGATCGTCAGCGCATTGCCGTAACTTTCCGTCTGCGCGCGCAGACGCGGCGCGACGATAAACCAGTTGGCGAGCGCGCCTACGAACAGGCCGATGCCGATCCATGCTTCGACCAGGCCGCTGGCATAGAGTGCACCGGGCAGCCCCAGCAGGAGCCAACCGCTCATGTCCGAGGCGCCCGCGCTCAGCGCGGCGACGGCCGGAGGCAGGTTGCGCCCGGCAAGGAGATAGCCCTCGCTGGTGTCGGTCGACCGCTTCCAGGCCCATAGCCCGATCGCAATCATCAAAATAAAATACAAGGCGAGTGAAATATATGTTCCCGTTGGCATGGGCGGGCGCTCTAACAGAAGCGCACTCTCATGGCCACCGCGCCGCAGAAATGCGCGCAATCCCGCTGACCTGAGGGCGAGGAACCGCCGTCCTGCCCGGCCGGCGGGTGTCACCGAAATGCTACACTGTTGAATATGTGCGTGAATTACGGGAACGCGCAATCGACTCGGACGTCTGTCAATGCAGCAGGGTCCAAACAAGCTAAACAGGATTTCACATGAAAAAATCGACACTTCTGGCAACCGCCATTCTGGCGGGCGCGGTCGCTCAGCCTGCCGTGGCGCAGGAAAGCAATCCGGATTACTTCAACGGCTTCTATGTCGGCGGCGCGTTGAGCGTGGAATCGATCGAAGACGGCAAGGACGAAGGGCTGGCTTTCGACACCGATCAGGACGGCGAATTCAACGACGTCGTAAGAACAATCACGGGCGCCGATGCCTTTTCGCCCGGCCTGTGCAATGGCCAGCCGAATGCCGGTCCGGCTACGCCAACCTGTAGCGACGACGATCAGGAACTCGGCTATTCGATCAAGGTGGGTATCGACCGTCGCTTGGGCGACATGTTCGTAGCCGGTCTGGTCCTCGAAGGTGCGAAATCGAACGCTGTCGACTACACCACCGGGTTCAGCACGACCCCGGCGAGCTACACCATCGCCCGCGAAATCGATTATTCGGGTGCCCTGCGTGCACGCGTCGGTATTTCGCCCGGCGACGGTCGCGGTCTGATCTACGCCACTGGCGGTGCTGTCTATGGCAAGATCGATCACGATTTCACCACCACCAATACCGCCAACAGCTTCACGCCGGCAAATGGCAATGAATGGCTGTGGGGCGCCCAGTACGGTGCAGGTGCGGAACTTTATCTGACCGACAGTATCAGTCTGAACGTAGAATACCTGCGCACCCACTTCGAAAAGGACGACTACATTGTCACGGTTGGCGCCGGTACGGCACCTCCTACCAATCCTTTCCTGCTGGATTCAGGTAGCACTGACTTGCGTTCGACCGGACGTCAGCTCGAAGTGAACTCGTTCCGTGCGGGACTGAACTTCCGCTTCTGATCCAGGTCAACAGCCAAATACAGAAAGGGCGACCGCGATGCGGTCGCCCTTTTTCGTTCGTCCGACCTGCCGCTGCTTTTTTCGATTTGTTGCCTTGGATGCGGATCGAAGGCGAGCAGCGGTTTCGAGCGGCTAGACTTGTGCCGCGCGCTTGGCGCGTTTGCGATCATGCGGATCGAGGATCGCCTTGCGCAGGCGGATACTTTCCGGCGTCACCTCGACCATCTCATCGTCGTCGATATAGGCGATGGCCTGCTCCAGCGTCATCACCCGCGGTGGGGTCAGGCGAATGGCGTCGTCCTTGCCGGTCGAACGGAAGTTCGTCAGCTGTTTCGACTTCATCGGATTGACTTCGAGATCGTCGGGCTTGGCGTTCTCGCCAATGATCATGCCTTCGTAAATCTTGGCCTGTGGGCGGATGAACAGTTCCCCGCGATCTTCCAGTGCATTGAGCGCGTAGCCGACCGCCTCGCCTGGAACCATCGAGATCAGCACGCCATTCTGGCGCCCTTCGATGGGGCCGCGATAGGAGTCGTACTTCTCGAACAGGCGGTTCATGATGCCCGTGCCGCGCGTGTCGGACAGAAATTCGCCGTGATAGCCAATCAGGCCGCGGCTGGGGGCGGAGAAGGTGATGCGCGTCTTGCCCTGGCCCGAGGGGCGCATTTCGGTCAGCTCTGCCTTGCGGCGCTGCATCTTCTCGACAACCGTGCCGGAATGCTCGTCATCGACGTCGATCACAACTGTTTCGAACGGCTCCATGCGCTGACCGTCTTCGGTGCGGAACAGGACGCGTGGGCGACTGATGCCGAGCTCGAAACCTTCGCGGCGCATGGTTTCGATCAGAACGCCAAGCTGCAATTCGCCGCGCCCGGCGACTTCGAAACTGTCCTTGTCCTCGCTCTCCGTGATGCGGATGGCGACATTGGTTTCGGCTTCGCGATACAGGCGGTCGCGGATCATGCGGCTGGTGACCTTGCTGCCTTCGCGGCCGGCCAGCGGGCTGTCATTGACCGAGAACTGCATGGCGAGCGTCGGCGGATCGATCGGCTGCGCCTCGATTGGCGTCTTCACGCTCGGATCGGCTATCGTATTGGCAACAGTAGCTTTTTCGAGCCCTGCCAGCGCGATAATGTCGCCTGCCTCGGCGTGATCGACCGGGACGCGATCAAGGCCATCGAAGCTCAGCAGCTTGGTCGCGCGGCCGACTTCGATGACATTTCCCTGCGAATCAAGCGCATGAATCGGATCGTTGACGTTCAGTTTGCCCGACTGAACACGCCCGGTCAGCACGCGACCCATGAAATTGTCGCGGTCGAGCAGAGTGGCGAGGAAGCTGAACGGCGCTTCGGTATCGAGCCCAGGGGCGGGGACGTGATCGACGATCAGCTGGAACAGCGGTTCGAGATTGCCTTCGCGGGCGTGTTCGTCGTCGCTGGCATAACCGTCGCGGCCTGAGGCCCACAGGCTCGGGAAGTCGAGCTGGTCGTCATTGGCATCGAGCGATGCGAACAGGTCGAAGACCTCGTCCAGCACGGCCTGCGGGCGAGCATCGCCGCGGTCGATCTTGTTGACCACGACGATCGGACGCAGGCCCAGCGCGAGCGCCTTGCCGGTGACGAACTTGGTCTGCGGCATCGGGCCTTCGGCGGAATCGACCAGCAGGATAACGCCGTCGACCATGCTGAGAATACGCTCAACCTCGGCACCGAAGTCGGCGTGGCCGGGCGTGTCGACGATGTTGATGCGTGTGCCGTTCCATTCGACGCTCGTGCATTTGGCGAGAATCGTGATCCCGCGTTCCTTTTCCAGGTCGTTGGAATCCATCGCGCGTTCTTCCACGCGCTGGTTTTCGCGGAAGGTTCCCGATTGACGGAAAAGCTGGTCGACGAGAGTGGTCTTGCCGTGGTCGACGTGGGCGATGATGGCCACGTTGCGCAGGTCGCGGGACATGGAAATGTGCTTTCGTTTAGGGTGCCGTAGCGTCAACGCATGAAAGGCGCTGCGCGTTTCGGGCGCGCCCCTAGCTTAGATGCTGCAATGCGGCAAGATGCTGCGGTGTAACGCGAAAGTCACAGTCTTCGGATCAGCTGATACGTCCGGCGGCTAAATGCTTGAGAGGCTGGGCAAGTCTGATAGTTGACCGCCCGCATGCGCGAAATTTGGGAACTGCGCAGCGGACCAAGATACGTCTTGAGAGAAGAGGACCTTTCATGAAATTCACCGCTTTCGGCCGCGCCGCGACCGTTCGTACTGCCATGCTTGCGGGCGTGGCTGCAATCGCTCTTCCGGTTTCGGTTTCGGCCCAGGATGCCGATGAGCTCGCAGACACCCAGGAAGAGGTCGAAAGCGATGGGGACAATATTCCCGACGCCGCCGATGCCGGAAGCGGCAATGTCATCGTCGTCACCGCGACCAAACGCGAACAGACGCTGCAGGAAACGCCGGTCGCCGTCAGCGTCACCAGCGCCGAAACGATCGAGCGCGCCCAGATCCGCGACGTCGCCGATCTTGCGACTATCGTTCCCTCGCTTCGCGTCAGTCAGAACCAGAGCGCCTTTGCGACGAGCTATTCGGTTCGCGGCTTCGGTACCGATGGCAACAATATCGGTCTTGAGCCCTCGGTCGCGGTGTTCGTCGACGGCGTTTATCGCAGCCGTGCCATCTCCCAGATTTCCGACCTTCCGGACATTCAGCGCGTGGAAGTGCTGCGCGGGCCTCAGTCGACCCTGTTCGGCAAGAACGCCAGCGCCGGCGTGATCTCGATCGTCACCAAGGAGCCGCAATTCGATTTCGGCGGTATGGTCGAGGCCAGTTACGGCAATTACGACGCCATGGTCGTCAAGGGCTTCGTCACCGGGCCGGTCACCGATTCCATCGCGCTCAGCGCAAGCGGGGGTATCAACAAGCGCGACGGCTTTCTGACCAACGGCTTCAACGGCGAGGACATCAACGACCGCGATCGCTGGTTCACCCGTGGCCAGCTGCTGTTCGACAATGGCGGCCCGCTGCGCGTGCGCGTGATCGGCGATTACGACAAGATCGAGGAACGTTGCTGCGGCGTCGTCAATGTCGCGCCGTCCGCCGAACTTGGCGCAATCCAGCTGTTGGGCGGGCAGGTCAACGATTTCCGCGACAATCCCGATGGCGATGTGGTCTTCACCGATGTGGACCCGATCAACGAGATCGAGAATTACGGCATTTCGGGCCAGATCGATTACGAATTCGGTCCGATCACCATGACCTCGATCACCGCCTATCGCGAGACACACCTGTCGGCCAACCAGGACGTTGACTTCACCAGCGCCCCGCTGGTCTCGGGGGCGAATATCGGCGATGCCAGTATCGACACGTTCACCCAGGAACTGCGTTTCGCCTCGGACTTCGACGGCCCGTTGAACTTTCTGATCGGCGGCTA
This sequence comes from Qipengyuania qiaonensis, assembly GCF_019711515.1. Classification (GTDB taxonomy): domain Bacteria; phylum Pseudomonadota; class Alphaproteobacteria; order Sphingomonadales; family Sphingomonadaceae; genus Qipengyuania; species Qipengyuania qiaonensis. The sequence continues at coordinate 77,235 of NZ_JAIGNO010000004.1, forward strand.
CTATTTCGATGAACGCGTCGACACCTCCGACAGCATCGTCTTCGGTCCGGCTTTCCGCCCCTATGCCAACCTACTGCTGCAGGGCGCGACCGGCGGAACGCAGACGGTCGATTCGCTCGAAGCCACGCTCTCGGCGCTCAATGGCACCGACTATACCGGTCAGTTTTTCGCTGAAGGACAGGGCTTCTTCAACAATATCGTCCAGGACAACGAAGCGTATTCGATCTTCGGCAATGTCGATTTCGAGATTACCGACCGCCTCGTGCTCACTCTTGGGGCTAACTACACCAAGGACAAGAAGCAGATCGTGACCAATTCGACGAGCACCGACGTGTTCTCGAATGTCGATCTCGTGGCATCGGGCAACCGCGCCATCTTCGCGCAAGGTCTTGCCTCGCAAGTCGGTACCCTGCTCGGTCTCGGCCGTCCGGCGACGCAGGCCGAAATCGGTGCCTTTGCCGGCGCCAATCCAGCCGCATTCGGTCAGGTGTCTGCCGGCGTTCAGGCCTTTGCAGATGCAAATGACGGGGTAACCCCGCAACAGGCTGCTGCAGACGGCAACCCTGCTACAACGGTTGGCAACCCACTGCTCGCATTGACGCCGTTCCAGTTCCTGCCGCCGCTGCAGAACTGCCCGAACGCGGTCGAGGATTGTTCCACGAATGACGACGACGTAAGCTACAACGTCCGCCTGGCCTATGAAGTCACGCCGACGCTCAACGTCTATGCAAGCTGGGCGACCGGCTACAAGGCGCCGAGCTTCAACCTGTCTCGCGACAGCCGCCCGCTTCCGGCCGATTTCGCAGCGCTGCAGGCGCAGGGCCTTGCCGTCACAAATCTGCGGCCCGGCACTCGCTTCGCCGACGCCGAAAATTCGGAAGTGTTCGAACTCGGCATCAAGGGCAATTGGAGCCGGGCCGCGGCTAACCTGACCTTCTTCCAGCAGTCGATCGAGGATTTCCAGGCGAACGTCTTCACGGGGACATCCTTCATCCTGGCGAATGCCGGCAAGCAGGAAACCTTCGGTGTCGAGTTCGACGGTCAGTTCTACGCCAGCAACGAACTCACGCTCAGCGTGGCCATGACCTATCTCGATGCGAAGTACGACAGCTTCACCAACTCGCCGGTCGGTGACCTGTCGGGCGAGCCGGTGGCGGGCGTACCCGAACTGTCCGCCGTCTTCGGGGCCCAATACGACAAGGAGATCAATTCCAAGGGCGATCGCGTCATCCTGCGCGGCGACTTCTCCTACCAGTCGCCGGTCCAGGTGGTGGACGGGTTGACCAATTTCATCGTGACCGATCCGGCCACCGGCGAGCGGGATTTCGGTCCGGCCCGGGATGCGGCGCGTGCTTTCCGCCGCGAGGTCAACAATCTCAACGCATCGCTCACCTATGCTTTCGACATGGGTCTGGAACTGAGCGTGTGGGGCCGCAACCTGCTCGACGATCGCTATCTCACGACGGTCTTCCCGGCGGTGGCGCAAGGGCAGGCAGTGTCCGGCTATCCGAACCAGCCGCGCACTTACGGCGTTGCTGCACGCATGCGTTTCTGACCCAGAGGACATTCCAGACGACAGGAAGGGGGGCTTTCGAGTCCCCCTTCTTTGTTCCATTATGGGACAGTGTAGTCATTTGAAGATAGAGCTGTGAACCAGACGTGGTAATTCCAAAATGCGACCCGAAGGGCTCTTGCATCAGAAAGAGACCTTGACTTCACAGCCCCGCAGTTTTGCGGGGCTTTTTTTTGGAATCAGGATCGCGTTCAGAGAGCGCGCAGTGCCTGGGCGGGTTTGGCGCGCAGCAGCGGCAGCGAGGCTCCCAGCGCGAAGGCGAGCACGACAACGATGCCGAGGCCGAGCACGGCCAGCACTTCACCCCAATCGGGTAGCCAATCGAATTCGAACAGCTGGGTGACGACGAGCCATGCAGCCAGACTGCCGATGCCCAGAGCTACGAAGGCGAGAGCGCCCGCGAGCACGACATATTCGATCAGTTGCATGACAAGTATCTGACGACGATCCGCGCCGAGTACGCGCAGGACGACTGTATCATAGGTTCGTGCGGCCCTTGCCGCGGCGATCGCGCCGAGCAGTACGGCAAGACCCGCCAGCACCGCTACGCTGGCGGCGGCGAGCGTGGCGAGCCCGACCTGTTCCAGAATCGTCCGCGCCTGCTCCAGAACTCCGCCGACCTCGATAACCGAAGTCGAGGGCAGGGCGGCGACGAGCGACTGCAGCAACGGTCCAGTAGACGTTCCCGGGCTCAACTCTACCGTCGCCGCGAGATTGTGGGGTGCGTCGCGGATGGCATTGGGGCTGAGCACGAAGACGTAATTGAAGCCCAGGCTCTCCCAGTCGATCCGGCGCGTATTCGCAATCCGGGCCGTGCGCTCCACGCCGAGTATGCCGAATGTCAGCATGTCGCCGATCTCCAGCCCGGCAGCTTCGGCAAATTCCTCGTCGACCGAAACCAGCGGTTCGCCGGCATAGAACGGTCCCCACCATTTGCCCGCCGTCAGTTCGTTGCCTTGGGGCAAATTGTCGGCATAGGTCAGCCCACGCTCGCCGCGCAGGGCCCAGGCGCCATCGGGTATCTCGTCCAGCTCTGCGGTGCGGCTCATGGCTCCTTCGGGACCGAAGGCGAGTACCGAGCCGCGCAGCGCAGGGACCGTACGCCAACTGGCATCGGGATCGGCCTGCCGGACCAGCCCCTCGAAATCGGACACTCGGTCGCGCGGGATATCGAGCACGAAATAGTCGGGTGCGCGATCCGGTACGCGCTTGGCGATATTGCCGTCGATGGCGCTCTGCACCGCCGCCAGCAAAACGAAAGCGGCGAGACCGAAGCCCAGCGCCGTAACCAGCGCTCCGGTCGAAGATCCCGGGCGGTGGAGATTGGCGAGAGCGTTGCGGGCGACCGGACTTTGCGGACGCGGCATCGCTGCGGCCAGTTTGCGGATGCCAAGACCCAGCAGAGCGAGTAGGCCGAGTATGGCGGCGGCGGCGGCGAGGAAGCCGCCGGAAAGCAACGGGTTCTCGGCGGTGAGCAGGGCCAGCGCGATAATCGCGGCCAACCCCCCGCCGACAAGCGCCAACGCCTTCGGGTCGCGCGCCAGCGGAGCGACGCGCGAACGCATCAGCGCCATGGCCGGAAAGTGTCGGGCGCGCAGAAGTGGCGGCGCGGCGAAGACCAACGCAACCAGCATCCCATATGCGAGCGCCAGCACGATGGCCCCAGGATCGATGACCACGCCGCTCGACACGGGTAGCAAGCCCTGCAATGCCGCCGCCAGCAGGGGCACGATAGCGACCCCCGCAGCGATACCGGCGATGCTGCCGACGAGCGAAGCGGCGACGATCTGCAATGCGTAGATGCGCGCTATGTCACCGCTTGTGGCCCCGAGAATCTTGAGCGTTGCGATGCCCTGTCGCCGGGCGTCGAGATAGGAGGTCACACCTCCGCCGATGCCGATCCCGGCAATGACCAGCGCGGCAAGGCCGACCAGGGTCAGAAATTCGCTCATCCGGTCGACGAAGCGGTCGGTGCCGGGTGCTGCCCGGTCGGCAGTGTCGATGTCGAAGCCGGCCTCCGGAAACTGTTGCTCCAGCGCCTCCTCGGCGGCCTCCGTGTCGCGCCCGTCGATGAAGCGGACGCGGGTCTTCGATTGGTACATCGATCCCGGGGCGATCAGCCCGGCCTGCACCGGCAGGTCCTCTGCGACGATCACGGTCGGCCCGAGCTGGAAGCCTTCGCCCAGCCGGTCGGGTTCGTCCGCGATGATGCCGCCCACAGTGAGCGTTTCGGTTCCGATGTCGATCCTGTCTCCCGAAGTCGCGCCAAGGCGATCCGACGCGCCTTTCGAAAGCCATGCTTCGTCCGGGGCGGGCGCGTTGACCGACCGCCCGTCATCGAGCGTCAGTTCGCCGTAAAGCGGATAGGCATCGTCGACGGCCTTCAATTCTATCGGAGCGGCCTGCTCGCCATATCGCGCCATGGCCTGCATCCGCGTTCCGGCAGAGACATCGCCCATGCTTTCGAGCGCGGCGCGTTCCTCTTCGTTGAGACCGCGCTGCCAGAGTTCGATCTGCAGATCGCCCCCCAGATAGGTGCGGCCGTTGGCCTCGATCTCACCCTCGATCGCGGCTGTCAGCGAGCCGATCGCCGCCAGCGCGCCGGTGCCGAGGAACAGGCAGACCAGCAGCAGGCGCAGGCCCCGGAAGCGGGCGTTCAGATCGCGTCGCGCAATCTTCCAGGCGGTGGCCCAGCTCATGCGGCGGTGTCGCTGGCAATGCGCCCATCGGCAAGCTGCAACACGCGTTCGCAATGTTCGGCCAGTTCGGGATCATGGGTGATGACCAGCAACGTCGCTCCGGTCTCGGCGCGCCGTGCGAAAAGCAGTTCCACGATTTCATGCCCGGTAGCGGCATCGAGATTGCCGGTCGGCTCATCCGCGAAGATCAGGTCCGGTCGCGGCGCAATGGCCCGGGCAATGGCGACGCGCTGCTGCTCGCCACCGGAAAGCTGCTGCGGATAATGATTGAGCCGGTGACCCAGGCCAACGGCTTCGAGTTCTGCTCTGGCCCGCGCTTGCGCATCGTTTTCCCCTGCCAGTTCCATCGGTGTGGCGACATTTTCCAGCGCAGTCATGGTCGGCAGCAGGTGAAAGGCCTGCAACACGATGCCGATACGCCCACGGCGGGCATGGGCGAGCGCATCCTCGTTCAGTGCAGCGAAGTCCTCGCCCGCGACATGCAGGCTACCGCCGCTGGCGCGTTCGAGACCTGACAGCACCGCCATCAGCGAGCTTTTGCCCGAACCCGAAGGCCCGAGCAGCGCCACGGTGGAACCGCGTGCGATATCGAGATCGATCCCGCGCAGGATATCGACCGGCGCTTCGCTGGTGCCGAGGGTGAGGGTGAGGTTGCGGGCGGAAATCGCTGCTTGAGAGTTCGTCACGGGGCTGCGATGGCATGGGGCCAAAGGTTGCACAAGGAAACTCGCCGATGCGTTTGCGGCATTTGTCGATATTGGTCCTCGCCCTCGCACTGACCGCCTGCGGCAGTTCGGAAGATGCTGCGCCGCCAAGCGAGGCCGTCACCGGCGAAGCTGCGGCCGCTCCCGACATCGCCGTCGAAGGACCCGAACGGCGCATTCTCGCCTTCGGGGACAGTCTTTTCGCCGGATACGGGCTGGAGGAGCAGGAAGGCTATCCCGAACAGCTCGAAGACGTCCTGCGCGAACGCGGGGTCAATGCGCGGGTGATCGATGCGGGCGTATCGGGCGATACCAGCGCGGCGGGCAGTCAGCGGCTTGCCTTTACGCTCGATGCGCAGGAGACGAAGCCCGATCTCGTTATTCTGGAGCTGGGTGGCAACGACATGCTGCGCGGAATTCAGCCGGATCAGACACGCGCCAATTTCGAGGCAATGCTCCAGGAATTGCGCAGCCGCGAGATACCGGTCTTGCTGATGGGCATGCGCTCGCCACCCAATTACGGCACCGAATACCAGCGGCAGTTCGATGGTCTCTATGGCGAACTCGCGCGTGAATTTGACACAGCGCTCATCCCTTTCTGGCTCGAGAGCATCTATGAGGACCGGAGCCTCTTCCTCGAAGATCGAATCCATCCCACTGCCGAGGGGATTGCAGCGTTGGTCGGCGACACGGTGGACGATGTGCAGAAGGCTCTGCCCCCTGCGTCCTAGGCCAGCTCGACCGATCCGGCGCTGACGCGCCAGATGGTGGCCTCGGTCGCTATGCTGCTGAAGGGTGCGATCTCCGTCCCCGTCATCCAGACCTGAGCCCCGCCGCCGCGCAATTGTTCGAACAATGCGGCGCGGCGCACCGGGTCGAGATGCGCGGCGACCTCGTCGAGTAGCAGCAGACTTGCACGTCCCTGTGCGGCAAGGCTTGCATGGGCCAGTGTCATCGCCACCAGCATGGCCTTTTGTTCGCCGGTCGAACTCTGCGCCGCGGGCACGCGCTTGGCGGCGTGGATGACGTTCAGTTCGTCGCGATGCGGCCCCACCAATGTGCGTTGCGCCGCCCGGTCGCGCCTGCGATTGTCGTAGAGCGCTTGCGACAGGCCGTCCGCATGATCGGGGGCGCTGGGCGCATAGGTGAGGGCGGGGCGAGCAAAAGGCTCGGCAGGCATTTCCGCCAGACGCACCGCCAGCGTTTCGACCAGCCGGGCGCGTCCCTGCATCAGCGCCGAGCCATGCTGGACCATCTGCGCTTCGATCGCATCAAGCCAGGCGCTTTCGGGCTCACGCATGTCGGACAGCAGGCGGTTGCGTTCGCGCAGGGCCGCCTCGTACCGCGCGGCATGGCTGGCATGCGCGGGCTCGAGTGCCAGTGCGAGGCGGTCCATATAGCGCCGCCGATCGCCCGCAGGGCCGGTGAACAGCCCATCCATCGCCGGGGTCAGCCACGTGACCGCCAGCCACTCGCCGAGACTGGCGGCGCTGCTCTCCGCGCCATTGATGCGCACGCGGCGACGCCCCGGACTGGCGCTTTCCGAATAGGTGCCGAGGCGGACGGGTTCGGCGTGTTGTGCGAGATTGGCCCCGACGCCGAAGCCCTGTCGGCTGCCGCTGCGCACCATGTCGGCGAGCGCCGCCCGCCGCAGTCCTCTACCCGGTGCAAGCAACGAGAGCGCCTCGAGTATGTTGGTCTTGCCAGCCCCGTTTTCGCCGACGAGCAGATTGAACCGTGCAGTCGTATCCAGTTCGGTCGCCGCATGATTGCGGAAGTCGGTAAGGGAGATGCGGTCGAGCGCCATTTGGAGAATCGCCGATAGCGCGACCGCGACCGCCTCGCCATACGAAACAGAGCTATTCCAACAGTTGGGAAAATTTCCCAACCTTTCGGATTGGTGAACGGATGTGCGGTCGAGCATTCAGTTAAGAATGGCTGAATTCCGCGATTCTCGGAGTTTGGCACACCCGTTGCAAAGTATTGGGCATCCCGGATGATCAGGGGAAAACGAACCAAGGATCAAGGAGTAACACAATGTCCGTCTTCGAATATGCCAGCAACCGCGCTCTCGCCGCCATCTTCGCTCTCAGCGTTTCGGCAGTGTTCATGGCCGTCGCCATCGTCCCCGGCAGCCCCGCTGGTCTCGTCGCCTAAACCTCATCAATCCAACGAGAGGAAAGAAACAATGTTCAATTCCGACAATGGCAACAAGCTTTTCGCAGCTGCCTTCTCGCTGGCCATCTCGGCGCTCTTTTTCGCCACGGCCATCGTCCCCGCCTCGCCCAACGGACTGATCGCATGAGCAATCTGAAATTTCGCGAAGACGACCACGCCGTGCGGCCTGCCAAAGGGTTCGCCTTGGATCGCACCGACGGCAAGCTGATGGGGGTCTGCTCCGGCATCGCCCGCTACTTCGGCATCAACGCCACCTGGGTCCGCTTGGGCTTCGTTGCAGGGACGCTGCTCGGTTTCGGCAGCTTCATCCTGATCTACCTGGCGATCGCGCTGATCGCAGACTGACCACGGCCCCGCGCCAACCGTCCCGGTTTTCGTGCCGGCCGTGGCTCAGACATGAAGAGAACCGGGAGGGGCCGTTTGGCCCCTCGCTTGATTCCGGCGCCCATTGTTTTCCCTACATTGCCGAGATACCGCCATCGAGCTTGAGCTCGGCTCCGGTCATGAAGCGGCTCTCGTCGCTGGCGAGATAGACCACCGCATTGGCGATATCGTTCGGCTCGCCGACGAATTTGAGCGGGATCTGTCGCGCCAGCTTGTCCATCAGCACGTCCTTGTCGAGATTATGGTTGCGCGCGGTCCCGTCGAGGATCGGCGTGTCGACGAAGGTCGGATGCACCGAATTGCAGCGGATCTGCATGTTCTTCTTCGCGCAATGGAGCGCGATCGACTTGGACAGCATCCATACCGCCGCCTTGGACGAGTTATAGGCCGGCATGGTATCGCTGGCGATCAGTCCGGCGATGCTGGAGATGTTCACGATCGAACCCGGCGCGTGTTCGCGCATCAGCGGCAGCGCCTTCTGGCAGCCGTGGAAGATGGAATCGACATTGACCGCAAAACAGCGCTTCCAATCGTCGAAATCGCAAGTCTCGATATTTCCGCCAACGCCGATGCCGGCATTGTTCACCAGCACGTTGAGCCCGCCGATATGCTCGCGTGCGCCATCGACTGCGGCTTCCCACGACTGCGGGTCGGTCACGTCGTGCCGGATCGAAAAGGCGGTACCGCCGCCCAGCTCGTCGTTGATCAGCGAGGCTGTCTCTGCCGCGCCGTCACCATTGATGTCGGTGCACAGGACTCGCGCACCTTCTTCGGCGAGGCGGGTCGCATGGGCGCGCCCCAGTCCCTGAGCTGCGCCTGTCACCAGCGCCAGCTTGCCTGCGCATCTGGGTTTGCGGTCTTTCGCCATATCTCACTCTCCTGCCAGCAATTCCTGTCCCAGCAGCAAGAGCATGCGCACATCGATCCCGCAACCGGCGGCGCGCTTGGCAGCGACAAAGTTGCCGATGTCGGCCAGCGCCACGCGGTGGACCGTAATATTCTCGCCCCCGACGCCGCCGCCCTCGCTCACCTTGGTGAGATTGCGCGCACGGACAAGCGTGAAGCTTTCGCTGACCATCCCGGGCGATGACCAGAAACAGCCCAAGTCCTCGAGCATTTCGGCGCGGTAGCCGGTCTCCTCCTCCAGCTCGCGCCCGGCCGCGGCAAGCGGACCTTCGCCGTCGAACTCGTCCTCGTCGCCGATCAGCCCGGCGGGCATTTCGATACAGTGCCTGCCCAGCGGCACGCGGTACTGCTCCACCAGCAGCACATGTCCATCATCGTCCAAGGCGAGGATAACCGCCGCGCGGATGTTGCGCGGGCGGCCGACATATTCCCACCGACCGCGCTTCTTGGCAGTGATGTACTTGCCTTGCCAGACGATCTGCTCGTCGGCATCGTGATCGGGAACGGGCATTCTCAGACCTCGATCAGCCGGTCGGGGATCTCGTTCTCGTCGTCATCCGAGCGCGGGAAATGCTCGGACAGCACCTTGCCGACATCGCGTATGCCCGCCGCCAGACCCTCGGCGATGTGACCCTGCTTTATCTCGATCAGCATATCCGCCATCGCCTCGCCCCAGACTTCGGCGGGGACGATCTCGGCGATCGGCTGATCGGCGACGATCTCGGCACGGTGTTCGCGCATGGAGAGGTAGAGAAGCACTCCGGTCCGGCCGTGCGTGCGCCGTTCGGCACCTACCTTGAAGTGTTTGATTGCCCGTTCGTGCGCGCGTGCCGTCTTGACCGGGCCGGGGGTAAGCGCGAAACGTAGCGGATCCCAGCTAAGCAGTAACCAGCCGAGGGCGAATGCACCGAGACCGAGCGCGATGGTCATGCTGGCGAGTTCGCCCGTAGTCCACTCGTGCGTCCACCCGCCGACCAGCGAATCCCAGAAATCCATGAAGGGCTGTGGAAGGACTGCAAAGACACTCATTGCAGTGAAAGCGAGCGCAACGGCCCAGACCAGCACGACGTCCGAATAGCCGTCGCTGCGATCAGCCAGAACCGTGACGATCTCGCCACTCGTCGTCAATTCCGCCTCCGCCACGGCATCGGATACGATCTTGTGATCGGCCTGCGAAAGATAGCCCATTACCACCCCCCGGAGGCGCCGCCGCCTCCGAAACTGCCGCCACCGCCGGAGAAGCCGCCGCCGCCGAAACCGCCGCCTCCACCCCAGCCACCGCCACCGCCCCAATCGTCATCGCTGAGGCCGCGGGCGATTGCCTTGCCGGCTTCCCACAGCATGATGTCGCCCACGGCGCCTCCGATCCCGCTGCGCCGATAGCGCCGCCGTCGGCCACGGCCGAACATGGGCAGAATGAAGAAGAAAAACACGAAAGCCAGCCAGATCAGCGCGCCAATTGGAAATCCGCCTTCACTTTCGCGCGCCTCCGTCCGCTCCTGCGCGACACGCGCGGCTTCTTCGGGCGGCAGTTCGAGCTGGGTGATGATCTGATCTGCCCCCCAACTGATCCCGCCTGAATAATCGCCGTCGCGGAAATAGGGCTTCATCCCCTCGACATATTCGAAAGCGAGGCCATCGGGGATCACGGCTTCCAGCCCATAGCCGACCTCGACCCGCATCTTGCGCTCGTTCGGGGCAACGATGAGGATGATGCCGTCATTGCGTTCCGCATCTCCGAGCGCCCATTCCCGGCCTAGGCGATAGCCGTAGTCGGCGATGTCGTAACCTTCGAGATCGGGAATGGTCGCGATGACGAACTGCCGCTGGTTGCGCTCTTCGAAAGCGTCGAGTTTTTCAGTGAGCGCGGCCTCTGTCGCGTCGTCGATGATGTTGGCCGCGTCGACCACCGGAGCGGTGCCACGCTCGGGAAAGGTCTGCGCGGCGGCGGGCAGGGTGAGGCCCAGCACCGCCGCAAGCGGCATGAATATACGGGCAAGAACGCGCATCGTCTGCGCCGATCAGTTCGCGGGCGCGCTGTCCGAACGCATGTTGAGTTCGGGGGCGACTTCCGCACCCTCTGTCACGGCTTCGTAGGGGATCATCGGTTCCGCACCGTGGATGATGTTTGCGCCGATCGTGTCCGGGAAGGTGCGGATGGTGGTGTTGTATTGGCGGACAGCCTCGTTGTAGTCGCGAATGGCGACGCGGATGCGGTTCTCCTGCCCCTCGATCTGGGTCATGAAGCGGCCGAAATTATCCTGGCTGCGCAGTTCCGGATAGGCCTCCACATTGGCCATCAGGCGCGAGAGTGCGCCGCCGAAAGTGTTCTGCGCCTCCTGATATTGCGCCATCTTGTCCGCGTCGCCCAGATCCTCGCCATCGAGCTGGATTTCGGGCCGCGTGGCCGAAGCACGGGCCTGAATTACCGACTCAAGCGTCGCACGTTCCTGTTCGGCGGAGCTCATCACGATCTGTTCGAGATTGGGGACAAGATTCGCACGCTCCTGAAAGGCCGCTTCGACATCGGCCCACTTGGCCTTGGCGCTCTCCTCTGCGGCGGGGACGGAGTTGATCCCGCAAGCCGACAGTGCGAGGGCAGCAGCGGCGATTGCGGAAGTGCGGAAAGCAGCCAAGCGGTTCATGGAAAGTCCTCTCTGGGTCAATGTGTCTTGCGTAGATAGCACACCGGTTCGGCCATTCAAGATTAACGCGCACTTGTGACAGGATTTCGGTCGTGGCAGTAGAGCGGCGGTTCGTAAGGGTTAAGGGGAAACAGCGTGTTCAAGGATTTCAAGGAATTCGTAGCCAAGGGCAATGTGATCGATCTGGCAGTGGCCGTGATCATAGCCGGCGCGTTCGGTACGATTGTGGCTTCGCTGACGGACGATATCATCATGCCGATCGTCGGCGCGATTTTCGGCGGTGCGGACTTTTCCAGCTATTTCATCCTCTTGAGCACGCCAGCAGACTATGAAGGGTCGCTCTCCGACTATGCAGCGCTCAAGGAAGCCGGCGCCGCGATGATCGGGTATGGCGCCTTCATCACCACCATCATCAATTTTCTGATCCTCTCCTTTATCATCTTCCTGCTCGTGCGCTACGCCAAGAAGGTGATGGCGGAATTCGAAGAGAAGAAGGAAGATGCGCTCGCCGGTCCAACGGAGATCGAGCTGCTGACCGAGATTCGCGACGCGCTGAAGAAATAGGCCGAAAGGGCGCTCGCCCTTCGCATACACTTCACATTAAGCGGGCAGGGCCTATATGGGACCTGCCCGTTTTTGCGGGATATGGCGATAAACTGCGCTGTGTAATAGGTACAACGGACCCGGGGGCAGTACCCGGCGGCTCCACCACATGTCCCGGCAAAAGCCGGGATCTCTGACGGGGCCGAACCAGGATCGACGTGTGCTGAAAGACAGTGTTTTCGCCCGGGCTGAGTACCCCGTAAAACTGTTCACAACACACAAGTGCCAACGATAACGAAGCACTCGCTCTCGCTGCGTAATGTGATGGGCTAACGCCCTGAAGTTACAAAGCTAAAGCGCGGTTGGACCCACCGGGCAACAGAAGCGGATTCCGGGGCTCCGGGGGTAGCTAGCAACAGAAACCCCCACCTGATTCCATACACTGTAACCATACGGACATTCGGACCGAATGGTGCCGTAAACACGCCTACCGCAGGGTTACGGGCATTTGGGGAATTCGGGATGAAACGGAATATCATACTCGTGGCCACGCATGGCGCCGCGCTCGTCCTCGGTTTCGGCCTCGGGGTCTATTTCCTTCCTATCCTCACTGCCGAGAAAGCTCCCGAAGCGGCGGTTCTCCAGCAGGCCGCGGCCGAAGCAAGCTATAGCGCCGAGCTTTCGCGGGACCTGCCAGGCAGTGACGGACTGCATTGGGGCGAGGGTACGATTAGCGTCAGCGCCGATACCATCTCGCATATCGGAGCACTGGCGCCGGGGCCGGACTACAAGGTCTATCTCACCCGGGAATTCGTTGACGACGAGGCCGGGTTCGAGGCAGTCCGTGCCGAAGCCGTACGGATCGGCGATGTAAAAAGCTATGATGGCTTCGCGCTGGACGTACCGGCAGGCGTAAATATCGAGGATTTCACAACCGTGGTCGTGTGGTGCGAAAGCTTCGACGAGTTCATCACCGCCGGGCAGTATCGCGTAGCAGGCTGACGTTCATCCCATGTCAAAAACGAGGCGCGGCAGGGTCCTGCCCGGGATCGATCCGGAGGGGACACTGCCAGCCCTTTTGCATCCCATTTTCAAATAAAAGGTAACGGCGCCGGGATCGGCTTCCACGATCAATTCGGCGACACCCTTTTCGCGAGCTGTGGTAACTGCCCATTCGAACAGTTTGCGTCCGGTTCCCACGCCCATCGCTTCAGGGTCGACGAAGAGCTTCTCGAGAAAGCATTTCTCTCCATCGTATCCAATCTGTGCAATGCCCAAGAGCAAGTCACCGCCTGTCGCCGCAATGACATCCCCACGCCTCAGATCATTGCGGGTCAGTATCAGTTCGGCCTCGCACCGCGACAGGAACTGCGCGTCATGTCCCCAATATGCCTTTGAACGCAGGCACAGCCGAGATGCTTGGTCCAGCTCCTCCTCGCGCAGTGGACGCAGCGCCAGATTTTCGGTGTTCGTGGAAGGTGCCACGGACAAACCCGCGCTACTCGCTATCGGTATCTTCCCGGCCGACCGCTTTCGCCTCGCGCTCGTAGCGCAGCGCGTCGAGAATCTTGGCGCCTCCGAGGAACACGGCGCCTGCCGTTGCAGCGAACAGCAGGTAACCTCCCACACCCGGATATTCGATCGTGTAGTTGGCGCCGCGCGTCATTGCACCCAGAGCGAGGGCGAAAATGATCAGATACGCTTCGAAGCGCGTCTTGATGACGAACAGCCTCTTCACCTTTCTAAGCATGCTTGCGCCGGTCTCCATCATTAACCTATCTGATTGCAATTCCCGTGCCAGCGGCGGAAATTCGCAGGCTCGAGTGGTTAATGCATGACGAAGTGTAAAAGTGCCCGACGATCCGGTCCAGCGCGTTAACCGTGCACGGGTCGGGTTATGCGAGGGCGTCCAGAGATAGGACGGAAAGTAAGGCTTCCCGCGCTTCGACGACTTTTCTGGCAAGTGTCTCCGTCCCGACTTCGTGCGGCTCGATCGTTTCGGGCCACATTTGGGCGATCACCGACTCGATCCGATCCGCCTTAGTTTCGTCGAGCAGGAATCGGGCATCCACCGTCGCCGGATCGGCTACGACACGCAGCCGCAGGCATGCCGGGCCGCCGCCATTGGCCATCGACTGGCGCACATCGACGGGAATGACTTGCCGGATCGGGCCGTTGGTCGCGAGCATGCGTTCGCACCAGGCCTGCACCCGGGCGCTTTCCTGGCACTCGCTCGGGACAATCAGTGCCATTTCTCCCGTCGGCAAAGTCAGCAACTGGGCGTTGAACAGATAGGTCCTTATCGCCTCATCGAGCGAGACCGCGCTTTCGGGCACCTCGATAACATGCAGTCTAGGAAAGACTGCGCGAATTGCTTCATAGGCGTCTTTCTGATCGGCGAATGCCCGTTCGTGCGTGAACAGCACTGTCTCATTCGCGACAGCGACGACATCGTTATGGAATGCGCCTGCTGCAATTGCTGCAGGGTTTTGCTCGATGAAGACACAGCGTTTCGGATCGAGGCCGTGCAGGCGGGCAACCGCGCGGCTCGCCTGCTCGTGTTGCCTTGCTGGAAAACGGCCGCCGGGCCGGCCATAGACGAATACCTCGACGCCCGGTGCCCCGTGCTGTTCGCAGAAACGCATGTGGTTGGCGGCGCCTTCGTCGCCAAAGCTGGGCGGGACGGCATCGTGCACGGCGAAGTACCGCTCGTCACCGAAGGCAATCTTCAACTGCGCCTGAGTGTCGCGCCATTCCTGCGCGCGATGCAGCATGGTGACGAGGTTGGCCGGCGTCAGGTGGCAGCGTCCGTCTGCGGTGTCGGGTGCGGGGCTGACCGTGGCCGCATTGGCGGTCCACATCGAACTGGCCGACCAGGCCGCTGCCAGCAGCGCGCGATCGGTATCCTCGCCCACGGCGAGTTCGTGCAAGAGACGGTTGTTCGGGCGCGGAAGCGGCAGCAAAAAACCTTGCGTCAGACCGCGCTCCATGTTCCCGCGCATCTTGGCAATGCCCTGCAGAGCCGCTGCGCGCGGGAAAGATGCGTCGCCCTTGTGGCTCGCGCTGGCCATATTGCCGAGGCTGAGACCGGCATAGTTGTGACTGGGGCCGACAATCCCGTCGAAGTTGATCTCGACCAGATCGCTCATCGCGCCACGCTCCAGACTTCATCTCCCTCGCTTACCTCCAGCGTCGCGGCGCAAGCTGCATCGACGGCTATCGAACCGTCTTCGCCGATCTCGCGCATGCCATAGGCACAGCGAAATGTTGCCAGCGTTCCGGTTGCGACCAAGGCGCGCTCGCCGATATCGAGATCGGTCGCGAAAACCCGACTCGGAGCCGATTTGCGGACGCTCCGGACCTGGTCGGTGCGCGCGGTCATGGTCGGCCCGCCATCGAAGATATCGACATAGCCTTCGGCAGCGAAACCTTCGTCCTCGAGCATGCGCATCGCCGCCCGTCCCGTGGGGTGTGGTATACCGATGACCTTCTTCGCCTCGTCGTCGAGCATGGCGACGTAGACCGGGTGCTTCGGCATCAGGTCGGCGATGAACTGGTTGCCGTTGATGGCATTGAAGTAATCGGCTTCCTGGAACGTCATGCCGAAGAACCGGCCCGCGACCCCGTCCCAGAACGGCGAGCCGCCGCGATCGTCGATCACGCCGCGCAGTTCGGCGAGGATACGGTCTGCGAAGCGCGAGCGGTGCATGGCGATGAACAGATAACGGCTGCGCGCAAGCAGCAGGCCCAGCCCGCCTGCGCGCTCTCCGGGATGAAGAAACAGGCCCCCGACCTCGGACGAGCCCTCCAGATCGGTCACAAGGCTCAGCAGCTCAGCACGCACCGTGCGGTCGAGCTCCTGGCTGTGCTGGGTGAGCGTGTTGAGCCGGTAGCTGTAGAACGGCCATTGCTGGCCGACCTGGCTGAATAGCTGGCAGGTCCCACGAACTTGGCCGGTCTCGGCGTTCTCGAGCACCAGCGTGAACAGATCGTCGCCAAGTTCGTCATCGGTGCGCGAAAAGGCTTCGTCCGCCCGCTCAAGTTTCTTGGTCAGGGCATTGCGATCGGCGGGCAGGTTGGTGAATCCTCCGCCGGTAAGCTTGGCCATTTCGTAAAGGTGCTCGAGGTCCTCGATATGCGCAGCACGCAGGCGAAAGGTCACAAATGGTCTCCGGTGGATAGCTTCGAGAGGACCAGCGCGGACAGGGCCGCGCGTTCCTTGAGCGAAGGTACGATCATGAATTCGTCGGGCGAATGGATCGCGCCGCCGCGCACGCCCATCGTGTCGACCACCGGCACGCCGGTCGCCGCAATATTGTTGCCGTCGCACACGCCGCCCGTGGGCTTCCAGCCTATCGTTTGACCGAGCTCCGTGCCGCAGGCCTTGACCAGATCGAACAGGCGCTGCGCTCTCTCGTCGACCGGCTTGGGTGGGCGCGTTACGCCGCCATGTCGGTGGATGCTCACGCCATGATCGGCCCGTATCGCCGCAAGGATCGCGTCGAGTTCACCATCGAAACGGTTCATCGCGTCGGTCGACTTGGGACGGATGTTGAAACGCAGCACGGCAAGGTCCGGCACGACATTGTTTGCGCTGCCGCCTTCGATCCTGGCTGGATTGACCGTGATGTCATCGGCTTCGAGCGCCTTGATCCGCAACACGAGGTCCGAGGCTGCAACGATGGCATTGCGCCCGTCCTGCGGATTGCGGCCGGCATGAGCGGATCGACCGGTGAAAGTGATCGAGTAATTGCCCGTGCCGCCGCGCGCATGAGCCAGCGTGCCGTCGGGCAGTGAGCTGGGTTCGTAGGTGAGTGCGGCATATTTCCCGCGCGCCAATTCCTCGATCAAATCGCGGCTGGCAAGGCTGCCGGTTTCCTCGTCCGAATTGATCATCACATCGTAGCCAACGCGCTGCGAGCCTTGGATGGCTTCGAAGGCCCTCAGCGCATGGAGGATGACATTGAGCCCGCCTTTCATATCGGCGGTGCCGGGACCGTTGATGGTCTCGTCATCCAGCCAACTGATATCCTGGAACGGGTGGTCGACTGGGAAAACGGTGTCCATATGGCCGGTGAGAACGAACCGCCGCTCCGCCGCGGGGCGTACCCGCAGCACCATGTGTCTGCCGTGCGGTTTCTCGAACTCTCGGCCCTCGCAGGAAATCGCCGTAACGGCGGCAGGTTCGACCAATTCGATCTCACCCGGCAAAATGCTGAAAGCCTCGGCGAGAATGTTTGCCATGCGTTCGAGCCCGGCAATGTTTCCGGTGCCGGTATTGATCGCCGCCCAGTCCTGCACCTGGCGGAGCATCGTATCGGCGTCGATGGCGTCGAGCAGCGCTTGTGGGGCGTTATCCGGTTTCATATGCAACGTCCTTAATCCTGCACAGGCCCAAGTCCACCCCACGCCTTGCATTGATCAACGGCTGGCGGCATAGACCGACCCGCTCCTCCCCGGGTTCGACATTGCCAGCTTTGCATTAGCCTGAGGAGTTCCATGACCGAATATGTGACGCGCGCCGGGATCGAGACCGACCCCGAACTTGCCGCTTTCATCGAGACCGAAGTGCTCGCGCCCCTGGGCCGCGATGTCGATGTATTCTGGCAGGGCTTTGCCGCGCTGCTTGGCGAGTTCGCTCCGCGCAATGTTGCGCTGCTGGGCAAGCGCGAGCGGCTGCAGGCCAGGATCGACGCCTGGCACCTGGAGCGCGCCGGCCAGCCACACGATGCGGGCGATTATCGCGCCTTTCTCGAGGAAATCGGCTATCTCGTCCCCGAACCGGGGGAATTCACGATCGGCACCGAAAACGTCGATCCCGAGATTGCCACAATGGCTGGGCCGCAGCTCGTCGTGCCGATCCTCAATGCACGATTCCTGCTCAATGCCGCGAATGCGCGCTGGGGCAGCCTTTACGATGCGTTTTACGGCACCGATGCGCTCGATGCGCCGCCAGCCAAGCCGGGAGGGTATGACAAAGACCGCGGCGCTGCGGTGATCGCGGAAGGGCGCAAGTTCCTCGATGAGACTCTGCCGCTTGTGGACCAGAGCTGGGCCGATATCGCCGACGAGCATGACGGCAAGTTGCAGGACGAGAGCAAGTGGGTCGGCCACACCGACAAGGGTCTGCTGTTCCGGAACAACGGCCTTCACATCGAAGTGCAGTTCGATCGCGAAAGCGCGATCGGGAAGTCCGACAAAGCAGGGATTTCCGACATCGTCCTCGAGGCGGCACTTACCACCATCGCCGATTGCGAGGATTCGGTGGCTGCGGTCGATGCAGAGGACAAGCTGCTGGCCTATCGCAACTGGCTCGGCATCGTTCGCGGCGATTTGTCGGAAAGCTTCGAAAAGGGCGGCAAGACACTTACCCGCGAACTTGCGCCCGACGTTACCTATCGATCGGGCGATGGTACGGAGCACAGACTTCCCGGCCGCAGCCTGATGTTCGTGCGCAATGTCGGCCATCTGATGACCAATCCCGCCATGCTTTGGGCCGGGAACGAGATACCCGAGGGAATTCTCGACGCGGTGATGACCAGCGCGATTTCGGCTCAGGACGTTGCGGGGCTGGGCAAGTACGGCAACAGCCGCAAGGGCAGCATCTACATCGTGAAGCCCAAGATGCACGGGCCGGAGGAATGCGCCTTCACCAATGACCTTTTCGACGCGGTTGAGGACCTGCTCGACCTGCCGCGCCACACGATCAAGGTTGGGGTGATGGACGAGGAGCGGCGCACCAGCGCGAACCTGGCGGCCTGCATCTACGCTGTGAAAGACCGGATCGTGTTCATCAACACCGGCTTCCTCGACCGGACGGGTGACGAAATTCACACCTCGATGCGGGCGGGGCCGATGATGCGCAAGGGCGAGATGAAGAATTCGGCCTGGCTCAAGGCCTACGAGGCGCGCAATGTCGGCATCGGGTTGGCGCATGGCCTGTCGGGCCGCGCCCAGATCGGCAAAGGCATGTGGGCGGCTCCGGATCTGATGGGGCAGATGATGGTCGAGAAGATCGGCCATCTGCGTGCGGGCGCCAACACCGCCTGGGTGCCGAGCCCGACCGCCGCGACGCTCCACGCGATCCACTATCACCGCGAGGATGTGTTCGAGATCCAGAAGGGTTTGCCCGACGCGGCGAAGCTCGACGAACTTCTCAGGATTCCGCTGGCGGATGGCGTGAACTGGTCGGCCGAGGAAATCGCTGAGGAACTCGATAACAACTGTCAGGGACTGTTGGGCTACGTTGTGCGCTGGATCGATCAGGGTGTCGGCTGTTCGAAGGTGCCGGACATCAACGATGTCGGCTTAATGGAAGACCGAGCGACCTTGCGCATTTCCAGCCAGCATATAGCCAACTGGCTGCTCCATGGCGTGATCTCCGAAGCGCAGGTGATGGACAGCCTGCGTCGCATGGCCGCCAAGGTGGACGAGCAGAATGCGGGCGATCCGATCTACGAACCTCTGCTCGAGAACGAGGGCGGTGCGGCATTCAGTGCCGCCAAGGACTTGATCTTCAAAGGTGTCGAACAGCCCAGTGGTTACACAGAGCCGCTGCTTCACGCATGGCGGCGGAAGAAAAAGAAGGACTAGCTTGCTCTAGCCGTTCGATTTTCGCCGTCGTGCTCGGAACGAGGTGACGATCGAGTCGAATTTTTCCTGTGCATCCTCTGCCGATATGTCGGGATCGAAGAAGGCCAGTTTTGCGACAACGCTTCTATCGCGGCCTTGGTCCTTGGCGCGGTAGAGCAGCCCGTCCATCCGCGAATACAATGTCTGGAAATCGGGAATCTGATCTCGTTCCTTCGGACCCAGAAGTATGACGCCCATGCTGGCCGTGACGGGCCAATCGAGTTCGGGCACGGCGCGACCGACGGAAAGCGGGATAGCTCGGCGAAATGCCTCGGCGCGCGCGCCTGGCCTGCTACAGCGCAATTGAATAAGAAACTCCTCTCCGCCCATCCGCACGATCCGCGCGTCTTCTTCTCCTTTGAGCACGTCTGCCACCGCCTTCAGCACCCGATCGCCAACGACGTGGCCGTAGGTATCGTTGATCGACTTGAAATGATCGATATCCATGATCGCCATGGCCGTGAATTCGATCTGATCTTGCGGATCACTTTCGAGCGCATGCCGGTTCATCAAGCCGGTTAGCGGGTCGTGGCGGCTGAGATTCTGCAGTACGGCGTTCTCGATACGTGCGCGATCGCGTTCTTTGCGGAGCTGAACCAATCGTGCCGTGACGCCGAGCATAGCAGTGATCTCCTCGAATACACAGCCAACATAGAACAGCAGCATGGAGTCGTTTTCGGGCAGCCAGGGAGTCAGTTGACCGACGAGCCGCAACAGACACACAGCAATGAGAGGCGAAAGGCCCACGATCAGGTAGCGGGAGTAGCGGCTGCCGCGCCGTAACGCTCCGACTACAAACCAGATATAGGCGATCAGCACCGGAACATATGCCGTGAAATAAGCCTGCACGTGCCATGTACGTCCCGAGTGAAGATCGAGGCTGCCGAGAACGCCTACTAGAAAGCCCCACGCTGCGAGCCAGGGAAGCGTCTTGCGCAGCGCGGCGTTGGCGCGACTGCGTTCGATAAAGTGATAGGCGAACATCACATTTCCCGCCACGGAGAGCCCCAGCGCCAGAATGGCCAGGCGGACGATCATCTCCACCCCTAGCGGCACGAAGCTCGTGATGAGCGCCGAATTTACCAATACGGTCATGAGCAACGCCGCTGCGGTGACGGCATGCCACAGCACAAAACTGTGCCGCAAGACCCGATAGATCATCAGCCCGAATATGAGCGGCATCAGCAACATGCCAGCAAGCATTGAGATAACGAGCAGCAACAGGAAGAGTCGCGGCGCGGCGCTCGGGTCGTCGATCGTAAGCTGCATCGATCGCACGACGCGCAGATCGGTGGGCAAATCGACCGCGACTATGATCTCGCGGGGTGGGCTATCCGTGCGGGCTAGCGGGATCTTCAATAGGTCAGTACCCGCGACGACTTGTAGATCACTCATCCGGTGGTGCGTCACTTTGACGCGCCCGGCTGCATCGATTGCGGCCACGGAAATGCTAGAGAGAGGTCCGCGCTGCGCAGCCAGGAAGCGGGGAGAAGGTGAGCCTTCCGGTACTTGGAAACGAAGGTAGGTTCGCTCGGGCAACAGAGAGAGTTCGTAAGTCGCGCAGTTCCATCGTGTGGGCAACGTATCGACTGTGACTGGCGCCCAGGCCACCGCCTCGGTTGCGACGCAGGGAAGCGGCGAAGCGGTGTCCTGGGCGAAGGCCGCAGTATTGCTTACGGCGAGAACCGCGAAGAGCGTCAGAATGAAGCGCAGCAGTCGCATGATCTCCGAACGTACATGTGCACATTCTTTTTAATACTAAACAAGGGCGTTAACTCTGACTTACTTGGCCACCCGGGCTTTCTACGTGAGCGTTCTTCGTCAGCCGAGTTCTCTGGAGATTTGCGTGAATTCCCGGATGCTTACGGTCTCCGCCCGCCTTTGCGGATCGATGCCGAGCTTCTCCAGCACCTCGACCGCGCCGGGCACTCCCTTGAGGCTTTGGCGGAGCATCTTGCGGCGTTGGCCGAAGGCGGCTTCGGTGAGGCGTTCGAGGGTGCGGGCCGAGACGCCCTCGGGTATGGCGCAGGGTGTAACATGGACCACTGCGCTCATAACCTTTGGCGGCGGGGTGAACGCACTTCTGTGGACCTTCATGGCCAGCTTCGCTTCCGCGCGCCACTGGGCCAGAACGGCGAGGCGGCCATAGGTCGAGCCGCCCGGCTGCGCGACGATGCGCTGGGCGACCTCCTGCTGGAACATCAGCGTCAGGCTGGTCCAGAGCGGCGGCCAGTTCTGTCCGCCGAGCCAGCGCACGAACAGCGCGGTGCCGACATTATAGGGCAGGTTGGACAGCACGGCGAAAGGTTCGCCGCCCATCAGCTCGGCATGATCGAGCTTCAGCGCATCGCCTTCGACCACGCGGAGCTGGCCGGGAAACGCCTCGCCCAGTTCGGCGAGCGCGGGGAGGCAGCGCCGGTCCATCTCGATCGCCGTGACGCGGGCTCCGGCACGCAGCAGGGCGCGGGTCAGCCCGCCCGGGCCGGGGCCGACTTCGAGCACCTGCCTGCCCGACAGATCGCCGGGAATGGCTGCGATCCGGTCGAGCAATTGTTCGTCGAACAGAAAGTTCTGGCCCAGCGCCTTCGACGCGCTGAGGCCGTGGCGGGCGATAACTTCGCGCAGGGGAGGGAGGGTTGTACTCACCCGACCCCTATACAGTCATTGCGAGTGAAGCGAAGCAATCCAAGGTATTCACCCAGGGATCGCCATGTCGCTTCGCTGCTCGCGATGGTCTAGGAAGCAGAAGGCGTCCGGCGCACGGCGATCTCGCCCGCCATTCGCAGCGCCGCGATCATGGCGCCGGGATCGGCCAGCCCTTTGCCCGCGATATCGAATGCCGTGCCGTGATCGGGGCTGGTCCGGACTATCGGCAGGCCGAGTGTCACATTCACGCCCTCGTCGAAATCGAGCGCCTTGAGCGGCACCAATGCCTGATCGTGATACATCGCTATGGCGGCGTCGTAGTTCTGCCGCGCGCGCGGGGTGAAGAGCGCATCGGCGGGGTGCGGGCCAGAGACGGTCATTCCCGCCTGACGCATAAGGTCGATCGCCGGTTCGATGATGTCACGTTCTTCGGAGCCGAATTTGCCGCCTTCGCCGGCATGGGGGTTGAGGCCGCAGATCGCGAGCCGCGGCGTGGCAATCCCGAAATCCCTTTCCAGTGCCTCGGCGACAATCCGCGCCCTGCTGTAGATCATGTCCGCGGTAAGAAGGCCGGGCACGTCGGCCAGCGCGCAATGCACGGTTACCGGGACGGTCCGCAGACTGGGGCCGGCGAGCATCATGACCGAGGCTTCGGCGGGCAGGCCGCAGGCGACGGCGAGGAATTCGGTCTGGCCGGGAAACTCGAAACCGATCCTTGCCAACTGCGCCTTGGCAACGGGTGCGGTCACCACTGCGCCGGCCTTTCCCAGCAGCGCCATTCGCGTTGCCTCGGCGAGAGATCCCAGTGCCAGGGCGGCCCCTTCGTCGTCGGGCACGCCGGGCTTGTAGCCGCAGTCGTCCGCCCCGAGGACCGGGAGGCCGTGCGCAAAGGCGTCCGCCGCCTCCGCTGCATCGTCGATGCGCACTACCGGACAGTCGGTTTCGCGCAATTCCGCTGCGGCTTGGAGCACGCTTGCGCCGCCCGCTGCGAAAAAGGGCGCGAGACCGGATTCCCGGCGTCGCGCCCAGCTTTCCACGATGATTTCGGCGCCGATCCCCGCCGGATCGCCAATCGATACGGCGAGCGGAGCCACGATCCGCGTCAGTTGTATTCGATGAAGGCGTCGTTGCGCAGATCGCGCAGGTAACGCTGGGCACGCTTTTCGATACGGTCTTCTTCGAGCTGGCCCATGATCTGGTTGAAGTCCGGCCCGGCGGCGACCTGCGGATCGTCGCGACCGCACAGCATCAATACCCGAACGCCTTCCTCGAACGAACCGAAGGGCGGCGTGGACTGGCCGACCTGGAGATCGAGAATAATGCTCTGCAACTGCTCGGGAAGTGCACGCACGCGGATCTGGTCGTTGGTCACGACATTCGCACCGAGCTGCGCGGCGGCGTTCTCGGCATCGCCGCAGCCGCGGATGTTCTTGACGCCTTCGGTGAAGCTGGCGACGCGTTGCTGGGCGGCTTCCTGACTGGTGCCGGGATCGAACGCGATCTGGATCTGCTTGAGGCTCAGAACCGCATCGCGCGGATCGGCCATCAGCACCTGCCGCTTGTCGATCAGGTACAGAATGGAATAGCCGCCGGGAATGGCGATCGGGCCGACCAGCTGGCCGGGGCTCATTTCGCCGGCAACCGTCTCGAGCTGGTCGTTTTTCAGCTGGGGAAGCTGAATCCATCCGAGATCGCCGCCCACTGCGGCCGTCGACGCTTCGGAGAATTGCCGGGCATAGGCGACGAAGCTGCCGCCCTGGCGCAGCTGTTCGACGATCTTGTTGGCATTGCTTTCGACCGCCGCGGAGGTTTCGGGCGTCGCCGAAAGGAAAATTTCGCCCAGACGGTATTCCTCGGTCCCGCGCGAAGCTTCCATCCGCGCGATCATTTCGTTCACTTCTTCGGACGAGACATTGACGAATGGCGCGACGTTGCGACGAAGCAGGTTGTTCCACGCGATTTCACCGGTGATCTGGCGCTTGAGCGCGGCCGGCGACGAGCCGATCGAACGAAGATGTTCGTCCATCTTCTCGGGTTCCTGACCGAAGTTCTGCGCCGCGACGCGCGCATAGGTCTGATCGACCTCTGCCTGGGCAACGTCGATTTCCTGCGCGAGTGCGGCCTGAATCTGCAGGGTTTCGTCGATCAGGTTGCGCAGAACCTGCATCCTGACACGGATCATTTCCTGATCGCTCACGGGCCGCTGATTGGCCGCCAGAAGCAGCGCGACACGCTGGTCGATATCGGTCTGGGTAATGACGAACCCGTTCACGACCGCCGTGGCCACGCGCTTGTTCGGATCGGTGTCCTGCAGCATGCTGAGATCGCTCGGCAGCCCGAGGAGATCGCCTTGCGCGATCGTATCCTGGGCCTGTCCCACTATCGGTGCGGCGACCAGGCCGGTCGCAGCGGCAACGGAAAGCAGACGGGAAAATATTTGTGCAGTCACGTGTCGAACCTATCTAGCGGCAAACCCAGGATGCCCGGTTATGCCGGTCGTCATGAAGGGATGCGGCTTAACCAAAGCTGATAATCGCCCGCCGGATAGCGCGTTTGGCCCGAGGTGCCAACAAGTGCGACCTAACGGAAACCCAGATTTCTGAGGCTGAAATAAAGCTGGAAAGTGTCGCCGCGTTCGGCATCGCCAGACGTGATGTAATCGCGTCGCCAGGTAATGCCGAGTTCGAGGCAATCGTCCTGATAGGCGATGCCAAGGCGGGTGCGGATCGGATCGAACCCGTCCGAAGCGGATGTGGGATCCTCGTCGCGGTTGGTCAGGTTGAAGACGCCCGAACCGAATACCGACCAGTAATTGGCGAAAGCCACGCGCACCGCGCCGCGCAATTCTTCGCGATCCTGAAGGTCTTCGACGTCGGTGATGTCACGATTGAGCCGGACATAGCCGAGTTCGGCATAGGTCTTGCTCGATCCCACCGTCGCATCGATTTCGTTCCGGCGGATCCCGAAATTGTCCTTGTCGAGTCGGAAACGGTGGGTGAACTTGACGAAATCCTTGTAACGCACTTCGGTGCGGCCGACGAAATCGGAGAATCTCTCGGACAGGCCGGTACCTTCGGGGAAAATGTCGCGGTCGTTGTCCAGCCGGTAGGACTGGCCAACGGTCGTCTTGAGCTCCCAGTCCGGGACACGCAGCGACCAGTCGAAGCCATAGGTGACCCGCGCGCCGTCCTCGACCCGGTCATAGCCGGGAAAACGGTTGAGCGCGAAAAGGTTGGAGTCCTCGAGGTCGATCGCGCGCGCATCTTCATTGGGGATGGCGAGGTTCTTGATCGGCGGAGTTGCCACGAACTGCACGCGCGGCGTGAACACCTGCGTGCCGCCGAAAGCTTCGCCGACAAAGGGCCATTGCACGTCCACCGCACCGAGAGCTACGCCGCGATATTCCCAACCGGGGCTACCACGATAGCTGGCGGTGTCAGTGAGGTCGTTCTCGTCCGAATGGTACACGTCGCCGCGCAGCATGCCGGTAAGTGTCACCACTTGCCCCATCGCGGTCACACGGCGCAAATCCCATTGCGCGCGCGCGAAGGCACGTTGCGTATCCTGTCCGATATCGCGGGTGATGGCCAGCGTATTGGCCTGAAGTTCGACTTGCCCGCCGAGGATCGACGTATCCGGCCGCCATCGCGCATCGAACACCGGAAGCGCGATCGGCACTTCGCCCTGCGGCTGGTCGAGCCGTAGCGTCTGCGTGGCCCAGCCGGCGAGCGAGATATATGTGTTCTTGCCGATCCGTTCCAGTTCGATCGTGGAGCGCAGGCGGTCGTCGCGGCTGATGTCGTAGCGGCGCAGGAAGGTCCGATCGGTCGCACGCCTGATCGAGCCGGAGATGCTCCAGTCGGGTGTAAGCTGGAACTTGCCATTGGCGAAGACGTAGCCGCGGAATTCCTCTTCGCTGGTGGCAGCGCCGGTGAGCGTGGAAATGCGCCGGCTGTGCGTCGCATAACCGGTGATCTGGTAGGCGCCTCTCTCCGTCAGGTGCCGCCATTGGCCGGCGACCATGGGTGCGGCCTCGGTATAGACATGCGTGGTGAGCGTGAGGTCGCGGTTCTCGGCAAAGCGGATGTAGTAACTGCCCGATACCTCCACGCCGTTGCTTTGCGAAACGCGCAGATCCGGGACGAGAAAGCCGGACACGGCACCGCCATCGGTTCGTAAAGCAAGCCCGGGCAGGGGCAGTATCCGCGCGCCGAACAGTTCCAGATAGGCCCCGGTGAAGCTGATTCTCTGCTCGGTGGGATCGTAGGTCACACGCTCGGCAGTGATCCGCCAGCTAGGGTCCTTGGGGCATCCTTCGGAGTTGACGACATCGCACCCGCTATAGGCGGCTTCTTCCAGCGCCACCGTGCCGTCGGTTTCGCGAATGCCGCGATTGGCCGCGAGGCGGCCGCCCTGGCGAAGCGCGAGCAGCAGGTTGTTCATCGCCCCCGCTTCGAATTCGTCGGTCAGTTCGACGCTTTCGGTGAACAACTGGTTGCCGTTCTCGTCGACGAAGCGGACCCGACCGGTGGCGAGGATCTCGCCGGTGCTCTCGTTCCATGTCACGGAATCGGCTCGCAACGAACGGTCGCCGCTGCGCAGGACGACGTTGCCGGTGGCGGTAACAACGTCGCTTTCGGAGCTGTATTCGAGCACGTCCGCTTCGAAATCGATCTCGCGGTCGCCGGCGGTGTTGACGCCGTCATCGCCGGTCGCCGGCGGCGGAGCGTCGAGACCGGCATTGGGGTCGGGCACCGTCAGCAGCTCGTCGACATCGCTCGCCGTGTCGACCGACGGCTGGTCGCTTTGCGGCTCTTCCTGCCGATCGCCAACGGTCCCGTCATCGCGGGACGTTTGCGCGGCAAGCGGGGTTGCGACGAACAGGCTCAGCGCGGTTACGGCAAGCGTCGCGGGACAAAGGGCCTCCCGGCTGGCTCGTAAAGCTGTCTCGGCAGGCGGGAGCATTACTTGCCTATCGCACCAGCCGCGCCTAATCGCAATCGCCATCCTTTCGGGACGGCTGCCGATGGCGCCGGCTCGACCAGAAATTGTTTCCGGAGATCCCATGGAAATTCAGTTCACCCAGTCCCGTCCGCCCAGCGCACGCCTTGTTGCCCAAGTCATTGAGAAGGGCAAGGTTCCCGCCGATCTCGACAAGGCGATGGTGGAAGGCATGGAGGCTGCGCGCTTCAAGGGCAATAGCGGGCAGGTGTTCGATGGCTTTGCGGAGCGCGATGGACAGGTCATCCGCATTGCGCTGGCGGGTGCCGGCGACAGGAACAGCGAGGCGCGCCTCGCCAATCTGGAAAAAGCCGGTGCGGCGCTGGCGACGAAATATCAGTCGAGCGGGGTCGAGGATCTGGTGCTCGATCTGACGGATAGCGCACTTTCGGGCGAAGAGGCGGCGTGCGTGCTGCTGGGCCTGCGCCTGCGCAACTGGCGGTACGACATCTACCGCACAAAGATGAAGGACGATCAGAAGATCACGCTCGTCCGGACTATCGTGGTCGGCGCTCCGGAAGGTACGGAAGCCGCGTGGGACGATATGGCCCATGTCGCCGCGGGCGTCGAATTCACCCGCGAACTCATCACCGAACCGGCCAATATCCTCTATCCCGAAAGTTTCGTGGAACGCTGCCGGACGCGTTTCGAAGGGACGGGCGCGGAACTGATCGTGCTGGACGAGGCGGAGATGGAAAAGCTCGGCATGGGCTCCCTGCTCGGTGTCGGGCTCGGCTCCGACCGGGAATCGCGCATCCTCGCCATCCGCTGGAATGGCGGGACGCCGGGCGAAGCGCCGACCGCTTTTGTCGGCAAGGGCGTTACCTTCGACACTGGCGGTATTTCGATCAAGCCGGGCCCCGGCATGGAAGACATGAAATGGGATATGGGCGGTGCCGGTGCGGTTGCGGGTGCAATGCTCGCCCTCGTCGGGCGCAAGGCCAGGGCCAACCTCGTCGGGGTAATGGGTCTTGTCGAGAACATGCCCGATGGCAAGGCACAACGCCCGGGCGACGTGGTCACGTCGATGAGCGGCCAGACGATCGAGGTGCTCAACACCGACGCGGAGGGACGTCTTGTGCTGGCAGACGCCTTGCACTGGACGCAGGAAGAGTTCCAGCCGGCCAGGATCGTCGATTTCGCCACGCTTACCGGCGCGATGATCATCGCGCTGGGGCACGAATTCGCCGGCGTCTTCTCGAACGACGACCAGCTGGCAAAGGACCTGTACGAGGCAGGCGAGGTCTCCGGTGATCGCAACTGGCGCATGCCGATCGACCCGGCCTACGACAAGCTGATCAATTCGCCCATTGCGGACATGAAGAATATCGGCGGCAGGGCGGCCGGATCGATCACCGCCGCGCAGTTCCTGCAGCGGTTCATCGCCGACGATACGCCGTGGGCGCATGTCGACGTGGCGGGGATGGTCTGGTCGGACAAGCCGGGACGAACCTGGGGCAAGGGCGCGACAGGCTACGGCGTCCGGCTCCTCGACCGCTTCGTTCGCGACACGCTGGAGAAGTAGGCCCGGCCGTCCTCACCGAGCGGATGCGGAGCGCGACGGTGACCGAACCGATAGGATAGAGATGAGCCAGACTCGCGTCGATTTCTATCAACTCAGCCGGGACCCGGTGGATGTTACCGTGGCGAAGCTTGCACGCAAGGTATTGCAGGCGGGCGAACGGTTGCTGGTCGTCAGCGGCGACGAGATGCAGCGTGCGCATCTCTCGCAAGTTCTCTGGCAGCAGGGCGGCGGCGCGTTCCTTGCCAATGGCATGGCCGGCGGCGCATATGAGGCGCGCCAGCCGATCCTCCTTTCCGATGTCTGCAGCGCGCCCAACGAAGCGCGCATGGCATTGATCGCCGATGGCCAATGGCGGGACGAAGCGCTCGGTTTCGACCGGGTGTTGCTGTTGTTCGATGCGGATCAGCGCGATGCGGCGGCCGATCTCTGGCGACGTTTCGCCCGCGATGAGGCGGTCGATAACCGGATTCACAAGCAGGATGGGAATGGCGCCTGGCGCGAGGGTGGATGACGGAACCCATCGGCAAGTCGTGCATCCTTTTGGCATGACACGAGGTCCGCGCAAACACCTTGCCACCATCCCCGCCGCGGTCCTTGCGATTGGCGCCTGCAGTGGCGACACGCCCGATTCCCGTAATATCGATGCGCCTCAGCGGATAGACCCGCCGGATTCCTACGATATCGACAGCGCTACCGGAGAGACCCGGGCGCGCCATACCGATGGCGATGGCACGACCACGATCATGCGTTCGGGCGCAAAAGTGCCGGTTCGGTTGCCTGCGGGTTTTGCGCTCTATCCGGACGTGAAGGTAACCGACAATACGTGGGTAGAGCAGTCCGACGGACTGCTTGTCCTGCTCGATTTCGAAAGCGACGCGTCGGTCGAGGATCTGGTGGCCTATTATCGCGAACAGGCCGATACCGCGGGGATCGAAGTGGCGACATCGCTCCAGACCGGGCCGATGACGATGATCGGCGGGGAGAACGGGGACGGCACCAGCTTTTCGCTCACCGCCACGCGCGGCGGCGAACTGACCAAGGCCCAGTTGTCGATAAGTCACGGTCTCGAATGATTCTTGCCCGTTCGCCTGGGTGGCGCTAGGGGCGCGCCCGAGAAACCTCTCCCCGATAAAATCCCACGCAAGGAACATTCCCATGGCGGTCACCCGCACCTTTTCGATCATCAAGCCCGACGCCACGCGTCGCAACCTGACCGGCGCCGTCACCAAGATGCTGGAAGAAGCCGGCCTGCGCGTCGTCGCTGCGAAGCGCATCCACATGACCCGCGAACAGGCGGAAGGCTTCTACGCGGTCCACAAGGAACGCCCCTTCTTCGGCGAACTGGTCGATTTCATGATTTCCGGTCCGGTGGTCGTGCAGGTTCTGGAAGGCGAAGACGCCGTGAAGCGCAACCGTGACGTAATGGGCGCCACCAATCCCGCCGATGCGGCCGATGGCACGATCCGCAAGACCTATGCCGAATCGATCGAAGCCAACTCGGTCCACGGATCGGACAGCGACGAGAACGCCAAGATCGAGATCGAGTTCTTCTTCGACGAGAACGAAATCGTCGGCTGACCCGGTGCGGGCGGATTGCCCGCCGGAACAAGTCGGAAATCACGGCCCGCCGCGTGCTCTATGCCCGCGGCGGGCCTTTGCTTTCGGGTCCGGTTTTTGCCCGTCGGGCACGGATGTGGTAATTCGTAATCTTCTCAGGGTCGCATTCATCCCCGGCATCGGCAAGAAGGCCTAGGACGTCGCGAATTGCGCGATCTGCAGGCGGTGCTGCAGGTGGGCGCTGTTTGCCGATAGCGCCTGCTCCGCCTCCATCGCCTCCAGCGCTTCGGCGGTCAGTTGTATTCCGATCGCGTCGTATGTCTGCGCGATTTCGCGGCGCCAGTTTGCGCCCAGTGCGTCGAAGTCGATCCGTGCGACCGGCCCGTCGAAACCGGCGAGCGTCGCTTCGATCCGTTCGTCGCGCAAAGCGAGTTTACGCCGCCATTCGGCCTCTATGGCGACCAGGTCGGCATAATCGGTCTGGAACGCCATCTGGCTGGCGACCAGCGATACGGAACTGTCGAGCAGCGCGCGTCCTTCCCGATGCGTCACGACCAGCCTCGCATCGGGAAATTGCCTCAGCAGGGCCGGCAGGTCTTCCGAGAACTGGGGACATTTGAGAATTCGTGGCCGTGCCGCGTCGCCCATCACCGACGCGTCGGTCCGCAGGATACGGGCGAATTCGGCATAGACCGGGTCGGCACCATGGGCCTCGTTCCATCCGACGAAGGATGGAATGCGCCATTGCGCTTCGAAAGTGGCCGGTGACAAGGCACCCGCCAGCCAGCCGATTTCCTCGTCCGTTCGCGTCGCGCCGAACGGATGCAAGGTGTCGAGCCAGGGATTGATCTGCCGGGCGACGGCCAGCGCGGCCCCGGCCTTGAACCGGCGCAGATCGGGTTTGGCCGGCACCGGATAGTGACTGTTGCAGAACCGGGTGCCCGTGTGGCGCGGATCGGCGGCCAGCAGCCGGTGCATACGGGTCGTGCCCGCACGCATCTGGCCGACCACGATGATCGGCGGGGCGATTTCGGTGGTTGCGAGGCTGGGCGTCTCGCGCCAGACGCGGCCCAGCGCGTGCCGCGTGCGGATGGCGGACGACAGCTGGCCATACGCCATGGTGTGGCCGAGCGCGTTCAGCCGGGCTTCTTCGCTCAGACTGACGCAGAGTTTCGCCAGGCGCTCGCGGAAATCCTCGACCTCGATCTCGTCGCGACCCGACCGCTCGTCTTCCGTTTCGAAGCCCCTGCTGCCGATCTTCCAGAGGTATTCGGGATCGACCGGCGGTTTGGGCGTCAGACCGGTTTCCCATAGCGCACGCACTGCGCGGTCGGCCCACATGGCGGCTTTCGCGCGGGCAAGCGGGTGCGGGCGGGGCGGTCCGGCCACTGCGATCAGAACTCGTCCGCCGCGTCGAGCAGCCTTGTGACGCTCTTGGGTGCGACCAGGCGCCAGCTACGCTGGAGCCAGTCCGCGACGCTCTCCCAATCGACCCCCGGCCGGTTGAGGATCACCCCGATCCATCCGCTCGCGCCGTAATAGGCGGGTTTATGATAGGCCTGCGGCTGTGCTTCGACGAGGCCATCCAGCTCGTCCATGCTCGAGCATTTCACCAGCAGCGAAATATGCGGCGTGCCGTGATGCTGATCGGAGAAATAGGCGAAGAATTTGCCGGACTTTTCGGTCCCGACGCGGAAGCCGGGCGAGCCGTGGCTTTCGCGCTCATGCGTTTCGGGCAGGGCCAGCGCCAGCTCGCGAACCCGGTCCAGCAGCCATTGCGGATCGCTGCCGCGCGAGACGTAATCGGCAAGGACTTGGGGATACAATTGGTGTTCGGCATGTCTGACGCGTTCGGCAAGCGAATCAGACGTCTGATCCGCACATATTTTGACACGAATCTGCCCCAGAACCTCGCCCGCATCGAGCTCTTCGGTGACCAGATGGACGCTCGCCCCACCATACGAATCGCCCGCGGCGATGGCGCGGGCATGCGTGTCGAGACCTGGATATTTGGGCAGCAAAGAGGGGTGGATGTTGAGCATTCGACCTTCCCAGCGCTGCACGAAATCGGCGGTCAGAATACGCATATATCCAGCAAGAACAATATATTGTGCACCGGCATCGCGCGCGGCTTTCTCCATCGCCCCATCGTGGTCGCCGCGTGTCATCCCCTTGTGCGACACGGCATGGGTGGCGACACCCTCCGCCTCGGCAAGCATGAGCGCCCCGGCATCCGGATCGCTGGACGCCACCAGGCAGATTTCATACGGGCAATCGGGCAAGCGGCTCGCGTAAAGCAGCGCTGCCATGTTCGTGCCCCTGCCCGACACAAAGACCGCGACCCTCGCCTTGTCAGGCATTGTGTGTCGCCGACCAGCCTTCGCGCGCAGACCATGTTCCGGCCGATCCCTTCACCGTGCAGCCCTTGTCGCCCTCCACGATCCGGCCGACTGCGACCACGGTTTCGCCGACATCCTCGAGCCGGGTGCGCACGATCTCGGCATTTGCCGATTCGACCGCCAGCACCATGCCCACACCGCAATTGAACGTCCGCGCCATCTCCGCAGGTTCGATATTGCCCTGCGCCTGCAGGAACGCCATCAGTCCGGGTTGCTCCCAGCCATCGGCATCGACCTCCGCATGCGCGCCGGCGGGCAGGACGCGTGGGATATTCTCGAGCAGGCCGCCGCCGGTAATATGCGCCATCGCGTCGATCAGCCCGTCGCGCACGAGCGGAAGCAGGCTTTTCACATAGATTCGGGTCGGCTCGATCAGCGTGTCGATCAGCAACCGGTCCCGGTCGAACAGGGCGGGGCGGTCGAGCTTCCAGTATTTGTCTGCCGCCAGCCTGCGGACCAGCGAATAGCCGTTCGAGTGCACGCCCGAACTCGCCAGGCCCAGAAGGACGTGACCCGGCGCCACACGTTCGCCGGTCAGTTGTTCTCCGCGCTCGACAGCTCCGACGCAGAAACCGGCGAGATCGTAATCCCCAGCCGCATACATGCCGGGCATTTCCGCCGTTTCGCCACCGATCAGCGCGCAACCGGCCTGCTTGCAGCCATCCGCGATTCCGGCGATCACGCGCTCCGCCACGCCATTCTCGAGCTTGCCGGTCGCGAAATAGTCGAGGAAAAACAGCGGCTCTGCGCCTTGCACGATCAGATCGTTCACACACATGGCGACAAGATCCACGCCTACCGTGTCATGCCTGTCGCTATCGATAGCGAGCTTCAGCTTGGTGCCTACGCCGTCATTCCCGGCAACCAGCAGCGGATCCTTGTAGCCGGCCGCCTTGGGATCGAAAAACCCGCCGAATCCGCCGATTTCGCCATCCGCGCCAGGCCGCATGGTCGCTTTCACGAGCGGGCCGATCGCCTTCACGAGCGCATTTCCGGCTTCGATCGAGACGCCTGCCTGTTCGTAGGTATAGGAGGGCGTATTCTCTTGCGGTTTGTCACTCATGACACCCGCCTTACGCATTCGCGCTTGGATTTCCAGAATCCTTTCGGCAAAAGGCGCTCTGTTTTCCCCATGAGCCACGCCATCTCCCTTCAACCCGCCCTTCGTCGTCCCGCAATCGTGGCGTTTGCGATAGCAGCGCTGTGCGCGCTCGGCGTGGCGGTATGGGCACAGGTCGGCGGCGAACGCGGGATCGCGCCTGTCGCGTCCACTCGCGACATTCACGTTACCGGCGTCGAAGTTGATGTCCGCGCCGATAGCGGCACCGAAGCGCGGGCGAAGGGCTGGGTCGACGCGCAGCGCCAGGCGTGGGAGCGGATAAACGGTCCCGAACTCAGCGATTCGCAGATCGAAGGGCTCGTATCGGCCATCGTGATCGAGCGCGAACGGCTCGGGCCCAAGCGCTATATCGCGACGCTCGGGGTCGTTTTCGACCGTCAGCGGGCTTCGCGGTATCTCGGCGCCGGGGGCGAGGCGACGCGCTCTGCGCCCATGCTGCTGTTGCCCGTGACGGTTTCGGCAGGCACGCAGATGATCTTCGAACAGCGGAATCCATGGCAGCGTGCCTGGGCCGAATACCAGACAGGGCAAAGCCGGATCGACTATGTCAGGCCATCCGGTGCAGGTGGCGATTCGCTGCTGCTGACCTATGGGCAGACCGGCCGCAGGAGTCGTACCTGGTGGCGCAACACGCTCGATCAGTTCGGTGCGGACGATGTCCTCGTTCCCATCGCCAATCTGCGTTACGCCTATCCGGGCGGGCCGATCGAGGGCACGTTTACCGCACGGATGGGCCCCGATAACGAGTATCTGGGCAGCTTCGAGATGACGGCTGCTTCGTCGGCCGAACTGCCCGCCATGCTCGACCGCGCAGTGGTCCGGTTCAACCGCATCTTCGAGATCGCGCTGGCCAATGGCCGGCTCCGGCCCGATCCGACGCTCAATATCGGCACTCCCGAACTAAGCCCGGAACTGCAGCGCCTGCTCGAACTGGGCCGGGCCATGCGCGCGCAGGATCAGGCGGCGGCAGCGGCCGAGCCGACGGCCGAAAGCGGCGATTCCATCACTGCTGCACCGATCCGCACGCCCCCTCCGGAAGGCTCCGTCGCGCTGTATACCGTGCAGGTCGCCACGCCCGATGCAGCGGCATTCGACGGTGCGGTGAGCGCAGTCCGGGGAACCCCCGGTGTCCGCGGCACGGGTATCCGCAGTACGGCGATCGGTGGCACCTCGGTCATGACCGTCAGCTATTCGGGCTCCATCGCCCAATTGGCCGACGCGTTGCGAGCCCGCGGCTTCACCGTCAACCAGGGCAGCAACGCGCTCGCCATCAGCCGCTGAGACCGGGCGGTGACGTCGCAGATCGCGCTCCCGCTGATTCCGGCAGGCGGTGGAGTGCCCGCATCCATTGTGATCGGACCAGGCAATCGCGCCGTAGCGGACGCACTGGGCAGGCCCGAGAATTGGCCGTTTCGCACGGCGATCCTCCATGGGCCGCCGCGATCGGGCAAGTCGCTCTTCGCCCGCTGGTTTGCCAATCGACACCTCGGCGGTGTCATAGATGCGGTCGATGCCATGGACGAAACCGAGGTGTTCCATCGCTGGAACCGGGCGCAGGAGGACGGTTTTCCGCTGCTTTTGGTGGCCGATGGGGAAAGCTGGGACATCGTTCTGCCCGATCTGCGCAGCCGCATGGGCGCGGCATTGCAACTTGAGATCGGCCCGCTCGACGATGCGCTGGCGGCCGACCTGTTGCTCAGCCATGCGGTGCAGAGAGGGCTCGCGCTGGGCGAGGGCGCGCCCGCCTATCTCGTTCCGCGCATTGAGCGCAGCTACGCCGCGATAGAGAAAATCGTGTCGGAAATAGATCGCATCAGCCTTGAACGGCAGGTTCCCGCCACCCTATCTATATGGCGAGATGCGTTGGAGGCGGTGCAGGGGCCCGAGCAGAGCCGCTTGCTTTAGCGGCCTTCCGGTGGGAGAATAGTGCCAATGTTGGAGCGACTTGTCGCCTATCTCGACAGCGTGAAGGCACGCGATCCGGCCCCCCGCAGCCGCTGGGAAGTGCTGACCTATCCCGGTGTCTGGGCGATCTTCTATCACCGGATCGCTCATTGGCTGTTCGAGGCGGAGCTGTTCTTTCTGGCCCGGTTGATCAATCACTGGAGCCGCTGGCTGACCGCCATCGACATCCATCCCGGCGCGAAGATCGGCAAGAACCTGTTCATCGATCATGGCTTCTCGGTCATCGGAGAAACAGCCGAAATCGGCGACAATGTCACCATCTATCAATGCGTGACATTGGGCGGAACGAACCCGACCAATGGCAAAGGCGGCAAACGCCATCCGACCATTTCGGACGATGTCATCATCGGTTCGGGCGCGCAGGTGATCGGGCCCATCACGGTTGGCCGGCGCGCACGGATAGGAGCGAACGCCGTGGTGACCGACGAAGTGCCGGAGGGCGCCACCATGATCGGCCTCAAGGCGCGCAGCACGCTGGTCCCGGCCGAGGAGTGGGTGAAGGAATTCATCCCCTATGGCACGCCTTGCGACGATCCGTGCGAAGGCGCGCGCGAGATGGGCCGCGACTGCATCGAGAAGCTTGAAAACGAGTTGAAGGTCCTGCGTGCCGAAGTTGCCGCATTGAAAGTCGAGCGCGAGCCCGCGCGACGTAGCGGGACGGAGGATTGATGAATTTCCTTGGCGACACGGTCGTCGCCTTTCCCGGGCGCCAGCCGCTTCAGGTCGGTTTCAGCCGCGAGGAGCTTACCCGGATACTCGATCTCTACGGGCGCATGGTCGCTGCCGGGCAATGGCGCGATTACGCGATGGACTTCACGAAGGACATTGCCGTCTTCGCCGCCTTCCGCCGTGCGGCGGAGCGCCCGCAGGCGCGGATCGAGAAGCGGCCTTCGCTGCGCAACAAACAGGGCATGTGGACCCTGTTCGGCGAGCACGGCCAGGTGCTCAAGCGCGGACATGAACTGCCCGGCGTCATCGCCCCGGTCGAGCGGCGCCTGCTCAAGGCAATCGACGACTAGCTAGCCACGAAAAAGGGGCCCGCACCGCAGCGCGAGCCCCTCCTTGATCGTGTCTTGGCCGGTTTAGCCGCGCGCGCTGCTCGGGCCGGTGCCGGTGAGCTTCTGCATCGCGGTCAGGATCGCGCCCGACTGCTCGCTGCCCGACTGCGGGGCCTTGAGATTCGAGAACTCGCTGATCTTGTCCCAATTGGCAGCGAAACCTTCGACGGTGCGGTCTTCGTCCTTGAGCCAGACAGCGTCGTTCATGACGGTCCAAGCCGAGTGGAAACCACCGGCGCCGGCGCCGACGATGGCATTGGTCGGTGCGTCTTCGCTGACGAGGAAAAGTGCGGCCGGGACCACATTCACCGGATCGAACAGCTTGAAGGCTTCTTCGGGGAAGAGGTCTTCGGTCATCCGCGTGCCTGCCACCGGCGAGATCGTGTTGACTTTGATGTTGTATTTCGCGCCTTCGAGCTGGAGCGTCTTCGTGAGACCGGCAAGACCGAGCTTGGCAGCGCCGTAATTCGCCTGGCCGAAATTGCCGAACAGACCGGTCGAAGATGCCGTCATGAGAATACGGCCATAGGCTTGCTCGCGCATGGTTTCCCACACCGCCTTGCTGACATTGGCCGAACCGTTGAGATGCACGTCGACCACGAATTCGAAGTCGTCCATCGTCATCTTGGCGAAAGTCTTGTCGCGCAGCACCCCGGCATTGTTGATGACGATGTGCACGCCGCCCCATTTCTGTTTGGCGTCGGCGACCATCTTTTCCATCTGCTCGAACTCGGTGACCGAGCCGCCGTTGGAGACGGCTTCGCCGCCGGCCTTCTCGATTTCCTCGACCACCTGCAGGGCCATATCCGAATGGCCGGTGCCGTCGCGCGAACCGCCGAGATCGTTGACTACGACCTTGGCGCCACGGCGTGCGAGTTCGAGCGCGTATTCGCGGCCCAGACCGCCGCCGGCGCCCGTGACGATGGCTACCTTGTCCTTGAAATCGATGCTCATGGGGCTGCTCCTGCTTTGTCGTTTACGTAAAGGTCAATTGCGCGGCTGGGTGGCACGTTCGCTTCGCGCTTGCAACAGCGGGTATGGCGCACCGCCATTCCGTAGCGGCGGAGCGTTCAGCCGAGGCGGCTCAGAGCCGGGATCAGCTCGGCCAGCGAATCGATTTCCATGTCCGCGCCCAATTCGCCGCGTGGTTTGTCGCAATATCCGTAACGCGCGCCGATCACCGGCACCTTCGCTGCACGTGCCGCGAGGACGTCGTAGGAGCTGTCGCCGACGAAAGCGAAACGGCCGCCGCCACAGCGCTGGATTGCTTCCAGGATCGGGTCCGGCGCGGGCTTGGCGCGACCCTTGCCCATCGTATCGCCGCCGATGATCGCCACGAAATGCTGCGCGAGGTCCAGAGTCCGAAGGATCTGGCGGGCGAAGCTCTCGAACTTGTTGGTCACTACGGCCATCGCGATCTTTCGCTCGGTCAAGCTGACCAATACTTCGCGCGCATGCGGATAAGGCTGGGTGTGGACCGCGTTGTTTTCCGAGTAATATGCGAGCATCTCTTTGTAGAGGTTGCGGAATTCGTCCTCGGGAAGGCCGCCTTGTTCGTCGACGGCCTGTTTCAGCATGATCTTGGCCCCGCCACCGATAAGGTCGCTGGCATGGTCGGCAGGCACGGGATCGAAGCCGCCGATATCGAGCGCGTGATTTACTGCTGCGCCAAGGTCACGGTGTGTTTCGAGCAGCGTGCCGTCGAGGTCGAAGCCGATGGCGGCGAAGGGCAGGTCGGTCATATGCCAGTTGCGGTGAAGGATGGTTCTTCAAACTGCAAGCGATTGATGGCAAGGCACTGCGCCATGAGCACAAATCGCGAATTCGCCGCCGTCATCCTTGCTGCGGGCAAGGGCTCCCGCCTCAAGAGCAACCTGCACAAGGTTCTGCACAATATTGCCGGACGCCCCATCATCGAGCACCTGATGTCCTCGGTCGAGGGACTGGCACCGGCGCGTACCATAGTGATCGTGGGCGACGCGCGCCAACAGGTCGTGGACCAGGTTGGCGACCGCGTCGAATGCGTTGTTCAGGAGCCGCAGCTAGGCACGGGTCATGCGGTGGCGCAGGCGAAGGATGCGCTGTCGGGTTTTACCGGCGATGTCCTGATGCTCCTGGGCGATGCGCCCTTTATCAAGACCGAAACCATGCAGACCATGCTCGACAGGCTACGCTCCCCCGATGCGCCCGCAGTGGTTGTCCTTGGTTTCGAGCCCGCCGATCCATTGCAGTATGGCCGCGTCATCACGCACGCCGACAACACGATCGAAAAGATGGTCGAGTTCAAGGACGCCAACGAGGCCGAGCGTGCCTGCCGCCTGTGCAATTCAGGTTTGATGGCAGCGCGCGCCGAAGACCTGTTCGATCTGCTGGACCGGCTCGACAACGACAATGCGCAAGGGGAATACTACCTGCCCGACATCGTCAACGTTGCAGTCGGTGACGGACGGGTTTGTGCCGCGGTTACTACGGAAAAGCCTGATGAAGTTGCCGGGATCAACAGTCGTAGCGAACTCGCCCAGGCAGAAGCGCAGTGGCAGGAGCTAAAACGCACCGAGGCGATGGAAAACGGGGTGACGCTGAAAGCGCCTGAAACGGTTTTCTTCAGCTGGGATACCGAACTCGCGCCCGATGTCACCATCGAACCCAACGTCGTCTTCGGCCCCGGTGTCAGGGTGGCGCGCGGCGCTCGTATCCGCGCGTTCAGCCACCTCGAAGGCGCAGCAGTGGGCGAAGACTGCTCGGTTGGCCCCTATGCCCGCCTGCGCCCCGGCGCGGTGATGGAAAAGGGAGCCTTCGTGGGGAACTTTGTCGAAATGAAACAAGCGGTGCTGGGCGAAGGCGCGAAGGCCAGCCACCTGACTTATCTCGGCGATGCCGAAGTGGGTGCGGGGGCAAATATCGGCGCCGGCACGATAACCTGCAATTACGATGGCTATTTCAAATACAAGACCGTGATCGGCGAACGCGCCTTTATCGGCTCCAACAGCGCGTTGATCGCCCCGGTAACGATCGGTCCTGACGCGATCGTCGGGGCAGGCAGCGCGGTCAGCCGCGATGTCGGCGCCGGTGACTTGCGCATGGTGCGTGGCGAGCAGATCGTGAAGCCCGGCTGGGCCGACCGCTTCCACGACACGATGAAAAAGAAGAAGGCCGCGGAGAAAAAGTGATCGCGAAGGCGTTATTCCGGCGAATACCGGGATGACCGATGTCGAGGCCTGCTGGCTTTGCGAGCGACCGTTAGGCAACAAGGTGCAACAGCATCACCTTGTTCCCAAAGCGAAAAAGGGGCGGGAGACGGTTCCCGTTCACCCGATCTGTCACCGTGCAATTCATGCGAATTTCACCAACGCGGAACTGGCCCGTATGGGTGGTGACCGCACAGCCATCTTCGCCAATCCGGCAGTGACGAAGTTTGTTCAGTGGGTGGCCGACAAGCCGCCCGATTTTCACGCACCGACCCGAAGGGCGCGTTAGGTTCCAGGCTTTTAGTCGAGAAACTCGCCGCCCACTTCGTCCAGCGACGCCCAGCGAATGGCGACCCGATGTCGTTCGCTGGCGAAACTCAATGTGTAACTGCTGCCGCACGGCACACCGTGCGGAACGACGAGACGAAACCCTTCCCTCGACACGTCGACGAACCTGCAGGCAATCTCGGTTCCGTCCGCGCGACGCAGGATGGCTGGATCGCTGGCCGCGATCCGTGGCTTGTGAGAAACTTGTGACACTCCGCATCTCCGCTTTCGGATGATGCAACCCGTTTTATCTCGGCGATCCTACGAAATCTTGCTTACCAAAGCGTAAAGGGGGGCACATCAATTGCCCCCGTTTCCATTGTCAGTCCGCGAGGCGCTGGAGCAGATAGATCATCTGCAGCGCCTGAATCTTGGCGCGCTGTTCATTGTCGACGCCGCCGGAATGGCCGCCTGTCGTGTCCTCGAAATAGAAATAGTCCTGGCCGAGTTCCTTCACCCTTGCAGCTCCCTTGCGCGCATGCGCCGGGTGGGTGCGGTCATCCGCGGTCGAGGCCCAGAAGAACGGGGCGGGGTAGTCCTTGGCTTCGAGCAGCTTCTGGTAGGGCGAATAGGGTTCGATCCATGCACGTTGTTCGGGAACGCGCGGATCGCCGTATTCTCCAACCCAGGACGCGCCGCGGCCGATGAGGTGATAGCGCAGCATGTCGAACAGCGGAATCTGGACGATTGCCGCGTTGAACAATTCGGGTCGCTGGGTAAAGGCCGTCCCGACCAGCAAACCGCCCTGGGAACCGCCCTGGATGCCAAGGTGCTCGGGCGAAGTGATGTCGCGGGCGATGGCATCTTCCGCGATGGCAATGAAATCGTCCCAGGTACGCTGCTTGTTTTCGCGGATCGCGCTCTGGTGCCAGCCGGGGCCGAATTCGCCGCCGCCGCGCATATTCCCGAGGATATAGGCTCCGCCGCGCTCGAGCCAGATTTTTCCGATCGAGCCCAGATAGGAGGGCAGGCGTGGAACCTGGAAGCCGCCATATCCGGTAAGCAGCGTCGGGTTGGTACCGTCCATTGCCATGCCCTTCGGCTTGACCAGGAAATAGGGAATTTTCGTTCCATCGGCGCTGGTCGCCTCGAACTGTTCGACCTCCATACCGGTTGCATCGAAGTAGCTCGGCGAGGTCTTGATAACTTCCGGCGCACCGCTGCCGTCGGAATAATAGAGCGTCGAGGGTGTCAGGAAATCGGTGACCGAATACATGATCTCATCCGATCCGTCCGAAGCGGCTGCGACGTCCAGCGTCGAATTGTCCGGCAGTTCTATCTCGCTCGAAACCCAAGATCCGTCGACGTGATCGAATTTGAGCACCCTGCCACGCACATTGTCGAGCAGGCTGACATAGAGACTTTCGGACGTGTTCGCCGCCCCTTGCTTGGTCTGCCTGTCTTCCGGAGCCCAGACGAGCGTCTTCGCTGCACCGTTGGGATCGGCTTTGAACTGTTCCAGATCGACCGAAACGAGGGCATCGGCCGGGAATGTTGTACCCTGCGTTTCCCAATCGACATCGGTCGAAAACAGCAACTGACCGTCGATCAACCCGTAAGGCGCAGCCTTGAGCGGCATGTCCAACCGGACCCACTCGCCGTCCTTCTGCCAGTAATATTCGGTCTCGTGAAAGCTGGTCGCACGGAAGGCATACGTGCCGTGAACGGTTCCGGTGTGATCGCGCAGCAAAGTCGCGCCCGACCATACGTCGGACTCCTCGCCGCGCCAGATTTCCTCCGCTTCCGCGATCGGCGTTCCGCGCTTCCAACGGCGCGTGGTACGCGGATACTGGCTCTCGGTTAGCGTGCCTTCACCGAAATCGCGGCTAACGAGCAATGTGTCCTTGTCGAGCCATTGGATGCCGCCCTGACTTTTCTGATCGAGCACGAAACCATTCTCGACGAAGCTCTTGGTCGCCATGTCGAATTCGCGAAGCACCGTGGCGTCCTCTCCGCCATCGGATAGCGCGATCATGCACAGGCGTTCTTCGGGCGGCAGGCAGGTATAGCCCTTGTAGACCCATTCGCGGCCCTCGGCCGTGGCAAGAGCGTCGACATCGAGCACGGTTTCCCATTCCGGATTGTCGGTGCGATAGCTTGCCAGCGTGGTCCGGCGGACGAGGCCGCGCGGGTTCTGCTTGTCCTGCCAGAAATTGTACAGTCCATCCGGACGGATCGATACGTAGGGAATGCGATCTTCACTATCGTAAATCGCCAGCGCTTCCGCCTTGACCTCCTCAAAGCGGGGATCGCCGGCGATCAATTCCATGGTGCGTTCGTTTTCGGCGCGAACCCAGTCGAGCGCCTTGTCGCTGCGGGCTTCTTCGAGCCAGATGTAACTATCTTCTGCAGGGCCGGGGATGTCATCCTGAGCAACTGCCGTATGGGTTGTAAGCGTCATGGCAGCGGCAATGGCCAGCGCAGATACGAGTTTCAAGTGCGTCCCTCCGGAATTTGCAGAAACGTCTTGTGCCGTCCCAGCAAAGCCCTGACAAGACTCACTTGGTCAGTAGCCTGGCGTTGACAGATCCCGTCGCAGCCAGATGGAAAGGTTGCGATGCTGAATGCGCTCCTTGGCGATGACTACATATTTTTCAGCCAGCGTCGACTGCACGTGCGCGAGTACTTCTTCGTTCTGCAGCGTGAATGGGCGGTCGGCGGTCACGACGACGGGCGGTTGGGTGGCGAAGATGCGGCGAACCTCGTCGATCTGCCTGACTTCGAGCGAGTTGCGTTCAAGCGCGTTGTTGAGATGGTCGGGATAGATCAGCCGCGTCGGCAAGCAGCTATCCGTGGTGGAGTACAACGCCGTCGGGCCATCGAAAACCCACAGACAGGCCTTGTCGCCGTCGACATGCGGTTCGATGGCTGCAGCCAGTTTGTCCATTGCCGCACGATTTGCCTGCGATGCTTCGATGCGTGACGGGTAGTAGAGCAGGCCGAACAAAAGCACGCTGGTAACGACGAGAAAGATAACCCTGAACGGTCCCTCGCGATCGAAGAACGGTATAGCGACTAGCAATGCGCCGGGAACCAGCGCGGCAAAATAGTAGGCATAGACGGTCGAAGGCAGGTAGACGGTCGCGAGCGATGCACCGAACATGGCCCAGAAGAAGCGGTAGCTTGCAAGATCGCGCGGCGGGCGAATGCGGAATCGCGCATATGTGCCCGCAATTGCCAAGATGATCAGTGGCGCAAGGAAGAGCGTCTGCAATGCCACGAAACGTCCGCCCGGGTAGGGTGCACGGAGGAAAAAGCTGACGAAATTGGCAAACCAGAACTCGTCCCATCCGCCTACCGCGAGGTAGAATAGCCCAACAATCGCGCTGGGCAATATGCCGATTGCGGCGAAGCCTGATGTTATTGTTGCGAGTTCGGCCGTACTACGGCCTGCACGATATTGCCCCCAAAGCGCCCATAGACCAAAGAAGAGGCACTGCGGCAGAACGGTGTATTTCACCTGCAACGCCAGCCCCCCGATGAGCATGGCGAGAAGCGCCCGCCGAATGGCCTGTGGATGACCGGTATCGCGTACAAGCAGTGCCATGCCGAGAATTGCCGGTACATGGAAGACCTCCGCCTGCGCCGATTGCGAGCCGTAGATCGTCATCAGAACGATATAGAGCATCGCCAACACCGTAGCGATGCCACCGTCGACCAGCAGGAGGGCAAGGCGGCGCAGCAGGACGGCACCAAGCACGATGAAACCGGTCGCGAGGAGCTGATAGGACCACGGCGCGGGCAGTCCGCTCGCGTCGGCGAGACCGAAGAGCAGGAACAGGCCAAAAGGCTTGCGATCCCACAGGTCGACGAAAGGCAGTTGCCCCTGCCAAATCTGGCTGCCGATCAGCGCATAGAGCTGTTCGTCCACATCGGCGTTATGGTCGCCCATGTAGGGCATGCGCACAATAAGCGCGCAGAGTGTGAGCAGCGGCACGAGCCACAGCCACTCGCGCGAGGTGTTCGTGGCCTGCCCGCTTGTCGGAATCTCCAGGCTAAGTGCAGTCATCGAAACAATTCTTCCCCGGTGCAGG
Organism: Qipengyuania qiaonensis; assembly: GCF_019711515.1. Taxonomy (GTDB): domain Bacteria; phylum Pseudomonadota; class Alphaproteobacteria; order Sphingomonadales; family Sphingomonadaceae; genus Qipengyuania; species Qipengyuania qiaonensis. Next base: position 121,319 of record NZ_JAIGNO010000004.1, read on the forward strand.
TGCGCGCGAGTTTCTTGCACAGCGTAGTTAATATTCGATTGCCGCTTCGCTGTTTGCCTGACAGCACCGGCAAGCAAAAAAGGGCGACCCAATGGGCCGCCCTTCGCTTGTCCGGTTTGTCGTGAGGCAGTCAGCCGTCGACGTGTTCCGCCAGCACCGTCAGCCCATTCTCGCCCACTTCGGCAAAGCCGCCGCGGACCTCGATGGTTTCGGGTGCTGCGCCTTCGGTCTTGTAGACCTGTACTGCTCCATCGCGGATCGTCGACATGAATGGCGCATGGCCTTCGAGCACGCCGAATTCGCCTTCCGTACCGGGCACGACGACCATGTGGACGTCTTCCGAACGGACCAGCTTGGCCGGTGTGACAAGTTCGAAGTGAAGGGCCATGAGCTTAGGAGTCCTCGGCCAGTTTCTTGGCCTTCTCGACCGCCTGGTCGATGCCGCCGACCATGTAGAAGGCGGCCTCGGGCAGGTGATCGTATTCGCCTTCGACGACGGCTTTGAACGACTTGATGGTGTCTTCGAGCTGGACGAACACGCCGGGAATGTTGGTGAACACCTCTGCCACGTGGAACGGCTGCGACAAGAAGCGCTGGATCTTGCGCGCGCGGGCCACGGTCAGCTTATCTTCTTCGCTGAGTTCGTCCATACCGAGAATGGCGATGATGTCCTGCAGGCTCTTGTATTTCTGCAGTGTTTCCTGAACCTTACGGGCTGTTTCGTAGTGCTCTTGGCCGACGACGCGCGGTTCGAGGACGCGGCTGGTGGAGTCGAGCGGGTCGACCGCCGGGTAGATGCCCAGCTCCGAGATTGCACGGCTCAGGGTGGTCGTTGCGTCCAGGTGGGCGAACGAAGTCGCCGGGGCCGGGTCGGTAAGGTCGTCGGCGGGAACGTAGATGGCCTGAACCGAGGTGATCGAGCCCTTGGTGGTCGAGGTGATGCGTTCCTGCAGGTTACCCATGTCGGTCGACAGGGTCGGCTGGTAGCCCACCGCGGAAGGAATACGGCCGAGCAGCGCCGACACTTCCGAGCCCGCCTGGGTGAAGCGGAAGATGTTGTCGACGAAGAACAGCACGTCCTGGCCTTCCTGATCGCGGAAATATTCCGCCATGGTCAGGCCCGACAGAGCGACGCGTGCCCGGGCGCCCGGAGGTTCGTTCATCTGGCCGAAGACCAGCGCCACTTTGGAGCCCTCGGAGATCGCTTCGCCATTGTCGTTCTTGGCGATGACGCCTGCGTCGAGGAATTCGTGGTAGAGGTCGTTGCCCTCGCGGGTACGCTCGCCGACGCCCGCGAAGACGGAAACGCCGCCGTGGCCCTTCGCGATGTTGTTGATGAGTTCCTGGATCAGCACGGTTTTGCCGACGCCGGCACCGCCGAACAGGCCGATCTTGCCGCCCTTCGCATAGGGGGCGAGAAGATCGATGACCTTGATCCCGGTCACAAGGATGGCCGCTTCGGTCGACTGGTCGACGAACAGCGGGGCCTCGGCGTGGATCGGGGCGGTCTGTTCGGCGCCGATCGGGCCGCGCTCGTCGATCGGCTCGCCGACAACGTTCATGATGCGGCCGAGCGTTTTCGGGCCGACCGGCACGGAAATCTGCTTGCCGGTGTTGATCACTTCGCTGCCGCGCGTCAGGCCGTCGGTACCGTCCATCGCGATGGTGCGGACGGTGTTTTCACCGAGGTGCTGCGCGACTTCGAGGACCAGCGTGTTGTCGCCGTTCTTCGTTTCGAGTGCGGTCAGGATGGCGGGCAGTTCGCCTTCGAACTGCACGTCGACGACAGCGCCGATGACCTGGCTGATGGTGCCGTTGGGCGATTGGTTGAGTACGGGAGCGGTGGCCATGATCTATGTCCTGACTTGGGGTTTATTGCGCCTTAGCCGACGCAAACATTTTCCGGATCGGCAAAGGTCCATTCGCCGTCGCCGGCGGTAAGGGTTGCCTTGTTGCGGAGATACTCGTCTTCGCCGAGACCGAATTCGCACAAAACATCGGGCGAGCCCATGCCGGCGCGTTTGCAAACGGCGGTGTTGACTGCCTCATCCTCCGGGCATGTCTCGGCGTACTTCGCGGTGAAGAAGGCCTGGTCCGGTGCCGCGAGAGTTTCGATCGGCTCGGGCGTGACCACCTGTTCAGGGGTCGGCTGAGCCGCGGGCTCCTCGCCGCAGGCGGCGAGCAGGGCAAGGGGAAGGAGGAGGGCGAAGTTCTTCACGTAATGTATCCTTAGAGTGCTTCTGCACCGGCGATGATTTCGATCAGCTCGGTGGTAATCGCCGCCTGACGGCTTCGGTTGTATTGGATGGTAAGCTTGTTGATGAGGTCGCCCGCGTTGCGCGTCGCGTTGTCCATCGCCGTCATCGAGGCGCCCTGTTCGGACGCTTCGCGTTCCAGCAGGGCACCGAATAGCTGCGTCTTGACGTAGCGGGGCAGGAGTTCCTCGAGGATCTCTTCTTCGCCCGGCTCGTATTCGACAACCGCGTCACCGCCGGTCGCGCCACCTTCGGGCGATGGCACGGGGATCAGCTGATCGACCGTCGGATCCTGCGCGAGAGCCGACTGAAAGATCGGGTATACGAGGTGGGCGACATCGAATTCACCCTTTTCGAAACGTTCGATCAGATCGTCGGCGATCGCTTCGGCTTCTTCGAAGCCCGGATTGCGCACAGTCGACGTGTCGAAATGTTTTTCGATATTGTTGGCAAAGTCGCGCTTGATCGGGGCGCGGCCTTTTTTGCCGACAAGATAGAACTTCACGTCCTTACCTTCGGCAATCAAGGCCCTTGCCTTGACCTTGGCAGCCTTGACGATGTTGGAGTTGAGACCGCCGCACAAACCCTTGTCGGTGTTGACGACCACCAGCAGGTGGCGCTTGTCCGATCCGGTGCCGGCGAGCAGTTTCGGCGCACTGTCTCCGCTGACCATGCCGGCAAGCGAGGCCATCACGCCCGACAGCCGCTCGGCATAGGGTCGCGCGGCTTCGGCCGCCGCCTGCGCACGGCGCAGCTTGGCCGCCGCGACCATCTGCTTGGCCTTGGTGATCTTCTGGGTCGATTTGACCGAGTTGATCCGGCCCTTGAGTTCTTTGAGGCTAGCCATATCCTGTTCAGCCTTCCAGCGACTTCACTTCGACGAGTTGCGGTTCCGACTGGAGCCAGTTCTCGTATCTGGCGAAGACGTCTTTGGTATATTCCTGAGCATGGTGGAAATCGAACGCGTCGCGATCCGCCCACTCTTCGAAAATCATGATCGTGCTCGAACCGTCCGCTGCGCGGTGCGGTTCGAAAGAGATGCATCCGTCTTCGGCACGCGTTGCAGGCACGATAGCGGCCAATGCCTGAGCGGCGGCCTCCATATGCTCTGGCTTGACCGGGATGGTGGCGAAAACGGTATAACTCATCGGTCGATCAGGCGAACTGCTTGGCGAAGGTCTTGAGCGCGTCGACGACCTTGTTCTTCGTATCGTCCTCGAACTTACCAGTGGTGCGGATTTCTTCCAGCACGCTAGCATGTTCGGACCGCATGAAGCTCAGCATCTGGGCTTCGTAATCGGTTACGCGGTCGACAGCGACACCGTCGAGATAGCCATTCGTCCCGGCGAAGATCGACACGACCTGTTCTTCAACCGGCATCGGCGAAAACTGCGGCTGCTTGAGCAGCTCGGTCAGGCGCGCGCCGCGGTTGAGGAGCTTCTGCGTGGCAGCATCGAGGTCCGAACCGAACTGCGCAAAAGCGGCCATTTCGCGATACTGTGCCAGGTCAAGCTTCATCGAACCGGCGACCTTCTTCATCGCCTTGGTCTGGGCGGCCCCGCCTACGCGGCTGACCGACAGGCCGACGTTGATGGCCGGGCGAATGCCCTGATAGAACAGGTCGGTTTCGAGGAAGATCTGACCGTCGGTGATCGAGATCACGTTGGTCGGGATATAGGCCGACACGTCGCCCGCCTGCGTTTCGATGATCGGCAGCGCGGTGAGCGAGCCCGAACCGTTATTGCCATTCATCTTGGCCGCACGCTCGAGCAAGCGGCTGTGGAGATAGAACACGTCGCCCGGATAGGCTTCGCGGCCCGGCGGGCGGCGCAGCAGCAGCGACATCTGGCGGTATGCAACGGCCTGCTTGGACAGGTCGTCGTAGACGATCACGGCGTGCATGCCGTTGTCGCGGAAGAATTCGCCCATCGTGCAGCCGGTGTAGGGAGCGAGATACTGCAGCGGAGCCGGTTCCGAAGCGGTCGCGGCAACGACGATGGAGTATTCCATCGCGCCGTTCTCTTCGAGCTGCTTGACGATCTGCGCAACGGTCGAGCGCTTCTGACCGACGGCGACGTAGATGCAGTACAGCTTCTTGCCTTCATCGCCCGAGGCGTTGACTTCCTTCTGGTTGATGAAGGTGTCGATTGCCACGGCCGACTTACCGGTCTGACGGTCGCCGATGATGAGTTCGCGCTGGCCGCGGCCAACGGGCACGAGCGCGTCGATAGCCTTGAGGCCCGACTGCACGGGCTCCGAAACCGATTCACGCGGGATGATGCCCGGAGCCTTCACTTCGACGCGGCGGCGTTCGGTGGATTCGATCGGGCCCTTGCCGTCGATCGGGTTGCCAAGGGCATCGACCACGCGACCGAGCAGACCCTTGCCGACGGGCACGTCGACGATGGTTTGGGTCCGCTTGACGCTGTCGCCTTCCTTGATCTCCGCGTCCGAACCGAAGATCACGGCACCGACATTGTCGTTTTCAAGGTTGAGCGCCATGCCCTGAACGCCATTGGCGAATTCGATCATCTCACCGGCCTGAACCTTGTCGAGGCCGTGGATGCGGGCGATGCCGTCACCAACGCTCAGCACGGTGCCCACTTCGCTGACTTCGGCTTCGGTGCCGAAATTGGCGATCTGGTCCTTGATGACCTTCGAGATTTCTGCGGCGCGGATATCCATGATGTGTGTCCTTTAAGCCTTCATGGCCTGGGAAAGCGAATTGAGACGGGTGCGGATCGAGGCGTCGATGCGCTTCGATCCGATGGTGACGACGAGGCCGCCGAGCAGATCGGGATCGACCTTCGTGGAAAGTTTGACCGTGCGGCCTTCGCGGGCCGTCAGCTTGGTCTTGAGTTCGGCAAGTTGTGCATCGGTAAGGGCATGCGCGCTCGTGACCTCGGCGGTCACTTCGCCGCGTTGTGCGGCGGCGATTGCGCGGAAGGCGCGGATCACGGCAGGCAATTGTGCCAAGCGGCGGTTCTGCGCCAGCACGCCAAGGAAATTCTGCGTCAGTTCCGAAACGCCAAGCACGGTCGAGACGCCCCCAAGCGCTTTCTGTGCATCGGCACGCGAAACCTTGGGATTGGTCGTGACGGCGGCAAGCTCGACCGATTCGGCGAGTGCAGTCTCGAGCTTCTCGAGGTCCGATTCGACCGAGGTCACGGTTCCGTTTTCGCTGGCGAGATCGAATAGGGCCGAAGCGTAACGCCCTGCCAGGCTAGCCTGAATACCGGCGGAAATATCCACGCGCTTGAGGTCCTCTCGGGTCCGGAAGAAAAGTCTGTGCGAGCCAAGCCGTTTGCGGGCAGACGAGAGTCGCCCCGGCAAGGTCGGCGCGCGCCTAGCAAAGCCCCCCGTCAATGGCAAGCCGACTCCGGATGGCTAATCTGCACTCCGTTCGAAAAGCCGTTGTTCGCACGGCACGGGCTTATCGGTCGTCGCCTTGCCTTGCGTCGGCCAAAGTCTCGGGAAAGCCGCTTTCCCGCTAGTTGCGGGCGTTGCACTCGTAGACAAGCCTCTCATTGGCCTGCTGGGGCATCCGACCGAGCACCTCGCTCTGCAATTCGCCAAGCTGCGCGGCGGCGTTCTCGCTCCCGCACTTGGGTGCTTCGAATTTGCCGCGCGCCTCGCGGGCTTCGTTCATCTCGGTGCGAGGCAGCAGATAGCGTTCGGTCCGGAAGATACGGCGGTCGGGATCGAAACTGTTCACCGAAACCGCGTCTTCATCGTCCGGCACGAAGACGCGCGACCATGTGCCACCGGAAAAGCCATACTGCGTCCGCGTGTTGACGCAGCCATCGGCCGTCCAGTCGAATTCGACGTCCTTCACATCGGCACTCGTAATGCGGCTGCGTTCGGGGACTAACCTGCAAAGCAAGGCCAGATCGCCGGGTTCGCCCGCTTCGCCTCCGCCCGCATCGTCGTCGCCATCCTGCATTGCGGCGGCAACCCGGCGATCGATTTCGTCGAGTCCTGGGCGCGTGAGGTAAGCCGCAAGTGCAACAAGGACGACCACCGCCGTTGCCCCTCCTACGATCCGAAGCTTCTTGTCGTCGCGCGGGTCCTTGTTCCACAATGCGAGTGCCCACTGACCGAGCCCGAATGCCACGAGCAGCAGGACGAAGGAAAGGAATACGCGATCCTCGCGGTCGGTAATGACTGCCTGTTCCGCTTCAAGCAGCGCGCGATCGCGTCTGGCCCGCTGTGCTTCCGATCGTTCGGCAAGGTCTTCCCGCGCGGCGATCTGTTCGCGCTGCATTCGCTCGCGTTCGGCCTGATCGAGATCCGCCATCGAGCGGCAGGTTGTGTTGTTGATGCGCGGCTCGATCTCGTTGGCACGCAGGAAGGGGATCAGTTCGCGATTCGACACGGCAAAGAAAAACTCGGCATCGCCGCCGTCATTGTCTGCACCGAAACTGTTGACGCCCACGACGCGGCCGCAACTGTCGACCAGCGGACCACCCGAGTTTCCTCGCGCGATCGGTGCCGTATGCAGAATGGTATCGAACTGACGGCTGGGCCGCGCGCCGGATACGAAGCCGCGGCTCTTCACCGGCGGCTGACTGCGAAAGATATCGCTGATCGACAACCCCTGCGCACGGTCCACATTCATGGGGTAGCCAACGCTGGTTACCTCGCCGCTGTCAGGCGGCATCCCCCCGGCGATTGCCAGCGGGGGGAGCCGCAGATCGCCAGTAATGCGGATCAGCGCAAGATCGTTCCTCCCCGAGACCGCGATAAGCTGGCCATAAACCGCCTCACCGCCACCGGATGAAACGATGCCGATATCCATGTCCTTGTCGTGCATGGCATCGCGCACGACGTGGGCATTAGTCACCACGGTATCGCCGGAAACCGCAAAACCTGTGCCGTGGCTGACGGGAAACAGTTCATCATCCTCTTCACCGATGATCACCACGCGCACAACTCCGCGCGCCGCGGCGTCGATATCGGCGGGGTCGGCTCGTATGGATCCCGGTGCGAGCAGAACGAGAAAAGCGGCGAAAAGGCTGAGCAGATGTCTCATCTGACAGGGGCTTGTGACGGCCATCCGCTTTGATCGCAAGCTTCGGGATGCACATGTCACGAGACTTGCGCACAATGGCCTGCATTGAGCTATGGAGAAACTTGCTATGATCGATGCGGAGACTGCCTGGAGCGCTGTCAAGCGCCGCGACCGCTCATTCGATGGTCGCTTCGTCACCGGTGTATTGACCACTGGCATCTATTGTCGGCCGTCCTGCGCAGCGCGCCATCCGGACCGGGGCAATGTTCGTTTTTTCGCGGATGGGGCTGCGGCTCGGGCAGCGGGGTTGCGCGCCTGCAAGCGCTGTCTGCCCGACAATGTAGGGCGCGACGAGGCGGCGGTCCTGGCGGCGATCGATGAAATCCGCAGCGCCGAGGATGCGCCTTCGCTGACCGCACTTGCACAGCTTACCGGCTATTCGCGGGCGCATTTCCAACGCGTTTTCAAACGTGCCATTGGGCTGTCGCCCGCTGCCTATGCCCGGGCCCTGCGCGAACAGCGCGCGCGGGACGCATTGTCGGGTAGCGCAAGCGTGACCGATGCGATCTATGAAGCGGGCTACGGTTCGGCCTCCCGCTTTTACGAGAATACCAAAGGGCGATTGGGGATGGCGGCAAGTGCGTGGGCGAATGGCGGAGCAGGAGTGACGATCCATTGGGCGGTAGTCGATACCAGCATGGGACCGATGCTGGTGGCCGCAACGGCCAAGGGCGTATGTCGCCTTTCGTTCAACGAGGACGTGAGCGAACTTGCCCGCCGCTTCCCGAAAGCCGATCTGGTTGAAGGCGGGGACGAGTTCGAGGCGTTGCTCGCCGATGTCGTCGCCGGCGTGGAGGCGCCGGGCGACTTCTCCCATATCCCGATCGACGTGAAGGGGACCGCTTTTCAGGAGGCGTGCTGGGAGGCGCTTCGTGCCATCCCGCCGGGCGAAACACGCACCTACGCCGAAATCGCCGCGGCGGCGGGGAATCCGAAGGCGGTGCGCGCGGCGGGCAGCGCGAATGCGCGCAACAATGTCGCGGTGCTGATCCCGTGCCATCGCGTGATCCGCACAGGCGGCGATCTCGGCGGCTATGCGTATGGCCTCGATATCAAACGTGAATTGCTGAGGCGCGAGGAGCAGTAAGTGACGACAATCGCAGAATTCGCAGCGTTGCATCGCAGCGCAGAACCACTGGTGCTGTTCAACATCTGGGATGCCGGCAGCGCGATCGCGGTGGAGCAAGCCGGTGCCCGCGCGATCGCGACGGGCAGTCTATCGCTCGCCGGTGCGCAGGGATACGGGGATGGCGAGGACATACCGTTCGAGGTGCTGCTGGCGATCGTGCGTCGGATCGCAGCTTCCGTAAACGCGCCCCTTACGGTCGATTTCGAGACTGGTTTCGGGATCGACGAGGCGGCGCTGGCCAGGAATGCGACGGCGCTGCGCGAGGCGGGGGCGATAGGCTGCAATCTGGAGGATCGCCTGCTCGATGGCGCTGGACTGCGTCCGGTTGCCGAGCAGGCGCGGCGCATTGCCACGGTTGCTGCGCAGGGATTGTTCATAAACGCGCGTACCGATGTTTTCCTTGCGGCACTGATGACGGGCGACAACCCAAATCGGCGGGAACTGGTCGATCAGGCGATAGAGCGAGCAGCTTCTTACAGCGAAGCGGGGGCGGGTTGCTTCTTTGCACCCGGGCTGGGCGACCTAGACCTGATCGGCGCGCTTTGTGAGGCCGTGAGCCTGCCGGTCAACATCATGCACCTCGACGGGATGGATAACGCCGAACTGGCTCGATGCGGCGTCGCCCGGATCAGCTATGGTCCGGCGCCTTGGCGACAGGCGATGGCGGCGCTCGCTGAGCAGGCGCGAGCAGCAATGCAATAATTTCGAAGCCACCTTGTATTGCGAACGGTTCGCATTAGTTGTGGTAGATGAGTACAAGACCAGCACCTAGAAACCTCACCGTTCTTTCCAGTCGGCGTCTCTCGCCATCCATGATCCGCGTTTCGCTGGGTGGTGACGGAATCCGCGATTTTCCGGCCGATTTCGCGGGCGGCTACGTCAAGCTGATGCTCGAACCGCCTAGCGCGACGACGAAGGCGGTGATCCGCACCTATACGATCCGCCACCAGCGCCCCGGTGCCATCGACGTCGATTTCGCGCTACACGGCGGGGAGGCTGCGGGTCCGGCGACGCAATGGGCATTGTCGGCACAGCCCGGAGATACGATTGCGGTGGGCGGACCGGGCCTGCCCAAGCCGCTGCCGCCGGGGCGCGATTTCTATTTGATCGCAGGCGATATGACCGCGCTACCGGCCATTTCGGTCAATCTTGCCGCACTGCCGGCGGATGCGCGCGGGTGTGTCGCCATCGAAATACAAGACGAGGCAGACCGCCCGGACATCGTCGCGCCCGCAGGGATGCAGATCGAATGGCTGATCAATCCCGAACCCGGCAGGCGCCCGGACCTGCTCGCCGACACATTGCGGTCGATAGGACGGCCCGAAGGCTCGGTTGCCGGTTGGGCGGCTTGCGAGTTTTCATCCATGCGCAAGCTGCGCGACTATCTGCGCGGTGAACTCGGGCTCGGTGGGAGCGATCTCTATATCTCGAGCTATTGGAAGCACGGGCTGATCGAGGATGAGCACAAGCTGGTGAAGCGCGCCGACGCCGAGGCTCAGCCGGCCGGCTGAACGAACCGAAAGCGCAAATGAAAAGGGCGGACCCGAAGGACCGCCCCGATATTCGTGTTTGGCTATCCCGGATCAGAGACCGGTTTCCATTCCGTCGACGCTCTTGCTGACGAGAATGTTGACGGCAACACGGCGGTTCTGCGCCTTGCCCGCTTCGGTGGTGTTGTCCGCAGCCGGGTCGGCTTCGGCCATGCCGGTCGGGGTCATCATGCGATAGGGCGCCCACTTGCATTCCTGCTGGAGGAAGTTGACCACGCGGGCCGCGCGTTTTTCGCTGAGTTCCTGGTTGATCTCGTAACCGCCGGTCGAATCGGTATAACCGACGACGAGAAGCAGCGCATTGTCGGTAGCGCCCGCCTGGCTGGCAGCCTGGCAAAGCTCGGTCCGCGCCGTATCCGACAGATTGTACTTGCCAGTATCGAAATAGACGTTGGTAACGCCCTTGATGTTGTACTCGTCGATATTGGCGACGCGTCCGCGCAGAGCTTCGGTGGCCGCTTCGTTTTCGGTAAAGCGCTGGTCGGTGCCGTTGTGGATCATCCGCGCCGTCTTGAGGTCCTTGGTCTTGAGCGCGACCTTGGTGGCAATCAGGCCCCTGTCTGCCCACTCGACAGTCTGCACTTCGACCGGCAGGCCGTTGAGCAGGTCTGCGGCAGGAAGCGTATCCTTGCTGAGGCCCAGGAAGCCGCCGCTGCTGCGGATTTCGGTGGCAGGACTGATCGCGACGACGGTGCGCGAACCATCGGCGGTCGTCACCTGCATTCTTTCGTCTTTGCGCGCCGAAATAACGCCATCGATGGTCGGGCCTGCCGGCATGCCGGTAAGATCGCTGGGCATGTTGCCCATGACGGTGGCCAGCACTTCACCATCCTGCGGCTCAAGCTCCTGCGCATATACGCCGCCCGTTGCGGGCAGAGCGAGCGCGGCAAGTACCGCAAGGGCTTTCGAATTTCTTGAAATGGCAGTCATAGTCTACTCCTCAAAATCGACACCGGCACACGCGGTGTGTCCGGACCTCGATGTCCGGTCCACTCCCTCCATTGTGCGTATGCGGGCAATCCAACCCCCTCTAGTTGTCCATATTGGTCCAGATGTAGCACGGGGCTACGGATCGGCCTGATGTTCAGATCGATCTGCGGTGCCAATGAATGTGAGCCGATTTGTCTCCTGATGAGTCGGTGACCGGAGCCCAATCTGCGGTAAAGCGACACCACGCGATCGAAATGATTAACCATCCGCAGGCCGGGCCCAGCCCTTCGCGGCGGGTTCCAGACGATCGAGGAATGCCCGTGCGCTCTGGAGATACTCCCGCTGGCGGTCTCCCCCCATGCGATCCCAGGTGGAATAGATCCGGCCGATGCGGTGGTTCTTCTCCAGCCGCTCGCGGTGATGGTGCATGAAGTGCCAGTAGAGCGGGTTGAACGGACACGCGCCGTCGCCGGTCTTCTTGCCAGGCGAATAGGTGCAGCCCACGCAGTAATTGCTCATCTTGTTGATGTAGTTGCCACTTGCCGCATAGGGCTTGGAGGCCAGTTTGCCACCATCGGCATATAGGATCATGGCCGCGACATTGGGCAGTTCGACCCACTCATAGGCATCGGCATAGACGACAAGATACCAGTCCTGAACTTCGCGTGGGGCAATACCCGCGAGGAGAGCGAAATTGCCCAGTACCATCAGCCGCTGAATATGGTGCGCATGGGCATTGTCGCGCGTCGAACGGATGCAGTCGGCCAGACACGCCATGTCCGTTTGCCCGGTCCAGTAGAATTCCGGCAGGCCGCGCTGGGCATTGAGCGCATTCGCGTTCTGCAAATGCGGCATCTGGTGCCAGTAGAAGCCGCGCACATATTCGCGCCAGCCGATGATTTGCCGGATGAAGCCTTCGACCGAATTCAACGGCGCTTTGCCGTCCTTATAGACCTGTTCTGCGCGCTGGCAGAGTTCGAGAGGGTCGAGCAGGCCGAGGTTGATGCTGGTTGAAAGCATCGAGTGGAACAGATCGTCCTCTCCTACGACCATGGCATCTTGATAGGGCCCGAAGCACTCGATCCGTTCGGCGAAGAAGGCGTCGGCGGCTTCTTGCGCTTCTTCCCGGGTGACCGGCCATTCGAACGTATCGAGATTGCCGAAATGATCGCCGAAGCGGGCTTCGACCAGTTCGATCACGTCTCGCGTGATCGCGTCCGGTTCGAATTTCGGGCGTTCGGGTGCGGACAGGCCGTCTTTGGGTGGCTTGCGGTTCTCGCTGTCGTAGTTCCATTCGCCGCCCTCGGGCTTGTCACCATCCATCAGCAGCCCGGTCTTGCGGCGCATTTCGCGATAGAAGAACTCCATGCGAAGTTCCTTGCGATCCGCTGCCCATTCGTCGAACTCGCTTTGGCTGCAGATGAAACGACCGTCGCGCAGTATTTCCACGTCGCACGCGAACTTGTCCGCCCATTGCTCCATGTCTTGCCGCACGCGCCATTCGCCCGCTTCGACCACGCTGACGAGGCGCGGTGAATGCTTTTCTACCGCTCGCGCGACTTCTCCGGCAAAGCTGCCCGCATTGCCTTCGTCATCGAGCTGCACGTAGTCGACGGTCCAGCCGGCATCGCGCAGTTCCTCGGCGAAATGGCGCATGGCGGAGAAGATCAGCGTAATCTTCTGCTTGTGGTGCTTGACGTAGGTTGCCTCGTCCCAAACCTCCATCATCAGGATGATGGTATCGTCCTTGGTCCGCCCGCGCAGGCTCGCGAGCGTCCGGGTCAGTTGGTCTCCGAGGATGGGAACGAGTACGGGGCCGGGCATCGCGTATTCAATGCCCGGCGCCCGCCATGGTGCCTTACAGCTTGGCGATTTCCTGTTTAGCCGCTTGGAAGCCGGCGGCGATGGCATCCGGGCCGAAGCCCGCTTTCTCGACCCGCACGAAATGCAGATCGTCCACGCCGATAAAGCCGAAGAAAGTTGTCAGCAGGCTTTCCTGGTTTTCCGCGATCTGGTCATTCGAGTATTCGCCGCCGCGCGCGGACGCGATGACGACCTTGCGCCCTCCCGCGAGACCTTCGGGTCCTGCCTCGGAATATGTGAAAGTCACGCCGGGCACACCGAGCCGATCCAGCCACGCCTTCAACTGGCTGGGGATGGTGAAATTATACATTGGTGCGCCGACAATCACGATGTCGCTGGCGAGAAATTCGTCCAGTACCGCGCGCTGATCGGGATAGGCCGCGGCGACCGCCTCCTCATGCGTCTCGGGAGCGGTGCGGATCGCCTTTGTGGTGATCGGGTCGATATGCGCCAGCGGTTCGGCGACCAGATCACGGGTGACGACCGTCGCATCGGGATGTTTGGCAGTGAAGTGAGCCACAAGCTCGTCGGTCAGCCTGCGGCTGATGGATTGGTCGCCGGTGGTCGAACTGTCGATACGAAGGATTTGCACGAGATGGACTCCATAGTTACTATCGATAACCTGGAGGCTATATGGCAACCGTAACTCGGCCCGCGCAAGAAGGCACTTTCCTGTCCGATAGGGACACCGGTGTTACCCTCGAGGTTCACGATGCACCGCAATGCATGGCAGTGAACGATATTCTCGCACGCGTCGGCGATAAATGGTCGGTGCGCGTGGTGCTGGCACTGACCGATGGCTCGCAGCGGTTCAATCAACTGCGGCGCGATATTCCCGGCGTGTCGCAGCGTATGCTCACCCGCACCCTGCGCGGTCTCGAACGCGACGGGCTGGTCAGCCGGACCGTAACCCCGAGTGTCCCGCCGCGCGTAGACTATGCGCTGACCGCGCTCGGCCGGTCATTGTGCGATCCGGTGGCGCGTCTGGGCAATTGGGCGATCGAGAACATCGGCAAGGTCGAAGCGGCTCGCGCGGTGTTCGATGGCGAGCAGGACTAGACGAAACTGTAGGGATCGATGTCCACCGCCACGCGCACGCCAGGCGGATGGTCGACCTGCGCCAGCCAGCGACGGATCTCGTCCTGCAGTTGCACGCTGCGGCGCGCATTGATGAGAAAGCGGTAGCGGTACCGCCCGCGGAGCAGTGCCATGGGCGCAGGCGCGGGGCCGAGGATCAGGCAGTCCTCGACCTGCGGTCGGAAAGCGCCGAGACGATTTGCTGCCTCGCGCGCCTCCGCATCGTCTTCGCTCGAGACGGTGATCGCGGCCCAGCGGCCGAAGGGCGGGGCGCCCGCCTCGCGGCGCATTTCGGTTTCGGCGGAATAGAAGGCGTCGCGGTCGCCAGCCGCCAGCGCCGCGATCACGGGCGCCTCGGGATGACGGGTCTGGATCAGCACTTCGCCGGGCTTCGACCCACGCCCGGCACGTCCCGCGACCTGCGCCACCTGCTGATAGGTACGTTCCCCTGCACGCAGGTCTCCGCCTTCGAGACCGAGATCGGCATCTACCACGCCCACCAAAGTCAGGTCGGGGAAATGGAACCCCTTGGTTACCAGTTGCGTGCCGACGATGACATCGACCTCGCATGCCTCGACTGCGGCGATAAACTCGGCGGCGCGTCCCGGCGAATTGAGCGTGTCCGAGGTGGCGACGAAGACACGTGCCTGCGGCAGCCTTTCGGCCACCTCGTCGGCGATGCGTTCGACGCCCGGACCGCAGGCGACGAGGCAATCGGGCTCCCCGCATTCGGTGCAGGCTTGGGGGGCGGGGGCCTCATGCCCGCAATGGTGGCAGGCGAGCCGCCGGGTAAAGCGATGTTCGACCAGCCAGGCGCTGCAATTGGGGCATTGATAGCGAAAGCCACAATTGCGGCACAGCGTCAGCGGGGCATAGCCGCGGCGATTGAGGAACAATAGCGATTGCTCGCCACGTTCCAGACGGTCCTCGATCCCGTCCACCAGCCGCTGGGCAAGCCACATGCCATGGGGCGGTTTCTCCTGCGTGAGGTCGATCGTGTCGATCGCAGGAAGTTCGGCGCCGCCGAAGCGGCTTGGCAGATCGATTTTCCGATAGATACCGCTTTCCGCCATCTGCAAGCTTTCGAGGGCAGGCGTCGCGCTGGCGAGCACCACTGGCACTTTCTCGAAGTGTCCGCGCATCACCGCTACATCGCGGGCATTGTAGCGAACTCCATCCTCCTGCTTGAAACTCGTCTCGTGCGCTTCATCGACCACAATGAGTCCAAGCTTGGCGAAAGGCAGAAAGAGGGCCGAGCGTGCGCCGACCACGACCTGCCCCGTTCCTTCCGAGACTGCCCGATAGGCACGCCTGCGCTCTGTCGATTTCAGCGAGGAATGCCACAGTACCGGTGCCGCACCGAAGCGTTCTTCGAACCGGTGCAGGAAGTTCTCGGTCAGGGCGATCTCGGGCAGCAGAACGAGTACCTGCCACCCCATGCGCAGCGCTTCTGCGATGGGTTCGAAATAGGTCTCCGTCTTGCCCGACCCGGTGACACCATCGAGCAGGAAAGGGGCGAATTCCGCCTTCCGCACGGCAGCGGCAAAAATGTCCGAGGCCTCGCGCTGTTCGGCGTTCAGCGCAATCTCCGCAAAATCGGGCCGAGCCGCGTCGTATGGGCGATCGCAATCGACCTCGACCGGTTCGAGAACACCCTGGTTCACCAGCCCCCGCAAGACGCCTTCGGAAACGCCGGCAATCCCGGATAGCTCGCGGATATTGGCCTGTTCGCCTTCCAGCGCCTCGATTGCCGCATGGCGCTGCGGAGTCATGCGCTCGGGCAGGCCCCCGGTGAGGCGGTACTCCGTCATCGTCGCCGGCCCCTTGAGCGCGCCGCCCGACGAAAGTGCCATACGGGCCACGCTGGCCAGTGAGGCCACGTAATAATCCGCAGCCCATTCGATCAATCGCCGGAGCGGTGCCGAAAGCGGAGGGACCGGCAGCACCCCCCTGAGATTGCGCAGTTTCTCAACCGGAACGTCCGTTCCCGGCAGCCGTTCAGCCTCCCAGACGATTCCGATCACGGTGCGTGGGCCGAGCGGACATTCGACCACCGAACCGGGGCCGATATCCATACCGTCCGGCACTCTGTAGTCGAGCGGCCCGAGAGCGGCATTAAGGACGAGGCAACGGACACGGTTCATGGCCTGGCCATATGGGCGGCGCGAGGCAGATGAAACAAGGGTGGGGAACAAGAGGACCGACGATATGACCGATATTCTCGCGAAACCTACTGGTCGCCGCGCCATGCTTGGCGGCATGGTCGCTTCGGGTGGTCTGCTGCTTCTTCCGGCCTGCTCTTCCATTCCCGGTCTCAGTCTCGTCGACGCCGTGCAGCGTCTGCTGTTTCTTTCCAGCGAGCGCGCATTCGCTCGCATGCTGCAAGGTGGCGGGTTCTGGGATCAGCAGGTCGCGCAGGCCGGGCTGAACAATCTGCTCGGTGCGCGCGGCGATGTGCTGGCGGGTATTCTCACCTCGTCGCTATTCAAGAGCCGGCTCGAGGGCGCTTTCGGCGATATTGCTTACGAAGGTGCGGAACGCGCCGCGCCGCTGGTGACCGATGCCGTGCGCGTGATCGGGATCGGCAACGCGATGGAGCTGGTGCGGGGCGGCCCAAATGCAGCGACCACCTTCCTGCGCGGATCGATGGGCACGACACTGGTCGAAGCGATGGTCCCCGAACTGGGGCAAGCGATGCGCGTGGCGCAAGAACCGCTGGTGGGGGAACTGGTTCGCGGGCTGACCGGCGTCGACCTTGCGGGCGTTACCAACCGGTTCGCCACCAGCATCGACAATACCATCTGGCGTGAAATCGGCGTCGAGGAGGCCGCGATCCGTCGTGATCCGGCGGCAACGCGGGATCCGTTGATCATCGGCGTCTTCGGAACCGGCTCCGCGCTTTAGAAGCGCGTGACGACGCCTATGGAGGGGACGTGGCTGATGCGATCGGGCGCTCCGGGAAGAGGGTTGTAGAACAGACCGTAGCTTCCCGTGACACGGACGGTTTTCGTTACCGATTGTTCGATCCCGGCGATAAACCGCAGCTGTTCGGTTCGCGGATCGGTGCCACGCGTGGCCTGCTGCAGGTTATAGAGCCACTCGGTCGAAAACACCGCACGGGTTCTATCGGCAATCTGCGGCGCAAACTGAACGCGGGCCCGCCCCCGCAGTGCTACCCGATCCGCACCTTCGAGGAAGCGCTGTTCGAACCGCCCACGAAAGACCACTTGCCCGAAGGTGACATTGACCTGTTGGTGCGGGCGATGTTCTTGCCCGGTTCCGGCGCTGACCCAGGCATAGCCCGTGCCGATCGTGATTGCATCGGACACCTTGTGATCGAGCGAGATTCGCGCGAGGAACTGGTCGTCTCCTTCGCGCAGCCGCTCGGAAATGTCGAAGGTCAGCGAGGTCGCATCATCGAACAGAGCCGTGGCGGCGGCGGCGTTGAGCCATAGTTGTGTGTCTTCCTCCGCGGCGCGGGCCGGCGACGGTTGCAATGCCGCACCGGCGGCGGCAAGGAAGGCGCAGACCGCGCGGAGGTGAATCGTCATGCCGCGCTTAATACTGGCGGCGAACCTTCTCGCCCATCCGAATTCGGAGCTTCCGCGCATGAAATTCTTCGTCGACACTGCCGACATCGCCGACATCAGGGAACTGGCCGATACCGGCCTGCTCGATGGCGTCACCACCAATCCTTCGCTGATCGCCAAGTCGGGGCGGGACTTCATGGAGGTGACCAAGGAAATCTGCGATATCGTCGATGGTCCGGTAAGCGCCGAAGTTGTCGCGCTCGATCACGATACGATGATGAAAGAAGCCGAAACCTTGCGCAAGATCGCAGACAATGTCTGCATCAAGGTTCCGCTGACGATCGACGGGCTCAAGACCTGCAAGAAGCTCACCTCCGACGGTACGATGGTGAATGTCACGCTGTGCTTCAGCGCCAACCAGGCGCTGCTCGCGGCCAAGGCAGGCGCCACCTTCGTGTCACCCTTCGTCGGACGGCACGACGATAACGGCTTCGACGGCATGGCACTGATCCGCGACATCCGCCTGATCTACGACAACTATCCGAATTTCGGCACGGAGATCCTCGTCGCCAGCGTCCGCAATCCCGTCCATGTGCTCGAAAGCGCGCGCATCGGCGCAGATGTCGCGACCATGCCACCATCGGTCATCAAGGGGCTGTTCAGGCACGTGCTGACGGACAAGGGTATCGAGGGTTTCCTCAAGGATTGGGAAACCACCGGGCAGAGCATCCCGACCGCGTAACTTGACCGAACAGACCCCTCTCGATCGCTTCAAGCAGGCACTGACCGGTGCCAGCCGCGCGCTCGCGCACGAGCCGGAGGTCGAGGTTGCGTGGAGTGCGGACAGCCCGACCCAATCGGGCAAAAACTTCCGCGTGCCGTTGCCGGGTCGAAACCTGCCGCGCGAGCAGGCGATCGAGGCGCGCGGCTTTGCCGACAGTTTCGCGCTGCGGCTGCGCCATCACGACGAGGCGCTTCATGGCAAGGGCGCCCCGCCCGAGCCCATTGCGCGCGCCTGCTACGACGCGATCGAGCAGGTGCGTTACGAGGCGATCGGCTCGACCCGGTATGCCGGCATTCGCGGCAATCTCAATTCGGCGGTCGAAATGCGGACCGCTGCGGACCCGATCGTGCGTGCGGATGAGGCCAAGAACGTGCCGTTGCCGAGCGCGCTGTCGCTGATGCTACGGGAGGCGCTGACCGGCGAAGCCGTTCCCGAGCGGGCGCGCAAGGCGGTCGATCTGGTGCGCGAGGACATTCTCGCCAGGATCGGCACGGATATGGACGGGCTGGCCGATGTGCTGGACGACCAGCGCGCGTTTCAGAACCTGACGCTCGACATCTTGCGCGATCTCGATCTGACCTTGCCCGACAGCCCCGAACCGACCGATGCCGAGGATGGCGAGGACGAGGAAGGCGAGAATCCGGAGGATCAGGACGAGACCGACGAGGAAGACGAGGGCGGCGCAGAGCCGCAGGCGACCGATGCCCGTAGCGACGTCACCGATGGCGAGGCCGACGGCGACGCCGATCAGGAAATCGATGGCGAGCAGGAAATGTCCGACGGCGATCCGTCCGACGATGGCGAGGAGGGCATGCAGCCCGTCCGACCCAATCGGCCCTGGACCGATTTCCCCGAAACCTTCGAGTACAAGGCATACACGGCGAAATTCGACGAAGAGATCGACGCGGGCGAGCTGTGCGATCTCGAAGAGCTGGAGCGGCTGCGTACCTATCTCGACAGCCAGCTTGCCGGTCTGCAGGGCGTGGTCACACGGCTTGCGAACCGTCTCCAGCGCCGCCTCATGGCGCAGCAGAACCGCAGCTGGGATTTCGATCAGGAAGAAGGACTGCTGGATGCCGCGCGCCTGACCCGCGTGGTGGTCAGCCCCGGCCATGCACTCAGCTACAAGGTCGAACGCGACACCGAGTTCAAGGATACGGTCGTCACGCTGCTGATCGACAACTCAGGCTCCATGCGCGGGCGACCGATTTCGATCGCTGCGATCAGCGCCGATATCCTGGCACGCACGCTCGAACGTTGCGGCGTGAAGACCGAGATTCTCGGCTTCACCACCCGCGCATGGAAGGGCGGGCAGAGCCGCGAGGCATGGCTCGCCGATGGCCGTCCCGCCAATCCGGGCCGCCTCAACGATCTGCGCCACATCCTCTACAAGAAGGCCGACGAACCCTGGCGCCGCGCGCGCCGCAATCTCGGCCTGATGATGCGCGAAGGGCTGCTAAAGGAAAATATCGATGGCGAGGCGCTGCTCTGGGCGCACGACCGCCTGCTGCGCCGCCCGGAGGACCGCCGTATTCTGATGGTCATCAGCGACGGGGCGCCGGTCGACGACAGTACGCTGAGCGTCAACCAGGCGGGCTTCCTCGAAAGCCATTTGCGCAAGGTGATCGACTGGATCGAGAAACAATCGCCGGTGCAATTGGCGGCCATCGGGATCGGCCACGATGTCACGCGCTACTACAAGCGCTCGGTGACGATCATGGACGTCGAACAACTGGGCGGGACGATTATCGAACAATTGGCCGATCTGTTCGAGGTTGAGTGAATGACCGTCCCTTCCGATTACCTCTATGCCGATCGCGATTTTCGATCCTTTATGGAGCGCGCGAAGGAGAAGACCGACCTGCCGACCACCAATATGGCCTGGGGCGTGGTGCTGGGAGTTTTCGAGGTATTTCGTCGACGCCTCGATGCAGTGCAGAGGCTGGCATTCGCTTCCGCGCTGCCTCCGACTCTACGCGCAATATTCTGTGAAGCTGGAGCGCCAACCAAACAGCCGGTTCCGTTTGCGAACAAGGACGCCCTTACTTGCGAGGTACAGGAGTTCCACCGCGATCATCAGTTTGCGAGCGACACAGCGATCGACGATGTCGCAAGCGCCTTGGCTGAATTCGTCGATCTTCGCCGGTTCCGGTCTGTGTTGGACGACATCGGACCGGGTGCGGTGGACTACTGGTCGGCGGTCTTCTCGGACGAGTTGATAGGATGAACGTTTCAGAAGCCGTCCAGTCCCGTCGCTCTGTCCGCGCCTTCACCGACCAGCCGGTCGATCGCGAGGTGCTTACCCGTATCCTCGAAAAGGCGCAGCGCTCCCCCTCCGGCGGCAATACCCAGCCGTGGCACGGCATCGTCCTCACCGGTGAGCCGATGCGTAAGCTCTTCGACCGCATCGCCCTCGAATTTCCCAAGGGGCGCGCAGCACACGCCCCGGAATACCACGTCTATCCGCCCGAACTCGACGGCGCCTATGAACAGCGCCGCCGCGGGGTTGGGGAGGACATGTATGGAGCGCTCGCAATCTCCCGCGAGGAGAAGGGCAAGCGGCTGATGTGGTTCGCCAACAATTTCCGCGCCTTCGGGGCACCGGTGCTGATGCTGGTCCATACGCCCAAATATATGGGGTCGCCGCAGTGGAGCGATATCGGCATGTGGCTGCAGACCATCGGCCTGCTCGCCCGCGAGGAAGGGCTCGACACCTGCTTCCAGGAAGCCTGGGCGGTCTACAGCCCGCAGATCCGCGAGGTGGTCGATATTCCCGAGGACCACATCTTCTTCTGCGGCGTCGCCATCGGGTATCGCGATACCGATGCGCCGGTGAACAATTTCGAGGTGAAGCGTGCCGGGATCGATGAAAGCGTGCGCTGGGAGGGGTGGGGCTGAACCTCCTGCCTCGTCATTGCGAGGAGCCTAAGGCGACGCGGCAATCCATTCCCTATCGCTCCTTGTCGAGACTCGGTTGATGGATTGCTTCGCTATGCTCGCAATGACTGATTGTTGACCAGCCTGCGCGCTCGCGCCATTGCGCCTCACATGACCGACACGCCGCTCAAGCTGTTCAATTCGCTGACCCGCCAGCTGGAGGAATTCCAGCCTGTCCATCCGGGCGAGGCACGCGTCTATAGCTGCGGACCGACGGTCTACAACTACCCCCATATCGGCAATATGCGCGCCTATGTTTTTGCCGATGTGCTCGGCCGCACGCTGAGCTGGAAGGGTTACGACCTTACCCACGTCATCAACATCACCGATGTCGGGCACCTGACCGACGATGCCGATGCGGGCGAGGACAAGATGGAGAAGATGGCGGCGCAAAAGGCGCAGTCGATCTGGGACATCGCGAAGCATTATACCGAGGCGTATTGGGCCGACGTGAAAGCGCTCAATATTCGCGAGCCTGCGAAATGGTCGGTTGCTACCGATTACATCGACGAGATGCTGGCATTCGCGAAGTCGATTGCCGACAGGCATTGTTACGAACTCGACGGCGGGCTTTACTTCGACGTCTCCACGGTTGCGGATTACGGTCGCCTAGCGCGTGCAGTGACCGAAGAAGGCGAGGGCCGGATCGAGACTGTCGAGGGCAAGCGCAACGCTGCCGATTTCGCCATCTGGCGCAAAACCCCGGCGGGCGAGACGCGGCAGATGGAATGGGATTCGCCTTGGGGCAGGGGAGCGCCGGGCTGGCATCTCGAATGCTCGGTGATGGGCGAAAAACTGCTCGGCTTTCCATTCGATATCCACACCGGCGGGATCGATCACCGCGAAATCCATCACCCCAACGAGATTGCCCAGAATCAGGCTTTCTGCGGCTGCGGGTCGCTCGACGTCGCGACCCATTCGGGCGCAAAGATCTGGATGCACAACAACTTCCTCGTCGAACGGTCGGGGAAGATGAGCAAGAGCGCGGGCGAGTTCCTGCGGCTGCAATTGCTGGTCGACAAGGGCTACCACCCGCTTGCCTACCGTATGATGTGTCTGCAGGCGCATTATCGCAGCGAACTGGAGTTTTCGTGGGAAGGGCTGGGAGCCGCGCTAACGCGGTTGAAGCGGATTGTGATGGCGGTGGAAAATATACGGAATGTCGCAAAGTTGCCCGAGGACAACGGGCCAAATCTAGGCGAACTCGATGCTTCGATCTCGAACGATTTGAATACTCCAGAGATTTTGACGCTGCTAGAGACTTGGTTGAAGTTGGATTTCATTCATGAGGGCCATCGCTGGCCAGCAATTCAAGCTGCAGATTCAATTCTAGGTTTGAACTTGGGGGGATTGACCCGAGCCGACCTCCGCATCCGTCCCAACGACGCGCGAATCAGCGAAGATGAAATCGAAGCCGAACTCCTCCGCCGCAAGGAAGCGCGCGCCGCAAAGGACTTTGCTACCTCCGACGCCATCCGCGATGGTCTTGCGGAAAAAGGTGTCGAGGTTATGGATGGTGATCCATTAGGATGGGAGTGGAAGCTTTGACCAAAGCCGATCCGCAAACGCTGTTGTGGCAGCACCTCAAGGATGAGCCGCAGGGCCTGTTTTTCGTCCGCGATCATCCGACCGAGGATTTCGTTCTGCCTTTCTATTGCGAGGAAGCGCATCTCGCGATCGAAGTGGAAGACGATCCTTTCAGGCCCGAGGATGATGGCACGCGCGAACGCTGGCAGGAGCGGAACAAGGTCGACATCATGCAGGTCCCGCCCAGCCACGTGCTGCGCAATGCCGGCGAAGTGGCCGAGGCGATCCTCGACATCGCGACGAGGCGCAAGGAGCGCTTCGCCAGCGGGAGCTGATGAAGCTCTGGCGTCTTGTCCGGGCACCCTTCGTCGCGCTCGACGGATCGGGCCCCGAACGCCACGGTGCACGCTATTCCCCGCCCGGTGTTCCGGTCGTCAATTTCGCGTCCGAAGCCGGTCTCGCGGTGCTGGTGGCACTGCGCTACCTGCCTGAAAATGCCGCCGAGCGACCCGATGATTTCGTGCTCGGCTGGACCGCGGTGGATGCCGTCCCCGAACGCGTGCCGGACACGGGGGAGGACGAAGCATCGATCCGCGCCTGGGTTGCCGATTGGCTCGCAACCCGCCGCTCGCTTCTCGCCGCCATCGCCTCGCGCGTGCTTCCCGAAGGCGATATCGTCATGATGAATCCCCACCATCCCGATGCGGCTAGAATTCCTCCTTTGACCATTCGTCTCTTCGACTTCGAAACATGTCTGCATCGGCCGCCGATGCTGGATACCTACCGGAGTAATTTATGACCAGAGCCCTCCTGTCCTCCCTGATCCGCCCGCTAGTCGAACCGCGTTTGCCGGGATGGGTGGAGCCGCTGTGGTTCGCCAGCAAGGAACAGGCGCTGGAACTTGCGCCGCTGGCGGAAATCGGCTGGTTCGACCTCAACGAGAGGGAGCCGATGATCGAGATCGCGCGCGCCGCGACGAACCTGAAATGGATGAACTCGATCTATGCCGGGCTCGATTTCTTGCCGCTAGATCTGCTGCAGGAGCGCGGCGTAGTCGTGACCAACGGCGTCGGCATCAATGCCATCACCATCGCCGAATATGTTGTCATGCTGATGCTTGCGCACGCCAAGGGGTATCGCGAGGTAGTGCGTGCGCAGGACCGGCATGAATGGCTGCTCGACAGTCCGGGCAAGCGCGAACTTGGGGGAGAGCGGGTGTTGCTGCTTGGCATGGGCGCCATCGGATCGCTCATCAAGACGCGGCTCGAGGCGTTCGATATGAAGGTCGTGTCCGTACGGCGATCGGGTGCCGACGGCGCACTGCGCCCCGGCGAGTGGCGCGAGAAGCTGGGCGAGTTCGACTGGGTCGTGCTGGCCGTGCCTTCGACGCCGGAAACCAGGCACATGATCGGCGCGATGGAACTTGCGGCCATGCGGCCCAACGGTGTGCTGGTGAACATTGCGCGCGGCGATGTGGTCGAGCAGGAAGCGCTGGTCGAAGCATTGCGCGAAAGGAAGATCGAGGCGGCGCTGCTCGATGTGACCGATCCCGAGCCGTTGCCCGAAGACCATCCGCTGTGGGATTTCGACAATGCGCAGATCACCATGCACCTGTCGGGCCGCGCGCAGGCGAAGATGTTCCAGCGCAGCGCGGATCGCTTCGTGGAGAATCTGGAACGCTGGCACAAGGGCGAGCCGGTCGAGCCGCAGTTCGATCTTGCGCTTGGCTATTGATGCGCGGGTTGCCTAGACGGGCATACGAAATCGCGTCCGATCGGACGACAATCGCCAAGGAGCATGGATGATGAGTGGCACGCGCAAGGCATCGGATCTGTTCGTCGAATGTCTTGAGGCCGAAGGCTGCGAGTATATCTTCGGCGTTCCGGGCGAGGAAAATCTCGATTTTCTCGACAGCCTCAGCCGGTCGCAACAGATCGAGCTGATCCTGACCCGGCACGAACAGGGCGCGGGGTTCATGGCTGCAACCTATGGCCGCCATACCGGCAAGACGGGTGTGTGCATCGCCACCCTTGGGCCTGGAGCCACCAATCTCGTAACCGCGGCCGCTTATGCCCAGTTGGGCGGGATGCCGATGATGATGATCACCGGCCAGAAGCCGATCAAGAAATCCAAGCAGGGGCAGTTCCAGATTCTCGACGTCGTCGCGATGATGGAGCCCATCACCAAATATACGCGCCAGCTTCACGCGGGCGACAATATTCCCAGCCGCGTGCGTGAAGCCTACCGGCTGGCTGAGGAGGAAAAGCCCGGCGCAGTCCATCTCGAGCTGCCCGAAGACATTGCAGAGGAACCGACCGGATCCACCCCGATCAGGCGGAGTATGGCGCGCCGCCCCAGCGCGGAGGCCAAGGCGGTGCGACAGGCCGTGAAAGCGCTGGAAAAGGCCAGCAAGCCGATCCTCGTTATCGGCGCGGGCGCCAACCGCAAGATGACCGGGCGAATGCTCAACCAGTTTATCGAGAAGACCGGCATTCCCTTCGTCACGACGCAAATGGGCAAGGGCGTGATCGACGAACGTCACCCGCTTTTTCTTGGGTGCGCCGCATTGTCTTCCGGCGATTTCTGTCATCGGGCGATCGAAGAAGCCGACGTCATCGTCAATGTCGGACACGACGTGATCGAGAAGCCGCCGTTCTTCATGCATGACGATGGCCATACCGTGATCCATGTCAGCTATCGCAGCGCGGAAGTCGATCCGGTGTATTTCCCGCAGATCGAAGTGATCGGCGATATCGCCAACGCCATCTGGCAGATAAAGGAAGATATCGTGAAGCAGGGCCATTGGTCCAGCGGCGCGCTCAAGCGATATCGCGAAGCGGAGCACGAACACACGCAGGGCTTGGCCGCCGACACGCGTTTCCCGATCTTTCCTCCGCACCTTGTCGAGCAGGTGCGCGAATGCCAGCCAGAGGACGGGATCATCTGCCTCGACAACGGCGTATACAAGCTCTGGTTTGCCCGCGGCTATACCGCGTATCTGCCCAATACCGTTTTGCTGGACAACGCTCTGGCCTCGATGGGGGCGGGGCTGCCCAGCGCGATGATGAGCGCCATGCTCTATCCCGACCGCAAGGTCATGGCGATTTGCGGCGATGGCGGTTTCATGATGAACGGCCAGGAGATGGAAACCGCCGTCCGGCTCGGATTGAACCTCACGGTGCTGATCCTGCGCGACGACGCCTATGGCATGATCCGCTGGAAGCAGGCGAATATGGGGTTCGAGGATTTCGGCCTCACCTACGGAAATCCAGATTTCGTCAAGTTCGCAGAAAGCTTCGGGGCAAGCGGCCATCGCGTCGAGTCGAGCAAACACCTGCGCGAACTGCTCGCGCATTGCCGCGATACGCCGGGTGTCCATTTGATCGATTGCCCGGTCGATTACACGGAGAACGACCGGATCCTGAACCACGATATCAAGGAACTGAGCGCGCGGCTCTGAGGTTGCACGGGTACCCCCGTTTGCGGGAGGATGGAGAACCACATGCCTCGCTTGAAAGACACCTACCCGCTTTACCTGAACAACAAGGCCGCCCAGCCCAATACCGATCTCGAGGTGACCGACAAGTTCACCGGCGAAGTGGCTTTCCGCACTGCGCTCGCCACGCCGGAGATCATCGACAGGGCGATTGCGGGCGCCGTCCATGCCACGGAACCCATGGCGAAGCTTGCCGGCTATGAACGGCAGGCCGTGCTGCAACACTGCGTCGACCGCTTCAAGGAACGCTTCGACGAGCTCGCCTATGCGCTCTGTGTCGAGGCCGGCAAGCCGATCAAGGACAGCGAAGGCGAGGTTACGCGGCTGATCGACACGTTCCGCATCGCCGCCGAAGAATCGGTGCGCATGTATGGCGAAGTCATGCCGCTCGACATATCGGCGCGGGCGAAGGGCTATCAGTCGATCTGGAAGCGTGTGCCGGTGGGGCCGTGCAGTTTCATCTCGCCGTTCAATTTCCCGCTCAACCTCGCCGCGCACAAGGTGGCCCCGGCCATCGCGGTCGGCTGCCCCTTCGTGATGAAACCCGCGAGCAAAACGCCGCTGGGCGCGATCATCATGGGCGAGGTCCTGGCCGAAACCGATCTGCCCGAAGGTGCCTTCAGCATCCTGCCTGCCACCCGCGACGGCGCCGACCTCTTCACCGTCGATGAGCGGCTCAAACTGCTCAGCTTTACCGGTTCGCCCGTGGTCGGTTGGGATCTCAAGGCGCGCTGCGGCAAGAAGAAGGTGGTGCTCGAACTCGGCGGCAATGCCGCGGTCATCGTCGACAGGGATGCGGATCTCGAAGACGCCATCGAACGGATCATCTTCGGGGCCTTCTACCAAAGCGGCCAGAGCTGCATCGGCGTGCAGCGCATCGTCATCCACGAGAATGTCTACGACCGCTTCAGGGATATGCTGGTCGAAAAGACCGGCAGCCTGATCGCCGGTGACCCGAAAGACCGCGATACCTTCATCGGCCCGATGATTTCGGAAGGCGAGGCGCAGCGGCTGAAAGGCTGGATCGACGAGGCGGTGGATGGCGGGGCGAAGCTGCTCACCGGCGGCGGCTGCAAGGGTAACATGCTCGAAGCGACGCTGCTGGAAGGCGTGCACAAGGACGCAAAAGCGCTCAACGAGGAAGCCTTCGGCCCGCTCGCCATCCTGCAGCCGTTTTCCGACTTCGACGAGGCGCTGGCGGAAGTGAACCGCAGCACTTTCGGCCTGCAGGCCGGCGTCTTCACGCGTGACCTGTTCAAGATGTTCGATGCCTGGGATCGGCTGGAAGTCGGCGGTGTGGTGATCAACGACGTCCCCAGCTACCGGGTCGACAATATGCCCTATGGTGGCGTGAAGGACTCCGGTCTCGGCCGCGAAGGAATCAAGTTCGCGATGGAGGACATGACCGAGATCAGGAACCTTGTGATCCGGCGGAACTAGTATCCTCCTGGCGCTGGGGAGAAACTAGCTTTCTTCCAACAGCAACAACTCGCATTGCACCACCAGGCGCGGTGCCGGCGTCATACGATGCTCGACCTCGATCACTCCGGCATCGGCGACGAGCTGACCCGGGATCGCGAATTCGTGGTCGGGCAGGTCGGCCACGAATTGCTCGCCTGCGTCCACGGCGTCCGCACCCGCGAACAGGATCGCCAGCGAATGGCGAGTGCCGGCAAAGGTGATGCTCGCCCAGGCTTTCTCGGTATGGTTCAGGACCTGCCCGCGATGTCCGTGCAGGTCGGCGAGCGCGGCGCGCACGCGATCGGTCGCGGTGCGGCGGGTGCGGCGGGTGCGGGGCGGCTTGGGACTGTTCGCTTCAGCCGACATGGGCGATCTCCTGGTTGATGACGGTGTCGCGTGCGGCTTCGAAGCCGTCCATGAAGCCGCGAATGCGCTGCTCGGTGCGGTCGCGCGGCTCGCGGCCCATGCGCAGGTCGAGGACGAATCGCGGATCGTGCGCGGCGAGGCGCCCGAATTTGGTGGCCGCCATCTCGTGCTGGCGCAGGAATTTCTCGACGGAACGGATCAACATGACAGGCTCCCGAATTGTCCGATTGGAAGGGCGAATCGCTGGTTTTGTTCCTGATTCGTTCCATCCCAAATCCTACTTGTCTAGGAAAAATCCTATGCTATAGGAATTTTCTCTCACGCACCGTTGTTTGTCGTGGATTTTTGATGTTTCGACATGACAGGAGTGGAACCCGATGGCTGACGTCATGACGCCCGAACGCGCACGGCTGGTCGAACTGGCAGAAGCCGGACGCACGAGCCTTGCCTCGCTATCTGCGATGTTAGGTCGTAATCCCAGCTACTTGCAGCAGTTCGTACGCAAAGGATCGCCGCGCAAGCTGGAAGAAGCCGACCGGCGCAGGCTGGCCGAATTCTTCGGCGTGAGCGAAGTCGAACTCGGCGCCGATCCGGATCATGCCACCTCGCGCGAATCGGATGATTTCGTCATCGTCCCACGCCTGCCTCTCGATGCATCTGCAGGGCCGGGTACCTTTTCGGCAGAGGAAATTTCCTTCGACTCGTTCCGCTTCTCACGCCGCTGGTTGCGCGAGATGGGGTTGGATGGTGCGGACCTTTCCGCCATCCGCGTCGAAGGCGACAGTATGGAGCCGCTGTTACGCTCGGGCGACGAGATATTCGTGGACCGCAACAAACGGGGCGGTGAAGGCGTGTTCGTGGTTCGGATCGGCGATGCGCTCCACGTCAAGCAGGTCCATGCCAGCGCTCCGGGTCGGATCAAGCTGGTAAGCGAGAACGACGCTTACGCCCCGATCGAACTCGCGCGCGAGGATGTGGAGGTGATCGGCCGGGTGGTGTGGAAAGGGGGGCGGGTGTGATCGATGACGGAAATATGTGCGATCGTAACTTCGTGGCTTACCTGCCTGATCGCTTTGCGAAGGTGAGCCAGAGTTCGATTGCGGAACTGGCGCAAGAACCGCTCGGACGTCCGTGTTCACTTAGGTCGTACGTAGTGGAGACTTCCGAAAGGGCGTGGATCACGCCAATAGACCAATTGACTTGTGAAGAGGCCAGAATGCTGGTGTCGCAAAAGCTTGGACTGGCTCATATTTGCGAGCATGTCGCCGAATTCGTCTACCTGTATCCGCGCGCTGAGGTTTCTTTCTATCGCGGCGACTTCACCTTGTGCGTGCTTAGAGCGTTTGCTGAAATCAAACGGGCGTCTCTGTTGTCCGTACAGCGCATTTGCGATGCGAATCTGGATTCTATGGTAGAGGCCCTTTCGTGGTCTCGACCGCTGCTAAAGGAGGCTGTTGAGCTCGTCGCTCATGCGAGGGAGTCGGCAAAATAGGTTGCCTCGTTGGGACACACTTGCCATCTCCCGGACATGACCGACACCCCTGCCACGCCTCCGATGAAAGCCGGCATCGTGCCGGTCACGCCGTTGCAGCAGAACTGCTCGCTGATCTGGTGCACGAAGACCAACAAAGGCGCTTTGATCGATCCGGGTGGCGATCTCGACAAGCTCAAGGAAGCGGTCGCCAAGACCGGGATCGAGCTTGAAAAGATCCTCATCACCCACGGCCATATCGACCATTGCGGGGAAGCCGGCGTGCTCGCCAAGGAACTCGGCCTGCCGATCGAAGGGCCGCACGAGGCCGATCGCTTTTGGATCAGCCGTCTCGACGATGACGGGCGCAAATACGGCATTAACGGCCAGGTTTTCGAGCCTGATCGCTGGCTCGACGATGGCGATACGGTGACCGTCGGCGAACTTACGCTAGAGGTGATCCACTGCCCCGGGCACACGCCTGGTCACGTCGTGTTCTTCCACCGGCCCAGCAAGTTCGCCATCGTCGGCGATGTGCTGTTCCAGGGGAGCATCGGGCGCACCGATTTTCCGATGGGCAACCATCAGGATCTGATCGATGCGATCACACAGAAGCTCTGGCCGCTGGGTGACGATGTGACCTTCATTCCCGGCCACGGACCGACCAGCACTTTCGGCCGCGAGCGCCAGACCAACGCGTTCGTGAGCGATTACGCGCTGAGTTGATAGTCCGGTCATTGCGAGGAGCCGCAGGCGACGCGGCAATCCACGGCGCAGAGCGATCAGTCCGCTTCAAGCTATGGATTATCGCTCGCAATGATCCGGAACAGCGGCGCTACATCACCCGTAGGACTACCAGTACCGCAACTATGGCGAGGCCGAGTTGCGTCAGCATGGTGATGATGACGCCGATGGAGCGTCCCTGGGCCAGCGCCCCGCCATCCATGCCGAAGCCATGCGCCACGCGCCCGAGCATGTAGACCGCGACGACCCAGGCCAGCCACACGCCCCCCTTGGCGGCCAGTTCGATGGCCGCGACCAGCACCAGCACGAAAGCGGTGTTCTCGACGAAGTTGAGCTGCGCGCGCATGCGGGCGGTCAGCGGGCCGCCCGCATCGTCGCCGATGGAGATCTTCTGTGCCATGCGCATCTGCCCGACACGGATGCCCAGCCATATATTGATGATTGCCGCTGCGGCGGCAGCGGTAAGCGTGACCGGCAGGATAATGCCCATACTCGTCCTCCCTTGCGATCGCCCCTGCGGCGACCCATCTGACTGCTAGGGAGATGCCTCGGGCCGTGCAATGCCGTGGGGCCGTACAGACGGGTTGCATCCCCCGCGAAATTCGCTATAGCGCGCGCCTTCACCGCCACGGTCGGGATATTCGGGTTCGCGCGCTCTTGTGCGGTGCCGGACCTTCCCCTAGGGCGGCCACCGAAATTGATTGTAATTGTTTGAGGAACAGGTGCCGCCATGGCCGTCCCCAAGAGGAAAGTATCGCCCCACCGTCGCGGCAACCGCCGTGCGCATGATTCGCTCAAGGTCGAAGCTCATCACGAGTGCTCGAACTGCGGCGAACTCAAGCGGCCGCACAATCTGTGCCCGCATTGCGGCTATTATAACGGTCGCGAAATCATCGCCGTCGGTCTCTAAGACCGTCAGCAAAGCCGGAGAATCCGCATGAGCCTGCCGCGTATCGCCGTTGATGCGATGGGCGGCGATGAAGGCGTGCAGGTGATGATCGAAGGCGCCGCGCTTGCGCGCCGGCGCCATGACAAGTTCAAGTTCCTGCTGGTTGGCGACGAAGCGCGGATCAAGACTGCGCTCGAAGGCCATCCCGGCATGGCGGGGGCGTCCGAAATCCTGCACTGCGACGATGTGGTCGGCGGCGACGAGTTGCCGAGCCGCGCCCTGCGCCGTGCGAAAACGACCAGCATGGGCCTCGCCGTCAACGCCGTGAAACAGGGCGATGCCGGGGCCGCCGTGTCCGCCGGCAATACCGGGGCCCTGATGGCGATGAGCAAGCTCTCGCTACGCACCATGCCCGGGCTCGACCGCCCGGCGCTCGCCGCGCTGCTGCCCACGCTGACCGATGACGATGTGGTCATGCTCGATCTCGGCGCGAATCGCGAATGCGACGCGCGCAATCTCGTCCAGTTCGCCATCATGGGCGCCGCTTACTCGCGCATCGTTACCGGTCGCGAACGCCCGCGCACGCGGTTGCTCAACATCGGCACGGAAGAAACCAAGGGTACCGAGGACATTCAGGCCGCCGCCGAAGCGCTGCGCGCCGCGACCGGACTGGCGATGGATTTCGAAGGCTATCTCGAAGCCGACAAGATCAATCGCGGCGAATGCGACGTGGTGGTGTGCGATGGCTTTTCGGGCAATATCGCGCTCAAGGCGATCGAAGGCGCGGCGCGTTTTGTTACCGACCTCTTGCGCACAGCCTTCACCTCCAGCTTCCGCTCGAAGGTGGGCTTCCTCGTTTCGCGCCCGGCGACCGAGTTGCTGCGCCACCATCTCGACCCGAACAATCACAACGGCGCGGTTTTCCTCGGGCTCAACGGCGTCGTCGTGAAGAGCCATGGCAGCGCCAATGCCAAGGGCGTCGCCAATGCGGTCGAGGTCGCCGCACGCCTGCTGGAAGACGATATCACCAACCGCATCAAGCGCGATCTCGCGGCAGTCGGCACCGACGGACTGGCGGCCAAGTGATCCGTGCGGTCATCACGGGCACGGGCTCCGCGCTACCCGCGACTTGCGTCAGCAATGCCGAGATGGCCGAGCGTGTCGATACCAGCGACGAATGGATCGTCGAGCGCACCGGCATCCGCCAGCGCTATATCGCCACCCCGGAAGAAACGACGTCCAGCCTCGCGATCGAGGCTTCGCGCAAGGCGCTCGAAGCCGCTGGCGTGGAGGCCGGCGAAATCGGCCTGATAATCCTGGCGACGGCCACGCCCGATCACACATTTCCCGCCACCGCCACGCAGGTGCAGGCTGCGCTCGGCTGCGGCGGCGGGGTCGCCTTCGACGTGCAGGCGGTGTGTTCCGGCTTCCTTTACGCGCTCGCCACCGCCGATTCGCTGCTGCGGACGGGCATGGCGACCAAGGCGCTGGTGATCGGTGCCGAAACCTTCAGCCGCATCCTCGACTGGGAAGACCGCACCACCTGCGTCCTGTTCGGCGACGGTGCGGGCGCGGTTGTGCTCGAAGCGCAGGATGTCGCCAAAAACGGGCCCGGCATCCTCGCCAGCCGTCTCCATGCCGAAGGCGCGCACAAGGACATGCTCTATGTCGATGGCGGCCCTTCGACGACAGGCACCGTCGGCAAGCTGCGGATGAAGGGGCGCGAGGTTTTCCGCCATGCCGTGGTGAACCTCGCCGATGTGCTCAAGGAAGTGCTCGAGGAAACGGGCAAGGCTGCCGCCGATATCGATTGGGTCGTGCCGCATCAGGCCAATGCCCGCATCCTCGATGCCACCGCGCGCAAGCTCGATCTGCCGCCGGAAAAGGTGGTCGTGACGGTCGATCGGCATGCCAATACGTCGGCTGCCTCGGTCCCGCTGGCGCTGGACACGGCGGTGCAGGATGGGCGGATCCGGCCGGGCCATCTCGTCATGTTCGAAGCGATGGGCGGCGGCTTTACCTGGGGTGCCTCGCTCGTTCGTATGTGAACGCAGGCAGAAACGGGTCAGGCCGATTTGCCAGAATCGCGCCAACCCTCTATATTTGCTTGGCGAAGTTGGAATTGGGGCCGCATTCTCGCTCAGGGTCGCATCTGGGGAGAAGGAAAGAATGGATATGATGCGCTCCGTGGGGACGTTGACGCGGGCCGATCTGGCCGAGACCATCAACCGCAAGATGGGGCTTAGTCGCGCCGAATCGCTGGATATCGTGGAAGCGATCCTGGCGAAGATGTGCGATGCCCTGTCCGATGGCGAAAACGTGAAGATTTCGGGCTTCGGCAGCTTCGTGCTGCGCGACAAGAAGGAACGTATCGGCCGCAATCCCAAGACCGGGATCGAAGTGCCGATCACGCCGCGCCGCGTGATGACCTTCCGCGCCAGCCAGTTGCTGAAAGAGCGTATCGCGAACGGCTGAGGATATCTGGATGGCGAATTTCGACGACGGCAAGGAAGACGGCGCGCTGCGCACCATCGGCGAAGTCGCGAAGGCCACCGGCATCAAGGCCCATGTCCTGCGCTATTGGGAACAGCAGTTCCCCACGCTCAAGCCGCTGACCCGCAGCGGCGGGCGGCGCTATTACCGGCCCGAAGACGTGGCACTGGTCGAACGGATCGACCGGCTGGTGAACCGCGAAGGCTACACGCTGAAAGGCGCCAAGGCGGCGCTGAAAGGCGCGCCCGACCCGCAACCCGCGGCGCAACAGAGCGCGCCGGTTACGCACGATAGCGCGGCGGATATCCTTCCCCGTCTCAAGACCATCCGCGACGATTTGAAGGCAGCGCTGGCGGCGTAATTTCATGTCTGCAAGCGACCCCATTGCGGACATCCGAAGCGCCGATGACGTCGTTCAAAACCGGACGCTCAGCCCGCTCGCTGGGCCCGGCGGGCGTTCGAGATGATTTCGAACGCCTCGCGCATGACGTAAAGCCCGATGGCCGCACCAACGATAAGGTCGAAGTAGCGCGACCCGGTCGCCAATACGGCAAGACCGGAGAGGATGACCGCAGCATTTGCGACAACATCCGCCCTCGTGAATATCCAAGCCGCCCGCAGATGAACTTCATCGTTTCTTTGCCGCGAGAGAAGGCGGAGGACGATGATGTTGGCAATCAGAGCCACCGTGGCAACGGCGATCATCCCCGCACCCTCTGGCGCTCCGCCATCGAAACTGCGTCTCACGACCTCGACGAACAGTCCGAACCCGAGAACCAGCAGCGCCACTCCGCTGACCATTGCCGCATTCGCCTTGAAGCGTGGCGACCTGCCGATGGCGATCAGCGCGAGCGCATAGACTGCGGCATCGGATAGCATGTCCAGTCCATCGGCGATCAGGCCGGTCGAACTAAAAAGCACGCCCGTGGTCGTCTCGATGAAGCACATCACGGCATTCACGCCGAGCGCGATCCAGAGCGCGCGTTTTTGCGCATCGGTTTCGAGCGACGGAGGAGAGCAGCCGCAATCGGTCACGAAGATTTCCTTACAACCAAGGCCTGAACAACGAGACAAATTGTCATGTGTGTCATGGGTGGTCTAACAAAAAGTCCTCTCAAAGCCTCGTGTTAATCATTTCATTCAAGCTGATGCCATAGCAGACCTTCCGCTTCCCACCCAGTTGCGGTCGTTCCATCCGTCTCCCACATCGGAACACCATCGGATCATCAGGGACAAATCTCGCTGATCCCATAGTCACCCCGCCGGAATCAACGTCAGTTCGGTTTGCCTGCCATCCAGAAACCGCACGGTTTCGCCGTCGAACCAGGCGTCTTCCTCGCTGCGGAAATCGACCTTCTGGCCACCCCATTCGGGCACCGCGTTGTAGCTGGTCAGCTCGATCGACCAGGCGGTATTCGCGCGCACACGATACTCGCCGCGCGGATCGCCGTTCTGGTTGTCCCAGAAACCGATGGGCGTGCCGGCACCGTGTCCATGCAGCCCGATGGGGTGCGAATAGATCGACGGGTCGAGCCCATCTGCAATGGCCGCCGCGCGGGCGCGGGCGAGGATTTCGTTGCCCGACAGGCCCGTTGCGAAGGCTTGCAGCAGGTGATCCTGCACCCGGTTGGTCGCGGCCAGTCCTGCCCGCAACCCCCCGGGAGCCTCCGTCTCGCCAGGCTTCAGGACATAGGCCAGATGCTGCGTATCCGTGTTGAGCCGCAGATAGGTTATGCCGAAATCGGTCCATAGCAGGTCGCCCGGCTGGATGACCGTTTTGCCCTCGAGCATTCCCTCAGCGCCGGCGCGCTGGATGCCGATTGAGGGATGGAACCATGGCGTCAGCCCCAGCGAGGCCAACTGGTCGCGATACCACCACTGCACGTCTTCGGCGGTCGTCTCGCCCGGCGTGATGACCTCGCGCGAGAAGGCGCGGGCGATCAGCGAATGCGCGATGCGGACGATACCGGGATAGATGGCGATCTCTTCCGGAGTGCGGCTTTCCAGCCAGCGTATGGCGAGGTCTTCGCCGGAAACGATCCGTTCGCGATAGCTCTCCGGCAGCGCGGCGTTCATCAGCCGATACTGGCTCAGCGTCATGCCGTCGCCGAAGGCGCTGAGGTCGGAGAAATTGATGGCTATCTTCTGCGGATCGCGCGCGGCGACGATATCCGCGACCGCCTGCCACTGGTCGGGCTGCTCGTCCGGGTTCCAGGCTGGTTCGAACAGGCCGCCCATGCCGTAGCGGCTGACGGTGAGCCGCTCGACCGGCCGCCCTTCGCCGGGGTCGTGGAAGATCAGGATCGTGCGCCGGCGCGCGCTCATGCTCTCAGCATCGAGCATGGTGGCGATGACCGGCTCCTCGAAATACTCACGCGCCATCAGCACCCACATATCGATGCCCTGCTCGCGCATGATCTGCGGGATGACGGTTTCGAGGCGCTCGGCGAGGATGCGGTCGATCACCTCCGCACGCTCGCGCATCGGCAGCAGGCGCGGCATTTCGGGCTGGGCCTGCTCGGCGTCGCTCATGGCGATGATCGGCGGCGCGGTGGTTTGCGCCAGAGCGGATGGCGCGGCAAATGCGGCACAGAGCAGCGCGGCGGCGGTCGACAGGCGCAGGGTCATTTCCGGCAATCTCCGATGGGTGTGCGGCAGATCATTCCGCCGCCAGCAATTCCTCTGCGCCGCCCAGATCCACGCTGACGAGGCGGCTGACGCCGCGCTCGATCATGGTCACGCCGAAGAGGCGGTGCATGCGGCTCATGGTCACGGCATTGTGGGTGACGATCAGATAGCGGGTCTGCGTTTCGCGAACCATCGCGTCGAGCAGGTCGCAGAAGCGATCGATATTCGCATCGTCCAGCGGCGCATCGACTTCGTCGAGCACGCAGATCGGGGCGGGATTGGTCAGGAACAGGGCGAAGATCAGCGCGGTGGCGGTCAGTGCCTGCTCGCCGCCCGACAGCAGGGTGAGCGATTGCAGCTTCTTGCCCGGCGGCTGGGCGAAGATTTCGAGCCCGGCTTCGAGGGGATCGTCGCTGTCGATCAGGGCCAGATGCGCCTCGCCGCCCTCGAACAGGCGGGTGAAAAGGCGCTTGAAATGGCCGTTGACCTGCTCGAACGCGGCGCGCAGCCGTTCGCGGCCTTCGCGGTTGAGATTGCCGATCGAACCACGCAACCGGCTGACCGCTTCGCGCAGTTCTTCCTGCTCGACCGCGTTGGAGCCATGCACGCTCTCGATCCGCTCGAGTTCCTCGGCGGCGACGAGGTTGACCGGGCCGATGCGTTCGCGGCTGGCGGTGAGGCGGTCCATTTCCTCGCTCTCGGCCTCGGCGGATTTGATCGCGTCCTCGTCGAATTCGAAACGCTGCGGCAGGAGCGGGGGCGGGCACTGGAAGCGCTCGCCCGAAATGCGCGCCATCTCGATCCGGCGGCCGTCCTGGTTCTCGGCCCGGGCGGCCAGGCCGGCGCGGCTTTCGCGTGCTTCGGCCAGCGCTTCGTTGGCGGCGGCGAAAGCGCGGTCGGCTGCCTGCGCCCCGGCATTGGCCTCGGCGACTGCCGTTTCGGCCTCCGCCAGTTCGCGGGTCAGGCGCTCGCGCACCTGATCGCCCTGTTCGATCTCGCGCATCAGCCCTTCGGGTCTGGCCGCGGTGACGGCGCGTTCTTCGGCGATCTCCTCGGCGCGGATTTCCATTTCCGACAGGCGGCGCGCCGCATCGCCGCTGCGCGCCTGCCAGTTCGCCATGTCGCTGCGCTGGGCGGAAGCCCGTTCGCGTGCCACGGCGAGCGCCTGGTCGTGGGCCGCGAGTTCCGCCGCGCGCGCCTGCAGGGTCGAACGCGCGGCCTCGTTCTTCGCGCGCGCCGCTTCGAGCGTGGCGCGACCCGCCTCGGGATCGGGCAGGGCGTTGCGCTTGTCCTGCGCGGTGGCGAGATCGGCCTGCGCCGCGGCGATCGTCTCGCCATGTTCGGCTTCGTTGCGGTCCAGTTCCTCGAGCCGCGCGGCCAATCGCTCGCGCGCGGCTTCGGCCTGATCGAGCGCGCGCAGGGCCTGCCGTTCGGCGTCGGCGGCACCCGCCAGCTCGCGTTCGACGGCGATCAGATCGCGCTGGAGCTGCGCCAGTTCATCGCCTGCCGTATCCAGCGACGCCTGTGCTGTCGCGGCAGCTTCGCGCAGCGCAGGCAGGCGCGCATCGAGCTCGGCAAAGCGGTTTTCGGCCTCGAGCCGTGCCGCCTCCGCCGAACCTTCGCCGCGCACGACGAGGCCGTCCCACCGGCGCAGCTGCCCGCTCATGGTCACGAGCGAATGGCCGGGCGCAAGGGCACGCCCGTCATCGGTCTCCGCGACATGCACTAGCGCCAGCAAGGCGCGCAGCTCGTCGGGGCAGGTTTCGACATGGTCGGAGAGGCTATCGGTCACGGCCGAGGGTGCCTCGGCCCCGGTCCAGTAGCGGCCTTCCGCATCGCCTTCGGGCAGGCCCAGCAGCGCCTTGCCGTCGCGGCCCAGCGCCGCTGCGACGGCGCGCTCGTAGCCCTTGGCCGCGCGCACGCCGTCGATCGCCTGCTGGCGGCCGCTGCGCTTCGCGGCCGCCCGCTCGCGCGCCTCGCGGTCGCGCTTCAGCGCTTCCCATTCGCGCTGGACGCCGGAGAGCTCGGCCTTGGCCTCCGCCAGTGCGGACGAAGCCTCATCGCGCACGGCCTGCAGCTCGGCCTTGCGCGCCTGCATTTCTTCGAGCCGTGCGCGCAGGTCCGCCAATGCACTGGCGGCGTCTTCCGCGGCGCCCCTGGCTGCATCGACATCGGCGTCGGGATCTTCGCTCGCCAGCGCGGCGCGCTGATCGGCCATGCGCCGCCCCTCGGCCGCCGCACGGTCGAGCCGCGATTGCGCCTGCGCGATCTCGGCCTCGGCCACGCGCCATTCGGCCTCCACCCCGGCATTGTCCGCGGTCGCCTTGGCCAGCGCGAGTTCGGCGGCGCGGCTGTCACGCTCGGCCTGCTCCTGCGCGCGTTCGAGGGCCGGGCGCCTCTCCTCGTCCCCGGCCAGCGCCTTCTCGCTGTCCGCCAGCTCGCGCTCCAGCCGGGAGAGCGCTTCGGCAGCATCTCTGGTCAGCCGGTCGGCATCGCCCTTGTCCGCCTCCAGCCGCGCTTTCTGCCGGTCGAGATCGGCGAGGCGTTCCTCCGCAGCCTCGAGCTGGCTGGTGAGCGCCGCCATCCGGTGCCCGTGCGCGCTGGCATCGTCACGACGGTCGGCTTGCTCCTCGCGCGCGTCGGCAAGTGTTTGGGCCGCCGAACGCTGCATATCAGACGCTTGATTCGCAGCTTTTTGCGCATCCGCGACGCGAGCTTCGGCAGCGGCGGCAGCCTTCTTGGCCTCTTCCGCCGCGGTGGCCGCATCGCGCCAGCGGGCAAAGACTAGTCGCGCTTCGGCGGTCTTTATCTCGTCGGACAGCTTCTTGTACCGCTCGGCCTGCTTGGCCTGCCGCCGCAGCGAGGCGATCTGGCTGTCGAGCCCGGCCATGATGTCCTCGAGCCGTTCGAGATTGGTCTCGGTCTGGCGCAGCTTGCTTTCGGCATCGCGGCGCCGGACGTGAAGGCCCGCAATGCCCGCAGCTTCTTCCAGCATCATCCGCCGTTCCTGCGGCTTGGCAGCGATGACCTGTGCGATCTTGCCCTGGCTGACGAGCGCGGGGCTGTGCGCGCCGGTGGCCGCATCGGCGAAGATCAGCGCCACATCCTTCGCCCGCACATCGCGGCCGTTCAAACGATAGGCGCTGCCGGCACCCCGCTCGATCCGGCGCACGACTTCCATTTCGTCGCCATCGTCATCCGCGCCGTGCAGCACCACTTCGGCGAAATCGCGCTGCGGGCGGCTTTGCGTACCGGCGAAGATCACGTCTTCCATCCCGCCCGAGCGCATCGACTTGGGCGAATTTTCGCCCATTACCCAGCGGATCGCTTCGAGCAGGTTGGACTTGCCGCAGCCATTGGGGCCGACGACGCCCGTCAGCCCCGGTTCGATATGCAGGGTGGCGGGCTCGACGAAGCTCTTGAAGCCACTCAATTTGAGCTTCGAGATCTCCATCCTTGCCCTGTCCCCCCCCAGGCCGGCCTTACCTGGCGCCGGCGCGCTGGAGAATGGGCTCCAGAGCTGCCCAGGTATTGGCATCGACATCGCGGTCGTTGAGCTTGAAAGTCGGTGTGCCCGAAATATCGAATTCACTGCCGTAGCGCTGCGTGTAATCGGCCATTGCCTCCAGCTTGCCGACATCGGCGAGGCACTGCCGACCTTGGTCTTCGCTGATCCCGCGCGCAGCGAAGAAATCGAGATAGCCCATCTGTTCGGCGGCGACTACGAAGCGCTCTTCCATCGGGCGTTGCATGGCCGCTTCGAATGCGGCCTGGTTGGTCTGGATCGGCTGCATGATCGTTTCGTAATTGGCCCAGACCTGATCCGACAGGGGCACCGCGGCTTCGACCGGACCGCATTGGGTCATCTGCTGGAGCAGCAGGTCGAGCGGACCGTGGATCGCGAATTGGCGCAGTTCGAAGCTCACGACGCCTGTATCCACGTACTCCATCAGCGGCTCGCCGCCCTCCATCGAGAAACGCGCGCAAGTGGGGCAGGTGAGCGAACCGTATTCGATGAGCTTCAATGGGGCATCGGGATTGCCGACGAGGACACCGCCAGCTTCGGTCATGACTGCCGTACTGCGCCATTCGGTACCTTCAGGCGCGGCGATAGCGGCGATGGCCTCGCCTTCGATCTCACCGCTTTCCTCCGTAGCCGAACCGCAGGCGGCCAGCGCCAGTGCGAGCGGGGCGGCAAGGGCGAAACGCAAGGTCTTGGTCATGAAATTCCTCGTATGTGGGCTGGAAAGGCTAGGCCGGGGAAGGCGCAGAAGGGAAGGCGTGCATATGCGTATCCACAGGGCTTTCCCCGAAAAACAGGCGTGCGACGCGTTAAGTGGCGTCCTTCAGGCGCTTCTCGAGCGAAGGCCAGTCATGCGTGCCTTCGAGCAGTTCGCCGTCGAGCACGAAGCTGGGTGTGCCCTTGAGACCATATCTCTGTACATCGGCAGCCGACGTATCGGCCAGGACCTTGGCCTTTGCCTCGTCGGACAGACAGCGGTCGAGGTCGGCGCGCCGGTACCCGCGCGTTTCCATGATCTCGTAGAAATCCAGGTCATTGGCGATCGCCTGAAGCCGCGCCGAAAGCGTGCCGAACTGCCAGCGCGAACGCTGCGCCTGTGTGGCGGTGCGCGCCTTTTCGATCCACTCGTCGTAGCGATACATGATCGCCTCGTGATTGCCTCCGAACTTCTTCGCCTCGCCGCAATGGGTCAGCAGCGTGGCGGTCAGGTCCACCGGATCGCGGATCAAATGGCGGATTTCGTAGCTGACCTTGCCCGTCGGGACATGGGAGAGCTTGATGGCCGCATCTCCCTTGCGCGCAAACGTGGCGCAGTGCGAGCACGTATAGCTCATGAACTCGACCAGCTTCGTTTCCGCGTCCGGATTGCCGAACAGGTGGCCGCCATCGGTCTCGTCGAGCATGCCTGCCCAGTTCCCGCCGGGCTTGATCAGCCGCCCCTGGGCATGGGCGCCAAGAGCCAGGGTACTGGCCCCGACGAGCGCCAATGCCGCCATGGTCACCGATTTGATCTTCACGTGTTCTCGTCCCCGTTGTCTTGCGATCCAAGGCTGCGTGCGAGCGATTCCAGCACGGTGCGTAGCTCCGGATCACCGATATCGCGCAAGCTGTCGCCCAATTCCATTGGAATCGGCTTCAGCGAAGGTGGCGCTTTGGGCTTGGTCCTGCCCGGCGGTGGCTTAACGTCGCCTTGCCGCAGCTTGATGCGTGCGACGGCGCGATAACCGAAAAAGCGGTTCACCCGCTCGATGATTTCCGGGATGACCTGCTGAACCAGGGGCGCATGTGCGGGCTTCACCACCAGATGCATGATGCCTTCCGACTTCTCGCCCGGCGGGAAGCGGATCATTTCCGGTGTGCAGGTTCTGGCATGCACTTCCCCGACGATCTCCGGCCAGCGGCTCACCACGGAGCTCTGTACGAAGCCGAAGCGGCGAAAGGCACTGCGGCCGATCTGAGGCATGAGATCGCTGATCGGCTTGGCGCCGCCACCGCGCGGACGGCTGTAGTGTTTCGATCCCGATTTCGTCTTGTCGCTTCCCATGTCGTCGAACCTCATGCCATAGGCGGGCCGTGGCCGCCACTGTCTCCGAAACTTTGCTCGACTGGTACGACACGCATGCCCGCGATCTGCCCTGGCGCGCGCGTCCGGGTACACCAGCGCCCGATCCCTATCGCGTGTGGCTGTCGGAAGTCATGCTGCAGCAGACCACGGTGGCGGCGGTTAAGCCGTATTTCGAGGCGTTCACGACTCGCTGGCCGGATGTGTCATCGCTTGCCGCCGCGCCCGAAGAGGACATCATGGCGGCATGGGCAGGGCTCGGATATTATTCGCGGGCCCGCAATCTGGTCAAATGCGCGGCAGCGGTGGCCCAGCGTGGTGGCTTCCCGGAAACGGAGGAAGGCTTGCGCGATCTTCCCGGGCTCGGCCCTTACACGGCCGCCGCGATCGCTGCGATTGCCTTCGGCGAACGCGCCGTGGTCGTCGATGCCAATGTCGAGAGAGTTGTGGCGCGTCTGTTCGCGATCGAGGATCCGTTGCCTGGCGCACGCAAGGCTATCCGCGTCGCCGCCGATGCGATCACTCCGGACCGGCGCGCTGGCGACTTCGCGCAGGCGATGATGGATTTGGGCGCGACGATCTGCACCTCGCGCGATCCGAAATGCCTGCTCTGTCCGTTGACGCAAAGCTGCGAGGCGCGGGCCGCGGGCGACCCGGCGCGCCTGCCGCTCAAGGCTCGGAAGAAGGACAAACCTGTGCGTCAGGGCCGTGCCTACTGGATCGAGCGCAATGGCACGGTCTGGCTGGTCCGGCGCGCGGGCAAGGGCATGCTTGGCGGTATGCGGGCACTTCCCGACGATGGCTGGAATTCACGCTCCGATGGCTCGGATGAAGCCCCCTTGGCCGGAATATGGGAAAGCGCCGGCCTGGTGCGTCACGCATTCACGCATTTCGCACTCGAGCTGTCGGTGCTCGTCAATCGAGGATCGGAACAACCGAAGGGCGAGGGCGAATGGTGGCCGCTCGACCGGCTGGAAGAAGCGGGTCTGCCGACCCTGTTCGCCAAAGCCGCGCGGCTGGTACTGGCGAGCTAGATGATTCCGCCGCCGATGCTCAGGCGCACGGCCGCGATCAGCAGCACGACCAGGCAGAAATTGCGCCCGCCATTGCTCGATGAAAGCTGGCCGAGGATGACCCCGATCACGATCAGCGGCAGCGCGAACCAGTTGGCCCAGCCCAGCAGGGGAATGGTCGCCGGAATGACGACGACCAGAGAGACGAGTCCGAGCAGGATCGAAAGCAGGTTCAGCATGTGTCCTATATGGGTAGAACACTGGGTAAATGCAACAGTTTCAATTCGCAATTGACGCTCCTGCGCCACTCCCGCACAAACCTTGCAACAAATTCCGGAGAGACACGAATGGCCTATCGCGAATTCGACACCCCCAACTTGTCACGCCGTGCGCTTCTGCGCGGCGGCGCCTGGCTTACCGCGGGAGCGGCATTGGCAGGGGTGCCGATGGGCCGGATGGCCTTCGCTCGTGAGGCCGGGGCCGAATGGCAGAGTGTCGGTGCCATGGTCCAGAAATACGTGTCCGAGCGCAAGGTCGCCAATATGATCGCGACGCTTGGCTGGGGCGACAAGGATCCGCTCTATATCGCGCGCGGCACTCTGGCGCTGGGCGGGCAGGTCAAGGCCGACGCGGACAGCCTCTATCGGATCTATTCGATGACCAAACCGATCACGGGCATGGCGGCCATGATGCTGGTGGAAGACGGCAAGCTGGGGCTCGACCAGCCGATCGCCGAACTGCTGCCCGCCTATTCCAGGATGCAGGTGCAGAAGACCTATGACGGATCGATCACCGATCTCGTCCCTGCCGAACGCCCGATCACGGTGCGCCACCTGCTCACCCATACTGCGGGCCTTGGCTACAATATCGTCCAGAAAGGACCGATTAGCGCCGCCTATACCGGGCAAGGCCTGGTTCCCGGACAGGTCAGCCGTATCCCGATCCCCGGCCTCGGTCGGTCCGTGGCGGTCGCCGGTCTGGACGTTTTCGCCGATCGTCTGGCCAAGATGCCGCTGGTGCTTCAGCCGGGTAGCAAGTGGAGCTATTCGGTCGGGCTCGACCTGATGGGCCGGGTGATCGAAGTGGCATCGGGCATGAAGTTCGACGAGTTTCTGCGCACGCAGATATTTGAGCCTACCGGAATGACCAGCACATGGTTTACCGTGCCGGAGAGTGAAGTCGGGCGCTTCACCACGAACTACGGCATCATGAACGGAACGCCGCTGCCGATGGACCCGGCCAGGGCCTCCATCTATCTCGACAAGCCGCCATTCCCGTTCGGCGGGGCGGGGTTGGTATCCACCGCGCGCGACTATGACCGCTTCCTCAAGATGCTGCTCGGCTATGGTATGATCGACGGCAAGCGGGTGATGGGCGAAGAGGCGGTAAGGCTCGGCACATCGAACCTGTTGCCGGAAACCGCAACCACGGCGGGCACGTGGATCGAAGGCCAGGGCTTCGGCGCTGGCGGGCGTGTCTCCAACGACGCCTATGGTTGGGGCGGTGCGGCCGGGACGGTCGCGTTTGTCAGCCATAAGGCCGGCCTGCGCGCCAATCTGATGACGCAATACATGCCGTCGGAAGCTTACCCGATCCACGAAGGGTTCCCCAAGGCCGTCATGGCGGATCTTGCCGCAATGCAGGGGGCGAAGAGCTAGCACG
Source organism: Qipengyuania qiaonensis (assembly GCF_019711515.1). Lineage (GTDB taxonomy): Bacteria > Pseudomonadota > Alphaproteobacteria > Sphingomonadales > Sphingomonadaceae > Qipengyuania > Qipengyuania qiaonensis. The sequence goes on from NZ_JAIGNO010000004.1 coordinate 165,780, forward strand.
TGCTGTCCTTTACCGGCTCGCGCCTCGATCGCGCCGACCATGTCCGCGCCGATCCGGATCGGCTGGCGGGTTACATGAACTGGAAAGCGCGGCTGCTGGCGCTCGATGGGCTGATGCCGTCGCTCGACGATGGCGGCCGGCTGGCTTGGGGTACGCTGGCCGATGCCCTCGAGGATGCCGAGCTGTGCTTCCTCGGCCTCGACGAAGGCAAGGCCTGTTTCGCCGCCGTTCCGCCCCGCGGGGACGCCAGCCCGCGCATGGCCAATCCGCAGCTCTGGTCGCTGATGGCGACACTCCAGCCAGACGATCTTGCGCTCTATGGCGGGGCGCGTAGCCTGATCGATTGGCATGCGCGGCATCGGTTCTGCGCGCAATGCGGGGGCGACACGAAGCTCGCCAAGGGCGGCTGGCAGCGCGATTGCACCCAATGCGGGGCGAGCCATTTTCCGCGCACCGATCCGGTCACGATCATGCTGGTCGAACATGAGGGCCGGTTGATGCTGGGCCGCGGCCTCGGCTGGCCCGAGGGCCGCTTTTCCGCGCTCGCGGGTTTCGTCGAACCCGGCGAGAGCATCGAGGAGGCGGTGGCGCGCGAAGTGCTGGAAGAATCGGGCGTGCGGGTGCGTGACGTCACCTATGTCGCAAGCCAGCCCTGGCCCTTTCCGAGCCAGCTCATGATCGGCTGCCACAGCCACGCCGACAGCGACGAGCTGACCATCGACGAAACCGAAATGGCCGAGGTCAATTTCTACAGCAGGGACGACGTGCTGGCAGCGCTCGACGGGAAGGGCCCCTTCGTGGCGCCGCCGCCGCATGCTATAGCGCATCACCTGATGCATTGGTGGGTGAAACGATGAGCGAACCGAGAAAGCTGAGGATCGATATCTGGTCCGACGTCATGTGCCCCTGGTGCCTGGTGGGGTGGGGCGCCCTGCAAAAGGGGCTCGGCCTGCTCGACGGGGAAATCGAGGCGGAGGTGCATTGGCACGCCTTCGAACTCAATCCCGACATGCCGCCCGAAGGCGAGGAAAGCACGGCGCATATCGCGCGCAAATACGGGTCCACGCCCGCACAGTCGAAAGCCGTACAGGGCCGCATGCGCGAGGCGGCGCAGGGCGCGGGCGTGTCGCTTGACTATGACGGCCCCGAGCCCGAACCCCAGCGCTGGATGTGGAACACGTTCGACGCGCACAAGCTGCTCACCTGGGCGGGTGAGGAATACGGACCGGTCAAGCAGACCGAACTCAAGCTTGCGCTGTTCCGCGCGCATTTCAACCTCCGCCGCAAGATCGCCGATAGCGAGGTATTGCTCGACATTGCCGAAAGCGTCGGCTTGGACCGCGCGCGCGCCGAAGCGGCACTGGCGAGCGAGGAAGTCGCTCAAAAGGTCCGGGCCGAGGAACGCGCCGCGTGGGACCTCAACATCACCGGAGTTCCGGCGATGATCGTCGAGAACAAATTCATGATCCCCGGCGCGCAGCCGCCCGAAGCCTATGCCGATGCGTTGCGCCGCGTGGCGGACAAAATTCCCGCATGAGCGAATGGCTGCCGGCAAGCGCGGTCATCACCGGTGGGGCTTCGGGAATCGGTCTGGCTGTCGCACACAGGCTCGCGCAGCGCGGCGTGCGGATCATGCTCGCAGACTTGCCGGGCACGGCGCTGGAAGATGCGGTAGCCGCGATCGATGGCGCGCTGGCGCAGCCATGCGACGTGTCCGATCCGAAACAGGTCGATAGTCTGGCCGATGCGGCGTTCGATGCCTTCGGCACAGTCGAGCTGCTGATGAACAATGCCGGTGCCGGCGGGCCGCGCGGCAAGTTGTGGGATATCGACCCGGAACAGGCGCGCCGTCATTTCGATGTCAATGTCTGGGGCGTCTGGCACGGCTGCCGCGCCTTCGCCCCGCGCATGATCGAACAAGACGTGCCGAGCGCGATCTACAACACCGGCAGCGAGAACAGCTTCTTCTGCGCCGTGCCGCAGACCGCCGCCTATATCGCCGGCAAACACGCCGTCCTTGGCCTGACGGAAAGCCTGCGCGAAGACCTTCCCGCCCATGTGCATGCCGGCACGATCGTTCCTGGCTGGGTGTTCACCGGCTTCGGCGATGCGCGGGTCATGCAATACGGAATGGACCTCGACGACTATGCCGATCTCATCGTCCCGCAACTGCTGGCGCGGCGGCGCTTCGTGGTCAGTCACCGCTCGAATCTCAGGCGCGTCGACGAGCGTATGGAAGCTCTGCGCATCAGCTATGCCGATTTCGGCACCGATGACGAGAACGATGTGCGCGACGTCATCGCCCATCTGACGAGCCCCTAGCTCGGGCGGCCTGCACCGGATCGACGAATTCGCGCGAGCGCGCACAAAGATCGCGCAGAGTTGCCATGTATTTTGCGTCTCACCCGTTTTTCCATGGAGATTTTCGATGAACCGCAGGGAAGGTATGTTCGGCATGTTGGCCGGTCTGCTGGGCGCGACTGCGCGAGCAAACCCCAACCCTGTTCCCGCTGCGCCGGGCACACCGGCAACTTTGCGCGAGGCAATACCGGCCGATTATCTGGCCGCATTCAGCGATCGGCCGCATGGTTCAGGCCCGCCCGGGCTTTATCTGTCATCCTATCTCGACTGGCACAGGTTGCTCCTGCTGCGCCCTGATGGCCGGTATCACTTGCTGTTCTGGAAGATCGACCGTTTCAGTTTCGAGCGGGTCGACATGCGCGATTACTCCGGCCGCTATCGGGTGGTTTCGACCAGGGATGGCGATGAGCGGGTGGTCTTGGATATCGGATCGAAAGAATTGAAGAACGGGGCAGATGCGCGGGACGAGCTTTTGCTGTTCATGCGTTCCGGCAACACAAAATATCTCCTGAGAGAAACGGATCTGCAGCACATGGCATACAGTATTCGGGAGAATGGGAGACTCGATCAGAGCGATAACTATCTGTTCGAAGCGGCCTTGTCCGATCCGTTCGTCGAGGAGCCGTATGAAGGTCGCACGGCTCCACCGGTCGAGGATTTGCCGCATGCCCTCCGCAAACTGGTCACAGCGCCGCCTCTCCGGATGACCATCACCGAAGTCGACGACATTGAAGAGGAAGACATTGGAGAGGTCGATGACTACGACACAACGGTCATGTGCACGTTGAGTCTCGGCGAGGAAAACGGCCTCTACATGAACATGCCCCTGTTCTCGCCCAAAGAAAGCGATCGCCAGCTCCGCGGATGGGTCTGGCGGATGCATCCGACCAATTGCCGCGCCGGGATCAAGTGTACCACCGATGCCGACGGCCGCATTATAGACGGACCGGTCGTGGGCGATGTGCTCACGACGGCAGCGCCGAACGACTGAGCCTGATTCACCTTCCGGCGTAACCGGAGCAAACGAAGCCCCGAATTCGGCAATCTAGGCCGCCCGCACCGAATCCACGAATTCGCGCGAACGGGCGTCCAGATCGTGGGCCGTGCCGTCCAGCGTGTCGGCCGATGCCAGCACCTGTTCGGCAGCGGCTCCGGTACAACGCGCCATCTGGCCGATCTGCGCGATGCTGCTGCCGATATTGTCGACGCCACTGGCGGCAAGATCGAGATTGCGCGCCAGTTCGCGGCTCGAAACCGATTGCTCGTCGACCGCCTGGGCGATGGCCGTCGCGGTCAATTCGACCTCGCGAATACGCTCGCCGATCTGCGCCAGCGCGTCGACGCTTTCGCGGCTCATTGCCTGCATGCCGACGATGCGCGAGGCCACATTGCCCGTTGCCTCGCGGGTCTGGCGGGCCAGTTCCTTCACTTCGGAGGCGACCACGGCGAAACCTCGTCCCGCCTCTCCGCCGCGCGCCGCTTCGATCGAGGCGTTGAGTGCGAGCAAGTTGGTCCGGTCGGCAATCGCCCCGATCAGGTCGACCACTTCGCCGATTTCTTCCGCCACGGCGGCCAGTTCGGCCATCTTGCCGTCGGCCAGTTCGGCTGAATGGCGGGCATCCTGCACGACCCGGGCGGAATTTCCGGCCTGGCGGCCGATCTCCGCGATCGACATGGCGAACTGATCGCTCGCCGCAGCGGCCGCGGTAACGCCGATCTGCGTTTCCGACATGTCCTGCGATACCTGCTCGACGAAGCCGATGGTCTGCGTCGCGGCACCGGCCATGTCGCTCGACGTCGATTGCAGTTCGCGCGAGGCCTGCGACACGCTGCCGGCGACTTCGCCGACACCGCCGCGGAAGTTGTCGACCAGGCGACGCAGGATCGCATTCTGTTCGTCGCGTGCTTTGCGCTGCAGATCCGCCAGCGCATCGGCGCTTTCGCGGAACACCACCAGCGCGCGGGCCATTTCGCCGATCTCGTCCTCGCGACCGGTGCCGGGGATGGCGATCGACCGGTCGCCGCCTGCAAGCCGGGTCATTGCGCCGGTAATCTCGGCCAGCGTACCGGAGACCTGCCGCGACAGCGCCTGGGCTCCGAAATGGGCAAGCAGGATACAGCCCGCGATCAGCGCCAGGGCGACGATCATTGTCCAGGCTTGCAGCTTTTGAAGCGATTTCTGTGCCGCATCGGACTGCGCAATCAGCTCTGCTTCGATCCCGGCCGCCTGCTGTGCAAGCTGGTTGCCGCTGATGTCGATCGCATCGGCCAGCGCATCGCCGGTGGTCGATGGACCATGCGCGCCGATCGAGGATTGCAGCGCGCGCAACTCGGGTTCGAAACCTTCGACCTGCGTCACCAGCCATTCCATCTTGGCCTGCGATTCGGTGTCGCCGCCCTCCATGGCGATGGTATCGTTGATTTCGCCGTGAGCGCGCTCGAGCGTCGCAAAAGCCGAAGCGATCGTGTCGGCATCCCCGCCGGCGGCATAGCGCGACGCGAAATAGCGGCTTTCGGCAATGGAGGTCGCCAGTTGCGATGCGGCCATGGCACGTGATGCGGTGACGCCGGCCTGATTGGACCGTGCGGTGAGGGTGGCCTGCGCGCCGCCGAGTATCGCGCCGAGAAGGACGAGCATCAGCGTGAAAGAGATGGCGAAGGCGCGGACCTTGCCCGAGATGCTGGCGCGCCTGAGGCCGAAATGGCCGAACAGGCTATTGGCCGGTCCTGCGGAAGAATCGGCGTCGATCGATTTGTCCACGCTTTCGGTTTCGGGTTCCGGATCGACCTCGCGGACGAAGGCATCGGCGAAAATCGGCTGGGCGGTCATGGGGGTCGCTGCGCTGTTGAAGTCAACCGCGCACTACGCTGGCCGACTTACCAATGCGTAAACCATATCATCAAAAGATACACAAAAGCAGATACTTAATACTGAAACCTCAAAGTCGCGCCATTGTCACAATCGTTTGAAAACAGCTATTTGTGCAATGCGGTACGAAATCAGATCAGTCCGAGCCGTTCCAGCTTTCCGGCAAGCTTTCCCGGCAGGGCATCGCCGATGTCTTCGCCCTCGGCCAGATCGCGCGGGGGATCGCCCTTGAGATAGCGCCAGCCCTGATGCGCGCGCTTGGGGCGGGGGTGAACGCGGACAAGCTCGGGCTTGAGGTCGATCGACCAGCGTCCATCCGCCGTCTCGCTGAAACCGATGATTTCGCTGCGCGCCACGATGCTGTGCTGGTGGATCCAGTAGAGCGATCCGCCGATGCACTGCTCCCACTTGGTCGGGCGATAGCGCGTGGTCAGGTTGGGGCTGCGCCGCTGCGCGTACCAGCTTTCGATATCGCCATAGCTCTGGGCGCCGAAAGCGATCTTGGTGAGGTTGAGCGGCATAGGGAGGATGTAACCACTCTGGCCCAAACCTCAACCGTCGCCCCGGACTTGATCCGGGGTGACGTAGCCAATGTATTTGGAATTGCCCTTTCCTACATGGACCGCCCGGTTGCACACTGCCGCGATGCCGTTTGCCCAAGCCTCTCCAGCCCCGCAACTCCGCCACTTCCGCCAGCTTGCGCACCCCGAACTTTTTCCCGCCCTGGACAGTGTAACAGGCGGTCCATGTCTCGCCGGATCAGCCCACGATGCCGCTCGCCACGGCCAGGCCGAGGAAGGCGAAGAAGCCCATCGAATCGGTGATCATCGTCACGAACACGCTGCTCGCCACCGCCGGGTCCTGGTCGAGCCGGTCGAAGGCGACCGGCACCAGCACGCCCGCCAGCCCTGCCGTAACCACGTTGATGACCATGGCCAGCGCGATCACGCCGCCGAGCATGGGGGTGAAGATTGCGCCCGTGGCCAAGCCGATCAGCACCGCGATGGTCACGCCGTTGAGCAGTGCCACGCGCATCTCGCGCAGCAGGATGCGCCGCGTATTGCTGCGCGTCAGCTGGTTGGTGGCGATGGCGCGTACCGTCACCGCCATGGTCTGGGTGCCTGCATTGCCGCCGATGCTGGCGACGATCGGCATCAGCACGGCGAGGGCGACCAGTTGTTCGATCGCCGCCCCGAACAGTGCGATGATGAGCGACGCCACCAGCGCCGTGCCGAGATTGGCGATCAGCCAGCGCACGCGCGCTGAGTAAGCCTCGCGAATCGGTTCGTTGATGTCGCCATCGCCCGCGCCGCTCATCAGCAGAGCGTCTTCGCCCGCTTCTTCGGAGATGATGTGGACCACGTCGTCCACCGTCATCTGGCCCACCAGCCGCTCGTTCTCGTCGACCACGGCGGCGCTGATGAGGTTGTACTTCTGGAACATCAGTCCGACCTCTTCCTGGTCGAGCGTGACCGGAATCAGCGTCTGGTCGCGCTTCATCACATCGGCCAGGGCGATGTTGCGCGGCGCACGCAGCACCCAGGACAGCGCGCAGGTGCCGACCGGGTGGTGCTTCTCGTCCACAACGAAGACTTCGAAGAACTCGTCCGGCAGGTCGCGCCCGTCGCGCAGGTAATCGATCAGGTCGCCGACCGTCAGATGTTCGGGCACCGCCACGAACTCGCGGCTCATCAGGCGCCCGGCGGTCTCTTCGGGATAGGACAGGGCGGACTGGATCGCGATCCGGTCTTCCAGCTCCACCTCGGCCAGGATGGCGCGCTGGTCTTCCTCGTCCAGATCCTCGATCAGCTGGACCGCATCGTCGGTTTCGAGCTGGTCGACGATCTGCGCTACCGCTTCGGGCGGCAGCGCTTCCATCATCCCCTCGCGGACATAGTCGTTGAGTTCGGCGACCACGTCCGACGTCATCAGATCGGTGATCGCCGCGGCCAGCTGGTGGCGTTCCCGCGGCTCCATCAGCTCGAGCAGGTCGGCGATATCGGCGGGGTGGAGCGGTTCGACCAGCTCGTAGACCGCCTTGGTATCGCCTTCCTCGAGCGCATCTTCGACCGACCGGACGAATTCGGGCTTGAGGATGTTCTCCTCGTCCATCCGGTCGTCGTCGATACGGTCGTCCGGGCGCCCCTCGGCAGCCGGCGGATCGGCCAGCATCACGTCGTCTTCGGGAGGGCGCGTCTCGTCGGCCATGGCTTGCGGTCTAGGCGGGCAGGGCGGGATTGCAAGCAGAGGGTGACAGGCTCTGCACAATCCCTATGTAGGCGCCAACCGAATTACAGGAGACACTACTCATGGCCGACAAGCTGACCTTCACTCTCGACACCGGCGACGGCGACAACAAGGACGTGGTCATCAAGCTGCGCCCCGACCTTGCGCCCGGCCATGTCGAGCGGATCACCGAACTGGCCGGCGAAGGCTTCTATAACGGCGTCGTGTTCCACCGCGTGATCCCCGGCTTCATGGCGCAGGGCGGCGATCCGACCGGCACCGGCATGGGCGGCAGCGAAAAGCCCGACCTCAAGGCCGAATTCAACAGCGAACCGCACACTCGCGGCACCTGCTCGATGGCCCGCACCCAGGTGCCCGACAGCGCCAACAGCCAGTTCTTCATCTGCTTTGACGACGCTGAATTCCTCGATGGTCAGTACACCGTCTGGGGCCAGGTCGAGAGCGGCATGGAGCACATCGACGCACTGCCCAAGGGCGAGCCGCCGCGCGAACCGGGCAAGATCGTGAAGGCTGTTGTTGGCTGATGCAAATTGCGTAATTAGCAATAGCGAGCGAAACGATTATTCTCTAAGAATAATGGCGAAGAGGGAAGTGGCGCCTCGATCCCTTTCGGAAGGGGACCGAACTTGCTGACCGGCTGCTCCGACTTCCCTCTTCTATCCCACGCTAGGATTCGTGAGATTGTTAGCATTGTGCGTCCGTTACAGGATGAGTAGCAAGGGAAAACGTGGCACAAAAAGTGAACTGTGCCTGTGGATAGTGGGGGCAAAACCTGTTTACGGTCAAATAGCGTGGCATACTTCTCCATGTTGAAGTCGGTCGGCCACCAGCGTAAAGCGCCCCCTCCCATGAAACCGACCACCGACCTCAAGACACCTAAAGGGTCAAGAACTTCGGCTGCCAGATGAACGTCTGTGACGGCGAGCGCATGGCCAACATGCTGGACAAGCGCGGTATCGTGCCTCCGGTGAAGGCGACGGCTGTTGGCTGATACCGATTAGGGGGCACGCGCGATGGGTGACTTGCTGATCTTTGGTGCGGTGCTGTTCCTGGGCTATTCCGCGGGCTATTTCGGGAAACGACCGACGGTCCTTCCCGGTTGGTTGCGACATCTGGTTGCCTTGCCATTGCCGATATGGCTGTTGCTCGCGGTCTACCTGCTTGACGCGCAAGAGCGGGACGCCGGCCAGCAGGGAGACGAGCTGATTTGGTTTTTCGTTCTGCTGCTGATGGTATCGCCGGGGATCATCTGCTGGGTCGTCGGCTATTTGGTCGGCGCCACAAGAGACAATCAAGTGGAACCCGTTGTCTGACTTCTCTGTATGAGGTAGGGCGCACCCTCCCATGAAACCGACCAATTCCCCCAAGACCTACCGGGTCAAGAGCTTCGGCTGCCAGATGAACGTCTATGATGGCGAGCGTATGGCCGACATGCTGGACAAGCGCGGCATCGTGCCTGCGCCCGAGGGAGAAGAGGCCGACCTCGTCGTGCTCAACACTTGCCATATTCGCGAAAAGGCGGCGGAGAAGGTCTATTCGGATATCGGCCGGCTGACCAAGGCGGGGCGCAAGGCTGGCAAGGAGCCGCTGATCGCCGTCGCAGGCTGCATTGCGCAGGCCGAAGGCGAGGAGATCATGTCGCGCAGCCCCGCGGTCAGCGTGGTTGTCGGCCCGCAGGCCTATCACCGCCTGCCCGAAATGCTCGACAAGGCGGTGCAGGGCGAACGGGCGACCGATACCGACATGCCGGCAATCGCCAAGTTCGCCGCTCTGCCCGAGCGGACAAAACGCTTTCCTACTGCCTTCCTGACGGTGCAGGAGGGGTGCGACAAGTTCTGCACCTATTGCGTGGTGCCCTATACCAGGGGTGCCGAAATTTCCCGCCCCTTCGCCGATCTGGTGGACGAAGCGCATCGTCTGGCAGAGCGCGGGGCGCGCGAAATCACGCTATTGGGGCAGAACGTCAATGCGTGGAGCGGCGCGGATGCGAAAGGTGACAGTTGCGGGCTGGACGGGTTGATAAGAGAGCTAGCCAAGATACCGGAATTGCAGCGAATTCGCTACACGACCAGCCATCCGAACGATTTTTATAAAGGGCTGGTTCGGTGTCACGCGGAAGTGGACAAACTGATGCCCTATCTGCACCTTCCGGTGCAGAGCGGATCGGACCGCGTGCTGAAGGCGATGAACCGCAGCCACACGGCCGACAGCTACCTGCGCCTGCTGGAAGAGATGCGCGCCGCGCGGCCCGATATCGCACTGTCGGGCGATTTCATCGTCGGCTTCCCCGGCGAAACCGATGCCGAGTTCGAGGAAACCCTCGCGCTGGTCGATGAGGTCGGATACGCGCAGGCCTTCAGCTTCAAATACTCGCCGCGCCCCGGCACGCCCGCCGCGACGATGGACGGACAGGTGCCGAAAGAGGTGATGGACGAACGCCTCCAGCGCCTGCAGGCCGCGCTCAATCGCGACCAACTGGCCTTCAACGAAGCGAGCGTGGGCAAGACCTGCGAAGTCCTCGTCGAACGCAAAGGCAAGCTCGCGGGCCAGTGGCTCGGCAAGACCCCTTGGCTGCAAAGCGCCTGGTTCGAAGGCGAGGTCGCGATCGGCGATCTGGTAGAGGTGGAACTGGTCGAGGCGGGACCGAATTCGCTCGCCGGCAAGCTGCGCGAGACTGTGGTGGCTTAGCCGCACTCGCCGGGTGACGGTGATATGTCAGCATGTCGGGCCGGTGACTTTCCACCGCCATCGCAAGGGTGCCAGCTTGCCTACCGGCCGATCGGGCTTACATTCCGAATCGGATACGAAAGGAGCCTATGGCCCGCAAACCCGCACAGAGGGACCCTGCGTCCTTCACCCCGCCGCCTTCCCCGCAGCGCGAAGTACGCCGTGCACAGGTCGATCTCAGCTTCGACAATCAGAGCCTGCTTGGCGCGCTGTTCGGGCAGTTCGATGCCAATCTCGTACAGGTCGAAAACCGGCTGGGCGTCTTCATCTCGGCCCGCGGCAATCAGCTTCATATCGAAGGCCCGGAAGACAGCGTGGCGCGCGCCCGCGACGTGTTGAAATCGATGTATGACAAGCTTTCGATAGGCCAGGATCTCGATCAGGGTGCGATCGAAGCGCTGATCTCGATGTCGGACGAACCGACTTTCGACGGGATCGTCGATGCCGAGCCCAAGGGCCCGCCGATTATGATTCGCACGCGGCGCAAGACGATCGTGCCGCGCAGCGCCATGCAGGCCACTTACATGCGCAGCCTGGTGCGGGACGATATCATCTTCGCGCTCGGCCCGGCGGGGACGGGCAAGACCTACCTTGCCGTTGCGCAGGCGGTGGCGCAGTTGATCACCGGCAGCGTGCAGCGCTTGATCCTCTCCCGCCCGGCGGTCGAGGCGGGCGAGAAGCTGGGCTTCCTGCCAGGCGACATGAAGGACAAGGTCGATCCCTATCTGCGGCCGCTCTACGACGCACTCTATGACTGCATGCCGCCCGAACAGGTCGAGCGGCGGCTGGCCTCTGGCGAGATCGAAATCGCGCCGATCGCCTTCATGCGCGGGCGGACCCTGGCCGATGCCTTCGTCATTCTCGACGAAGCGCAGAATACGACGCGGGAGCAGATGAAGATGTTCCTCACCCGCTTCGGCCAGAACAGCCGCATGGTCGTGTGCGGAGACCCGCGCCAGGTCGACATCCCCGGCGGCGATCGCATGAGCGGACTGGCCGACGCGGTCGAGAAGCTGGAGGGCGTCGAGGGCTTCGGCACGATCCGCTTCACCGCCGCCGACGTGGTCCGCCACCCGATCGTGGGGCGGATCGTCGAGGCGTATGAGGGGCCGAGCGCGTAGCATCGAGTTATTGCGAGAAGCCGCTGGCTGCGGCAATCCATGGCCCGGTTCCATGGATTGCTTCGGTGCGCTCGCAATGACAGGGGTGGATGGGTGGAACTGAACATCGACATCGACGGCTGGCCGGAGGGCGATTGGGATACCCTGGCGGAACGCGCCTGTGCGGCGGCTGCCGGGGTCGAACCTGTACTGGCCAACGAACGCCTGAGCGCTTCGCTGCTCTTCACCAGCGACGAGGAAGTCCATGCGCTGAACAGGGAGTGGCGCAGCAAGGACAGGCCGACCAATGTGCTGTCCTTCCCGATGCTGGAGCGCGATCGGTTGCTGGAACTGGCAGCAGCGGGACCGCCGGAAATGCTGGGCGATCTTGCCTTGGCTTTTGGAACCTGTGACCGGGAAGCAACGGAAAAGCGTATCGCGCTCGAACACCACGCCGCACATCTGATCGTCCATGGCCTGCTCCACCTTGCAGGTCACGACCACGTCGACTCCGACGTTCAGGCCGAGGCGATGGAGGCGCTGGAAATCGCAGCGCTTGCAAAACTGGGCATCGCCGACCCATATGGGGACCGCAACTGACTGGAGTGCATTGTTAGGGCCATGCCCGATTCGTCATCACCCGCGGGAGACGCGGAGAGTAGCAGCGGGCTGATGCTCGCAATCCGGAAATTCTTCGACCCCGATTACGGCGAACGCTCGCTGCGCGCGCAGCTGGAAGAAGCGATCGACGAGCACGAGGGCGAGAACGGGTCCGAGATGCCAGACCACAGCGGTACCGGCGATCTGTCGCCGGTCGAGCGGCAGATGCTGCGCAATCTGCTGCACTTCTCCGAACACGATGCCGACGATGTGGCTGTGCCGCGCGGCGAGATCATTGCGATCGATGCCGGCGCCAGTTGGGAAGATCTGGTCGAGACCTTCGCCGAGCATGGCCATTCGCGCATGCCGGTCTATCGCGACCAGCTCGACGACGTGATCGGCATGATCCACATCAAGGACATCTTCACGATCCTCGCACGGAAGGAGAAACCACCCAGGGACTGGACGGTGCTGATGCGCCAGCCGCTCTACGTCCCGCAGACGCGCAATGCGCTAGACGTGCTGGCCGATATGCGGGCCCAGCGCATGCACCTGGCTGTGGTGGTCGACGAGTTTTCCGGCACCGATGGCCTTATAACGATCGAGGATCTGGTCGAGGAGATCGTCGGCGAGATCGAGGATGAGCACGACGATGCGCCCGAGGAGTGGATCGTGGATATCGGCGAGGGCATGTGGGATTGCGACGCCCGCGCCGAACTCGACGATGTCGCCGAACATGTTTCGCCCGCGCTGGCCGAGGTCGAGGAATCGGTCGATACGCTGGGGGGGCTTGCCTTCGTGCTGGCCGAGCAAGTGCCTGAGGTAGGCCGCGTGCTGGAACACCCCAGCGGCTGGCGCATAGAGGTTACCGATGGAGATGAGACCCATGTGAAGCGGCTTCGTCTTCATGCTCCGGAAGAGAATGTGGCCGCCATCTGACGATAGTTGCAGATTTTGGCACATTCTTGCTCGACAGGTGCGATTCACGTCAATAGCGTGCAACCATCATGGCAATACGGCGACTTCCCCCACTTCGGGCCCTGGAGGCTTTTGTGCGTACCGTACGGCTCGGCTCCGCGCGCGCCGCGGCCGACGAGCTTGGCTTGAGCCCCTCGGCGCTATCGCGCCGGATCGGCAATCTCGAAGAATTCGTCGGCAAGAAACTGTTTACGCGCGCCAGGCAGGCGATGAAACTGACCGATGACGGTCACGCCTTTTTCGAGGCGGTGAATCCGCAACTCGAAGCGCTTACCCGTGCGGTCGAGAGCCAGTCGGAGAATTTCTCCCTGCTGCGCCTCCATCTTGGCGTATTGCCCTTGTTCGGAACGCAGCGGCTGTTCCCGCGACTGGGCGAACTGCGCGAGCGGCATCCGCTGCTGCATATCGATATCGATACCGGCGCGCACCTGGAGGATCGGGTGGGCGACGTGTTGGACGCGGCGATCATTCTGTCGCGCGGCCCCTCACGCGGATTGCATGCCGTCCGCCTCGATTACAACAAGGTCCATGCGATCTGCAGCCGCGAACTTGCGGACAGGCTGGGGGCGGAGCCGGATCCGGACAAGCTGCGGAAGCAGACATTCCTGATCCATAATGAATTGCCCGAAAGCTTTACTGCATGGCGGAACGAGATCGGCATGGCCGATATGGAACCGGCAGCGATCGATCATTTCGATTCCGGTCAGATCATGCTCGAAGCGGCGGCGCAGGGTCTCGGCATTGCGATCATGCACGATGACCATATGCGCCGCGCCGCCGACAACCGGCTGGCCACCCTCTTCAACGTCGAGGTGGAGAGCCCGTACAGCTACTGGTTCGTGTGCAAGCCGACCGCGCTCGAAGAACGCCCGGTACGGCTGTTCCACGATTGGCTGGTCAAGGCCGGACTCTAATCGATCGGCTCGTTGGTCGCCTTCGGTCGGTAGCGGACCGCCTCCACGACGTGCTGGAAATTACGTAGCGGCTTGCCGAGATTGGCTATCAGCCGCCGTTCGATCTCATCTCTTGCCTTGGCGGCGATCGCCTTACGCCCGCGATATTCGATCGGGCTGAACGGTTCGAGATAATGCAGCGCCAGAGGGAAGCTGCCCTTGCGCGCCATCACGCGCATTGCGTTATGGAGTCCGCTTTCCTCGCCCACCCACGCGATTTCCTCCGAATTCTCGCCGTAATCGAGAACGACCGGCTGGACCATCACACCCGGTGGCGGGGGCTCGAGCACCGAAATCATGCTCGACTTGAACGGCAATAGCGAATGACCGTCGGTCACCGTGCCCTCGGGAAAGACGGTTACCGACCAATTGTCCGCCAGAGCTTCTTTGAGCAGGTTGATCTGTTCGGCCACATCCATGCGGTTTTCGCGCTTCACGAAAACCGTGCGGTTGAGCTGACACAGCCAGCCGATGACCGGAACTTCCGAGAGTTCTTGTTTGGCGACGAATGCGGTCCCGCTGGCCCCGGCCGTGCTGAGGATATCTACCCAGCTTATGTGATTGGAGATAAAGAAGACATCGCGCCGGAGCGGCGTGCCGACGATCGTGACCCGCGCGCCAACGATCCACGCGGTATAGCGCAGGAAAAACATCGGGAAGGGTGAGCCGTAGGCGAAAATCCGATAGAGGTAGTGCAGTGGCACAAACACTAGCAGAAGTACCAGGATGCCGAGGGTCCGCAGGATTACGCGAACCCAACCGATCACGGTCAGCGGAACTTTCTCTCCCCTCGCGGCCGCCAGCCGCTTGGCCGTGGATCTGGCAAGCTTGCGCTCAGCCTTCGCGGTCGAGGCGGACGCCATAGAGTTCCAGCCTGTGATCGACCAGGCGATAGCCCAGCTTGGCCGCAATCTGTTTCTGCAGAGCTTCGATTTCAGGATCTACGAATTCGACGACCTTGCCGGTTTCTACATCGATCAGGTGATCGTGATGGGCCTCCGGAGCTGCTTCGTAACGGGCGCGACCATCGCCAAAATCATGGCGGTCGAGAATGCCTGCTTCTTCGAATAGCCGTACGGTACGATAGACCGTGGCGATCGAGATTCCGGAGTCCAGTTTGTTGGCTCGCTCGTGGAGCAGTTCCACATCTGGGTGATCGTCACTCTCGGACAGGACCCGCGCGATGATCCTACGCTGTTCGGTAATGCGCAGACCCTTGTCGGCACACAATTGTTCAAGATCGATTTTCTGATGCAAAGTGGCTTCCCGAATGAAAAACGCCCCGTACCCATATCGGGCCGGGACGTTTTCCTCAAGGCGAACCGAAGGGCTTAAGCAGCCTTCTTTTTACGACCGCGTTTCTGGCCAGGCTTGCGGCCCAGCCCGATCTTTACCGCCAGTTCGCGGCGCTTTTCGGCATAGCTGGGGGCAACCATCGGGTAATCCGACGGCAAGTTCCAGCGTGCCCGATATTCATCGGGCGTCATGTCATAGGCAGTCTTCAGGTGACGCTTTAGCATTTTCATCTTTTTGCCGTCTTCCAGGCAAACGATGTAGTCCCTCTTCACCGACGAACGAATTGGCACTGCAGGTTCGGGCGGCGCTTCATTAGCGGCGGCTTCACCACCAAGGCCGGACAACGCCGAATAGACGTTAGATATAAGCGTGGGGACTTCGTCTACTGAAACACTATTGTTGCTGACATGCGCTGCGACAATGTCCGAGGTGAGGGTGATAAGCGTCTCGTTCATGTCGGTTTCGAATTCTTCCATTACTTTCCCTTTTTACGGTTAGGGAGATCATTCACGTTTTTTGTGCCCTGAACAGCATTGTATAAAATCGACAAGAATATGCAACAATTGTTGTACACTGTTATTTTTGTCGCGTTCCTACAACTTTCGCGCAAAGGTGATGGCATCGATGGCGGTGCCGTCCAGCGTGCGATAATAGTTCGCGCGCCGACCGATCGGCTCGAAGCCGCATCCGCGGTAAAGGCGTTCGGCGGGGTTGTTGGCGCGCATTTCGAGAAAAATTCGCTCCGCTCCGGCATCCCGCGCCATGGCTGAGAAGCGATCGATGAGGATACGCCCAAGACCTCTGTGGCGCATCTCCGGTCTGACGGCGATGAGAAGAAGTTCCTCTTCCCCGGGAGCACGCCGCGCGAGAACGAAGCCACCCGCAGCAGCCCCGTCGTCAAGTGCCCGGCCATGCTCGTCGATCAGAATTGCATAGGTATGGGGCGTGGCGAGCGAGTTCTCCACCTGCCGACGTGTCCATGCTTCTCGCCAGTGAGGGTCGAAGGCTGCTTCCATCACCGCCATCAACTGGTCCAGTTCGGTCATTGTCCGGGCAATTTCGCATCGGGTGGGCGACCGTAGAGCGGAGCTAGCCTACCAGTCAGCAATTCATCCGGTACGTCCGGAACGTAGCGTGCATCCGGCAACCGAATATCGGCTGGTATGGTGTGTGTCATCGTTCCGAGTTCTTCTGCCCTGGAGCCGACGAGGATTTCGCGCGAGCCGCGCTTCGCAGCGAGATCGGGTGGCAGAGTGGTCAACGCGCTTGCTGGCATACCGTCCGGCCCGAAATCCTGCAGAAACCATTCGCCGTGGCCGCCCGTCATGCAAACGGTTATCGCCTGTTTGCTTGTTCTTCCCGCCATTGCGGCCACGAGCGCCAGGGTTGGGTAACCGAGTACCCGCCCGTGCCAGGCTATGCCCAGTGCCCGTGCCACCGCGAGACCAATTCGTACCCCGGTAAAACTTCCGGGTCCGAGCGAGACGCGGATTTCGTCTGCGCGGCCTTTGTCGGGCAGTTCGGCGATCATCGGCACCAGCCGTTCTGCGTGACCACGCCCGAGCACTTCGTGCCTAGCGTCGCGCAGGCCGCCATCGTCGAACAGGGCGACCGAACAGGCCTCGGTTGCCGTCTCTATGGCCAGTATGCGCATCAGTGCCCACTGCCCCAGCAAGGGCGGGGCCGCAAGTCAGGCGATATGGTTGAACTTGTCGAAATCGGGCCGCGGGCTGCGATCGAAGATGCTCGCAGGATCGCCGTAACCGATAGAGCAGATAAAATTGCTGCGATGACGTGGCTCGTTGGCGAAGAATGCCTTGTCGACCGCAGCGTTGTCGAAACCGGACATCGGGCCGCAATCGAGCCCCACCGCGCGAACGGCCATCATCAGATAGGCGCCTTGCAGCGAGGAATTGCGAAAGGCGCCTTCCTTGCGCCCGTCCTCGTCTCCATCGAACCAGCTCTTCGCGTCGGTGTGCGGGAACAGCCAGGGTAATTCTTCGTGGAAATCGATGTCATAGCCGATGATGGCCGTGACCGGTGCCGCCTTGATTTTGGCCCGGTTGCCCTCCGAGGCGAGCGAGGCGAGCTTGTCCTTGGCGTCTTCCGATTTGACCCAGACTATCCGCGCAGGCTGCATATTGGCGGAGGTCGGCCCCATCTTCATGAGTTCGTAGATCGCGTGAATTTGATCGTCGCTGACCGGTTTGTCCAGCCAGCCATTATAGCTGCGTGCCTCGCGAAATATCTGGTCGAGCGTATCGTCGGACAGCACGGTGTTATGGAACTGCTTGGTCATGGAAACTCCCGGTGATGGGCTGGAAAGTCAGGCTGCGCGGACTTCGACAACCTCGGGCACGTAATGTTTCAGCAAGCCTTCGATACCGTGCTTGAGCGTGGCCGTTGAAGACGGGCAGCCCGAACACGCGCCTTGCATCTGCAGATGCACCACACCATCGCGATAACCGCGATACTGGATGTCGCCGCCATCGCCGGCCACTGCCGGACGCACGCGAGTTTCGAGCAGTTCGTTGATTTGCGCGATGATGTCGGCATCTTCGTCCCGCTCCTCGACCAGCATGCCATCCTCTTCGGGCGGAACGGCAATGCCGCCGGCACTGCCGGGTACGAAAAGCGGAGCCTGCGCCACGAAATGATCGAGCAGAATGGCCAGAACCTGCGGCTTCAAGTCGGTCCAGTTGACGCCCGGTGCGGCAGTGACGGTCACGAAGTCGCCGCCGAAGAACACGTTCACCACTTCGCCGGTGTCGAAGATCGTCTGCGCCAGCGGACTGGCCTCTGCCGCTTCCGGCGTAGCGAATTCGCGCGTGCCCTGTCCCATGACTTCTTGGCCGGGAAGGAATTTCAGGCTCGCCGGGTTCGGCGTGGTTTCGGTCTCAATGAACATGCCCGCGATGTAGGAACCGCGGGAACCTAGAGCAAGGAAGGAACGCTTGTCCTTCGAACATTCACCTAGCCTTCACGAGCCGCCCCCCTATATGCGAGCCATGACTCATTTCCCGCGCGCCGTCCGGCGTCTCGCGTTTTTCCTTCCCGCCGCGCTGCTTGTCCCGCAGCCTATCCTCGCGCAGGAGCCGACCGCCCCCGCGCCGCAATACGTGACTCCTGCCGAAGGCACGCCGTGGATTTACGAGGGCAGCGATGTCCCGCGCGACGAGGAATGGACCTTCGGCGAACTGCCCAACGGGCTACGATATGCGGTGCGCAACAATGGGGTCCCGCCCGATCAGGTTTCGGTTCGCGTCCGCATCGACGCCGGATCGCTGCATGAAGAGGATTCCGAGCGCGGCTACGCCCACTTGCTGGAACACCTGCTGTTCCGCGAAAGCCAGTATCTGAAGGTTGGCGAGGCTATTCCGACATGGCAACGGCTCGGCGCAACCTTCGGCAGCGATACCAATGCGCATACGAGCCCGACAGAAACGGTCTTCAAGCTAGACCTGCCAAATACCGACGAGACCAAGCTGACCGAAAGCATGAAGCTCTTGTCCGGTATGGTACGTAGCCCCGTTCTTTCGGACGCCAATGTGAAGGCCGAACTGCCGATCGTACTCGCCGAAAAGCGGGAGCGTAGCGGCGCTGCCGAGCGAGCCGGCAATACCAGTCGCGAAATCCTGTTCTCCGGACAGCGCCTGGCCGACCGCGTGCCGATCGGAACGGAAGAGTCACTCCGCGCCGCAACGGGAAAGAGTGTAAGCGCCTTCTACAATCGCTGGTATCGTCCCGAGAACGTGGTCGTCGTGGCGGCCGGCGATATGGACCCGATGCGGCTGGCAGCCGAGATCGAGAAATGGTTCGGCGACTGGCAGGGCGCAGGCCCGCTGGTGCCCGCGCCCGATTTCGGTGATCCAGTGGCGCCCGCCGGAACCGACGCGGACAATCCCGTCGGAGAGATCGGCGTCATTGTCGAACCCGACCTGCCACGGTCGTTCACCTACGCCATCATGCGTCCCTGGCGTCCGGTGCAGGACACGATCGCCTATAATGAAGGTCTGTTGCGCGATGCGCTGGCCCAAGCGCTGATCAACAGACGGCTCGAAGCGCGGGCACGTGCTGGCGGCAGCTATCTCTATGCGCAGGTTTCGCAGGACGATGTCAGCCGTTCTGCCGATATGACCTTCGTCAATTTCGCGCCGTTGACCGGTGATTGGCAGGCGGCGCTCGACGATATTCGCGGCGTGATTGCCGACGCTCTGGCAACGCCCCCGTCGCAGGAGGAAATCGATCGCGAGCTTGCCGAGTTCGAAATCGTCTTCACCAGCCAGGTGGAACAGCGTCGAGTGCTGCCCGGGCCGAAACTGGCCGACGATATCGTCAATGCCGTCGATATTCGCGAGGCAGTGGCTGCCCCGGAAACCGTTCTTACCGTCTTCAACTCGATGAAGGAGACGATCACTCCAGAGCTTGTATTGGAGCATACGCGCGCGCTGTTTTCCGGGGATGTGATCCGTTCCGCCTACGTCACTCCTGCCCAGGATGAAGCGAGCGAGCAGGCCATTCGCTCGGCGCTCCGGGAAACCGTGGACGCCAATGCCGATGCCCGGATCGCCGCCAAGGCCATATCGTTCGACGAGCTTCCGCCCGTCGGCGAGCCGGGCGAGATTGCCGCGCAGGGTCCCATCGGAGTGCTCGATATAGAAAAGGTCGAGTTCGCCAATGGAGTGAAAGCGATCCTCTGGGCCAACGATGCCGAGCCCGGTCGTGTTTCTGTCAAGGTGCGGTTTGGCGCGGGCTATCGTGCGCTTAAGCCTGACGATGCGGTCTATGCCAATCTCGGCTATGCGGCTTTGATTGGTTCCGGAATCGGCGAACTTGGGCAAGAAGAGCTCGATCGATTGTCGACCGGCCGCAAGTTCGGGTTCGACTTCGAAACCGGCGATGGTGCCTTCACCTTCTACGCGCAGACCCGAGAAGCTGATCTCGATGAACAGCTCTATCTGTTCGCTGCCAAGCTTGCGATGCCGGGTTGGGACCCCAATCCCGTAATCCGGGCCAAAGCAGCAAGCAAGCTGGCGTATGAAAGCTATGCGGCGAACCCGGGCGGCATCCTGCAGCGCGATCTGGAGTTTTTGCTCCGCGATAGCGATCCGCGGTTCCGGACGCCGACGCCCGAAATGCTGGATGAAGCTACACCAGAAGAGTTCCGTGACGTTTGGGAGCCCCTGCTGAAACAGGGTCCGGTCGAGGTGCTGGTATTCGGCGAATTCGACAAGGCGGCAACGATCGAAACGCTGCGCAAGACTTTCGGTGCTTTGCCGCAGCGCGACGCTGCTCCGGCCGATGTGCTCGACCGCGGAGTGGATTTCCCGGAAGCAGGCGAAACCGTAGTGAGCTATCACCGGGGCGATACCAATCAGGCTGCAGCAGTAGTTGCTTGGCCGAGTGGCGCTGGGGTCGAGAATCTGCGTGAATCACGCCATCTCGAAGTGCTCGCATCCGTGTTCAACAACCGCCTGATGGATGCGATGCGGGAGCATGCCGGCGCCAGCTATTCACCCGTAGTGCGGTCCGACTGGCCGAGCGACGTCAACAGCGGCGGCCGGATTGCCGCACTTGCCCAGTTGCGCCCGGAAGACGTGCCGGTGTTCTTCGCGGAAGCCGAACGGATCGCCAAGGAACTGGCAACCGAGCCGGTGGGTGAAGACGAGTACAACCGGGTGGTCGAACCGCTGCGGCAATATGTCAGCCGGGCCTCGACCGGGAACCTGTTCTGGCTCTACCAGCTAGAAGGATCGACGGTCGACGCTCGCCGGATCGAAATGCTACGCTACCTGCTGGCCGATTACACGCAGGTTCCGCCTGCCGAGTTGCAGGCGTTGGCACAGAAATATTTCGGCTCGCGCGAAGGGTGGCGGCTGGCGGTGATCCCGCAGGGTCAGGAAGTGGCGACAGCGACCAGTGCGGGAGAAGCCGCCGCGGGAAGCTGATCCGGCCACTGCAATCGGCTTTTTAAGCTGGCCAAGCAAATGCTGCTTGCGACATGATGTCCACTCGTCTGCTACAGACTGGTATAGAGGCGCCTATTCCCGCGTCGTAAACGGAAGAGACAATGGCTACCAATTGGGCACCCGATAGCTGGCAAGGGTTCAAGGCACGGCATTTGCCGACCTATCCCGATGCAGCAGCTCTCGCGGATGCGACCACCACGCTCGCAACGCATCCACCGCTTGTTTTCGCGGGCGAAGCGCGCGCGCTGAAGGCCGATCTTGCCGAGGTTGCGGAAGGCCGCGCTTTCCTGCTGCAGGGCGGCGACTGCGCCGAAAGTTTCGCCGAATTCCACCCGAACAATATCCGCGACACATTCCGGGTGCTGCTGCAGATGGCGGTCGTC
Organism: Qipengyuania qiaonensis; assembly: GCF_019711515.1. GTDB lineage: Bacteria > Pseudomonadota > Alphaproteobacteria > Sphingomonadales > Sphingomonadaceae > Qipengyuania > Qipengyuania qiaonensis. The sequence continues at coordinate 187,263 of NZ_JAIGNO010000004.1, forward strand.
ATGACCTTCGCCAGCAAGAAGCCGGTGGTCAAGGTGGGGCGCATGGCGGGCCAGTTCGCCAAGCCGCGCAGTTCCGACACGGAGACGCAAGGGTCGGTGACCCTGCCGAGCTATTTCGGCGACAACATCAACGGTATCGAGTTCGAAGAGGCCGCCCGGACGAACGATCCCCAGCGGATGGTTCGCGCTTATTCGCAGGCTGCCGCGACGCTGAACCTGCTGCGCGCTTTCGCGACGGGCGGCTATGCCAATCTGCGCCAGGTCCATCAGTGGACGTTGGACTTCATGGGGCGCAGCCCTTGGGCGGACAAGTTCTCCGACATTGCCGACCGGATCGGCGAGGCGCTCGACTTCATGGAGGCCTGCGGGGTCGATCCGCAAGTGCTGCCGCAATTGCAGCGCACCAGTTTCTACACCAGCCACGAGGCGCTGCTGTTGCCTTACGAACAGGCGCTGACGCGGCGCGACAGCCTGACGGGCGATTGGTACGATTGTTCGGCGCATATGGTCTGGATCGGCGACCGGACTCGGTTCGAGAACAGTGCACATGTCGAATTCTGCCGCGGCATCGGCAATCCGCTGGGCATGAAATGCGGGCCGAGCCTTGAAACCGATGCGCTGCTCAAGCTGCTCGAGACGCTCAATCCCGCGCGCGAGCCGGGGCGGATCGTCCTGATCAGCCGGTTCGGTCACGACAAGGTGGAAGATGGCCTGCCGCGCCTCGTCCGCGCGGTGAAAGCCGAAGGGCACCCCGTGGTGTGGAGCTGCGACCCGATGCATGGCAATGTCGTCAAGTCGGATAGTGGCTACAAGACGCGGCCGTTCGACCGCATCCTGACCGAAGTGAAGGGCTTCTTCGCCGTACATCGCGCCGAAGGCACGCATCCCGGCGGCATCCATGTGGAAATGACCGGGCAGGATGTGACCGAATGTGTCGGCGGCGCGGTCGCGATCACCGACGACGCTTTGGGCGATCGCTATCACACGCATTGCGACCCGCGCCTGAACGCTGCGCAATCGCTCGAGCTGGCGTTCCTGATTGCCGAGATGCTCAACGAGGAGCAGGCCGTTCGCCGCGCCGACGCGGCCTAAGCCGCGCTTGCCGGCCGGAACTGTTCGGCACGCGCCGGATTGTGCAAGCGATATGCTTTACTCGATTGTTCGGGCAGGGTTTTTCGCCCCGGGCCTTTAAACGGTCATCGATATGCGCCATTATTGGAGGTGGTTGCCATTTCCTGGCCGCCGCAACGTAAGGGGGGACAGACGATGCCCCATGCCCAGCCGAAATCGCTCCGGACGCTCGGGGAAGCTCTCGCGGCGCGCTATGCCGCCGTCAGGGGGTTGAGCGAAGCCCTTGTCGCGCCTCTTTCCGATGCCGACGCGACGATCCAGTCTATGGAAGATGCGAGCCCGGCCAAATGGCACCTCGCGCATACCACGTGGTTCTGGGAAACCTTTTTGCTGCGCGACAATGCGCAGGACTATGCGCTTTACGATGCTGATTGGCCCTTCATATTCAATTCCTACTACGAAACCGAGGGCGAAAGGATAGCGCGGTTCGCGCGCGGAATGCTCTCGCGTCCGAAGCTCGGCGATATTCTGGAATGGCGCGCGCATGTCGACGCAGCGATGGGTCCGCTGCTCGATCGCGAAGATCTCACCCCGTTGATCGAATTGGGATTGAGCCACGAACAGCAACACCAGGAACTGCTCCTCACCGACATCAAGCATGCGCTGTTCCAGAATCCGCTGGGTGTGGCCATGTGGGACGGACCGGGTAGCAAGAGCCAGTGTAGCGATGGCGATTGGTATGCACATCCGGGGGGGGTGGCTCGGATCGGCCATCAATCGGATGGGTTCTCCTTCGACAATGAAGGGCCGGTGCACCGCGTCCTGCTTGAGCCTTTCGCTCTGTCGTCGCGGCTCGTCACCAATCGCGAGTGGGACGAGTTCATTGCCGACGGAGGTTACGACACTGCGACGCTGTGGCTATCCGATGGTTGGGCCTGGGCTCGCGAAAATGGCGTTCGTGCGCCGCTTTATTGGCGCGACGGCGAACAATTCACGCATTCCGGCTGGCAGGGCCGCGATCCAGATGCACCGGTGACGCACATCTCCTATTTCGAGGCAGACGCCTTCGCTAGCTGGGCTGGCATGCGCCTGCCGACCGAGTTCGAATGGGAAGCCATCGCACGCGGCCAGGAAGGCACGTTGCCGGCCCATGATGCGCACGACGGAAATCAGTTGGACGAAGCCGCGCCGCCCTTGCCTGTCGGAAGCGAAGGGCTGTTTGGCGATTGCTGGCAGTTTACCCGGTCGGCCTATTTGCCCTATCCGCGCTTCCAGCCCGCCGCCGGCGCGGTGGGCGAGTATAATGGCAAGTTCATGAGCGGTCAGTTCGTCCTCAAGGGCGCCAGCTGCGCGACGGCGCGCGGTCATTCGCGGGCAAGCTACCGCAACTTCTTCTACCCGCACCAGCGCTGGCAATTTACCGGCATCAGGCTGGCAAAGGATATCTGATGAATACGAATAGCGGCATTGCACTTGTCGATCTGGACGAGGATGGCGTCGACCGCGCTTTCCGCGCCGACGTCCTCAAGGGATTGCGCCAGCGGCAGAAGGCCGTTCCCGCGCGCTGGTTTTATGACGAAGAAGGTTCGCGCCTGTTCGAGCGGATCACGCAGCTCGACGAGTACTATCCCACCCGTGCCGAAACCGAGATCCTGGAAGCGAGGAGCGACGCGTTTGCGGAACTGGTCGGGCCGGGAAGGGCGGTGGTCGAATTCGGCTCGGGCAGTTCGGTCAAGACTCCGCTGCTGCTTAAAGCGATCGACCCGGCCGCTTACGTTCCACTCGACATATCGGGCGATTTCCTCCGCATGAGCGCGGCCGCGCTAGCCAAGAATTTTCCCGATCTTCCGGTATATCCGGTAGAGGCCGATTTCATGCGCCGGGTCGGCCTGCCTCAAGAAGTCGAACCATTGAAGAAGCTGGGCTTTTTCCCTGGGTCGACAATCGGCAACATGGTTCCGCGTACTGCCGTAGACCTGCTGCGCTCGATGCGCGCGACGCTTGGCGCGGATGACGGCGAGAGCCCGCTGCTGCTGATCGGCATGGATATGGTCAAGGATCACCGGGTGCTGCAGGCTGCCTACGCCGATGCCGAAGGTGTGACGGGGGCGTTCAACATGAACCTCGTGGCGCGGATCAATCGTGAACTTGGCGGAACGATTCCGGCTGAATCGCTGGAACACAAGGCAATCTGGAACGACAAACTCGCCCGGGTAGAGATGCATCTTGTCGCCACGCGCGACATTGCCTTTGCCGTGTCCGGAGAAGAATTCTCAATGCGGTCGGGCGAGACTATCCATACCGAAAACAGCCACAAATTCACTCGTCGAAGCGCCAACCTGCTATTGCTTGCCGGCGGCTGGACACCTGTGAAGAGATGGCTCGATCATGAGAAACGGTTCTCGGTTATTCTTGCCCGCGCTACGGAGCAGCGTGACGCGCCGTGATTGGCCGCTCTATTCATGGACGCGTCACGGCCGTGTTCCTATATGGATGACATGGAATTAGAGCCCGTCTTCAGCGCCATAGCCGATACATTGCGTGCCATTCCGCGCTCCGAGCTGCTGATCGCGGCCGTTGCGGCAATGGTCCTTGGATGGTTCGGTGCGATGATCGCCAAACGTTCCATGCTCGGTGGTTGGTTGCGCATGGTGAGTTCGCTGGCGCTCGGGTTGATTCTGCTGACCGTCGTGCTGCAGCTCTCCCGTTTCGATCCTCGCTTCGATGTGGCAGTCCCGCAGATCGGCTTGCCCGAACAGGTCGTGGCGGGTGGTGAGACGCGCATTCCGCTCTCGGCCGATGGCCATTTCTGGGTTCGCGCCGAAGTCAACGGCGCGCCCGGAAACTTCATGATCGATACCGGCGCCACTCTGACCGCGATTTCAGCCCCGCTGGCGCAGCGGGCCGGGCTCGAGCCGCGGCGGGGCGGAATCCCGATCATGCTGGGTACCGCCAACGGCACCGTACAAGCCCATGTCGCGACTATCGACAGCCTCACCTTCGGAAATGTCAGTGCCAGCGGCACGGATGCTGCGATCGCTGAGAATTTTGGCGACTTCAACGTCATCGGCATGAACGTGCTTGCTCGCCTTGGTTCGTGGCGGGTTGAGGACAACACTTTGATCCTCGTTCCCCGCGCCGAGGATATGATTTCGTAAAATCCGGCGTTTGACCAAGCGCGCCTAGCCGCTAGGGCTGGATGTGATGGACGGTACGACCCTGCTCCCCGCCCCGCTGCCGCTTGGCGATCTGCTTGCGCAGAAACCCATCGCGCTGTTTCTCGACTTCGACGGCACATTGATAGAAATCGCGCCACGTCCGGGCGATATCCACGTTCCGGACGGACTGCCGGAACACCTGCAAATATTGGGCGACCGGCTCGGCGGCAGACTTGCACTGGTCAGCGGCCGAGCGCTGGACGACCTGGCGGCGCATTTGGGAGAGGTCGGGATTTGCCGTGCAGGATCGCACGGTGCCTCGCGCTTGCTCGGCGATGGAACGCGTCTTGGCGAAGAACCGCGTGGGCTGGCCGACGGGGCGATCGCCGAACTCCGGGCATACGCCGAAGAGAATGGTCTTTTTTACGAGGCCAAGGCCCATGGCGGCGCGTTGCATTTTCGGGGGCAGCCTGAAAAGCAGGAAGCTGCGCTGGCCTTTGCCAGTGATTTCGCCGGGTCGCGTGGCCTCAGCGTCACCAAAGGCAAAGGGGTGGTCGAACTTGTCCAGCCGGGTGCGACCAAAGCTGGCGCGGTCGAAGCCTTCATGAAAATGTCGCCATTTGCCGGTGCCATGCCCGTTTTCGTGGGCGACGACGTAACCGATGAGGATGGCTTTGCCGGCGCCGAAAAATACGGCGGTTTCGGCATTGCCGTGGGCGAGCGCCCCAGCCAGCGGGCACGATACCACCTCGACAACGTTGCTGCAGTGCACCATTGGTTGGAGATATGATGCAGGCCGATCTCGAGCTTTCACCCATAGGCAATTGCCAGGTCAGCGCCCTGGTCGATCGCGAAGGCGCTATCGTCTGGGGCTGCGTTCCGCGCGTCGATGGCGATCCGATTTTCTGCTCGCTGCTCAACGGCGACGTGCGCGATCGAGGTATCTGGCGCTTCGAATTGGAGGGCCAGACGAAGGCGACCCAACGCTACGAACGCAACACGGCGATCGTGATCACCCGGCTCGAAAGCGAGGATGGCAGCGCCGTCGAGATTAACGATTTCGCGCCGCGTTTCGAAAGCTCGGGCCGGATGTACCGACCTGTCGCCTACGGCCGGATCGTCCGGCCCGTTGCCGGAGCGCCGCGTATGCGCGTCGTCCTCGCACCGACGAAAGAGTACGGTGCTAAGTTCGCCGAAACGACCAATGGTACAAACCACATTCGCTATCTGATCGGCCCGCAGGCGCTGCGCCTGTCGACCGATGCGCCGGTGGGCTATGTGCTCGAAGGGCGCAGCTACCGTGTCGAGAGCGATCAGCATTTCTTCCTTGGTCCGGACGAACCCTTCGTCGGTAATATCCGCAGCGAAGTGCGACGTATGGAAGCCATGACGGCACGGTACTGGCAGCACTGGGTGCGGGGGCTGCATATCCCGCTCGAATGGCAGGAAGAGGTGATCCGCGCGGCGATCGCACTCAAGCTGTGCCAGCACGAGGAAACCGGGGCGATCGTCGCTGCGCTCACCACCTCGATCCCGGAAGCGGCGAATAGCGAGCGCAACTGGGACTATCGCTACTGCTGGATCCGCGACAGTTACTACACGGTTCAGGCGCTAAACCGCCTCGGTGCGCTGGATGTGCTGGAGAAATATCTCGCCTATCTGCGCAACATCGTCGATCAGGCGCGCGGTGGGCAGATCCAGCCGCTCTATTCGGTCATGGGCGCGGACGAACTGCACGAATTCGAGGCGGGACATCTCGCCGGCTATCGCGGCATGGGCCCGGTGCGCGTCGGCAATGCCGCCTACAAGCAGGTACAGTACGATTGCTATGGCCAGATCGTTATGCCGACGGCGCAGGCGTTCTTCGACACCCGCCTGCTCCGCATGGCCGACGAACGCGATTTCGCACATTTGGAAGAGGTGGGCGAGGCGGCGTGGGCCAAGCATGACAAGCCTGATGCGGGCCTGTGGGAATTCCGCACGCGGCAGGAAGTGCACACCTATTCCGCGGTGATGTGCTGGGCCGCCTGCGACCGCCTTGCCAATGTCGCCGCCCGGCTCGGCAAGGGCGATCGGGTCTCCCTATGGCAGGAAAGGGCCTCCGCGATACGAACCAAAATAGAAAAAATGGCCTGGAAGGAAGAAGGACAGCACTACGGCGCCAGCTTCGAAAACGGCTATCTCGATGCGAGTCTGCTGCAGATGGTCGAACTGCGGTATCTCAAGCCGGAAGACGAGCGCTTCCTGAAGACCTTTGCCGCTGTCGAGCGCGACCTTCGCCGTGGCAATCACATGCTCCGCTACGCTGCCGAAGACGATTTCGGCGCGCCTGAAACCGCGTTCAATGTCTGTACTTTCTGGCTGATCGAAGCGTTGGGACTTGTTGGGCGGCGAGAAGAGGCGCGCGAGATTTTCTGTTCGATGCTTAGTCACACGACCATGTCCGGCATGCTGAGCGAGGATCTGGATTACGAAACCGGCGAATTATGGGGGAACTTCCCCCAGACCTACTCGCTAGTTGGTATAATCAACTGTGCAGGCCTGTTGAGCAAACCCTGGAGCCAAGTTCGCTGAGCGGAGACCCTCGCCTTATCGTCATATCGAACCGCGTTGCGGTGCCAAAGGCGCGCGGGGCTGCGGGGGCGCAGGGTGGGTTGGCAGGTGCACTCCATGCGGCGCTGAAGGACCGAAAGGGTTTGTGGTTTGGCTGGTCCGGTCAGGAAAGCGAAAGCGGGCGTACCGGTCACATCGATACCCAGACCAATGACGGCGTGACCACGGCGACGATCGATCTTTCGCAGCGCGATATCGACGAGTATTACACCGGTTACGCCAATTCGACGCTGTGGCCGTTGTTTCACTATCGCCTCGATCTTGCCGAGTACGAGCGCGAGACGGGCAAGGGCTACGAGCGGGTCAACGAACGCTTTGCCGAACTGTCCGCGCCACTCATCGAACCCGACGATGTTGTTTGGATCCACGATTATCACTTGATACCGTTGGGCGAACGGCTGCGGTCCAGAGGAATCAAGAACCGCATCGGCTTCTTCCTCCACATACCATGGCCGCCAACGCGACTGTTCGTTTCGTTGCCCTATCACGAAAGGCTGGTGCGCACGCTGCTCTATTACGACGTCGTCGGCTTCCAGACGCAGGAGTGGCTCGACAGCTTTCTGCACTACTGTGAGAACGAATTGCGTGCCGAAGTGGACGAGACAACCGGCCAGGTCAGCTTCGAGGGCCGCACTACTTTCGCCCGCGCCTATCCTATCGGGATCGATTGGGACCAATTCTCCAAGTTGGGACAAACAGGCCAGGCACGGCAGGCGCAGCAACGGTTGATGAGTTCGACCCGGCGGCGGCTGGCCATGATCGGAGTCGACCGCCTCGACTATTCCAAGGGCATTCCCGAGCGGATCGATGGGATCGGGCGCTTTTTCGACAGGAACCCCGAAAGCATCAAGGATCTGGTTTTTATCCAGATCGCGCCGCCCAGCCGTGAAGATGTCGAAAGTTATCAGGCGATCCGCGAGGAACTGGAGCGTAAATGCGGCCAGATCAACGGCGCGCGTAGCGAAGTGGACCTGGTTCCGATCCGCTACGTCAACCGCGGCTACAGCCACGCGGAACTGTTCGGCTTTTTTCGAGGCTCGAAGATCGGGCTGGTCACGCCGCTCCGCGATGGGATGAACCTCGTCGCCAAGGAATATGTCGCTGCACAGGATCCCGAAGATCCGGGCGTGCTGATCCTGTCGCGCTTCGCGGGGGCTGCTGCGCAATTGCAGGATGCCGTTCTGGTCAACCCGCACAGCCCGGATGATATCGCCCACGCCATAAAGACTGCGCTCGACATGTCACTTGCCGAGCGAAAGCGCCGGTATGAGCAAATGGTCGTTACGGTGCGCGACGACAACGTCCAGAACTGGACAGCGGATTTCCTGCGCGACCTGTCGCAGCCGGCTTAGGGTGTTGTATCTGCGCCGGTACGGGGCAGAAAGCATGGATAGATTGGCGCCCGACTTTCTTTGGTCCGTAGCATTCGGATAGGGTGGAATTGCGCAAGTCATCCTGCGCTGCCACGGTCGGTGACATGATTCGCGACGCATTCCTCGGCACTCAGGGCATTCACAATTTCCGCGATTACGGTGGCTGGAGCACGCAAGACGGCGGCAGCGTGCGGACTGGAGTGCTCTTTCGCTCAGGGCATCATGTCGATGCGACCGACGCTGATCTGGCTGCCATCGCGCCGCTGGGTATCCGCACGGTGATCGACTTGCGCGGCGAAAGCGAGCGTGCGGCCAATCCTTGCCGCCGGGTACAGGGCTTCGACGGGACGGTGGTTTTCTACGAGGGTGAGACGACCTCCAGCCCTCCGCATATGGACATCCGGCCGGACAGCAGCTTCTCCGACTTCGCGCGTGGGCGCATGTTGGCCGTTTATACGCGCATGGCAGACAACCCGGCGATGATCGAGATGTTCGGGCGCTATCTCAATATTCTGGCCCAACGCGATGGGGCTAGCCTGGTCCATTGTTATGCAGGCAAGGATCGCACGGGGGTGGCAGCGACCATGCTGCTTCATATCCTGGGCGTGTCTGTCGAGAACCAGCGACGCGAATTTCTGCGCACCAATGACAGCCCGACCTACGCGGTCCTCGCACGTCAGTCGCTCCCGGGCATCGAGGCGCGGCTTGGGCGTAGAATCGATGAAATTGCCGCCCGCGACCTGCTCGGTGTGCGCGAAGAATATCTCGACCGCTATCTTGAGATAGCCACTGCGCGCCATGGCAGCTTGGACGGTTACCTCGAAAAAGCGATAGGTGTGGATGATGCACTGCGCGATGCGTTGATTGCACGGTTCTTGGCGTGACTCTGACGCCGGCCGTTCCCATATAGCCGTTTCACCTGTTCAGACTGACGGATTTGACGATATGGCTACCCATCGCACCAAGATGCTCATCATCGGCTCCGGCCCGGCCGGCTATTCTGCGGCCATTTACGGCGCGCGCGCGATGATGGAGCCGATCGTGGTGCAGGGCCTGCAACCGGGCGGCCAGCTGACCATTACCACCGATGTCGAGAACTACCCCGGCTTTGCCGATGTCATCCAGGGGCCCTGGTTGATGGAGCAGATGCAGAAGCAGGCCGAACATGTCGGCACACGGATGATGTGGGACACGATCGTCGATGTCGATGTATCGAACGGCTCGCCCTTCAGGGCAGTAGGGGATAGCGGCGACGAATACATTGCCGATGCGCTGGTGATCGCGACCGGGGCGCAGGCCAAGTGGCTCGGTGTTCCGGGGGAGCAGGCGCTGGGCGGCAAGGGCGTATCGGCCTGTGCCACTTGCGACGGGTTCTTCTATCGCGGCAAGAAGGTCGCGGTAATCGGGGGCGGCAATACGGCGGTCGAGGAGGCGCTCTACCTCACCAATCATTCGGACGATGTGACGCTTATTCACCGCCGCGATGAGCTCAGGGCCGAGAAGATCCTGCAGGAACGCCTGCTCAACCACCCAAAGATCAGTGTGATCTGGAACAAGACGGTCGAGAGTTTCGAGGCAGGCCCGACCGGAGCGCTCGGCCATCTGAAGCTGCGTGATACGGTGACGGGCGAGATGAGCGAATTCGCCACCGAGGGCGCCTTTGTGGCGATCGGCCACGCGCCTGCTACCGAACTGTTCAAGGGCAAGCTGCCGATGGACGCGGGCGGTTATTTGTTGACCGAAGCGGGTTCGCCCAAAACCGAGGTTCCCGGCGTGTTTGCCGCGGGAGATGTGACCGATCAGGTCTATCGCCAGGCGGTCACGGCTGCAGGCATGGGCTGCATGGCCGCGCTCGATGCCGAGCGCTTCCTTGCCAATCTCGAGATCGACGCGGACGGCCATGCACATGCAGCCAAGGAAGCTGCGGAATAGGCCAAGCTGCCCGGTTATCGCCGGGAGCCGGTTGGGCCTGCCGATTACCGGCGGGCCAGCTACATATGGATGTCGAAGACTGCGATTGCCGCGTGGAATATCAGAGCGATCAATGCGAAGCTCGACAAGGCAAACAGCACGAACCGCACCAGCACGACATTCGCAGTTGCCTGAACGAGCGAGTGAGTGATCCGCAAGCCGACATAGATCCACGCGATCAGCGCGTTCATTCCATCGCCCCAGCCGATCATCGCCAGCAATAGCGCGACAGCGTAGAACAGTGTCGGCGCTTCATGCAGGTGATTATAGTTGTCGGCCTTCCAGTTGGCCGAGTCCGGCAGCTTATCGCGCAGGCTGGCACCCGTCGATCCGACCATCCTGGTGCCTTCTATCCCGGCTTTCGACATAGCCGGGATGCGGGTGGCGTACATCCATATCCACATGATCATCGTCCATGCCATGAGCACGATGACGGGTTGGAGGATTTGCGATTCGATCATCGAGTTCATCTCCGTCAGGCCGGCGCAAGGGCGGGGTCGTGAAACAGCGCCAATACCAGCGCGCGATAGGCGAGGTAGATCAGCGCAAATGTAGATACGAGGAACAGCAGGAACCGTATGCGAACGATATTGACCGTCGCCTGCCAGATCGAATGAACGATGCGCAGGGCGACATAGGCCCAGGCGAACACGATATCGAGCGCAGTCGCACCGAGCAGCGCGATGATAACGCTGGCGGCATAGAACAGCGTCGGCTGTTCCATAAGATGCGCATAATTATGCGCCTTCCAGTTAATCCGGTCGTCGATCACGCCTTCGAGATCCTGTCCGCGACCGCCGGGCTTGGCATTGGCGAGCCCGCCCGCCTTGTTCAAGGCCGGCAGACGGGTGAATGCCATCCAGAACAATACGATCAGCGACCATGCGACAAGCACCGCCGCCGGCGCGAGCATTTGGGCTAGCATCTGTGAATTCTCCCCTTCGACCCGTGGTTTCGAGACTGCGGATGTCGCGGAAGATTGTCAATTGCAACCTAGCCGGGCGGGCGTCGCAAGGTGGCGCGCTGGAAGTAGTCCCACGGGCCGGTCTCGAATTCGCAATCGAGCGCGTTGATGGCGCAGGCGCGCAGCGTAGCCTCATGGAGTTCGACACGCGGGCTGACGTGGAACCGCGCGAGCCAGCTACGCAGTGCTTCGGCAAAAGGTACCGGCATGGTAGCAAGCGGACCGAAATCGACGACGTGCAACGATCCACCCGGAGCGAGGAGGCGGGCGGCGTGCTGAAGGGCGCCTTCCCAATCGGGGATCATCGACAGCGAATAGGATAGCACCACGCGATCGAACGATCCGCGTCCGAAGGTCGCGACTGGATCGAAACTGCACGCGTCGCCCTGAGCCAGTCGCGCGCCGGGCCCCAGCGTATCGCGCGCGCTCTTGAGCATCTCTTCGCTGATATCGAGGCCGTGTGCGACCGTTCCCGGCCAGCGCCGGCGGATCGCCGCGAGATTGCGCCCCGTTCCGCACGCGATTTCCAGAACCGTCGCCCCGCTTGGCGCGTCCAAATGCTCGATCAGACCATCGCGGCCGAACAGGTAGTACTTGCGGGTAATGTCGTAGATGTGCCGCTGGCCGCGGTAGATCCCGTCCATCAGCGCGGCGTGGCTCGCCGCCTGTACCTCGCTCATCCAGCGAACTCGTAGAGGTGCACGCCGCCATAGATGGACGACCGGTCACGCGCCGTCAGCTCGGCGGATCGGGCCGCGTGATAGGTCCAGCGTTCGAGCAGGCCGTCGTTTAGCCGGCCCGGCAGCAGGCTCGGTTCGGCGGCAGTGCGGAACAGTACGCGAGCGCCGGGGCGGGCGGTGCGGATGATCTGCGCCCACAGCTCGTTGAGCTGGCGGTCGTCCATCCAGTCCTGCGCGTCGAGCAGCACGTAGCGATCTTGGCTGCGCGCATCGCTGCTGCGCAGATAGTCGACCATGTTGGCGTTGCGCACGTCGAGCCGGTCGATCCGCGCCTGCATGGCGCCCCAGTTACGGCGTTCCAGATAGGGCGGCAGCGGGGCAGCGGCGCAGCGGTCGTAACCGCGCCCGAAGGCCTGCCAGGCGAAGTAGTTGTCCTGCACCGAGAAGTCGCAGGCGAGCTTTTCGAGCCGGCGCTTGAGCACCACCGCCATCTTCTCGTCCCCGGCCAGCGCCTTGTACTGCGCCGGCGGGATGCCGAGGCCGAAGAGCGAGGCCGGGTGGTCGGTCAGCCAGCGGACGAACTTCTTGTCGAACACCGGTGCCAGCTCGGCTTCGAACACGGCGCGCTGGTCTTCCAGCGATCCGGCTTCGAGCACGCGCGCTAGGTCGATGCGATAGAGCTTGGCGGCGAGGTGTGCGATGCCGATGAACCCGCCCAGGAGCCCCTGGCGATAGATGCCGCGCGTAAAGTGGCCGATGCGTTTGCGCCCCGTGAGATCGCGGCTTTCCCAGTATTTGCGGCTTTCCCGATCGAGATGCGGAGCGATCATTGTCTTGTAGACGGCGCCGTTTTCCTTGTGATCGGCTTCGGCGAAGAAGCGGCGGAAGCGTTCGTAATTGGGCAGGTTGCGGATCGCCGCGATCTTGAGCTTGCCCAGCGCGACATGGGCGCGGTTGAGATCGACCGCCACCACTTCCGCCGGGTCGGCAGTGAGGTAGGAGAGGGCATTGCAACTGCCGCTGGCGATGCACATCACGCGCATGCCGGGGCCGATTTCCAGCCCTTCCATATCGACGACCGGATCTTCCCAGATTTGCGCGTAGACCAGCCCCTTGAAGGCCAGCGCGAATGCCCTGTCGAGCAGCTTCTCGCCCGGTTTCGCATCCTTGCGGACCACCGCGTCGTCGATGATCCGTTTTGCCACTACCGCCATGAACACAAGCCTTCGGAAAGTTACGATCTGCCTTCGTCCCTAGGTCGCGCGCATGTCGCTCGTATGACGGTTTCCACAGCCTAGCCGCGCAGCGTTCCGGCATAGCTTCCGGCATCGGTGTTGCCGCCGGTCAGCATGATGACGGTGTCCTCGTCCACCGGCACCTTGCCGGCCAGCACGGCCGCCAGCGCCGCCGCCCCGCCGGGTTCGGCGACGAGGTTGAGCCGGGCGAAGGCGAAGCGCTGCGCCGCGCGTACTTCCTCGTCGGTCACGGCAACGCCCGGCTCGGCACGGCCCTGCAGCACGCTCATATTGATCGGCTTGGTGGCATCGGGCTGGAGCGCATCGCAGATGGTGGTTGGCGGGTTTTCGCCCACTCGCACGATCTCCCCCGCCGCAAGCGACTGGCCAACCATGTCCCAGCCGGCGGGTTCGACTATATGGATGGCGCTGTCCGGGCAGGCGAGGGCCAATCCCGCCGCGAGCCCGCCGCCACCGCAGCAGGCGACGAGGCGCGATGGCGCGCGCGCCAGCTGCGCTGCTGCTTCGATCCCTGCGCTGCCCTGTCCTTCGATCACCCAAGGATCGCCGAAAGCATGGACGAGCACAGCGCCGCGTTCCTCGATCAGCCTGGCGGCAACCTCGTCGCGGTCTTCGCCGGGCCGGTCGTACGGCACGATTTCCGCGCCCAGTGCTTGTGTAGCCTCCAGCTTCACGCGCGGCGCATTGCGCGGCATGACAATGGTTGCGGCGATACCGAGGCGTCGCGCCGCCCATGCGACGCCCTGTGCGTGATTACCCGAAGATACGGCGACGACCCCGCGCGATCTTTCTTCCTCGCTGAGATTGGACAGCCGCCACCAGCCGCCGCGAATCTTGAACGCGCCGACGGGTTGCAGGCTCTCCGCCTTCACATGGCACCCGATGCCGCCGATCTCGATTGGCAGGAGCGGAGTGGGCGGCAGGATCGCGGCGATCGAGCGGGCGGCCGCCAGCACGCCATCGCGAGTCGGTATGCGCGGATCGTTCATCGGTTCGTCGCTCCAGCGGAACACATGGACCGCATGTTACACTGTACAAGGGAGAAAAAGTCCGGGGCCCTCGATGAGCGGCAAAGGCAGCGGGCGAGGGAGGAGAAGAGCGTGGTCATACGCTGCCCTATGCCGAATTTCGCCGGAGTAGGAAACGAGAGTGGCGGATCGATTGGCGCGGCTGGTGCATTTCGCTAGGGGACCGCCAAGATTCGAATTCGGAGAATATACACATGTCGACAGTCCTCGTGATCGGTGCCGGCGGCGTCAGCTCGGTCTGCGTCCACAAGATGGCGATGAACCCCGATATCTTTTCGGAAATCCATCTTGCGAGCCGGACGAAGAGCAAGTGCGATGCGATCGCCGCTTCGGTGAAAGAACGCACGGGCGTGGATGTGAGCACCTACGGGATCGACGCCGAGGAAGTCCCGGCGATGGTCAATCTGATCCGCAAGCTGGGTCCGGAACTGGTCGTCAATCTGGCCCTGCCCTATCAGGACCTGCCGATCATGGATGCCTGTCTCGAAGCGGGTGTCGCCTATCTCGACACCGCGAATTACGAGCCCAAGGACGAAGCCAAGTTCGAATATCACTGGCAATGGGCGTATCATGATCGCTTCAAGGAAGCCGGCCTGATGGCGCTGCTGGGGTCGGGCTTCGATCCGGGCGTGACCAGCGTATTCACCATGTGGCTCAAGAAGCACAAGCTCAAGACCATCCGCCAGCTCGACATTCTCGATTGCAATGGCGGCTATCACGGCCAGGCCTTCGCCACGAATTTCAACCCGGAAATCAACATCCGCGAAGTGACCGCGCCCGCGCGTCACTGGGAAAACGGCCAGTTCGTCGAGACCCCGGCAATGGCCAAGCGTGTCGAATTCGACTTCGAGGAAGTCGGGCCGAAGAACATGTACATGATGTATCACGAGGAACTGGAAAGCCTCGCCAAGTTCAACCCGGAAATGGAGCGCGCGCGCTTCTGGATGACCTTCGGCGACGAGTACATCAAGCACCTGACCGTGCTACAGAATGTCGGCATGACGCGGATCGATCCGATCAAGTACAAGGGTCAGGAAATCATTCCGCTGCAGTTCCTCGCCGCCGTGCTGCCCAAGCCCGAAACGCTGGGCGAAACGACCAAGGGCAACACCAATATCGGCGTGATCGCGACCGGCGAAGCGCTCGACGGCCCAAATGGTGAAAAGGGGGGCGAGAAGACGTTCTACATCAACAACATCTGCTCGCACGAGGCGGCATACGAGGAGACCGGCAACCAGGCGGTTTCCTATACCACCGGCGTTCCCGCGATGATCGGTTCCGCCATGATGGTGACCGGCAAGTGGAGCGGAGACGGTGTGTTCAACATGGAAGAGATGGACCCCGATCCCTTCATGGACATGTTGAACGGACATGGCCTGCCGTGGCAGGTGAAGGAACTGGACGGGCCGGTGGATTTCTGATCGCTCTTTGATTCACACGAAGACAAGAAGATGCCCCGCGAAGACGATCTTGAGCACCTAGCCAGCCGCGTGATCGACTGCGGATACCATCTTCATCGTGATCTTGGACCTGGACTTCTCGAGACCGCTTACGAGGCATTGATGGCGGAAATGCTTCGTCGAGCTGGGTTCGGCGTCGAACGGCAAGTAGCAGTTCCCCTCCGCTATCAGGATGTGGTTGTAGACAACGCGTTCAAGATCGAACTGCTCGTGGAGGGGCGCCTTGTCGTCGAGTTGAAATCGGTCGAAAAACTGATCCCGGTACATGGAAAACAGGTTCTCACCTATCTGCGGTTGATGAACCTGCCGCTGGGGCTTCTCATGAATTTCGGACAGGGCACTTTCAAGGAGGGCCTGCGGCGCATCGCCAACAATTATCGCGGCGAGATCCCGAAGCGATGACATCTTCGTGTCTTCGTGTGAGGATGAAACATGCTCTGACCGGCTATCTTGCAGCGGCGCTCGTCCTATCAGGCTGCTCTTCTGCGCCGGCGCCCGAAGATGCGCCGCGCGCCGAGGTGAATGGCGACTGGGCTCAGGTTCCCGACGGCACTGCTTGGGGCGAAGTGAGTGCGGTCGATACCGACAGTCATGGCCACATCTTCGTGCTTCAGCGTGCTGGCCGTGTGTGGGAAGAACCGTTTCCGTCCGACCCGATCGCCGAGCCAGTGGTGTTCATGTTTGCCCGCGACGGCAAGCTGCTTGCCAGCTGGGGTGCGGGCGAAACGGTCATGCCACACGGACTCTCGGTCGACGAGGCGGACAAGGTCTGGATTACCGACGTACAACGCGAACAAGTGCTGCGCTTCTCGCATGACGGCGAACGCGAGATGGCTATCGGGAAACGTGGCGGATCGGACGATCTTCCCGGCCATTTCGGCAGGCCAGCCGACATCGCATTCTCGGGCGACAAGGTATTCGTTGCCGATGGCTATGCGAACTCGCGCATCGCCGTGTTCGACAGGCAGGGAAATTTCGTCCGCCAATGGGGCCGCGAAGGCTCCGGTGCTGAAGGGCTTGCCATTCCGCACTCGGTGGCGGTGAACAACGGCAAGGTGTATGTCGCCGACCGCGAAAACGCGCGGATCAAGATATTCGGCGAGGATGGCGAACTTATCGACACCTTCGATACGCCCGGCCATCCCTATGCCGTCAAGCCGCTGCGAAATGGCTATTTCCTCTCGGTCGAGGGTCGCGATAGGGCCGACCGGGCGGGGGCGATCATTCGCGTGTGGCGTCCCGGCGGGACGATCGAACGCGTGCTCGACGCGCGTGGCGAAGGTCCGACCAAGGGGCATGACCTTGCGATCGGCGCGGACGGCACAATCTATCTTGCCGACCCCGAAGGTAGCCGCGTGCTGACCTTCGAACTGGCCCAGAATACGGAAGACGAATAATGGAAACCAAAGCCGGCGATCCCGGAGCCTTTGCGCAGTTCGGCCTCGACCGCGTATCCTCGCCCGCCTTTGTGGTGGATGCGGCGAAGCTGCGCGCCAATTGCCAGGTGCTGGCGGATATCCGCGACGAGGCGGACATCAAGGTGCTCGCCGCGCTCAAGGCCTTCTCCATGTGGTCGACGGCGCCGATCATCGGCGAGTATCTCGACGGGGTATGCACCTCCGGCCTGTGGGAAGCGCGGCTCGCGAGCGAATTCTACGATGGCGAGATCGCGACCTACTCCGCGGCGTACAAGCCGGAAGAACTGGAAGAGGTTTGCCGCCTGTCCGACCACGTGATCTTCAACTCGCCCGGCCAGTTGGAACGCGCCACGTTGATCCTCGAACAGGCGAGGGCGGCGGGGCAGGATTTCGACGTCGGGCTGCGTATCAATCCGATGCATGCCACGGGCGAGGTGCCGCGTTACGATCCGTCGAGCCCCGGCAGCCGGCTCGGCTTTCCGCTCGATCAGCTGACGCCCGAGATCATGGCGCAGGTCGACGGAATCCATTTCCACAATCTGTGCGAACAGGATTTCGAGCCGCTCCATGCGACATGGGACAAGGTGTTCGACGCGATCGAGCCGTGGTTCGGGCAGCTCAAATGGATCAATATGGGCGGCGGCCACCACATCACCCGCGCCGATTATCAGCGCGAGGAGCTGGTCGAGTTCCTGCGCGATGCCAAGGAAGATACGGGCGCGGAAATCTATCTCGAGCCGGGCGAGGCGGTGGCACTCGATGCGGGCATTCTCGTCGGGACGATACTCGATACGGGCTTCAACGAACTGCCCGTGGCGGTGGCGGACATTTCGGCGACCTGCCACATGCCCGACGTGATCGAAGCGCCCTATCGCCCCGCCATGCTCGGCGAGAGTGTCGACCACGAGACGCCGGAAGTGCGCATCGGCGGCCCGTCCTGCCTCGCCGGCGACGTGATCGGCGATTATCGGATTCCCGGCGGCGCGGAGGTCGGCAAGCGTTTCGCCTTTCTCGACCAGGCGCATTATTCGATGGTCAAGACGAACACCTTCAACGGCGTCCAGCTTCCCGCGATCTACCTCTGGGACAGCGAAACCGACCAGCTCGAGCTGGTGAAGGAGTTCGGTTACGAGACCTTCCGCGACCGGTTGAGCTGAAGCGGCAGGAGCGGGGCGGCGTCCGGATGTTCCGGCGCGGGAGTCCGCCGATCGAAGCACAGCCGGTCACGGCCGCCGCGCTTGGCGCTGTAGAGCAGCAGGTCGGCCTCGCGATAGCTCGTGGCGGGGTCTGCCGGATCGACCTGCGCCAGGCCCACACTCGCCGTTACCGGGTCGTCGAGCCCGGGAACCTGCGCGTCGATCACATAGGGAATTTCGCGACGTACCCGGTCGAGGTCCAGCGCCGCGCGTTCGACGTGGTCTGTCTGCAGAACGACCGCGAATTCCTCCCCGCCCAGGCGCCAGGCGCCTACGAACGTACCGTCGGCCATTTCGCGCCGCAGCAAATCGCCGATCGCTTCGAGCACGCAGTCGCCCGTCGCATGGCCATAAGTGTCGTTGACCGATTTGAAGCGATCGATGTCGATCAGGCCGAGCATTTCGCCGTCCTGCCATTCGCGCGCATCGTAGTCGCGCCGATTGCCGAGTTCGGTCAACGCGTCGTAGCGCGCCTCGCGCGCGAGATCGGTGCTGGCGGCCAGAGCTGCATCGCGCTCGCGGCGCAGCATATTCACGCGCCATCCGACCGCGGCCATCAGCGCCGCCGCCTCGAATGCGAGAGCAAGATAGAAACCGAAATCGGCGATGGGCGGAAGCGAATACAAGCCAAGATTGCGAGCCAGGCGTTCGATCGCGAACAGGAACGGCACGCTCCACGCCAGCGCGAAAACGCGCGCGGCCTCGCTGCCTCGATGCCAGGCCAGACCCGTCGCCACCAGTGTGACGACCGCGCCGGGGATGAAGGACAGATTGTAGGCGGTTCGCAGGCTGACGTCGAACAGGGCCCCCAATGGCAGGAAGAAGCCCGCGGCGAATGCCAGCAAGCCGCAGGCGATGGTCAGGCGGCGCATGCGCGGCCCCAGCATCTCGGGTTCGAAAAAGGCGAGCGCAAAGGGGGCCAGCAGGGCGATGGCCCAGGCGACGGCGGCATAGGATACGACCGACCGCGCCCACAGCGAAAGGTCCGGGGCAACCAGAAAGACCAGCGATCCCGAAGTTGCGACATAGACCGCCAGCAGCAGCGAAAAGGCGAAGTGGAGGGCTGCGAACCGGCGGCGCAGCGCCAGCGTCATGAAGCCGCTCACCACGGCGGTGAGCAGCAGCATGCCAATGACGATGCCGAGGAGTACCAGCGAGCCCGTCCGGTCGAGCGCGGCCGCCTTGGCGGGAACCACCCTGAGACTGTCTGCGACATCCGGCCCCAGAGGCCGGTCCACGCGCACATAGAGCGGCCCTTTGCCGTCGAATTCGGAGAGTGGCAGCGCGAACCGCGTCCCCGTGGTCCAGTTTTGCGCCAGAGTCGCGGGATCGATGACCCGCGTCATCATGCTGTCATCGGCCAGTGTCCGCGCCAATAGCAGGCCATCGGATGCCATGGCATCGCCGATAAGAACGGGATCGTCGGCAGAGACTGCCTCCGCAGGGATGCGCACCCAGCTATGCTTGCCGCGCGCATCGGCCTTGACCGTATTGCAGCGCCAGTCCGGTGCGGAAGCAGCTTCTTCTGCGGTCAGAACCTTGTCCGAGGGGAGGATGCATTTACCCGCTCCCTCGGCGGCGCGCGTCGCCCCGGCCGATATGGCAAAGCCGGCGACCGCCAGCAGAATCAGCAGATGATGAAACACGCGTCCCATTGCAGCGGCGCTAGCAGCAGATGTTTGCCTGTCGGTTAACCTTTGATCGAATTGGAGATAGTCGTATTTATCGCCTCTCGCTCCATCGCAGCTCAGGCCCGCCGCGCCCCGACGGCGGTTGCAATCCTGTCGTAACATTTCACTTGCGATTCATGAGCCACGATTTATATGCGCCGCTCCCGCTGCCCCAAGGGGACTTCCTAACCGCAAGGCAGCTTGTCGTTTCATGGTCCGCAAGGGCCGTTTAGGGGGTCCCTTGAGTTGCAGCATTTCCCTGAAGCCCGGTCCGTAGTTCGCGCTCTCGCGCCCGACGAACCCGTCATTCTGAACCGCCCGCACGCCGCTGCGCGCGCCGCCCGCTTCTTCGTCGAGAAGTTTCCGGGCAAGTCGCTCTATGCGGTGAAGGCCAATCCCTCGCCCGATCTGTTGCAGATCCTGTGGGACAACGGCGTGACGCATTACGATGTCGCGTCGATCGCCGAAGTGCGGCTGGTCCGCGCGACGCTACCCGACGCGACGCTGTGCTTCATGCACCCAGTGAAGGCTCCGAGCGCGATCCGCGAGGCCTATCATCAGCACGGCGTGCGCACTTTCAGCCTCGACAGCGTGGAAGAGCTAGAGAAGATCGTCGGCGCTTGCCGTGGCGAGGATGGCGAACCGGCGCAGGATTTGCGCCTGTGCATCCGCCTGCGCGTCTCTTCCGAATATTCCGAGCTGAGCCTGGCATCGAAGTTCGGCTGCGACCTCACCGAAGCGCCTGCGCTCTTGCAGGAAGCGCGCCAGCATGCCGACTGGCTCGGCGTGTGCTTCCATGTGGGCAGCCAGGCGATGACGCCTTTCGCTTATGTCCAGGCGCTCGAGCGGGTGCGTATCGCCATCGGCGAAGCATCGGTGGTCATCGACATGATCGATGTCGGCGGCGGCTTTCCCTCGGTCTATCCGGGAATGGAGCCCCCGCCGCTGGAAGACTATTTCCAGATCATCCACCAGAACTTCTACAACCTGCCGATCGCCTACAACGCGGAGCTGTGGTGCGAACCCGGCCGTGCGCTGTGCGCGGAATACAGTTCGCTGATCGTGAAGGTGGAGAAGCGCCGCGGTGACGAGCTCTACATCAATGACGGCGCGTATGGCGCGCTGTTCGATGCGGCACATGTCGACTGGAAGTTCCCCGTGCGTGCGCTGGAAGACGACCTGATCAAGCCCGAGATGGATTTCGCCTTCTACGGCCCGACCTGCGACGATGCGGATTACATGCAGGGGCCCTTCGCGCTGCCCGAGGACATTCAGGCCGGCGACTACATCGAGATCGGCATGCTCGGCGCATATGGCGCGGCGATGAAGACCGATTTCAACGGCTTCGGCGCGGCAGAGCGGATCGTGGTCGAGGATGAGCCGATGGCGAGCCTTTACGACGGTAGCCGCGCACGCCCGGCGGCCGACAATGTGGTGAGCCTGCGCTAAATCGTAGATAGCTGAGGATGAGAAAGGGCCGACAGGACGGCTTTCCGTCCTGCTGACCCTTCCTTCAGTGCAACCCGAGACAAGCTACGGGCAATCCGGCTCTCCGGCCGTTTTCGCGATCTGGTCGTAACTCAGACATTGGGAGTTGTCGGACGTGGCGTTCGGGGGCCATCCTGGCGCGTCTTCTTGGGGCCTTGCTCCGGCGCGGCGGCACCAAGCAATCCCGTAAACGACCCGGTCGGGACCTGAAGAATACTCTTTTTCATGTCTCACATCTTTGCAGGGGCTGGATCGATGCGCGAGATCAAGCCTTTTCGGGCCCGATTGCCGTCTAAACCTTGCTGTCAGATGAACGGATTACGGCTCGTCGCAGCTTGTGAACGGCGAGCCGATGAAGTGTTTCAACAATGCGGGCAAAGCGTGGGCCGGTCCTCAGGGGAAGCCCACGAATCTCGCGGCCTCGTGCACACTCTTGCGTTCGCTGACCACTGCATTTGCAGGAAAATTCTCGTCGGGCCAGCCCATGGCCACGGCCTTCATAATGACCTGGTCGTCCGGTATCCCGGCATGTTCGCGCACCACCGGGCTTTGCATGATGCCCTGCGAGTTGATCACGCAGCCGAGGCCGCGCGACCATGCGGCGTTCACCAGCGCAGTGGTGACCGCCCCACAATCGAAAGGTGTGTCGTCACTGTCCGACAATTCGCGATCATAGGTCACAATCACGCAGACCGGGGCATCGAACTGACGAAAACCGCGCAAGACCCAGTCCTGCCGCTTCTCCTTGTCGTCGCGCGCGATGCCCATGGCGCCGAATAGTTGCTTGGCCACGCCGACCTGACGTTCACGGTGTACGCCCGCAAAGGGCTCTCCACGGCGAAATTCACGGCTGTCGGGTTCGCCGGCCAGAATACGTTCGGTATTGCCCTTGCGTATCCGATCGAGCGGCTCGCCCGTGATGATATGGAAATGCCAGGGCTGCGTGTTCATCGAAGTCGGCGAACGCATGGCGAGGGTGAGAACTTCCTCGATCACCGCGCGCGGCACCGGCTTGTCGAGATAGCCCCGGATGGATCGACGGCCCATCACCACCTCTTCATAGGTCATGTCCGGGTTGCCGCTCATCCTCATTCTCCGTCGCTTTGCTGCGCCGGATTAGCGCGGCATCGCACAAGCGCAAAATACGCTACGGCATGGCTCGAAAGGGCCATGTCCAGCCTCGACAATCCCGGCAAACGTTCCGGGACGAGCCCTACAGTTCAAACTCGTCATGCTGCCATATGGCGTGGTGGGACACTGCGCGCAGGCTCAGGGAATGCGTGGCAGGCACCGGGCGGTGACTGGCTGTGCAATAAATCCGCAGTCGACATAGATTGTTTCTGCATTCCCCGCCCGCTCTGGCAGGAAGCTGAAGCGCAGCGTGCGGCGCGCCTCGCCCGATAGTGGAAGCTCGCCTGGGATATTCGCCGCGTCGTCCCACCCGTAAACCTGGCAATAGCGATCCCCCGGGCACAGCGCGCGGGCGCGCTCGACGAGAGCGTCGGGGGAATCGCTGCGTGCAACGAGAACGAAATGCACGCCGGGTCCGGGTGAGGCGGGCGGCGTTCCGGCGGTCGCGGGGCCGGGGGACGACGTGGATTGGCCGGTAATGCTGCGCACTGCCTCGCCGCCCTGCAACAGCGTGGGCAGCGGGTTGGCCGCGGCGACGGCCTGTGCCGTTGTGCGCAGCGCCGTCCAGTCCGGCTCGTCCCCACGGTAGCGGGCCGAGAGGGCATTTCCGCTGCCCCAGAACCCGCGCCACCGGAAGAAAATATGCGGGCCGACCTTGGCCACCTTGTCGAGCTTGTCGCTCCACCAGGGATAGACGTAGTCGGCGTGGAAATGGGTCGCATTGCCGATAGTCGCGTCGGTTGCGCCATCCAGCATGGCATCGGCCCGGGCCCGCGCCATGCGCCATGCTGCATCGGAATAGCGCCGCGCCAGCGAACCGTCGCAGGTGAAGCTGAACTGGCAGCCAGTGGGCCGCTGCGAACCTTCGAACACTACGCCGCAGATCGTTTTGGCGAAAGCCGGATGGCGAGCGCGGTTGAGAACGACCTGCATCACTGCGCGCTGGTCTTCATTGCCGCCGCCGGCCTCGGCCATACCGGCCAGCGCCAGGCAATCGCGGGCCCGGATGCGGTCCGCGGAACTGCCCACGAACCTGAATGGCCGTGCAGAGCCGGGACCGATGGAAGCGAAGTCGACCGCCGCATTGCGCGACTTTGCATCCGCCGCATCCAGTTCGCTGGTTACCACTGTGTCTTCGGCAGTGGCGGGAAGGGCGGCAACCTCTGCTGCCGAAGTGCCGGCAACGGTCTTTGCGGGGCCGGAATTCTGGGGACTTGACGGTAAATTGCCGAACAGGCCCAGGCCAAGAAACGGCACGAGGACGAGTGCGCCAAACGCCAGCATGGGCACGACCTGTCGCGGCCTGCGCGAAGGATCCTGCGGGTCGTCGTCCATCACGCCGGTCCAGCGGCAGTTGCGGGGATAGCCACGAGGGCCGGACGCGAGATTATGCCTCGACCCATTTCCGCGCACTTTCGCGGCGATGCGGACAACCCGGCCAGCAGCATGGGCGCTTCTTGCCGCCGAGAATGTCCTCCTGCAGCCGCGCACGCCGCTTTTCGCGGGTGGCCTCCTGCTTTGCGGAAATGGTCCAGCAGATCCATTCGTTGCGCGCGAGCGGAGTGAGCATCCGCCATTTTTCCGCGAGTGCCGTGTTCCCTTCGAGCATGGCTTTCAGCTCGGAAGGGGTTTCGTGCCGGAAATCGGGGTTAGCGGCTGCCGCCATCGGCCGTCGGCCTATGCCGCCTTGCGCAGTTCCAGTTCCAGCCGATCCCATATCTCGACCAGCGCGTTGACGAGCTCGTCCATCATCGCTTCGGTATGGGCAGGCCCGGGCGTGAAGCGCAGGCGTTCGGTTCCGCGCGGAACGGTCGGGAAATTGATCGGCTGAACGTAGACGCCGTATTCGGCGAGCAGGATGTCGCTGATCTTCTTGGCGCGGACGGGATCGCCGACCATCAGCGGGACGATGTGGGTCACGCTGGGCATCACCGGCAGGCCGGCATCGCGCATCTTCTGCTTGAGCAGTTCCGCGGCTGCCTGCTGACCTTCACGCTCGACGCTGGAACCCTTAAGATGACGCACCGCTGCCAGCACGCCGGCTACCAGCGCCGGACTGAGCGAGGTGGTGAAGATGAAGCCGGGCGCGTAGCTGCGGATGCAGTCGACGATCTTCCTGTCGGCAGCGATATAGCCGCCCATCACGCCGAACGCCTTGCCCAGCGTCCCTTCGATGATGTCGATCCGGTGCGCGGCCTCGTCACGCTCCGAAATGCCGCCGCCGCGCGCGCCGTACATGCCGACGGCATGAACCTCGTCGATATAGGTCAGGGCGTTGTACTTCTCGGCAAGATCGCAGATCGCGTGAATCGGCGCGATATCGCCATCCATCGAATAGACGCTCTCGAAAGCGATCAGCTTGGGCGTCGCTTCGTCTTCTGCGGCGAGGAGTTCCTCGAGATGTTCGAGGTCGTTGTGGCGGAAGACACGCTTCTCGCAGCCGGAGTTGCGGATGCCGGCGATCATGCTGGCATGGTTCAGCTCGTCGGAAAAGATCACGCAGCCGGGCAGCAGCTTGGCCACGGTCGACAGCGTTGCATCGTTGGACACGTAACCGCTGGTGAACAGCAGCGCCGCATTCTTGCCGTGCAGGTCCGAAAGTTCCGCTTCGAGCTGGACGTGGTAATGGGTGTTGCCGCCGATATTCCGCGTGCCGCCCGATCCCGCGCCGACATCGTGCAGCGCCTCTTCCATCGCCTCGATCACCTTGGGATGCTGACCCATGGCGAGATAGTCGTTCGAACACCATACGGTGACCGGCTTGGGGCCGTTATGCCCGGCAAAGCAGCGCGCATTGGGAAAGGCGCCCTTGTTGCGCAGGATGTCGATGAAGACGCGATATCGCCCTTCCTCGTGCAGCCGGGCAATCGCTTCGTCGAAAATCTGGTCGTAGTTCACTCGGGATGGGCCCCGTCACGGCACCGCTCAAGCGGCTGGATCGTCGGGCGACATAGGCAGAAAACCGGCGAAATTCCACCGCGATCTTTGCGAATCATTCGCGATTAAAACCGCTCAAGACGATCGATCCCATAGGTGGAGAAGGCATCTGTCAGGCGTTCGAAATCGGCCAGGTCCCCGGTAGTCACCGCGCGGTCGGGTGCCGTGCGCGCGAAGCTTTGCCCATCGGTCAGGTAAGCGATCCGCCGGGCAATACCTTTTGCGCCATCGACGAAAGTGACGGGGCGATCGAACACTTCGCCCAGCTCCTGTTCGAGCAGGGGGAAGTGCGTGCAGGCCTGCACAACCGTATCGATCCGATCCGCCCCCGCTTGCGCAAGAAGCCCGGCCAGTGCCCCGCGCACTTCCTCCGCCGCCACCGTTCCACCGCGCAGCTTGCGCTCGGCCAGAGCGACGAGTTCCGGGGTGCCGTGGCGCAGCATCCGCTTGCCTCCGGCGAACCTGGCCTCGAGATCGTCGACATAAGGCTGGCGCACCGTCGCCGCCGTGCCGAGGACGGCAAACGTCCCGGTCCTGGTAGTCGCGGCGGCCGGTTTGATCGCCGGCACCGTTCCCACGATCGGCGTTTCGAGCACGTCGCGCACCATGCCGAGCGCGATCGTGCTGGCCGTGTTGCAGGCGATGCAGATCAGCCGCGGCTGCCAGCGTTCCGCCATGCGGCCCAGCAGCCCGGCGACGCGCGCCGCGACCTCCGCTTCGCTTTTCTCGCCATAGGGCAGCCCCGCCATGTCGGCGGCGTAGATGACCGGCGCTTGCGGCAGGAGCCGGCGCAATTCGCCCAGCACGGTCAGCCCGCCGACGCCGGAATCGAACAGGAGTATGGGAGCGGCGGGGCTCATGCCGGCAGCGCATGGCCCCGCGCGAGCCGGTCGTCAATTGCTGTGCGGCGCCTTGGCGAACGGGTTCGGACCATTGATCGACTTGCGCAGACCATCGAACCAGATCTCGTATTCGGCGAAGTCGATCTTGCCGTCGGAATTGCTGTCGGCCTGCGAAAGCGGGGCCATCTTCGCCATTCCCGGCACGCTTCCGTCGGCTTCGGGGCGCTCCTGAACCATAACGTGGCGGTCCGGCCCGATCTCATCGCGTTCGATTGCACCGGAACTGTTCTTGTCGAGCATCGCGAAGGCTTTGGCGATGGCCTCATTGGGGTTGGCGCCATCGTTCAGGGTGGACGCTGTGATCCGCATTCCGGGCTTGATCGTCGGCGCGTCTGCTGCCGGCGCGCTGGTCAGTGCGAGGGAAATGGCAGTGGCAAGAAGAAGGCTCATCAGAATTACTCCGGGAACCGTGAGAAGGCCTTGCCGCAGCCCGGGGGTTCCCATCGCAGGGGCGGCATAGGCTCCTGACTGACCTCCCGGCCTCATCGCGGATAGGTCCGGCGCGCCGGATACGGTTCGACCGTAGTCGCTCGCGCCTGCCAGAAGCCGGGCCGCTTCGAGCGAACTCGCCACACCGAGTTTCTGCCGTGCCGACTTGAGCCGCTTCTCCACCGCGTGATGGGTTATGCCGAGGTCGAGCGCGATCTCCTTCGCCGTCGCGTGGGACAGCCATCTGTCCAGGCACTCGCGCTCCTTCTCGGTCAGGCGCGCGATGGCATCGTCTCTCTCGGCATCGGTCATCGCGGCGAAATTCTAGCCGCCTGGTCCGGTACCGCAAGGTACGGTCGGCTGGTACCGTTACGCTTTGCTCGAAAATGGCGGCAGCCAGAGCTTCGCGATCACCGATCGTCGCGCTATGTGCCGCGGTATGGATTCGCTTTTCCCTGCCCTGCTGGGCTATCTCATCGGATCGATCCCTTTCGGC
Organism: Qipengyuania qiaonensis; assembly: GCF_019711515.1. Classification (GTDB taxonomy): domain Bacteria; phylum Pseudomonadota; class Alphaproteobacteria; order Sphingomonadales; family Sphingomonadaceae; genus Qipengyuania; species Qipengyuania qiaonensis. The sequence goes on from NZ_JAIGNO010000004.1 coordinate 214,504, forward strand.
CTGCTGCTGACCAAGGCCGCGGGGATGGGTGACGTCCGCAAGATCGGTTCGGGCAATATCGGGGCGACCAATGTTCTGCGGACGGGCAATAAGGGCCTCGCCGCGGCGACCTTGCTGCTCGATCTTGCCAAGGGTTTGGCCCCGGTGGTCATCGCGGGCCAGATCTGGGGCGAAGTTGCGATGGCCTTTGCCGCCGGGGCTGCCGTGCTGGGGCATTGCTTCCCCGTCTGGCTCGGCTTCAAGGGGGGGAAGGGCGTGGCGACCAATGCCGGCGTTTCCTTCGGCCTCGCCTGGCCGGTAGGCCTCGCCTACGCATTCGTCTGGCTCAGCATTCTGGCGATCTTCCGCATTTCCTCGCTCGCAGGGATGGCGGCCGTGGTCGCCGCCGCCGCCGCGGCGCCATTGTTCGGCTACCCACAATTCTTTCCCGTCCTCGCGGCGATAGCCTTGCTGATCGTCTACCTGCACCGGAGCAATATTACGCGGCTGATGAAGGGCGAGGAGCCCCGGGTCGGCGGCTCCAAGGGGTGAACGCGCCTGCACATCCGGCGCTTTCGCAGGAGGAAGCGTTCGCCCGCATCCGGTTGCTGCGCTCGCCCAATATCGGGCCGGTCAGCTATGCCATGCTGCTCCGGCGCTTCGGCACCGCTGCCGAGGCGCTGGGAGCGCTGCCCGATCTCGGCAAACGGGGCGGGCGGCAATATCGTGCGATCGCGGCGGACAAGGTCGAACGCGAGGTCGAGGCGGTGCGCAGGGCGGGAGCGAAATACCTCTTCCACGATCAACCCGATTATCCCGCATTGCTCGGCGAAATCGAAGGTGCGCCGCCCATCCTGACGTGGCGCGGCGATCTGTCGCTGGCGAGCAAGCCGTGCGTCGCGATGGTCGGTGCCCGCAATGCCAGCGCGGCGGCGGTCAAGCTGGCGCGCGATTTCGCCAAGGGATTGGCGGAAGCGGGCTTCACCGTCGTCTCGGGGCTTGCCCGCGGTATCGACGGCGCGGCGCATGAAGGCGCTTTTCCGGCCACGATCGGCGTGATCGCCAGCGGGATCGACATCGTCTATCCGCCGCAGCATGAAGCCTTGCAAGAGCGCATCGCCAGCGAATGCCTGCTGCTCGCCGAACAGCCGCCGGGTACGGAGCCGCGCGGCAGCCACTTCCCCAGCCGCAACCGCATCATCGCCGGATTGGCGGGCGGCACGCTGGTGGTGGAGGCGGCGGTGAAATCCGGCAGCTTGATCACCGCGCGGCTGGCGGGCGAGGCGGGGCGGGAGGTCATGGCGATACCCGGCAGCCCGCTGGAGCCGCGCAGCCACGGCTGCAACCACCTGATCCGCGAAGGCGCCGTGCTGGTGCAGTCGCCGGAGGACGTGGTGGAACTGCTTTCGACATTCACTGGCGAGCCGCGCTCGACCTTCCGCGAACCTGCCACCGGTTTCGACTTCGAGCCCGGTGAACTGGCCGAGGCCGAACCCGCCGACATCGCCAGCTTGCTTACCAACGCCCCGGTGGGTGTCGACGAGCTGATCCGCCAGTCGGGCGACAGCTCGGCGGCAGTGCAACTGGCGCTGTTGGAACTGGAGATCGCTGGGCGACTTGAGCGACATGCGGGTGGGCGGGTGAGTTTGGCAGGTTAGGATTCGCGCAGAGATCGCGGAGGAGCGGAAATCGCCGAGAACGAAAGAGAAAGGTTGATTCACACAAAGACACGAAGATGTTTTGCGCTGAGCGGCGAAGACGCTCACACAGCTTACGTCGTTTCCACATAAGGCGCGGCTGTGCCGCGAGAGCAATATCTTCGTGTCTTTGTGTGAGACAATCCCCTCCGCGATTTTCGCCTTTCCGCGGCCTCTGCGCGAAACAATTGTGTCGCTCTAAATAATAAAGGTTTATCGCTCCATTATATCTGGGTCGAAATTAGACCTGAATCAGGCAAACTTCTGCTTGACGCAAATTGCGCCGTGATACCATCCTTATAAATATCCAAAGGAAAGACGCATTGTGACAAATGGGTATTACAGGGGACACCATTGATCCGTTCCATGACATTCAATCAACGCATGGCCGCTGTGATCTTCCTGATCTTCGCCGTCGGCTATCTGCTGGCCGCTGAAGTTACAGGTCATGGTCGGGCGGGCGAGACCATCGTCGCACTGCTGGCATGGCAAGTCATTTGGGCGGTTTTGGCGCTCATAGGTCTGGCAGTCGCAGTCGCGCAGATTTTCTTTCGGCCGGGTGATGTGAGCGGGCGCCGGGCGTGGCTGGACCGGTTTTTGCCGATCCTGGCGCTCGCAATCGCTGTGCCGCTTGGCGGGTGGCTGGTCGGCGAGCGCTATCGCCTGATGCAACTCGATTTCGCCCGTGATTATAGGACGGAGCTATCCGGCGCTGCGCCAAGTGCGGTGACTTATTGGGAAGGCATGCCAGACGGCGGCATCGCCATCGTTCGCTCGCCGGGCCGCGATCCCGCGACTCTTCCGCAAACAAAGATGCTTGACCTTACGGGCGAGCGGATCAAATCCTGCCGTGCGCTTGATGCCCAACTATGGTCGTGCCATTTCGATTAGCCGCTTGACGCCCTCTCAACCCCACCCCCATCTTCGCGCGTGCACATACGCGTAGGGAATGCCTCACTTCACATGCAACTCGTCATCGTAGAATCGCCGGCCAAGGCGAAAACCATCGAGAAATATCTGGGCAAGGACTTCAAGGTTCTGGCCAGCTACGGCCATGTCCGCGACCTGCCGCCCAAGGATGGCAGCGTGCGACCGGACGAGGGTTTCGAGATGGACTGGGAACTCTACCGGGACAAGCAGAAGCGCTTCAAGGAGATCGCCGACAACGCCAAGAAGGCCGACCGCCTGATCCTCGCCACCGACCCCGACCGCGAGGGCGAGGCGATTTCTTGGCATGTCCGCGAGCTGTTGCAGAAGCGCAAGGCGCTGCCTGCCGATGTCGAACGCGTCACCTTCAACGCGATCACCAAACAGGCCGTGACCGACGCGATGAAGGCGCCGCGCGATCTCGATCAGGATCTGATCGACGCCTATCTCGCCCGCCGCGCGCTCGATTATCTCTACGGTTTCACGCTCAGCCCGGTGCTGTGGCGCCGCCTGCCGGGGGCCAAGAGCGCGGGCCGCGTCCAGTCGGTCGCGCTGCGGCTGATCGTCGACCGCGAGATCGAGATCGAACATTTCCGCGCCGACGAATACTGGTCGGTCATCGCCAAGCTGCAGCATGACGGGACCGAGTTCGACGCGCGGCTGGTCAAGTTCGACGGCGAGAAGCTCGACAAGCTGACGCTCGGCAATGAAGGCAGCGCCATGGCCGCGAAAAAGGCGGTCGAAGCGGCGAATTTCACCGTCGAGGAGGTCGAAACCAAGCCGTTCAAGCGCAATCCCGCGCCCCCGTTCACCACGTCGACCTTGCAACAGGAGGCCGCGCGCAAGCTGGGCTTCTCGGCCAGCCACACCATGCGGCTGGCGCAGTCGCTCTACGAAGCGGGCGCGATCACCTATATGCGGACCGACGGCGTGAGCATGGATGGCAGCGCGATTGCCGCCTGCCGCAAGGCGGTATCCGATCGCTATGGCGGTCACGCGCTTCCCGACAGCCCGCGCATGTACAAGACGAAGGCCAAGAACGCGCAGGAAGCGCACGAGGCGATCCGCCCGACCGACTTCAACCGCGACCGTGCGGGATCGGGCGACGAAGGCAAGCTCTACGATCTGATCTTCAAGCGCGCCATGGCCAGCCAGATGGCCGCCGCCAGCCTCGAACGCACCAGCGTCACTTTGCGCGACGTGACCGGGCAGCACGAACTGCGCGCCACCGGCCAGGTGGTGAAATATCCCGGCTTCCTCGCCGTCTATCAGGAAGGCCGCGACGATGCCGACGATGATGAGGACGGCCTGCTGCCGACCATCTCGAAGGGCGACAGCCCGCTCAAGAAGGGTGTCGACGCCAATCAGCACTTCACCCAGCCGCCGCCGCGCTTTTCCGAGGCCAGCCTGGTCAAGCGGCTCGAGGAACTCGGCATCGGCCGCCCATCGACCTATGCCAGCACCATCCAGACGCTGCGCGATCGCAACTATGTGCGGATGGAGAAAAACCGTTTCTTTGCCGAGGAATCGGGCCGCCTGCTGACGGCTTTTCTCGAGCGTTTCTTCCCGCAATATGTCGCCTTCGACTATACTGCAGGGCTCGAGGACGAACTCGATATCGTGTCCGACGGCAAGGAGGACTGGAAGAAGCTGCTCGAAGCCTTCTGGCGCGACTTCAAGCCCAAGACCGAAGAGGTGATGGACAGGAAGCCCTCGGAAGTGACCGAGGTGCTCGACGATTTCCTCGCCGATTATCTTTTCCCCGAACGCGCCGACGGCAAGGACCGGCGTCATTGCCCGCTCTGCGAGACCGAAGGTCGCGACGGCGGACGGCTGGCGCTGCGGGGAGGGCGCTATGGTGCCTTCGTCGCCTGCGCCAACTATCCCGAATGCACATACACCCGCCAGTTCGCCAAGCCGGGCGGCGCCGATGGCGACGATGGCGCGGATGACGGCGTCATGGGCGAAGACCCCGAGACCGGCCTGCCGGTCGAGCGCAAAAGCGGCCGCTTCGGCCCCTATGTCCAGTTGGGCGAGGGCAAGGACGCCAAGCGCGCGAGCATTCCCAAGGATCTCGACGATTTCGATCTCGAATGGGCATTGAAGCTGCTCGGCCTGCCGCGCATCGTGGGGGCACATCCCGAAACCGGCAAGGAAATCGAAGCAGCGATAGGACGTTACGGGCCCTATCTCCGTCATGACGGCAAGTACGGCAAGCTCTCCTCGACACAGGAGGTATTCGATGTCGGCATGAACCGCGCGGTCGATATCCTGGCGCAGGCAGCCAACCGCAAGGGCGGCGGGCGCGGCAAGGCGGAACCGATCAAGACCCTGGGCGAACACCCGACGAGCGGCGGCGAGATGAAGGTCATGCCGGGCCGCTACGGTCCCTATGTCACCGATGGCACGACCAATGCGACGATCCCGAAGGACATGAAACCCGAAGACGTCACCGACGCGCAGGCCATCGAACTGATCGACGCCCGCGCGGCGAAAGGGCCGGCGAAGAAGAAGACAACGCGCAAGAAAGCGGCTCCGAAGAAGAAGGCCCCGGCCAAGAAGAAGGCGGCCCCGAAGAAGGAGGGGGCAGCGAAGAAGTAGTCTTCCGGCTTCGGCGATGCGCTTGACGGAAAGGGGGGGGGCAGCCGATTTCCCTCCTGCCGTCGGGCACCGAGCCGGTCGCTCGCCGTTTCCTCTCCATGCTGCGCCAGCCCAACGCCGATCCAACCCGCTCTCATCGCCAGCCGGGCGAGGAGGACGGTCTCCCCATGCCCCGCCGGATCTGGGCGGTTGTGGCGATCAGTTTTGGCACAGCGCTATTCGTGCTCGATGGGAGCGTAGCCAATGTAGCGCTGCCGACCATCGGCCGCGAACTTGGCGTTTCGAACGGCGTGGTGACCAATGTAGTGACCGTTTACCAACTCGTGCTGGTGATGGCGCTGTTGCCCTTTTCCAGCATGGGCGACCGCATCGGGCATCGCACGCTTTACCAGATCGGGCAGCTGATCTTCCTTGTTGCGTCGGCACTGACTTTTTTCGTCGAGGATTTTGCCATGCTGCTCGGCGTGCGCGCCTTTCAGGCGCTTGGGGCGGGAATGGCTCTGAGCGTTTCGGCGGCAATGCTGCGCGATATCTATCCTTCGAAGAGCCTGGGTAGTGGAATGGGGATCAACAGCGTGGTCGTTGCAAGCGCCGGGGCCATCGCGCCGACGCTGGGCGGGTTTCTGGTCGAGCATCTCGACTGGCGCTGGGTGTTCATCGTCGGCGCGCCGGCCGCTGCGCTGTCGTTGCTGGTCGGGCGCAGCCTACCAGATCCGGTGCGCCATCACGATCGCAAGCCCGAGCGGATCGGCGGGGCCTGGAATGCGCTGACCGTGCTGCTGCTGATCGGTGGGGTGCAATGGGCGACGCATGCCGAGAACTGGTGGCCGGGCACGGTGGCGACGGCGATGGGCGTTCTATCGCTCATTTTCCTTGTGCGTTACGAGCGGGCGCGCGCCAACCCGGTGCTGCCGATCGACCTGCTGGCGAGACCGGTACTCGGGCTCTCTGCGCTGGCGGCGGTAGCAGCATTCATGGCCAGCGGATCGCTGCTGATCGCGCTGCCCTTCCTGTTCGAGCAATCCTTCGGTTACCCGCCCGATCAGGTCGGCTTGCTGCTATTGCCGTTTCCGCTGACACTGCTGTTCGTCGCTCCGGCGGCGGGCTGGCTGTCGGACCGCGTGGATGCCACCAAGCTGGGGGTCGTGGGGATGACGCTGGCCATTGCCGGCCTCGTGCTGCTGATGCTGATGCCGGACAACCCAGGTGCTTTTCCGATCGCCTGGCGGCTGGCGCTGACCGCGCTGGGCTTCGGCCTCTTCATCGCTCCCAATTCGCGGCTGTTGATCGGTCAGGCTCCACGCGCTCGCTCGGCCGCCGCCGGAGGCATGCTCTCGACCTCGCGTTTGCTCGGCCAGACGCTGGGTGCGGCGCTGGTCGGCGTGTTGCTCGCTCAGGGGCTGGGACAAGGCCCGGCACCGATGATCGCCGCAATCGTGCTATGTGTCGTCGCTGTGGCCTGCGGCCTCGCGCGGTTCAATGCGGTGCGGCAAGAGCCTGCTACCTGACCCAATCCAGCCCCATTTCCTCGAACATTTCCTTGTCCTCGCTCCACCTCTCGTCGGTCTTGACGTGCAGGAACAGGTGGACCTTCTGGCCCAGCAGTTCGCTCAATTCCTTGCGCGCGGCTTCGCCGATGGCCTTGATCTTCGACCCGCCCTTGCCGAGCACGATGGCGCGCTGGTTGTCGCGCATCACCACGATCTGCTGGTGGATCTCAACGCTGCCATCGGGGCGCTGGATGTATTTTTCGGGCCGCACCGCGCTGTCATAGGGCAGTTCCTCGTGCAATTGGCGGTAGAGCTGCTCGCGGGTGATTTCGGTGGCCAGCAGACGCTCGCTCGCGTCGCTCACCTGATCCTCGGGATACATCCACGGACCTTCGGGCATCATGCCCGCCAGCGCGGCTTTCATTTCCGGCACGCCATCGCCGGTCAGGGCAGAGACGAAATAGATTTCGGCGAAATCGACCTTGCTGCCGAGCTCCTGAGCAAGCGCAAGCAGCGGTTCCTTTTTCGCCACATCGACCTTGTTCAGCACCAGAATCTTGCGTTCGGGGCGCTGATCGAGCGCTTGAATGACAGGTTCCAGTTCGTGCCGACGCTGCTTGACCGGGTCGACCAGCAGCAACACCGCGTCGGCGGCCTCCGCGCCTTCCCACGCGGCGCTGACCATGGCGCGGTCGAGCCGACGCTTGGGCGCAAAGATGCCGGGGGTGTCGACCAGGATCATCTGGGTAGGGCCCTCCAGCGCGATACCCATCATGCGCGCACGGGTTGTCTGCGCCTTCGCGGAGGTGATCGCCACCTTCTGCCCGACGAGCTGGTTCACTAGGGTACTCTTGCCTGAATTGGGCGCGCCGAGGACGGCGACGACGCCGCATCTGGTATCCGTCATAGTCTCACCTGTTTGCGCACAGCCTTCGAAAGGCTCAGGCTGGGCGGATTCTGCCTAGCTTGGGACGGATACCGCTCACCCTGAGCTCGTCGAAGGGTCACCCGTATTTCTCCATGAATTCCCGTGCCGCCTGCTTTTCGGCTTCCTGCTTGCTACCCGCGGTGCCTTCTGCCTCGCCGACCTTGTGAACTTTCACCCGTACCGTGAACTTCGCTGCATGGTCGGGCCCGGAACGGTCGACCAGTTCATATTCGGGCGGGCGTCGCTGATTGCCGGCCGCCCATTCCTGAAGCGCGCTCTTGGGATGTTTGGACCTGCCGGCGCCGCCTTCGAGAGCAGGGCGCCACAGCTTAAGCACCAGCGTGCGCGCCGCTTCGAAACCATTGTCGAGGAATTGCGCGCCAAGCAGGGCTTCGATCACGTCGCCGAGGATATTGTCGCTGTCGCGCCCGCCATCGGCATTGGCCTGTTTGGAAATGCGCATATGCGGTGCCAGACCGATGCCGCGCGCGACCTGCGCGCATGTCTCGCGACTGACCATGGCGTTGAGGCGCTGTGCCAGCTTGCCCTCGGGCGCACTGTCGTGAGCATAGAGCCAGTCGGCAATCGACAGGCCCAGCACCCGATCGCCGAGAAATTCCAGTCGTTCGTAATCCTGCTTCTCACCCATGCTGCCATGCGTGATCGCGGCGAACCACAGTGCCTCGTCCTTTATCGTAAAGCCCGTACCGGTCAGCCAGTCCCGCGCTTCGGGTTTGAGCGCGCTCATATATCGCTTCCGATACGGTTCCAGCGTGCCGCGGTGAACCAGGTCCAGGGCAACAGCCATTCGGCGCTGCCATCGGTCGACCACAGCACCCGGCTGGCCCTGCCGACCAGCAGGTCCGCATCGACGAGACCTACGCCGCCATCGGGCACTGCCGGAAAACGGCTGTCGAGCGAATTGTCGCGATTGTCGCCCATCATGAACAGCTTGCCTTCGGGTACGACGACAGGATCGGTATTGTCTGGATCGATGCGGATCGGAACGCCGCTGCTATCCCGCGCGATCCCGCCGGCACCATCGGTCAGGAAGCGCGGGCCGACATTGCCGAAGTCGATCGTCATGTAGCTTTTGCCCGAGGGCAGCGTTTCGCGGAATTGGCGATAGCGGCAGATCGTACCGTCCACGTCCTCGCCCCCGTCGCTGCGGCAACCGGTATTCGCGCTCATCGGGATGTCGGCATAGCCCGCTTCCTGCTTTGCAAGCGGCTCGCCATTGAGGATAACGACTCCGTCCCGCACCGCCACGGTATCGCCCGGCAGGCCGATCACGCGCTTCACGTAATCGACGCCGGTCGCGGGGTGCTTGAAGATGGCGACATCGCCGCGCTCGGGCATATGCGCGAAGATACGCCCTTCGAATAGCGGCACCTCAGCCGGGAGCGAATATTTGGAGAAACCGTAAGGCCATTTCGCCGCGACCAGATAGTCGCCGTTGCGCAAATTGGGCAGCATGCTTTCGCTGGGAATGGTGAAGGGCGAGAAGATGAAGCTGCGGAAGATCAGCACCGCAATCACTAGTTTGGCGACGAACCACAGGAAGCTGCCGAGCGATTCCTTTTCTGCCGGTTCGGCGGCAGCGGTCTCCGGCGAATTCGTATCCAGCGTACGATCTGTCATGCGGGGTTCTCAATCATCGTCGAAGTCCCTAGTCGCAGGAGCGCAGCCATTAAAGGATTTTTGCCCGCCATGACCACAGCAGCCGAGCTCTGGACCCGCCTCGAAAACCTGCCGCGCCCGACGCTGGGCGAGCTGTTCAGCGCGGACCGCGACGGTGGCGAGGGTGCGGACGAGCCCGGCGGTGCCGATCGCGTGGCGATGCTTTCCGGTCGGATCGAGCTGGATGACGGCGGTATCCTGTTCGACTGGTCGAAAACGCATCTCGACCGCGCGGCAATCGCGGCGTTCGAGGAACTTGCCGTGGCGATGGATTTTGCCGGTATGCGCGCCAAGCTATTCGGCGGCGAGGTGGTCAATCCGACCGAAGGTCGTGCCGCCGATCATGCCACGCTGCGCGGCACCGGCGATGAAGCCAAGGTGGAAGAGGCGATGGCGCTGATCGAACGTATGGGCATGCTGGTCGAGGCGATCCACCAGGGCGCTCTGGGCGAGGTCGAGCACCTGATCCATATCGGCATCGGCGGCAGCGCGCTGGGCCCGGCGCTCGGTGTCGATGCGCTGAGCCGCGACCTTTCCTATTGCGACGTCCACGTCGTCTCGAACATCGACGGCGTCGCACTCGAACAGGCCTTTGCCGCCTGCGATCCGGCCAAGACGCTGATCGCGGTCGCGAGCAAGACTTTTACCACCATCGAGACGATGACCAATGCCGAAAGCGCGCTGAAGTGGCTGCACGACAATGGTGTATCCGACCCGGGAGGGCGCGTGATCGCATTGACCGCCAACCCGGAAGGCGCGGTCGAGTGGGGCGTCGACGAAACGCGCATCCTGCCATTTCAGGAAAGCGTCGGCGGGCGCTATTCCATCTGGTCCTCGATCGGCTTTCCCATCGCCATGGCAGTGGGAATGGAAGACTTCCGCGCGTTCCTGGCGGGCGCGCGCGCCGTCGATGCGCATTTCCGCGATACCGACGGTGCAGCCAACCTCGTCCTGCGCGCGGCCTTCGCCGATCTCTACTACACGCGTGTGCGCGGTTGCCAGACGCGCGCCGTGTTCGCTTATGACGAGCGGCTCGGCCTGTTCCCCGACTATCTCCAACAGCTGGAGATGGAATCGAACGGCAAACGCGTCACCGCCGACATGCGACCGGTCGACGGACCGACAGCGCCGATCACCTGGGGCGGGGTCGGGACCGATGCGCAGCACGCTGTGTTCCAGCTGCTCCACCAGGGCACGCATCTCGTGCCGGTCGATTTCATCGCCAGCATCGCGCCGGGCGACGATCTCGACCCCGCGCATCATCGCATTCTGCTGATGAACTGCTTCGCACAGGGAGCTGCACTGATGGCCGGCAAGGCGGGCGAGGATCCCGCGCGCAACTATCCCGGCGACCGTCCGAGCGCGACGATCCTGTGCGACGATCTCGACGCCGGGGCACTCGGTGCCCTCATCGCCTTCCACGAACATCGTACCTTCGCCAATGCCGTGTTGATGGGTATCAACCCCTTCGACCAGTTCGGCGTGGAACTCGGCAAGGCCATGGCCAAGGCAATCGAGAAAGGCGGCGAGGAATTCGACGCCAGTACGGATGCGTTGCTCAAGACGGCGGGTTTGGCGGGTTGATCCATCTGCTCCGCGTCATACTCGCACTGCTGTTCTTGGGGACCGCGCCTCTCGCGGCGCAAGAGGAACAGCGAATTCTGTTCATCGGCAACAGCTTCACGCAGGGTGCGAATTCCGCGGTGTTGCGCTATCGGCCCGACAGTGTGGCTGACCTGAACGACGAAGGGGTGGGCGGCATCCCCGCTCTGTTTGCGGAGTTTGGCAGGCAGGCCGGTTTCGATTGGGATGTGAGCCACGAATTGCAGGGCGGGACCACGCTAGGTTTCCATCGTCGCGAAAAAGGCCAGCTCATAGACCGGCTGTGGGACGTGGTGGTCATGCAGCAATATTCCGTGCTCGATCCCGACAAGCCGGCCGATTTAGCGGATACGCGCAAAGATGCGCCGGCGCTCGCCAAGATGTTTACCGCGGCCAATCCGGAAGTTCGCGTCCTGCTCATGTCGACCTGGAGCCGGGCGGATCAGATCTACCGGCCCGAAGGCCATTGGTACGGCAAGCCTGTAGGCCAGATGGCCATCGACCTGCGGCGCGCGATCGATCTGGTCGCCCGCGAGGCGGACGACATCGACGGCGTAATCCCGGTCGGCGATGCGTGGAACCGCGCGATGCTGGCAGGGTTGGCCGATCCCAACCCTTATGACGGTCGCGATTACGGCAAAGTCGATCTGTGGAGCTACGACCACTACCACGCCAGCGCCGAAGGATCCTATCTCGAGGCTCTGGTGGTCTTCGCATGCGTCACCGGGTACGATGTACGCGACTTCGGCGCCAACGAACGTGCTGCGCATGAGTTGGGCATCGAGCCGAAGATGGCAGTCGCCTTGCAGCAGATCGCGATGCAACAGATGGAGCAAGAGGCTACCCGCTGAGAGTTGTCTATCGGATTGGGATGACTGACATTTCCTGACGTGGTAGACGATCGCCATGAAACAGTGGTTTACCTACCGCTACCTCGACCTGCTCGGCTCTATCTACATCTACAACGAGCACCGCGGGTACACTGCTCTCGACCGGGTGCTGGAAGCGGTCAGGGCCAAGCATCCCGAAGCGGTCGAACTGATCGCGGCGGTCGAAAAGCACCGGGCGGACGAGCGCAAGCACTATACAATGTTCAAGCGCTGGTTCGAACTGCGCGGCAAGATGCCGATCGCACTCGACCGCATGTTCGGCCATATCGACCGGTTCATCGAGATCACTTTCGGATGTACCATCGACAGCCTCGACACCGACGAGATCATAGCGAGCGACGACCTGTTCGAACGCCTGTGCCGGGTAATCTCGCTGACCGAGAAGCGCGGATTGAAGCAGGTCGAAATCCTGCTCGACCATCCGCTGGTCAAGCAGGATAAGGCGCTTCACCGCATCTTCGAGGTCGTCCATGTCGACGAGCCCGACCACTTCCTGCCTTATGACAAATGGCTTGCCGAAAATGCCCGGCGGATGCCCAACCGCCGCGAACGGTGGATCGACCGGCTGATCCATTCCGAACTGCTGTTCATCAAGCTGCCGCTGCTGTTCCTGTGGTTCGGCGCGCCGCGACTGACCGAATGGCGCGATGCGGGAGAGGACAATCCTCGGCCCGTTCCCAAGGTTCTGGCGTCCGCCTGAGCGCAATCGGTCCCGGCATGTTTTCGCGTTTCTTCACGCGCCGTACGGGCGGCATGCTGGTCCGCAACACGGTTGTCAGCACCGGTGTGTTTCTTATGGGGCTGGGCGTATTGTGGCTACTGGTCGAGCGCGCCGGTGTCGATCCGGTGATCGCGACCGGTCTCAGCTTCATCATTGCGAACAGCGTTCATTACGTTTTCGGGCGGACGTGGATCTTCGCCGGTTCGGACCGCAAGTTGTCGACCGGCTATGCGCTGTTCCTCATCAATGCCGTTGTCGGCCTGGCAGTGACGGTTGGCCTTTTCTGGGTACTGACAGAGTTCACACCCATCAACTATCTCGTCGTGCGGGTGATCGTCTCGGTCTTCGCCGGGCTGGCGGTGTTCGCGCTGAACGCGACAGTGAATTTCCGGCAGGTATGATGCGCTTCAGACCAGCGCGAAATACATGACCGCCAGCGCACCCATCACTACGACGCCCGCAAGGCTCAGCACCTTCATCGCTGGGCTGGGACGCGCCTTCTCGGGCATCTCGCAGCGGGTAACCACAAGATAGTTCAGCAGCGCGAGCAGCGGCGCGACGAGGAAGGTGGCCGAGGTCACGAAGTCGAGAAAGGCCGTAAACTCGCGCATCATCGTGAACAGCGCGACCACCGCCAGTACGGCGAGGATCAGGGTGCTGCCGACATATTGCGCGCGGGTACCGGTCTCCTGCTCTGCTCCGCGCAATACCTGGATGGCAGCGGGCAGGGAGCGGGCATAGGCGTCGATCGCGGCGATTACGGTGGTCAGCATCACCGAGAGCGCGGCGATGGCGGCGAGTGCAGCAGCAGCGGGCCGAGCGCCTCGCGGTAGAGATCTATCAACTGGCCGGCGAAACCCGGCGCATCGGGCAGCGGCGCGATCTGTTGTGCGTGCATCACGCCGGCGCCCATGATGCAGAAACATACCGCCATCAGCGTGGTCATGACATAGGGCCACAGGAAGCTCTTGCGCGCCTCGGCCAGCGAGGGGTGCGCATCTTCCGGAAGCGTGCGGTCGGCTTCGACCTTCCATAGCGACAGTGCCACGGAAACATCGACCGGATTGGGCATGAAGCCCGCCAGCGCGACGATGAACAATAGGGCGGTAGTCTGGCCGGCCCATGACAGATCGCCGAGCGTGTCCCACTCGACACGCGGCAGAACCATCACAGTCGTGATGACGGTCGCGATCACGAGAAAGGCCAACAAAACCCCGTTTACACGGTCGAGCAGGCGATATCCGCCCAAAAGCAGCAGCAGCGAGGAGACGGCAATGACCAGCGACGCCATTACCGGGATCGACAGTGTCGGACCGAATATCGTCGCGAAGATTCCCGCCGTTGCCGCGCCCAGTGCCGCCCAGACGATCGGCACCAGCGGGATAACGGCGATCAGGAACAGCCACACGGCCCACGCGCCGAGTTCGCGATAACCCGACAGCAGGGAGCGCCGCCGGACATGCGCATAATCCACTCCGAACCGATAGGCCGGATATTTGAGCAGATTGGCGAGCAGGATCACCGCCAGCAGTGCGACACCGAACATCGCCCCCGCACGCGTCGACTGGACCAGATGCGATGTGCCGATGGCGGCCCCGGTAAAAATCAGGCCGGGGCCGGCTAGGCGGCGCATGATTTCGTTCTTCACCGGCCGCTTTCCCTAGGATTCATAGGCTGCGGCGTGCCCCCAAGCCAATAGTCGTGCAAGCGAAATGATCGAACGTGCAGGCGAAAGAAATTGACTTTTTGCACTGCAACATCCATTTTCAGCGTATCGAAGCGCGCTAGCCAGCGTGAAGCGGCGATGTGGAAACATCCATCGCCCCGGCCGCGCCTCGGTCCAGTTTTCTCAAACTTCCCTGTTCACGCGGGCGGTTTCAAACCCCGCGACCGCGCGACGAATCCGTCTGCGCGCCGCATATTCGATGCGAGTAATCATGACTCAGTTTTCAGATCTCGGGCTGTCGCAGCCCGTCCTCCAGGCCCTCGACCTCAAGGGCTACACCGAACCCACGCCGATCCAGGCTCAGGCGATTCCACCCGTGCTGGAAGGGCGCGACCTGATGGGTATCGCCCAGACGGGTACGGGCAAGACCGCCGCCTTCATGCTGCCCAGCATTGATCGGCTGCGCGAGGCGGACCGGCAGACGCCGTTCAAGTCCTGCCGTATGCTGGTGCTGGCCCCGACGCGCGAACTCGCCGGACAGATTGCGCAGAGCGCCAAGGACTACGGAGCGCTTGCAGGCCTCAAGGTACATTCCATTGTCGGCGGGACTTCGGTCAACAAGGATCGCAACAAGCTGCATCGCGGCACTGACATCCTTGTAGCAACGCCGGGCCGTCTGCTCGACCTGATCGACCAGAACGCGTTCAAGCTCGACGGCGTCGAAATTCTGGTACTCGACGAAGCGGACCAGATGCTCGACCTGGGTTTCATCCATGCGCTGAAGCGCATCAGCCAGCTCGTGCCGAAGGACCGCCAGACGCTGTTCTTCAGCGCCACCATGCCCCGTTCGATCAAGGATCTCGCGGCGCAATATTGCCAGTCGCCGGTCCATGTCTCGGTGACGCCGGAAAGCACTACGGCCGAACGGATCGACC
The DNA here is from genome assembly GCF_019711515.1 of Qipengyuania qiaonensis. Taxonomy (GTDB): domain Bacteria; phylum Pseudomonadota; class Alphaproteobacteria; order Sphingomonadales; family Sphingomonadaceae; genus Qipengyuania; species Qipengyuania qiaonensis. The sequence continues at coordinate 229,620 of NZ_JAIGNO010000004.1, forward strand.
AGTATCTCTTCATGGTTCAACAGGACGAGAAGCAGACACTGCTCGAACTGATCCTCGGGGAGCGCCACGACGTGCCCGGCCAGTTCGAGCGCGTGTTGATCTTCACCCGGACCAAGCACGGTGCGGACCGTGTGGTGAAGAAGCTCTCGCAAAAGGGCATTCCGGCCAATGCCATCCATGGCAACAAGTCGCAGCCTCAGCGCGAGCGGGCCCTGGGTGAATTCCGTTCCGCCCGCACTCCGATTCTTGTCGCGACCGATGTTGCCGCGCGCGGCATCGACATTCCGGGCGTCAGCCACGTGATCAATTACGAATTGCCCAACGTGCCCGAACAATATGTCCACCGCATCGGCCGCACGGCCCGCGCAGGCAAGGACGGCATCGCCATCGCCTTCTGTGCCGAGGACGAGCGGGACTATCTCAAGGACATTCGCAAGAAGACCAACGCGGAATTCGAGCGCCTGCCCCTGCCCGATAACTTTCGCGCCGTGGTCGAAGGCATTGGCCCGACCAAGCGCGAACAGAAGCCGCGTCTCGCCAAGCCGAAAGTCCGACCGACCGGCGATGCCGCGAAGAAGCGCAAGCCCAAGAACAAGCACCCGAACCGTGCCGGCGCGCCCAAGCACGACGGTGCGCCCGGTGGCAACCGGCCGCCGCGCAGCCGCAACCGTAATCGGAGGCGCGCGGGGCGCTAATCCGGGCATGGCGGCGGCCTGCGTGTAACTCGCGACTTGCCGAACGCGTATGGCGGGCCATATCGCACGCCTGCGCAAAGGGAGCCGCTGCATGTCCGAGCAATACGATTTCGACCTTTTCACCATCGGGGCCGGTTCGGGTGGCGTGCGCGCCAGCCGGGTGTCCGCGGCGCACGGGGCGAAAGTCGCGATTGCCGAGGAATTCCGCGTCGGCGGGACCTGCGTCATCCGCGGCTGCGTACCCAAGAAGATGCTCGTTTACGGTGCCCATTTCGCCGAAGATCTCGAGGATTGCGCCAATTTCGGTTGGGAAATCGGCGAAAGGAAGTTCGACTGGATCAAGCTGCGCGACAATGTCCTGAAGGATGTGGACCGGCTCGAGGGCGCTTACACCGATACGCTCGAGAACCACGACGTTACCATCTTCCAAGAGCGCGCCGAAATAACCGGCCCGCACGAAATCACCCTGGCAAGCGGCAAGACCGTCACCGCGAAATATATTCTCATCGCCACCGGCGCGCGTCCGCAGATTCCCGACATCGAGGGTGCCGAACACGCGATCACTTCCAACGAGGCATTTCATCTCGACGAATTGCCGAAGAAGATCATCATTGCCGGCGGTGGCTATATTGCCAATGAATTCGCGGGGATCTTCAACGAGTTCGGCAGCAAGGTCTGCATCGTCAATCGCGGCGACCAACTGCTGCGCAGCTATGACGAGGCGCTGCGGGAACGCCTGCTGCTGATTTCGATGAAAAAGGGCATCGACTTCAAGTTCAACACCTCGTTCGAATACATCAAGCCTTGCGACGAAGGCGGCTTTTTCGTGAAGCTGACCGACAGCGAGGAGGAACGGGTCGACCAGGTCATGTTCGCCACCGGCCGCGTTCCAAATACCGAAGGGCTGGGGCTGGACAAGGCCGGGGTCGAACTGGGCGATAAGGGTGAGATCAAGGTCGATCGCTTCAGCAAGACCAATGTCGATCACATCTATGCCGTGGGGGACGTGACGGACCGGGTGCAACTGACGCCGGTGGCCATCCGCGAAGGACAGGCCTTTGCCGATAGCATATTCGGCAAGGGCGATCCGGTGGCGGTGGACCATTCCTGTATCGCCAGCGCCGTGTTCAGCCATCCGCCGATCGCCGCGGTCGGCATGACCGAAGGCGAGGCGAAGAACAAGCTCGGCTCGGTGAGGGTCTATCTGTCGGACTTCCGCCCGATGAAGAACGTGCTGGCGGGCCGCGACGAACGCAGCCTGTTCAAGATGGTCTGCGACGGCGACAGCGGCAAGATCGTCGGCATCCACATCATCGCACCCGAAGCGGCGGAAATGATGCAAGCCGCGGCCATCGCGGTGAAGGCAGGGCTGACCAAGGCCGACTTCGACGCGACCACCGCGATCCACCCCACCATGGCCGAAGAACTGGTGCTGATGCGCTAGGCAAGGCGGTCGAGCGACAGATTCGATGGCCCCACTCCGACCGCCCGCAATTCGTCGGGCCACTCGCCGTTGGTTGCCAGTGCCTCGGCCGCGAGTGCCATTGCAGGCGACGTCTGCAGGCCGAAGCCGCCCTGGCCCGCCAGCCAGAAAAAGCCCGGCGCCTGTAGATCGAAGCCGCATATGGGCAGGCGGTCCGGGGTGAAGCTTCTCAAACCGGCCCATTTGCTGGCAAGGCGAGGGATGGTGAGGGTGGTCGCCTGCTCCACGCGCCAAGCGGCGAGGGCGACGTCCTCTTCCTCGGGCTGGGCATCGCCCGGTGTACTCTCTCCCTCGTCCATGGGGCTGGCGAGCAAGCGATGGCTGCCCTCTGGCTCGATATAGAAGCCGGGGCCCACAGTCTTCGTGAAGGGCCAGCCGGATACGTCAATATCGGTGTCGAACGTAATCACCGTTCGTCGCAGCGGGCGGATCCCCACCGGAGCTACGCTGCCCAGCACTGCCACCTCATCCACCCAGGCGCCGGCAGCATTGACGACGATGCGCGCGGCATAACTCGCCCCGGGGGTGTCGACGATCCAGCGATTGCCATCATGTCCAAGCGAGATCACCGGTGCTTTGAACGTAAGCGAACCGCCAGCGGCAATCAGCGCTTTGCGATGCGTTTCGAGCAAGGTGTGCGCATCCAGCTTGCGTCCGTGCCGATCGAACAAGGCGCCGACGATACCGCCATCGCCTTCGCGTAGGATCGGCACCTGCTCCTGTGCCTCGGCCACGGACAGGCGACGGACATGCGGCGACCATTCGCGGTAGGCAGATTCAAGTCGATCGAGCGCTTGTTCCTGCTGTTCGAGCGCCAAGAACAGTGCCGGGTGGGGCCGAGCGCCCGGCGCGTCCAGCAGCGGAATGCTCGCAGCGGTCAATGCGCGCACGAGCCAGCCATCCATATCGAAATGGGCAAAGGCCGCGCTGCGTCCAGACGAATGAACCCCCGGCGCCTCCTCCGCCTCGCACACCATGGTCTTCCCGTGTCTTGCCAGCCGCGCCGCTGCCGACAATCCGGCGATCCCGGCACCGATGACGAAAAAATCGACCTGCTGCATCTCGCCTCCGTTGCTCCGCGAAACCATTCCGATTAGTCTTCTCGCGACAGATGACAAGGGGGCAGTCAAATGGCAGGAACGGTACTGGTGACCGGGGGCACGGGCTATATCGGCGGCGAGGTGATCGACCGGCTTCTGGCCAAGGGCTACACCGTTCACACCACCGTGCGAAATACGGCTAAGAGCGAGCCGAAGCTGAGGGCGCGCTGGCCCGAGGCAGGCGATCGACTTAAGGTCTTTCAGGCCGACCTGATGAGCGACGAGGGCTGGGCCGACGCCAATTCCGGCTGCGATGCGGTGGCGCATGTCGCCTCGCCGTTCCCGCTCGGTGTGCCGAAGGACAAGGACGAACTCGTCATCCCCGCCCGCGAGGGCACATTGCGAGCCTTAAGCTTCGCGCATCGGGCGGGCATCGGCCGGTTCGTGCAGACCAGCAGCGCCGCCGCGATTGCCTATGGTCAGCCGGAAAAGGATCACTTCACCCATCTCGACTGGACCAATCTGACGGCCGGCGTTCCGCCCTATATCGAAAGCAAGACCGTGGCCGAGCGTGCCGCGCGCGACTGGGTGGCGACGCATGCGCCGGACATGATCTTCTGTTCGATCAATCCGGTCGCCGTCTTCGGTCCCGTCTACGATGACGATATGTCGACCAGCGTGGAAATCGTGAAAAAGCTCGTCGACGGGTCCATCCCGTTGATCCCGAACATGGGTATCTGCGTGACAGATGTGCGCGATGTGGCCGAAGCACATGTCCGCGCGATCGAGGCCCCTGCCGGGAAGGTGCGCGGAGAACGCTTTCCCACCAGCGAGAAGTTCATGTGGATCCGTGAAATGGCCGATGTGATCCGCGCCCGCGCGCCCGAATATGCGAGGAAGGTCCCCAGCAAGCCGATGCCCGATTGGCTGGTAAAGATACTCGCGCTGTTTATGGACGAGATGGCGCAAATCAAAGGCGAGCTTGGCAATATCCGCGATGTTTCCGGCAGACACACCGAAGAGGTGCTCGGCTTTACCTTCATCCCGGCGGAGCAGACGCTGGAGGATACGGTACGCAGTCTGGTGGCGAAGGGCATCGTGAAAGCGTGATCGAAATGACCGGCGCATCGCCATGGGACGGAATGAACCTGCCGCATTGCCACTCGTACCTGGCCCCGCCAGAAGGCGCATGAAACGAATCGCTGACGGGGTATCTGCATGAACATGCTGGCGTCGCGCGGGCAGCTGCGCGCAAGTTTCATTCGCTGGGCACTGTTTACGGTCCCGCTCTGCGTATTGCTGGGCTTTCTTGCCGGCACGGTGGGCAGCGCCAGCTCCCCATGGTTCCAGAGCCTCGTGAAGCCGGACATCTTTCCCGAACCCAAGTGGTTCGGTATCGTCTGGTCCGTCCTCTATGCGATGATCGGCTTTGCGGTGGCCATGATCGCCGCCGCCTGGGGTGCGCGCGGGAGGACCGCCGCGCTGGCCGTGTTTGCGGCACATTTCCTGCTTAACCTGTCATGGTCGCCGGTGTTCTTCGGCGCGCACCAGATCACCATCGCGCTAGCGATCCTGGGGGCAATCGTGCTGAGCCTGCTCGTCGTGATCGTACTGTTCTGGCGTGTGCGCCGGGGCGCCGCACTGTTACTGTTTCCGTATCTTGCCTGGGTCTGCTTCGCCACCGTGCTCAATTACGAATTCCTCCGCCTCAATCCCGATGCAGACGGGGCGAGTGGCGAAGGGCAGGTCGAGCGGGTGCGGATCGGGAATTGATCCGCGCAGGCGGTGCGCCTAGATAACTGCCATGCAAAGCCAGAACCCGCTGATCGCCGATTTCGTCAAACTCGCCAATTCGGCAGCCGGTACGCTCGCCGGTATTGGTCGTGAGGCACGCGATGCCGCGCGGGAAAGGGCCAAGGAAACCTTCGGCGGCATGGACTTCGTCAGCCGCGAGGAATTCGACGCGGTCAAGGCGATGGCCAGCAAGGCTCGCGAAGAAGCAGAAGACCTCAAGGAACGCGTAGCGGCGCTTGAAGCGAAGCTGAAATAGCCGTCAGCCCGGCGAAAGCCGGGATCGCTCGCCGGTTGGTACCCGACCCCGGCTTTCGCCGGGATGACGAGTGGTCTACGCGGTGACCATGCATCTCACTGCACCCGCCATTCTCGTTGCCGCTCGCTCCCACGGGGAAACGGCGGTGATCGCGCGGATGCTGACCGAGCAAAGCGGGCTCGTTGCCGCCTATGTCGCAGGCGGGCGCGGGCGTCTGTTGCGGCCTGTGGTGATCCCCGGCAATATGGTCCAGGCCGAAATCCGCGCGAAGTCGGATAGCCAACTGCCGTTCGCGCGGCTGGAACTGGTCGCAAGCCGCGGGCCATGGCTGAACGAGCCGCTTCCCGCGGCAGCGATTGCATGGGTAACCGCGCTCACTGCCAGTGCGCTTCCCGAACGCAATCCCTATCCCACGCTCTATGCCGCGCTTGGCGGGTTGCTCGACGCCATCTGTTCGGCCGAGGCGGCGCGGCAATGGGTCGAGGCGTTGGCGACCTACGAAGCGCTGCTGCTCCGCGAGCTTGGCTATGGCGGCGAACGTCCCGCAATAGCGGGCCTTGGGCAGGCCTTGGAAATTCTCGACCGGCAGGAGCCACTTATCGGTCGCTACCTGCTTGCCGACACGCATGCCGACGTCCTAGCTGCACGCGGACTCCTGAGACAGCGGCTGGCAAGGATGATTTCCTGAGCCCGTCATGGCGAGGCGCCGGAAGCGACGAAGCGGTCCACGGAGTTTCGCCGCTCGCAGCGACGAGGTATTGTTTTGAAGATTGCGGTATTTGCAGGCGATGGGATCGGACCGGAAGTCACCGCGCAGGCGCTGCGCGTGCTGGACGAAATGTCGCTGCCCGGCCTCACTCGGTTCGAAGGCGATGTGGGCGCTGCCGCCTATCGCCGCCACGGCCACCCGCTGCCAGAAGAGACGCTGGAGATGGCGCGTGCCGCCGATGCGGTCCTGTTCGGTGCGGTCGGCGATTTTACATGCGACGACCTGCCGCGCCATTTACGGCCCGAGCAGGCGATCCTCGGTCTGCGGAGCGAACTCGGCCTGTTCGCGAATCTGCGGCCCGCGGCGGGTTTTTCCGGCCTGGAGCACCTTTCGTCCCTGAAACCCGAAGTCGCGCGCAGCATCGATCTGCTCGTCGTGCGCGAACTCAATGGCGACGTCTATTTCGGCGACAAGGGCGAACGCGACAGCGCGGGCGGGCGCGAGGGATGGGACGCAATGTCCTATAACGAGGCCGAGGTGCGCCGGATCGCAGATACAGCCTTTCGCGCCGCAATGGGCCGCGGCAAGAAGCTGACCAGCGTCGACAAGGCCAATGTTCTCGAAACCAGCCGCATCTGGCGTGAAACGGTGATCGAGGTGGCCAGGGAATATCCCGAAGTCGCGCTCGACCATATGTATGTCGACAATGCCGCCATGCAGCTGGTGAAATCGCCCGGACAGTTCGATACCATCGTTACCGGCAACCTCTTCGGCGATATCCTGTCCGACCAGGCCAGTGCTTGCGTCGGATCGATCGGTCTGCTCGCCAGTGCCAGCCTCGGCGAACGTCGGACGGATTTCGGCACTTTCGGCCTCTACGAACCGATTCACGGCAGCGCGCCCGACATTGCCGGTCAGGGCAAGGCCAACCCCATCGCGGCAATCCTCAGTCTTGCCATGCTGCTGCGCCATTCGCTCGGGCGTGAGGAAGAGGCCATGCGGATAGAGCGTGCGGTCGAAGGCATTCTGGCCGAGGGGGTCTTCGGTGGCGACCTGGGAGGTACAGCCTCGACGGGCGAAATCGGCGATGCGATTGTTAGGAAGCTGCTAACCATATCTTGAGGATTGCGGCATAACCGGGTCAAGCAATGGATATGACACCGGAATCGCAGCCTTCCATGGCTATGGCCGCCGCTACCAGTCTTGGTTCGCTGGAACTCGCCATCATCCTGCCGACGCTCAACGAGCGCGACAATCTCGCGCCGTTGATCGATCGTATAGAAGGCGCACTCGGCGAAAGCGGCTGGGAAGTCCTGGTTGTCGACGACAACTCCGCCGATGGCACCAGCGACGAAGCGCGCCGTCTTTCGCTGTCCGACCCGCGCGTGCGCGTGATCCAGCGCATCGGCCGCCGGGGACTGTCGAGTGCGGCCATCGAAGGTTTCTGCGCTACCGCTGCGCCTTATGTCGCGGTGATGGATGCCGATCATCAGCACGATCCGAAGCTGCTTGTGGATATGCTGGCCTCGGTCAAGTCGGGCGAGGCGGAAGTCGCCGTCGCCAGCCGTTTCGCCGATGGCGCGAGCATGGCCGAATGGGGCCGCCCGGATCGCGAAAAGCTGTCCAGCGTCGCCAACATGCTTGCCCGCAAACTGACCGGCGTCGAACTGTCCGATCCCATGAGCGGCTTCTTCCTCTTGCCCAGTGCCACGGCGCGTATGCTGGTACCCAACCTCTCGGGCATCGGCTTCAAGATCCTGCTCGACCTCCTCGCCACCTCCGAAACGCCGCTCAAGGTGAAGGATTTCCCGATGAATTTCTCCGCCCGCCGTTCCGGCGAATCCAAGCTCGACCGGGCGATTGCGCTCGATTTCCTCGCCGGTCTCTACGACAAGAGCTTCGGCAGGATCATTCCGACCCGTTTCGCGCTGTTCGGTACGGTCGGCGCGCTGGGTGTGCTGGTCCACATGGCTATTCTCTACGCGTTTATGCAATTGGCGAGCATGAATTTCAGCTGGAGTCAGGCCGTTGCGACCTTCGGGTCGATGACTTTCAACTTCTGGCTCAACAACTTCCTCACCTATCGCGACCGGCGGCTCAAGGATGCCGACAAGGTCTTCTGGGGCTGGGTCAGCTTCATCGCCGCCTGTTCGATCGGCGCTTTCGCCAATGTCGCGGTGGCCACGACGCTGAACGATCGCGGCCTGCACACGGTGTTCGCAGCGCTGGTGGGCATCGGGATCGGTTCGGTCTGGAACTACGCCCTGTCCAGCCGCTTCGTCTGGGGACGCTACTAGATTTTGGCGTGAAACAGCGATGCGCTGCTCGCGCTGGACAGACGCTACCGCCAGGATTCGAACCACGCCCACACGGCGAAACTGTCCGGCCGCGCCAGTGGCGCGGCGCTGATGATCGGGTAGAACCAGGCGAATATCAGCACGCTGCCGACGATGGGGGCAAGCGCGGTCTTGCGCCACCCATTGTGCCAGAGCGCGTCGCAGGCCAGCGCCAGCGCGGCGAGCAGCGCCATGCTGGGCAGGGCGTAATGGTAATAGAACTGCACCGGCTTGTTCGCGAAGATCCAGAAGCCCAGGCTGACCGCGTAAATCAGCGTCGTGCCCAGCGCGGCCCAGTGGCGGCGTGCGATGCCATGCCACGCGCACCATGCCAGCGCGGGCAGGCCGAGCAGCATGGTCAGCGGGTTGCCGATCAGCATGATCCCCCGCTGCACGCCTTCGACCGGTTCGTAGAGATACCAGATCGCGCGCGCATTCAGGACCCATTGCTCCCAGGTCGACTGGTAGGGGTGGGGCTTGAGCACGTTTTCCTGCTGCGACAGCATGAACTCGTGATGGAAGATCAGCCCTTCGGTAATCGGGTTCTGGCGGAAGAAAAAGGCGGGCAGGAAGCTGGCCGCATAGACTAGCAGCGGCACGACACCCAGCCACAGCGCGGCCTCGACCAGGGTGATACCGGGCACGGGCGCGCCGCGGCGGCTGAGAAACAGGCGGCGGCGCCCCGCGCTTGCACGGGCGAAGAAGAACACGATGCCGGGCAGGGCGGCGACTATCAGCGCGTTCCACTTCGCACCCATGGCGAGGCCGAGGGCGACGCCCGTCACGGCGAGCCGCCAGCGCCCTTGTTCGGGTTGGCGGATAGCGGCGGCGAAATGCCAGGCGGCCACGCTCAGGAAAGCGAGGTAGAAGATATCCAGCATCGCGATGCGCGCATGGATGAACAGGTGGAACCCCGTGGCGACCAATATGCCGTAGGAGAGCGTGGCGAAACGGCTCTGCGTACCGAACCACAAAGCCCGCATCGCTGCGAACAGTGCCAGCGTTCCGAACAGGCTGGGCAGCAATCGCCAGCCCCACGGATTGTCGCCGAACATCGCCATGCCCAATGCAATCAGCTCCTTGCCGACCAACGGGTGCTCGCGATTGGTGAAGGAGCCCATGGCAAGCAGTTCGCGCGCCGCCGGCAGATAGTGCACCTCGTCGAAATAGGCGTAGGGGACGGATGCCAGATAGGGCAGGCAGGCAAACCAGAACGCGAAAGCCAGCGCGGCGCACCAGCGGATCGGATCCTGGGGTTGCTCGGGCGCGCGGCTCATCGGCAAGCGGCTTAGGAAAGCCGCGCCCCCGCATCAAGCAGGTTCAGGAAGTTGTGCGCTTCTCCAGCCAGAACAGCCGCGCGACCATGGCGAGCAGGCCGATGCTGGCGGTAGAGACGACGAACAGCAGCCACAACGGCACGTTCATGCCCTGCGCCCGCGCCCGCGGCACGATGAAGAAAGTGGCGATCCCGACCGCGAAAAGCAGGTCCCACCAGACCTGGACGCCCCACATATTGGTGGTGTGGTTGACCCACACCGGCATCACGCCGTCGCTGATTACGGTGACGAGACTGTAGCCCAGGAACAGCCCGCACAATGTCGCCGCGATTACCGAACTGCCCGTCTCCTCGCGCGTGGTGGCGATATGAAGAATGGCGATCACCACAGCGGCAAGACCGGCAGCGGCGAAAATTTCGAGTGGTGTCATGACTTAAGGCTCCCGAGTCGAGCGTAGCGAATGCTACACTTGTAGCGCCATGTAGCACTCGCTACAAGGCCGTATGTCGCCTGCCCGAATGTCCCGCGAAACGCTGCTGCCGCTGCTGGCGGCCCATGTCATGGAGCATGGCCTTGCCGATGCCTCGCTGCGTCCGCTGGCCAGGGCTGCGGGCACGAGCGACCGCATGTTGATCTACCACTTCGGCAACAAGGATGCGCTGATGGCCGCGCTGCTCGAACATCTTGCGGGGATGTTTGCCGCCGCGCTCGATTCGGCGTTTCCTCGGGAGCGGAGCCTGTCTCGCCGTGCCTGTGCCGAAACCGTCTACGCCGTCTCGGGACGGCCCGAATTTGCGCCGTTTTTCCGGGTCTGGTGGGACATCGTATCCGGCTGTTCCAACGGCGATAGGGCGTATATCGAGGCCGCAGCCCGGATGATGGACCTGTTGCTCGCCTGGGTCGTCGATCACCTGCCCTTGGACGATCCGGACCCCGAAATGGGCGCGCGCGCAGTGATGACCGTGATCGAAGGCTCGCAGATGCTGCGCGCGGTAGGGCGCGAAGATATCGGCGAAGCGGGGCTTGCTACGCTGGAAGGCTGAGCCGCTTGCCGCGCGGGCGCGCCGTGCTATCCCGCTGCCCATGAAAAAGACCACCGGCATGGACCGTTCGATTACTTCACGATGGCGTCCCGCCACCCAGGCGGTGCGCGGCGGCACCTGGCGCAGCGATCATGGCGAAACCAGCGAAGCGCTGTTTCTGACCAGCGGCTACACTTACGACAATGCCCAGACCGTCGCCGATCGCTTTGCGGGCGAAGCCGAGGGCATGACCTATTCGCGCCTGCAGAATCCCACGGTGGCCATGCTGGAAGAACGCATCGCCCTGATGGAAGGGGCAGAGGCCTGCCGTGCTCAGGCCAGCGGCATGGCGGCGATGACCACGGCGCTGTTATGCCAGGTTTCGGCCGGTGACCATGTGGTCGGTGCGCGCGCGGCCTTCGGTTCGTGCCGCTGGCTGCTCGATCATTTGCTGCCGCGCTTCGGGATCGAGACCACCGTGGTCGACAGTGCCGACAACGATGCATGGGAGGCCGCGATCCGGCCCAATACCAAGGTGTTCTTTTTCGAAACGCCTGCCAACCCGACGCTCGACGTGGTGGACCTTGCGTATGTCTGCGGCGTCGCCAAGGCGCACGACATAACGACCGTGGTCGACAACGCCTTCGCCACGAGCGCACTGCAAAAGCCCCTCGAATTCGGTGCGGATGTCGTCGCCTACAGCGCAACCAAGCTGATGGACGGGCAGGGCAGAGTGCTTGCGGGTGCCGTGTGCGGGTCGCAGGAATGGATCGACGAAGTGCTGCTGCCGTTCCAGCGCAATACCGGCCCGAACATTTCGCCCTTCAATGCCTGGGTCGTCCTCAAGGGTCTTGAAACGCTCGACCTGCGCGCGCGCAAGCAGAGCGACAATGCCGTCGAGCTGGGGCAGTTCATCGAAGCGCGGGTGCCGAAGATGCTTCACCCCGGCCTCGAGAGCCATCCACGGCACGAGCTGGCGACCCGCCAGATGGCCGCCACCGGGCCGATCTTCGCTTTCGACGTGGGCGACCGCGCAACCGCCTTCGCCATCCTGGACGCGCTGGAACTGGTCGATATCTCGAACAATATCGGCGATGCGCGCAGCCTGATGTGCCATCCGGCCAGCACGACCCATGCCGGGATGACGCCGGAGGCGCGCGACGAAATGGGCGTGACCGAGGGGCTGATCCGCATCAATGTCGGGCTGGAGGATGTCGATGACCTCAAAGAGGATCTCGACCGGGCGCTGTCCGCCGCCGGCCTCTAGCGCCGCCAATTGTTGCGGGTAGCCAGCCGTTCCAGTTCGTTGCCCAGCGCATGGGCCGTGGTCATTGCGGCTGGACAAGGCGCATCGTCGGTCAGCACGCCGTGCACGTCCAGCCCCGCACCGCCGATCAAGGCGATCAGCAGCCCCTCGTCGCGGGTCATGCCCGCTGCGCAGCACGGTGCCAGCAGGATTCTGCGCCGCGATGTCCTGGCCAGATCGACCACAAGCGCCCGCGTCAGAACCAGCAGCTTGCGAAAATCGCTGCCCGCTGCATCGAGTGCCAGCATGGTCGCCCGCGCATCGTGCAGGCCATGGGCGGCGAGCCGGCGGACGAGGACCAGCCCCAGCGTCTGGTGCCGCCGGGCGGGAAGCGGCAAGTCGAGAGCGGTCGAATCGTGCGAATGGGCCATGCGATCTCCTTTCCACCTACCGTATGCTAATGACAATCATTCGCAAGTCATCAATTGAGATTTTTGCCTTTGAGTTTCATGCCCGGCTCTGGAATGTGCGTTGACGCAAGAGGAGGGGGTCATGACCAGAACCGTGGAGTACATCTTCGATTTCGCAGCTCCGAACGGGTATCTTGCCTGGTATCCGCTCAAGGATATCGTGGCCCGCACCGGGGCGAAATTGACGGTGACACCGGTCTTCCTCGGCGGGATTCACAAGCTCACGGGCAATTCCCCGCCGATGATGCGCGATGCGGATGTAAAGGGAAAGGTCCCTTACGCAGCGCTCGAATTCCAGCGCTTCCTCGACCGGCACGACATGACGCGGTTCAGCCTGCACCCGGCATTGCCGTTCAATTCGATCCTGCTGCAACGTGCGCTGGTGGCTGCGGCCAGCGAACAGGAACGACAGGCGCTGATCGATGCGCTGCTGCCCGCCGTGTGGGAACGCAATATCGATTGCGGTAATACGGATGTGGTCGGGCAGGAACTCTCGGATGCGGGTTTCGACGCGGCGCGACTGCTTTCCGCGACCCAGGATTCGGATGTAAAAGAGGCACTTGGCGCCAATACCGCTCACGCGGTCGAGCGCGGCGCCTTCGGCATTCCTACCTTCTTCGTCGGCGGAGAGATGTGGTTCGGTAAGGAACGTCTCGGCCAGATAGAGGAATATCTGTCCGGCGGCAGGCCCTAGGCTGCGAGAAGTATCAAAGCCGGAAGCGGCGCGAGCAGTGCGAGGTTCACGAAGGAATCCCCGCAGTGATCCTGCGTAAGGCGCTTGAAGAAGGCGATAATCATGTCCCAATTCCCCGATCGTTGCGTCCGGGCGCTGCCGAACCGATCCGCGTGCGGTAATAGGGTGTGTTTCTTAGGAGGGGGTCACGAGTCTCGGTAAACCGATTTTAACCTTTGCAAGTGCCCGAAACCGCGCTTGGTGGGGGAAATTCCTGTCCGGAAACTTGCACCTGCGGCATGGAGCATTAGGTTGAGGATGTGATCAAGGAGCTTTTCCAGCATGCCGCCATCACCGACGGCATTACCGTTAGGGTAGCGGTGAATTTCCTGCCCGAGCAATCCCGGCCCGAAGCGGGCAAGTGGTTCTGGGTCTATCACATCCGTATCGAAAACGGTTCTCACGAACGCGTGCAATTGATGACGCGCCACTGGCGCATTACCGACGGTGCGGGCATGGTCAGCCATGTCGATGGGGACGGTGTGGTCGGGGAGAAGCCGGTCCTGATGCCTGGACAGAGCCATGATTACGTGTCCGGCTGCCCGCTCGACACCCCGCATGGTTCAATGGAAGGATTCTACACCTTTCATGCCGAAGACGGTTCGCCGCTGGAAGTGCGCATCCCCTTTTTCCCGCTCGCGGCACCGGCCACGGCAAACTGAGGATTACTCCTCTTCCTCCTCGTCGTCTCCCAGCCCCGAGAACTCGAAACTGCCGATCTTGATCTTCGGCTTGAGGTCGAGCCATTCTGCAAGGATTTCGAAGTCGAGCGTCGCGGGATAGTTGGCGAGCGGTGCGCGACTTTCGTCGAGACGCAGCACGAGGGTCTTCTTCTTGCGCCTCAGCGCGCTAGTGGTCAGAGAAACCTTGCTCCCGCCACCGAGGCGACGCGCCAGGCGGAAGCCGAGACCCCAGGTCATGCCTTCCCGCAGATCGTCGTCGCTGGCGAGGACGCGCAGCTTGTCGGGCAGTTCGGTGCGACCGATGCTGCCGAACAGCGCTGCGCACATCATCGCGCGGCCCCGCGCATCCAGATCGATCCAGCGCTTGCCCAGCGACCATTCGATCGCATGACTGTCGCGCAGATTGGGTTCGACCCGCTGGAGCGCCCCGGATAGCTGCGCTGCCGCGAGGCGGAGGCGCTCGTTCACGGTTCCGTCCCCGTCGGCGAGATCGACGGTCCAGGCTGCGAGCAGCGTCGCTTCGGTAATCGACGCATCGCGCGGCGCGGCATAAGCGGTGACCCCGGCCAGCAGCGGGTCGGCCTTCATCTGCACGGGTTCGAGGCGTGAATAGAGCAGCCCTTCGCGGATACCCCAGGACGAGAAGATGAGCTCGTCCGGCTCAACCGCGTCGAGCAGCGGGCGCAGCAGCGCCGCAGCGTCGGGCAGATAATCCGCGCGCATCGGACTTATTCCGCTGATTTCCATCAGCTTTTCCGGTTTCGCCGCCACCAGCTCCTTGGCCAGTCGGCGGGCGTCGTCGGGCAGCAGCGTGAAGCCGTGCGGGTCGGTAAGCGGGTATTCGAAATAACGCATCGCATAGGCGGCAAGCGCACGCCATGTGCCCCCGATCATATACATCGGACCGGGATGGGCGGCTGCCCAGCCGACCGAGGCGAGCTGTTCGAGCACCGCCGCCTCGAATGCTTCCGATCCCTTGGTGCGCAAGGCGGGTAGTCGGAGCGTGCCGAGCCTCAGGCTCGAAGCTTCGCGGCAGGCATTGTCTGCGATCGAGACCAGTTCGAGGCTGCCGCCGCCGAGATCGGCGACCACGCCCTGTGCCCCGGGAAACGCGCCCAGCGCTCCCATTGCCGAGGCGGTGGCTTCTTCCTCGCCCGAAAGGAGGCGCGGCTTGAGCCCGAGATCGGCCACGGCAGAAAGAAACTCCTCGCCGTTTTCCGCATCGCGCGCCGCGGCGGTGGCCACGGTCTGGACATCGTCGATACCCAGATCCGCGATGATCAGCGCGTAGCGGGCAAGTGCGGCCAGCGCTTCGTCGGAGGCTTCCTGCGGAATGCGTCCGGTTTCCGAAAGATCGCGGCCCAGCCGCGCGGCGACCTTTTCGTTCCAGACGACTTCGGGCGCGCGGCCCGTACCCTCGTAGATTACCATGCGCACGGTGTTGGAACCGATATCGATGACCGCACGCGGCGGCTGGATCAACCTGCGTTGCCATTTGGCCGAACGGGATTTGCTCACTTGGCGGCACCCCGCAAGGTCAGGCGGGGAACTTCGTGGGCTTCGAGCGCCGCGCCGCGGCCTGATAGCGAAGGGTTGGACATGAAATAATCGTGGCAGTTGAAGCCGCCTTCTCCCTGTCGAATGCGGTGATACTCCCCGTCCGAGTCGAGTTCCCAGCTCTGCTCTGTGTCGAGAATATTGGCCAGCATGACTTGCCCGAGGACCTGATCGTGCACGGTTTTATTGGTGATCGGGACCAATACTTCGACGCGGCGGTCGATATTCCGGCTCATCGCATCGGCGCTGGTGACGAAGACCTTGGCCTGCCGACTGGGCAGGTTGCGCCCGTTCGCAAAGGCCCACACGCGCGAATGCTCGAGGAAGCGGCCGATGATCGATTTGACACTGATGTTGTCCGATACGCCGGAAATGCCCGCCCGAAGGCTGCAGATGCCGCGTACCACCATGCGGATTTCGACTCCGGCCTGGCTCGCTTCGTACAGCTTGTCGATCATCGGCTTGTTGGTGATCGAATTCAGCTTGATCCAGATGCCGCTCGGCTTGCCCGCCTTGGCATTGGCAATTTCCTTGTCGATCAGCTGATACAGCTTCTCGCGCATCCCGACCGGCGAAATGGCGATCTTCTCGAGATGATCGGGTTCGATATAGCCGGTGATGAAGTTGAACATCTTCGCCGCATCGCGGCCCAGCGCCGGATCGGCGGTGAAGAAGCTCAGATCGGTGTAGATTTTCGCGTTTACCGGATGGTAATTGCCCGTGCCGAAGTGGCAGTAAGTGCGATATCCGTCCTCTTCGCGCCTGACTACTAGACTGACCTTGGCGTGGGTTTTCCACTCCGTGAAGCCATAGATCACCTGGACCCCGGCGCGTTCCAGCTCGCTTGCCCAATGAATGTTCCGCTCTTCGTCGAAGCGGGCTTTCAGTTCGACTACGGCGGTCACGGCCTTGCCGTTGAGCGCTGCATCGATCAGCGCGGCGATCACAGGCGACTGATCGCCCGCGCGATAGAGGGTCTGCTTGATTGACACGACGCTCGGGTCGCGCGCTGCCTGGCGGAGGAAATCCACCACCACGTCGAAGCTCTCGAACGGGTGGTGGATGACGATGTCCTTCTCGCGGATCGCGCCGAAGCAGTCGCCGTCATGCTCGAGAATGCGCTCGGGATAGCGCGGGCTAAACGGCTGGAACTTGAGATCGGGACGCGGCTCCCGGCAGATGACCGAGAGATCCGCCAGGCCGAGCATGCCCCCGGTCTTGACGATCATCGTCTCCTCGACCTCGAGCTGGTCGCGCAGCAGCGCCTCGGCCACCTCGTCGCAATCGTCGTCGAGTTCGAGCAGTACGGTGCGTCCGCGCCGCCGTCGCTGGATCGCAGTACGGAAATAGCGGACCAGATCCTCGGCCTCTTCCTCGATCTCGATGTCGCTATCGCGCAGTACCCGAAACAGCCCGTCGCCCAGAATCCTGAAACCCGGAAACATCTGCCCGGCAAAACGGCTGACAAGGCCTTCGATCGGGACGTAGATCGCCTTGGCTCCGGGCACGCGGACGAAGCGCGGGGCGCCCGGGGGGATCAGCACCATTTCGATAAGATCGGTCTGTCGTCGACCTCGCTTCAGGCGGAAAATGACCCCCATTCCCATATTGGCGACGAACGGGAAGGGATGGCTCGGATCGATCGCCTGCGGTGTGATCAGCGGCAGGATATCGCTTTCGAAATAGCGTTCGAGCCAATGCTGCTGCCGCTTGTCGAGGTCGTCCACGGCGGCGATGACAATGCCCTCCTGCGACAGTAGCGGACGCAGCACGTCGAGGCTTTCCTGCTGGCGGTCTTCCAGCGCGAGCACTTGTTCGCGGATCGCTTCGAGCTGTTGGCGCGGGCTCTTGCCGTCGATACCCTGCGTTTCGATCCCGCGCTGGACCTGCCCTTCGAGCCCGGCGATGCGGACCATGGTGAACTCGTCCAGATTGCTGGCAGAGATGGAAAGGAATCGCAGCCGTTCGAGCAGCGGGTACCGTTCGTTCTCGCTTTCGGCCAGCACGCGGCGGTTGAAGGACAGCCAGCTCAGTTCGCGGTTGGTATAGCGGTCCTCGGGCGCAAGCTGCGCGGGCGTGTCGGCATCGTTGGCCGGTACGCGGGAGGTGGCTTCCGTGTTCATCTGGCTACGGGTGCGGGGCATGGGCTTCCAATATGACGGTTCGATTACAACCTAGTATGCGAGTAGGTAGATGAAAGGTCCGGTTGCTGCATCTTGTTTCCTCCGCGTGTCGCATTTATGGCGCATCGCACCATGAAGCGTACCCATCTGCCCCTCAACGCCCTGCGCGTTTACGATGCCGCCGCCCGGCACCTTTCGTTCACCCGCGCGGCGGACGAGCTGGCGGTCACGCCGGCTGCCGTCGGCCAGCAGATCCGTGCGCTCGAGGATCATCTCGGCACGGTCCTGTTTCGTCGCACCAGCAAGGGCCTGGAACTGACCCAGGAAGGCGCCGCCGGCCTCGATGCGCTGCGCGAAGGATTTCTCAAATTCGAGGAAAGCGTTTCCGCCATGCAGGCGGGGCAGGCCTCGGACAGTTACACCATCGCCTGCCCGCGCGAATTCTACGCGCAGTGGCTGGCTCCGCGGCTGGCTCGGTTCGGCGAAGCGAGCCCCGACATCCGTTTCACCTTCGTTGCCGACGAAAACGCCGACTTCACCGAAGCCAATCTCGATTGCGCGATCCGGCTGGTCGACGGGCCCGGCGATCTGCAGGGCATCGAACTGGACGAAGCGCGCCGGGTGACAGTGGCGCGGGCGCAGGAGCATGGTGGTGCGCCCGATAAATGGATCGATTGGGGCCTGCCCCTGCAGGATGGCATCGCGGCCCACGTCACCGTGTCCAATGCGGGTCAGGCTCTGTCTTCCGCGCTGGCCGGGTTGGGCAAGGCGATCCTGCCCGAATTGCTGGCCAAGGAATCGATCGATGCGGGCAAGCTCGAGGTGCTCGACGGTCCCCACACCGGCACACGGGCCTACTGGCTGGTCGCTCCGACGCCGCAATGGCGAACGAAGAAGGTCAGGGCACTCGTCTCATTCCTGTCGGAATAGGGGCTGTCTTTCCACATGGAGACGACGGCGGAACCACGGGATCGGCAATATGCGGGATCTCGAGGAACCAAGCCGCCGATCGGCGCCGATTGTCAGCTTCTGCCGTCGAAATAGGCGAAAACGTCGGCAAGGCCCGGCGGGTCGGTCTCTCCCGCGAGCCGCTCCAGCGCCAGTGCGATGTCCAGCGTGTATTCGACCTGCGCGCCGTCCTGTCCCACATGCTCGCCCCCGAGCCGCCGGATGAAACTCCGTGCCGCCTCGTTCTCGGTCAGGACATGCGCAGCAAAGGCCTTCAGCCCTTCGGCGTGCGCATCGAGAAGCAGGGTTGCGGCCAGAAGCCGCCCGATGCCGAGCCCGTGATACGCATCCACGATACCGATTGAAAACTCCGCCACCGCATCCCCCGCATCGGGACGGATGGCACGCACGACGCCCATCGCGGGCTGCGTCGGGTCGATGACGTCCAAAGCGCCCCAGGCAAGATGAAGCACCCCGTCGGCGTCGAGCAAACGCTCGATTACCCAGTCGGGCGGGCTGGCCCCACCCGAAAAGAACCGCATGTAGCGCGAACGCGAACTCATCCGTGCGATCCCCTCGCGCAGGCGATCCTCGTCGGCGGGCGTTACGGTGCGGATGCAGACCGCGCGACCGTCCGCCAGCCGCGTCTGGATCGAGGCGTCGCCGCAGGCGCCCGGCCAGCGTATGCCCGAGGCAGCATCGCCGCTGTCAACCATCGCCATCTCCACCTGCGCAACCCGCCCCGGCTTTACGGACTTTCCGGGCCGCGCGCCAGCATTCGTCAAAATCGTCGCATCACACCAAGCCGGCCCTGGACATAGCTGTAACCCGACCCGACCGAACCGTTGTTCGATGGCGTATCGGTGTATATCGCCTCGCCGAAGACCGACCAGTTCTGCGCATTGTCCGGGCTGCGGAAGCGGACATTGGCGAAGTTCGACTGGCGCCAGTCGGTCGCCGCATCGCGCTGGACGCCGATGCCCCCGGCTCCGATAAGTTCCCACCCGCCTACGAACCGGCGAAGCTGGACCACGGGCATGACCTGCGCATACCAACGCGGCGAATAGTAATCGAACTCACCGGGTTCACCGTCGCGGAAATATCGCCCTCTCAATTGCAGGCTCAGGCCCCATTCCGGCTTCACCACATGGACATAGTTCGCGCGGGCATGAAGGCGCAGATTCTCCCCGCTGAACTCCTGTACACCGCCAAGTAGCGTGACGACGTTCTTTTCGTCCAGCGGCAGATCGATGGCCGCTCCGACGAAGGTGGAGTAGATGTCCTCTTCCAGCCCGCGCGGCGTTTCCACCACGTCGCGTTCGATGAAGACTTCCTTGCGGAACGCGCTGTTGTCATGCACCGAAGCGGACCCGATAATGGTGTGCCCGTCGGTGCCTGCCAGGATGGACCAGGTCCAGTCGCCGCTGGTGCCCGCATAGCGTCCGAAGATGCGTTCGCGTTCACGCGTGCCGGTGCCGGATGGGTCGTACCACGCCTTTTCGACCCGCACCCCGATGCGGTCGTCCTCGCCGGCATTGCGCAGGTCGAAATCGATCGCGGTGCGCAGGATGTCCGTATCGTCGCTGTCGGTGGACACGAAGACTTCCGCGCCAATCGCTGGCGTGGGCTCCATGTCCTGCGCCAGCGCACTGCCGGGCAGGCCGCCGGCCATGATAAGAACGGATAGTGTTACGCTGTGACGCGTCAGTGCCATTGTTTGCGACCTCCTGTCAGTTCGGCGAAATAACCCCACACCGAAACCGGCTGCATCAGCAGCGGATAGATGAAAGCATAGAGAAGGAAGCCACGCAGGCTCTTCTCCATGGTGATGTCGTTGCGTTTCAGCATCCGTGTCTGGATGCGATAGATGACCACGTTTCACAGCGCGGCCAGCGGCAGTACCAGCAGGGTGATCGGCCCCGCCAGCCAGAAGACGCCCAGACAGGCGAGGATCAGGCCGGGAATGAAGGCGAAGGTGAAAGCCAGGTCGATGCTGACGAACAACAGGTTCCACCAGATGAACATGGTGCGCAACCGGGGCGCGACGAGCAGGCCCTTGTGGAGCGCCAGCGCCTCGATCATGCCCCGGGCCCAGCGTTTGCGCTGGTTGGCGAGGCCGCGAAAGGTGGCCGGCGCATGCGTCCAGGCGACGGCATCTTCGGCGTGGCCGGTCTTGTAGCCCATGCGCAGCAGCGACCATGTCAGCACGATGTCCTCGCCCACCATGTCGGGCCAGCCGCCGGCTTCGACCAGCGCTCGCTTGCGGTAGATCGAAAAGGCCCCCTGTGCGACGAGCGTACCGTTATACATGCCCTGCATCCGCTTGACTGCCGCGATGCCGTGGAAATAGTCCCATTGCTGGGCGCGGGTGACCCAGCTGTCTCCGTGATTGCCGACCAGCACTGCACCGGCGATCGCGGCGGTTTCCGGCGGGCTGGCATGAAGGTGCTCGACCAGCGAGACGAGGCAGCCCTTCTCCAGCAGCGTATCGGCGTCGATCGTGACGACGAGATCGTGCGCGGCCAGTTCCAGGCCATGGTTCAGGACGCGCGCCTTGCCGCGGTTCTGCGCGGCGCCGACCAGCACCAGTTCGCGGTTCGCCGCTCCTGCGAACAGCCCCTCGCTCGCGCGGACCTCGGCGGCGGTGCCGTCGGTCGATCCGTCGTCGAGCACCATGATTTGCAGCTTGCCCGGATAGTCGAGCGCGGCGAGGCTGCGCAGCGTCTCGGCAATCAGCGCTTCCTCGTTATAGGCGGCGATCAGGATGCTCAATGCGGGCCAGTGCTCGGGCGTGCGCCGTAGCGGATCGGGCCGCAGCACCAGGCTGGCCATCAGGAAGGCGTTCATGAACCCCGGGACATAGGCGATGAAGGCCAGCACGAACAGCGCGGCCAGCGGGTGCGACAGGTTTCCCAGATCGCTCAGCCAGGGCAGCGACAGCCAGATGCTGAACACCATCCAGGCCAGCGCCAGCGCCATCGACACGACGAAGCGCGCCACCGCCTGCCGGTCGCGCCGATCGTGCCGTTCGCGGCTGCGGTCCGATTGTAGGCCGGGCGCAAGCTGCATTGTCGTTTCGGCCATGACTACCCTCCCTCAATCCACACCCGACCTTCCCCCTAAGACTCGGAAGGCGCGGGAAAATCATCCAAATTCAGGTGTTTGTGGTTAACGGCCCACTAACCGTGGCACCCAACTCTCCGCTAACCGTGGTGCCGAACCGTTCGCTAACCGTAGCTCCACACCCTTCGCTAAGCGCGCCCGTCCATGATGGCGCGGTAGCCAAGGGGAAAGTCCGATGTTCGATACGCTTGCCGAGCGCCTCGTCGATGGCGCCATCGTGCTCGCCCTCTTTGCGGGCAAGGCGAGCATCGCGCTGCTCGCCGTCTGACCCGCGGGTCATTCCGCGCTCTTCGCTTCGGCCCGGCTTTCGCGCGTCGCCCGCCTGGCGATCTGTTCCGCCTTTCCCTCGACCTGCTGGACGAATGCCTTGAGGTCCGGCGGCTGCGCTATGCTGTTGTCGTGCGTCGCGTCTTCCAGCGTGGCCCAGGCGCCCCAAACCAGCGCCACGGCGCCCCCTGCAGCCAGCCCGGCCAGCGCGAACACGCCGCCCGCCTGCGTCCGCCCATAATGATACGCTTCGCCACCAAGCGATTTGTCTTCCATCGTGCAACCCGTTGTTTTTGCGCCCCTGGGGCATTTCCTTCACCTAGGTATAACTACGTTCGAACGGCGTATTGCGGTGCAGCGAAATCCGGCGTTTCATCCGACCGGACAAACGCTTCACCCCGCGTTAACCATGATCGTCAACACTTTGAATTGTCGGGTAGTCCTGCCATAGGATCGGGACGGCATGGAAACGGACGGAATCGCCTCGCCCTGCATCGGCACCTGCCTGCTCGACCGGGCGGGAGAGCTGTGCACGGGTTGCGGCCGCACGCTGGCGGAGATCGCCGGCTGGCCCGATGCGAGCGAGGCCGAACGCCGCGTCATAGTGGAGCGTGCCCGGCAACGGCGCGGGCGTTCCGGCTAGGGCTTGTCCGCCTCCTGCCCGGGTTTGCGCGCGGACCGGCGGTACCACCCGTCCAGCTGCTCGCCGCCTTCGCGCGCGCGCAGTATCGCGGCATTCTCGGCGAGGGTCTTGTCCAGGTCGATCCCGGCGATGCGCGGCCGCCCGTCGAGCTGGTTGTCGACCATGTGATTGATCAGCGCATGGATGTCGTTCATCTTCGTCTGCCGCTCCTTGGCGACGATGTTGCGGGCGACCGCCAGTATTTCCCCTTCCATCTCGGCGCGGATCTCGTCCTCGCTGCGCGGGCGCGGCGGGCCATAGCGCTCGGCCATGCGGTGCGAGAGGAGGAAGCGGAGCAGCGCGTTGTCGGGCTTGTCCCACCAGCCCACGATCTCGCGGGAGGAGACGATGGGCGTGCGCGTGCCCAGCATGGCACGCTCCATCGCGATATCCTCGAGCCGCGTCACACCGCGATCGAGCGCCGCGTCCCAGGCGGCGGCGAAGCCTTCCGCGCCGGGCCGGTGCTTCAGCTTGTAAAGCGCCTCCAGGCTCTTCCCGATCCGCCGCGCCGCCACCTTGACGATGCCCGTCGCCGCCAGCGTCGCAACGAAGCGCCGCTGCAGCACGGGCGTGATCGAATTGCCGCGCGGCGCGGTGTGGATATAGGGGGCAAAGGCCAGCAGCGGATCGTCCTCGTCCGGCTCGGGCGCGACATGGGCCACTGCGGAAGTCGCCTGTCTGGGGACCTTGCGCGTGGGGCTACACTCCTCCCCGGCCCGGGGAGGGGGACCATGCGCAGCAGGGGGGAGGGGCACCGCCTGCTGTTCCGTAGGTGTGGAAGTCTCGTCCGCCCCGCCATCGGCTGGGTCGGTGCTGGTTTGACGCTCGCTAAGGCGCAGAGGCGCGGAGGGTTCTGTGGGGGTATGGTCGCTCATGACCACGCATAGAATGCAGATATATCGCGTGTAGGAAAATGGTTTTTGACGAACCGGCCATTCAACCGGCACCGCTACCGATATTGCATCAATTATAGACATAACAATATCTTTATATCTGCCTTGACGATCGGTTCCTGCTCGTCCATTCAAAGGCGGTCGAAGGTTCTCCGGTCGGTCATCCCGCGCCGGAGCTAAGACGGGAAGCCGGTGCGAAACCGGCGCTGCCCCCGCAACTGTAAGCGGCGAGCGGCGGTCAATTTATGTCACTGGGGCGCAAGCTCCGGGAAGACGGACCGCCTGCACGGACCCGCGAGCCAGGAGACCTGCCTTCGTCGCGATAACGTCCACCGGCGGGGTGCCCGGTTCGGCTGCTTGCTCCGTTCCGCCCGGCAAAACCGGTCGGCTCTATGCACGTGCCCGATCCTGCCCCGCCAATCTTCGGGGTAGAAGACCATGACTATCAGTACTGCCAATCTGGGCTTTCCACGCATCGGCCCGCGCCGCGAACTCAAGTTTGCGCTCGAATCCTTCTGGTCCGGCAAGATCACGGAAACAGAGCTGCGCGACGCGGCCAGCGCATTGCGCGTCGCAGCATGGGCGCGCCAGCATGCTGTCGGCGTCGACATCATACCATCCAACGATTTTTCCCTCTACGATCACGTGCTCGATACCAGTGTGATGGTGGGGGCCGTCCCGCCGCTCTACGATGCTCTTGGTGCGCTGGATTCGCTGGCCGTCTATTTCGCCATGGCCCGCGGCACCCGGACCGTATCCGGCGATGAAGGCTGCATCCACGGTCATAATGCCGCTTCTGACGTTCCTGCGCTCGAAATGACCAAATGGTTCGACACCAACTATCACTACATGGTGCCCGAAGTCCGACCGGAGCAGGAGTTCAGGCTCGCGGGCACAAAGGCGCTCGACGAATTCGTCGAGGCGAAGGCGCTCGGCTATCACACACGCCCGGTCATACTGGGGCCGGTGACCTGGCTGCTGCTGGCGAAATCAACCGCGCCGGGGTTCGAGCCGATCTCTCTGATCGAGCGGCTGGTTCCAATCTACGCGGAACTCCTCCAAGGGCTTGCCGAAGCGGGCGCCGAATGGGTGCAGATCGACGAACCGGCCCTCGTGCTCGACCTGGACGAGACTGCGCGCGACGCCTTCCGCATGACCTACGGCATGCTCAAGGCGGCGGTCCCCGCAATGAAGCTTCAACTCACCACCTATTTCGGCGGCTTGGGCGACAATCTGGAAACCGTTCTCGCGCTGCCGGTTGACGGTCTTCATCTCGATCTGGTGCGCGCTCCGGAGCAATTGGAGCCCGTTCTGCTCTCCGCCCGCCCCGATCTCGTCCTTTCGCTGGGAATCGTCGACGGACGCAATGTCTGGAAGTCGGACCTCGACCGGCTGGTGGACTGGCTCAAGCCGGTGGTGGCGAAGCGTGACATCGTTCTCGCGCCATCCTGCTCGCTGCTCCATGCTCCGATCGACCTCGCGCTCGAAACGTCGCTCGATCCGGAAATCGCCGAATGGCTCGCCTTCGCGGTTCAGAAGCTGGAAGAACTCGCAGTGCTCGGCGACGCCCTGAATGGCGATCGTTATGCGGCGACGGCGGAACTCGTCGCTAATGCCGAGGCTGTCGCCAAGCGGCGGGAATCGCAGTTGACCAACGATCCGGCAGTTCGTCGGCGGCTCGCATCGATCGATGCCGATACCTCGCAACGCGCCCTGCCATTCGCGGAACGTGCGGCATTGCAGCGCGATCGGCTGCGCCTTCCTGCGCTGCCGACGACGACCATCGGGTCTTTCCCGCAGACGAGCGAGGTGCGCAAGGCGCGCGCGGCGCATAGCAGGGGCGATCTCGACGATACGGCCTACCGGGATTTTCTGCGCCAGGAAACCGAGCTGGCGATCCGCTGGCAGGAGGAGATCGGCATCGACGTGCTCGTCCATGGCGAGTTCGAGCGCAACGACATGGTGCAGTATTTCGGCGAGAAACTGGCCGGCTTCGCCTTCACCAAAGCCGCCTGGGTCCAGAGTTACGGTTCGCGCTGCGTGCGCCCGCCGATCATCTACGGCGATGTTTCGCGCCCGGAACAGATGACGGTCGACTGGTGGTGTTTTGCTCAAGGGCTTACCGACAGGCCGGTCAAAGGCATGCTGACCGGGCCGGTCACGATCCTCAACTGGTCCTTCGTCCGCGATGACCAGCCGCGCGAGCTGACGTGCCGCCAGATCGCGCTGGCAATCCGCGACGAAGTGGTGGATCTCGAAGCAGCCGGGGCGAAGATCATCCAGATAGATGAAGCGGCGCTGCGCGAAGGTCTGCCGCTGCGCCGCGCGGAGTGGCAAGGCTATCTGGACTGGGCGGTCGAATGCTTCCGCATCTCCTCCTCCGGAGTACGGCCGGAAACGCAGATCCACACTCATATGTGCTATTCGGAGTTCAACGACATAATTGCCGCGATCGGCGCGATGGATGCCGATGTCATTTCCATCGAGACCGCGCGGTCGAAGCTGGAATTGCTCGATGCTTTCTCCACCTACCGCTACCCCAACGATATCGGGCCGGGCGTGTACGACATTCATTCCCCGCGCGTCCCCACGGTGGCGGAGATGGAGCATCTGCTCCTCAAGGCCGCCGAAACGCTGCCGGCCGGGCAGATATGGGTCAATCCCGATTGCGGGCTCAAGACCCGCAAGTGGGAGGATGTAAAGCCCGCGCTGGTCAACATGACCGCCGCGGCAAGGGCCGTGCGGGAGGCCGTGCAATGAGCGAGGAGACCATGCCGGCAGGCGAAGCCGCGATCCGCGTCACTGCCGTTCCGGCCGATACCAACGTCTATGGCGATATCTTCGGGGGCTGGTTGATGGCGCAGATGGACCTCGCCGCATCCGCCGTGGCCTCGCGCCATTCGGGGGGCAGGGCGGTGACCATCGCGGTGGACGGGATGACCTTCCACCGTCCCGTCTTCGTGGGCGACGAGGTCTCCGTCTTCGCGACGCTGGAGGAAGTCGGGCGAACGTCGATGAAGGTCGCGGTTGCCACCTGGCGGCGCGACCGGCACTCGGACGAGGCCTATCTGGTCACCAGGGCGCGTTTCACCTTTGTCGCCATCGGGCAGGATCGCCGCCCACGCAATGTGAAGCCGATGACCGCCGCCGTGTGAGGGAACGCGTGAGGGGGAAGTAGTGCAACCGGCCGCATCTCCGCGCCTCAATGGCTGCTGACTTGATTCGGCAGACCCACGATGCATGAGCTGCGGCCGCACTATTGCGACACTGCCAAAGGGGTTGGCAAGCTGTGTTCTTGA
Source organism: Qipengyuania qiaonensis (assembly GCF_019711515.1). Classification (GTDB taxonomy): domain Bacteria; phylum Pseudomonadota; class Alphaproteobacteria; order Sphingomonadales; family Sphingomonadaceae; genus Qipengyuania; species Qipengyuania qiaonensis. The sequence goes on from NZ_JAIGNO010000004.1 coordinate 256,256, forward strand.
CCCTGCATTCCCTCCAACCACGCGCTTGCCCAAACTGATCGTTTGCGTTATAACATCTGTATGAACGCAACGCTCAAGATCACCCGGATCGGCAATTCCGCCGGAATCGTCCTGCCCAAGGAGGTGCTGGCGCAGCTCAACGCGCAGATCGGCGAAACGCTGTCGGTCGTCACGACCCCGCGCGGCATCGAGCTGTCCGCGGCGGAGCCGGATTTCGAAGAACAGATGGCGGCGGCCCGCGAGGTGATGGCGCGCCGCAAGCGGGCCTTGCGCGAACTCGCCAAATAGCAGTGCCGAAGAACCGGGTCTGGCTTCCCACCGAAGTGGCGCTCGCGGCGCATGTCGAACAACTGGCCGAGCATGGCGGTCCGGCCGGGGTGCGCGATGCCGGGGCGCTCGACAGCGCCATGATGCGACCGCGCAACCTGGCGCTCTATGGCGATCCGGACATGGCGGCGCTCGCCGCAGCCTATGGCTTCGGCATCGCGCGCAACCACCCGTTCGTCGATGGCAACAAACGCACTGCGGCGGTGGTCATGGAAACTTTCCTCGTCCTCAACGGCTGCACTCTCGCGGCCAGCGATGCGGAGCTGGTCGTGGCGGTTCAGGCCCTCGCGGCGGGAGAGCTTGCGGAAGACGAACTGGCCGATTGGCTGCGCCAGCATCTCGGCGGTACTTGACTGGCGCGCGCCATGCGCCTACGTGCGCGCCCATCCGGTGTTGGAACCGCCTCGCGTGATTCCCACATCGGGCAGATAGAGCTGAACATTGCCGGTCATGTCCCGGGGCTCCCTTTTACGGCGGGCCCTTTTCTATTGCAGCGGACTTCACTCTTTTGGTGAAATTCGCTGGGGGCAGCCGTCAAAGTAACCCGGTGGCCGTGTGGGCCGTGGGTGGAGTGTTCAAGCTCGCCAGAGTGCAGCCCCGGACGTGATCCGGGGTCTCGTGCCACAGGCGCAACGCGTGTGGACAGCGATCCCGGCTTTCGCTGGGATGTCGGCGAGCAGCAAACCCTTCATTCCGATACCCGCTAGTCGTCACCGACCCACGGTGAAGAGAAAGATATCTATGCCGACGATCAACCAGCTGGTCCGCAAGGGCCGCGTTCCGCAGAAGGCCAAGAGCAAGGTCCCTGCGATGGAGCAGAACCCGCAGAAGCGCGGCGTCTGCACCCGCGTCTATACGACGACCCCGAAGAAGCCGAACTCGGCGCTGCGCAAGGTGGCCAAGGTCCGCCTGACCAACCAGCGCGAAGTCATCTCCTACATCCCGGGCGAAGGCCACAATCTGCAGGAACACAGCGTCGTGCTGATCCGCGGCGGCCGTGTGCGCGACCTTCCCGGCGTGCGCTACCACGTGCTTCGCGGCGTGCTCGACACGCAGGGTGTGAAGGACCGCAAGCAGAGCCGTTCGAAATACGGGGCCAAGCGTCCGAAGTGATCGGTCCGGGGGACCGGTCATCCTCAAAAAATCGCTTCAGGCGATTTTGTCGGGGATCCAGTCCCAAGGCTTTTTAGGAATTTACCGGCCGCCCATGGATCCCCGCCTGCGCGGGGATGACGAAATCGGGAAGGGCCGGACAAGAGAAGGAATTGCGACATGAGTCGTCGTCGTCGTCCCGAGAAGCGGGAAATCCTGCCCGATCCCAAGTTCGGTGATCAGGTCCTGTCGAAGTTCATGAACAACCTCATGTATGACGGCAAGAAAGCCGTTGCCGAAGGTATCGTCTACACCGCGCTCGACGTGGTGGAAGCCAAGGCCAAGACCAATCCGGTCGAGCTGTTCCATGCCGCGCTCGACAACATCAAGCCGCAGGTCGAAGTGCGCAGCCGCCGCGTCGGCGGTGCGACCTACCAGGTCCCGGTCGAAGTGCGCCCCGAGCGCGCCCAGGCGCTGGCCATCCGCTGGCTGATCACCGCCGCGCGCGGTCGTCCGGAAACCACCATGTCGGCCCGCCTCTCGGGCGAGCTGATGGATGCGGCCAACAACCGCGGCAATGCCGTCAAGAAGCGCGAAGACACGCACCGCATGGCGGACGCCAACCGCGCCTTCTCGCACTACCGCTGGTAGGGCGCCCCGCTTGCAGGACCGGGGGAGGGGGTTTCCTACTCCCGCGGTCTTCAAGTGGTCACATTATTACCCATATGGGGCGGGCTTCCTGCCAACCCCGAAACCCGAGGAAATCCACATGGCTCGCGAATATCCGCTGGAGCGGTACCGCAATATCGGCATCATGGCCCACATCGATGCAGGCAAGACCACCACGACCGAGCGTATCCTCTACTACACCGGCAAGTCCTACAAGATCGGCGAAGTCCATGACGGCGCCGCGACCATGGACTGGATGGAGCAGGAGCAGGAACGCGGCATCACCATCACCTCGGCTGCCACGACCACCTTCTGGTCGGCCGAAGACGGTCAGGGCCCCAAGCACCGCATCAACATCATCGACACGCCCGGACACGTCGACTTCACTATCGAAGTCGAACGCTCGCTGCGCGTGCTCGACGGCGCGGTGGCGGTTTTTGATGGAGTTGCCGGGGTGGAACCCCAATCCGAAACCGTCTGGCGGCAGGCCGACAAGTACGGCGTCCCCCGGATGTGCTTCATCAACAAGCTCGACCGCACCGGCGCCGATTTCTATTATTGCGTCCAGTCGATCATCGACCGCCTCGGCGCGATCCCGCTGGTGCTCTATCTCCCGATCGGCGCGGAAAGCGACCTCAAGGGCGTGGTCGACCTCGTCAATAACCGCGGCATCGTCTGGGAAGACGACGGCCTCGGCGCGACGTTCAACTACGTCGACATCCCCGCGGACCTGGCCGACAAGGCCGCCGAATATCGCGAAAAGCTGATCGAGACCGCCGTCGAGCAGGACGACGATGTCATGGAAGCCTATCTCGAAGGTGAAGCCCCCGACGCGGCGACGCTCAAGAAGCTGATCCGCAAAGGCACCATGGACCGCGCTTTCGTGCCCGTGCTGTGCGGCTCGGCGTTCAAGAACAAGGGCGTTCAGCCGCTGCTCGACGCCGTGGTCGACTACATGCCGAGCCCGCTCGACGTTCCGGCCATCAAGGGCGTTAAGCCCGAGAGCTTGGAAGAAGACACTCGTCCGTCCTCGGACGATGCGCCTTTCGCCGCGCTGGCCTTCAAGATCATGAACGACCCGTTCGTCGGCTCGCTCACCTTCACCCGTATCTATTCGGGCCAGCTCGCCAAGGGTTCGGTACTGAATTCGGTGAAGGAGAAGAAGGAAAAGATCGGCCGCATGCTGCTGATGCACTCGAACAACCGCGAGGACATCGATGAAGCATTTGCCGGAGATATCGTTGCGATTGCAGGTCTCAAAGAAACGACGACGGGCGACACGCTGTGCGCGTCCTCCGCGCCGATCATCCTCGAGCGCATGGAATTCCCCGAGCCGGTTATCGAACTGTCGGTGGAACCCAAGACCAAGGCCGACCAGGAAAAGATGGGCGTTGCGCTCAACCGCCTCGCTGCCGAGGATCCGAGCTTCCGCGTCACGACCGACCACGAAAGCGGTCAGACGATCATCAAGGGCATGGGCGAGCTTCACCTCGACATCCTCGTCGATCGCATGAAGCGCGAGTTCAAGGTCGAGGCCAATGTGGGTGCGCCGCAGGTCGCCTACCGCGAATATCTCGGCAAGCCGGTCGATGTCGACTACACCCACAAGAAGCAGTCGGGTGGTTCGGGTCAGTTCGGCCGCGTGAAGGTGAAGGTCGAGCCGGGTGAGCGCGGCCAGGGCTTTCTCTTCCAGGACGAGATCAAGGGCGGCAATATTCCGAAGGAATACATCCCGGCGATCGAGAAGGGTTTCCGCGAACAGGCCGAAAGTGGTCACCTCGTCGGCTTCCCGATCATCGACTTCACGGTGACGCTGTATGACGGTGCGTACCACGACGTCGACTCGAGCGCGATCGCGTTCGAGATCGCCGGTCGCGGTGCGATGCGCGAAGTGGCCGACCGTTCGGGTATCAAGCTGCTCGAGCCGATCATGAAGGTCGAGGTCGTGACCCCCGAGGATTACCTCGGCGACGTCATCGGCGACCTCAATAGCCGCCGTGGTCAGATCCAGGGCACCGACAGCCGCGGCAACGCCCAGGTGGTCGAGGCCAATGTGCCGCTGGCCAACATGTTCGGTTACGTCAACGAACTGCGCTCGTTCACCCAGGGTCGCGCGCAGTACTCGATGCAGTTCAGTCACTACGACGAAGTGCCGGCGAACGTCGCGCAGGAAGTCAAGGAGAAGCTTGCGTAAGCCAGCTTTGAGGTCTAGGGGCGGCGCCTGATTCAGCGGGCGCCGCATCCTCCCCGCAGAAATCCCAATTTTAAGACAGAGGTTATTTCAAAATGGCGAAGGAAAAGTTCGAGCGTAACAAGCCGCACGTCAATGTCGGCACCATCGGTCACGTCGACCACGGCAAGACCACGCTGACCGCGGCGATCACCAAGGTTCAGGGCGCAGCCGTCGATTTCGCAAACATCGACAAGGCTCCGGAAGAGCGTGAGCGCGGCATCACCATCTCGACCGCGCACGTCGAATACGAAACCGACAACCGTCACTATGCGCACGTCGACTGCCCGGGCCACGCCGACTACGTGAAGAACATGATCACCGGTGCCGCTCAGATGGACGGCGCGATCCTGGTCGTGAACGCCGCCGACGGCCCGATGCCGCAGACCCGTGAACACATCCTGCTTGCACGCCAGGTCGGCGTTCCGCAGCTGGTCGTGTACATGAACAAGGTCGATCAGGTCGACGACGAGGAAATCCTCGAACTCGTCGAACTGGAAGTTCGCGAACTGCTGAGCTCGTACGACTTCGATGGCGACAACATTCCGATCATCAAGGGTTCGGCTCTGGCCGCTCTCGAAGGTCGCGATCCGGAAATCGGCGAAAACTCGATCAAGGAGCTTATGGCTGCCGTTGACGAGTACATTCCGACCCCGGACCGTCCGGTCGACAAGCCGTTCCTCATGCCGATCGAAGACGTGTTCTCGATCTCGGGTCGCGGTACGGTCGTCACCGGTCGTGTCGAAACCGGCATTGTGAACGTTGGCGACGAAGTCGAAATCGTCGGTATCAAGGACACCGCCAAGACCACCGTCACGGGTGTCGAAATGTTCCGCAAGCTGCTCGATCGCGGTGAAGCCGGCGACAATATCGGTGCCCTGATCCGCGGTGTCGGCCGTGAAGACGTCGAGCGTGGCCAGGTACTGGCGAAGCCGGGTTCGGTTACGCCGCACACCGAATTCAGTGCCGAAGTCTACGTCCTGTCGAAGGACGAAGGCGGCCGTCACACGCCGTTCTTTGCCAACTACCGTCCGCAGTTCTACTTCCGCACCACCGACGTGACCGGCGAAGTGATCCTTCCCGAAGGCACCGAAATGGTGATGCCGGGCGACAACGTGACCATCTCGGTCAAGCTGATTGCGCCGATCGCTATGGACGAAGGTCTGCGTTTCGCGATCCGCGAAGGTGGCCGCACCGTCGGCTCGGGCGTTGTGAGCTCGATCACCAAGTAAGCGTCTTTTCGCGAACTGAAAACGTCGGCCCGCTCCTCTTCAAGAGGGGCGGGCCTTCGCTATTTATGAGGGCACCAGACCGGGCTGTCGCGCTGTTTACCTTGTCATATTCCGTCATACTAAACTTGCCGGAATTGAGGGGTTGCCAGATTCGACTCTCACCCGTATATGCGCGCCCACAGACGGGGATTCGTCCTCGAACATAACGAATTCATGAAAGGTCGCCCGTTCCGGGAAACCGGTACCAGCGGGGCTGGCCTTTCTTTTTTGTGGATCGGAAACGGTCCATTGGCTCTTTCGCATCGGTGTAGGTAATGGAAGCTCAGAATATCCGCATTCGCCTCAAGGCGTTCGACCATCGCGTTCTCGACCAGGCAACTGGTGAAATCGCAGACACCGCGCGTCGTACGGGTGCACTTATTCGCGGCCCCATTCCCATGCCGACGCGTATCGAGAAGTTCACCGTGAACCGCGGCCCGCACATCGACAAGAAGTCGCGCGAGCAGTTCGAGGTGCGCACCTACAAGCGGCTGCTCGACATCGTGCAGCCCAACGCCCAGACCGTCGACGCGCTGATGAAGCTCGACCTTGCTGCGGGTGTGAACGTGGAAATCAAGCTCGCCTAATCCGCGACCACGTTTCAGTCCTCCTGCCGGACTCTAAAGCGGGCAGGGAAGTTAAGGGGCGCTCGATAGCCCCGCCGGATCGCAAGATCAGGCAAGACATCGGGATACCGCCGGATCTGATCCGGGTCTGCGTCCCCCGTCTCGCTGCCAAGGCTTTGCAAAGCTGCGGTGGCACTCAGCCCGGACGGGGCGACGCATCACAAAATGGGCTGGCAAGCACCTCGGATGGGCCGGGGTGCCTCTGTTTAGGAGTTTTACGATGCGCACTGGCGTTATCGCAAAGAAAGTCGGGATGACCCGCCTCTTCCAGGAGGACGGTCGGCACGTGCCGGTCACCGTTCTTGCGCTGGAAAATTGCCAGGTCACCGCTCACCGTACGGAAGATCGCGATGGGTACTTCGCGGTCCAGGTCGGGTCGGGCGAGGCCAAGCAGAAGAACGTGAACAAACCGCAGCGTGAAGCCTTCGCCAAGGCCGAAGTTCCGCTGAAGATGAAGGTCGCCGAATTCCGCGTCGACACCCAGGAGGCCCTGCTTCCCGTCGGTGCCCGCATTTCGGCCGAGCACTTCATTGCCGGCCAGAAGGTCGACATCACCGGTCACACCCAGGGTAAAGGCTTTGCCGGTGCCATGAAGCGTTGGGGCTTCGGCGGCCTTCGTGCCACCCACGGTGTTTCGCTCTCGCACCGTTCGCACGGTTCGACGGGTAACCGCCAGGATCCGGGCCGCGTGTTCAAGGGCAAGAAGATGGCCGGCCATATGGGCGATCGTCAGCGCACCCAGCAGAACCTCGAGATCGTCCGTACTGATGCCGATCGCGGACTGCTTTTCGTCAAGGGCTCCGTCCCGGGTGCGAAGAACGGCTGGCTGCTGGTCAAGGACGCCGTCAAGATCGACCATGCCGAACTGCCGTTCCCGGGTGTGATGTATCGCAACCGCGAAGAGTTCGAGCATCAGGAAGCTGATGCAGGTCTGGTCGAGAGCGCAGCCGAGCACGAAGTCGGCACGGAAATTTCCGCCGAACAGCAGGAAAAGCTGCTGAAGGAGCAGGAAGCCGGTGTCGAAACCGAAACCACCACCGATACGCCCGCAGCCGACACTGGCTCGGACGAGAACAAGGAGGGCTGATCCGTGAAGGTGAAGGTCCAGAAAATCGACGGCAAGGCGTCGGGCGACATCGAGCTGAACGATGACGTGTTCGGGGTCGAGCCACGCGCCGACATCCTGCATCGCGTTGTCACCTGGCAGCTCGAGAACCGCCGCGGCACTGCCCGGCCGACGCGCGAGCGTTCGGACGTTGCTCGCACCGGCAAGAAGTGGGGTCGCCAGAAGGGCGGCGGCACGGCTCGTCACGGCGACCGTGGCGCTCCGATCTTCATCGGTGGCGGCAAGGCCCATGGTGCGCGCAAGCGTGATTTCGAGCAGTCGCTGAACAAGAAGGTTCGCGCTCTTGGTCTCAAGATGGCCCTGTCGACCAAGGCGAAAGACGGTCTTGTGATCGTCGACAGCCTAGAGCTCAAGGACGCCAAGACGAAGGCTCTTGTCGCAACCTTCGGCAAGAACGGTTGGAGCGGCAAGGTCCTCGTGATCGATGGCGAAAGCGTCAATGACGGTTTCAGCAAGGCTGCTCGCAACATCCCCGGCGTCAACGTGCTGCCGGCCGTGGGTGCCAACGTCTACGACATCCTGAAGCACGACACGCTGGTCCTCACCAAGGACGCGGTCGAAAAGCTGGAGGCCCGTTTCAATGGCTAAGAAGCAGGAAGTTGAAGCACGTCACTACGACGTCGTGCTCGCGCCGCACATTACCGAGAAGGCTACCCTGGCGTCGGAACACAACGCCGTGGTCTTCAAGGTCGCGAACACCGCCACCAAGCCGCAGATCAAGGAAGCGATCGAGGCCATCTTCGGTGCGACCGTTGCGAACGTGAATACCGTTGTCGTTAAAGGCAAGACGAAGCGCTGGAAGGGCAAGCCCTACAAGCGCACCGACATGAAGAAGGCGATCGTGACGCTTACTGCCGACAGTAAGCCCATCGACGTCACCAGCGGTATCTGAGGGCAGATATAAAATGGCACTCAAGAACTACAAACCCACGAGTCCGGGCCGTCGCGGCCTAATCCTCGTCGACAAATCGGGCCTCTACAAGGGCAAGCCGGTCAAGTCGCTTGTCGAAGGCAAGCGCAAGACCGGTGGCCGTAACAACAAGGGTCATGTCACCTCGCGCGGCATGGCTGGCGGCCACAAGCAGAAATACCGCTATGTCGACTTCAAGCGTCGCAAATGGGACGTCGAAGGTACTGTCGAGCGGCTCGAATACGACCCGAACCGCACGGCGTTCATCGCGCTGGTGAAGTACGAAGACGGCGAGCTGGCCTACATCCTCGCGCCGCAGCGTCTTGCTGTCGGCGACAAGGTCATCGCTGGCGAGAAGTGCGACACCAAGCCCGGCAATGCCATGCTGCTTGGCCAGATGCCGGTCGGGACGATCTGCCACAACGTGGAGATGAAGCCGGGCAAGGGCGGCCAGATCGCCCGCGCCGCAGGCTCCTATGTCCAACTGGTCGGCCGTGACCGCGGCATGGTCATCGTGCGCCTCAACAGCGGCGAGCAGCGTTATCTGCGCGCCGACTGCATGGGCACCGTCGGTGCCGTGTCGAACCCGGACAACCAGAACCAGAACCTGGGCAAGGCCGGCCGTCGTCGCTGGATGGGCATCAAGCCGCTCACCCGTGGTGTCGCCAAGAACCCGGTCGACCACCCGCATGGTGGTGGTGAAGGCCGCACCAGCGGTGGCCGTCACCCGGTCACTCCGTGGGGCAAGCCGACCAAGGGCGCCCGGACCCGCAACAACAAGCAGACGGACAAGATGATCATCCGTTCGCGCCACGCGAAGAAGAAGAGGTAATCCGACATGGCTCGTTCCGTCTGGAAAGGTCCGTTCGTCGAGCTCAGCCTTCTCAAGAAGGCAGAGACCGCCCAGGACGCCGGTGGCGCCAAGCCGATCAAGACCTGGTCGCGCCGTTCCACCATCCTGCCGCAGTTCGTTGGTCTGACGTTCAACGTCTACAACGGTCACAAGTTCATCCCGGTCTCCGTTTCGGAAGAGATGGTCGGCCACAAGCTCGGCGAATTCGCTCCCACGCGGACCTTCCCGGGTCACGCCGCCGACAAGAAGGGTAAGCGCTGATGAGCAAGCAGAAGGCACCCCGTCGCGTAGCCGACAACGAGGCGCTGGCCGTCGGGACCACGATCCGTGGTTCGGCGCAGAAGCTCAACCTCGTCGCCGGCCTGATCCGCGGCAAGAAGGCCGAAGAGGCCATGAACATCCTCGCTTTCTCGAAGAAGGCGATGGCGCGTGACGCCAGCAAGGTTCTCGCTTCGGCGATCGCCAATGCGGAAAACAACCACAACCTCGATGTCGACGCACTGGTCGTTGCCGAGGCTTCGGTGGGCAAGTCGATCACGATGAAGCGGTTCCACACCCGTGGCCGCGGAAAGTCGACGCGCATCCTGAAGCCGTTCAGCCGCCTGCGCATCGTCGTCCGCGAGCAGGAAGAGGCGTAAGATGGGCCACAAGAGCAACCCGATCGGTCTGCGCCTGCAGATCAACCGCACCTGGGACAGCCGCTGGTACGCTGAAGGGCGCGACTACGCCAAGCTGCTCAGCGAAGACGTCGAAATCCGCAAGTATATCGTCGATACGCTGCCGCAGGCCGCGATCTCGAAGGTGGTGATCGAGCGTCCGGCCAAGCTGTGCCGTATCTCGATCTACGCAGCCCGTCCCGGTGTGATCATCGGCAAGAAGGGTGCGGACATCGAGAAGCTGCGCGCCAAGCTGTCGAAGATGACCGAAAGCGAAGTGAAGCTGAACATCGTCGAGATCCGCAAACCGGAAATCGATGCCAAGCTCGTCGCCCAGGGTATCGCCGATCAGCTGATCCGCCGTGTCGCCTTCCGTCGTGCCATGAAGCGCGCGGTGCAGTCGGCTCTCCGCCTCGGTGCGGAAGGCATCAAGATCACCTGCGGCGGCCGTCTTGGCGGTGCCGAGATCGCCCGCGTCGAATGGTATCGCGAAGGCCGCGTGCCGCTGCACACGCTGCGCGCCAACATCGACTACGCGGAAGCCGAAGCGCTCACCGCTTACGGGATCATCGGCATCAAGTGCTGGATCTTCAAGGGCGAGATCATGGCGCACGACCCGACCGCCCAGGACCGCCTCATGATGGAAGCCCAGACCTCTGGCGTCCGTCCGGCGCGCTGATTGCAGGATTAGGAAAGAACCATGCTGCAACCGAAGAAAACCAAGTACCGCAAGGCGTTCAAGGGCAAGATCCATGGCAATGCCAAGGGCGGCACCACGCTGAACTTCGGGTCCTATGGCCTGAAGGCGATGGAACCGGAGCGGATCACCGCGCGCCAGATCGAAGCTGCGCGTCGTGCGATCACTCGCCATATCAAGCGTCAGGGCCGTCTCTGGATCCGCGTCTTCCCCGACGTGCCGGTGTCGAAGAAGCCTGCCGAAGTCCGTCAGGGTAAGGGCAAGGGTTCGATCGAATACTGGGCTGCGCGCGTGAAGCCGGGCCGTATCCTGTTCGAACTCGACGGCGTTGCCGGACCGCTGGCCGCCGAAGCGTTCGAGCGCGCAGCGATGAAGCTGCCGATCAAGACCAAGGTCGTTGCCCGTCTGGGCGACACCTCGCACCTCGGAGGCGAATGATGGCCAAGACTGAAGACCTGCGCCAGAAGTCGGACGACCAGCTGGCCGAAGAGCTGACCACGCTGAAGCGCGAGCAGTTCAACCTCCGCTTCCAGGCGGCGACGAACCAGCTCGAGGCCCCGGCCCGCATCCGCGAGGTTCGCCGCACGATCGCGAAGATCAAAACGCTGCAGGGCGAGCGTTCGCGCTCGGCCGAAGCGAAGGCTTAAGGAGTAGACCATGCCCAAGCGTATTCTGATCGGGACCGTCACCTCCGACAAGACCGACAAGACCGTTACCGTGCTCGTCGAACGTAAGGTGAAGCATCCCCTCTACGGAAAGATCATTCGCCGTTCGAAGAAGTACCATGCCCATGACGAGAAGAACGAGTTCACGCTCGGCGACGTCGTGCGCATCGAAGAAACCAAGCCGATTTCCAAGACCAAGACCTGGCAGGTGATCGATCGCGTTACCGCAGGTGGCACGCAGGCTGTCGAGGCTGACCTCGAAGTCGAAGCCGCCGGTAACTGAGCAAGTTTGACGTAGGAACTGCCGGGCAATCGTCCCGGCAAGCCATTGAGAAGGAACCGGATCGATGATCCAGATGCAATCCAATCTCGACGTCGCGGACAACAGCGGCGCCAAGCGCGTCCAGTGCATCAAGGTACTGGGCGGCTCGAAGCGCCGGACTGCTTCCGTGGGCGACGTGATCGTGGTTTCCGTCAAGGAAGCCCAGCCGCGTACCAAAGTGAAGAAGGGCGATGTCCATCGCGCCGTCATCGTGCGCACGAAGAAGGATGTCCGCCGCCCCGATGGCAGCGTGATCCGCTTCGACAGCAATGCCGCGGTGCTCGTGAACAAGAGCGAGGAGCCGATCGGCACCCGTATCTTCGGCCCGGTGGTGCGCGAACTGCGCGGCCGCGGCTTCATGAAGATCATCTCGCTTGCTCCGGAGGTGCTGTAATGGCCGCCGCTAAGATCAAGAAGGGTGACAGCGTCGTCGTCCTGTCCGGCAAGGACAAGGGCAAGACCGGCACCGTCGCGAAGGTCATGCCGAAGGATGGCAAGATCGTCGTTGAAGGCGTCAACGTCGCTGCGCGTCACCGCAAGCCGACCCAGCAGAACCCGCAGGGTGGTATCGACCGCTTCGAAGCGCCGATGGCCATCAGCAAGGTCGCGCTGGCCGATCCGAAGGATGGCAAGCCCACCCGCGTCCGTTTCGAAGAGAAGGACGGCAAGAAGGTGCGCGTTGCCGTGAAGTCCGGGGAGACCATCGATGGCTGATTACACACCCCGTATGAAGCAGCGCTATGATGACCAGATCGTCAAGGCGATGACCGAGAAGTTCGGCTACAAGAACCGTCTCGAAGTCCCGAAGCTGGAAAAGATCACGCTTAACATGGGCGTGGGCGAAGCCAGCCAGGACAAGAAGAAGGTCCAGACTGCAGCCGAAGAAATGGCGCTGATCGCCGGCCAGAAGCCGGTTATCACCAAGGCCAAGAAGTCGATCGCGCAGTTCAAGCTGCGCGAAGGCATGCCGATCGGCTGCAAGGTAACTCTGCGGCGTGACCGCATGTACGAGTTCATGGATCGTCTGGTGACCGTGGCCATGCCGCGCATCCGCGACTTCCGTGGCCTCAATCCGAAGTCGTTCGACGGTCGTGGCAACTATGCCATGGGCCTGAAGGAACAGATCATCTTCCCCGAGATCAGCTATGATCAGATCGACAAGGTTCGGGGGATGGACATCATCGTAACCACGACGGCGAAAACCGACGAGGAAGCTCGCGAGCTTCTGAAGCTGTTCGGTTTCCCGTTCCCGGCTGAAAAGTCGGAAGAGAAGGAGGCGGCGTGAGCCGCTAGTAGAGGAACTTAAGTCCAATGGCGAAACTGAGTTCGATCAACAAGAACGAGCGTCGCAAGAAGCTCGTCAAGCAGTATGCGGACAAGTACGCGAAGCTGAAAGCTATCGCGAACGATGAAAGTCTCGATGAAGGGGAGCGTCTGATCGCTCGCCTCAAGATGGCTGAGTTGCCGCGCAATGCGAACCCGACCCGAGTGCGCAACCGCTGCTCCACCACCGGCCGCCCGCGCGGCTATTACCGCAAGTTCGGCCTCAACCGCATCGAACTGCGCGATCTCGGCAACAAGGGCCTGATCCCAGGCCTGACCAAGTCGAGCTGGTGAGGTAAAGACAGATGGCTATGACCGATCCCCTGGGTGATATGCTCACCCGCATCCGCAACGGCCAGCGCGCGAAGAAGGACAGCGTCCTTTCGCCCGCGTCGAAGCTGCGTGCAAACGTCCTCGAAGTGCTCCAGCGCGAAGGCTACATCCGTGGCTACAGCGAAGATTCTTCGGGCAAGCATCCCGCGCTGCGGATCGAACTGAAATATTTCGAAGGCGAACCTGCGATCAAGCATGTCGCCCGCGTCTCCAAGCCAGGCCGCCGCGTCTATTCGGGTTCCAAGGAACTCCCGGTCGTGCGCAACGGTCTCGGCATCACCATCGTCTCGACGCCGAAGGGCGTGCTTTCGGATGCCGAAGCACGCACGGAGAACGTCGGCGGCGAAGTGCTGGCGGAGGTGTTCTGATGAGCCGCATCGGCAAAAGGCCGGTGGCGATCCCAAGCGGGGTCACCGCCAATATCGAAGGCGACACGCTCAATGTGAAGGGCCCCAAGGGCGCTCTCGCAATGGGTCTGTCCGACCTGATCGAGTACAAGCTGGAAGACGGCGAGATCTCGGTCAAGCCGGCTAACGATACACGCGCAGCCCGCAACCACTGGGGCATGCAGCGTACGCTGGTTTCGAACCTGGTCGAAGGTGTCACCGAAGGTTTCACCAAGGTCCTCGAGATTACCGGTGTCGGCTATCGTGCGCAGGCGCAGGGCAAGAAGCTCAAGCTTCAGCTCGGCTATTCGCACGATGTGGACCTCGATGTTCCCGAAGGTCTCGAGGTGAAGACCCCGGACCAGACCACCGTGGAGATTTCCGGCATCGACAAGCAGGCCGTTGGCCAGTTTGCCGCCGAAGTCCGTCGCTGGCGCAAGCCCGAGCCCTATAAGGGCAAGGGCATCAAGTACCGCGGCGAGTATATCTTCCGCAAGGAAGGGAAGAAGAAGTAAGATGGCAAAGCTCTCTCTCTTTGAACGCCGCCGTCGCCGCGTCCGCACCGCGCTCCGCAACGTGTCGGGCGGCAAGCCCCGCCTGTCGGTGCACCGCACCGGCAAGCACATCTACGCGCAGATCATCGACGACGCTGCCGGCAAGACCGTTGCCGCCGCCTCGACGCTGGGTGTGAAGGGCTCGGGTGCCAATGTCGATGCTGCCAAGAAGGTCGGTAGCGATATCGCTGCCGCTGCCAAGAAGGCCGGCGTCACGACCGTCGTGTTCGATCGCGGCGGCTTCCTGTTCCATGGTCGCGTCAAGGCGCTGGCCGACGCCGCCCGCGAAGGCGGGCTGGAGTTCTGATGATGGCTGACGAAAACAAGAACGAAGAAACCGTGACCGCGGAAACGGAAACCGCGGTGACCACCGAACAGCCGGCAGTTGCCGACGCGCCTTCCGAAGCATCCGACAACCAGTCGGCCGCCCAGGGTGACGAAGGTCAGCCCCGCCAAGGCCGTGGCCGTGGTGGCAATCGCGAAGGCGGCCGTGGCCGTGGTCGCGGTCGTCGCGACGATCGTCGCCAGCGCGAGGAAGAAGACGACGGCATCATCGAGAAGCTCGTCCACATCAACCGCGTCAGCAAGACGGTGAAGGGCGGTAAGCGCTTCGGTTTCGCTGCGCTCGTGGTTGTCGGCGATGGCCAGGGCCGCGTCGGCTTCGGCAAGGGCAAGGCTCGCGAAGTGCCTGAAGCGATCAGCAAGGCGACCGCCGCTGCCCGCAAGAAGATGATCCGCGTCGCGCTGAAGGAGGGCCGCACCCTCCATCACGACGGCAAGGGCCACTTCGGTGCCGGCAAGGTTACCGTGCGCACCGCGCCTCCGGGTACCGGCATCATCGCCGGTGGTCCGATGCGTGCCGTGTTCGAAAGCCTCGGCGTTGCCGACGTGGTGACCAAGTCGGTCGGCACTTCGAACCCCTACAACATGATCCGCGCCACCTTCGACGCGCTGCAGGACCAGACTTCGCCGAAGTCGGTTGCCCAGCGTCGCGGCAAGAAGGTCGCCGACCTGCTCGGCCGTGGTGGCGCTTCGGCGGCAGAGGCTGAAGCCGACGCTGCGGCTATTGCGGAGTAAGATCGATGGCTGACAAGAAGAACACCATCAAGATCAAGCAGATCGGTTCACCGATCCGCCGCCCCGAAAGCCAGCGCCAGATCCTCATCGGTCTGGGGCTGAACAAGATGCACAAGATCGTCGAACGCCAGGACACCCCCGAGGTGCGCGGCGCGATCGCCAAGATCCCGCATCTGGTGACTGTGGTCGACTAAGCGACCCGTTCCCGAGAATCGAAACCCCGGCCTGTGCGCCGGGGTTTTTTATGCGCAATGTACCGGGCTTGCGGCGAAGCTCAGCGCATTCCGATCGCCCGCTTCAAAGGCCGAGCCAGTCGCCGCAGGGTCGGGAATCGCGGCGCCACGTTGGCGTGCGGAAAGGGCACGTTCGGCACTGGCTTGCCTAGGAAACCGCACAGCTCTGCCCAGCCATCGCCCTTAGCCCAGTTCACCATGAGCAGATCATCTGGCCGGTCCGCGAAATAGGCGCGGACATCCGTGATGTGCCGCTCGTATCGATCGATAAGCTGCCGGTCGGTTACGTTCGGAAACGGTAGGTCATAGAGCTTGCTGCGCCACTCGCTTGCCTGCTGACCCTGATTGGAACGTGCCAGCTGCTTGCGGTAGCTGATGATCCAGCTCTCGGAATCTCGCAGGGTGAGGATGAACTTGGTGCCCGGGAAACGCTCGTCGAACTGACGATAGAGCAGCAGCCAGGGCCAATCTTCGAAGGAATCGTACTGCTTCGCCAGCTCGTAGATCCGCTCCTCTTCGCTTGTGCGCAGATAGGAAACCAGCGGAAGGTCCTGGGACTTGTGATTATACCCCAACAGCTTGAGCGCATTGCCGAGGCTGGTCGTGCCGGTCTTCGCCCATCCAATGCCAAGAACCTTCATTTCCGACTTCCTTTTGCCCGGTTATGTTGCTTTGCTGAGATCGGCGCGCGGCAATTGTGGCCGCGAACGGTCGCTCAGGGCACCTTTGTGCTGCTTGCGACACGCTGCAGCGGAAATTCGCAAGGTGCCGACGATCGATTGCGGCGAGGCGGGCAATCTTTACGGCGAGCCCATCTCTCCGGGAAAGTCATGCGGAATAGAGCCACGGCGTTTCGGACGCTCGGCCTTCAAATCGAAACGATGTCGATGAATTTTGCGCTTCAGCGAAGACGCCGCAGAAAGACCGTGACAATGGTGGGCTGCACGTGTAACGGGCGCGGCTTCCCTGACAGCGCGAACAAAAGCGAAAGCGAGTGCACTATGAAACTGAATGATATCCGCGACAATTCCGGCGCACGCAAGGGCCGCATCCGTGTCGGCCGTGGCATCGGCTCGGGCAAGGGCAAGACCGGCGGGCGCGGCCAGAAGGGCCAGAAGAGCCGTTCGGGCGTGGCCATCAAGGGCTTCGAAGGCGGCCAGATGCCGCTGCACATGCGTCTGCCGAAGCGCGGCTTCAACAATCCGTTCGGCAAGGATTATGCCGAAGTGAACATCGGCATGGTGCAGAAGTTCATCGATGCCAAGAAGCTCGACGCCAAGGGCGTGCTCGACCACGAAGCGCTGCAGGCTGCTGGCCTTGCACGCGGTGGCAAGGATGGCGTCCGCCTGCTCGGCAAGGGTGAACTCAAGACCAAGGTCAGCTTCAAGGTTGCCGGTGCCTCGAAGGGCGCCATCGAGGCAGTCGAGAAGGCCGGCGGCAAGGTCGAAGTGATCGCTGCCGACAAGCCCGAGCACGAGAAGAAGGCTGCTCGCGCCGAAGCCAACAAGGCGAAGAAGGCAAAGTAAGCGGGAAAATTCAGGGGGCGGGGTTCGACATTCCGTCCCCTGCTCCCTATCTAGCCTTCCTGTGCCGGGAGGGACCGGCGCCAATTCAGGATTGAACAGATTCCCATGGCATCACGCGCCGACAATATCGCGAGCAATCTGAGCCTCGCAAACTTCTCCAAGGCTACCGAGCTGAAGAACCGCATCTGGTTCACCATCGGGGCCCTGATCGTGTTCCGCTTCCTCAGCTTCGTGCCGCTGCCCGGCGTGAATCCGCTGATCCTGAGCGATCTCTACGACCAGACGCGGGGCGGGATCCTCGACCTGTTCAACACATTCTCGGGCGGCAGCCTTGAGCGCATGAGTCTCATCGCGCTCGGCGTCATGCCCTACATCACCGCTTCCATCGTCGTGCAGCTGGCCGCGGCGCTGCATCCGACGCTCGCTGCGCTCAAGAAAGAGGGTACGGTCGGGCGGCAGAAGCTCAATCAGTACACGCGTTACGGCACCGTTTTCCTCTGTGCCATCCAGGGCTGGTTCCTGGCTTCGGGCCTGGAAAGCTTCGGCGCGCAGAGCGGCATGCAGGCAGTCGTGGATCCGGGCGTCATGTTCCGCATCGGCGCCGTCATCAGCCTGGTCGGCGGAACGATGTTCCTGCTGTGGCTGGGTGAACAGATCACCAGTCGGGGCATCGGCAACGGTGTATCGCTGATCATCATGGCCGGCATCGTCGCCCAGTTCCCGACCTTCGTATCGAACCTCGGCTCGGGGTATTCCGAAGGCTCGATCGCGACGGGTATCATCGTCGGTCTGATCGCCATGGTCGTCATCCTCATCCTCGTGATCTGTTTCATGGAACGAGCCCAGCGCCGCCTGCTGATCCAGTATCCCAAGCGTGCCACCCAGCGCGGTATGATGCAGGCGGATCGTTCGCACCTGCCGCTCAAGCTCAACACTGCCGGCGTCATCCCGCCCATCTTCGCCAGCTCGCTCTTGCTGCTGCCGCTGACCATCACTCAGTTTGCGGGCAATTCGGTCGATACCGATACCGCTGCGGGCGGTGTGTTGCAGTCGGTACTGCAGTATCTCCAGCACGGCCAGCCACTCTACATGGCGTTGTATGGCCTCGGCATCATCTTCTTCTGCTTCTTCTATACAGCCATCGTCTTCAATCCCGAAGAAACCGCCGATAATCTGAAGAAGAATGGCGGGTTCATCCCCGGCATCCGTCCGGGCAAGCGGACCGAAGAATATCTCGATTACGTCCTGACCCGCATTACCGTGATCGGCGCGATCTACCTGACCATCGTCTGCGTATTGCCCGAATACATGATTGCGCAGACCGGCGTACCGCTGTTCCTCGGCGGCACCAGCCTGTTGATCGTGGTCAATGTGACGGTGGACACCATCAGCCAGATCCAGTCGCATCTCCTGGCGCACCAGTATGGCGACCTGATCAAGAAAGCGAAGTTGAAGGGACGCCTGCGTTAAGGCACACCGGGCGCGAAGGGGACTTTACGCAATGGATATCATCCTCCTGGGGCCTCCGGGCGCTGGCAAGGGAACTCAGGCGCAGCGACTGGTCGAGCATCACGGGATGCTCCAGCTGTCGACCGGCGACATGCTGCGCGAAACGCGCAAGGCCGATACCGAACTGGGCCGCAAGGTCGCCGACATCATGGATTCGGGCGGTCTCGTTTCCGACGATATCGTGTCGGCGATGATCGACGCCAAGCTGGCCGGTATGGGCGCCGAGATCGGTGCCATCTTCGATGGTTACCCGCGCACCGCCGCGCAGGCCCAACAGCTCGACGAAATCCTCGCCAAACACGGCCGCCAGCTCGACCATGTGATCGAACTCGAAGTGAACGAGGATGCGCTCGTCGAACGCATTACCGGACGTTACACCTGCGCCAATTGCGGCGCAGGATATCACGACGTCTTCAAGCAGCCGGCAGTCGACGGTGTATGCGACAAATGCGGCTCGACCGAGTTCAAGCGTCGTCCCGACGACAATGAGGAAACGGTGCGCACCCGTATGCAGGAATATCGTGGCAAGACCGCGCCGATCCTGCCGGGCTACGAGGCAAGGGGGATTGTGAGCCGGGTCGACGGCATGGCCTCGATCGAAGATGTGGCACACGCCATCGATGCCATCCTGTCTCGCTGAACGTCGGGTCGCTTTCAAAGTCCCGCGACTTCGCCTAGGGTTTCGACCCATACACGGGGGAAGGTCATATGCGTCTTGCCGCTATCGTTGTCGCTGCAGCTTCAGTGGCGGGTACAGCTCCGCTTTCGGCTGAAATAGCGCAATCGAGCACGAACGGTTTCGTGACGCAGGATTCGGCGGAAGTGGCAGCCAGTCCGATGGAAACATGGCTGGCGCTGATCAAGCCGGGCGACTGGTGGAATGATGAGCACACCTGGTCTGCCGATGCCGGAAACATGACGCTCACCCCGCAGGCAGGGGGGTGCTTCTGCGAGCAGGTTCCCGGCGAGGACCGCGATGACGGGTTTTCGCTGGACGGGAGCGTCGAGCATATGACCGTCGTTCAGGCCTATCCGCTCAAGAGTCTGCGTATGCGCGGGGGATTGGGCCCGCTTCAGGGTGAACCTGCAGAAGGCGTGCTTACGATTACGCTGGAGGAAATCGAAGGGGGTACCCGGGTTCGCTGGACATATGTGGTGGGCGGGTACATGCGATACGAGGTCGACACGATCGCGAAGGCAGTGGACGGCGTTATGACCCAGCAATTGCATGGGTTGCGCGACTATCTCGGCCCGCTTCAAGGCTCGAGTCCGTCTGATCCCGGCGATGCTGCCGACGCGACGTCGTAGCCCGGTTCTGCAAGCCTTTTGACCTTGTCGTCGCAAGGCGCTATGAAGGTTGAACTATCCGACGGGCCGCCCATATCGGCGACCTCGTCGATTTGCGCGCGCTTGGCGGTTGACGCCACAGGCGAATCCGCCTAAGCGCCCGGTTCATTCGACATTGCGGTGGGTCCGGCAGGCGGCAGCCAATGTGCGCCATCCGGGCTTTTTGCGTTAGCGTTCACCCGGATGTGTTTGATGAACGAAAGCGATGAGATGGGGCAGCGGCATTCGCCACCCCGTGGAGCATGGAGAAGTAAGTGGCTCGTATTGCCGGGGTCAATATCCCCACCAACAAGCGCGTTATCATCGCGCTGACCTATATTCACGGTATCGGTCGTACCACGGCCGTCGAGATTGCCGACAAGCTCGGAATCGATCACGCCCGTCGCGTTCAGGACCTGACCGACGAGGAAGTTCTGCGTATTCGTGAAACGATCGATGCGGATTTCACCGTGGAAGGCGACCTCCGTCGTGAAACGGCGATGAACATCAAGCGGCTCATGGACCTCAAGTCCTTCCGCGGCCTGCGTCACCGTGCCGGCCTGCCCGTTCGTGGCCAGCGCACTCATACCAACGCCCGCACCCGCAAGGGCAAGGCCAAGCCGATCGCCGGCAAGAAGAAGTAAGCTTCGGTTGATCCGAAAGCTTTTCCCTTCTTGATAGATTGTAAGGAAGACAAACCATGGCACGCGAACCCGGCCGCGTAAGGCGCCGCGACAAAAAGAACATTTCGAGCGGCGTTGCGCACATCAATGCCAGCTTCAACAACACAATGATCACCATCACCGACGCGCAGGGCAATGCGATCAGCTGGTCCAGCGCCGGAATGATGGGCTTCAAGGGCAGCCGCAAGTCGACTCCCTACGCTGCGCAGGTCGCTGCCGACGACGCTGGCCGCAAGGCCGCCGAACACGGCGTGCGCACCCTCGAAGTTGAAGTGAAGGGCCCGGGCTCGGGTCGCGAGAGCGCACTGCGCGGTCTTGCGGCGGTGGGCTTCACCATCACCTCGATCCGCGACGTGACGCCGATCCCGCATAACGGGGTCCGTCCTTCCAAACGTCGCCGCGTCTGATCCGTACCTGCCTGGTGGCTCGCTAGCGGGCCACCGACACACCCTCACGGACCGGACGCTCTAGTCAAGAGCGCCGGTCCTGCCCGCATCCGAACCAGGGGATTTTCATGTCCGTCAACATCAAGAACTGGCAGGAACTCAAGAAACCCAATATCCTTGATATCAAGGATTCCGGCGACAAGGCCCGCAAGGCGACCTTCGTGGCCGAACCGCTCGAACGTGGCTTCGGCCTGACGCTCGGCAATGCGCTGCGCCGCGTGCTGCTCAGCTCGCTTCAGGGCGCCGCGATCACCTCGATCAAGATCGAGAACGTACTCCACGAATTCAGCTCGCTCGCCGGCGTGCGCGAAGACGTGACGGACATCGTGCTCAACGTGAAGCAGATCGCGTTGAAGATGGAAGGCGAAGGCATGAAGCGCCTGCAGCTTTCGGCAACCGGTCCGGGCGAAGTCAAGGCCGGCGATATTGCCGTGTCGGGCGACATCGAGGTGATGAACAAGGATCTCGTGATCTGTCATCTCGACGAAGGCGCCACGCTCAACATGGAGCTGACCGCCGACACCGGTAAGGGCTATCGCCCTGCCGTCATGAACCGTCCGGCCGATGCGCCGATCGGTCTGATCCCGGTCGACAGCCTCTATTCGCCGGTTCGTCAGGTGAGTTACAAGGTCGAGAACGCCCGCGTCGGTCAGGAACTGGACTACGACAAGCTCTCGCTGACGGTCGAAACCGACGGCACCGTCACCCCGGAAGATGCCGTGGCCTATGCCGCACGCATCCTCCAGGACCAGCTGACGCTGTTCGTCCACTTCGAAGACGGCATTCCGCAGCCGACCTCGGCCATGATCGGCCAGGCCGCTGAACCGCAGGAAAGCGACACCAACCAGCTCAACCGCTACCTCCTCAAGAAGGTCGACGAGCTGGAACTGTCGGTCCGTTCGGCGAACTGCCTCAAGAACGACAACATCATCTATATCGGCGACCTGGTCCAGAAGACCGAGGCCGAGATGCTCCGCACGCCGAACTTCGGCCGCAAGTCGCTCAACGAGATCAAGGAAGTGCTCTCTTCGATGGGTCTGCGCCTCGGCATGGACATCCCCGGCTGGCCGCCGGAGAACATTGAGGAAATGGCCAAGAAGCTCGAACAGGAACTTCTCGGCTGAATGGGTTCCGGCGGCGCACCCCCCAGTTACGGGAAAGCGCCGCCAGCACTGGGCTACCTAGAACGGGCCCTTTTCGAACGAAGGACAAGTTGAAATGCGTCACAAGATTTCCGGCCGCAAGCTGCAGCGCAAGACCGGCCACCGCAACGCGATGTTCCGCAACATGGCTGCCGCGCTGATCAAGCACGAACAGATCATGACCACGCTGCCCAAGGCGAAGGAAATGCGTCCCTATATCGAGAAGCTGATCACGCTGGCCAAGCGTGGCGGCCTCTCGAACCGTCGTCTCGCCATGGGCCGCCTGCAGGACGAAACCCAGCTCAAGAAGCTGTTCGACGTTCTGGCCGAGCGCTATTCGGATCGTGAAGGCGGCTATACCCGCATCATCAAGGCCGGCTATCGCGGTAGCGATGCTGCCCAGATGGCGGTGATCGAACTCGTCGATCGCGACGAAGACGCCAAGGGGCAGGATTCGGGCCCGGTCATGAACGACGAGGAATTCGAAGACGCGTAAAACGCTCGTCGAGCAAGAAACAAGCAGGGCCGGCCAGGAAACTGTCCGGCCCTTTTGTTTTGCGTGAGCGATCTGTCGTGCCACAAGGCGCGCATGATCAGAACCGTCCTCGCTGCTGCCGCGCTGTTGGTCGCATTCCCGCTCGCCGCTCAATCGAGCACGCAGGAAGAACTGGACGCCCGCCACAACCGCGCGCTCGCGGCGGGCTACAAGGCGCTGTTCCTGTGCGGGGCGCTCGCGCCGGACGTCACGGGTATGCGCAGGACTGAGGCATCGGTCCTCGAATATGAACTGACGGGCATTTATCCGGCGATGGATTCGCTGATTGCATCACTGCCACATCGGCTGGAGCGCGGTAGTGACGGGTTTGTCGATTACGTCGCCGTGGAATGGACCGACGGTATGCCAACGCGAGTTGCGGCATATCGGCAGGACCGAGGATGCCATCTTCTACCTATCGGCGCCGATGCGCCGAGCGAGGAGTTCGAAAGGTCGATACCGATCGACCGCGTCGGAGACCCGACCGTCTATCCCTTGCGCGAAAAAATCGATCGTCGCGTCAATGCCGTCGCGCAATCGGCGCTGACCGACAAATATGGCGAAGGGACGCGCACCACGGCAGTGCTAATCCGCCGTGCCGATGTTACCAGAGGAGAAGCGTTTGCGCCGGGCTTCGATGCCGATTTGCCGCAGCGCACTTGGTCGGTGGCCAAAAGCATGGCGGCGACGCTGGTCGGCGCGGCGGTCTATAGAGGCGAGGCGAATGTTCAGTCGTCGGCCGGTCTGGGGGCCGGTCAAGACGACCCGCGCCGCGAGATTACGATCGATCATCTGCTACGCATGGCTTCAGGCAGATACTCGGATACTCCCGGCAATCGAACCGATCCGCTATATCTGGGGGGCAGCACCGTAGCGGAAACGGCGTTGCACTGGCCGCTCTTGCACCGGCCCGGGAAGATCTTTCGCTACGCCAACAACGATACGCTGGCAGCGGTCACCGCCATCGACGACACTTTTCAAGAACACTCGCCGAATAGATTTTTCCACACGCTGGGCATGCATTCGACCGTTGCCGAAACCGACTGGCAGGGTGGCTACATCTTGTCGAGCCAGGTGTGGTCCACAGCAGCAGACCTGGCTCGATTGGGACAGCTCTATCTCGAGGATGGCGTGTGGCGGGGGCGGCGCATTCTGCCCGAGGACTGGGTCGAGTACGTGTCCTCGCCTTCAGGCCCGCAACCCGACGGCCCCTTCGGCTATGGTGCGGGCTTCTGGCTGCTCAACAAATCCGCGGGCGTGCCAAGCGATACGTTCGCTGCCATGGGTAATCGCGGACAGTATATCGTCATCGTACCGAGCATGAATGTCGTCATCGTCCGGAGAGGTGAGGATCCAACCGGCTCGCGCTTCGATATTGCTGCGTTCGCACGCGATGCGCTTGATTCTCTTGAAAAATAGACGTTCATAAAAATAATTACTTATCTGAACGATGGCTGTCGCTGGAGTTCAGCGTCACCTCAAGACGAATCCTCCAATACCTCTCATACAGCCAAGGCAGTCCCGCCGCGGCCCGAATGAGGAGGACCCTCGAGATGAATTACATGACCAAAACGTTCGCGAAGGGTGGGATCGCAACGGCTGCCGTCGGCGCCATGGCGCTAGCTGGAGCCACGCCCGCACAGGCTCGGGGCGATAATGACGGTATTTCTGTCGGTGAGATTATCGCTGGCGCGGTGGTTATCGGCGGTATCGCCGCTATCGCCAGCGCCGCCAGCAAGGATCGCGACTATTATCGCGGCGATCGCTACTACCGGGATGGGCGCTATTACTACAACGGGGACGACTATCGCCGTAACGCCTATGCTCATCGCGGCAATCCGCGTGCGGCTGTGGAGCGCTGCGTCAATGCCGCCAGGAGCGATGCCCGCCGTTACGGCTATCGCTATGCCCAGGTAACCGACATTCGCGATGTCGACGACACGCGGTATGGTTGGAGGGTTAAGGGCCGGATGGTCGTCGATGGCAATTACCACGGCGGACGTTACGACCGTTACGGCTATCGCGACCGGAACAACCGCTACCATCGCTGGAACGACCGCGATAGCGGCAGTTTCACCTGCTATGTCAACCGTGGCCGCGTCGCGGACCTCGATTTCAGCGGTATCCGCGGACTTCGTTAAGCTCCACTAACGACCACCAAAGGCGGTTCAGGCTTCATTTAGTCTGGACCGCCTAATCCTATGCAATCTTCAATCGCGCGCGGTGGTGGGGCGCGTACAAGGGGTATCGGCTATGCCGTCCATCAAGTCTATTGCCGCCACGCCCGCGCTGCTCGCTGCATTTTCGATGACCGCCATGCCGGTAGAAGCCGCCGAAATGCCCGATCTTGCGTCCCGCGTGGAAATTCAAGTCGCTGCCCCGGCATGGGCGCCCGGTAACGATACGGCAGACAAATATCGCCGCTATCGCTACCGTCGCCATCGCGGTGTGGATGCGGGCGATGTGCTTGCCGGCGTCCTCATCCTCGGCGGTATTGCGGCGGTGGCCAGCGCCGCCAAGAATTCGCGTGAACGCGACCGGTATCGCGATGCGCGCTATCCTGACCCCCGGCGCGGCGACTATCGGTATGACGATGGACGGGGCATCGATCGTGCCGTTACGATCTGCGTGGGCGAGGTGGAACGGAATGCGCGGGTCGAAACGGTCGATGCGGCCAATCGCAATGCCCGTGGCTGGAATGTGGCTGGTACGCTGTACGACGGGGCGGGTTTCAGTTGTTCGATCGGGGAAGATGGCCGGATCGATGCGATCGATTATGGTCGGGAAGACATCGGTTTCGACCGCGTACCGGACGATGGCGGTTTCGAATACGGAGCGGTCGAGGATAGCGAGGATCGTCAATACGGCGAAGATTACTATGCTGCCGCCCGGGCACGCACGGACAATGCCGAACCGTCATATCCGGGTGGTCCATTGCCGGATGACGATGAGCAGCCCTATGCCGATTCCGACATTGAGTACGGCACTGGATACAGGGGTATCGAAAACTAGCCGCGGCCGTAAGCTGGCAGCGAGAGATTCCATTTGATCGCGGCGAGCCGCAGGCCATAACCTGCGGCCGTCGCACCGACCCAGACCCATTCCCGTATCAGTCCGGCGAGGTCGCCGAGCACGGTCAGCCCCGCCGAAAGGGCTGCAGCGGTCACATAAAGTTCCGGTCGCATCAGGATCGACGGACGACCGGCAATCACGTCGCGAATGATCCCTCCCGCACAGCCGGTAATCACGCCCATCAGGATCGCCGGAGTTGGTGGCAGGCCGTACTCCAGAGCCTTCGCCGATCCAAGGACGGCATAGGCCGCGAGGCCAAGCCCGTCCGCAACGGACAGAAAGCGTCCGTCCCACCAGCGCGTGGGCGTGAACCAGGCGAACAGTGCCATTGCGAGGCAAATGGCGGCAACCCACGCATCGTGTATCCAGAAAACCGGAGCGCCGATCAGCAGGTCGCGAACGGTGCCGCCGCCGACACCCGTGATAAGCGCGAAAAAGGCGAGCGTCACGAAGGTCTGGCGCTCCTTCGCCGCGACCAGTGCGCCGGTCAGAGCGAAAATCGCCACACCGGCGAGGTCCAGCCAGTCGAGCAGCGGAGTGAGAACTTCCGGGTTCATTGTGCGCCCATGCGTGATTTGCGGCGGCGGAACAGAAGCACGCAGCCGAGCAGAGATCCGATCGCCGACAATACGGCAAAGAGTATCAGGACGGGGTGGTGCGTATCCTCGCGCGTCTGCAGGTCCATGATGTGCAGACCCCACATGAAGTCGAAGGTTCGCCACCACTCCGTGCGTACGGCCTCGATCTCGCCGGTCTCTGTGCCGATATAGATATTGGTGCCATTCT
This sequence comes from Qipengyuania qiaonensis, assembly GCF_019711515.1. Taxonomy (GTDB): domain Bacteria; phylum Pseudomonadota; class Alphaproteobacteria; order Sphingomonadales; family Sphingomonadaceae; genus Qipengyuania; species Qipengyuania qiaonensis. Next base: position 282,631 of record NZ_JAIGNO010000004.1, read on the forward strand.
CAAGAGCGACCTGCCAAACGGGGATGGGCCGGCGGAAGTCGAAGGGCACGCTTTCCGCTTCGAAACGGGCCGTATGGGCGACCTTGTCGCCGCCCTCGATACCTTCGGCGACAATGAGCCGCGCCTCGACTTCCGACAGCGGGCCCATGCTGCTGCCATCCGGGCGAAAGCGCGCGATAGTGCCATCCATGTAGGCGATGCGGGTGACGGTCTCGCCGCGCTCTACTTGAGTGGTGACGGAGCGCACCGGCTTGGTGCTCTCTGCGGGCAGCGAAACGGCTATCTCCGTATCGGCGGGCAGGGCGCGTTGGGGAACGTCTTTGCGCAGATGGTTTCCGCGCACCACCTCGATCGGCTTCGCCACCATCACAAGACCGGTAACGGTCCACATCAGCACCGGAAAGCCGACCAGCCATCCCAACCAGATATGCCACTTGGCAAAGCGCCCCATGGCGCGTCGCTGTCCCATATCGTCGACGCTCCCTAGCCGTGCAGGATCTTGCCGATTGCCTCTGCTGCGGCGATGCAATCGAAGTCCGCCCATCTGCGCGAGACGACCTGCATTCCGCAAGGCAGCCCGCCCGTTTCTCCCACAGGAAGGACCGTTGCCGGAAGGTTGGGGTAGGTCGCCAGACCGGCCCAGCAGAGCGCGGTACCAGCGGGCTGTTCGGCGCCGTTGATCGCTATCGTACCATCGAACACGCGGCCATCGCGGTGCGGCACGGCGAGCACGGGTGCGGGCGGAGCAAGTACGAAGTCGTAGGTTTCGAACAGATGATGCCACGCATTCTCGTTGCGGGTCTGCGCGTCCAGCATGTCGAACCAGTCGGTCGCGCTGGCCCGTTTGCCGTCGGGTCCGGGCATCCCACGGGCCATGGCGACATTGAGCATGCGCATATACTCGGCCTGTTGCGCTTGGAGTTCCGGGACAAGCGCGCTTGCGCGGTCGATACGCATCCCGGCTCGTTCCAGTTCGGCCGCCGCGGCTTCGATGGGACCGCGTACCGCGTCGTCGGTCGGGCAGGAGGGATGATCGATCATCAGGAGGAAGCGGCAATCGGCGAGAGGTTTGCCGCGCGACCGCAATGGGAGTGCCTGCGTCAATTCAACCAGCAGGCGAAGATCCGCCGCGTTGCGTGCCAGCGGCCCGGCGATCGACAGTACCCCGTCATGCCCATCCTTGCCCGCCATCGAAGGATGGTCGTGGCCATGCTTCGAAATCAGGCCCCAACTGGTCTTGTGACCCCAGATACCGCAGAAATGCGCCGGTACGCGAACCGACCCGCCGATATCGGTCCCGTATTCGCAGGGCACCATGCCGCTGGCGACGGCGGCAGCGGAACCGCCCGAAGACCCGCCCGGCGAACGGTCGTGATCGTGCGGGTTGTTGGTCCGGCCATAGACCGGATTGGTGGATTGCCAATCGGTCAGGTCGGGCGGGACATTGGTCTTGCCCAGGAAGATCGCCCCTGCTGCCTTCAACTGGTGGACCACCCGGGCGTCGCGTTTGGCCGTACTCTCGGCGTACTCCTCGTGACCCCAACAAGTTGGCAGGCCTTCGATATCGAAGCTTTCCTTGATGGTCATGGGAACGCCGAACAGCGGCTGGTTCTTCGGCAGCCGTTCGCCGGTCATGGTCTTGGCCCGGTCCCGCGCGCGGTCGAAATCGGTCACGACCACGGCATTGATATGAGCGTCGACGTGCTCGATCCGCGCAATCGCCGCCTCGACGGCTTCGAGCGGGGACATTTCGCCGTGGCGGATGGCATGGGCCAGTTCGATTGCGCCAGGCTTCTTCGTCAATGTCGGGTAGGCCATGAACTCTCCTATGGTCCCGGCAATGTCGGATAAGCCGTTCGCGCGGTCAATCGCGCACTTGCAACAGACACATGGCGGCCGCATCGTGTGCTGCGCCTGTCAGGCCTTGCCGTAAGTTGCGATATGCAAAGCCGGCGATCGTCGAACTCAGTAGCGACCGCGCTACTCGAGGCTGGAAGAGCGCGGCGGGAACGCCGAACCACGTGATGGCAGCGCCAGGGCTAGTCCGTAACCCAGGATTGGCGCCGCACCATAGCCGATCAGAATGCTGGGATAGTTCGAGACCAGCGCCGCCAGCGAGAAGCCGAACAGGCTGCCCGCAAGGGCGTGTCGCACGGGTTTTGCGGCTGGAATCGCATGCGCCAGCATGAGGAAGCTGGCGAGCAGGCTCATGGCGAGGCCGAAAGCCGCCAGCGGCTGGGTCATGGCCAGCTGTACCAGCACGCGTTCGACGAAGGGCTGGGCAGGTAATTCGCCGCGCAATCCCGCCGCCATGCTGGCGAACAGGGCGACCCCGGCGACAGGCACCAGCCGCCAGTCTCGTTCAGCATTGTAGAGCCCGACCGCCGTCATCATCACGGCAAGGCCCAGCGCCGCATCGGGTTGTAGCGAGGCTGCAAGCAGCGCTGCGAGAAGTATCGGCGGGGCGTAGTCTTCATCATTCGCCGCCAGGACCGCCAGCATCGGAAACGCCACGGCACCCGAGTGGAGGATGAACCCGCCGAGCGTAAACCATCGAGCGATACCGTTCAGCCAAGGGCCGGTGGCGAGGGGAACGAAGAGGATCGCGATGAGTGCGATCGTCAGAATGCGGAGCACTTTCTGGCCGGCAACTTCCGGAAAAGCCAGGATCGCCACCATCGCCGCGACGAATGCCAATCCGTTTATGACGAGAAAGGCCGAGGGAGCGCCCGCTATCGCAAGATAGGCCATCCCCGCGAGAACCGGCACCGCCAAGGCTGCCAGGCTCCCGAGCCGCGCCTTCACCTACATCGCCTCCAGAACAGCGTCTTCCGCTGCATAGTCGAACAGGTCCCACGGATAGACCGTAAGCTGGGGAAAGGCTCCCCGCCAGTCGGCAGGATTGCGTTCGACCAACCACTGGACTGCTTCTCCGGCATCGGGCCGATAGTTGGCGGCGGGACGGTGGCATGCCGCACTGGCTTTGGCGCTGTCGATCAGGAAAGGGCGCGGCACCGACCATGGGGTGCGTCCGATCGTCGACTGCTCGCAGGCCGGAACCTCGACCAGTTCAGCCTTGCGTTCCAGGAACTCGAAGATGGAGTGGGCAATCTGCCTGACCGAGGGGCCATATTCATCGGCTATGTTGAAGGTGCCGCCGATTTCCTGCCGTGCAATGGCCAAAGCGAACCCGGCAATGTCGCGTGCGCTGGTTGTCTGGAAGCGGGAAACGTCCGGATGCAGCACGGGGATGTGCTGTCGCCCGTCGAGCAGCCGCTTCACGAACCAGTACTCGCGCGGGTGGCGCGACCACGCGCCATAGATCGCGCAGGGGCGCAGGATCGTCGCTCGCGCGCCGAACAGCTCTTGGACGGCGTTTTCCATGCGGATCTTGCGGGTGGAATAGGTATCGGGGCCGGGTGCGACGGTCGCCTGATCCTCGGCGATCAGTTCGGCGAAATCGGGAAAGCCTCCCTGTGCGGCCTCGTCCAGCGTCCTGCCCTCGGCGTCGCAGTAGACGCTTGCCGAACTTACCGCGATGAGCCGGCCGACGCGATCCGGGTCGTAGCCCGTCACATCGCCTTCGTCGAAGGCGATAGTGTCGATCACGCAGTCCGCACCGGGGACGTCGGTTTCGCCGCGAACATAGTGCTCGTAGGGACACGGCATCTCGGCGAGCCATTGCGGCTGCGATCGCGCGTGGAGCGTTATTTGCCACTCATCGCCGAACGCACGAACGAGCTCGTAGGCGATCTGGCCCGCACCGACGATTGCTACGCTGCGGGCCATGATCGTCGTCTCCGTGGGGTCAGATGTGGATCGGCTTGCCCTGGACTGCCATCGCGGCTTCCTTGATGGCTTCCGAATGCGTCGGATGGGCGTGGCAGGTATAGGCGATATCCTCGCTAGTCGCGCCGAATTCCATCGCCTGCGCTGCCTGTGCGATCATCGTGCCGGCGACGCTGGCGATGCACCACACACCCAGAACCTGGTCCGTTTCGGCATCGGCGACGACCTTCACGAAGCCGTCGGGTTCGTGATTGGTCTTGGCGCGGCTATTGGCCATCATCGGGAACTTGCCGGTCTTGACCCTGGCCTTGTCGCCCAGCTTCTCGATCGCGTCCTCGGTGGTGAGGCCGACGCCAGCGATTTCGGGCCAGGTATAGACGACGCCGGGGATGACATCGTGGTTCACGATGCCGGTTTGCCCGGCGATGTTCTCGGCACAGGCGATGCCTTCGTCCTCCGCCTTGTGCGCCAACATGGGGCCGGGGATCACGTCGCCGATGGCCCATACGCCGTCGACCTTGGTGCGGAAGTCATGGTCGGTTTCGATCTGGCCCCGCTTGTTGAGTTCGAGGCCGATGTTTTCGAGGCCCAGGCCGTCGGTGTTCGGACGGCGACCGATCGAAACGAGCACACAATCGGCATCGAGCGTTTCGCTGTCACCGCCTGCGGCAGGTTCGAGCGTCAACGTGGCCTTCTTGCCCTTGACCGTGCAGCCGGTGACCTTGGTCGACAGGCGCAGTTCCATGCCCTGCTTCTTGAAGATCTTGGCCGCTTCCTTGCGGATTTCGCCATCCATGCCGGGCAGCAACTGATCGAGGAATTCGACCACGATCACTTCGGCCCCGAGCCGCCGCCAGACCGAACCGAGTTCGAGCCCGATCACGCCGCCGCCGATGACGACCATTTTCTTGGGCACGGACTTCAGTTCGAGCGCGCCGGTGGAATCGACCACCACCTGCTTGTCGTTATCGACCTCGATCCCGGGCAGCGGTGTAACCGACGAGCCGGTTGCGATGATGATGTTCTTGGCCGTGACCGTCTCGTCGCCGACCTTCACGGTATGCGCATCCTGGAAAGTGGCGTGGCCCTGTTTCCAGTCGATCTTGTTCTTCTTGAACAGGAAGGCAACGCCCTTGGTCAGGCCATCGACCGCGTCGAGGCGCTGGGCGTGCATCTTGTCGAGGTTCAGCTTGGGCTTAACCTCGATGCCCATCTCTTCCATCGCGCCATTGGCGGCTGCGTCGTAGAACTCGCTCGCATGGAGCATCGCCTTCGACGGAATGCAGCCTACGTTGAGGCATGTCCCGCCCAGCGTCGCGTGGCTTTCGGCACAGGCGGTCTTGAGCCCGAGCTGCGCAGCGCGGATTGCGGCGACATAGCCGCCCGGGCCAGCGCCGATAACGAGGACGTCGTAGTCGTATTCAGCCATGTTTCGTCTCTGTTGTCTTTCGTTTCATCGCAGACATGGACCGCGTGTTACACAGTCCAAGGGAAAAAAAGATGCCCGCTCCGCAGGCGCGGATCCGGGCGGTCGTGGGGAGGGAGGGCGCGGTGGTCATGCCGGGCCTATGGCACATCCGGGGCCGTGTAGGACAGCGCTTCGCACTCGGACTCCATTCCAACACCCGTGAGTTCCTGCGAAAGCAGGAACCCACTCAGCGCAACGACGGCCGCATCGGCTCCCGCTTTCGCAGGAGTTCACCGGTTGATGTCGTGCCACAGATCGCGCCATCCGGGATTGTCCTTTTCGATCAGTTCGATCTTCCAGGCTCGCTTCCATTTCTTCATTTGCCATTCGCGCTCGCGCGCATCGTGCAGGTTTTCGAAATGCTCGCACCACACCAGGTGCTTGCAGCCGTACTTCTTCGTGAACCCTTCGACCGCCCCGACCCGGTGCTGCCAAATACGGGTGGGCAGATCGCTCGTAACACCGAGATACAGCGTGCCGTTCCGCTTGCTGGCAACGATGTAGAGCCATCCGTCCTTCACGCATTACGGGTTCACAAATCGATCAGCATCCGGGTCGGATCCTCGATCGCATCCTTGATGATCTTCAGCGCCGTCACCGCCTCGCGACCGTCGATCAGGCGGTGGTCGTAGGACAGGGCGATATACATCATCGGGCGGATGACGATCTCGCCATTCACCACGACCGGGCGGTCTTCGATACGGTGCAGACCGAGAACCGCGCTCTGCGGCGGGTTGATGATCGGGGTGCTCATCAGCGAGCCGAACACACCGCCGTTCGAGATGGTGAAGGTGCCGCCCTTCATGTCGTCCATCGTCAGCGTGCCGTCCTTGGCGCGCTTGCCGAAATCGGCGATATCCTTTTCGATCCGCGCAAAGCCCTTGTCCTGCGCATCGCGAATGACCGGCACGACGAGGCCGTTGGGCGCCGACACCGCGATCGAGATATCGACATAATCGTGATAGACGATCTCATCGCCTTCGATATAGGCGTTGACCGCGGGCACGTCCTTCAACGCCAGGCACGCTGCCTTGGCGAAGAAGCCCATGAAGCCGAGCTTGATGTCGTGCTTCTTGGCGAACAGATCCTTGTATTTCTCGCGCGCTTCGATGACCGCCGACATGTCGCAATCGTTGAAGGTCGTCAGCAGCGCGGCATTGTCCTGCGCATCCTTGAGCCGCTTGGCGATGGTCTGGCGCATCCGCGTCATCTTGACGCGTTCCTCGCGGCGTTCGCCGCCGGTGGACGCGGGTGCGGAAGAGGCTGCGGGAGCAGATGCTCCGCCACCGGACTTTTTCGCTTCGGCAGCGGCGATCACGTCTTCCTTCGTCAGGCGGCCATCCTTGCCCGTGCCCTTGATGGTCGACGGATCGACCCCGTGTTCCAGCACGGCGCGGCGCACGGCCGGCGACAGCGTCTGCGCGGCATCGCCGCCGGTGGCTGCCTTGGCCTGGGCGGGTACGGCCTTCTCCGCATTCGTATCGGGAGCTTCGGCCTTGGGAGCATCGCCGGAGGATTTTGCCGGAGCTGCGCCTTCCTCGATCACCGCGATCACCGCATTGACTTCGACCGTGTCGCCAACGCCGACCTTGAATTCCTTGATCGTGCCCGCGACGGGCGAGGGAGCCTCGACCGCGACCTTGTCGGTTTCGAGGCTGACGATGGGCTCGTCCACCGCGACCGCATCGCCAACATTCTTCAGCAATTCGCCGACAGTCGCTTCGGTGACCGATTCACCCAGCGTGGGAACTTTGACTTCGGTGGCCATATTCTCGCTTTCCGGAATTACTTGCAGTCGCTGCGGACATTGGGCGCGTGACCGTTCAGGCCGAGCGCGATATTGACGAGGGCTTCCTGCTGCACCTGGTGGCGGCTGGCGTAACCCGTGGCGGGCGAAGCCGCGACTTCGCGGCCGGCATAGCAAGGGCGCATGCCCTTCTTGCCAGCAGCTTCCGCCGCCTCTTCGATCAAGCGGTCGACGAAGAACCAGGCGCCGTTGTTCTTCGGTTCTTCCTGGCACCAGACGATCTGTTCGAGGTTTTTCATGCGCTCGATCCGCACAGCCAACGGCTCCCCGGGGAAGGGATAGAGCTGTTCGATACGGACGATCGACACATCGTCCAGCTCCGCTTCATCCCGCCGCTGCATCAGATCGTAGGCGACCTTGCCGCTGCACAGCACAAGGCGCTTCACCTTGTCGTCGGGAATGTCTTTCATGTCGGATTTGATCCGCATGAAGTGATTGTCGCCCTGGAATTCCGCTGCATCCGACTTGGCCAGCGGATGCCGCAACAGGCTCTTCGGCGTCATGATGATCAGGGGCTTGCGGAAATTGCGCAGCATCTGCCGGCGCAGCACATGGAAATAGTTCGCCGGCGAGGTGATGTTGCAGACCTGGATATTGTCGTTCGCGCATAGCTGCAGGAAGCGTTCCAGGCGGGCAGAGCTATGCTCCGGACCCTGGCCTTCGTAGCCATGCGGGAGCAGCAGAACCAGACCGTTGGCGCGCAGCCACTTGGCTTCACCGGCGGCGATGAACTGGTCGATCATGATCTGCGCACCGTTGGCGAAATCGCCGAACTGCGCTTCCCACATCACCAGACTTTTCGGGTCGGCCATCGCGAAACCGTATTCGAAGCCAAGCACGCCGTATTCGGACAGCGGACTGTCATAGACTTCGAAACTGCCATGCGGCAGCGTCGTCAGCGGAATATATTTGTGCTCGTCCTTCTGGTCGACCCACACTGCGTGACGCTGGCTGAACGTGCCGCGGCCCGAATCCTGGCCCGACAGGCGCACACCGAAACCTTCGGTCACCAGACTGCCGAAGGCGAGAGCCTCCGCCGTGGCCCAGTCGAACCCGGTGCCGCTGGAGAACATCTCGTCCTTGGCGGTCAGCACGCGGCCCAATGTCTTGTGGATTGTGAGATCGTCGGGAACGGTAGTCAGCGTCCGACCGAGGCTGTCGAACAGCTTCTTCTCGATCGCAGTCTCCACATTGCGGCGCGCCGTTTCGGGATCGGCCGGCTTGTTCATGCCCGCCCAACGACCGCCGAACCAGTCGGCCTGATCGGGCTTGTAATCCTTGGCGGCGGCGAACTCCCGCTCGAGATGGTCGGTGAACTCTGCGCAGAGCCCGTCGGCGTAGCCTTTTTCGATCACGCCTTCGGCCTCGAGGCGCTTGGCGTAGATCGTGCTCACCTTGGGATGCTGGCGAATTTCGTCATACATCAGCGGCTGGGTGAACTTGGGCTCGTCGCCCTCATTGTGGCCGAAGCGGCGATAGCACCACATGTCGATCACGATGTCGCGGCCGAAGACCTGGCGGTATTCGATCGCCAGCTTGCAGGCGAAGGTCACCGCTTCCGGATCGTCGCCATTGACGTGGAGGATCGGCGCCTGGACACCCTTCGCGACGTCCGAAGGGTAGGGTGACGATCTGGCAAATTGCGGGCTGGTCGTAAAACCGATCTGGTTATTGATAACGAAATGCAGGCACCCGCCGGTATTGTAGCCGCGCACGCCGGAGAAGCCGAGGCACTCCCACACGATGCCCTGGCCGGCAAAGGCGGCATCGCCGTGCAGGAGGACTGGCAGGACCTGTTCGTGCTGCTTCAGATCGTCGCGGATCGCCTGCTGCGCGCGGCTTTTGCCGAGCACGACCGGATTCACCGCCTCGAGATGGCTCGGATTGGGGACGAGCGACATGTGGACGTTGATCCCGTCGAATTCGCGGTCGGTACTGGTGCCGAGGTGATATTTCACATCGCCCGAACCGCCGACATCGTCGGGATTGGCGCTGCCGCCCGAGAATTCGTGGAAGATGACCTTGTACGGTTTGCCCATCACATTCGCGAGGACATTGAGGCGGCCCCGGTGGGCCATGCCGTAGATGATCTCGCGCACGCCGAGCTGGCCGCCATATTTGATCACCGCCTCGAGCGCCGGGATCATGGATTCGCCGCCGTCGAGGCCGAAGCGCTTGGTACCGACATATTTCTTGCCGAGGAACGCCTCGTACTGCTCGCCGCGGATCACCGAGGCGAGAATGGCGCGCTTGCCCTCGTCGGTGAACTGGATCGTATCCTCGGGCGTCTCGAACTTGTCCTGGAGGAAGCGCCGTTCCTCCGTGTCCGAGATGTGCATGTATTCGAGGCCGACATTGCCGCAATAGGTTTCGCGCAGCACGCGGTAGAGTTCGCCCACGGTGACCCATTCGAAGCCGAACACGCCGCCGACATAGACTTCGCGCTCTTCCTGACCGTCGAAACCGTGCCGTTCGAGCAGGAGATCTTCGGGAACGTCGCGATGCGACAGGCCAAGCGGATCGAGATTTGCCGCAAGATGGCCGCGCACGCGGTACAGGCGCACGAGCAGCATGGCGCGGATGGAATCGTCCGCTGCCTGCTCGATCGCCTTGGGATCGAGCGCCTTGCCCGTTTTTTTGGCCGCCTGTGCAACGGCCAGGCGCATCTGCGTCGGGTCGAGCGCGGCGGTCAGGTCCGCGGCGCTATCGACCACTTCGGCCAGCCAGTTGGGGTTGCCCCAGCTAGGGCCCTGCTGCGGGCCTTCCTGATCGCCCAGTTCGGGCAGGAAATCGTGGCTTTCGTTGCCCATCCGGGTCACCTTATTGCGCCGACGCAATGTCGGCTCCTAAAATGGCAATGCCTCAGCGGCGCGGACGGTCCCGTAGGGAAAGGCCGCCCGCGCTGTGCATCAGACCAATTCCTTCAGCAGCGTGTCGAGCGTGGTGCCGAGTTCGCTGGGCGAGGGCGACACGCGAATGCCCGCCTTTTCCATCGCTGCGATCTTCTCTTCCGCGCCGCCCTGGCCGCCCGAAACGATGGCGCCCGCATGGCCCATGCGGCGGCCCGGAGGCGCGGTGCGACCGGCGATGAAGCCGACCATCGGCTTGCTCACGCCCTTCTTCGCCATATGGGCGATGAATTCGGCGGCTTCTTCTTCCGCGCTGCCGCCGATTTCGCCGATCATGATGATCGACTTGGTCTCGTCGTCCTTCAGGAAGAGTTCGAGCACGTCGATGAAGTTCGTGCCGTTGACCGGATCGCCGCCGATACCGACCGCGGTGGTCTGCCCGAGGCCGACCATGGTGGTCTGGTGCACGGCTTCATAGGTCAGCGTGCCCGAGCGCGAAACCACGCCGACGCTGCCCTTCTTGAAGATGCTGCCGGGCATGATGCCGATCTTGCATTCGCCGGGGGTCAGGACGCCAGGACAGTTCGGGCCGATCAGGCGCGACTTCGAACCCTGCAGCGCGCGCTTCACGCGCACCATGTCCAGCACGGGAATGCCTTCGGTAATCGCGACGATCAGTTCGACCTCGGCATCGATGGCTTCGAGGATCGAATCCGCAGCGAAGGGCGGCGGGACATAGATGCACGAAGCGGTCGCGCCGGTCGCGGCCTTGGCTTCGGCAACGGTGTTGTAGACCGGCAGGTCGATATGCGTCGTGCCGCCCTTTCCGGGGGTGACGCCCGCAACCATCTGCGTGCCGTAGGCAAGCGCCTGCTGCGTGTGGAAGGTACCGGTGTCGCCGGTCATCCCCTGGGTGATGACCTTGGTGTTCTTGTCGACGAGGATGGACATTTAGCTGCTCTTTCTTGGAGTAAGGACTGCGACGCGCAACGCTGGCGCCTCGCGCGATCCGGTCGGGGCCATTTGTACCGCCTGACCATCGGCGAAGAATGTGATCGAACCTTCATCATCGGGCTTGGGCAGTCTGTCGCCGAACGCTGCCTTGAACTCCTCGAACACCTTGAAGCTCTTGATACGGGCATTGACCATGCACACCCCCGCGCCCTCGGTCTCGTTAAGGATGATGAGCGGCGCGCGCTCGGTGTGGCCGTAAATGATCGGGCCGCCTTCGACCTTTTCGCCGTCGCCATCGGACATGCTAGCACGCGCCCAGCCGTTGCTTTCGAGCGAGGCGATGGAGATCGCCCCACTTTCTGTGGCGGCGAAGCAATCGTTATAGCTCTCGAAAATCTCCGGCAAAGCGGCCTCACGCATCTGCGCGGATGCGGGCGCGGCGGGCAGCGTCAGAGCAGCAACTGTGAGAAGGGCGCGCTTAAGCAAGGCTGCTATCCAGCCCCTTGCAGGCCTCCAGCAGTTCCTCGACTGCGTCGGTCGAGACCTTGAGGTTGCTCTTTTCCTCGTCTGACAGCTCGATCTCGATCACTTCCTCGGTGCCGCCCGCGCCGATCACGGTCGGTACGCCGACATAAAGGCCATCGAGGCCGTATTTGCCTTCGACATAGCTCGCGCAGGGCAGGATGCGCTTCTGGTCGCCGAGATAGGCTTCGGCCATGCTGATCGCGCTGGTGGCCGGGGCGTAATAGGCCGAGCCGTTGCCGAGCAGTTGGACGATTTCGCCGCCACCGCCGCGGGTGCGCTTCACGATTGCGTCGATGCGGTCGGGCGAGACACCCTTGATCTTGGCGTAATCGTTGACCGGTATGCCGTTGATCGTGGTGTAGCTCGTGACGGGCACCATCGTATCGCCGTGGCCGCCGAGGACGAAAGCGTTCACATCGCGGGTCGACACGCCGAATTCCCAGGCGAGGAAGGTGGCGAAGCGCGCGCTGTCGAGCACGCCGGCCATGCCCACGACCTTGTTATGCGGCAGGCCGGAAAACTCGCGCAGCGCCCAGACCATCGCATCGAGCGGGTTGGTGATGCAGATCACGAACGCGTCGGGGCAGTTGTTCTTGATGCCTTCGCCGACCGCTTTCATCACTTTCAGATTGATGCCGAGCAGGTCGTCGCGGCTCATGCCCGGCTTGCGCGGCACGCCGGCCGTCACGATCACCACGTCCGCCCCAGCGATGTCGGCATAGTCGTTGGTGCCGGTGATCCGGGCGTCGAACCCTTCGATCGGGCCGCATTGCGACAGGTCCAGCGCCTTGCCCTGCGGCATGCCTTCGGCGATGTCGAACAGGACGATATCGCCCATTTCCTTTTTCGCCGCGAGGTGGGCGAGGGTGCCGCCGATCATGCCGGCGCCGATAAGGGCGATCTTTTTGCGTGCCATGGAGGGTAGGGTCCTTGTTCCTGCCATGCGGGACAACGATGTTACCCGGACCGTATTGGGCCATGCATCAAGTGTCCCGCAAAGGAAGCACGGCTCCGGTCGATTGCGAGAGCGACCTAGGCCTGTGAAGTCGGGATTGCAACCGCCAAAAACCACGACCGGAAAACAATCTTTGCAAATGGTTCGCAGTTGCAAGAAGAGTATGATGTTGCGTGGAATTATGACCGTTGCGCGATCCCGGTTTCGGCTCGAATGGGCCGCTGCCCGGATCAGCTAACGCAGCGCAGGACGCCCGTCCGCGTGGCCCGATCTTCGGCTAGCAGCAACGCAGCCTGATATGCGGGAACGGCACGGCTGAAATGGTAGCCCTGGCCGAGTGTGCATCCGGCCGATTGTACGGCTTCGACCTGTTCGATGGTTTCAAGCCCCTCGGCAACGATTTCGATGCCGAGTGTTTGCCCCATCTGCGAAACCGCGCGGATGATGGCATCGCTCTTGCGGCCTGCCTGCGCGCCCGAAACGAAGCTGCGATCGACTTTGATCTTGGAGAAGGGCCACTGATTGATGTAGCCGAGAGAGGAGTAGCCGATGCCGAAATCGTCGAGCGCGAAGCGGACTCCGGCGCGCGACAGATCTGCGATGAACAGCGCAATGTCGGGGCTATCTTCGAGAAACAGGTTTTCGGTAATTTCGAGTTCGAGCCGCTCGGGCGCGAGTCCGGCATCCCGGATGGCCCTCAGTATGCCGAGCGCAGCGCCGGGCGCCTTGATCTGCGTCGGCGACAGATTGACCGCCAGACGGATGTCGTCCGGCCATTTGGCCGCCGTGCGCGCGGCTTCTCCGGTCAGCCAGTTCCCCAGCGTCGCGATCGCTCCGCATTCTTCCGCAATCGGGATGAACTGGTCGGGCGGAATTTCGCCCTTCGTCGGATGGAACCAGCGCACGAGCGCTTCGAAGCAACGGATGCGGCCCGTCTCGAGATCCACGATGGGCTGGAAATAGACCGACAGTTCGTCTCGCGAGAGCGCCAGGCGCAGCTCGGTTTCGATCTTGCGCCGATGGGTCAGGTCGCGCGTCATCGATGGGTCGAAGAAACGGATTTGCGAACGCCCCCCGACCTTGGCTTCGTAAAGCGCCATATCCGCATGGCGCATCAGTTCGTCCGGCATGGTCCCGTCGTCCGGCGTCACGGCGATCCCGATGGACGCGCTCATTTCGAGGCGCTCGCCGTCGACCAGAACGGGTCGCTTGATCTCGCCGAGAATCCGGCTGGCGAGCATCGATGCGGTGTTGCGATCGGCGATCGGACAGGCCGCTACGAACTCGTCGCCCGCAAACCGCGCCACGACGCCGTCATCCTCGATCAGCGCGGAGATCCGCGTGCCGATTTCCCTGAGCAGGTAATCTCCCGCCTGATGCCCCTTGAGATCGTTGACTTCCTTGAATCTGGCAAGATCGACCCAGAATATCGCCACCGGCCCGCACGCGTCGGCCTGGGAGATGATTTCCGGCAGGCGACGGTCGAGACCGGGCCGGTTCGTCAGGCCCGTTACGCGGTCGGTCAGCGCGATGATTTCCATTTCGGCAGCCAGTGCCGCGCTGCGATCGGCAGCGGTCAGGGAATCCCGCAAGTTGCGAAAGATCGACGAGACGATCAAATACATTGCCGGGAACAGCAATGCGATGGTCAGCGCCAGGAACGCACCGGCAATCGAACCCTGGGCGAGGGCGGCAGCGACAATCGGTGTCGATACCAGCAGCAATTGCCCCAGGGCGATCGTCGGGCGTGCGGCATTGTGCCCGCAAATGCCGATGCCGTATCCCAGCGCGTTCGAAATGATCAGCACCTGCGCCATCGGCCCGATATCGAGGGCGATGGCCGCCGCCGCGATCGTCCCGAGAACCAGGCTGAAACCGAACGCGCCCAGCTTGTAGGCGAGTTCCAGCTGCGACGCGCCGGTGCCTTCCGCAAGGGCCGCCAGATGGCGCGCATTGACGATCCGGAAAATGGCAATGCTGGCGAGCAGAAATGCCAGCGCATAGAGCAGGGGATGGCCGGACAGGAACGCGACGACGGTACTCGCCATCGCGCAGTTCAGCGCGCCCATGGCCAGCGCCGTTCGGCGGGCGAACAGCGACCTGACGAGAGCGTCGCGTGCCCTTTCGCTCAGCGGATCGCTCGCCGCCTCGCAGGCGAGATACCGTTTCCAGTCGATAGTTGCGCGGTGCTGACCCATTTCACCACGGCACTATGCGCCGACTGTCGTATATTGGTTAACGAGGCCGTACAGTTTTCCCCGCAACTACTTGAAAATGCGGCCCGTCAGCAGGGAGCGGAGGGCGATCTCTTCCGCGCAGCGCTTTGCCAGCCGGCGGTCGAGAGTGCGGCATATGCCGAACCACCATTCATAGGTTTGGATGTCGCCCGTCGAATGGGCCTGTTCGGCCTGTCGCCAGGCGACTTTTGCCGCGCCCAGGCCGTGTTCGGCGAAGTGCTTCAACGCCGCGTGCATCGTTCGATCGGCGTTGCCAGCTTCGGCGCGGACCTGCGCCGAATCGCCATTGTCGTTCGCAGCGCGAGCGAGCGCTTTTTTCGCCAGCGCCCGGGCGATCGGCGAATGTGCGGTGGAACGGGCGGCGGCAAAATGGACGGGCATGCCTCAATCCTCTCGGGGCTGGGTTGTCAGGGGCATGCTGAAGCATTCGCGCTAAACTTCTGTTCCGCAGCATGGTTGTGGAGTCGTAAAGTTTTGCACCCGAGGTCCGGCCGGAAGGCTCAGTCCTTGCCCGGCTCCTTTATCCACCGGCCGGAATTGGCGTATTCATCCCTGACCCTGCCCGATTGCGGGAGCTTGTCCTTGGCGGCCGCAGGCGCGGGCGCCGCCGCGCCGACGGGTGCGTCGGGCGCTGCGGTGATGCCGATCGCCGCATTCGATGGCGGGGCGGGTTGTACCGGGCCGGGCACTTCGGCCTCCGCGCGGCGCACGTTCGGCGCGGCGAGAGGTTCGCTGCCTGCATAATTGTCGGTAAATGCGCCGGGTGTCCCTGCTCCGCCTTTCCAGCGATAGAAACGGTGTGCGCCGACCGCACCGATAAAGTCGAGGCTCGCCGCCCAATAGGGGTTCACGTAATTGGTGTGATAATGCGTCGCGAGCCCGATGGGCCGATAGACCTCGCCCGCCAACGCCCCCAAGGCGACCGATTGGGCGACCGCCCAGCCCCTGCGCGAAGGCGTCCGCGCGAGAGATCCGTCGCAGGTGAAGCTGAACTGGCATCCGGTCTTGCGTTCCGAACCCTGGAACACCACCCCGCAAATGCTGGCCGGATAGGCCGGGTGGGCGACCCGATTCAGGACGACCTGCGCCACGGCCTGCTGGCCGGACAGGCTTTCGCTGGCCGCTTCGTAATAGACCGCCATCGACAGGCATTGCAGCGCACGCGCCTTGTCGAGACCGTTGCCCGCCTGCCGGAACGCCTGGGCAGCCGCCCCGGCGCCGTGGCTTTCGGCGAACTCCACCGTTTCCAGCGTGCCTTCGCTTCGGCGCAGATCGGTCAGATCGGTGGCAAGGCGCGGTGCATCCTCGAGATAATAGAACGCGGAACCGGGGAAGCTTTCGCCGGCCGTCTCGAACGGCATGGGTTCGAGGGCAAGGCGTTCCTCGCCGATACCCATAGCTATTCTGAGGTCGGGCCATTGCCCCTGTGCAGCGACTGTCGGCACGGCGATCGTGGCCGCGAGGATCGCCCCGCGTCGCGCGATCTGCTGGCGGTTGCGACGGCGCGCGTCGCGACGCTCGGCGTCACGGCTGCCGGCGCGCGGCGGCGCACCGTGCGATGCACGCGGCGTTCTGCCGACCATGGCTTCGAACTCGTTCAACCTGCGTCCTTCCATTTGCCGACCATAGCCGAACCCCGCGCGATCCGACAGGCATGCGCGAATCGCATCCCGCGGCGGGACGTGAAGCGCACCCCTCACTACTACCGCAAAACTTAACGAAGCTGCGTCTTGTGCAATACAACATTGCGCGGTAATCGGCGCCGCGTGTCACGGGTTGGCCTGTTCGCGCAGGCCCGAAGAGGGAAGAGGGTGCAAACCCCTCGCTGCCCCCGCAACTGTGACCGGGGAGGTCCGCTCCACAAGCCACTGCGCAAGCGGGAAGGCGGGGCAAGGGCCGGCGATCCGGGAGCCAGGAGACCTGCCTGTGACCGTCGTTCGGCTGCGGGGCGGGGTGCACCGGTGGCAAACGTGGATGGAGCATTCACGCTCCCTCCCGTCATGGGCGGCATTTCGTTCATGACAGGAGGTTACGTGTACAAATATCTGTTTCTGATTACGGTTTCGTCCATTCCGGGCGCGGCCTATGCGCAGAGCGCGAGCGAGCAGGCGCTCGAAGAGATCATCGCGGCGCAGGACGAGGACACCGAGGTCGCCGATCGGCTGGCCACGGCGCCGGGGCATCATGGTTACCAGCCGACCGACGCCGTCATAACGGTGACCGCGAACGGCCTTGGTACCGATCTGCGCAATACCGGCCAGTCGGTTACGGTCATCGGCCGCGAGGAAATCGAGAGCATTCAGGGCGCCGATCCGGCGCGCGCACTGTCACGCGTTCCCGGTCTGTCGCTATCGCGCAGCGGCGGCGTGGGCACGGTGACGAGCGTGAATGTCCGCGGTGCCAATCCGGATCAGCTTCTGGTGCTGGTCGACGGCGTGCGCGTGGCCGACCAGGCCAGCCCGTCGGGCGGGTTCGATTTCGGCAATCTCCTGCTGGGCACGGCGGGCAAGATCGACGTTCTGCGCGGCTCGAACAGCACCATCTGGGGCTCCGAAGCCGTGGGCGGCGTGCTCGACGTGTCGACCCGTACCGAACGCGGCCTGATCGCTAGCGTCGAATACGGTGCCCGCGATACGCTGTTCGCCAGCGCCGCCGCCGGGGCGGGCAATGACGATGCCTTCATCGGCCTGACGGGGTCTTGGTACGACACTGACGGTTTCTCGGCTGCCGCAGCAGGCACCGAAGCCGACGGTTCGCAGCAATTCGCGCTCGGCACCAGCGCCTTCGTCAACCTGACGCCTACTCTCGAACTCTTCGCGCACGGCAATTTCACCGAAGGCGATGTCGATATCGACAGCTTCCTGTTGATCGACAACGAAGATACGCAGAAGACCACGCGCTATTGGGGCGATGTCGGTCTCGCCTATTACGGCAACGACCTCACGCTGCGCGCTGCCTATAGCCTGTCGGATACGGAACGCAGCAATCGCGACGGTACGGGCGTGGAGACCTTCGCCAGCGACGGTCGATCCGAGCGGATTTCGCTGCGCGGCGAGTATCGCCTGCTCGGCGGGCTGTCGCTGGCTTTCGGTGGCGACCACGAATGGACCGAATTCGAAACCAGTTTCGATACCGCTGCCGAAACCGAGATCAGCGGCGCCTATGCCCAGCTTGGCTGGGTCATGGGCCGGCTGGCTGCACATGCCGGCGCGCGCGTGGACGATCACGAACAGTTCGGCACTCAGGTCAGTTTCGGTGGCGACGTAAGCTATGGCATCGTCGGTGACTGGCGCGTGCGCGCCAGCGTGGGCGAAGGCTTCAAGGCGCCGACCCTGTTCCAGCTGCTGTCCTTTTTCGGGAATACCGACCTAGAGCCCGAAGAAAGCACCAGCTTCGATCTCGGCGTGGAAAAGGGTCAGCGCGGTTCCGGACTGCATCTGGCTCTCACGGGATTTCGCCGCGACAGCGACAATCTGATCGGCTTCGGCGTAACCGCAGAACGGCCGTCGGGTGTCTATCTCAACACCGATGAAGCGCGCGCACAGGGCATCGAGGCAGAGGCCGGCTTCGACCTCGCGCGTGGCCTGCGTCTCTCGGGCATCTACTCCTATGTCGATGCCGAGGATCGCACGACCGGCCTCGATCTCGCCCGGCGACCCAACCATTTCGGCACGGTCTATGCCGACTGGGTGAGCGATTTCGGCCTCGGCCTCGGTGCCGATCTGCGCATCGTCGGCCCGAGCTGGGACAATGCCACGAACACCACGCGCCTGGAAGGATACGAGCTGTTCGATGTTCGCGCATCTTTCGGCGTGGGGAAGAATCTGGAGCTGTTCGGCCGGGTCGAAAACGTGTTCGACGCCGATTACCAGACGGTCGCGGGCTACGGCACCGCCGGGCGCAGCGTGTTCGGCGGGATCCGGGCGAAGATGTGAAACCGCTGATCGCCGCATCGGTCCTGCTTCTCGCCGCGTGTGCGGGCAGCGGGGCCGATGCGCCGGCCGCCGGAGCGTGGCCGACTATCGTCAGCCTGAATCCCTGCACGGATGCGATCCTTGCCGAGGTGGCGGCGCCCGGGCAATTGCTGGCGATATCGCATTACAGCAAGGACCCGCGGTCCAGTTCCATGGATGAGGACATGGCGGCCCGATACGCCGCGACAGGCGGAACGGTGGAGGAGGTGCTGGCGCTCGACCCGGATGTGGTCGTGGCGGGCAGCTTCATCGCTCCGGCAACTCGCACGGCGCTCGAGGATCTGGGTATCGAGGTGGTGACGTTCGGCATCGCCGGCGACGTCGCGGCGAGCGAAGAGCAGATCCGCGATCTGGCTTTGCTGGTCGGCAATCCGGAGGCGGGCGAGCGGCTGGTCGAAAGGATCGATCGTGCGCTTGCCGATGCAAGGCCGCCCGACAATCGGCCGGTCGAGGTCCTGCTCTGGCAACCCGGCGGGATCGTTGCGGGCGAACAATCGCTGGTCAGCGACCTGCTGGCCCGAACCGGTTTTGCCAATGCCGCCCCGGCGCGCGGTCTCTCCCAGGCCGATTATGTGGCGCTGGAAGATGTGATCGCCGCGCCGCCGCAGGTCCTGCTGGTTGCTGGCGGCGAGATCGGCCAGCAGCACCGCGTGCTGGACCGCCTGCCGGACATGCGGCGCGAACGTTTCGACACCAGCCTCCTCTATTGCGGCGGGCCGACGATCATCCGCGCTGCCGAGCGGCTGGCAGACATCAGGCGGGCCGTGTCGTGAACCGTGCCGTACTCGTCTTCGGCGGCTTGCTCCTCGTGGCATTGCCGCTCTCGCTGCTGGCGGGGCGGGTCTGGCTCGATCCTGCGAGCACGCCCAACGCTTCGCTGATCCTTGCCGAACTACGTCTCCCGCGCGCACTGCTGGCCATCGTGATCGGTGCGGGGCTGGGCGCGGGCGGTGCCGCGATGCAGGGTTATCTGCGCAATCCACTCGCCGATCCGGGCCTGTTCGGGATCGCTCCCGGGGCGGCATTGGGCGCGGTCGCAGCACTGTGGTTCGGCTATGCCGCATCGCCTTGGTTGCTGCCCGCATTCGCGCTGATCGGCGCGGGCGGGGCGATGGCATTGCTGGCGGCGATCGCCGGGCGGACCGGCGGGATAGCGCTGTTTACGCTTGCCGGGCTGATGGTGGCCAGCCTGGCCGGTGCGCTGACCGCGCTGGCGATCAGCATGGCACCCAACGCCTTCGCGATGAGCGAGATCGTCATGTGGCTCAACGGCGCGCTGACCGACCGGAGCTGGCGCGAAGTCTGGCTGGCGGCCCCATTGGTCGGGCTCGGCGTGATCCTGCTCTGGCGCAGCGGAAGATCGCTCGACGCGCTCACCTTGGGAGAGCCGGTAGCCCGTTCGCTGGGTATCGATCCGCAGCGGCTGCTCTGGCTCCTTATCGTGGGAATAGGTCTGACGGTGGGCGCCAGTGTGGCGGTGGCGGGGATTATCGGCTTCGTCGGCCTGATCGTCCCGCATCTGGTGCGCCCACTGACCGATAGCCGCCCGTCGCAATTGGTCGTGCCGAGCGCATTGGCCGGTGCGCTGCTGGTGCTCGTCGCGGATAGCGTGGTGCGGATATTGCCACTGGTCACCGAATTGCGGCTGGGCATTGCGCTCAGCCTGCTCGGTGCGCCGTTCTTCCTCTGGCTGCTGCTCCGCATGCGCAGGGGGCTGGCATGAAGCTGGCGGCGCACGGGTTGACGATAGCGAAACGCCTTTCGGAGGTTTCGCTGCAACTCGAACCGGGTTCGATTACGGCGATCTGCGGGCCGAACGGGGCCGGCAAATCTACCCTGCTCGAAGCGCTGGCGGGCTTGCTCGCTCCGGTCGAGGGGACCGTTGCGTTGGACGGGATCAGCGTGCAAATCATGGCACCGCGGGAGCGCGCGCAACTACTCGGCTATCTTCCGCAAGCGCATGAAATCGCTTGGGATGTGCCCGTGCGCAGCCTGGTCGAACTCGGTCGCATGCCGCATGGCGACAGTCTGGCGGGACCGGTCGATGCCGCCCTCGATGCGCTCGATATCGCGCATCTCGCCCAGCGCCGCGCACAGTCGCTCTCGGGCGGCGAGACGGCCCGTGTGTTGCTGGCGCGGGTGCTGGCGGGCGAACCGCGCTGGATTCTCGCCGACGAGCCGCTGGCCGCGCTCGATATCGCCCACCAGCTGGCCCTGCTGCGCCATCTCCGCCGAGCGGCCGACAAGGGTGCGGGTATCGTGCTCGTCCTGCACGATCTGGCGCATGCGATGAATCACGCCGACCGTGTGATCGTGCTCGACGGCGGAAAGCTGGCCGCCGACGGCGCATGCGAAAACGCGCTCGACCCGCAGGTGATCGAGCGCGTCTGGAAAGTGCCGGTACGGTGGATCGGCGAACCGGGCCACCGGGCCTTGGTCGGCGGCTGATTACTCCGCGGTCTGGGCCGGCACGGCGCCATCGGATGCCTCGCCATCCGCTGCTCCCTCGCCTGCGACAAGGCCGAGCGCTTCGAGCATGTAGCGGACATTGGGGTCTCGTCCGGCGAAATTGCGATACATCTCGCCGTAATCCATGGTGCCCCCGCGGCTGAGCACGGTCTTGCGATAGTGATCGCCATTGGCCCGCGTCAGGCCGCCATTCTGGCGGAACCAGTTGCGGCTGTCATGATCCAGCATCTGCGTCCACAGATAGCTGTAATAGCCCGCGCTGTAGCCCGACGGCGAAGAGAAGATGTGGTTGAAATAGCTCGTCCGGTAGCGCGGTGGCACCAGCGCCACTTCGAGACCGAGGTCGGACAGTGCGCGCGCCTGATAGTCGGAGACTTCCTGCGGCGTGTCGATCGCCGCGGCCTGTTCCGCGGACAACGCATGCCATTTCATATCGAGCAATGCGGCTTCGACGACCTCGCCGAAATCGTAACCCTGGTTGAACTTCGATGCTGCCTCGATCTTCTCGACCAGCTCGGCCGGGATCGTTTCACCCGTCCGATAATGTTTGGCGTAGTTCTGCAGCACTTCGGGATATGTCATCCACATTTCATGGACTTGGCTCGGGTACTCGACGAAATCGCGGGCCGTCGCAGTGCCCGACAGGCTGGGATATTTCTGATCGGCAAAGAAGCCGTGCAGCGCATGGCCGAATTCGTGGAACGTCGTGTTGACCCAGTCGAAGCTCACCAGTTGCGGTTCGCCCGCCGGTGCCTTCGGGATGTTCAGCACGTTGTAGATGGCCGGCTTCTTGTCCCACAGATAGCTCTGGTCGACGAAATTGCTCATCCATGCGCCGCCGCGCTTGGACGGGCGCTGGAACGGGTCGAAATAGAATATGCCAAGGTCCGAACCGTCCGCGTCGCGCACGGTGTAGACCCACACGTCGGGGTGGTAGACCGGCAGGTCGGTGCGGCGCTCGAAACTCAGGCCGTAGAGCTTGTTGGCCATGAAGAAGACGCCGTCTTCCAGCACCTTGTCGAGCTGGAAATACTGCATCACCTCGTCGTCATCGACCTCGTAACGCTCGGCCTTGACCATGTTGGCGAAGCGGTACCAATCCCACGGCTGGACGTCGAAATTGCCGCCTTCCGCACGGATTTTCTCGTTGAGCACGCCGGCTTCGCGCTGCTGCGTCGCAGCGAGGGCAGGGACCATCTGGCCCATGAAATCCAGCGCGGCCTGCGGCGATTCCACCATGCGATCGTACATCGTATAGCTGGCCCAGTCGGGCTCGCCGAACAGAGCGGCTTTTTCGGCACGCAGCGTCGCGATCTTCGCCACCAGATCGCGCGTATCGATCGCGGTGGTGCCATCTGCCCGGTGATAACTCGCCTTGAACAGTTTCTCGCGCGCAGCGCGGTTTTCCATGGCCGGCAGAAGCGGTTGCTGCGTCGTGTTCTGCAGGGCAATGGCGAACTTGCCCGGCTGGCCCTTTTCGGTGGCGAGATCGGCGGCGGCCTTGATATCGGCTTCCGACAGGCCGGCCAGTTCGGCGCGATTGTCGAAGAATACCGGTTGTTCCGCCATGGCATTGCGTGCGCGCTGGCCGAATTCGGTGGTCACGCTCGACAGTTCGGTATTGATCGCCTTCACCCGCTCGCGCTGGGCATCGTTCAACAATGCGCCGGCATGGACCATGCCTTCGTAGGTTTCATCCAGCAGCTTCGCATCTTCCGCGGTCATGCGCATGGTGGCACGCTTGTCGTAAACGGCTTTGACGCGCGCGAAGAGTTCGGGATTGAGCGAAATCGCATCGCCATGCGCGGTCAGCTTGGGACTGATTTCGGTGTTGATGTCGTCGAGCCGGTCGGTGGTGTTCGAACCGGTCAATGCGAAGAAGACGGTCGCCACGCGGCCAAGCATCTGGCCCGACTTTTCGAGTGCGACAATCGTGTTCTCTAAAGTCGGCGCAGCCGGATTGTCGATGATCGCCTGCACCTCTGCCCGCTGGATATTCATGCCCTGCTCGAAGGCAGGCACGTAATCGTCTTCCGAAATCTTGGTGAAGTCGGGCGCGTGGAAGGGCAGGGTACTGTCGGACGCGAAATATCCCGTACCTTCGGGTATCGGCGAGGCTGGCGTGCTGGCTTCGGCCATGGTTTCGATTTCTCCGCCGGGAGTGGTGGCGCAGGCGCCGAGAAGTGCGGACGCTGCGACAGTGGCCAGGATCTGGGCCTTCATGAATTTCCCCTCATGATTGCGCGCCAGACGGACGTCGGGCGCGGGAATGCGAATGAAAGCCGTGTGCTTGGCCTGCTTCCTGCGCTTGCGCAAGCGCGCGCACGTCGCCAGTCGGGCTTCCTGCTACGTTTGTCGAACGGGACGGGTCGCTGGTAGTTCCTGCCTGCCCGACCGGCGTCATGGCCCCGTTTCGATCGGGTAGCGCACTATCGGGTCGTACACCGACCCATGCCGACCCAGCGTGCTTTCGAACAGGATGTACGATTCGGCCCGCCAGGGGCCGAGCCGCAGGGAGGCGGTCGCCGCGAAAAACGGGGCGAGCGCGCCGGTCGACCGGTTGATCCGCGCAAGCGTGATATGCGGGTGATACTTGCGATGCTCCGGTTCCAGCCCGGCGGAGATGCAGATCCGTTCGATCCGCCGCTGGAGCCGGCGCAGGCCGTCGGATGGCTCGATCCCCGCCCAAAGTGTGTGAGGGCGACCCTTCTTTGCGAAGGTGCCGGTTCCCGCGATGGTCAGATCGAAGGGCGGCATGTCGACCTCCCGCAGTCGCCCGGCCAGATCTTCGGCAAGATGCGTGTCCACCTCGCCGACATAGCGAAGCGTCAGGTGCAGCTGGTCGTCATCCTGCCAGCGCGCCAGATCGATACCCTCCATAAGGTCGATCAGCGCGTCGCGAATGTCACCTGGCGGACGAATACCTACGAACAGGCGATGGGGCATGACGGGCGCTTGTCACGCAAAGGACGTGGCGATGCAACATGTCCTGCGTCGACACACGGACCCGCCCGGCCCGCTTCAGGCGGCGCGGCGAACCCTGTTGCGACCGGTCTTTTTCGCCTCGTAACAGGCGATATCCGCGCGTATCAGCGCATCGTCGAGCACTTCCCCGAAGAGCCAGGCGGAAAATCCGATCGAGGCGGAGATGCGGATCCCCGGCTGCTCGGTAAATCGATCCTGGAGCCCGGCGATCAGTGCCCGCAGATCTTCCGCAGCCTCGGCAATCTCCGCATCGTCGAGACCTCTGGCGATGACCAGGAACTCCTCGCCGCCCAGCCGATAGGCGATGTGCGAACCTGCACCTCCCAATGCCGCGCACCATTCCCGGATCGCATCGGCGGTGGCGATCAACACCCGGTCGCCCACGCCATGCCCGAACGTATCGTTGATCGTCTTGAACCGGTCGAGGTCGATGGTCAGCAGATGCCGCGAGTGCGCGCTGTTTTCCATCCGCGTCTCCTCGAACAGCATGCGGCGGTTGAACAGGCCGGTCAGCGGATCGCGCCAGCTGAGGAACTCGGCATGCGCCAGCGCATCCGCCAGGTCTTCCGACAGCCGGCGGTTCTCGACCAGCGTCCGCGCCGAACTGCGGATGTGCTGGCCGGTGCTGGAGCTGTAGATGCGGATGCCCGCGACGGCCATGGTCACGACGGCGACCATGGCAGGATCGGCGCTGGCGGGGTGGAACAGGACAAGCGCGCAGGCCGTCGCCCAGAAGCTGATCAGCATGCCATCGCGGGACGCGGGAAGGGCGGCCAGCGTGACCGAGATCAGCGTGACCACCACCACTACCACCACCTGCAGCAAGGCAACCGCGACCAGGGAGGCGCCCGTGGGTTGCGGCCATAGCAACAATGCCAGCGTCACGCCTGTCAGCGACATGCTGCAGAACAGCACCCGGCGCGAGATCTTGTAGGGCAGGCGGGCGCGCACGTGCTGCTCCAGCCGGGCGGCGGCGGCGCGCGTGAACAGGAAGGATGCAAAACGCAGCCCGAGCAACGGAGCCATCAATATCGCGTCCGGCAGCATGGCCACGGCCAGGGCCATCATGCTCAGCGCGATAAGGCTCGCAGTAAAGGACCGCCGCTCCCGTTCGAGCATGGCGATAACCGCCTCGCGGTCGATTTCGTAAGAATCGACCGGGATGCGCGTGATCGCGCCGGCAAGCTCGCCGTCAGCTTCCTGGTCGATGCGCACCGCTGGCGTTTCCGAATCCCTATTGCGACTGCGTCTGGTGAGGTAACCGCCAATCGTTAACGAAAACGCCCACGATCTTCATATTTGGAAGCCGGGCTTTCGGCGGGCTCACGCCAAAGACGCGGGCGTCGGAGTTCCCGACACCCGCATCCCGTTCACGCTATCGTTCGGATCGACGTTGCGATATCGATCCTCGTCCGTCCCCTCGGTTTCCAGCGACGCGGCCAGGATCACGCCGCCGGAGAAGTTCGGGTGACAGCGCTGCGCTCAGAAAGCGAACCCGGCCCCGGCCGCTACGCCGCCTTTGCCGTTCGCACCGATCGTCCCGCTGACTTTCAGCACGGCCTGACCGTCAGCGAAGGTCGACGACATGCCGAAACCGAAGGAGGTTTCGCCGCGATAGTGGCCCACACCGCCGCCGATCATCATTTTGCCTTGTTCTACCGCCTGTGGGATAGACGCCAGCGCCATCGCCGAAGCGGTTCCGGAGAAGGCATCGTCGCGCAGTTCGGCGAGATCGAAGCCGATCTGCGCGATCCGCATGTCGGTATAGCCCATCGAATCGGCCAGCACGTTGGCCAGACCGGCCTCCATCTGGCGCAGATTGACCGCATCGGTTGCGGCGGTCGCGTCGGCGATATTGTGCAGGGCGACCGGAGCCGCCGCATCCCTGCCGATCAGCGTGACGTCGTTGGTGATCGTCCCGCCATTGCTGACCGTGGGATTGTCGGGGTCCGAATACTGGACCGCGACCACTGTGCTGCCCGCCAGATTGTTGTTGATCGTCTGGATGTCGTCAGTGTTCTGCTGAACCGCCTGGTTCGTCGCGAACAGTTGAGATCCGTTCACGACGTCGGTCGATCCGGCGGAAAGCGTTGCCGCCGCGACATTGGTGACCCGGACGCCGCCGGCGGCCGCACCTCCAAACGCTGCGGTGTTGGTCGGCGTGGTGCTGGGCGTCGACCCATCGGCATCCGACACATAGCCTACCGGGATATTGTCGACCTGCGCCTGCACCTGCGCAATGTTGGTCTGGTTCACCGTCACCCGGCTATCGAGGTTGGCGATATCGCCTTCGTTTACGGTCACACGACCGTCGAGATTGGCAATATCGGTTTCGTTGACCGTAACCCGGCCGTCGATATTGGCGATGTCGGTCTCGTTCTGGGTAATCCGGCCGTCGAATTCGCCGACAGTCACCTGGATCTGGCCGATATTGTTCTGGATATCGTTGATATCGGCCCGGTTCTGGGCGATGTCGACCTCGTTCTGATCGACCCTGCTGCCCAAGGCCGCCACCGTCTGGTTGGTGGCGAAGAGCTGCGACCCGTTCACTGCCTCGGTCGAGGTGGAGCTTAGCGTGCCCGCTGCAACATTGGCGATCGTGGTGCCGCCCGCACCGCCCAGGGTGATCGAGGTTTGGGCCGCGCTGTCGTAAACGACCCCGTTGGCCGTCGCCGCAGCGATCGAGGCGTTGACCTGGCCGACCGTGGCCGCGTCCGTATCCGCCGTACCCGCGAGCACATTGGTGATCTGACGCTCGGCACCGACTGCGCCGACCGACACGCTGTTTACGCGATCCGCGACAGACCCTGCGCCCAGCGCCACGCTGTTCGCGGCTGTGGCGGAGGCATTGGTGCCCAGCGCGATCGCGCCGGTTGCGCCTATTGCCGTGCTGGCATTATTGCCGAACGCGATGGCATCGGCTTCGCCGGCTGTGGCTTCCTGTCCGTTCGCGCCGAGACCGGAGATGCGGTTGCCGCCGATTTCGATGCCGCCTTCCGTATCCAGAGTGATGTTGTCTGCCCGGATGTTGCAGTCGTCGGAAGCCCCGACGACATTGCCGTCCGTGTCGAGTATCTGGAGGCTTATCGGCGCACCGGCGGCGGCGTCGGCCAGAATGGTCGAAAGATCGATGTCGAAATCGGGGATGATCGCCAGGGGCGGCAATATCACCGAGAGCGAGGTCAACGCATTCAACGTGTTTTCAAGTGGAGTGACGATCGGCTCGTTCACCGCGCCGATTATCTCGGTTACCGCAGATCGCGGCAAAGTAATGCCCGTACATACGTCGACGACGGGTTGAAGGGCTTGTGCATGTGCGGGCGTCGAGGGAATTGCGACCCCAGCACCAATCAATGCCGTTGTAGTCATAATAGCGACGAAGTTATTCCGATTAATCATCGTAACGCTCCTATTCATTTTTCCCTCTAGTAGACGTGGGATGAATAGGGCTGAGAAATGAAGTTAAAGTAATTGGTTATATCAAAAATATAGAGAGTGTTCCGGAGCAATTGGATATTTACCGAATATGCCTTGACGAATAGATTTGAAATTCCACAAATACTGTCAATCTCCGGATGATAACCTAGGCGTAACCGTTCGCTGACTGGAGTTGAACCGGACAGGATGGCGACCACATTGGGCACAGCCGATCTCTCGACGCTTGACCGAAGCGAACAATTCAGGAACACGCTTTTCCATGGCACTCACCAAGATATCCGTCCGCGGCGCGCGGGAGCACAATCTCAAGGGCGTCGATATCGACCTGCCGCGCGACAGCCTGATCGTGATTACGGGGCTGTCGGGTTCCGGAAAGTCGAGCCTTGCCTTCGATACCATCTATGCCGAGGGGCAGCGGCGGTATGTGGAATCGCTGAGCGCCTATGCGCGGCAGTTCCTCGAGATGATGCAGAAGCCCGATGTCGAGCATATCGACGGTTTGTCTCCCGCGATCTCGATCGAGCAGAAGACCACCAGCCGCAACCCGCGCTCGACCGTGGCGACGGTGACCGAGATTTACGACTATATGCGCCTTCTATGGGCGCGGGTGGGGGTGCCGTATTCGCCCGCTACCGGCCTGCCGATCGAGGCGCAGACCGTTTCCAATATGGTCGATCGGGTGATGGCGCTGTCAGAGGGCACGCGGCTCTATCTGCTCGCGCCGGTGGTGCGCGGGCGCAAGGGCGAATACCGCAAGGAACTGGCCGAGTGGCAGAAGGCCGGCTTCACCCGCGTGCGGATCGATGGCGAGCTCTACCCGATCGAGGAAGCGCCCGCGCTCGACAAGAAATTCAAGCACGATATCGAGGTCGTGGTCGACCGGCTGGCGGTGAAGGACGGTATCCAGACGCGGTTGGCCGACAGTTTCGAACAGGCGCTGAAGCTGGCGGACGGGCTCGCCTATGTCGATCTGGCGGATACGACCGTCGCGGCGCTGGATGCCGGTCCTTCGACAGGCTCAGGACGAGCGGATGTCGACACTAGTCCCGCTCAGCCCGAGCCTGTCGAAGGCCCTGGCAAAACCTCCGGGATGAAGGGGGCGGGCATCCCGGCCAACCGCATCGTCTTTTCCGAACGCTTCTCCTGCCCCGTTTCCGGCTTCACCATCGAAGAGATCGAGCCGCGCCTGTTCTCCTTCAACGCGCCGCAGGGGGCCTGCCCGACCTGCGACGGGATCGGCGAGAAGCTGCTGTTCGATCCGCAGCTGGTCGTCCCTAACGAAGCGCTCAGCCTCAAGAAGGGCGCGGTGGTCCCCTGGGCCAAGTCCAACCCGCCATCGCCCTATTACATGCAGGTGCTCGCCAGCCTCGCGCGCGAATACGAGTTCAGCCTCGACACGCCGTGGGAGGAGTTCGATGCCGAGATCCGCGACATCATCCTCCACGGCACCAAAGGCCGCGCCATCCCGCTCACTTTCAAGGACGGGCGCAAGGAATACACGGTCAAGAAGCCGTTCGAAGGGGTGATCGGCAATCTCAACCGCCGCATGCTCCAGACCGAAAGCGCGTGGATGCGCGAGGAGCTGAGCAAGTTCCAGACCAGCCAGCCCTGCGAAACCTGCGGCGGCAAGCGGCTGAACGAGAAGGCGCTGGCGGTGAAGATCGGCCAGGGCGACAACGCCACCGATATCGCCACCCCCACCAAGATGAGCGTCGCCGATGCCAAGGCGTGGTTCCTCGCGCTGCCCGACCAGCTCAATGACACGCAGCAGCAGATCGCGAAGGCCATCCTCAAGGAAATCAACGAGCGGCTGGGCTTCCTCGACAATGTGGGTCTGGATTACCTCAACCTCGATCGAACTTCAGGTACGCTCTCAGGCGGGGAGAGCCAGCGCATCCGCCTCGCCAGCCAGATCGGCTCCGGTCTCAGCGGCGTGCTCTATGTGCTCGACGAGCCCAGCATCGGCCTCCACCAGCGCGATAACGACCGGCTGCTGGAAACGCTCAAGCGGCTGCGCGATCTCGGCAACACCGTCATCGTGGTCGAGCATGACGAGGATGCGATCCGCGCCGCCGATCATGTGGTCGATCTCGGCCCGGGCGCGGGCGTGCATGGGGGCGAGGTGGTGGCGGAGGGCACGCTGAAGCAGGTGCTCAAGTCGAAGAAATCGCTCACCGCCGATTACCTCACCGGCCGCCGCGAAATCGCCGTCCCCGCCACCCGCCGCAAGGGCAACGGCCACAAGCTCACCGTCCACGGCGCCCGCGCCAACAATCTGCGCGACGTCACCGCCTCCCTCCCGCTGGGCACCTTTACCTGCGTCACCGGCGTCTCCGGCTCGGGCAAGTCCTCCTTCACTATCGACACGCTCTACGCCGCCGCCGCGCGCACATTGAACGGCGCACGCGTGGTCGCCGGCGCGCACGACAAGGTCACCGGCCTCGAATATTGCGACAAGGTGATCGAGATCGACCAGTCGCCCATCGGCCGCACCCCGCGCTCCAACCCGGCGACCTATACCGGCGCCTTCACCCAGATCCGCGACTGGTTCGCCGGTCTGCCGGAATCGCAGGCGCGCGGCTACAAGCCCGGGCGGTTCAGCTTCAACGTCAAGGGCGGCCGGTGCGAGGCGTGCCAGGGCGACGGGCTGATCAAGATCGAGATGCACTTCCTGCCCGACGTCTACGTCACCTGCGAGGAATGCGGCGGCAAGCGTTACAATCGCGAAACGCTGGAGGTGAAGTTCAAGGGCCACTCCATCGCCGACGTGCTGGACATGACGGTCGAGGATGCGGAGGAATTCTTCAAGGCCGTCCCCCCCATCCGCGACAAGATGCACATGCTGAACGAGGTCGGCCTCGGCTACGTCAAGGTCGGCCAGCAGGCGACCACGCTGTCGGGCGGAGAGGCGCAGCGGGTGAAGCTCGCCAAGGAACTCAGCAAGCGCAGCACCGGGCAGACGCTCTACATCCTCGACGAGCCCACCACCGGCCTCCATTTCGAGGATGTCCGCAAGCTCCTCGAAGTGCTCCACCGGCTGGTGGACCAGGGCAACAGCGTGGTGGTGATCGAACACAATCTGGATGTGATCAAGACCGCCGACCATATCCTCGATCTCGGCCCCGGCGGCGGCGTGCGCGGCGGGGAGGTCGTCGCGCAGGGCACGCCGGAAGACGTGGCCGCGGTCGAAGGCTCCTACACCGGCCAATACCTGCGCCCGATGCTGGAGCGCGCCCAACCCGCGCCAACGGGCGCCTCGGGGCGCAAAACGAAGGAAGCAGCGGAGTGAGCGCCTACCGCCCCGAATTCGAGGCGGCGCTCAGGTTGTTCGCGCAAGTGAGCGAGGCGATGGCTGCGCGCGGCCTGCGCCGCCCCATTCTCGTCGGCGGTGCGGCAGCCGAATTCTATTCGCAAAGCACGATAAGCACAGGAGATTTCGACTTGTGCACTTTCCGCCAATCCGAACTGGAGGAGGAGATGGAACGGGTCGGCTTCGCCAAGCCATCGGGCGTGGGGCAGATGACGAAGGGCTGGGTGCATCCCGAACTAAAGCTTGGCTTCGAAGTGGTTGCCGAAACGCCGATGGACGGGGCGTTCGATCCGGCGACACTGGTTCTTGTCGAAAATACCGGCGAGGGCGCCTTCGTGATAATTTCGGTCGAGGATCTGATCGCCGACCGGCTGAGCCAATATGCATCGGGCACCGCGCCAGATCGGCTCGAACAGGCCAGAGCGCTGTTCAGGCTTCAACCTTCGCTCGATAAAGACTATCTTGCACGGCGTATCGAGGAAGAAACCGGCGGCGATTATGGCATCGACATCATCGAAAACGACTGACGTCTGGACCGGCCGGCGCGTGGATATGGCCGAATTCGGCCGCCGCATCGCCGCGCGCAAGGTCGAACTCGGCCTGCCCGACCCGCCCCGCAATTCCGGTGAGCAGCGAACCGCCAGCAAGCGAGCGCTGCTCAAGGCGATCGAGGAAGCGGGCGGCAAGTGGTGACGCGCGGATGGGCTTACTGTCCCTGGAATTGAAGGGGAGAGTGCCGCCATGAAGCACCGGATTTACACGATGGCGTTCGGCAAGGTCTATCCGGCCTATATCGCCAAGGCGGAAAAGAAGGGCCGCACCAAGGACGAGGTCGACCGCATCATCTGCTGGCTGACCGGCCATAGCGAGGCCAGTCTGGAGGCGGTCATCGCCGACGGCACCAGTTTCGAAACCTTCTTTGCCGAAGCCCCCCGGATGAACCCCGATCGCAGTCGGATTACGGGCGTGGTCTGCGGCGTGCGGGTGGAGGATGTCGAGGAGGAAACGATGCGCGAAATCCGCTATCTCGACAAGCTGGTGGACGAACTCGCCCGCGGCAAAGCGATGGAGACGATTTTGCGGGAGGGGTGAGAGGGGTCGATTGTGTTAAGACGGACTTCCGACGTCTTTCTCCAAATCGTGTACCTCTTGACCAATCAGGCGAGTGAAATGTGCTTCAATAGCCTCTGCGTCGAAAGTCAGAACTTCTTCAAGTGGTTTACCAAGCAATATTGCGACGACTTGAGCCCTATCGTCTAAATCGTACTCATCAAACTTTGGTATATAGGAAGTTTCATTGAGGTTATAACAAATCTCGGGGTGTATCCTCCTCGCATAGGTATGGCGACGTATCCTTTTGACTCACTGCGTGTCGCAGCATATCCAGCGCCTCCAGCGTGGAGGTTCAATGGCTGACAGACCCGATATACAAGAAGAGCTACAAAAGCGTGGCAATAGCTTTGCGATTGGCCTCGATACCGACAGAAAGTGGGTAAATGGGGTTCAGGTGTTCCCCACGCCCGAATACACTCTGTTCGTTTTCCGCGAGCAAGGGGTTATGGGCGGCGGCGAGACTGGCTTTGAGCAGGTTATGAAAAATGTATCCAGCGTCGTCATGCCGACAAGCGTCGCGGTGGAGTTTCGCGATATCTTGAACCAGCTGCTTCCTAGCGAGCCCAATGACTGAAGCCAGTAGAAGCACTGGGTCTTATTTTGGCTGGGCAATCCCTGCGGCCGCGGTTACATTTTCTTCAATGTCGCCCTATATGGGGGGTAATCCAATGGCCACGCAGTCGCCTCCGATTGAGCAGCCGAAGCAAACTCGGGCTACCTCGTCCAATGATCATGTGGACGAGCGCTTGCTGAACGCGAAGCTCGATGCCGTAGAAGCACGAACTGAAACCAAGTTTGCCCAACTGCTGGGAGAGTTGAAGACGCTCGGTGTTAACGTGGCTCACATCAACGACACGCTTGGTGGGCTAAAGACTGATGTAGCAGACGCAAAAGCGGCAGCGGCAGGTACGAAGGCCTACGTCATCGGAACAGGTATCGCTATCGCAGGCTTTGTTCTGGCGATCTTCGCGTTTGGCGTCCAAATCCTAGATATCGCTACGGCGTTGTTTTCTGCGGGAGGCGCGCGGTGATTACCCTACGAGAAGCCATAGAGGGCAATAAGCTCGACCAGTTCATCGCCGAACATGAAAGCGAGATTGGCGACCGCAAGGCCTTCGAAGCTACACTGCGTTCAATGGCCGGAAAGTCGAAAGAAGCTCCGGAAGCATCGTCTCCGGACGATTGCGACGATTGAAGCGATACTCGAATTCCTTGACGTAGGAGTTCAGATGCTTCGCGCTGACGCTCGTGTGAGTGCCATTGATTGAGCATTTCAGGTGCCGCCAGAAATTCTCGATACCGTTGACCGTGACCGTCTCGGCAAGGCGATAATCGTAATAGGCATATTCCTCTGCACCGTG
This sequence comes from Qipengyuania qiaonensis, assembly GCF_019711515.1. Taxonomy (GTDB): domain Bacteria; phylum Pseudomonadota; class Alphaproteobacteria; order Sphingomonadales; family Sphingomonadaceae; genus Qipengyuania; species Qipengyuania qiaonensis. Next base: position 315,865 of record NZ_JAIGNO010000004.1, read on the forward strand.
GTTCACGCGAGCGTGGCGATAGCCAGCATCCGAAAGGCGAGCATAGGAGCGTAGTTCGTCGGTGTGGACGTTGCCGCCGATACGGACGTTGGCGGTCACAAACGGCTCTAGGGTCGAGCGGCGCTGGTTCGGGACTACTTGGGCCACAATGTCGCCACCGCGTTCCAGAGCGCCCACTACGACCGTCTTGGCGGCGCTGCCACGGTTATGCTTTCCGCGCTTCACGCCGCCCATAAGGGTTTCGTCGATCTCGACATTGGTTCCGTTGCCGCCAATCGGCTTGTCGCCATCCACGTCCGCCATGTGCTCGCGAATGAGTTTCGCCATGCGCCAAGCGGTCTTGTAGGTGACGCCTAGCTGGCGTTGCAATTCCTTGCCCGATACGCCGTGGCGAGTGACCGTGAACAGGTGGATGGCATAGAACCACAGTTGCAGCGGCGTGCGGGTCTTTTCGAACGGGGTGCCTACGGTCGGGTGTAGGTGGTGACCGCACCACTGGCAGGAATAGGCGCGCTCGGCCTTGATGCGATACCAGTTGCTGGCGCGGTCGCAGGACGGGCACTCGAAGCCTTGGCCGAACCGAACGTCGAACAAGTGCTGGAGGCAGGTTTCATCGTCAGGAAACTGGCGGAAGAACTGCGCGGTAGTGAGTGGCTTCGTCATACCCCATTATATGCCACAATCCGTTACGTATGTAAAGGGGATACACCCCCAAATCTCTGGTCTGAGCCCCTAGATTTCCTCCAGCGATAAGTAGAGTCCGGCGTTCGACAAGGAGACGGACGAATGAAGCGTAG
>NZ_JAIGNO010000005.1 GCF_019711515.1 Qipengyuania qiaonensis
TAATATCACCAACCGGACGAGGCCCACACTCCGAAAAATTACGCCCCGAAGTGTGCCAAATGTTTTGACGACGGACAATGGTGCATTCCTGTTTGAACGGCGGGGAGCTTGGTGGTATAAATTTGTTACCTAATGAATATTCGGAACCGCAATCGTGTGCAAGGAGGCACACGTTTGAGCCTCGGTAACAAAGAAGGAACCAGCCTATGGCGACGCGACAAACGGAAGGTCAGGCGGCTTGCATACTCGAACCGGGTCAATGCCCCGAATGCGCACGGATCAACGAGGTGCTGACGCGGGTTGGCGACCGCTGGAGTGTACTGGTCATCATCTCGCTCGCCCGTTACGGGACGCTGCGGTTCAACGAGCTTAAGCGGAATCTCGGCATTTCTCAGCGCATGCTCAGCCTAACACTGAGCGAACTGGTGCGCGACGGACTGGTCAACCGCAAGCACTATCCGACCATCCCGCCCAAGGTCGAATACTCGCTCACCGCAATGGGCGAGTCGTTTCGCGAACCGGTCAGCGCGATGGGCCTTTGGGCGCTCGAAAACCTTCCGGCTATCGATTCCGCAAGACGAAATTATGATGCGCACCGCAACGATCACCCGTAGTGCCCGGTTCGCTTCCGCATTGCGCTATTCGGCAGTCCCGCCCGCTGCTTCGCCGCATTCGACCACAAAGCGGCGCGCCATTTTCGCCAGCATCATGTTGAGATAGCCCGCGAACAACCGGAAGCCGAGCGGGTAAAGCCGCTTGATCTGTTCCGGCTCGTTCACCAGCACGCCCAGATGCTTGCCGTGCTCGCGCGCCTTGGTCGCCACCTGCATCATCGCGCCAAGGAAATCGGGGTGTGTGAACTGCAGCGGGATACCGAGGCTGGAGGACAAGTCGGCAGGGCCGACGAAGATGACGTCGATACGCGAGAGCGACATGATCTCGTCGAGATTGGCGATCGCTTCGCGGGTTTCGATCTGCGCGATGGTCAGCACGGCCTCGTTGGCCGCGTTGATCCTTGCAGCAACGTCGCCCTGACCCATTCCGAAGCCGAGATTGCGCGTCATAGCCAGTCCCCGCGAGCCATGCGGCGGGTAAAGCGCGGCCGTCAGCAATGCCTCACCATTGGCGCGCGAATTGATCATCGGCGCAACGATCCCAACTGCGCCGAAATCCAGCGGCTTTCCAATCGCTCGCCGGTCGAGCGAAGGTACCCGCACAAGCGGCGCGCAGCCGTGCGCCTCGCAAGCCATCGCAAGGGCAGCGACCTGCTCGGGGCCGACGGTTCCATGCTCGGCGTCCAATATCAGGAAATCGAAACCGGCGCGGGCAAGAATTTCCGCCTGGGCCATGCTGCTGCCTGGAGTGAACACACCGAACACTGCCTCCCCGCCGCCAAGTTTCGCGCGCACTGTCTTGGCCGTCATTGCTCCAGTCCTTTTTCTTCGAGTGCGTCGAGCCGGGCGATGAGCCGGTCCTTGAACGCTGGGCCGGCATCGGCGCACAGGGTGATGAACATCCCGCCCATCATCTGGATGCGGTACTGGGCAAGCTGGATATAGCCGTTCATCCAGTCCTGCCGCGCGAGGCGCTGCGAGGCGAACAGGCGTGTGGCGAGCCGGGCCGGATCTATCCGTCCTTCGAGCAGGCCCTGGTCCACTGCATCGCGACACACTTGGATCGCTTCCTCGACCGAACGCGCGAAGATGCCGGAGGCGGATTTTTGCTCGAAGAAGCCGATTCGCTCGCCCGCAATGAACGCAGCGCGATAGAGCGGTTCGTCCGAGGCCAGCAGCGCGAGCAGCGAGGTGGCAAAACTTTCGACCGTGGCGATGGGATCGGTGTGATCGAGGTCGGTTCCCGCATCCATCACCGCCCGCATGCGCTCCACCACCAGCGTTTCCAGCAAATCGCTTTTGCGGCCGAGCAGGTTGTGGACCGTGGGTACGGTCACATCGGCGCGCTCGGCTAGCCGGGCCAGGGTCAGTGCGTCGATCCCTTCGCGGGCGATCATGGTCGCCGCGCAGCCAAGGATATGGTCGCGCCTCTGGAGCTTGTTCGCAAGCCGTGTTGCCTGTCCGCGCGCCTGTGGCTGGCTGGCCATGAAGAATTGCACCTCGAATTAGCTTGACTGACATATTTGCATGAGCATAAAATTTTATCAAGAATAAAAATTGCCGATTCGTATCCACTGAGGAGCTTCTGCGATGGTTACCGACATTTCCGCTTCGATCGACGTCTGCGCGGCGCATTACGGCAAGGATGCAGAGGCCATGCGCGCCTATCTGGTCGCAGGCCAGGAACGCGCTCTGGCGCTGCTCAATCGCGGACCGATCCGGTTCGATGACGAAGGTGTGCTCGCCGCCGATATCCGCGCGGCCTATTCGGCTTACGGCTTCTATGTTTTCAAAGGTGCAGTTTCGGCGGAGGAATTGGCCGATCTTGAAGCCGGGATCGACGATCTGCGCTCGCGCTTCCCGCTTCAGCCGGGCGGCGAAACCGACGCGCAGGGCAATCCGGCAGTGGGCGCGGGCAATCGCGCGCCAACGCTGCAATGGGTCAGGCCGCTATCCGATCCGCTTGGCGGCACGGAACTGTGGAACGGTCGCCATCAGGTGAAGCTGTTCGAACCGCAGGCCGCGCAGGATGCGCCCGAATTCGCACCCTTCGTGCTGATGGGGCATGTCCAGTTCTCCGACGAGTGCCTGCGCGCCTATGCCCATCCACAGCTTCTGCGCGTCGCGGCGGCGATCAACGGGGAGGACTTTGCGCCGTTTCACGACGTAATCTTCTTCAAGGATCCCGGGTTGGGCGCGGCGGTATCTTGGCACCAGGATGGCGATACGCACTGGGATCACCCCGCGTTCGACGAGGACATCCATGGGTTCAATTTCATGCTCCAGCTATACGGTTCGACTGCGGTCAACGGAGTCTGGGTCGTGCCCGGCACGCACAAGCTCGGCAAGATGGACATCAAGGCGATGATCGCCGAAGCTGGATCGGAACGGCTGCCCGATGCCGTTCCGTTGGTCTGCGAAGCCGGCGACGTCGTGATATGCAACCGTCAGCTGGTCCACGGCTCATTCGCTAACACCGGCTTCGAACCGCGGCTGACGATCAATTACGGTTTCCACCGCCGCGCTTCGGTTCTCAATATCAAAGGTGCCGGAATGCACAGCGAAGCGGCAGTCTATGACGATGCCCACATCCGCGAACGTTCACGCGCACTTGGTCTTGCAATCGCGGCGCGTCGGGCGCGGTTTCCGGAGGAGGCGGCATTCGAATACAAGCCGCTTGCAGGCGAAACTTTTGTCTATGATGCAGCCGCCAGAGCGAGCCTCCACGACTACAATCTGCGCGACCTTAGCATCTAGGCCGTGCATCTCATAGATCGCACTGATCCAGAACTTTGCCAAAGACGACTTCATCGCGGTCGTCGGACCAATTCTGGCACAGCCGAAATGCTTGATCGATCAAACACGCGTATTGGCGTTTCCAGATATTCCGGCGAGAACGGCCTGCAGAGACGGTCCCGAAGTCGAACAGGGATTTGGGCGCATTCAGCGCGCATAGATTGCCAGCAAGCTCGTCATCATTTGTCGCCCGCCATCTTGGGCCGCCGCAAGCACTTCGGGTGGGGCGTCACGCCAGAATAGCGGCGAAGCCATCATTTCGACATCCGCATTCTGCTTCAGCGTCTCAAGGATGGCAAACGCCGGATGGTCGCGCGGGTCCTTGCCGGCTGCAGCCAGTTGCGCGAGCAATGCCACGAGCAATTGTGCGTGGCCAACGGCTCGATCTGAACGCGTGGCGCGGCGTGGCGAAGCCGGCGCGTTGGTCGCCGGGGCCTGCGTCCAGGTACGCTTGAGGGGCGCGGTAGCACTGTCTGGCAGGCGAACGCGCGGCAAGCCGGAGTATACGGATATCGCCATACTATTTGCAGTGGGCCCGCCTCGCGCGCTTGTCACTGCGCAAAACGATTAGGCGTCATCTGGCCCTGTTGAAGCCCTCCTAGATCAGCCCTTCGATCGGAATCGAGGAAATGATTTGGGCTGGTTTGGGGTCGCGAGTGCCAGGTCTGGTAGGAACGCTGACAATGGCGATCCTGGCGGTTGGTCGATCAAGATCCTCGTACACAAAAGACATGGCCTCGAAGTCGGGACTGTCGATGACATCGGGGTCGCGAATCCAATCTTCTCCCAAAGCCTGCGCGAATTCCGGCGCAAGGTCTGCCAGATTTGTCTCGGCGTCGAGCATGGCAAGATACTTTTCGCGATCGGGCAAATCGCCAAAGAAGCGATCCTGAACGCTTTTTGACGCGTAGGTCAGGCGGCCGAATTCGCGGCTGCCGAAGGGTCGGTTGTTTCCCGGAAAGTCGTTGGACAGAGCAGGAGGCAGCTCCATTGCTACGCTTTCCGGGGGCGACTGCGAACAGGCCATCAGCAACGTTGCGCACATTCCTGCGAATGCGCCCGTTGTCATGCTCCTATGGGCGCACCGAAGTAATCTGACTGGTAAAGGCCTGGAAGGCTTCACTGCTGATCATCCTGTTGTTGGTCTCCGGATTAAGCGGAAGAGCCGTATCGCGCAGGATATCCGCAGCGTCCGAAGTCGGATCACCAATTACCGCGTCAACCGAAGCGCTGATGACACGCTTTGACACGAAATCAACGACGGGACCAGCGGGTCCGGTATCAATGAATTTCAAGAGCCCGCCAACAACATCGGCGGCCAATTGACGCTGCGCCTCAACGTCGGCTGTGATCTGTTCGGTTGCAGTATAGGTAGAGGCCATGAAATAGCCCAGCGACTCCGCCGTTGCGTATAGCTCGGTGCCATCGGCCAGAGTGATCTGACTTTCGAGCTGGTCGACCGCATTGCCGGTCAGGTCATTGCCCAGCTGAAGACGCGCCATGGTCTCGCCGAGCGCGTCGGCCTGCCCGCTCTCAAGCATACCTTTGGCATACGCGATCATCGCTGCGCCATCATCGAAGCGGCCGTCCTGCGACAGTTCGAGCGTGATCCCGGTCGTGTTGCTTCCTAGCACATCGCTCATGTCATCGACGACCGCGGCGATGGTGTCAGACTTGCCGATCACGGTGAAGCCGGGGAGGCTGCCGACATCATCGACTTCGGCAAGCCTCGTGCCGGCAGCATCAAAGGCGCGTGCGCGCTGCTCCACGCTGTCGATCGGAGAAGTTCCACCCACCGAACTTGCGCTGGCTACCGCCTCCATGATCGCGGTATAGCTTTCGGTATCCCAGCTCAGGCTGCTTGCGCTTGCCATGCCCATGCTTGAAGTGGTGATGTTGCTCTCGATCGAGCTGTCGATCACGGCTTGCAACTCGGTATCGTCAAGCAGGCTCAACGCTTCGGTCACGGCCTGCCCGCGCATGCTGGCGACAACCGTGCCGACCGCGTTGGCTTCGGCGTCCGCAAAAGTCGACGTCGAGGAGCCGATGCTAGTGGAGCTGAAGCCACTGCTGTCGGTCGTCAACGGGGCGATCTCGGCGATGAAGTCCAGCTTCTGCTGGGTGCCGCCATGGGTCGCAACGGCAGCGGCCAGTTCGCCTATCGGAGTGAAGCCATCGCTGTCGCCACCGGTAGTGGAGAAAGCCTCGGCGACGCGGGCAAGCTGCGTTCCATCGAGTCCGCGCGCCAGGTCGGCGAAGAGTTCCTGCCGCTCGGCACTCCCTAACCCGCCAATGATCGGACGGGACTGCATGATTTCACCGGCGAGCTTCTGAAGGTCGTCGTCGGACAGGCCTTCAATGACCTCCTGACGCTGCGCCGGCGGCAGTGCATCGAGGTCGGATGCAATACTGCGCAGTTCGCCGGGGGTTACCGGATTGAACAGGCCGGAAGAAAGGCGTTCCTGTGTGCGACTGATGGTGTCTTGGACGGGATCGGTCATTTGGAACTCCAAGAAATCAGGGATTGATCGCTCAGTGTAATGCCCGAAGCCGTGCCAGGGCGAACTCCGCAAATCGAGCAAGCTTGCTAGTCGTTTTGACTATGCTCGACGGACAGGGCCGGAGGTAGCTTGCCAAACATCCAGGAAGTTCAAATTCGTCGGAGCTTTGAAGATGGTCGAAACAGCATCGGCACAGGGCGCGCAGGGATCGATTTCCGTGGCAAGCAATGCGGGCACGAGCGCGGACCCGCAGACCGCTGCCACAGCAATCATAGACCGCAACACCAATCCTTCCGGTCTCGACATGGAAGGCGTAAGGCGCGACCTTGCGGCGCTTGCCGCGCAGGACACAGATTTCGCCGCCGAGGTACAGACTGCGGTCGAGGCTCGACTTACGCCGGTGCAGCGCGGACAGCTCGCCTCCGCAAGCTATTCGATCGATGCACCCGATGGCGGCGCCATCGCCTTTGCCGAAGATGGCATCACCGTGGCGGAACAGTTTGCATCGCCACAAGGCAGCCCCAGCCGGCAACAATATGATCGGTTCGACCGCATCTGGGGCGATGGCAATCCCGCAACCAATGATGTGGCCTCCATTGAGCAGGGCCTTCGGGATCTCAGCGCCAGCGGCCTGACGCTGGCGCAGCTAGAGGCCGCCACTGGCACACCTGCTGCCGCCAACGAAAATGCGATCGACACGTCCACCTTGATCGCCGACCTGACACAGATGGGTATCGATGTCGTCGGTATTGTCGACCCGACCGGCATCGCCGATGGCGCGAATGCCATCATTTCGCTGGGCCGCGCGGGGCTGGCTTTGTGGAATGGTGAGGGTAGCGAAGCGCTCGGCCATATCGGGAATGGTGCGCTTTCAGCAGTCAGCATCCTGCCGCTGGGCGACCTTGCCAAGGCGGGCAAGATCGGCAAGTGGGCCGACACGATTTCCAGCGCCGTGCGCGCCGCAGCGGACAGCCCCGCGGTGGCCCGCACCGTCGAACCGCTGCTGCGCGAGATCAGGACCAATCTGGACCGCATTCCACAAAGTGCGCTCGATGCCCTGCCATCCAGCGCACGCGAATCGGTCGAGCAAATGAAGACGCAACTCGACGAATTCTTCGGCGCAGGCGCGCGCAATGCCGACGAGGCGATCGCGGGTGGGCGGATCACCGCCAACGGCACATTAGTGCTCGATACAAATCGCGGCGCAACGTTCCAGGCCGGGGGCCGCACCCAAGCGATCGGTGACACGCCGAGTGTTGCCCCGCGCGCCGATGGGCGGCAAATGGTGACCGACGTGAACGGCGAACAGACTATTGTGCGCCGTCCGAGTCAGGACAATTACGATACGCGTGTGGTGAATAATGACGGAACGGTCACCTACACTCGGGAAGGGCAGAGCGTGACCTACGATCAGAACGGTTTCCCGATCTTCGAGGCCACAGCTGACCTCTATCTCAGCCCGGCAGCGATCAATTCGCGGAGCGACCGTGCGCATTTCCAGGAAGCCAACGAGATGATGCGCGACGCCCTGCGCGCGGATCCCTCGCTGGCTCAGCGCCTGGGCCTCAACAACGATCAGGTCGCCTTCCTGACCCGCGACACGCCTGCGGGAAGCTCGCCCCCCGGTCTGACTTGGCACCATCATCAGGACACCGGTCGGATCCAGCTTGTCGATCGGGATGTCCATGACCACTTCTCGGGAGGACACACCGGGGGTATGCGTATCTGGGGCGGTGGCCGCTAAAGGAATTGGGAATGGCTGAAATCGTGTGGGAACATTACATTGATGTGCCGGTGAAGGGCGATGAGAGCGCCGTCAGCGCGCTTGAAACCCGGCTCGATGTGAAACTCCCTGAGTCGGTTCGCCGGACCATCATCGATCATGCGGGCGAGGCGCCCGAACCCTCGGGTATTCAGGTCGGCGACAAGTCGATCACCACCTTTGGCACGGTGCTCTATGCAGGCGGCACCAAGGATGAGGCGCGCTATTCCTACTCGATCGAACGCTGGGTGGAGGCGATCGCACGCTGGAGCGGTGCGAGCGACGCTTCGCAGCTCAAGCTTTTCCCTTTTGCCACCAACACCGCGACAGGCTATTTCTGCCTCGATTATCGGGAAGACCCAGCGGCACCCACCATCGTTTTCGTCGATCTAAACTACGATTTTGACGAAAGCACGGCGATTCTGCCTGTCGCCTCCGACTGGGAGGCCATGCTCGCCAAACTGCACGACTGAGCCTGCTCGCCACGCGCGACGTGATACTTAAACTCCGAGTAGAATAGAGCTGGTTTCGCTTGCTGGGCACCGCATCACCAATGACATTGGAGAACATTTGCCAGGACAGTGGGCGCACGCAGAGCGCCGAGGAGCTATAATGCCAGTCTTCGGTGACGACCTACCGCTACCGCCACCCCCGCCCGAAAGGATCGAGCGCATAGAAGAGAGCTTCGCGCGGTCATTGCCCGATGATTATGTCGCTTTTGTCCGCGAGCATAACGGATCGAAACTTGCCCAGCCGACTGTCAGCACTCCGGTTCGTGAAATTGTAATCGAGCGATTTTTGCCCATTGTCGGCAACCCTGCGGAAGATGTCGGCGGGTGGGCCGATGTGGCTGTTGTCGCCACCCAGCTCGATGCGCGCCTGTCATCGTCGGAAGACGGGATAGGCCTTGAACTCGTGCCTTTTGCGGCTTTGTTCGGCGGCGATTTCCTTGTGCTTGATTATCGCGGCGAGGGCGCGGTGGTGCCGAAGGTATCCATCTGGTTCCACGAAAGCTCCGAAGATTTCGCGCCGGATGCACGGCCGATCGCCCCGAGCTTTGGCGACTTCATAAATGCGCTGCCTTAAACCTTCGATGCAATGAATAACGAGCTTTACCAAACCCTCGCCAAGGCGCTGGTGGCGATTTGTCCCGACGGGTTCGATGAGGCGCGGGTTGACGCCGAACTTGAAGGCGACTGGTCGCAAAAGGGCTATTATTGCAAGGTCGGTGGCATCTGGTCGAACGGCAAGTCCGTGCCCGCGGATCTAGACTTCGAAGTGGACGATGCGCTTCATGCGCTAAGGGGTATGATGCGCCAGGAGGGGCGTGAACCCTGGGCGAAGTGCAGCTTCCTCATGAAGCGCGATGGGAGCTTCACCTTCGATGTAAGCTATCCCGAGTAAGCCGGCTTCCCGGTCGACGATTCGTCAGCAGATCAGGCGAAGAATGGCTCAGTGATGCTCGAATGGGTCCTCATCATTTCAGGAGTATCATCGTTGACCCAGCCGATTTTCGATCAAGCGCGCGCGGATGAGGTTTTGAACCAGATCGGCCATGAGATTGTGTCGTCGCCGAAGTACGCGGAGTATGATTGGGTCGCTATCAGTCTGGTAATCAATCTTGACGAGCAACGGAGCCAGTTCGGGTATGTCTATACTCGCGATGATTGGGAGGCGCGAACGCCGGGGCCCGTTACACTAGGCATCGCCGAAGAGTTGCGAGAGGTAACGCAAGTCCCCGGGAAAGATCCTTGGAAGAAAGCGCTGATCACGATCGTGCGCGCGACTGGAAAGATCGACATCGACTTCGACTATGAGGGCGACCGTTGGATTGTATCCGCGGCCCATCCTGACCTTCTCGCAAAGGAGTTGCGGCCGAACGGCGCGTGAACTGTCGATTGTGTCCAGTCATGACGCGCCGTGCTGGGCTTCCATGAGGGTCGCGCCATGAAAACAAGCTGGACGCCATATGTCGAACCACCCGTACCTCAGGAAGAGGCCGCAGTCGCCAATCTGGAGTGCACGATGAATATCCGTATCCCCGACGAGTTTCGTGCTGTGTTCCTCGAACATGGCGGAGATGCCGCAAGCCCTGATCGCATTCCGATCGGATCGAAGAGTGGAACCGCTTTTGGCCCCATCCTCTATGTCGGTGGGCAGAAAGCGCACGCCGACTACACCTATTCCGTTGAATGGGCGGTCGAGACTCTCGCCCAGTGGTCGAAATGCGACGGCTTGGCTTCGCTCAAATTGTTACCTTTCGCGACGAATACCGCTACCGGCTATTTCTGCTTCGATTATCGCGATCAACTAACAAATCCCCCCATCGTTTTCGTCGACATCAGCTACGACTTTGCCGAAAAAGTAGCGGTCTTGCCCGTGGCGGAAAACTGGGCTGACCTAGTCTCAAAACTGCATTGAACGCGGCGATCGGGCGGAATTCCCGATTCCAAGTCTGCCTCAGCGCCTTTTAGCGAGGTTTACGGTGGAATGATGATCGATATGATCCCCGTGGATTTCGACGGCGCAGCTCCGGCATTGGTTACGGAGACGCAGATCGTGCAGAACAACCGGGCAACCGGGTTGAAGTAAGAATCACGGCAGAATACGCTCCGGGTAGTACCAGCGCTCGTCCTGACAATTTTGTCGCAGAGTACAGTGTCAACGGCGGAAACTGGATGAGCCAGACCTTCGCCAACAGGTAGCCAGGCCGCCATGACTTTCGAAACCGCGCAGATCCAGGTGGTGCAGAGTGTCGCCACCGACTTTGCCACCGACACTTGGGTCCACGCCATCGTCGATCTCGAGATACTCGAGTTTCCCGACGGCTACGACATCGACGTCCAAGCGATTCTGATCACGCGAGACAACGGCCAGCTTGCAAGCCGCCAGTTCCAGTTGAGCCAGCCGACGCGGGATGCGGTCGCCAAGCTGTACCGCCAGCGCAAGGAAGAAGCCGGCGACAAATTCGGCGGCTTCGTGCTGAGGATCGACCATCCGGGCCGCTATCGCTTCGATTTCAGATATGAGAAACCCAAGCGTCTGAGCGGCGTATGGGATGCCGAACGTCAGGCCTATTTCGACAATTACCTCGAGCATTATCGCGCAGAGGTCGGCGCGCAATAGGCTATTCCTCCGCGCTTCCGCCGACCAGCTCCATCACCGCTTCGGCCGTTTCGCTGCGCGAGGAGAGATCGCTGAGGACGGCTTCTCCCAGCAGCGGAAGCGTCATCACCAGAATCAAACTCGCCGCCATGCTCTTGATCGGCAGCGACAGGATGAAGACGTTGAACTGCGGCGCGATACGGTTGAGCAGGCCAAGCCCTGCGTCGATAAGGTAAAGCAGCACAATCACCGGCGCTGCGAATAGGAAGGCGAGCACGAACAGCCGCCCGAATTCGCGTTCGAACAGAACCACGGTCTCGGGATCGAATTGCAGCCCGCCCAGTCCTAACGGCCAGATTGCGTAGCTCGCCATGATCGTGCCCACCAGCAGCGTCATCCCCCCTGCAGTCACGAACAGCACGCCTGCAAGCCTTGTCAGGAGGTTCGAGGTGAGCGAGGCCATCGACCCGCTGCCCGGTTCGACGATCTGCGCCATCGTGGCGCCAACCTTATTATCGATAATCTCGCCAGCCACGCCCATCGCCCACAGGATCGTCGCGAAGAAGAAGCCGATCACGGTCCCCGCACCCGCCTCCTTGGCGAAGATGAACAGGAGGTCCATCGCCGACAAGTCGCGCGGGATAAGTTCGGCCTGGGCATTCAGCATGATAAGGCCGAAGGTCACGATCAGGCTGTTGCGCACCAGCGGCGGCATCGTGTCGCGACCGAACAGCGGCATGAACAGGATGGCAAAGGCAAACCGCGCCGAGGCGAGCCCGATGAGCACCGCCTGCCCCATCCACGGCGCGAAATCTGCAAGTGCGCCGCCGGTGTCGGTGACGTAATTCACGCCCGCGCTATCCGACGACGCTGTAGAAACGGCTGAAGATGTTCTCGCTGAATGCGATGAGGCTTCCCGCGAGCAACGAGGCGGTCAGGAAGATCGTCAGGATGATGGCGAAGAACTTGAGGGTGAATTGCAGCGTCTGTTCCTGCAGTTGCGTCGCCGCCTGAACGATGGCGGTGAGCAATCCGACCACCGAAGCGGCGATGATCGGAGGAGCCGACAGGAGCAGGATGAGCCACAGCGATTCAATGGTGAGCGCAATCGGATCCATTATGTTGCGGCTCCCAAAGAGCGGATGGAGCTACACATAGGATAAAACCAAGCCATGGGCGAGTTTGACCCATCCATCTATCAAGACGAATAATAATATCTTGAAAGGTAACGATATTGTCACTGGCGACAACATCATCATACCCATCGCCAGCAAGATATTGGAAATGACCATGTCGATAATCAGAAAAGGCAGGAATATCAGGAACCCGATCTGGAACGCTATGGTCAGTTCGCGCACCACGAAAGCGGGCATCACCACGATGAAATCGCTCTCGGTCAGTTCCGCCCCGCGCTCCGGCCCGCTGATGCGCTGCTGCGTGCGCAGGAAGAAGGCGCGCTCGCTTGACGTCGAATGTTTCATCAGGAACTCGCGCAACGGTTCCTTGGCGCGGTCGGCGGCGGCGAAGATCGAACCGGTATCGTCGAGCGGGCTGGATTCCTCGATGGCCTCGCCCTCGATCCCGACGGTTTGTTCGCCATAGCCCGCGGCATCGGTCATATCGGAGAGGACCGGATACATGACATAAAGCGACAGGATCAGCGCGAGGCCGTTGAGAACGAGGTTGGGTGGCACTTGCTGCAAACCCATGGCCGAGCGCAGGAGGCTGAGCACGACCACGATCTTGGTGAAGCTCGTCACCATCACCGCAAAGAACGGCGCCAGTGCGATCATCAGGACCGTGACGAGCGCCGAGCCGGGGGTGAAGGCCTCGAACTCCATCATGCACCGTCTCCCGCTGGTGCATTAGTTGGTCCTTCGACAATAGCGGGATCCTCGGCTGCGCGGGGCGGCGCGTTCATCGCGTCCACGAGAAAGGCGAAGGAACCGCCCAGCCGTACAATCTCTCCAGCCGCCACGATTTGCCCGGCTACCAGCAATTCGGCGGCCAACCCCTCGCTCAGCGGGGTCAGCGTGACGGTGCCGCCTTCGGCGAGCGCTTCGATCTCGGCGGCGGGAACCGCCATTTGCGGAAGGCGAATGGTCAACGGCACATGGAGGCCAGCGGGCGCTGCCCCTTGTTTGGGTTCGCTCATGGCTTGCTCTCCTTGGCAGGTGGCAGGGGCGAATACGCCGGTCTTGGGGGTCCAATGGCCGGGCAGGCGACGCGCGCCCAAAGGGGTTTCGAGGATGGTTGGATAAGGTCCGGCGGAAAGGCTCAGCAGCCCGCCCGACGAAAGCGCCTCGACCTCCGTCAGCGGCGCGTTGCCAGTGCGAAACGACAGCACCACCGGAAACGGCGTCCGTGATACGGCCGGCTCGGGCTCTAGCGGCGGCAGCTTCGCCGCATCGATCCGTTGCGGCTCGAACCCGAAAGCAAAGCGGTGTTCGCCGTAGCGCAGCTCGACCCAGCGTGCGCCAGCGCGCCAGTCGGTCGTCACGGTTGCGGGATCGAAAGCCAGCCCGGTCGCGCGCTCGAAAGCGCATAACGCGGCGTCGTAGTGGCTCAAGAGTTCCATCTGCGCGTCAAGGTTTTCGCCTATGCCGTTGCACTCGCCGAGTGGGCACCACAGCATGCCCGAACCATCCGCGAAGACTTGGAGTGCCGGATCGCGCTCGTGCCAGCCGCGCAGCACCTGCATTCCGGGCGCTGCCGTCAGCAGGCGATGCAGGCTATTGGCGAAGCGCGCATGCTCCGCGTCTGCCTCGCGCAGCGAAGTCGCGGCGGGTTCGGGCTGTTGGTTCCCGGCCTCAGCCATCATGCGCCGATCCGGGCCGCTCGCGCATCGCGGCAAGCATGGTCGGCGATAGTCGCTGCCGCACGGCGGCCTCTTCGCTGGGTTTACCGAGCAGGCGTCCGTCGCCATCCCAATGCGCCACAAGCGTCACCACGCCCCCGGTTACGCCCAGCAGCAATTGTTCTCCGCCGCTCTCGACCATGACCAGCCTCTCGCGCGGGCCCAGCGGCAGCGCACGCACGAAACGAAGCGAGCGGCCGCTGACCGCCTCGTCCCCCGTGCCAAGGCGGCTGTCCTGCAGTTTGCGCAACAGCCAGATAACCGTAAAGGCGAGCCCCAGCACGATGGCCAGGGCCAGCACGATCGCTAGGAGCGATGAGAAGATCGTCCCGGTACTCATAGATGTCCAGTTCCTCAGTGAATATCTTCGAAGGCCAGCGGCTCACGCCCCAGTTCCTGTTCCATCGGGGCTTCCTTGGCGCGCGCACGGCGGGCCCAAAGAATGATCTCCGCGATTGCTTCGAACATGTCCTCGGGCACCATCTCGCCGACTTCGCAACGCCCGTTCAGCGAGCGTGCCACCGCGACATTGCGGACGATCGGCACGCCCTCGTCGCGAGCGACCTCACGCATCAGCTGGGCGAGCGGCCCCATGCCCTTCGCCGCGATGACCGGAATCGGCGAGCTGTCGGGATCATGGTCGAGCGCAATCGCGATATGGGTCGGGTTGACCAGCAGGGCCGAAGCTCCGGCGGTGGCTCCGGCAGCGTTGTTCTCGGCCCATTGCTGGTGCATCTGGCGTCGTTCCGACCGGACCATCGGGTCGCCTTCCTCGTCCTTGTGCTCTTTTTTGATGTCGCGCCGACTCATGCGCATTTTCTTGATGAACGAGTGCTGCTGGTGAATTCGGTCGAGCAGCGCGATGGCAAGGAACAGGAAGGCGCACCAGACCAGAAGCTGTAGGGTCACCGAGTAGAAATAACTCGCCGTGCGTTCGCCGGCGATCACGCCGCCATTGGCAGTTTCGCTGAACAAGGCCTGTCGGGTCAGTTCGCCCACGCTTTCGAGCGTGGTGGCGAAGACGATGGCCGTAACCGCGGTGAGTGCGATCACTTTCATCAGCATCTTCACGAGCTCGACCAGCCCGTCCTTGCCGAACATCCGCTTGAGCCCTTCGATCGGGTTGAGCTTATCGAGCGAAGGTTTGATCTTCTCTCCGGTCAGGATCGGACCGGTCTGGAGGAACTCGACCGCGAGCCCTATGGCGGCAAGCGGAGCGAGGATCAGCGCGGACAGGCCGACCATGAGCCACAGCGCGCGCGATCCGAGCCTGTCGGCAAGCGTTGCGAATTCGCCCTTGGTCGCCAAGTCGACCGATTGCTCGGCAAACTCGGCGACAAGGTGTGCGCCGTATCCGATTGCAACGGCGAACAGCAGGCAGAAAGTGAGCGTCGTGAACGCCGCGCCGATATCCTTCGATTTGGCAACGTCGCCCTTCTTACGCGCGTCCTTCAGCTTCTTCGGAGTCGGCTTTTCCGTTTTGTCGCCACTATCCTTCGTTTGTCCCATAGGCCTTTACATCTCACGCTATTACGTGAGTTGGATCAGACATTTGTGTCGTGATTGCGACTCTTGGGCGCGGATAGCGACGAGTTCTGTGAGAGATCAGTCACGCTCGAGCGAAACCGACGCTCCAAGCATCGCGGCGAACGATCCAAGCACCAGGAAACTGCTCATCATTTCGGCCGATTCGCCCAAGCTCAACGTCTCACTTCCCGGCCCGTATTCCCTGCCCACTCGAGTTGCATTCAGGTCGGCCTGGGTCGCGACTTCGCCGGTGAACTCGGAGCGCCAGCCTGTGCCGGTAGCGTTCTCATGCAGCACGAAACCATCGCGGTGTTGGGCATCGATGGCATAGCCATTGTTCGACATCGAAACGTTCAGGTCGCCGATTTTGTTCTGGCTGATCCCATCGACGACAATCGCATTGGAACCCTTGGTAATGACTACCTGGCTGGCCACGTAGGCGTTGGGATTGCCGCCCCATTGTTCGGTGTTGATCGTGACCTTGGTGCCGTTCTCAAGCGTGAAGGTGGTGGTGCCCCAGAAATCGAAGGCACGCTTTCCGTCGACATCGACATGCGGATCGCCCCAGATACGGGTCGTCTCGCCGGTGTCCGAATTACGGATGTAGATTTCGCTGCTGCGCTCGTCGAGCTGGAGCGTGTAGCCATCGCCCAGGTCGATTTCGGCGGTGCTTTGACCGGTGAGCTCGGCGGTCCACTGCCCTTCCGGCGTCCGACCCGGCGGAATGCAACCGGTGTCGGGCAGGCCGCAGAAGCAGAGCATCCGCATCGTCTGCGGAAACGCGCCGAAGGCAAAGGGCGATGCGCCGAGCGGGCTGAACATCGTGCCGATGATTCCGGTGGCAACCTTGCCGTGCTGGTGGGAATTCATCGCCGGAGTCAGCCCAAGACTGGCAGCGACGGTTGCACCTAGGTTGAATGAATTGATCATGTCCTGTTCCTCCAAATCGCTACTTTCCGCTCGCCAGATTGAGCGGCAGAGCGTTTCGCTTCGTCGTTAACTGACATGACAATGGCACTCTCACTGCACATGCGCGCTCGTCGAAACGGTTAAGGGGGGTGCGCAAAATGACTAGGTCGGCGCGCTTGGCAGCGGTGGGCGGTATGCGTACAACCAGAAGCCATGAGCAATGATATCCGAGCAAGGCTATCGGGCGTCGGCGCCACCGGTCGTATTTCGGCAGGCAATGGCCGCGGTCAGACCCATGCAGCGCTGACATCGCTGGCCGGGCGGGTCGCCGAGCAGGTGGCGCATAGTCTTGAATTGCTTGGCGGATCAGGCGACGGCGGCTCGCGTGGGCGCAACTTCATTCAGCCGGGCGACCTATATGATGTGCGTCGCCAGTCCAACGAACTGGCGCGAGAGCTCGGTGCGGATGCAGCCCAGTCCGCCAGGCTCAACCGCGCGCTGGATCGCTTCGCAGAGGCCTGCGCCACGCTGATTGCGGCTCAGCCTGCGGCATTCTCGGTGGAGCGGGTGCGGGCGGTTGTCGAAGAGCAGGGCGCAAATGGCGCAGCCGAGAACGCCGAGAGCGCCTGTGCCGCAATCGAGCATGCCAGCCGTGCGGTCGAGGAGGCCCGGTGGTGAACGGCCGTTTAGGCGAACGCCCAGGGGGCATTGCCTCGGCGGCGCAGAGTGCGCGCCGCGCCGCTGACGGACGTCCCTCGCTGGACCGTGCCGACATCGACAGTCTCGCCAACCTGATAGCCGACCTGCGTGAACGCGAGGCCGAGCGCGGCGCGGCGCAGCGCGAGGTGCAACTGGGCGAGTTCATCGTCGAGGGCTGGCGCGTTCCCGAGGACCGGATCGAAGCGCTGCAATCGCTTTCGCGCACCGAAGTCGCGGTGATGCGGTTCCTGGGTTGGGGCCGCTCCAACGGGGATATTGCGAGCCTGCTCAACATTCACGAGAACACGGTGCGAACTCATATCAATAACGCGATCGGCAAGCTTGAGGTGGATGGCTCGCGGGGCCTCGCGTGCCTTGCCGGACTGTTATTTCACCCGGTCTGAACCCGCTTGCTATGCAGCCGGCCTACGCATTTCGATGACCCCTGCTAGCCATTCTGCCGAGCGCGCGGCCCGACAAATTCGACCATAAACTGCGGCAGGCGACAAGGACGAGAGCTGTCTGAACCGCTTCGTGTGAAATCCGCTAGGAAGTTTTGAAAGGACACATATCATGCCCATCGGTGGTCTAATTCGCGCAGCAATCAACCCGACCAATCTTGCAATGATGGCGCTTGGCGGTCCTGCCGGCTTTGCCGCGATCGCAACAAGGACCCTTGTCAGCCAGATCGGAATGAATACGATCCAGCAGCTTGGCCAAAGTCTCGGCCTGCCGCAGTCGATGATCGATATGGCCCAGGCCAGCTTTGCCGCTTCGGCCGGCATGCCGGGTCTTGCACGCCAGGAGGTCGGTCAGGCTGTTTCAGGCCTCGCCGATCAGTTCAACCTCAGCCCGATGCAGCAGGGCCAGCTTCAGCGCGCGGCGATGGACGATCTCAATAACTTCGTCTCCTCGCTTTCCGAAAGCCGGGAGATGAAAGAAGCGCGCGCCGGCGGATCACGCGGCGGCGGCGGCTGGCTGATGGCCATCGCCGAGACGCTCGGCAAGGAACTTGACCAGATGGCCGGCGACCTCGAGACAATGGCCGGTAACCTGAGCAAGGACGATCCGAGTGAAACGGCCAGATTCGGCGCCCTCTCGCAGCAGTTCGGCATGATGTTCAACGCCACCAGCACCGCGATCAAGGCCATCGGCGAAGCGATGAGCAATATGGCTCGCAAGCAGTAAGACGAACCGACACGAAAATGGGGCCGCGCGTTGCTTCGCGCGGCCCTTTTCATGGGACTGACAATTTCACCCGCTAAAAGTTAAGCGGTTAAGAAAACGAGACAATTCGGTCAGGCCGCTGTCGGAATGACCGGGTGTGTCGGTCCGGGGGTAACAAGGAGTAGATGATGAAGTATGTGATGTCCTTCGCGCTGGTCGTGGCTATCGCTATGATTGCCATGTTCGCCTTTCCTCCAGCGCCCGCCAAGGCGGTCGTTCCGGTGTTCGATATGGGAATGCTGACCAATACCGTTTCGCAGGACCACAACGTCAAATCCGAACAGCGGCGTGCCGGTGGGGCGTCGAAATTGCTATTGAGTCCCGATCCCGCCGTTTCGGCCCCGCGACTGCCGGAAACAGTCCTGCGCTACGATCCATCGGTAGATCAACGCACGGCCAATTTTGCCTCATTTGTCAAGCGGACCCGACGCACAGATCCGCAAGCCGCGGCCGACCTTGAACAAAACGTAAGCCCCAAGATCATTCAGCAGATCGACCAAAGCATTCAGCCATACGGTCTTTCCGCTTACAACCTCGCCGATGCCTATGCGGTGTGGTGGGTCACGGCCTGGGACGCGGTGTTCGACCCTACCAATCAGGCGACCCGCAGCCAGATGCAGGCCGTCAGGCGTCAGGCTGCGAACGCCATTCTTGTGATCCCCGAATTCGGCAATCTGACAAATGCACAGAAGCAGGAACTGGCGGAAGCCTATCTGCTGCACGCCTCGATCATCATGACCTATATCGACTACGCGCAAGCCAACCCTGAAAAGCAGGGCGAGGTCGCCTCGAACATCAAGCAGGGTGCGCTCAAATCGGGCATGGACCTTGACGGGATGGTTCTCACCGAAGGAGGGTTCCAGCCGCGTTGATGCTCGCAAACCAAGGAATGCGACACATGAAGGGTGCATTCATTTGCGCGATTTTGCTGTGGTTATCAGGGGGGCCATCGCTCGCCCACGCGCAATCGAGCATTGCGGTATCCCAGACGCTCGGCGTCATGGGGCCGGTCGTAACCGACATGTGCACCGGCGGGCGATGCGGCCCAACGCAGCGCGAAGGCACTGCGCCACCCGCATCCGACGGACGGGGCTTTGGCGAGCTGATTACCAATTCGGTGCGGAACAGCGCGGTGCGCGCAACCGAGCCCCTGGTCGAAAAACTTGGCTTTGCAGTGTCGCAGCAGCGACGCACCGAAAATGTCGAGACCTTTATCGCGCGGACCCCGGGGCAGAACCGCGAAGGTGCTGACATGCTTCGCGGGCTGCATTCGAGCGGCCAGCTGTTCGGCATGATCGAAGAGGGTCTCAGCATCCAGGGGTTGTCGACCGATAATCTCGCCGACGCGGTGGCGATATGGATGATGTATGCTTGGAGCGCGACCAACGGCGAAACGCCGGACTATGACAGTAATCAGTCTCGCGCTGTCAGGAAGCAGGCCGCAGCAGCTCTTCTGGGCGCACCGGGCATAGCCGGGATGACTGCAGCGCAAAAGCAAGAGATGGCCGATGCCTTCCTGATCCAGACTTTCTTGGTTTCGCAATTCATCTTCGCGGCCGAAGCCAATCGCGAACAGTGGCCGCAGGTACAGAACATGGTCAGCCAAGGAGCGCGGGCAAGCGGCTTTGACATGTCGGCAATGCGGTTGACCAAGGAGGGATTTCGACCGCGCTAGGTTGGCTGCGTGCTGAGCACGCGGCCGACCCCCGCAGCCTTTTCCATCTGTGCGACAGGACTCTTTCTTAAAAACAAAGAGTTTGGCGCATCAGGAAGTCCGATCCGGGCTCGGACGATGTCTGATGACGGCACAAAGGAGTTGACGATGAAATATGTTTTTTCGTTCATGCTGGTTGTGGCGATTGCGCTGACCGCGATGTTTGTTTTCCCCGCCGCGCCCGCGAAGGCCGTCGTTCCGGTGTTCGACATGGGCCTGCTCACCAACACGGTGTCGCAGGATCACAATGTGAAATCCGAGCAGCGCCGGGCCGCCGCGGGCTCACCCACGCTTCTGAGTCCCGATCCGGCGTCATCGGCACCGCAACTCTCGCCCTCGGTGCTGCGCTATCGGCCTTCCATCGAGGAACGTCGCGATAACCTCGCCTCTTTCGTTGAGAAGACCCGCCGCGTAGACCCCGCCAGCGCCGAGATCATGGAGCGGGATTTCGCAACCAAGGACATCATCGGCAACATGGAGCGCGCCATAGCGCCTTACGGCTTCGAGATCACCAACGTATCTCATGCCTATGCGTATTGGTGGATAACCGCCTGGAGCGCTGTTTCCGATCCCACTGTTGATTTCAGCGATACCCAAGTCGATGCGGTCAAGCGCCAGTCTGCAGATGCCATGCTTGCCATTCCGCAGTTTGGCGAATTGTCCAATGCTCAAAAACAGGAACTGGCCGAGGTTTATCTCGTGCAAGCGGCGCAGATTGCTGCGACCGTCGCGCATCATCAAGGCGATCCCGTGCAGACACGGGCTGTCGCGGAGGCAATCAAGGAAGGGGCTTCGAAGTCGGGCATGGACCTCGACAAGATGGTCCTGACCGAAAGCGGTTTCGAACTGCGCTGATATCCGCGCATGTCGGGAGTTGGCGAGTTCATGTGAAATACGGTCCAGAGCGCCATCGCGCCTAGCGGCCCGGCAACGCCCGAGACGCTCACCGTAAAGGCCGAGTGCGCGCTTGTCCAAAGCCCGGTCAGCGGGGCATCAAGGAGTAGATTGATGAAGTACGTTTCGTCCTTTGCGTTGACGGTTGTGATTGCGCTGACCGCGATGTTCGCCTTTCCCCCGACACCCGCCAAGGCTGTCGTGCCGGTATTCGACATGGGTATGCTGACGAATACGGTTTCGCAGGACCACAATGTCAAATCCGTGCAACGGCGTGCCGAGGCTCCGATGCTGCGCTTTTTGACTGCGCCAACGGCCGCTGCGCCGGTCCTCTCGGCATCGGTACTCAGCTATAATCCTTCGGTGGAACTACGCCGCGCCAACTTCGCCGCTTTCGTCGAGCGAACCCGCCGCGTTGACCCGCAAGCCGCAGCGGACTTAGCGGCCAACGTCAAGCCTGAGATAATTCCGCAGATGCACGAAACTTTGAAGCAGTATGGAGCATCGGCATACAATCTGGCTGACGCCTATGCGGTGTGGTGGATCACAGCCTGGGGCGTGGTTAACTTCGATCCAACTGCGGAAGCGACGGCGGCTCAGATACTAGCGGTGTCGCGTCAGTCCGCAAACGCCATGCTGGCCATTCCCGAGTTTGGCAATCTGAGCAATGCGCAGAAACAGGAATTGGCGGAAGCCTACCTGCTCTACACTTCTATCAATTTGACCTATCTTGATTACGTGAAGGCAAACCCTTCGAAGCAAAGCGAGGTGGCCGACGCGATCAAGCAGGGGGCTCTCAAGTCAGGCATGGACCTTGACCAGATGGTCTTGACCGAAAGTGGGTTTGAGCCTCGCTAAGCTTCAGCGCTGTTCCTGATGTGCAACGGTTTCTTCGAGTCGCACAAGGTTGTCGGCGAAACCCTTGTTCGTCAGGTGCCGCCTGAGGTCACGGGCGAGCGCTTCCTTGTGCGGCGCGCTCAGCCCCGGTAGAGCGAGCGCCACTGTGAGCCTCCCGTCTGCGCCCATCTGTACCTGCGCCGAAAGCGGACCCGCTGTGCCTGAGACGCTTACCGTAAAGGTTGAGTGCGCACCCGATTGAAGTCCGGCCAGCGGAGTTTCGAGCGCTGCGGCGAGGCGTTGCAAGGTGCCGGCATCGACGCTCCCGGCAAACGCCGCGCTCCCGGTTTGGGGACCTTGCGTCTGGACAAGCGCTCTGTCGCCCTGGGCCGAGAAGCCCGAGACTGCCACTATACCCGAATCCTTGGTCGCCTCTTTTGGAGCAGGCGATCTCTGCATGGCATCGCGCATGCCCGCCTGCGCATTTTCCGGCTCGCGGGTTTCGCCGCTCTCCCGGCTTGCATCGCGCTCGCTGCCGAATTTGCGCGAAGCCGAATTGAGCGCCTGACCGAAACGCTCCGCGCTTCCCGCATTGCTCGCGGTCCGGGGATCGCGCTGAGGCGTAGCATGCCGCGACTCCACTTGCGGCGGTCGCGCGCTTTCGGTGCCTTGAATCATGGCTTTGTCTGACCGCATTGGCTGTCCTGTCGTTCTTCCGCAGCGGCTTCTTCCTCGCTGCGCACCGCCGCAATCCGCGCCTGCGTGAGCCACGACCGAACAGCGCCAAGCCGGGCATCATCGCGCAGTATTGCTTTCGCCTCGGCGGCTTTGCGCGCGGCCAGTTCGGATTCTTCGGCTCTGCGCGCCTCCGCCTCTTGCTCACTCTTGTTCGCGAGCTGCGCCTGATGCGCTCTGGCGATCCAGGCCTGCTCGCTGCCCGGTTTTTCGTAGCATTGCCGGATCAGCGCGCGTTCCATCCTCGCTTCGGCTTCCGAACGCTCTTCGGCGGATTCACGCAGCATCATCGCCTCGCCGAGCGAACGGCGGGTACGCGCGAGGCGCATTTCGTCTGCCTGACGGCGCATCATGCCGACCCGCTCGAGGCGCTTGAGATCATGTTCAGCCATCGAGCATCTCCGAAAGTGCGCGAAGACGCGCGGTGGTCTCCGCCAGCGGGGTGGCGGTGGAAAGGTCCTGGCGCAGGAAGTCCTCGATTGTGCCGCGCGCGCCGAGCGCGGCATCGGCAAGCGGATCCTGTCCAGGACTGTATTCGCCCATCTGAACCAGCAATTCGATATCCGCGAGCCGTGCCAAAGCGCGCCGCAGTCCTGCACCCGCAGCGCGGATCTCGGGCGGGGCGATGCGGCCGACCAGTCGCGAGAGACTCGCATTGACATCGATCGCCGGATAGTGGCCCGCGCCTGCAAGCTTGCGGTTGAGGTGGATGTGCCCATCGAGCAGCGAGCGCACTTCCTCGCCAACCGGGTCGCCTTCCTCGTCTTCGAGCAGGACGGTGTAGATCGCCGTGATCGCGCCTCTTGCATTGGTGCCGGCGCGCTCAAAGAGTACTGGGAGCTCGGCGAATAGCGACGGCGGATAGCCTCGCCGCACCGGAGGCTCGCCCGCCGCCAGACCGATCTCGCGCTGCGCGCGGGCGTAGCGAGTGATCGAATCCATCATCAGCACCACATGGCGACCGTCTTCGCGCAGACCCTCCGCGATGGCAGTGGCGACTTCGGCGGCATGGACGCGCTGCTTTGCCGGGCGGTCCGAGGTCGCAACCACCACCACCGCCTTGGCCAGACCCTCTTCACCAAGCGCATCCTCGATAAACTCGCGCACTTCGCGTCCGCGCTCTCCGATCAGCGCGATCACGAAGGCATCGGCCTCCGCATGCCGCGCGAGCATCGCCAAAAGGCTGCTCTTGCCGCTGCCGGCGCTGGCGAAAATGCCGATGCGTTGGCCCTGGCCGAGCGGCATCAGCGCATCGATCGCGCGGATCCCGGTTTCGACCTGGCGATCGATCGGGCTGCGTTCGAGCGGGCTGGGCGGAGCGGAGTGCAACGCGCGCTGGGGAAAGGCGGCGATCGGTCCCTGGCCGTCGAGCGGTTGCATGGCGCTGTCGACCACCCGGCCTAGCAGATGATCGCCATAGGGCACGCGCGGTTCGCTGCGTGCCAGAACGATTTCGTCCGAAGGCGCGAGGCCACGCACGGGACCGAGGGGGGTGAGAACGGCTATCTCTCCGGCAAAGCCGACCACTTCTGCGCTCAGTCCGGACCTCGACGAACCGCCGAACCGGCCGATCTCGCAGATATCTCCAATTCGCGCGCGCAGGCCCTCGACCCGCAAGGTCGTGCCCACCACTTCGACGAGCCTGCCGCGCTGCTCGACTAGCGGCGCTGCTTCGAGCGCTTCGGCCAATGCGGCGACGCGGTCATTGGGCATTCGGGCGGGGTCGTTCATGCCGCTTCCCCTACCTGCCAGCGCTCGGCAAGCCGCTCAAGCTGAAGCTCGAGACTGGCGACGACCCGCCCCGCACTGCCTTCGATCACGCAGTCGCCCGGTTCGAGCGCCTCGTCGGCTACCACCAGAGCGGCGATCTCCGAGGGCAAGCGTGCGGCGACCGTTTCGGCAAGAGCGGGAGCGACCAGGATGCGCTCGACGGCTTCAACGGGCATGCGGTCCATTGCCTTGCGCGCAAGCGCCGCGACACTGACATCATCATCGAGTTCGCCCAGAATATGCTTGATGGCCATAAACGCCAGCCGCCCGATATCCTCGCGCAGTTCTTTCTGCGCTGCGGCGATTTTCTCGATGGCGGGCGCGAGCTGCCCGGCGGCGAAGGTATCGCGTTCGGCGAGCACCTGGGCGCGGGCTTCGTTCCGCCCTTCGACTATCGCCATGGCCCGCGCGGATTTTGCGCCAGCCAGGATCGCGGCAGCTTCCTCGAGTACATCGCCCGCCTTGCGCAGTTCGCGCGTTTCGCTGGCAGGAATGATCCGCGATTGCCCGAAAAGCGCGCTCGCCTCGCCGGTGGTGAAAAGGCGATAGGTCATGACGACACCTGCTCGTTCTGCCGTTCCTCGCCGTAGAACCGCCAGGCGAGATCACAGACACTGCGGGCCTCGCCGTATCTTTCCTGCGCATCTTCGAGCAATTGCGCGCCGTATTCGCGCAGCGCCGATGCCGTGAGCGTTTCGGGTTCGCACCTTGTCTTCAACTGATCGCCGCACGCATCGAGAACGCGATCGACGAGGCCATCGCCGAATTGATCCGCCAGCCGCCTGATCTTGGCGCCATCGAGCGTGTGAAGGAGGATGGGAGCAGCGGCGGTGAGACCGGCAATCGCCGCCAGCCGCCGCCGGTCGAGCATCTCGTCGAACTCCCATTCGGGCATGGTGGCCAGCTGTGCAAAGGTCATGTCACAGCCGCAGCGCCTGGCAACATAGCGTCCGGCGCGAGCGGTCATTGCGATACCTGCAGCGCGCGCGCGCGCGGTCGCACCCCGCTGCCGCAAAGCCAGATAACGTTCGTGCAGCCGCGCGCGCGGTGTTCGCGCCAGAACGTCGTCAGCCATCGGACCTCCCGAACCGGGTGGCTAAACTGCCCGAATGGCCAGCTTTGCCCCGGCTTCGGCGCACCTGCCACATGCGCCAGCCGCCTGCGAGCGCGAGCAAGATCGCCAGTACGGCGACGAGCACCCGCATCCAGCCGGCCGGCGCGAGCCCGTCGGCCTCTGGCGGGGCAACCGGCGCGGCGGCCGGGACCATCACGACCGAAACGCGGTCATAGCTGATCCCTTCTATCGAGTTGGCGACCAAGGTTTTGATCGCGCCGGTCTGGTTCTCCACCTGAAAGCCCGGGCGGTACTTTACGAAGACCGATGCCGAAGAGGGCGGGGCCTCGTTCGACAGCGGATCGGGCTCGGGCAAGGTCAGGTGGACCCGCGCCTGCACGACGCCGTCAATCGCCGAGACGGTTTGCGAAAGCTCCTGCGAGAGTCCGAAGATCAGCCGAGCACGTTCCTCGAGCGGGGAGGAGGTGAAGCCTTCCTTCTCGAACACCTCGCCCAGCGAGACGAAGTTCTCTCCCGGCAAGCCCTGTTCGCGCAGGATCGACACCGATTCGGCAAAGTCTCCATCGGCAACGCCCACGGTCCAGGTGCCTTCGTCCCCGCCGCTCTTGTTGGCGTCGATCCCGTTTTCGGCAAGCGCGGCGACAATGGCGTTCGCCTGCTCCTCGTTGAGTTCGCGATGCAACTCTTGCTCGCCGCAAGCTGCAAGAGCGAGCGCTGCGGCGAGCGGGAAGAGAGAACAGAGGCGCTTGGTCATGGGATTTATCCCTGCTGCCGGAACAGCTGTTGAACGCCATCCGCGCTGCGATTGGCGATGTTGCTGGTGAGCTGACACTGGAACATGAATTCCTGACAGCGCATCGTGAGGTTGACGATTTCTCCTGGGGTCAGCTGGCCATCGCTCGCCTCCGCAGAGCGGGCATAATCGGCGACCGATTTGGCCTGCGCGTCGACGCTGTCGAGCGTGTCGAACAAACCGTTCATCACTTTCGAGACCTCTCCGGTGCCGGTCAACGGGGCGGCGTGTCCCGCAGCCTGAAGCGCGGCATCGAAGCGGGCCTGAGCCACGGGCTGCGGCTGGAGGCCTCCAGCCGCACCGCCGCCAGGGGCACCGAGTTCGATGGGACGCGCGGTCGCTGCGCCGCCACCGCCGGATGCCGCCGCACTGGCTGCCGCGATTGCAGTGAGGGGGTCAGCCATATCAGTTCTTCCGTGCCATGGTCTCGAGCGCCTTGGATACGCTATCGAGCGAGGTGTGCGAGCTTTGCGACATGAAGCTCATGCGCATGCTGTCGGCGGTCAGCATCGTAATCTGCGATGGCGTATCCGAACCTTCGGTCAGCTGATCAGCACGCGCTTCGATCTTGCTCGCCTGGTTGTCGAGCGCGCTGCCCCAGGCCGAGGCAAAGGCTTCGAACCAGTTCGAAGTGGCCCGGCGCGTCTGTCCGGTCGCCGGTGCGGCAGCGAGATTGCCGAGCTGGGTGTTGACGTCGGTCATGTCCTGTCTCCTTGGTTGACTATGGGAGTGGTTGCGGGTTGCGTAGGCGCGCGCGCAGCGGAGTTTTCGCCTTGCGTTGACGTGGTTTCCGGGGCGCTTTCGACCTGCGATGCGGCTCCGGGATCGACCAGCAGCCGTTCGATCTGGTTGTTGCGTCTGAGCGAGATATTGCCGTTACGGATCGAGAGAATTTCATGGCCTGTGGGCAGCACCGCGCCTTCGAACCAGTGCGAGCCGTCGGCGGTCACGAGATAGCCGGGATTGCCGTTGACATAGGTGGCCAGACCATAACGTTCCGAATTGAAGAAATAGGCGAGGTCGTTGGGGCCGCGCGTGTGCGTCAGTTCGAACCGCACGCGGCGCAGGGCAGGCAAATCGGACTTGAGCCTGTCTTCGAGCTCGACCTGGCGGTCGACGGGAAGATACTCGGATTCTATCGCCACAGCGCCGAGTCCCTTGGCACGCGCCTCGGCGTCGATGCCCTCGGCGGCGAGAATATCGGTGACTGCGCGCGCCAGCGCCTCGTTTG
Source organism: Qipengyuania qiaonensis (assembly GCF_019711515.1). Classification (GTDB taxonomy): domain Bacteria; phylum Pseudomonadota; class Alphaproteobacteria; order Sphingomonadales; family Sphingomonadaceae; genus Qipengyuania; species Qipengyuania qiaonensis. The sequence goes on from NZ_JAIGNO010000005.1 coordinate 27,047, forward strand.
TGTCGACATCGAGCCGCGCCTGCGGAAATTTGTCCGCGACCAGTTTGCGCAGTTCGGCCAAGCGGATATCGTCGGCCACTGCGCCGCTGAAAACCAGAAACTCACCGGTCGGATCAGGAGCGACGGTCACACCGATAAAGCCGGCGGCAGCAAGGCTTGCCTTCGCGCTTTCGGGCCCTTGAAGGCCGCGCGTCGTATAGTCACGGATCGGCCCCAGCGCGAGGAAGAAGGCAAGGAGAAGCGCCGGAAGCAGCATGGCGGCGGGGTGCTTGGCCCATCCGGGAATGTAGCGGCTCAGCGAATAGGCGCGGCTGCGCGCCTGCTCGACCGGAGCCATGCGCTCGCTTTGAACCGGCGGGGGGCTCGCGTGGAACGGAACCAGCTGCCCGGCAAGCTCTTCGGCTTCATCCCAGCGAGCATGCCCATCCTCTCCCACTGCAAAGCGATATTCGCCCAGCGCCAGCGGGACGAAGGCGGGCAGGAGGAGCGGCTGATCGGGTTGTAGAGCCTGGCCCAGAAGGTGCGCTTCGCCTGCCTTCAGGCTGATACGTAGGCGTCCATCCTCGGTCTGCAGTTCGATCCGGCAGCCGCGCGTGTTCGTGCCGCGCAGGACGATATCGTTGTCGAGCCCATGGCCCAGTGTCAGCAGACGCCCGGGCGGAAGCGTGAACTGTGCACCGTTGAGCCGTCCTCCAAACACACGCAGGACGAAGTCGTTGGTGCGATCGAGGATGGGCACGGGGTTGTTCACGGTCGAGCTTGCTCCCGTCCGCGTTCGAGCCGGGCCTTGCGGCGCTGCTCGATCTCGTCTTCGTCTCCGCCCAGTTGTTGCAATTGCTCAAGCGGGATCGGATCGCGCCGGGCAATCGCCGTGCCGGCTTCGCCCTGTCCGACAATTCGCGGTGTGAGCAGGAACAGGCGCTCGACCCGCGTCGACCCTTCGCGGCGCTTGCGGAAGATCTGGCCGAGCAGGGGAATGTCGCCGAGGATCGGAACCTTGCTGCGATATTCGAAGTCGGAATCGATCGTGATGCCGCCGATCAACAGGCTTTCGCCTTGGTTGATCACCGCCTGGCTGGCGACCCGCGAGCGGCGCAGAACGGGCAGGCCGTCGACCGATAGGGTGGTGGGCGAGCCGTCCTCGATATCGATCCTGAGGCGCACGCTGGGCAGGCCGTCTTGATAGACTATGGCCGGTGTCACGCGCAGCATTGTGCCGATATTGATCCGCTCGAGCCGGCTGATAGTGCCTTCGATCTCGACATAGATTTCCTGCATGCTGTCGAACAGTGCAGCGCGGTTGTCGAGGGTGATGAGCTGGGGGCGCGAGACGACGCTGACCGCGCCATTGCGCTCTAGCGCGGTAAGACGCGCGATGAAGGTGTTGCCCGATCCCGTCACGTAACTCCCCGCGATGTTGGGATCGGAGAAATCGGGCACCGGAGCCGACGATTGACCGCCGAAGAGCAAGTCGAGCCCGTCGACCGAAATGTCGAAATCAATCCCGAGATCTTCGAGCCGATCGACATTGAGGTCGATAATCGCGGCTTCGATCTCCACCATTTGCGGCGGCTGGTCGAGCGCGGTGATGATCCCTTCATAGACCTCCATAGATTCGGGTCGGTCGCGTACGATCAGCGCGTTCTGGGTGTCGTCGACCTCAATCCGGGGGCCGTTGACCCCGCGCGGGATTTCCGAAACGACGCGCTCCTCGCGGAGATCACGCTCCGGGTCGGTGGGAACCAGAGCAATGCCATCGTCACCGAGCAGATCGAGCGTCGGGCGCAAGCCGCCGCGGAAGCGGTCGACGATATCGCCGCTGGTGCGCACCGTCTGCGGCAACTGACCATCGCCCATGATCCCGCTCAGGATACTGGCAATCCCGGGCACGCGCGACTGGGTGTCGCCGACACGGATGAAAGTGTCGTTGGCCGAGGCATAGCGGAGAAAAAAGATACGTACCTCGTACGGCTCGCGGACACTCGCACGACGCAGGATTTCGGATTGCACCACGGCCATGCTGGTGCCTTGGCGCGAGTTGGGGTCGATCGGCGAAATCACGCCGTCCTCCGAACCATCGGCGAACGGAGCGCGATTGCGCCCGGCGATGTCGGCGACCTGCTGAAGGAAGGCCGGAACGCCGGTCGCGCTGATCCCGCCGCCACTGGCGGAGATCGAATTGTTGCGGTCGAGCATTCCCAATCGCCGTGCTTCGCCCGCGACTGCCGCAGCGTTGATGCCGTCGAAGCGCCGGGTCGAGATGTCGCGCGCGGAATAGAACCGGATGACCGAACGGTCGTAGTAGCCCACCAGGTTGAAGGCGGTGCTGACCTGCTGCCACACTTCGGAGACCGTCCCGCGGAATTGGCCATTGACCTGCTGTCCGCGCAACGAGTTGCTGACCTGCACCCGAAAACCGCCTTCGGAGAAGAGCCTCTCGAGGAAATCGGGCAGCGCGGTGCCGCGAGCGGTGATGTTCACCGAAGCATCGGAGGAAGGCACGTCGGCGGCTCGAGAGCTGTGCGGCGCTCCGGTTGCTGCAATCAGAAGAATAGCAAGGGTCGCGGCTACGCCGCTAAAGTTACGCAATCGAATTTTCATGCAGAGATCATCCCCGTTTTCTCTTCCTGCAAAGACGGCGCCCACCGCAGTTCCGCCGCTACGTCGAGCGGGATGGTCGGAACGAGTTCGTTGAACGAGAGCACGGGCAGATCGGGCAGGTCCGCCGCCAGCAGCAGCCGCAGCGGCCGCCGCAGATCGCGCGCGGTCAGCAACGTGGCTGCGCCGCAATTCGCCATCTCGCGCTCAATCATGTCGATCAGGTTGCGCATTTCGACCGGGGTTATGGCCAGTCGGGGTGTTCCCTCGACCTCGGTCAGTGTCTGGCGAATTGAGTTTTCCGCTTCGCTGCCGATCATCATCACTGCGAGGCGTCCGTCCTTGACCAGCGGAGCGACGATCTGGCGCCGGATCGCGGGCCTGACCGCCTGGAGCAGCGCGCCCGGATCGCGGTTCTGCTGGCCGGCGTTTGCCAGCGCCTGGACCACGCCCAAGTGGTTGCGCAGCGAAACCCCTTCATCGAGTAGCATGCGCAGCACTTCGGCGATGACGGCGGTCGGCAGGTTGCGCACCGCTTCCTTGACCACTTCGGGATAATCCTCGCCCAGCCAGTTGAGCAGGTCGGTCGCTTCCTGAAGGCCGAGGAACACCGGCAGATGGCGGCGGAGTTCACGACCAATCGGGCGCACATGTTCGGCTTCGTCCACCGTCTGGTCGACCGGTAGCGGACCTCCGCTCAAGGGCGCACCGTGGGCATCGATGCTCCAGCCTTCGTTCTGCCCCGGTTCGGCAGCCAACCGGACGATTCGGGCATTGGGAAGCCGCAGGCCGTACTCCTCAACGATGGCGCGACATTCCTCGCGCACCGCGTCGGACAGTCGGCCAAAGCGCGCGGGGTCGACATCGGCTGCAAGTCTCAGATTGATAACCAGCGGCATCGCGGCTTCAAGCCTGGGCTGTTCGATATCGAACACTCCATCGGCGTCCTCGCAGGCCGGCTCGATGCCGGCAAAGGCCAGCGCGCGCTCCTTGATCGACGGAACAAGGAAAGCGCCGCCCACCGCCATTGCGGTCGCGATGGCAAGGAAGGTCAACGCCGGGAAGCCGGGAATCAGTGCCATGAGCAGGCACATACCGGCCGCGATGAACAGCACGTGCGGCTTGCCCGCGACCTGTTTGGCGATGGCAGGCCCAAGGTCGCGCTCGGAAGTCTCATCGGTCGTGCGGGTCACGAGGAACCCTGCGGCCATCGCTGCGAACAATGCCGGGATTTGCGCAGCAAGGCCGTCACCGATGGTCAAGATCGAGAATGTCGTGACCGCTGTCGCCATGTCCATGTCATGGTAGAGCATCCCGACCGCCAATCCGCCCAACAGGTTGACGATGACGATCACCAGACCTGCAATCGCATCGCCTTTGACGAACTTCATCGCTCCATCGAGGCTGCCGTGAAACTTGCTTTCCTGTTCGAGCTCATGCCGTTTGGCGCGGGCCTCGTCCTTGGACAGGATGCCTGAACGCAGATCGCTGTCGATTGAAAGCTGTTTGCCTGGCATCGCATCGAGACTGAAGCGCGCCGCCACTTCGGCGACGCGCTCGGCGCCTTTCGATACGACAATGAACTGCACCAGGGTGATGATAATGAAGACGACCAACCCGACTACGAGATTGCCTCCCGAGACCATCCGCCCGAAACGCTCGATAATCTGGCCCCCTTCCGCCTCGGTCAGGATCAGCCGCGTCGTGGCGATGCTGAGCGCCAACCGAAACAGGGTTGCTAGCAGCAGGACGGTCGGGAAAGTGCTGAAATCGAGCGGCTTTACGACGTAGAGTGCGCTCAGAATCAGGAGAATGCCGATGGCTATGTTGACACCGATCAGCAGATCGAGTGCCGCCGGGGGCATCGGCAGGATAAGGAGCGCGACCACCAGAACGAGCATCGACACCAGCAGCGCATCGGCTGCTCGAGTCGGTATCGGAAGGCCGGTCGCAAGCCTGCGCAGTGCAATCACAGCGGCAGACCCGCCAATCCGTTCTCGGCGGCGAGGCGCGAATAGTGCAGCTTCACCTTACGAACATAGTCCTGTGTTTCGCGAAAGGGCGGGATACGATTGCCGTAGCGGGCAACCGCGCCCTCGCCGGCATTGTAGGCGGCCAGCATCAGATCAAGGTTGCCGCGATAGCGCGCGTTGAGGGTCCGCAACAGCCGTGCGCCGGTGTCGACATTGCTGACCGGATCGTAGAGCTGCGTAGTCGCCGTTCCAAAGCGTGCGCCTGTGCCCGGCATAATCTGCATCAGACCGATCGCCCCGGCATGGCTGCGCGCATTGCTACGATAGTTCGATTCCTGACGGATAATCGCGTGCAGCAAGAGCGGATCGATCGCATGGCGTTGCGCCGCGCTGGCGATCTGGTTGTCGTATCGGGTCCGGTACGAGCGTGGCGCGCGCGCGGTCAGCCAGCCGTCGGCCATTGCAAGTCCGGGAACTGCAAGTTGTTCGAGCGCAGAGGAAAGCCGTCCGGAAGGCTCTTCGTCGCGCTCCGGCGCGATGCGGATCGGTGCGTTGGGAACGGGTTCGGCCTGTATCTCTTGCGCTTTGGGTGCATTCTTGCGCGAAGGCCGCGCAGTAACCGCGTTTTCAGCAGTGCCGGGAATGACGACCGGTTTGGCGGCCGGAGGTGTGACAAGAGCATTGCTCACCACCCTGTCGACACAGCTGTTCAGCGCGGCGAACCGTTCCACCGATTGGCCTTCTGCAACCCGCAAAGAATTTGCGACGGGGCAGGTATGAAGCGCTCTCGAGCCAATTCGCTCGTCGCTCGCCGCGCCGTGCTGAACGCCGTCCGCCGATGCCTGCGCCTCGACCGGGAGAGGCCACAGAACAAAAATAGACGCTGCAATGGCAAAACTGACAGGATCTTTGAGAGCCTGCTTTCCTTTTGACATACCTCATCCTTCGTAAGAATCGCGATTACTCGATTCCACGCGCGAATTGCGACAATGATTAAGCGCAGCCAAGTATCGGGAGGCGACCGCGATGTTTGTTTGCTAGAAACGAAATATTACAGTTCGCGTAGAGTTCTCAAGCACATTCTGGCGGCGGGACAGTGTGCATAGACGGAAAATATCTCCGCGAATCCGCAGAATCCTTGGGAATCGCTAGGCTGCCGACTTGGGTGGCGAAACGACGAACAGTGGTAGGATTGCGACAATTCGACACGCTTGATCAATAAAGCATTAAGTTTACGACGGGTTTCTAACAGTTATGCGTCATTCTTGGCGATCCGGGGCATTCAGGGATTTTACTTAAGTGGCGCTGTTAGGAACTATTAATGAGTGGTACGAACTCGAATACCGTTCCGTGCCCTTGGTCCTTGTTACGAGCTTGGTTCGCGTTCTGACCATTGAGGACGACATTCGGGGTTGGCTTGGATTTCAACGCGGGTCGGCCAAATCAGGTAAAGCGATATCGGTTGTACGGCCGGTGGAGATTGTCCGGGACCACGCGCGGTTTTATGGTACCCCACATGATGCGTCAGCGCTCGCTCCGGCGCCCTGCAGCATATTGACAGCGTAAGACAATTGCGTCACGAAATTGCCGGTGACCCGCGGAAAGAAGCGTTCGACGATTGTTGACGTCGCCAAGCTGGCGGCGGTTTCGCCCAAAAGCGTTTCACGCGTGTTCAACAATGAACCGCATATCACTCCTGCTCTGCGTAAAAAGGTTCTGCGCGCAGCGGAAGAGCTGAACTATCACCCCAATGTCATGGCGCAGGGGCTGGTGCGCCGACAGTCCTATCTCATCGGCCTGATCTATGAAAAACCCAGTCCCAGCTATGTCGTGGAACTGCAGCGCGGTGTACTGGAACGGCTGCATGGCGAACGTTACCGGCTGATCGTGTTGCCGGTGGAATCGGTCAGCGATCACCCAGGCGACGTTGTGTCGACCATCCGCTCGGCGGCACTCGACGGTGCCATCCTTGCCCCTCCCGCAGCAGATCATGCCGTTGTGCTTGACGGGCTCGCGCAGGCCCGCATCCCTTTTGCCCGGATTACGCCGAAATCGCACCTGGGCGTGGGCCTGGCGACAACCATGGACGATATCGCCGCCGGTCGCGAGATCGCCGAACATGTCATCGGCTACGGTCACAAGCGTATCGCGATTATCAAGGGCGATCCCGACCACCCGGTCAGCGCGCAGCGGCTTACGGCCTACCGCGCCGCTTTCGACGATGCGAATATCGAATACATGCCCGAGCTGGTCGAGACCGGCGATTTCAGCTTCGAGTCCGGTTACGAAGCGACCAAGCGGATCCTCTCGCGCAAATTGCGTCCGACCGCGATCCTCGCGCAGAATGACGATATGGCGGTGGGGGCCATCTCGGCCGCACGCGAACTGGGTTTCGACGTGCCTGCCGATCTCAGCGTGGTCGGCTTCGACGATTCCGAAATCGCGCGCGTGGTCTGGCCGCGACTTACTACGGTGCGCCAGCCGGTGGTCGAAATGGCGTGTACTGCCGCGGACATGTTGCTCCGCGAACTGGCTGGTGAGGACCCCGGTCCCACGGTGGTCCACACGCACAGCCTCATCGAACGGCTTACGGTCGCGCCGCCGCCCGTCTGACCGAACGCGGGTTCAACGACCGGACCAGCCGCCGCCATTGCCGAAGTTGGGTCGGCGCGTCTCGGCGGGGTCGAGCAGCCGATCGAGTATCGCATCGTGCGTGGGGGCGGCAGCGCGGAACGCCCGCATCGTTGCGCTCAACTGGCCGATTATCTTGCGTACCTCGCCAAAAGCAGCGAGATCCACCAGCGGATCGGTTGTGGCGGGCTGCAGCCCCATCCCATGCATGACATAGAACCAGCTGATATCTGCGAACAGTTCGCGTCGTTTGGACATGATCCGCCCGGTGCGGGTGAACAGTTCGATCTTCTCGGTCAACGTATCGGGCAGTTCGAGATTGCGCATGTAATCCCAGAACGGTTCGCCCATGCGCCGGTTGGGCGCGTAGTGCAACAACAGGAAGTCACGGATATGCGCATATTCCCGGTGTACGTCGCCGTTATAGGCAGCGATTAGCGCGGGGTCGAAATTGCGATCTGGAAACAGGTCGAGAAGCCGGTTGAGGCCGGTATGGATCAGATGGATGCTGGTCGATTCCAGCGGTTCGAGAAAGCCAGCGGATAGGCCGATCGCGAGGCAATTGCCGACCCAGGCACGCCTGCGCAGTCCGGCGGTGAAGCGCAGCAGGCGCGGATCGCCCAACGGCTCGCCCTCTAGCGCCCCGAGCAGTTCCTTATGCGCATCGGTATCGGAAATGAACTCGCTGGTATAGACGAGCCCGTTGCCTGTGCGATGCTGCAGCGGGATGCGCCATTGCCAGCCGGCCGCGCCCGCGCTGGCGACGGTATACGGTGCGCGGTGCACCTGCGCAGCGGTTGGAGCGGCAATGGCGCTGTCGCAGGGAAGCCAATGGCGCCAATCTTCGAAGCCTGCCCCTAGTGTCTCTTCGATCAGCAGCCCGCGAAAGCCCGAACAATCGATGTAGAAATCGGCCGACAGACTTTCGCCATTGTCGAAGTGCACCGCATCGATGCCTTTGTCCGAGCGCTCGGCGCGCACAATTCGCCGGTCGAGCCGCTCGACACCAGCCGCCTCGGCATGTTGGCGCAGGAAAGCGGCCACCAGCCCGGCATCGAAATGCAGCGCATAAGCGATCGCGCCGCCTGGCCAGTTGCCGTCAAGCGAGGGGAAGGCGAACTTGCAGTCTTCCGCCAGCGCGACCGAAGGACAAAGGTCGGCAAGCGTTTCGCCATGTCCTTCGGCGCGGTTCTTGCAATAGTAGTGATGAAAGGGGCGCTGGTTGATCGTCACCCCGAGATTGCCGAAGGGATGCCAATAGCTATGACCACGGTGCAGCCAGTCGCGGAACTGGATGCCCAGCTTGAAGGTGGCCTGGCAGCGACGGATGAATTCCAGTTCGTCGGCACCGATATTGCGCAGGAAATCGAAGATTGGCGGGATCGTTGCCTCGCCCACGCCGACTGTCGGGATCGCGGAGGATTCGACCAGCGTGATGCGGCACCCGCTGTTCTGCAGCACACGCGACAGCAAGGCCGCGGCGGACCAGCCCGCGGTGCCTCCGCCGACGATGCAGATCGAACGCAGCGGCTGAGCCCTACTGCCCATATTCCGATGCTGCGTAATGCTGAACCCCTCCTGTCACCATATCCGAAAAAGCGGTGGCGGCCTTTGCATGCAAGGGCCGCCATCCATTTACGGTGAGGAACACGAAAATCAGAAGGTGAACTTGACCCCGCCGTAAATTCGCCGCGAACCGGATTCGAAGCGGAAGGGCAGCTCGGGGAACTGCAAATACACGCTGGTATCGGCCTTGGTTATATTGATCGCCTCGGCGAAAATCTCGAAATTGTCGGTGAGTTGGTAGCTGACCTGCCCGTCAAGTTGGCCATAGGCCTTCTCGTAGATCCCCAGCGTCCGCGTGACCGACCCGTCGGCGAAACCGAAATTGCCGAGATACTGCTTCGACCGCCAGCTATAGCTCGCGCGCGCGGCGAAGCCGTGGCGTTCGAAATAGACCTGCCCGTTAGCCGAATGCTTCGATACGCCCGGCAGCGGCAGATTGTCGGTGAAGTCGGTGCTGAAGTCGGTCTCGGTATCCGAAAACGTGTAGTTTGCGGTGAAGCCGAGGCCGAAGTCGAAGGCATATTGCGTGGCGAGCTCGAAGCCCTTGACACGGCCGCCCGACCCGTTGGCGGGTTGCGATACCGGACCCAGCCGACCGCCGGCCTGATCGTTGACGAAGACCGTCACCGTCTCATTGACGATGAAGCTGTCCACTTCCTTCCAGAACAGTCCCGCCGAAAGCAGCCCCTGGTCACCGAAGTAATGCTCGATGCCGAGATCGAACTGGTAGGCGCGGAACGGATCGAGCTCGGCATTTCCGCGCGCGCCGCTGGTGAACTTGAACAGATCGTCTGCCGCATCGCGGGTGAAATTGGTCGAGAAGCCCTGACCCAGCGATACCAGCGGCTGACGCGCGACAACCCGAGCGGCGGAGAAGCGCACCTTGGTGCCATCGTTGACGTCGAACACTGCATTCGCGCTGGGCAGAAAGTCGGTATAGCTGCGCATGATCGTATTGGTGGTGAAATCGCGCAGAACACCGTTCCAGCTGTCGGTCCCCCAATAGCTGGGATCGGCATTGGACGGCTGGTTCTGATCGACGGTCAGGTCGGTGTTGACGATCCGCAGCCCGATATTGACGTGATAGGGATCGTCCTCGCCGCCCATATCCGCCATGATGTAGCCGGACTTGGTTTCCTCCTTCACGCGGTAGGTTTGCAGCGGGTCCTCGAAGAAAGCGAAAGGCGTGTCGGGATAGAGTGCCTGGATCCATGCAAGCGCATCGGTCATCTGCGAGCGGTCGGCGACCAGCACCGTATCGCCCTGGACGCGGCCGCCCCCGGCAAAATTGGCGATCGCTTCGACGCGCGAAGGATTGCTCAAGAAGGTTTCATAGGGCGTGATCAGCGCAGGGGAGTTGCCGAAGCGGCTGCAACCCGCGAATGCGGCGGGCTTGTTCGCTTCCGGCAAGTCGCAGATCTTGTAACCGATCGCGCCGTCCTGGAAAAAGCCAAAAGGCGTCCAGTTGTATGAAAAGCCGTCCACGCGTTCGGATTCGGGGATCGCAGTCGCATCGAGTTCGCCCTTCCCGCTGTAGTCGGCGAGATAGCGGCCCGAGGTGAAATCGACCGTGCGCTGGCCGTAGCGAAAACCCGCGCTTAGCGTGATCGTGTTTTCGTAATTGTCGTCGACGTCATAGGCGAAATCGGCGCGGATCGAATGTCCGTCGATGTCCGACCGGTCGCCGAACGCCCAGTGCGACTTGAAAAAACCGTAATCGGGGTTGTTGAATAGATCCTGTGGACTGTTCGGAGCCAGGCCGAAGCTCGGGAACTCGCCATTGGTATAGGTGAAGTCGAATGTCGGCGGGGCGTCCGAGTTGGGAACAAAGCCGGGCTGCGACCCGGAGGTGCCCGGTCCCCGTACGCTATAGGCGGTGTAGCGAACGTCGTTGTTGGCGACTTCGCGCTCCATGCTCGATGTGGCATAGTTCGCCATCACCGAGGCGCGGAAATTGGTGTCGTTGTCCCATTCCAGCCCGAACTGGAGGTTGTCCGATTTGATGTTCGACACGTCGACGAAGGAAATCGCTTCCGCCGACTGGGCGCGCACCGTTCCCTGTGTCAGGACGCCATTTTCGTTGATTGAGTAATCTCCGACCAGGCCCTGCGATTCGCCTTGGCCGAACGGAAATTTCACGGACGCTTCGCGCGTATCGATCTTGAGGTCCGAATGGAAATACTGCGCGCTGACCTCGAGCGTGTCGGTCGGACGGTAAGTGATACCCAGCGAGGCACCCCAGCGCCGGCGATATTGGTCGCGGTCGGTGATGTAGCGGTATTCGGGCGCGTAATAATCGGTCGGCACAGTCGCAGTGTCGCGGCGTCCTTCGCTGAAGGCCCAGTTGCCGCGATTGTCGCCGCCCAGCACGTTGACGTGGTTGTTGGTCTTTTCGTAGCTGAACGAGGCAATCACGCCGAGGCGGTCGTTGAAATTATAGCCCAGCACCGCGGCGCCCGCAGGCTCCCAGCCTGCAATCTCGCTGCCCTTGCTCATCTTGGCGTTGCCCGCCAGCGTCAGCCCGTCCTTCAGGTCGAGCGGGTTGCGCGTCTTGAGATTGACGATCCCGCCGAGGCCGCCCTCGAGCAGCGAGGCATTGGGCGATTTGAACACTTCGATTCCGCCGATAAGTTCGGACGGCACGCCCTCTAGGCTGTCGTTGCGGTTGTAATTGCCTTCGCCGACCTTGTAGACTTCCAGCCCGCTGACGAAGAGTTCGCCATTGAGCAGCGTGACGTTCTGCTCGAGGCCGCGGATGCGAACCTTGGAGCCCTGGCCATTCTCGCGGTCGATCTGGATGCCCGGTAGCCGCTGCAGCGATTCAGCGACGTTTTGATCGGGGAACTTGCCGATGTCTTCGGCGGTGACCGATTCAATGATCAGGTTAGATTCGCGCTTGGCGTTCAGCGCGTTTTCGAGCGATGCGCGAAACCCGGTAACGACGATGACATTGTCTTCCGCGCCCTCAGCGGAGCCGACTTGCTGGCCGTTGTCGGTCGTTTCCTGTGCGAAAGCCGGTGCGGCACCGATGCCTAAAGCCAGTGTCGACGAGGCAATCAGCAACTTTGACCGATTGCGCAAAATCCCGCTGTCCATTCTCGTAACCCTCCCAAACCGCATCGTCCGTGCGGACCTCTCATGGTTGCGCGAGACCCCTGTCGCTCCGACTCGGAAGGCGGTGCCCCTGACGCGACTTTACTGGTTGCATATTTCTGTCAACGTTGTCAAACAATGGTGTGATTTTACTGCTGGAGCGTCGATTTCCGCGGTATTTATGTCAAGGTTGTCAGGTTTGTTGTGACCGAAGATAAATCGGCACCGGTCGAATGGGATGGGGTATATGATCGCGAAAACGCTTCTTCCGACAATGGCGTCGGTTGCCATACTCGCCTCGTCGGCACTGCCCGCGCTGGCCGATACAGCGCAGCGGCCGGACTATCCGGTCGCCGCGCAGGTACATCCCGAACAATGGCCCGAAGTGGCCTTTCCGATCGTTTTGACCGAAAAGAGCGAAACGCGGGTGCAAGCGATCCTTGCGCGGATGACGCTGGAGCAAAAGGTCGGCCAGATCATTCAGGCCGACATTGCCAGCGTCACTCCCGACGACGTGCGCCGTTATCGTCTCGGCTCCGTGCTCAATGGCGGTAATTCGGGCCCCGGAGGCGACGATTTCGCTCCGGCCGAGAAATGGCTCGAACTTGCCGATGCCCTTTACGAAGCATCGATTGATGTGCCGCCAAATGAACCAAGGATCCCGATCATCTGGGGGACCGACGCCGTGCATGGCCATAGCAACATCGTCGGCGCCACGATATTCCCGCACAATGTCGGCCTGGGCGCGGCGCGTGATCCCGCCCTGATCGAACGCATCGGCCAGGTGACCGCGGTGGAAATCCGCGTAACCGGGCAGGAATGGACCTTTGCGCCCACCGTGGCTGTGCCGCAGGATTACCGCTGGGGCCGCGCATACGAAGGCTATTCGTCCGACCCGGCGCTGGTTGCCGCCTATGCCGGAGCAATGATTCGCGGGCTGCAGGGTCCGGCCTCGACAACGCCGATCCTCGCCGGGTCGCATGTCGCGGCGAGTACCAAGCACTATCTCGCCGATGGCGGGACCACCGACGGGCGCGATCAGGGAGATGCAGCGATCTCGGAATTGGAACTCCGGCTGATCCACGGTGCGCCCTATATCCCCGCGATGGAAAACGGCGTCGCTACGGTGATGACCAGCTTCTCCAGCTGGAACGGGGTCAAGCTGGCGGGCCATCGCGGGCTGGTGACCGACGTGCTCAAGGACCGGATGAATTTTGGCGGCCTGGTCGTGACCGACTGGAATGCACATGGCCAGGTTGCGGGCTGCAGCAATGCCAGCTGTCCGCGCGCGGTCGATGCGGGGATCGACATGTTCATGGCGCCCGATAGCTGGCGCAGCCTGTATGACACTACCCTGGCGCAGGTGCGTGACGGCACGATCGCGATGGACCGGCTCGACGATGCCGTCGCGCGCGTATTGCGTGTCAAACTGCGTCTTGGCCTGTTCGACATGGGCAAACCTTCCGAGCGGGCACTGTCCGGCCAATATGAACTGCTAGGTTCAGCCGACCACCGCGCGGTCGCGCGCGAGGCTGTGCGCAAGTCGATGGTACTCCTGAAGAATACGGGCGTGCTACCGCTGAAACCGGGTGGACGGATACTGGTTGCGGGCGATGCGGCCGACGATATCGGACGCCAGTCGGGCGGGTGGACGCTTAGCTGGCAGGGCACCGGGCTCGGCAACGATCTGTTCCCCGGCGCAACTTCGCTCTGGCGCGGGATCGAAGAAGCCGCCGCTGCCACCGGGGGCAGCGCGGAGCTGGCGATCGACGGCCAGTTTGCCGAGCGACCCGATGCCGCCATCGTCGTCTTCGGCGAGACGCCCTATGCCGAATTTCAAGGCGATATCGTCACGCTGCAATTGCGCCCTGAACTGCGCGGCCCGATCGCCACCATGCGGCGTCTGAAAGAGCAGGGCATTCCTGTGGTCGCGGTCATGATCACCGGTCGGCCGCTCTATATTAACGAGGCGCTCAACGCCGCCGATGCTTTCGTCACTGCCTGGCTGCCCGGATCGGAGGGTGGCGGAGTGGCCGATATGCTCTTCTCCGGCGCGGACGGCTTGCCGACCCATGAATTTCGGGGACTGCTCCCGGCGAGCTGGCCGGCCACGGCCCTGCACGGCGGCAAGACCCTGTTCCCGTTCGGCTACGGCCTGCGCTACGCCGACGGTCCTCGGGGTTGGATCACGCTTCCCGAAGACAGCGGTGTCGATGACGACGGTAGCGACGGGCGCGTGTTTTTCGAACGCGGCACGCCCGCATCCTCATGGTCGCTCAACATATCGCACGCCGATGGTAGCGACAGTCTGCGAATAACCACGATTCCGGCAGAGGCGCTGGAGGGCCGCGTCCGTGTTACCGCCACCGATTACGGTGTACAGGAGGGAGCGCGCAGTTTTGCCATCGACGCGAACGACAGAGGTACGGCCATCGAACTTGCTGCATTCGATTCGACGGATCTGACCCGCGAAACCAATGGCGACCTGCTGCTGCTCAGCACGGTCCGGATCGATGCGGCTCTCACGCAGCCATTGCGTATGTCGGTGCGCTGCGGCGGTGAGCGTTGCGGCCAGGAGGTTCCGATTGCCGAATTCGGCGATCTTTCGTCGGGCGAGTGGCGGGTGGTCGGCATTCCCCTCAAATGCTTCAGCGCTGCCGGCGCCGAAATGAACGCCATCACCTCGCCCTTTCGCATGACCAGCGTGGGCGCGGCAGAATTCAGTATTGCGCGGATTGCCTTGGGAAGCCTGTCCGAAGCGCATGTGGTTGCCGATTGCCCGACCGATTGAGCCGGTGGGCGGTGTGCCTTGGGGGTATCCCCTCAACCCGCAGAACGGTGCCGACGCACATGTCTTGCGGTGGATGTCCGCGCCGAAGCTGCGATCGAAGCGTCCATCGTGATATCGGCGGGTTTTACGTCGATAGCTGATGGTCAGCCTCGATCGCACCGGGAGCGCCGTTCGGCCGCGTTACACCGGCGCTCGTTTGTTCGGTCATCCGGGAATGCGCGCGATCACCTTAATCTCGAAGTCGAAGCCCGCCAACCAATTCACGCCGATCGCGGTCCAGTTCGGATAGGGCTTTTCAGGGAAATGACGGTTCTTGACCTCCATGAACGTATCGAACTGGTTTTCCGGATCGGTGTGGAAAGTCGTGATGTCGACGATATCGTCGAGGCTGCACCCGGCAGCCGCCAGTACCGCCTTTAGATTGGCGAAGGCGCGTTCGACCTGCGCCCCGAACTCGGGTTCCGGCTCGCCGTTCTCGCGGCTGCCGACCTGGCCGGAGACGAACAGCAGATCGCCCGAGCGGATCGCCGCAGAATAGCCGTGCTCTTCGTAAAGGGCGTGCCGGTCGGCGGGGAAGATAGCGTTACGTTTGGTCATGATAGTATTGTCCTTTATGCGGAGGGTATGGTCGCCTTTACCGGTCGGCGAGCTGGCTCTTTGGTGTGGCGTGTATGATTGCGGCATCACCGAGCGCCGCGATCAGCACCTGGGGGTTCCAATAGTCTCTATAGCGGCTGATCCGCCCGTCGCGGAGCTCGATGACCGATATGTAGTCCTGATCGTAGCGCGCGCCGGTCTCGTTCGCATATGCTTTCGCTGCGAATTCCAGCACAGCCGACCTCTTGTCGGGCGCCACAATCGCGCGGAGCAATATCAAAGTTTCGACCGTGATCAGCTCACCGACACGCGGCAGATAGTCCGCCAGCGCGACCTTGCCTGTCAGCTCGGTGACACTGCCGGGCAGTGCATAGGGAAACTCGAAGGAGATATCGTCGGACATCAGATCCAGAAAGCCACCCTCGGTTGGAGCCAGCGCATCACCCAGAGCGGACACAAGCAGGGACTGCAGGCCTGGAAATTCCATTTTCTTCTTGCTCATGCCTTCACTCGCGACCGACCATTAGGTAACCCGGGCGATATGGAGGGCGTTGGATGGAACGCAAGAGTACCGACCAAAAATCTCGTCGTAAGCCGAGTGGCGCCGCCGTTATCCGGAGCGATCTGACGAGATCCCTCCATCGCGCATTGTTCGAGGAATGGGCCGAATATGGCTATGCCGGAATAAGCCTAGAGCGCGTCGCCGCGCGCGCAGGAGCCGGTAAGGCGGCCATCTACAGGCGGTGGCCTTCGAAGCGGGAGTTTGCCGCCGGGGCAGTCCATGCCGCTGGCATATCGCTATCGGACTTTTCCGATCATGGATCGCTGGAGGCGGATATCGGCGCGTTCCTCACCGCCAATCGTAGGGCGTTTCGGCATCCTTTGATCCGGCGAGTCCTGCCGGATCTTCTGGCCGAACGCCTTTGTGCGGGCGAGCTGACAAGCGTGGTGGACCAGATCGCGGAAGTGCGACGCGAAAACGGTGAACGACTTCTCGACCGGGCGGTCCAACGCAGAGAGTTGTCCGCCTCGATTGACCGAGAACTGGCCCTCGATCTGATACCGTCGCCGCTCTACTGGCGGATGATTATCCGTGGCCGACCGATCAGCAGGGCGGAACTGGATCGCCAGGTGACCGCTCTCGTCGCCGCATTGAGGGTCTGCTAGGTCCGTGCCGCGGGGCCTTTGACATTGTCGGGCAAGGCGTCCGCACCGCCCGCAGCGGTCAAGGCGACGATAGGATTCCAGTAGTCGCGATATTCGGCGATCTTTCCGTTACGGACGCGAATGACATTGATGTAGCGCTGATCGTAGGACAGCCCGGTTTTTACGCCCGTGGCGTTCTTGGCATGGAATTCGAGGATGACCGTTTCGCCATTGGTAGCCCGATATTGCGCGGTTTCGACCAGTTCTTCGATATCGAAATACTCGGGGACGACGGGCATATATTCGGCCACGGTGTCGCGCCCCACAAGCTGGTTGGCCCCGCCCGGAGCATAGGGTGCTTCGAACGCAACGTCCTTCGCGCACATGTCGGCGAAGCTTTCTGCAGGGTCGAGAAGATCGCCGATGCTGTTGCGGAGCAAATTGGTAAGCGGCGGAAAAACGTCAGGATATGCCATGTCCAGTTCCTTTGTTGAAAGACGGGCCGGCATATGGGTGCAAGTGGACGGAACGCAAGCGTTCCGTCCAAATTTATCTCAACTTCGCATCTGGATCGCAGCTCCGGACGCGGCGGCCGAGGCATTTTCGCCATGGCCGCCGCCGGTTGTCAGGCTCCAAAGGCCCCATCGATCGTGTGCATGGCACCGGTCACGAAGCCGGCTTCGGGTCCGGCCAGCCAGGCGACCATGCCGGCGACTTCCTCGGGCCGGCCGTGGCGCTTGATGGCCAAGAAACTGTGCATCAGATCGCGCATCGGCCCGTCTTCGGGATTGGCGTCGGTATCGATCGGACCAGGCTGAACCACATTGATCGTGATCCCCCGTGGCCCGAAATCGCGCGCCAGACCGCGCGCCATGCCCTGCAGCGCGGACTTGCTGAGCGCATAAGACGCCATTCCCGGCAGCGGCATGCGGTCGCCATTGACCGATCCGATCACGATGATCCGGCCGCCCTCCGGCATCTGGCGCGCTGCCTCCACCGATGCGTGGTAGGGTGCGTGGACATTGACGCTGAGCATCCTGTCGACCTCGTCCGGATCCTGTTCCAGCGCATCGCCGAATATGGCGAAACCGGCATTTACGACCAGGATATCCAGCGGTCCGCTTTCCCGTACACGGTCTATAACCGCGTCGCGATCGGCGCTGTCGGTGTGGACCGCCGTCGTGCCCGTGTCGTCCGCCAGCGTCTTGGCGGCTTCCGGCGAACCGGCGTAGGTGAAAATCACTTTCGCTCCGTCGTTTGCCAAACGCCGCACGATCGCGGCTCCAATGCCTCGGCTACCGCCGAGGACGAGTACGCGTTTACCTTGAAACATGGCCAACTGCCTTCCTTGATGTTTAATATAGGGCGCACTACATAATAGGCGACCGACACCGTTCAAGAGATTTTGTAGTGAGCGATAAAAATATATCCCGACGAAGAGGCCGCCCGCGGAGTTTCGACCCTGGCGAGGCGGTGGCGACTGCCCAGGGCCTCTTTCATTCGCGCGGTTATGACGGGGTCAGCGTGGCCGACGTAACCAGCGCGATAGGCATCAATGCACCCAGTTTCTACGCGGCTTTCGGCAGCAAGGCCGGGTTGTACGACCAGGTTCTCCAACGCTGGGCCTGCACGGGAGCCATTCCCCTTCAGGACATCTTGCGCACAGACCGATTGGTCGAGGCATCGCTTGTCGATCTGTTGACGGAAGCGGCACGTCAGTATGCGGCCGATCCCGATGCCACCGGATGCCTTGTGCTCGAGGGAACTCGCAGCAACGACGCAGATGCGCGACAGGCTGCCAGCGCCTACAGCGTGGCAGCGCAAGAAGCGATCCGCGAATATATCGCACAGCGGCACCCTGAAAGCGCCGACCTACTGGCGGACTACGTTTGTACAACCATGGTGGGCCTCTCGGCTCAGGCTCGCAATGGCTTGGACCGTAATCGACTGCTCGAAGTCGCGGAGACGGCAGGCCTCGCGATTTCGCGTGTTCTTACGGACTAGGCGACGCCCACCCTCACTCGGCGATTTTATCCAGGTTGGCCGCTCCCACTCCGCTTGCGTTTGCGCTCCTTCAGAGCCGACCTCCAGCCCACACCGAAACCGGAAGTTTGAAGGTAGCTTTGATCGGCCGTCAGCTCGCGACGAAGGCCAGTAGATCGGCGTTCAGCACATCCGCATTGACCGACAACATGCCGTGCGAATAGCCGGAATAGACCTTCAGCGTGCCGTTGCTAAGCAGCTTGATCGCCTTGTGGGCGGAAGGTCCGATGGGCACCACCTGATCGTCATCGCCGTGCATCACCAGCGTCGGCACGCTGATCGCCTTGAGGTCTTCGGTCTGATCGGTTTCGGAGAACGCCGCGATGCCGTCGTAATGTGCCTTGGCGCTGCCCATCATGCCCTGTCGCCACCAGTTCTGGATCATCCCTTCATGGACTTCCGCATTCGGGCGGTTGAAGCCGTAGAACGGGCCGGAAGGGACATCGCGGAAAAATTGCGCGCGGTTCACGGCCAGCGCGGACCGGAAACCGTCGAAGACCTCCTTCGGCGTACCCTCGGGATTGTCGGCGGTCTGCAGCATGAGGGGCGGGATTGCGGAGACCAGCACGGCCTTCGCCACCCGGCCTGCCGGCTCGCCATGCTTCGCGACATAGCGCGCGACTTCGCCGCCGCCCGTCGAATGGCCGATATGGACGGCTCCGCGCAGGTCGAGTGCTTCGACGACGGCCGCGGCATCGGCGGCGTAATGCTCGATATCGTGACCGCTATCGACCTGGCTCGAGCGGCCATGTCCCCGCCGGTCGTGAGCGATCACGCGATAGCCCTCCGCCAGGAAGAACAGCAGCTGCGCGTCCCAGTCGTCGGCGCTCAGCGGCCAGCCATGGTGGAACATGATCGGCTGCGCATCCTTGGGGCCCCAGTCCTTGTAGAAGATCTCGACGCCGTCTTTCGTGGTAACGAAGCTCATGTTTGCATCTCCTTCGGATAGGCTGTGCGTGCCGATTCCTGCGACCCGGCTCTCGCCATGCGCCCTGTTTTTGCCGAATTCGTGGCATGCCGCACGGCTGGGCGCTCCTTGCGAACGCATCGGCGCACCGCGCCACCCTTTGCCACCACCGCTAGATCGTGAATTCGAGCCGGTAGCCGGCCGCATATATCAGCGTCATGGCCGTGACCGGGCGATCGTCTAGCCAGGTCGTCCGCTCCATGGTGAACAGGGCGGCGCCTTCGGTCGCACCGAGGATCGCGGCGACGTCCGCGGTGGCGGCACTGGCCGAGATGGCGACTTCGCCGCGCGTGAATGGCACCCTGCGGACGAGCCATTCATTGGCGCTGAGGTCGCCGAACTCGGCATGCTCGAATTCGGGGACCGTGGCGAGGTTCACCCAGCGGGTCTCGAACGCGAAGGGGCGATCATCGGCAAGGTGAAGGGTTTCAAGATAGACGGCGCGGTCGCCGCGTCCCAGCTTCAATCGCCCGCGCAGATCTGCCGGCACCGATGCCAGCTTCCGCTCGCGGATCTCGCAACGGTATCCCGCGCCGCTTTCCTCGACCTGTTCGCGCAGCAGCGGAATGCGCAGTTGCGCCGGCGGTAGCGGCAATGGCCGAACGCGCGTGCCGCCCTTGCGTTTGCGCTCGACGATGCCTTCATCGGCCAGTGCCTGCAGCGCGCGGTTCACCGTGGTGCGCGAGCAGCCATACTCCTCGGCGAAATCCGCTTCGCCGGGAATGAGTTCGCCCAGCTTCCATTCGCCCGCGACGATGCGTGCCCGGATCGCCTCGCGAATGCCGCTATGGCTGATGGCGTTCACAGCGCAGCGCCCAGTTCGCGAATAGTGCTGGCGAAGCGGGCGCGGATATCGGCAGCGCGGATATGCTCGCCGTTTCGCACGATGTGGCGACCGGCGGACCAGACATTGCTCACGGCGGGGCCTTCCACGCCGAAGATCCACGCATCGAGCCGCTGGTCGGGCTGCGGCCAGTCGAGAAACGGCAGATCGTCGCGCAGGGCGACAATGTCTGCAAGCTGGCCCGGCGCGATCGCGCCCGCCTGGCGCCCGATCGCCTGCGCTCCGCCTTCGGCTGCGCGTTCGTAGAGATAGCGACCGTTCGAACGGGTGGCATTGTCGGTCAGCACGGCGCGCTGGCGATGCTTCAGGCGCTGCGAAACTTCGAGCATGCGCAGTTCTTCCGCAACCGAGAGGCGGATGTTCGAATCCGAGCCGATGCCGAAGCGCCCCCCGGCGGAGAGATACTCTCGAGCCGCGAATATCCCGTCGCCGAGATTGGCTTCGGTGGTGGGGCACAGGCCGGCGACGGCTTGCGAAGAGGCGAGATCGGCCACCTCTCCCATCTCGAGATGGGTGGCGTGGATCAGGCACCAGCGGTGGTCGACCGGCATGTTGTCGAGCAGCCAGCGCACCGGGCGTGCCCGAAGGTGCGCTTCGACCTCCTCGACCTCTTTCACCTGCTCGGCGGCGTGGATGTGGATCGGGCCGTCCGGGCATAGCGCCAGGCAGGCTTCGAGCCCTTCGCGGTCGACGGCGCGGAGCGAATGCGGGGCGGCGCCGAGGCGGAAGTCTGCGGGCAAGTTACGGATATTGCTGGCAATTGCTGCGTGGAGCGTCTCGAATTCGTCGATCGAATTGCCGAACCGCAACTGCCCCCCCGCGAGCGGGCGCTTGTCCAGCCCGCCATAGGTATAGAGCACCGGCAAATGGGTAAGGCCGATGCCGCTGGCCTCGCTCGCGGCGAAGATGGCGTTCGACATTTCGGCCGGATCGTCGAATTTTCCGCCGCCGAAAGTGTGATGCAGGTAATGAAATTCGGCCGACGCGGTGTAACCTGCCTCTGCCATTTCGAGCTGAACCTGTGCGGCGATTGCTTCGATGTGATGCGGCGCGAGGATATCGAGGAAGCGGTACATGACCTTGCGCCAGGTCCAGAAATCGTCCGACCCTTCCGGCCCGCGCGCTTCGGCCAGACCGGCCATGGCGCGCTGGAAGCTGTGGGTGTGGACATTGGCCATACCGGGCAGGGCGGTGCCGACTGCCGCAGCGGCATCGAAACCGCGCGGCGAAACCTCGGCAATCGTCCCGCCATCGTCGACATGGATCGCATGATCGGCCAGCCAGCCCGAGGGCGTGAGGACCTGCCGTGCCGAGATGATGCCAGCCATTGGCCGTTGCGCCTTTCTTATATTATGTGCATACATAATCACAGAGCGAGGAGACGCGCAAGAGCATGGCAGGTCGAGTCTTCACCCATTGCAGCGCTGCGACGATGGTGACGGGCGGGGCGCCCTATGGGCTTGTCCGGGATGCCGCGATTGCAGTGGCCGACGGGCGCATCGCTTGGGTCGGCGCGAGGGCGGAACTGCCGCAGGACTGGACCGGGGTGGAGCAGCACAATCTCGGCGGCGCGCTCGTCACGCCGGCGCTGGTGGATTGCCATACGCATCTGGTTTTCGGCGGGGATCGCAGCCGCGAATTCGCGCTCCGGCTTGAAGGCGCCAGCTATGAGGAAATCGCCCGCGCGGGCGGCGGCATCCGATCGACCGTGTCCGCCACGCGCGACGCGTCGGACGAGGAACTGCTCGCCAGCGCGCTACGCCGCGTCGACGATCTGATTGCCGATGGCGTCGCCGTGATCGAGGTGAAGTCGGGCTATGGCCTCAGCATCGAACACGAACTGCGCATGCTCCGCGTCGCCCGCGCCATCGAAGCGAAGCGGCCGGTGCGCATCCGCACCAGTTGGCTGGCCGCCCACGCCCTGCCGCCCGAATTCGAAGGCGAAGCCGATCGCTATATCGACGAAGTGGCGATCCCCGGTCTCGAGGCTGCCGCTGCCGAACGGTTGGTCGATGCGGTTGACGGGTTCTGTGAAGGCATCGGTTTTACGCCCGAACAGATGCGTCGGGTGTTCGATCAAGCGCTCGATCTGCAACTTCGCGTCAAGCTTCATGCCGAGCAGTTGAGCGACCTCAAGGGCGCCGTGCTGGCGGCGGAATACGACGCCCTCTCGGCCGATCACCTCGAATGGCTGGCCCCGGAAGATGCGCTACTGCTGGCGGAAAAAGACGTGGTGGCGGTGCTTCTGCCCGGCGCCTTCTATGCCCTGCGCGAAACGCGCCTGCCGCCGATGGATGCATTGCGCGAGGCGGGGGTGGCGATGGCGTTGGCGACCGATTGCAATCCGGGAAGTTCGCCGCTCTCCTCGCTGCGCCTCGCCATGAACATGGGCTGCACCCTGTTCCGCATGACCGCCGAAGAAGCGCTCGCTGGCGCGACCCGCAACGGCGCGAAGGCGCTGGGGCTCGAGGCCGAGTACGGCACGATCGAACCGGGCAAGCGCGCCGATCTTGCCATATGGGACGCACCCCATCCCGATTATCTCAGCTATTGGATCGGCGGGCATTTGCTGCGCGGCCGGATTGGCGCAGGAACGTATCACGATGCATGATCTGTCGCCCGGAACGCTCGGCCTGGCGGAGCTGGAGGCGCTGTATCGCTGCGCCGATCCCTTCCGGATCGACAATGCGGCGATGGCAGACGTCGCGGCTTCGGCGGACCGGCTGACCGCAGCCGTGGGATCGGGCGAGGCGATCTACGGCGTCAATACCGGCTTCGGCAAGCTCGCCAGCGTGCGGATCGGCAACACCGATCTCGGCACTCTGCAGCGCAATCTGGTGCTGTCGCACAGCGCCGGTTTCGGCGAACCGCTCGCGCCCGAAATCGTGCGTTTCATTATCGCGCTCAAATGCCTTTCGCTGGGGCGCGGAGCTTCGGGGGTGCGGCCCGTCGTGGTCGAGCGGCTGCAACAGCTTGTCGAGGCGGGCGTTACGCCCGTCGTGCCGGAGAAAGGCTCGGTCGGGGCATCGGGCGACCTGGCCCCGCTGGCCCATGTCGCCGCCACGCTGATCGGCGAGGGTGACGCATTCTACAGGGGCGAGCGCATTGCTGCGGGCGAGGCGCTCCAGCGTGCGGGGCTCGAACCGCTGGTGCTCGAAGCGAAGGAGGGGCTGGCGCTGCTCAACGGCACGCAGGTTTCGACCGGGCTGGCGCTGGCGGCGCTGTTCGACAGCTGGCGGCTGGCGATCAATTCGCTGGTCACGACGGCCCTCTCGCTCGACGCGGCGATGGGATCGACCGCGCCCTTCCACGAGGAAATTCACACCCTGCGCGGCCATCGCGGCCAGATCGTGTCGGCACAGACCATTCGCGATCTGCTGGACGGGTCGCAGATCCGCGAAAGCCACCGCGAAGACGATCTGCGCGTGCAGGACCCCTATTGCCTGCGCTGCGCGCCGCAGGTGATCGGCGCCTGTCTCGACCAGCTTGCCCATGCGGGCGATGTGCTGCGGATCGAGGCCAATGCCGCGACCGACAATCCGCTGGTCCTGTCCGACGGGTCGATCGTGTCGGGTGGGAACTTCCATGCCGAACCGGTCGGGATGGCGGCGGACGGGATCGCCATTGCGGTGTCCGAAATAGGCGCCATCGCCCAGCGGCGGATCGCGCTGCTGGTCGATCCGGCGCTCAGTTTCGGCCTGCCGGCTTTCCTCGCCCCGTCGCCGGGCCTGCAATCGGGCCTGATGATCGCGGAAGTCACCAGCGCCGCGCTGATGAGCGAGAACAAGGCGCTGGCCAATCCGCGCGTGGTGGACAGTACGCCGACCTCGGCCAATCAGGAAGATCACGTGTCGATGGCCTGCCACGGCGCGCGCCGTCTGCTGGAGATGAACGCCAATCTTGCCGCCATTCTCGGCATCGAGGCCATGACCGCCGCGCAGGGCGTGGAATGTCGCGCTCCGCTGGAGACCAGTGGCGTTTTGCAGCAGGCCATCGGCCGAATTCGCCAGGCCTCGCCCGCTTTGACCGAGGATCGGCTGATGGAACCGGACATCGACGCCATGGCAACACTGCTCGGCTCTGCGCCGCTGGCAGACGGCATTGCGGCAGAGACTATTGCCGGGTTTGCGCCATGAACCCAGTTACCGTCATACCCGGCAGCTCGCCCATCGTGCTGGCGCAGCCGCATTCGGGCACTTTCGTGCCGGAGGATATCCGGGCGACCCTGACCGCGCGGGGCGGGATGCTGGCCGATACGGACTGGCACGTTCCGCAGCTTTACGACGGGCTTCTGCCCGATGCGACTATCGTGCGCGCCGAGTTCAACCGCTACGTCATCGACGCCAATCGCCCGCCGGACGGAGCGAGCCTCTATCCCGGCCAGAATACGACCGGCCTCGTGCCGATGGTCGATTTCGAGAACCATCCATTGTGGCAGGAGGAGCCGGACGAAGCGGAGATCGCGCGGCGGCGCAAAGCCTTCCATGCACCCTATCACGCGGCGCTGCGTGCCGAGATCGACCGGGTGCGCGGCCAGCATGGGTTCGCCGTGCTGTACGATTGCCATTCGATCCAGTCGTGCCTGCCCTTCCTGTTCGAAGGTCGGCTGCCCGATCTCAATATCGGCACCGATAACGGCGCGACCTGCGCCCCGGCCATCGAGCGCGAAGTGGCCATGGCCTGCGCCAACGGCCCCTATAGCTATGTCGTCAACGGGCGGTTCCGCGGCGGCTGGACCACGCGGCATTACGGAGAGCCGGACCGGAACATCCACGCGATCCAGATGGAAATCGCGCAATCCACCTATCTCGAAGCGGAGGAACCGCCCTTCGCCTTCTCGCCCGACAAGGCCGCCGACCTGCGCGATACGCTGGCGGAAGTCTTTGCGGGTATCGAAAGCACATTCGGAGAGCTTGCATGAGTATCGACCGCCGCAACGCCCGCGAGATCAAGGCGCCGACCGGGCCCGATCTCACCTGCGGCAGTTGGCAGACCGAGGCGCCGTTCCGGATGATCCAGAACAATCTCGACCGCGAGGTGGCGGAAAACCCCGACGAACTGGTGGTCTATGGCGGGATCGGCCGGGCGGCGCGCAGCTGGGGCGATTTCGAGGCGATCCTGTCCAGCCTCAAGACGCTCGCCGACGACGAGACGCTGCTCGTTCAGTCGGGCAAGCCAGTGGGCGTGTTCCGCACCCATGCCGATGCGCCGCGCGTGCTGATCGCCAATTCCAATCTGGTGCCGCATTGGGCCAATTGGGACCATTTCAGCGAGCTCGATAGAAAAGGCCTGATGATGTACGGCCAGATGACCGCCGGATCGTGGATCTATATCGGCACGCAGGGCATCGTGCAGGGCACTTACGAAACCTTCGTGGAGGCGGGCCGCAAGCATTATGGCGGCGATCTGACGGGCAAGTGGATCCTCACCGGCGGGCTGGGCGGAATGGGCGGCGCGCAGCCGCTCGCCGCGGTGATGGCGGGGGCCTGCTGTCTGGCGGTCGAATGCAATCCGGAGTCGATCGATTTCCGCCTGCGCACCCGCTATCTCGACGAGAAAGCCCAGACTGTGGACGAGGCGCTGGCGATGATCGAGCGCTGGACCGCCGCGGGCGAAGCGAAATCGGTCGGCCTGCTGGGCAATGCCGCAGAAATTTTTCCCGAACTGGTGAAGCGCGGCGTGCGGCCCGATATCGTCACCGACCAGACCAGCGCGCACGATCCGGTCAATGGCTACCTCCCCCTCGGCTGGACCATGGGCGAATGGCGCGCGAAGCGCGAAAGCGATCCCAAGGCGGTCGAGACAGCCGCGCGCGCCTCGATGCGCAAGCAGGTCGAGGCGATGCTCGCCTTCTGGGACGCTGGCGTGCCCACGCTCGATTACGGCAACAATATCCGGCAGGTCGCGCTGGAAGAGGGGCTGGAGAATGCCTTCGCCTTTCCCGGCTTCGTGCCCGCCTATATCCGCCCGCTATTCTGTCGCGGGATCGGCCCGTTCCGCTGGGCCGCGCTGTCGGGCGACCCGGAGGATATCTACAAGACCGACGCCAGGGTGAAGGAGCTGCTGCCCGACAACCATCACCTGCACAACTGGCTGGACATGGCGCGCGAGCGGATTGCCTTTCAGGGCCTGCCCGCGCGCATCTGCTGGGTGGGGCTGGGCGACCGCCACCGGCTGGGCATGGCGTTCAACGAGATGGTCGCGAGCGGCGAACTCAAGGCCCCGGTCGTGATCGGGCGCGACCACCTCGATTCCGGTTCGGTCGCCAGCCCCAATCGCGAGACCGAGGCGATGAAAGATGGCAGCGACGCGGTCAGTGACTGGCCGCTGCTGAATGCGCTGCTCAACACCGCCAGCGGGGCCACCTGGGTCAGCCTGCATCATGGCGGCGGCGTGGGCATGGGGTTCAGCCAGCATGCCGGCATGGTGATCGTCGCGGACGGCACCGAGGACGCGGCGCGGCGGCTGGAGCGCGTGCTGTGGAACGATCCGGCCACCGGCGTCATGCGCCATGCCGATGCGGGCTACGACGAAGCGGTGGACTGTGCCCGCGAGAAAGGTCTGCGCCTGCCCGCCATCCTGGGCGAAGAGCCGTAAAACGCCGTTCGCGGACATTAGCAAACCGTTGATCGATGGGGCTTTGCGCCGACGCCGAGTACCGCTAGCCTCCGCGCCGCATCTCAGGGGAGACACATCGATGAACCGCAATTACACCCGCCTCGCATCGGCGATCGCCATCGCCTGCGCCACGGTTTCCACGCCTGCTGTCGCGCAGGACCATTCCGGGCATCACGCGGGCATGTCCGCCGGCGAGCACGAGACGGCCAAGCTCCATGCGCTGTTCGAACGCAGCGAAGCCGAAGCGCTCGACCGCAACCCGATTTCCGCTTTCTTCCGCGACGACTTTTCGGACGCGGACAGGCTGGGCGACTTTTCTCCCGCCAGCTATGCCGCCGAGCGTGCGGCTGCCGAGGCCAATCTGGCCGAGCTCGCCGGTGTGGACCGCGATGCCCTGAGCGAGACCGACCGGATCGCCTACAACGTTTTCGAATACACCCAGCAGCGCACATTGGCGATGACCTCCGCCGACGTCCTGCCGACCGTGCTGGCGCTGCCGATCGACCATTTCCGCGGGTTGCATGTCTTCTACCCGCGCTTCTCCGCCCCCGGTGCCCTGATGCCGTATGACACGGTCGAAGATTACGAGAACAATTTTAGCCGGCATCGCGAAATGGCGAAGGTCGTCGATCAGGCTATCGCCCGCTTCGAGGCCGGGGCTGCGGCGGGCATCACCCTGCCGCGCATGTCGGTCGAGCTGATGATCGAACAGTTGGGGGTGCAACTGGATGCACCGATCGAGGAAAGCCCCTATTGGGCGCCGGTTGCGAATTTTCCCGACAGCATTCCGCAGGCCGAACGGGACCGGCTGACGCAGGAGCATCGCGAAGTGCTGACCGGCACGCTGATGCCCGCCTATAAAAAGCTGCGCGATTACCTCGCCGACGAATATCTGGCGCAGGCGCGCACGACTATCGCGGCGACCGACAATCCGGGCGGCGAGGCCTATTACGCCTACCGGATCGAAGACAACACCACCCTGCCGCTGACCGCCCAGCAGGTCCACGAAACCGGTCTGGCGGAAGTCGCCCGCATCAATGCCGCGATCGAGGAAGCCAAGGCCGAGGCGGGCGGCCGCACGGATGAAACCTACACCACCAAGGCCGATCTGCAGGCGGCCTGGTACGATGTGGCCGAACAGGTCGATCCGCTGATGGACCGGCTGTTCCTGCGCCAGCCCAAGACCGAGCTGCGCATCGAACCCTACGAACCCTATCGCGAGAAATTCAATCTCGCCGCCAGCTACATGTCCGGCAAGGCAGACGGATCGCGTCCGGGCATATTCTATTTCAGCGGCTACAATGTCGCAGAGCGCAAGCTCGGCACCTCGATCGCGCTCTACATGCACGAGGGCAATCCGGGCCATCACTTTCAGTCGATGTTCGCCATCGAGAACGAGGAGCTGCCCGAATTCATGCGTTACGGCGGCTTCACCGCGTTCAGCGAGGGCTGGGGGCTCTATGCCGAAAGCCTCGGCTACGAACTCGGCCTGTACGACAATCCGATCCACCGGCTCGACGCGCTTCAGGGCGGGGAGCTGCTGCGGGCCGTGCGGCTGGTGGTCGATACGGGCATGCATGCGCTCGGCTGGAGCCGCGAGAAAGCCATCGAATATATGGTGGCCAACGGCCAGGCACGCGACTTCGCGGAAAGCGAAACCGCGCGCTACATCGTGATGCCGGCGCAGGCGCTGGCCTACAAGACGGGCGAATTGAAGATCAAGGAACTGCGCGCGAAAGCCACTGCCGCACTGGGCGACGCGTTCGACGTGCGCAAATTCCACGAACAGGTGCTCGATACCGGCGATATGCCGCTGCCGGTGCTGGAGGCCAAGATCGACGCCTGGATCGCCGGCGGCGGCCAGTAAGGCACAGTCTCGACACGAACAAAGGGCCGCCCGACAAATCGCCGGGCGGCCCTCTCCTTTGTCCGTCGGGAAGCTATTCCTCGCTGGCGGTTCCCGTCGTGCCCGCTGGCAGATCGGGGCGGGCTGGCGGAAGCGGTGCGTCGCGGTCGCCGGTCTTCAGATAGGTGTCGAACCAGCGCATCATGCGCAGATTGTATTCGTAGCGCGCGGCCGCCTTGCGGTTGCCATGCCCTTCGCCCGGATAGAGCACCAGCCGTACCGGCACATCGGGCTTGCGCACCTTCATGCTGCGATACAGTTCATAGCTCTGGCTCGGCGCGACGCGGGTATCGTCGGCGCCGTGCATGATCAGCAGCGGCGTGTTCGCCTTGTCGACATGGTAGATCGGCGAGACTTCGAGCATGCCCTGCCAGTCGTCCCACGGCCATTTGCCCGAATGGACATTGTACATTTCGTAGGGAATGTCTGTGGTGCCGAACTTGCTGATCTGGTTCGAAATGCCCACGAACATCACGCCCGCGGCGAATTCCTCGCTCGCGAAGGTCGAACTCCACGCGGTGGCATAGCCGCCATAGGATCCACCGGTGATCCCGGTGCGATCCGCATCGGCAATGCCTTCCGCGACCAGCGCGCGCTTGGCATCGACCAGATCGGTGAATTCGGGATCGGTGTAATTGCCCGTATGCTGCTTGGAAAAGGCGGTGCCGTACCCCGTCGAACCGCGATAGTTCGGCAGGAATACCGCATAGCCCTGCCCTGCCGCGACCTGGCCGGGCTTGGAATAGGCGGTCTGCCAGCCATTGCTGTCATGCGCTTCCGGCCCGCCATGGACGTTCAGGATCAGCGGTGCGCCGCCGCGCGGAATGCGGCCCACGGGCTCGATCAGCACGCCTTCGACCTGCTGGCCGTCGCGCGCGGTATAGGTGAAGGCCCGCTGCTTGCCGAAATCGATCTCCGACAGCCATGGATTATGCGTCGTCCAGCGCTGGAAGGCGTTGTTCGACCAGACGAACAGTTCGGTCGGGTGCTGCGGACTGTTGGCTTCGACCGCGATGGTGCCGCCGCCCGCCTCGACGGCGGTGAGGATCAGGGCGCCGCCATCGTGTTCGGCCGCGACCGTGCCGTCGGCATTGTAGATCCGCAGCGCGCTCTGCGCGCCCTTGTGGATCACCGCCGCGAGCCGCCCGTCGGGTAGCCATTCGGCATCGATCGCCGCCTCGGGCGCGCCCGCATTCAGGGCGCGGTATTCGCCGGTGGCGATATCGACGAGATGCAGCGTCGTATCCGCCGGATCGTTCATGTCGACGCCCGCGATCATCGAAAGCTGCTTGCCGTCGGGCGAGACTTCGATATCGCCAAGCTTGCCCGGCGTTTCGACCACGCGCACCACCTTGCCGCTGGCGAGATCGAGGATGTGGGCGCGCTTGGAGGTATACTCATCGTCGATCTGCGGCGTTGGCGCGCTGTCGACAACGCCAAGCCGGCCGTCGGGTGCGACGCGGAAGGCGCTGACATAGCCGGGGATGGTGACGGCTTTCGGCTTGGCATCGACCTCATCGCCTGCCCGGGCCGAGAACAGGCGGTTGAGCTTCGCCTCTTCCTCGTAAACGATCGAATCGAAACCGGCTTTCGACTGTTTCTCGCGCACCTCGTTCTCGTCGGCACCGGCGAGCATCCAGATCGTGCCGCCATCGGGCGACCAGGCGTAGCTGCGCACCGCAGCGCCTTCGACCGCGGCCAGCTTGCGCTGCGCACCGCCATCGACTGGAATGCCCCAGACCGCGGCCTTTTCGTCTTCGTCGGCCCAGACGAAACCGACCATCCGGCCATCGGGCGAGAAGGTCACGTTCGAAACGTCGATATCTTCGGGCAGGAAGGCGCGGGCGCTGTTCGGACCATAGGCGAGGTTGAGCCGCTCTTCGGTCGCGCCGTTTTCCTCGCCGTCGGTCACGTCGGGCAGGCTGGCGGTGGTATAGGCGATCCGGCTGCCATCGGGCGAAACGGCGATGCTACCCACGCCTTCGAGCCGGGCGACGTCTTCCGCCGTCATCGGCCGGGCCTGCGCCTGTGCGGCGAGCGAGACGGAGGCGAGCAGGGTGGCAGCGGTAAGCGGCACGCGAAGGGTCATAGTGTTACGGTCCTCTCCTGAAACTTGGTGAGGGCCGCTATACCGATGCTGCGCTAGGGCGCAAATTCCGGGACCGCCGGGTCCGCATCGCGCGCTCCCGGGCGCCGCGACAGGACGATGGCCATGGCCACCGCCGCGAGGGCGACGAGCCAGAAGATGGCGACGAAGGGCGCCTCGTTCCCAACCCCCAGCCGCGCCAGCAGCGTGGCGACAATCGCCACGGGCATGCCGATGGTGACGCCCCACCAGCCTGCACGGATGACGGGACGCGGGCTGCCCTTGCGCTCCTGCTTGTTGAGCCAGATGAAGGTTCCGGTCGACACCACGATACTGAGCGCGATCCCGAAGAGGATATAGGCCAGCTTGACCGGCAACCCGCCGTAATTGCCGAAATGGAGATTATAGATCGACGCGGCGAATTGCTGGCCGGTCGTTCCGTCGGACAGTCCGGCCGTGCCCCTGAACGTCCCGTCCGCGCCGAAGGCATAATATTCGCCGAAGATCAGGCGCTGCCCGTGCACGCCGACGATCTGGAGATGCTGTCCACGCGTTCCCGGATCGTGGAGGATGGCATAGGACACGCGGATATGGGGATATTCGCGGGCCATATATTCCAGCGCCGGCGCCACTTTCGGCAGCGGTGCCGGGGTGTCGTCCCCGGCAGGTTCCGCGCCGAACACCGGGGCGAGCGCGGCTTCGGTGTCGCCGTCATAGGCTGTCGCCGCAAGGCTGTAGCCCGAGATGTAGAACAGGCCGATCATCGATCCCGTCAGGGCGATTGCCAGCGCGAAGGGCAGGGTCCACACCGCCAGCCGGTTGTGCCAGTCGAGCGTGGATACCTCGTCGTTGCGCCGCGCGCGCAGCCGGAAGGCGTCGCGGAAGATGCGCGGATGGGCGATGATGCCGGACACTGCCAGCGCCACTATCATGGCCCCGAACAGCCCGACCAGCGTCATCCCCCAGATCGCCGGAAGGTTGAGCCGATAATGCAGCGCCAGCAGGAATTCCGCCCAGGCATTCTCCTCGGGCACGGCGATGGCACCGGCGGCGTCGACATGGAAGGCTTGCCTATCGGTGGTGACGGTCGTGCGCGGCAGCGCTTCGGTCGGCATATGCACGTAGAGATGCGTGGTCGGCTGCTTGCCTGCTTCGGACGCCACCACATTGGCGATCGCCGTGTCGACCGCCTCCGGTGCGATGCCGCCCATTTCGGGCGCGCCCTGCTGTTCGAGTCGCTGGAATTCCTCGTACAGCACGATCGCCGTGCCGGTGACGCAGATCAGATAGAGCAGCGCACAGCAGATCAGGCCGATCGCGGAATGCGCGGAAATGCCCTGGCGGACGGTGTCCTTGGCGAATAGCGGTTTCATGATCGGCTTCCCAATACGACCAGCGGCAGGAGTGCGAGTGCGAGCGGCACGGCCAACAGGGCGATCTGCGGACGGCGCGTCGTGTTCATGAGCATGGCGCAGGCGAGCAGCGGCCAGACCAGCGGCACGAGCCCCAGCACCATGACATTGCCATCGGCCTCCGCCAGCGGCCAGCTTATGGCCAGAGTACGCGCGGCTAGCGCTACGGCAACCGATACGGCGAGGGCCAGCGGTCCGGTCAGAACAAAGGTCAGCAGGCCGCGGCGCCAGCCGCCCGGTGTGGCTGACACCGTGCCATTCTGGCCGTTCCTGATCCGTCGTGCATGCTTCGGCCTGTCGAAAGCGGCCAGGGCGAGCGCCAGGCAGGCCGTCCCCGTCGCCACCAGCGCCGCGACCGCGAGACCCCATGCCCCGGCGGCCGCCCAGCCGCTTATGGCACCGATGGCCAGCAGCAGCCATCCGGCGGTGTTGAGCGGGACCGACCGGACCGACCGGCCCCATGAATGGCGCAGGACCGCAACCCCGAGGATCGCCGCCCCTGCGCCCGATAACATGACGGCGTCCCCGGCCATCAGAAACGGTAGCTCACGGTGCCCATGATGTTCCTCTCGCTCCCCATGAAGCAGTCGCCGCGGGCAAGGCAGGCCGAATAATAGCGCTTGTCGAACAGGTTGGTGGCGTTGAGCGCCAGACTCCAGTTGGCAAACTCGACCTCGGCCAGCGCATCGACCAGGGTGAAGGACGGGGTGACGATGCCGTCGGGGAAGGCCGCGCCGAAGGACCGGTTCTTGCCCACGTGCCGCACGCCGGCACCGAGCAGGAGAGAGGCATCCCCGCCAAGCGCAAAGCCCTTGGTGGTCCAGAGCGACGCGTTGAATTTGGGCACGTTGTCGAGCTGGCGCCCGGTGCCCGCAATCTCGGCCTCGTTATAGCTCGCATTGGCGATGATGTTGAGCCGCCCGGGCAGTGCCGCAGTGCCTTCCAGTTCGATCCCCCTGGAATTCAGTTCGCCGATCTGGATCTGGTCGAACGGATCTGCCGTGCTGTCGTCGGACACCGGTCGATTGCTTTCCTGGATGTCGTAGCCGGTGACGGTGACAAGGATGGTGTCGGTTGGATGAAACTTGACCCCCGCTTCGAACTGGCGGCCCGCTTTGGGGACGAAGGCGCTGCCGTCGCTCGCCGTGCCCGCAATAGGTTCGAAGCTTTCGGTATAGCTGAAGAAGGGCGATATGCCGTCGACCACTTCGCCGATAATGCCCGCGCGGAAGGTCGTTGCGGAATCGCGCCGCGTCGCGCCGCCCATGCTCTGCGCGCTGGTCCAGTCGCGGCGCGCGCCGAGGACGATCGATACGCGGTCGGCAAAGCGGATCTGGTCCTGGACATAGATGCCGACCTGATCCTGATCGACATCCTCGTTGACAGAAGTCGGGCTCGGCAGGCCACCGCCGTAATCCGACAGCGCGGCGTAATCGATATCGTAGATGTCGAAATATTCGACTGCGAAGCCGCCGGTCTTGTAGACCGAGTTGAAGCTGTAATCGATGCCCGCCAGAACCGTGTGTTCGATGCCCGACCCGGTGTCGAAATCGAACTGGACGTTGTTGTCGGTGGAGAAAATCTCCATCCGGGCAATCGTCCCGTCGACATAGAGCCTCATCGTGCGCTGTTCGGGATCGGGCACGAAACCGCCCGCGCCATCGAGCACGGGCTGGCCCGTCACGGGGTCGAGCAGAATGTAGGGATTCGCGGGGTTGGAATAGCTGTCGGCGTAATGCGTGAAATAGGTCAGGTCGCTGTCGATATAGCGTGCCTTGAGGTTGAGCCGCGCGCTATCGCCGAAGCGGTGTTCGAACAGTGCGGTCCCCTGCAGCAGGCGGCCATCGTAGCGATCCCATCCGGGCTTGCCGACGAACAGATCGTTGGGCAGCCGGCCGTTGGGATTGGGCAGGATCGTCCCGACCAGCGGCAGGAACTGCGAGGTCGAACCGCTGTCATCCTCCTGATAGAGGCCGATCAGCGTGAAATCGGTGTCGGGCGAGGGCTTGAAGGTGATCGAGGGCGCGATCATCACGCGGTCGTCGGGCACGTAATCGGTCTGCGTATCGGCATCGCGCACGCGGGCGACCAGCCGCGCGGCCACCGTATCGCCCAGCGGACCGGTCACGTCGACCAGCGCTTCCTTGCGATCGAACGATCCATAGCGCAGGGAAACCTCGCCCGATGCGTCGAATTCGGGGCGCTTGGAGACGAGGTTGACGATCCCGCCCAGCGCGCCCTGACCGAAGAGAACCGACGCCGGCCCGCGCACCAGTTCGACCTGATCGAAATTATAGGGGTCGGCGCGAATGCTGGCGTAGAAGCTGAAGATGTCGCGCATGCCGTCGCGGAACTGCAGCGCGTTGATCCCGCGTACGAAGGCCCCGTCGACCCGGCTGTCGGGACCGTAGGGATTGGCGGTCACCCCGGACACGTAGTTCAGCGTATCGCCGATGCTGACCGCGCCCTGCGCCAGGTAGAGTTCGTCGTCGATCACCGTGATCGGCTGCGGCGTTTCGATGATCGGGGTATCGGTCTTGGTCGCCGTGCTGCCTTCGTCCCGCGCGCCGGTTACCACGATGGTGCGCTGCTCGCTGTCGTCGACCGCATCCTCGGCAAGCGCGGGCGCGGCGGCGAACAGGCAGGGTGCCAGCGCACTGCAGGCGAGCAGGCGTGCGGCGGGGGAAGCGATGGGCATGAATGATTTCCTCGTCTGAACTTTTGCGTGCCGCTAATGCGAGCCAATCGCAAGAGTCAAGGAGAATGATAATCATTCGCAATAATTGCGGGGTAGTGGGCGTGGGTGGTGCATCGATCCTGCTTGACTGGACGCGCCCGCCATTCGCGCCTATTGCAGCCCCATCCCCGGGGAGCCAGCTACTGGCTGAGAGGGGCGGGATAAGCGCCGCCCGACCCGTCGAACCTGAACCGATTAGCATCGGCGGAGGGAGTGGGCTGGTGATCGCCAGAAGTCCGCCTTCCGCCTCGAGGAGAGACTTCGCATGGCCGACATCAATTCCAAGTTCGACATCGGTGTCACCACCGGCCCGATCCGCGGCAGCCGCAAGGTCCATGTCGGGGCGCAAAGCGGCAGCGGCGTGCGTGTCGCCATGCGCGAGATCGACCTCGAGGGCGGCGAACCCAGCGTGCGCGTCTACGACACGTCCGGCCCCTACACCGATCCGGATGCGCAGATCGACATCCGCAAGGGCCTCGCAGCGAAGCGCCGCGAATGGATCGTGGCCCGCGGCGATGTCGAGGAATATGACGCGCGCGAAGTGAAGCCGGAAGATAACGGCCAGCTCGGCCCGGATCGCTCGGGCGGCGTCCCCGGCTTCCCCAATGTCGCCAAGCGCGTCCTGCGCGCGCGTGCCGGCGCGAATGTCAGCCAGATGCACTATGCCCGCCGCGGCATCATCACGCCTGAGATGGAATATGTGGCGGAGCGCGAGAACCTGGGCCGCGAGATGCTGCGCGACGAAGCCGCCCGCCTGATCGCGCGGAACGACGGCCAGCCCTGGGGTGCCGAGCTGCCCGATTACGTCACTCCCGAATTCGTCCGCGACGAGGTGGCCCGCGGCCGCGCGATCATCCCTTCCAACATCAACCATCCCGAAACCGAGCCGATGGCGATCGGGCGCAATTTCCTCGTCAAGATCAACGCCAATATCGGCAACTCCGCGGTCGCCAGCGACGTGGCGAGCGAGGTCGACAAGATGGTCTGGTCGATCCGCTGGGGCGCAGACACCGTGATGGACCTCTCCACCGGCCGCAACATCCACGACACGCGCGAATGGATCATCCGCAACAGCCCCGTCCCCATCGGCACCGTGCCGATCTACCAGGCGCTGGAAAAGGTCGGCGGCATTGCCGAGGACCTGACGTGGGAAATCTTCCGCGACACGCTGATCGAACAGGCCGAGCAGGGTGTCGACTACTTCACCATCCACGCCGGCGTGCGCCTGCCTTACGTGCCGATGACCGCCAAGCGCGTCACCGGCATCGTCAGCCGCGGCGGCTCGATCATGGCGAAATGGTGCCTGGCGCATCACAAGGAAAGCTTCCTCTACGAACGCTTCGACGAGATCACCGCAATCATGAAGGCCTACGACATCGCCTATTCGCTGGGCGACGGGTTGCGCCCCGGCTCCATCGCCGACGCCAATGACGAGGCCCAGTTCGCCGAACTCTACACTTTGGGCGAGCTGACCAAGCGCGCCTGGGCGCAGGACGTGCAGGTGATGATCGAAGGCCCCGGCCACGTGCCGATGCACAAGATCAAGGAGAACATGGACAAGCAGCTGGAGGCGTGCGGCGAGGCGCCGTTCTACACGCTCGGCCCGCTGGTAACCGATATCGCGCCCGGCTACGACCACATCACCAGCGGCATCGGCGCGGCGCAGATCGGCTGGTACGGCACCGCGATGCTCTGCTACGTCACGCCCAAGGAGCACCTCGGCCTGCCCGACCGCGACGATGTGAAGGTGGGCGTGGTCACCTACAAGCTCGCCGCCCACGCCGCCGATCTTGCCAAGGGCCACCCCGCCGCCAAGGTCCGCGACGATGCGCTGTCGAAAGCCCGCTTCGAATTCCGCTGGCGCGACCAGTTCAACCTCAGCCTCGACCCCGACACGGCCGAGCAGTACCACGACCAGACCCTCCCCGCGGAAGGCGCCAAGACCGCGCATTTCTGCTCGATGTGCGGGCCGAAATTCTGCTCGATGAAGATCACGCAGGAAGTGCGCGACTTCGCGGCGAAGCAGAACTCGGACAGCTACCTCGCGAGCGAGAATATCAAGCGCGAGACCTCAGCCGAAGAGGCCGAGGAAGCGCGCGAGGGGATGGAGG
The DNA here is from genome assembly GCF_019711515.1 of Qipengyuania qiaonensis. Classification (GTDB taxonomy): domain Bacteria; phylum Pseudomonadota; class Alphaproteobacteria; order Sphingomonadales; family Sphingomonadaceae; genus Qipengyuania; species Qipengyuania qiaonensis. Next base: position 64,166 of record NZ_JAIGNO010000005.1, read on the forward strand.
AGATGAGCAAGGTGTATCGTGAGAAGGGGGAGCGGTTGTATTTGCCGGGCGAATAGTATTGACAACTGTCAATTCAGCCCCATTTGCAGCCGGTTGCAGGGAGATATATTATGGCAGATAAGAAAACCATCTTCGTGGCGTTCGCGATGGAAGACAAAGCGCAGCGTGACCTGTTGCGGGGGCAGTCACTCAATACTGATTGCCCTTTCGAGTATATCGATATGTCGGTTAAGGAGCCCTACGATAAGGATTGGAAGGAGCGCGTGGCTACCCGCATTCGTCGCTCTGATGGCGTTATCGCTCTGATAAGTGAGAATTCGCTGACATCGAGCGGCCAAAAGTGGGAAATTTCATGTGCCAAGGACGAGGGTGTGCCGCTCCGGGGGTTTTGGGCCTACACAGATGACCGAACGAACGTAGAAGGCGTGAACACCAAAGTTTGGACTTGGGACAACATAACCGCTTTTATCGATTCACTTTGAGGCAGATAATGCGTCGGGCCCTTGTAGTCGGAATTGATCATTATCAATACATATCACCGCTCTTCGGTGCGGTGAACGACGCCCATTCTATTAAAACGATGTTGGACCGCCATACAGACGGTTCGATTAACTTTCAGACGAATCTTTTGGTTGGAACCGATCAAAAGAATTTATTGACCCGTCACCAAACAAAGGAAGCAATTCGAGAACTCTTCGCGGGTAAAGGCGAGGTCGCGTTCCTTTATTTTGCTGGGCACGGATATATTGAAGCGACTGGCGGCTATCTATGCGCTGGTGATTGTAAGACTGGCGACGATGGCGTTTCGTTGTCTGAAATTTTGATTTTGGCGAACAAGTCCAAGTTTCTCAATCGTGTCATCGTTCTCGATAGCTGTCATAGCGGAATCGCTGGCGATCACCCAGCTCAACCTGCAATGACTGAAATCGCAGACGGCGTGACGATATTAACCGCCTCGACGGCCGAGCAGTATGCGCAGGAAGAGAACGGCCAAGGCATCTTCACTAATCTGATGGTCGACGCTCTTGGTGGGGCAGCCGCAAATCTCGTGGGAGATGTAACACCAGGCGGCGTATACGCGCATGTCGACCAATCATTAGGAACTTGGGGCCAGAGACCGGTTTTCAAAACGAATGTTGAGCGGTTCATATCGCTCCGGAAAGTTAAACCTCAGGTCCACGTTGAGCACCTACGAAGAATCTCTGAGTTCTTCCCTGAACCGGGATTTGAATTTGCGCTAGATCCATCATTCGAACCTGAGCGCCCAGAATTCAAATCGGCGGACGCGCCTAATCTACCAGCGCCGTGTCCCGAAAAGAATGCTGTCTTTGCGATATTGCAGGACTTTAATCGTGTTGGTCTGCTTGTGCCGGATGGCGCACCACATATGTGGCACGCAGCAATGCAAAGCAAAAGCGTCCGGCTAACAGCACTAGGGGAGCATTACCGCCGCCTCGCGTCCAAAGGCCTTATATAAAACGATGACCGAAATAGCTGACCATCAAAACGAAGATCACAGGCTTGTGGAGGAATTGGCAAGCTTAGAGCACGAGCGATGGGCGCATTGGCAAAAATATCTTCACGAACAGTGCGAACTAATGTCAGACGGATCACTCCGAATTCCTTCGCATCTTGTGAAAAAATGGGAGTTGCAAATTGCAACACCTTATGAGGCCTTAAGTGAAAAGGAGAAAGAAAGCGATCGGGACCAGGTCAGGCGATATTTACCGCTCATCTTGAATAGTTAGCCTGTCAGCAGTTCTCGGAAACAACATTCAGTTCGAGCAATCTTGGGGGCACAATTCTAATTCCCCATCCCCACCAGCACCCGGTCCAGCGCCTGCAGGAACCGCGACCGGTCCGCCTTGCCGAACGGCGGCGGGCCGCCGCCAACCCCGTCCATCCCGGCGCGCAGGTCTTCCATGATGGCGCGGGTGGCGAGGGCGCTGCCGATGCTGGCGGCGTCGAAGGGCTTGCCGTCGTGGCGCAGCACGGTCGCGCCAGCCTTCAGGCAGCGTTCGGCCAGCAATATGTCGGCGGTGATCACTACGCTGCGCGGCCCCGCATTCTCCGCGATCCAGTCGTCCGCTGCGTCGAACTTGGGCCCGCCGGTCCCGTCCGAGACCACCACGCGCTTGACCCGCTCGCTGACGGGCACGCGGAAGGGGCTGTTGCTGACCACGCGGACCTGTGCGCCATAGCGCTCGGCCACGCGGTACACTTCTTCCTTCACCGGGCAGGCATCGGCATCGATCAGGATCGTCACGGGCTCGGCCATGGCAGTTGGCGTAGCGGCCCCAGGGGACTCGCACCAGCGTCTACCCGTCCCCCTCGCGTCCACACCATGCTACACCCCGCTCATGCGTGCTCGAAACCCCCTTTACATCATGGCCAAGCCGCCGCCGGAGGTGCAGGAGCGGATCGTCGCCCTGCCGCGCAACGATCCGGGGCGCGGGCCGCATCTGCTCCATGTCACGCTGATCTCGCTCTACGATCTGCACCATGCGCCGCCCGACTGGTTGCCTGCGACCATTGCCGCGCTGGACGGTTTTGCCGCGTCATCGTTTCCGCTGCGCTTCGACCGGATCGAGAACCGCAAGGCAGTGACGCTGCGCAGCCGCGAGTCGCTGGCCGAGGCGCGGGCGTTTCAGCAGGCGCTGGTAAACCATTTGCTGGCGGCGAAAGCGCCGATCATGGACGGCACCACGCCCGAACCGCATGTCACGATCAATTATCGCGGGGACCGCCTCGGGGCGCAGACAATAGCACCGATCGGCTGGTTGGTCGACGAGATCGTCCTGGTGGAAAGCGTGGTCGGCAAGACGACCCATGTCGAACACGGCCGCTGGGCGCTCCGCGAAGGCGCGTCCCGATTAACGGTCTTATCGCGATAGCCTGACCGGCGCGCCCCCGGCCACCACAGTTCAAGCAGGCTTGTGCCGGAACTTCACCATCACGATGCCGTGATCGCCCGTGCCGTTTTCCTTGTGATTGTCGAAATTGAGGTGGTCGTTCTCGATCGTCAGTCCGTCGAATGCCCAGATCCGCTTTTTCGACATGTCGTAGAACTGCTCGCTCGCCAGCACGTGATCCAGGCTTTCCCGAACGTCCTGGTATACATGCGTGTAGTAGACGTCCCGCAGCGAGCGCAGTTGCTGCATCGCTTGGGCCGAATAGAGCGCATTGTCGCGGCCTCCGCTGCTGAGCGCGGTGAGGAATTTGGGCTGTTCGGTAATGATGTTGAGCGTGTTGGAATCCTGCCCGTCATTGAGATCGCCGAGCACTATCGTCGGCGTGTCGTTGCCCTTCATCCGCTCGGTCAGCATCCATCGCAGCGCGGTCGCTTCCGCCGTCCGTCGCAGGGTCGACAGCGCACTGCCAAGATGGGAGGCGTGCGGCTTGAAGGTGTCTTCCGCATCCTTGTACCAATCGTCGAACCAGATGGTCGCGGGCGCCTTGGATTTGAGGTGGCAGACATAGAGGTGGACCGCAGCCTCGTCGGGATGGGGGCGGATCTGGAAGTGCAGGACGGGGCGGTGAAAGCCCGACAGTTCCACCTTGATGCGCGGCGATTGCGGGTCCCCGTCGGCCTGCAGCAGGAAGTCGTCGGGAAACTGCGCGATCCATTCGGCTGCTTCGCCATCGACGAGCAGCCCCTTGCGAACTGCCGCGGCGCAGACGATCTTCGTTCCGTCGGCGGGAACCGCTGCCTCGTTGCCGGGCACCAGCAGGTCGTATTGCGAGCCGAGGCCCGCAGCCGCGAACGCCTCTTCCAGGGCGCGTCCGTGCCACAGCTCCTGAAAGCCGAACACATCCGCTCTCAGGATGGCAAGCTGACCGGCCATCCAGTCGATCTTGCGGTCGTATTCCGCCTGCGACCAGCCGTCGCTGTCCCGGTACATCGGCAGGCCCGGCAGGTTGAGATTGTAGAGATTGAACGTTGCCACACTCAAATCGGACATGATTATCGCCCCTGCCGCCAAGCCGCCTTTGCTCGCCGGACGATTAGCCCGAAGTTTGGTCCGTTTTATGATACCCCGCGATCGAGGCGGGCAGCGGCCGTTTTCTGCGAGCTACGGATCCGCGATGCCCGTTCAGGATTGCCCGCAGGCCGCCGAACCGGCTGGCGTCACCCCGCCGCCGAGCGTTCCTCCGCCCCGTGGCGGTGCAGCAGCACGTCGAGCATTGCGGGGCGTTCCTTGCGTTCCCACGCGCGCTCGTGGAAGAAGAACACCACAGCGTTCACCAACGGTTCGACCAGCGCGATACCCCCGGCGATCGCTATCGATCCGGTGAAGATGTAGGCGACCGTGAAGCCCACCAGCAGATGGAGGGCGAGGAAGCTCAGCGTCTTGGACAGGTCGCGTGTCATTCCGCCATGATGGTGCTGCCGGTTCATCGAATAAAGCGATGATTGTGGGATACAGTAATCGGGTTCTCGCTCTTTTGGCGCGTCCTTGCAACGGCACCCGGCGATTCCACTTTCCTACACACCTCCGTCTGTGGCTCATCATGCCGGATGACCGACAGCACACCCGCACCGACCGCCCGGTCCTCCCAGCCTCCCGCCCGCAAGCCGACGCCGATCCGCACAAGCCGGCTGTTTTTGCGCCTGGACAGTGTAACATGCGGTCCATGTCTCGCCCGTTACCGCCGCGAAACCGGGGCTGAGCGTGGCCGGGTTGCGCTGGACATGCGGAGCGCAATCCCCATCTCGGGCGTTAGAGGATGGAACGGCAAAAGGAGAAAAAAGCCATGCAGGTCCAGTTCAATTCCGACAGCAGCGTGATGGGTACGGACAACGTCGCCGAGCGGATCGAAGCGCGCGTGCGCGAGAAGCTGGGGCGGTTCTCCGAACGGCTGACGCGGCTGGAAGTGCATATCCATAACGATCACCGCCACACGCACGGCCATGACGACAAGGCCTGCACCATCGAAGCGCGCCCGCGCGGCGGCAAGCCGGTCGGCGTGACCGGGCACGGTGCCACGGTGGACGATGCGGCGCGCAAGGCCGCCAGCACGCTCGCCCAGCGGCTGACCCGGCTGTTCGGCAAGGAGAGCCGCCACGGGCACGACCCGCGCCCCGACAAGGTCCTGTGAGGGCGATCGGAGGATGAGGTACCTCGCGATCACTGCCATGCCGCTGGCCCTGGGCCTGGCCGCCTGCGGTTCGGAGCCCGCGCCGGATGCGGCCGGCGAAACGACCGGCCTGCCCATCGGTTCGGCCAGCGCCAGCACCTCGGGCAGCGCGACTGCCGCGCCGCCCGCCGATGCCGCGCCCACGCCGGACATGGCGGGGGCCTGGGACATGACCTCCAGCGGCGAGGGGGACGGGCTGTTCTTTGCCGCGGCCCAGGGTGAGCCGGCGAGGGTGCATGTCTTCTGCCCGTCCGGCGGCGGCGTGCTGGTCAATGTGAACGCTTTCCGCCCTATCGCCAGCGAGGAGCGGATGACCTTCGGCTCCGGTGCCGATGCGGTCACGCTGGTCGCCGATCCCGCCGGGGACGATCTGCGCGGCGGCGTGAGCGGCGAGGGTGAGGTGCCCACCGATCTCGGTGTGGTGCTGACCGGCGGCGTGGCCGTGCGCTACGGGACACAGGATATCGGCCCGCTACCGCCCGTTCCCGCCGCCATGGCACGCGATTTCGTGGCGGGCTGCACCGACTGAGGCGGGATGGGCGGGCGACGCAGCGCGGCTCGTCGCATGTCGCGCCCGTCCTGCCACATTGCGGCGAAATCTGGGCACATCTGGTGGGCGTGCTCGTTCGAATCGTGACGCGCAAGCCGGGTGTGCCGGTTTGGGCAATGTTGGAACTCGATTCACAAAGGTCTGAACATGAACAAGATCACGATTGCGCTCGCCTCTGCCGCCTCGCTGGCCATTGCCGCCTGCGCCGAGGAACCGGCCGATACCACCGCCGTTGACGAAGATGCCGCCATGGCCGACCAGATGGCGAACGATACCGCCACCGAAGCCGGCACGATCGTCGAGGTCGCTCAGGGCAATCCCGATTTCTCCACGCTGGTTGCGGCCGTAACTGCGGCCGATCTGGGTGAAACCCTGTCGGGCCCGGGGCCTTACACGGTCTTCGCACCGAACAACGCGGCCTTCGACAAGATACCGCAGGCCACGCGCGACGAACTGATGAGCGAAGCTGGCAAGGCCGACCTTGCAGGTATCCTCACCTATCACGTGGTCGAAGGTGAAACCCTCGCCGCGGCGCTGACGCAGGCGATCGAGGGGGCGGGCGAAGAAGGCTACGAAATCACGACCGTCAATGGCGGCACGCTGACCGCGACGATGGAAGGCGGCAATGTCGTGCTGACCGACGCGGCGGGCAACAAGGCGACCGTCACGGCGACCGACATCGAAGCCTCGAACGGCGCGATCCATGTGATCGACACCGTTCTGATGCCTTCCTAAGAGGAACGGCATAGATTGAAGCGAAGGGCGGTCCGCACGGGTCGCCCTTCCTCTTTCGGGGGTGTCGTCAGGGCTTGGGGCCGGTCACGCCGCGGCGCTGGTCGGCGATCAGCCCGGCCACCATGACGAGCAGGGCCGGGATCGACCAGAACGCGGCAACCCGCTCGGCAATGATGTGCTGGTCGCCCGGCAGGAACAGGGCGGCAAGTTCGAATAGCAGCGTCGTCGCATGGCAGGCCGAGAACCAGATCGGCCAGTACTTCCGGCTCGAAAGAGCATATCGCACGATCACCGCCAGCAGGGCGACGTCGACCAGCGCCACCAGGGCGAGCGCGATGCTTTCAGGGAAGAACATGTGCGTGGCGGCGCTGAGCGCCGCCGCCGCGGCGATCGCCAGTATCGCCTTGCGATCGTGCCAATCGCCTGCCTGCCATCCGATCGCCAGCGCTGCGAGCAGGAACAACCAGAAGGCAAGCAGGAAGATCGCGTTCATCGTGTCTAGGCGGCCCGGTTGGCGAAGACCTTGCCGTCCGTACGGGCACTCGGTTCATGGAGCGGTGGACATCCGAAGCCCACGGTCTCCAGGTTCGATGCCTTCTGGATCTTGATCAGTTCGCGCGTCGCGCGGCCGATATCCTCGTGGCTCTCGATCGCATTCGTCAGCCCGGTTCCGGCCATCGATAGCGCGCCTTGGGCGGTGCCGACCGGCAGGCGCGAAGCCTTGCTGACTTCCACGATGCTTGCGCAGAGATGCGCGATCGACATCACCGCCTGATCGACAGCGTCGATCGATTTCTGCGTGTCGTTGGCTACCACCCGGCCTGCCGCCGTTTCGATTTCATGCATGGGTCCATCCTTTCTCGTCGCGTCCGGAAGCGGACCCGACCCATGGATTAAGTCATCTGGCGGCACTGCTGACTATCTCAGAAAGACCCAAAATGGAGAGAAGAACGAGGCAGGTTAGCATCGAGCAGAAAGTCGCGAGCCTCACAATCCAGGATATGCGGTCCCTGACCGAAGCGGTGTTCGAAGATCCACCAATCGGCGGGAGCAGGGGCAGGGAGGCTGGAGTCAGGGAGTCGAGTTCGACCGAGCGGTTCGTACGATCGGGAGCCGAAAACTCTGTCACCGAACCGGTTGCCACACGAGGAAGGGCAACATCGGCGGCAGCAGACGGATCGAGGCGGTCGATTTCATGCAACCGGGAGATGGCCTCGAGGCGGTTCTTGACGCCCAGATTTTCCAGAGCAACCGCGATATGCTGATCGACAGTGCGTGGAGAGATATTCAGTTCGCGGGCAATCTGCTTCGACGACAGTCCACCTTTAAGCAACAACAGACACTCTTTCTGTCGTCCAGTGAGCGGACTACCTGAAGGCTGAACAACCGGCGACATCGATTCATCCGTTCTGATGCTAAACTTTCAGCACCGAGAAATTTCCGTTTCCTGCGCCCTGGTTGACAGCATTTATATAGCAGAATTGTTCGCAGACTTCACTAATATTTATTTTCGGTTTGTGAAAGTCTGTGGACACAATTTTCAGGTGGTCGCAAGGAACCTGCGCCTTTCACACGCGCTGTGTCGACATGAGATGCGTCGCTATCCCCCTCGTCCTGGCATTGGTCGCCGCTTGTTCGTCCCCGACCGATGATGAGTCAACCTCGGTTGCGGACCAACGTTCCGCCCCTGTCGCGACACCTCCGCCCGATCCCATTGCCTCACCGGGAAGCAAGACGTTGTCTCTCGAGGGATTGGGCGGATTGACGATCGGCGAACCGGTACCCGAAGGCAGCGGCTTTGTCGCCGGCGAAGGACAGATCGGAAATGGATGCGAAACGCTCACTTCTCCCGATTGGCCAGGTGTATATGCCATCCGGGTTGGGGATGATGTCCGTCGCATCTCGGTATCGGATGGCAGCGATGTAGCGCTGCTCGAAGGGGTCGGCCCTGGCTCCACCATCGCGCAGGTGCGTGAAGCCTTCCCCAGCTTTCGCGAGGAGCCGCATAAGTACACCGGACCAGAGGGCAAGTATCTGACGCAGCCCGGCGACGATCCGCGACTCCGGTTCGAGATCGATCCCGACGGCAGGGTGTCGATCGTGCATGTCGGACTGATGCCGGAACTCGGCTTTGTCGAAGGCTGTGCCTGAGCTTTGTTCGGGTGTTCGGCGCTTCGCCGAACACCCCTTCGCCCGCGAGCGAATTGGCGCTTGCTCTCGTGCAATTATCGTGGCCCTTTGCCGGGCAGCTTGGTGCTCGATACGCCATGGCTCGACGCAACGGTTGCCGCCGAAGGACAGACAGCATCCGGGCAGAAACGGTCGACTTTATCCGCAGTCACAGGAAAGCAGCATGAAACTTCGCCTATCGCTCATCACTCCGATTGCCTTGCTGGTGGCGTGCACAGCCAACGAGGACACAGCCAGCGAGGAGAATGCATCGCAAGGTCCCGGTACCGGCACATTCGATGCGATCGCCGAGGGCGAGGTGGTGCACTATACCGGCACGGAACCATTCTGGGGAGGTGCTGCCGGAGGGGGCGTGGCAACCTATTCGACGCCCGAAAACCCGGACGGTACGGAGTTTCCGGTCGAACGTTTTGCTGGCAATAACGGCCTCGGGATCAGCGGACAAATCGACGGAGAGCCATTCGATCTGACGATAACGCCGGGCGAATGTTCGGACGCCATGAGCGATCGTACCTATCCCTTCACCGCTACACTGCTGCTTGGCGAAGAGCAGCGGCAAGGATGCGCATGGACAGACAGTCAGCCTTTCAGCGGCCCGGAAGCGCCATAATGGCGATACCGGCAGAGCGCGGCTGGCGCATGTTCTTCTGGGCAGCGGCGGCGTATAACTTCACGATCGGCCTCGGCGCCTTTGTCTTGGCGGAATGGGGCAGTCCGGATGCGGTGAGCGCGGTGCTGATCTTCTGCTTCGGAATTCTCTACGCTCTCATTGCCCGCCAGCCGCGGCGGTTCGCTCCGGTGCTTCTCGCGGGTTTGTTGGGCAAGGGGCTGGTTGTCGTCATGCTCGGCCCGCCGAACTGGAGCGAGGGAGGCGACCCTGTTATTGGCACTATTGTCGCTGGCGACCTGATCTTCGCTTTGGGTTTCGCGGCCTATCTGGCCCGGTACCGTCTCCATGGGTAGCGTGCCGACCCTGCCGCGCTGGCTCGGGCTGGCGGGTCTGCTGCCCCAGCTCGCCTGCGTAGTCATATTGTATGTCGGCCCGCCCGAATGGCGCCAGTCGGCGCAAGCGATTAGCCTCGCCTATGCCGCGCTTATCCTGTCATTCCTGGGCGGGACATGGTGGGGGTTCGCTGCCATGGCACCAGCGGCCGAGCGTCGGCGAGCGCTGGGCTGGTTGTGGGTCGCCGCCGTTCTGCCGTGTCTGGCGGGGTTGGCCTGTTTCTTTCCCGCGATCTTCGGCTGGGAGTCGCCCGAGCCATCGCTGGTCATGTTGGCGGGCGCGCTGCTTGTCAGCCTTGGCGTCGATGCCAGACTCGGCCCTTTGGCCCCGCGTTGGTGGATGTCGTTACGTGCGCCGCTTTCGATAGGCCTCGGTCTGCTGACCATGGCGGCTGCGCTGGCCTAGTCTTCGATAACGCCTGCCGCCTCCAGCTCGGGACCAAGCTTCCCGGTGAGCCACATCCACCACATGCGAAAGTCTGCCCGCAAACTCCACAAGGGATAAGTGAAGGTCGCGGGCCGGTTCTTTTCGTGCCCGAAATGCGCGACCCATGCGAAGAAGTATCCCGCGACCGGCAGCGCGGCGAGCAACCCCCATTTGCCAGTCACCAGCGTTGCGACAGCCAGCGCTACAACCAGACTTGTGCCGATATAATGCAGAGCGCGCGTCCCGGGCCGCGAATGCTCGCGCAGGTAGAATGGCCAGAACGCTGCAAAAGTGTTGTAGCGTTCGACCATCACTGCAATCCCGGGATCTCGATCTGCGCAGGGCTGGGTACGTTGGGCATCATGAGTTCGCGTCGTTCGGGTGCCGCACTGCTGGCCGCAGTCGTGCCGGGCACCGCTGCGATTGCGGTGCAACTCCGCCCTGCGAGGAAATCGAGCGCGGTCGCGATTGAGCCTTCGGTCGGGTCGCCCAGCTGTTTCGTGATGTCGTCCGGTGCTTCGCAGGTCTTCGGCATCACGGCGGCCAGGCCCGAATAGTAATCGCCCCCGTCATTTGTATTGACCGTGCGAAAGGCCACCAGGCGCAGACGGTCGTCGCAAGCCGAGCGGTCGCGCGCGATCTGACCTACCGGTTTGCCGAACGTGTCGGTGCCGACGAGCGCGAGATTGTTATTGAGATAGGGGATGAAGGCGTTGGCCACCAACTCACTGGCGGATGCCGTTCCTCCGGTGCCGATTACCGCGATCCGGCTCGCAGCGATAGCCTGGGGTTCGGTGGCGAACAGTCGGGTTTCGTCGAGCGCGCTTTTGGAATCGCGGTATATCGTCTTGCTGAAAATCTGACCGGTTCTGTTGGCGCCCAGCAGATCGCCCAGCAAATCGGCGACCGAAACCAGACCTCCGCCATTGTAGCGGAAATCGAGGATGACCTGCGTCACGCCTTCGTTGCGGAACGTGCCGAATGCCTCCCGCAACTGGCGATTGGCATCTTCGACGATGAATGTACGCAGATTGACGTAGCCGACCTTGGTCCCTCCATTATCGAGGATTCTCGCGCCGTAGCGGTCGGAGATCGGATCGAGCGAGAATTCGGCCTTGGCCAAGGAGGCCGTGAATTCGCTGCTGTCCAGCTGGCGGACCGTCAGGCTGCGCGTAACGCCTGAATCGTTCGGGCCAAGTGCATTGACGACCGCCTGCGGCCCGCCGCTCGCCATCAGCGAAGCGACGCTCTGCCCGCCGATCGCAACGATCTCGCTGCCACGATCGATGCCCTCGGCAAATGCCGGCCCATTTTCGAATGCTTCGACCACGAAGACCCGATTTGCCGCCTGATCGTAGGCCAGACGGATGCCGAAACCTGCGCTCGATCCGCTGCTGATCAGCGCATTTTCTTCGGCGATGGATGTGAGGAAGGTAAAAAAGCGATCACGGTCCTGCGCCCGGGCCGGGGCAACCACCGCGTCGATATAGCTCTGGACCGTAGAATGGTTTGTCCGATTGACGGTCTGATCGAGCAGGTCGGGAAAGAGATACCATTCGTTGAGCTGAGAGAGCACCCAGTCCTGCCTGCTCCCGAGCGAGCAGCTCCCGGTGCTGCCGGTGTTGCCACCGCCGCTACTCGCACCGCCCCCCGCGGTACTGCCGCCCGAACTGCTTCCCCCGCCGCCGCCGCACGCCGCGAGCGAGAATGCCAGTGTTGCCGTCAAAAAAGTGCGACCCAGCCCCATATGATTGCTCCCAAGAATTTCCGCAAAACCCCTCTATGCGGAACGCCAGTAGGATCATGACGGCTTAATCGGGACTGAGCAATAGCGCGAATAACCGCCTGCAAGGCCCGTTTCCCCTTAAATCGGTGCAAATTTCGCCTTGCGGGATGGTCTGCCGTCGCGAGCTATGCCTTAAAGGCAGACCGAGAGATGTCCGCGATTGCGGAAAAGAGGAGATTTCATGGCGAGCGACGTTGCGCCTTGGGTATTGAATGCAGTCGGCGGAGGTCGTGTCGGCCATACTCTTACCCTGGAGAAGGTGGCTGACGAGCGGGTACTTGGTCGCGGTGGTTTTGCGTTGACCAGCGCAGCCTTTCGGCACGGTGGAGAACTCGATCCGTCATTTACTGCGATCGAGGAAGATGCCGTTGCACCTCCGCTCGAATGGACGCCGCCACCGCCGGGTGCGCAGGAACTCGTGCTCGTCGCCGAAGATGCCGACAAGGGACATGTTCATTGGACCGTTTGGGGTCTTCCGCCGCAGAAGGGCAAGCTGATGGAGGGCGAAACCCCGCCGCGTACCGGCAAGAACGCGCATGGCAATTCGGAGTGGTTGCTGCCCGATCCGCCGCTGGGCGAAGAGCACCGTTATGTTTTCCAGCTTTTCGCGATCGACCTCCCGCTGACACTTATGCCGGGGGCGACGCATGAAGAACTCGTCCGCAATCTGGACGGACACGTGACCGCCGCCGCGGTCCTGACTGCCCGGTTCGAAGGCCATGAGGTCGAGGAACTGGATGTCGAGGACCTCGACGACGTAGATTGAAGCATAGCCAAGGAAAGGAATAATCATGGCTGGCAAGAACAACGCACTGCAGAAGCCGGTGAATCTGTCGCCGGAGCTTGAGGATGTCGTGGGCAAGGGTCCGATGACCCGTGCCCAGGTCACCTCCAAGGTGTGGGATCACATCAAGGCGAACAACCTGCAGGATTCCAAGGACAAGCGCATGATCAATCCCGATGCCAAGCTTGGCGCGGTGATCGGCAAGGACCAGATCTCCATGTTCAAGATGACGGGCGCCGTCTCCAAGCACATGAGTTGATCCGGACTATCGGCGGCGGAACGGCCAGTCCGTGACGCCGCCGGTCCACAGAGCCAGCCATACGATCAGGGGCTGCGCAAACATCCTCGGCACGTGATAGCCGAGGCCGAGGCCACCATCGGGCCGCGTCATATCGAGCGCAAAATGGTGGATATTCGCTGGAAAAACGCAGACTGCATATAGCGCGAGCCCCACGGCGCCCGCGCGGCGCAGCGGCTGGCTGAACCATTGTGCCAGCGCCACGGCGCCGAAAAGTTCGGCGATACCCGTCCAGAAGACAAATGCCTCCGGGACAGGCACCCATTCCGGCATGATCGAGAGAAAGGGCGCAGGTCTGAGGAGATGCGCCACACCTGCGATGGCATAGAAAGCTGCCAGCAGCCAGCGCATGCCAGCCCTGATCATTTGCCCGGATGCCAATCGGGACGTGCCAGTTCGAAACCGGAAAACTCGAAGCCGGGTGACACGACACATGAAAGCAAGGTATAGCCCGCCTCGCCATCGCAGGGGCGAGCAGCTTGCCACCAATAGGGCGGGATGACGTGCTGGGCCGACTGACCCGCTATAACCTCCGGGCCGAGTGCGACATGTTCGACAGGCCCTGCATCGCCCGCTGCCAGCGACAGTTCCAGAGGATCGCCTGCGTGCCAAAGCCAGATTTCGGTGGCATCGATCCGGTGCCAGTGGGAGTGCTGTCCTTGTTCGAGCAGGAAAAGGATCGCGGTCGCGCTGGCCCGCTCTCCCTCGGCGGAGGGCGCGCGCCAGGTTTCGCGATACCACCCACCTTCGGGATGCGGTTCGAGCCCAAGCCGCTCGATGATAACCTTCGGTTCGCTCACTCTTCGGTCACTTCCACGCCCTTCCAAAAGGCAATTCGGCCCTTGATTTCGGCGGCAGCTTCCTTGGGTGCCGGGTAGTACCAAGCCGCGTCCTCGTTGATCTTGCCCCCTGCCTGAATCGAGTGATAGCTTGCCGTGCCCTTCCACGGGCACACGCTGGTGGTCTCGCTAGGCACCAGCACACCGCGTGCGACATCGTTCGCGGGGAAGTAGTGATTGCCTTCTACAATGATCGTGTCGTCGCTGCGCGCGAGCATTTCGCCATTCCAGCGGGCTATGATCGTCATGACTAGGGCCTTTCCTTGTCGCATCTCTTTGCTAGGACAGTCCGCAAGATAACAAGGGGTTCCTGTTTATGCGCCGTTTCCTGCTTGCGACCGCCACCACCGCCCTCGTCATGAGCAGCCCGACAATGGCTCAAGACAGCGCCGAAAGCACGGCGGCCGCAGCGCTCGATGCGGCGCCGGTGTGGGATGGGCACAATGACGTGCCGATCCAGCTGCGTTCGCGCGTCGGCAATGTCATCGACGGTTTCGATTTCCGCGACACGCTGGATACGGCCACTGCCGGGAGATCGGCGATGCATTCGGACCTTGTCAGGCTGCGGGAAGGCAAGGTCGGGGCGCAATGGTGGTCGGTATATGTCAGCGCCGATCTGCCGGAGCCTGAGGCGGTGCAGGCAACGGTCGAACAGATCGACGTCACCAAGCGGCTGATCGCGCGCTATCCCGATGACATGCAGCTCGCCCTGACCGCCGACGATGTCGAGGAAGCGATGGCGGCAGGCCGGATCGCGTCGCTTCTGGGCATGGAAGGCGGACATTCGATCGGCTCCAGCCTCGCCGTGCTGCGCCAAATGTACGATCTGGGCGCTCGTTACATGACGTTGACCCACGGCAAGACGCTGAGCTGGGCCGACAGCGCCACCGACGCGCCGAAGCACGATGGCCTGAACGCATTCGGGATGGATGTGGTGCGCGAAATGAACCGCATCGGCATGCTGGTCGATCTGAGCCATGTGAGCGAGGCGGCGATGATGGATGCGCTCGACGTTGCGCAGGCGCCGGTGATCTTCAGCCATTCGGGTGCGCGCGCTGTTACCGGCCATTTGCGCAACGTACCGGACAACGTTCTGACCCGCCTTCCCGCAAATGGCGGCATTGTGATGGTCGTCGCCCTGCCGTGGTTCATCACCGAGGATCTTCGTCAGCATGCGGCAGACCGGGTTGCCGAAGAAGCCCGTCTGAAGGCCTTGTATCCTGGACTTCCCGACACGGTCGAGGCGCAGTTGGCAAAGTGGGACGCGGAAAACCGCGCGCCGGTTTCGACCATCTCCGACATGGCCGATCATATCGACCATGTTCGCGATGTTGCGGGAATCGACCATATCGGCATTGGCGGCGATTACGACGGCATGCCGACCGGGCCGGTCGGCATGGAGGACGTCACCGGTTATCCGGCGCTGTTCGTGGAACTTGCCAAACGTGGCTATTCGCAGGACGATCTCGAGAAGATTTCCTCGCGCAACATGATGCGGGTGATGCGGGCGGCGGAAGCGTATGTTGCCAGTGTCGCGTCGATGACCCCGATCGAGTATCCGGCAGGTGAAGCTCGGGACGGCGAGGAATAGGCGCTCGAGCCGGGCGCCAGTTCTGCGATCAGCTTTTCGTCACAGCCTCTCCAGCGTCAGCGGATCGCGCTCGCCGGCAAAGAACTGCTCCAGCGCATCGGCGAACACCTGTGAATCCTCGTCGTCGCAGGCGGCTTCGAAGAGGGTCATGGAACTGCGGAATTTCATCGCATCGACCGGGCCGAGGATATCCTTGGCGGTCATCGTTCCGGCCCAGTCGAGCATGGCTTCGGTGGCCTCGAACAGGCGTGGGCCGAGTTCCTCATGCGCGCAATATGCGTTTGCCTCTGCCTTTCCGGAGAGAGCGAATTTCTGCGCTTTGGCGCTTTTGCCAAGGCCTGCGATCTGCGGGAAGACGAACCACATCCAGTGGCTCGTTTTCGTCCCTTCGCGAATTTCATCCAGCGCGCGCTCGTATACGCCGCCGCCTTGAGCTTGCAGGAAGAGTGCAAAGTCGGCCTGTTCAGTCGGCTTTGTCGACATGATCGGGAAGTCCGTCGAGCTTGGTCGAGGCGTAGTCTTCCAGCGCCTCCTCGCTCATGCTGTCATACATGTCCTTGGATGCGCCCTGAAGATCGCTGACTTTGGTCTCACCGCGTTTGGCGGAAAGGGCTGCTCCTGCGGCGCGCTGCTGCGCCTTGGATTGTGCCGGCATTATCCTCGCGCCTCCAGTTCCGAACCGCGTTTGAGCACCTCGCTGCCATCCTCCTGCCTTATCAGATAGGCTGGATTGTCCTCATCGCCGTTCCTGGTCACTTCGCTGCCCTGCAGCGTACGCGAAACCTCACGCTCGAAGCGCTCTTTGATCTGGCCGGTGCCTTTGCCGTTGCCCCAGTTCCACTCGACATACTGGTCTGTCCTGAAGCTGTTGGGATTGTTCATAAGGCTTCTCTGCAGGTGATCAGTTCTCGACGACTTCCAGGCCGTCTTCCTCGGTGGTTTCGCCGGCTGGCGCTGCCACCTCGTCGTTACCCAGATCGGTCACGATACTGTCGGTATCGTCGCCATCATCCTCCATGGAAGAAATCTGGCCGCTGACCGTGCCTTCTTCCTCGACATCGCCGGTGGTCAGCGCAGGAACAATCCAGGTAATCGACAAAAGAACGATCGCCAGCAGCAATCCGCCTGCCAGTATCCAGCGGACGACGCCTTCTTTCGAGCCGCCGCTAGCTTCGGTATCGGTCACATGGATTTCATCGCCATGTCTATGCATCGAACATCTCCCTAAGGTTACGCCATTGCGCTTATACCTGTCAGGGTGATTTACGCTCGCCCGCGACGAATGTTCCTCAGTCGCGCAGCAACTCGTTGATGCCGGTCTTGTCGCGGGTCTGCGCGTCGACGGTCTTGACGATCACCGCGCAGGCGAGGCCCGGGCCGCCATCCTTGCCGGGCATCGAACCGGGCACGACGACCGAATAGGGTGGAATATGGCCGCGGATCACTTCGCCCGTGTCGCGATACACGATCTTGGTCGATTGGGTGATGAAGACACCCATGGCTACGACGCTGCCTTCGCCGACAATCACGCCTTCGACGATTTCGCTGCGGGCGCCGATGAAACAATTGTCGCCAATGATGGTGGGGTTCGCCTGCATCGGTTCGAGCACGCCGCCAATCCCGGCACCCGCAGAGATATGGCAGTTCTCGCCGATCTGCGCGCAACTGCCGATACTCGCCCAGGTATCGACCATCGTGCCTTTGCCGACATAAGCGCCGATATTGACGAAGCTGGGCATCAGTACGCAGCCCGGTGCGATATAGGCGCCTTCGCGGGCGATCGCGCCGGGTACGACGCGAAAACCGGCTTCGCGGAAGCGTGTATCGTCCCATCCGGCGAACTTGCTCGGCACCTTGTCGAAGGCCGGATGGCCGGCACTGCCGCCATCCATGACACGGTTGTCGTTGAGGCGGAATGACAGGAGCACAGCCTTCTTGAGCCATTGATTGACCGTCCAGCCACCCTTGCCGTCGGGCTGGGCAACGCGGCCAGTACCGCTGTCCAGCATGGCCAGCGCCGCATTCACCGCATCGCGCACGTCGCCCGATTGCGGCGTGACATTGGCGCGATCTTCCCAAGCGGCTTCGATTGCGGTTTCGAGGTCGGCGCTCATGCTGGTCTCCATATGCATTCTCGGAGCGCTCGTTAGCAGGACCGCCGTGCTAGTCCATCCCCGCTTCCTTGGCGAAGTGATAGGCGCGCTCCACCAGCGGGGCGACGCGTTCGGACATCGATTTCGCATGCGCGCTCGAAGCCGTTCCGTCGATCACGCGCTTCTTGATGCCCTGCATGATCCCGGCGAGGCGGAACAGGTTGTAAGCGAAGTACCAGTCCATCGGCGGCACGGGATAGCCGGTGCGCGCAACATAGCGCTCGACCGCCTCGTCCTGCGTCGGGATGCCGAGCTCTTTTAGGTCGAGCCCGAGCAGGCCCGCGCGCCCGTCATGCGGATTGTGCCAGTTGAGCATGAGATAGCTGAAATCGGCGATCGGATCGCCCAGTGTCGACAGCTCCCAGTCGAGCACTGCGATCACGCGGTTTTCGTCCTTGTGGAAGATCATGTTGTCGAGCCGGTAGTCGCCATGAACGACGCTCGATTCATGCTGCGGCGGAATCGTCTCGGGCAGCCATTCGATCAGCCGCTCCATTTGCGGCATGTGCTCGGTCTCGGACAGTTTGTACTGCTTCGCCCAGCGGCTGATCTGCCGCGCGCAATAGTCGGTCGGCTTGCCGTAATCGCTCAGGCCGATTTCATCCGGATTCTTCGTATGCAGATCGGCGAAGGTGTCGATCATCGCATTGTAGATTTCGCGGCGTTCTTCGGGCGTGTTGTTCGGCAGCGAACCGTTCCAAAGCGAACGACCGTCGGCCAGGCCCATGACGAAGAATTTCGACCCGATGACTTCGGGGTCTTCGCACAGGCCATAGGTCTTGGGCACCGGAAAGCCGGTCGGCCCAAGGGCGTGCATTGCCTTGTATTCGCGGTCCACCGCATGCGCGCTCGGAAGCAGCTTGCCGAAAGGCTGGCGGCGGAGAACGTAGGACCGATTTGGCGTGTCGATGCGATAGGTCGGGTTCGACTGGCCGCCCTTGAACTTGGTGTAGCGGATCGGCCCTGCGAAACCTTCGACAGTGGCTGCGAACCACGCGGTGAGCGCGTCCATATCCATGCGATCGGCTTCCGGCACTTCGATAGTGCCGACCATTTCCTTGTCGAAATCGATCTCGGGCATGCCGGTATTCCCCATCAGTCGAACACCACCACGCTGCGCGCGGACGTGCCCTGTTTCATCTTCTCGAAGCCTTCATTGATCTTATCGAGCGGGATACGCTCGGCGATGATCGTGTCGAGATCGAGCAGGCCGCGCATGTAGAAATCGACGAGGCGTGGCAGGTCGACCGGGAAGTGGTTCATCCCCATGATCGCGCCTTGCAGCTTCTTGCCCGACAGCAGATCCATCGCGCCGAGCCCGACCTTGCAGTCCAGCGGCATCATGCCGAGGATCGTCGCCGTGCCGCCGCGGCGCAGGATCTTGACGCAAAGGTCCGCGGATGCCTGGCGGCCGACAGCCTCGATCGCGTGATGCACGCCGCCGCCGGAGATTTTCATCACCTCCTCGACGGCATTGTCGGCCATGGCATCGACCGTGTGGGTGGCACCCAGAACTTCGGCCAGTTGTCGCTTCTCGGGGATCGGGTCGATGGCGATGACCTTGCCCGCGCCCGCAATCTTGGCGGCGTTGATCGCCGCCAGGCCCACGCCGCCGCAGCCGACCACGGCAACGACTTCGCCCGGCACGACGGAACAGGCATTGAAGATCGTCCCCGCACCCGTCGTCACCGCGCAGCCGATGACGGCGGCCCGGTCGAGCGGCATGTCCTTGTCGATCGCGACGCAGGCATGCTCGTGAATCAGCATCTGTTCGGCAAAGGCCGAAAGGTTGAGCATCTGGGCGACCGCCTCGCCCCCATTGCGGGTGATGCGCGGAGGCTTGGTCTGGTCGCGGCGCGTGTCCGCTCCCATGCACAGGGCCATGCGCCCGGTGACGCAGAATTCGCAGTGACCGCAAAAAGCGGACAGGCAGGAGACGACATGGTCGCCCGGCCTGACGGTCTTCACCTCGCTGCCGACCGCGCGCACCACGCCCGCCGCTTCATGGCCCGGAATGGCCGGCAGCGGGTGCGGGTAGGCGCCGTCGATGAAGTGCAGGTCCGAATGGCACAGACCGCAGGCCTTTGTATCGATCAAGACCTCGTGCGGGCCGGGATCGGCGAGTTCGACCTCGCCGATCGTCAGCCCGCCGACCTGTTCAAGAATTGCGGCTTTCGCCATGAACTACTCCTTTGAACCCCCTTCCGCTTGCAGGAGGGGTAGTGACACCGGGCGCTGCGCAGCAGAACCATGTCGCCGGGGTGGGTGCGGCGCGACCGGCCCACCCCCGCATCTCTCTTGCAAACGCGAGGGAGGGTGGTCAGCGCGTCGCGCCCATGTCGCCCGAGCTGAAGCTGTTGTCGTTGCCGCCAATCGGTGCCTTGCCGTCGCGCAGCGCATTGGCGCTGGGACCTTTTTCCGGCAGATGCTTGGCGAATTCCATCCGCGCGATCGAACGGGCGTGGACTTCGTCGGGGCCGTCGGCAAGGCGCAAGGTGCGTTGGTGGGCATAGGCGCTGGCGAGACCGTAATCCTCGCTCACGCCGCCGCCGCCATGGGCCTGGATGGCATCGTCGATGATCCGCAGTGCCATGTTGGGCGCCTGCACCTTGATCATGGCGATTTCCTGCTTGGCCGCCTTGTTGCCGACCTTGTCCATCATGTCGGCCGCCTTGAGGCAGAGGAGGCGGGTCATGTCGATGTCGATGCGGGCCCGCGCGACACGTTCTTCCCAGACCGAATGCTTGTAGATCGGTTTGCCGAAAGCCTCGCGCTCCTGCAGGCGTTTGCACATCTTCTCCAGCGCTTCTTCGGCGACGCCGATGGTCCGCATGCAGTGATGGATGCGGCCCGGGCCGAGGCGGCCCTGGGCAATTTCGAAGCCGCGGCCTTCGCCCAGCAGCATGTTGTCGACCGGTACGCGAACGTTCTTCAGTTCGACTTCCATATGGCCATGCGGCGCGTCGTCGTAGCCGAAGACAGGGAGATGACGCAGCACGTTCACCCCCTCGGCATCGGTCGGCATGAGCAGCATCGACTGTGCGGCATGGCGCCCGGCCGAGAAATCGGTCTTGCCCATGACGATCGCGACCTTGCATCGCGGATCGCCAAGGCCGGAGGACCACCATTTGCGGCCGTTGATGACATATTCGTCGCCGTCGCGCTCGATCCGGGTTTCGATATTCGTCGCGTCGGACGAAGCCGTGAACGGTTCGGTCATCAGGAAGGCGGAACGGATCTCGCCGTTCATGATCGGGCGCAGCCACTTATCCTTTTGCGCGCGGGTACCGTAGCGATGGAACACTTCCATATTGCCGGTATCGGGAGCGGAGCAGTTGAAGACTTCGGAGGCGAAACCGACGCGGCCCATTTCCTCGGCGCACAGGGCATATTCGAGGTTGGTGAGACCGGGGCCTTCGAATTCGAAACTTTCCTCGACATGATGGTGGCCGTCATTGCGCGGCGGCATGAAGAGATTCCAGATGCCGTCCTTCTTGGCCTTGGCCTTTAGTTCCTCGACCACCGGGATGACCTTCCAGCGGTCGCCTTCGGCATCCTGCTGCTTGTAGGTTGGAACGGCAGGGCGAACGTGATCTTCGATGAAGTTCTTCACCCGGTCGCGCCAGTAAGCTTGCCGTTCTGTCGGTTCGAAATCCATCGTCTCTATCCTCTTCTCTCAATTCGGTTTCGCCATGAAACTGGCATAAGGTTGGTGCCAAGCCAAGCCTGCCTGGCCGGTCAGGGGGTTATCGAATGCGCATCGGGGTCGGCGCGCACGGCATCGTCCAGAGGGTCGTGAGCCTCTGATGCAGGTTGACGGGAAAGCCTCGCTGCCACGCGCGCCTCATGCTGGGCGCGGGTGATCGGGAAGCGCGAAAGCCAGTATGCCCCGAACAGCGCCAATGCGCTGGCGGCGAGCACGAACAGCAAAACCAGCCGCTCCACCGTTTCCGGGCCCACATCGGCCTGCGGCGTTCCCGGTGCGAGATCGATCGATTGCACGATCAGGCTGGTCAGCAGGATACCGCCGCCGGTGGCGCATTTCTGCACCAGCCAGTTGCCCGAATAGAAAGTCCCTTCCGCGCGTTTGCCGGTACGTTCTTCGAACGCCTCGACGATTTCCGCCACCATCGAAGTCGCGGATATGATCGAGACGACGCTGGCCGTGTTGGCCACGATCAACAGGGCGAAAAGCAATACCGTCGAAGCGGTGCTTCCCGGTGTGGGCCAGGCTCCGGCAAGCAGCAAGACGTAAGGCCCGCAGTAGAATGTCAGTCCGATCAGCGCGGCGACCGCGGCCGCTTTCGGCTTGCCCCATCTGCGATGGATCGGGCTGACGATCAGGAACATCACCACCACCGACAGAAACAGAACCGCCGGGTACAGCCGGAATGCGAGGTCGCTGAACTGCCATACGTAAAGGTTGACGTATTGCGTGATCGAGAAGGTCATGCCCTGCAGGACGTAGGCGGCCAATCCGCCCAGCGCAAAGATCACAAAGGCCTTCTCGCGGAAGGCATCGAATATCTCGGCGAAGGCACCGCGGATGGAAAAGGGCGGCGGGCGGCGTGGAGGAAGGTGGGCCACGATTCGGTGCTGCGCTGCGGCCGAGCCGATCACGGCGAAGGCTATGAGCGCCGCGCCGAACATTCCGTATTCGGCATATCCCTCCGGCTGCAGTTGCGATTCGGGTGTCGGGAGGAACAGCGTGAAGGTCAGCACCATCATCAAGAGCCCGCCGAGCCATCCCGACAGGAAGCGGTAGCGGAACAGCGTGGTGCGTTCGTCATAATCGTCGGTGATTTCGGGCACGAGACTGACAGAGGGCACTTCGCAGGCGGACAGGAGCAGGCGCACTCCGACGGCGAGGGCGACGATGTCCCAGAATCCGGGCGACCCGACGAAGGGCGGCGACCACAGCATCGTCCACAGCACCGCCAGGGGAACAGGCGCGATATAAAGCCAGGGCAGGCGCCGTCCCCAGCGCGTATAGGTCCGGTCGGACAGGTGGCCGATCAGCGGATCGATCATCGCATCGACGACCAGCGCCGTGGCCAGCGCCGCCCCCACGGTGCTGGCATCGACGCCGAGGACCAGATTGTAGAACGGCAGCAGGAAGAAGCTGAACCCCGAATCCTTCACGCCGAAGGCAACGGCCCCGAAGCCGTGAACCAGCTTCAGGCGCTGGGGAAGGGGGCCGTGAACGAGAGGCATCAGGCCGTCTGCATGGCTGCTTTCGCCTGCTCTTCCATCGCTTCGAGCGCAGCGAACATACGCGGCTCTTCCGGATCCCAGCTATGCCGCGGGCCGAGCGTGATCCCGCCGTCGACGATGAGGGAGGCTCCAGTCATGAAGCTCGCCTCTTCGCTCGCCAGAAAGGCGACTGCACTGGCGATATCGACCGGCTGGCCGCTGCGTGCGACAGGCTGGGCATTGGCCGACATCTGCGCGATGGCCGCCTTGGCCATGGCCTTCATTTCGCCGGTGATCTCGAGACTGGCGGTAAAGATATTGGTGTTGATGAAACCCGGTTGCACCGCGTTCACCCGGATGCCATGCTGCGCCAGATCGGTCGCTGCGCATTTGGTGAGATGCAATACGCCCGCCTTGGCGACCGCATAGGCCGTCGGCGCATAGCCCGGGCCGGCCGCAGCCACGCTCGATACGTTCACGATGCTCGCGCCTTTGCGGCCCATCATGTGCGGGACGGCGTACCGGATACCCATCGCCACCGACCGCAGCAGCAGGTCCATCGTGCGATCCCATTCGTCGGGCTCGATCTCGGAAATGTCGGCGCGCGCGCCGCCCGCACCGGCATTGTTGAAGACGACGTCGATCCCGCCCGTCTCTTCCGCCGCGCGATCCATCAGCCCTTTGATGGCGGCGGATTCGCACACATCGCACTTTACGAAACGGACATCGCCGGCCGTATTGGCGGCCAGCGTTTCGCCGCCGGCGACATCGATATCGCCTGCGAAAACAATCGCACCTTCGCCGGCGAACAACGCGGTCGCCGCCGCGCCTATACCGGACGCGGCACCCGTGACGACCACGGTCTTGCCCGAGAATCGCATGCCTACTCTCTCCCCGAATTTCTCCGTTTCCAGCTTAGGGGAGCACGCCTTGGCGTCAACGAATTCCGGCTGACGTTACGGCAATGCGGGCCGTCGCCAGTGGTCTTGCGCATGTCATGCGAATCACCCTAACGTAAGCGTCAACATACCGCTGTTTTAGAAGAGAGGATTCGGCACATGTCCGACAGCGACCTGGAAACCTTCCGCGCCCAGACGCGGGAGTGGCTCGAAGCCAACTGCCCCACCGAGATGCGCGAACCCGTCCGCGACGAGGACGATGTGTACTGGGGCGGCCGTGACGCGACGTTCAAGAGCGATGCGCAAAAGGCGTGGTTCGAGGCCTGCCGCGACAAGGGCTACACCGTGCCTGCCTGGCCCAAGGAATATGGCGGTGCGGGCCTTTCGCCGGCAGAAGCCAAGGTGCTGCGCGAGGAAATGAGCGCGATCGGCGCCCGCCCGCCGCTCTCCAGCTTCGGCATCTGGATGCTCGGCCCGGCATTACTGCATTTCGGCACCGAGGGGCAGAAGCAGAAATTCCTCAACGAAATCGCCCGCGGCGAAATCCGCTGGTGCCAGGGCTATTCGGAACCGGGCTCGGGCTCAGACCTCGTATCCCTGCAGACCTTCGGCGAGGACAAGGGCGACCACTGGGTGGTCAACGGACAGAAGATCTGGACGTCCTATGCCGACAAGGCCGACTGGATTTTCTGCCTCGTTCGCACCGACAAGGCGAACAAGTATCAGGGCATTACCTTCATGCTCTACGACATGGCGAGCGCAGGCGTTTCGACCAAGCCGATCCTGCTGATCTCCGGCAACAGCCCGTTCTGCGAAACCTTCTTCGACGATGTCGAGGTGCCCAAGAGCTATGGCGAGGACGTGCCCGCCTATGTCGGCGAGGTAAATCGCGGTTGGGATGTGGCGAAATACCTTCTCGGCCACGAGCGCGAGATGATTTCGGGTGCCGATGGCGGCGACCGCACCAGCGCGATCGGTGCTGCGCTGACGCGCGCCAATGGCGAGATCGATCCCGTGCTGCGCGCAGAGCTGGCGCAGTTCGATGTCGATGCGCTGGCCTATGCCGCGATGGGCGAGAAGTTCCTCGACGAGATCAAGGTCGGCAAGGCGCATCCCGCGCAGCCGAACATGATGAAATATGCCGGGACCGAACTGAACAAGCGCCGCCACGAGCTGATCATGGCGGCGGGCGGTTCGACCGCGCTCGAATGGGAGAGCGAGGAAACCGGAGGTGGCAAGCCGTCGCGCGGCTGGTTGCGGACGAAGGCGAACAGCATCGAAGGGGGTACCTCCGAAGTCATGCTGAACGTCATTTCCAAACGTATTCTCGACCTGCCGGGAGCCTGATCGAATGCCTCTCTATTACGACGACGACCAGACAATGCTGGCCGAGACCGCCAATCAGTTCATGGCGGAAGAAGGATCGACCAAGAAACAACTGCGCCACTGGCGGGATCGCAACTGCAAGGACGGTTTCGGCCACGGCCTGTGGAAGCAGTTCGCCGAAATGGGTTTCACCGGCATGCTGGTGGGCGAAGAGGATGGCGGGCTCGGCATGGGCCAGGTCGAGGCGAACATCGTGCTCGAGGAAATCGGCCGCAATTTGACGCCGTCGCCCTTCCTGAGCAGTTCGGTGCTGGCCGCGACCGCGCTCAATCACGGCAGCAACGATGTGAAGGGCCGCTGGCTGCCCGAACTGGTTTCGGGCGATAAGGTCTATTCGGTCGCCGTGGACGAAGGCCGCAAGCACCGTCCCGAAAAGATCGCCTGCAAGGCGGAGAAGTCGGGCAACGGCTTCAAGCTGACCGGCAGGAAGGACTTCGTTGTCTATGGTGCCAGCAGCGAGATGATCGTCGTTGCTGCGCGCACTTCGGGCAGCGATAGCGACGTGGACGGCGTGACACTGTTCGCCGTGCCGCAGGATGCCGCGGGCATGAGCCATGACAGCGTCCGTCTGGTCGACAGCTCGATGGCCAGCCACATCACTTTCGACGGTGTCGAACTGGACGGCGATGCCGTGATCGGCGAGGTCGATGGCGGCCGCGACGTGCTCAACGCCATGCTGATGGCGGGCCGTGTCGGCTCCGCCGCGGAAGGCGTCGGCGTCGCGCGCGGGGCGATGGACATGACGGTCGATTATCTCAAGCAGCGCAAACAGTTCGGCAAGGTGATCGGTGAGTTCCAGGCGCTCCAGCATCGCGCCTCGCACCTCTATTCCGAAGTCGAGATCGCCCGCGCGGTGACGATCAAGGCAGCGCAACTGCTCGATGCAGGCAGCGAGAAGGCCGATCTCATGGCCTCGGTCGCCAAGGCCAAGGTCGCCAAGGTCGCGGGGCTTGCCGTGCGCGAAGGCGTCCAGATGCATGGCGGCATCGGGATGACCGACGAATACGATATCGGCCTCTACATGAAGCGCGATCGCGCGCTGCAGGAGTTCCTGGGCGACCAGTATTATCATGCGGGCCGTGTGGCGGAGCTGAGCGGTTATTGATGTCTTCGCTTCTCGTCCTTGCGAGGAGCCGAAGGCGACGCGGCAATCCATGGTTCGGCCTTGAAGGCGCGAACGGTCGCGATGAACGAGGGGGCGGGCCCATGGATTGCTCCGCTCCGCTCGCAATGACGAATTGAGAGAGGATAGACCGGAATGACCCTCGAAGACCTTTTCAGCCTCAAGGGCCGTGTCGCCCTGGTAACCGGCGGCAGCCGCGGTATCGGCAAGATGATCGTGGAAGGCTTTCTCGCCGCCGGGATCGAGCGCGTTTATATCAGCGCGCGCAAGATCGACGAGATCGAGGAAACCTGCGCCGAGCTGGGTGAGAAGGTGATCGGCATCCAGGGGGATCTGTCGACGATTGCCGGTATCGACGCGCTGGTGGAGGAGCTGTCGAGCCGCGAGAACAGGCTCGACATCCTCGTCAACAACGCGGGTGCTGCGTGGGGCGTCGATTATCTCGAATTCCCGGAAGCGGGCTGGGACAAGGTCATGGACCTCAACGTCAAGACACCGTTCTTCCTTACGCAGAAGCTGCACAAGCTGCTGACTGCCGCAGCCAGCGCCGACAAGCCCGGCAAGGTCATCAACATCACCTCGATCGACGGCCAGCGCGTCAATCCATGGGAAACCTACAGCTATCAGGCTTCCAAGGCCGCCCTGATCCACCTGACCCGCCGGATGGCGGCGCGTCTGGTAAAGGATCATATCTATGTCACCAGCCTTGCCCCGGGGGCTTTCCCCTCCAACATGAACCGCGCTGCGCGCGACCACGAGGAGCAATCGGCGGCAGGTATCCCGAACAAACGGGTCGGCGACAAGTTCGATATGGGCGGCACCGCGGTCTATCTCGCCAGCCGAGCAGGCAATTACACTATCGGCGAAACTCTGACCGTCGATGGCGGCATCGTGAATGCGCACCTCCCAAGCCATTTCGCCGAGCCCTGACGACGACCGGGACCGCTGGTCCGACAAGCGCGATCGACTGCCGCCAAGAGCCGTAAAAGACGGGCCGAATTTCCTTGCCGGGAATGACGCGGCCACGCTAACTGGCCCGATTAATCAATTCAGTCAGCTGGCATTCGCCAGCGGTGAGGGGTCGATAAAGTGCGTAGCGTTTCCATCCGTGCCATCAGTGCAGCCATTTGCTGTGTTCTCGTTACTGCCTGCGGTGGAGGCGATGATTCGCCTACACCCACGCCAACGGAAAGCCCGACGCCAAGCCCCACTCCCACGCCGACATCGACGCCCACCGAAGTCGATTTCGATTTCTCGACGGACTTTACCTCGAGCATCTCGAACTCGGCCTATGCCTTCGCCTATTTCGCGCCCGAAGGCGGGACCGAAGTTTGGAGCGACGGTTCGCGCCGCAACGGACAGAGCCAGATCACTTACGAGGTTTCGCCCGAAAGCGTCGAATATGTCTGGCCGGACACGCTCGAGCTCGAAACCTTCACGGCTGCCGACCTGCTGAACTCATCGCCGACGATCCGGACCTATCGCAAGGGCAATAGCGACGGACTGCAAATGGAACTGCCGTTTCAGCATGTGCTGCGGGTGGTCTACGAAAAATCGCAGTCGTTCATTCGCGAGACGGTGCCCGGAACGCTGCGCAGCTTCCGCTATGCCCTGTTCTTCAATCCGGTCACGACCGACGACGATATAACGGCCGATCTGTCTTATACCGGAACGCCCCAAGTTGCCGGCGGCGAAGCCGGGATCACGGCGGTCGGCGTGATAAGCTCGCCGGATACCACTCTGGTTGTCGGTCCCGATGGCGACGACATCGAGATCAACGGTACGATCCGTATCCTGGAAAGCGTCAACGGAGCGACCGTTGAGCGAGCCATCCTGCCGCTTACCGCGGAGGTGGGCTCGAGCGGTTCGTTCAACGGGCTGATCGAGGACGAGACCAACGGCTTCGAAGGCAATTTCGTGGGGGCTCTCGCAGGGCCGGAGCGCGAGGAAATTTTCGTCGTTTTCTTCGCTGTCAAAGTGGACGACGAGGGCAATGTAGACGATGAGGATCAGCGCAAATATATCGGGTCGCTGATCGCCAATTAGTTCACGGCTGGACGGGCCGGGCGATTGGCCCGCCCGTCCGCTAGCTCATCAATTCGCGCACGAAGGGAATCAGTCCGGTCTGCCGCTGGCGCTTCATCCGCTCGGCGTCGAGGATTTCGCGCACCTTGGCGAAACACGCATCGACATTCTCGTTGATCACCACGTAATCGTAGGCGTCCCAGTGGCTGATCTCGGCGCGCGCGCGTTCCATGCGGGCGGCGATGATCTCGTCCGCATCGGTCCCCCGGCTGCGCAGGCGGCGCTCGAGTTCGGCGATGCTCGGCGGCAGGATAAACACGCGGACCACGTCTTGCTGATCCTTCTGGTAGAGCTGCTGCGTGCCCTGCCAGTCGATATCGAACAGGAAGTCCTGGCCTTCTTTCAGCGCGCCGCGGATCCGGCCCTTGGGCGTGCCGTACCGATATCCGAAGACAGGTGCCCATTCGTAGAAATCGTCTTCTTCGACCATGCTGTCGAACTCGGCATCACCGACGAAATAATAGTGCACGCCGTCGATTTCGCCCGGGCGCGGAGGGCGCGTGGTAACGCTGACCGACAGCCTGATCTCCTCGTCGGCGTCCAGCAGCATACGGCTGATGGTCGTCTTGCCCGCCCCGCTGGGCGAAGAGAGGATGAACAACAGGCCCCGCCGGGCAAGCTTGTCGTGCGAAACAGTGGAATCGGCCATGCACGCTGTTGGCGCATCGGGCGGGGGCGAATCAAGCCCCGCTTGCCGATAAGTCTCAGTTTGCGTCGTCGCGCTGGGCCTGTTTGCGCAATGCGCGATAGCCATCGCGCCGCGCCTTGCGTTTGGATTGGCTGCGGTCGAACAGCACCTTCAGCGCGATGCCGGTGCCCACGATCAAGGCGCCGGGCAGCGATCGTGTCGCCACCTTCGTCACACCGTAGGTAGCGAGCGTATGCAGGACGGAACGGTTCTCCACCGCGTCCTTGGCGAATTCTGTGCCATACTGCCGCCCCAGAAGCGCTTTCTCGACCGCCATGCGCGACAGCCGGCCGGCGCTGCGCAGCACGATATCGTGAATGATGAAATTGGTCGCGGGATTGGTGCTGGGCCCGGCTACCTTGCCGTTGCGCCTGTCGGCAGGATCGGCTGCGCGCTCCAACTTGTCGCCGGTCGCGCCCTCGATGGGGCTGGTTTCGTCCCGATTTGTCCGCCCACGCTTCGCCATGTCCTGCCCCCTCTGGCCGGGCTGGCCCGGCGCCTATTTCTTCCGGCCGAAATCCACCGTGACCACATTCGAACCGTCATCCCCCCCTTTAACGGATTCGTCGCTGCCCTGTTCCGTTCCGTCATTGTCGGGGTGTTCGGTGGGGGCGGGGGCCATGTCGGCGACGGTCGCCTGGAACTGCAGCCCGAAATCGACTGCGGGATCGACAAATTGCGTGATCGCGGCATAGGGAATGTCGAGCTCGGCAGGTACTTGATTGAACGACAGGCCGACAGCGAAACCGTCTTCCCGCACATTCAGATTCCAGAACTTGTTCTGGAGCACGATGGTCATCTCGTCGGGGAACCGTTCGCGCAGGTTCGCCGGGATGGAGACACCGGGGGCGTGGGTCTTGAAGGTAATGTAGAAATGGTGCGCGCCGGGCAGTTCGCCCCCGCCATCTTCGATTTCGCCCAGCACGCGGCCCACCACGGCGCGCAGAGCTTCCTGCACGATGGAGTCGTAGGGGATCAGGCTGTCGGGCGTCTCGTCGCTCATGCGTCGTTAGGTGGAGCGACGCGCCGCACGGGTCAAGCGTTAAGCGCGTCTTTACCCTTCCGATATGTGCAATTCCTTGCGCCCCGCCGCCTGCCGCTCTAGCGGAGCAGCCATGCGTACAGGCCGTATCGAGCGCAACACTGCGGAAACCAGCATCCTCGTCGAGGTCGATCTCGACGGGACAGGGCACTACGATGTCGCAACCGGCATCGGATTTCTCGATCACATGGTTGAACAGTTTTCCAAGCACTCGTTGATCGACGTAACGATGAAGGTCGATGGCGATCTGCATGTCGACCAGCACCATACGACCGAGGATAGCGCATTGGCATTGGGTCAGGCCCTGGGCGCGGCGCTGGGCGACAAGGGTGGAATCGCGCGCTATGGCAGCGCTTACTCGCCGATGGACGAAACGCTCGCCCGCGTGGCGCTCGACATTTCCGGGCGGCCCTTTCTCGTCTGGAAAGCCGGGTTCAGCCAGGAAAAGCTGGGCGAGTGGGACACCGAACTGATCGAACACTGGTTCCACTCGGTGGCGCAGACCTGCGGGCTGACGCTGCATGTCGAGCTGCTTTACGGGACCAACAACCACCATATCTGCGAAGCGATCTACAAAGGCTTCGCGCGCGCCATGCGCGCGGCGGTTGACATCGATCCCCGCAAGGGCGGCGCCATTCCGAGCACGAAGGGGCAACTCGGTGGCTGAGATCATCGCTCTCGTCGACTATGGCGCGGGCAATCTGCATTCGGTCGAAAACGCGCTGCGCAAGGTTGGCGCCAAGGTGAAGGTCACGGCCGATCCCGATGTCGTGCGTGCGGCGGATCGCATCGTCCTGCCCGGCGTCGGGTCCTTCAGGGCATGTGCCCAAGGCCTCAATGCGGAAAAGGGCGTGGTCGAGGCCATGCACGAGCGCGTCTTTGTAGGTGGCGCTCCATTTCTCGGCATCTGCGTGGGCATGCAACTGCTCGCCACGCGTGGGCTCGAGCATGGCGAGACGCCGGGTCTTGGCTGGATCGACGGCACCGTCCGGCTGATCGAGCCGACCGACATCAGCGTCAAGGTTCCGCATATGGGCTGGAACGATGTCGCCCCGTTGCCCCACGCGCGCCGGCATGACGTGGTTGCCGAGGGCGAGGCCTACTTCCTGCATTCCTACCATTTCAAGGCCCGCCATCATGAAGACGTGCTGGCCATGACCGATCATGGCGGCGGGCTGGTGGCGGCTATAGGGCGCGACAACCTCGTCGGCGTGCAGTTCCATCCCGAGAAGAGTCAGGCCTATGGGCTGGACCTTCTGAGCAAGTTTCTGGAGTGGAAGCCGTGATCGTATTCCCGGCCATCGACCTCAAGGGCGGCGACGTCGTCCGCCTGGCAGAGGGAGATATGAATCGCGCGACGGTCTATGGCGACGATCCTGCCGCGCAAGCGAAGCTGTTCGCCCAGGCCGGGGCGGAGCATCTGCATGTGGTCGATCTCGACGGCTCCTTCGCCGGGTCGGCGCAGAACCGGGAGGCGGTGGAGGCGATCGTTGCGGCCTTTCCCGGTTACGTCCAGCTCGGCGGCGGTATCCGCACGCCTGTCGATGTCGAAAGCTGGTTCGAAGCCGGCGTGGCTCGCATCGTGATCGGGACAGCGGCGCTGAAGGACCCGCAATTCGTCAAGGACATGGCGCGGGAGTACGAAGGCGGCATTGTCGTTGCGGTGGACGCGCGCGACGGCATGGTCGCGACGGACGGCTGGGCGGAGGTGTCGGATGTTTCCATCGTCGACATGGCGCGGCGGTTCGAGGATGCGGGCGTTGCCGCCTTGCTGTTCACCGATATCGGGCGCGATGGGCTGCTCAAGGGTGTGAACATCGATGCGACCGTGGACCTTGCGCGCCAAGTCGACATTCCGGTGATCGCCAGCGGCGGCGTGAAGGGTGTCGACGACATTCACGTTCTATCACTCTATGCCAGGGAAGGCATCGAGGGTGTGATTACCGGGCGGGCGCTTTATGATGGGCGGCTCGATCTTGCCGCAGCGCTGGCCGTGGCGGGCCGGCCGTGATGAGAGAGCCGACATGACCGTCCGCATTCGCGTCATCCCCTGTCTCGACGTTCGTGACGGACGCGTGGTGAAGGGGGTCAATTTCGTCGATCTCAAGGATGCCGGCGACCCGGTCGAACAGGCGCAAGCCTACGATGCAGCCGGGGCGGACGAACTGTGCTTCCTCGATATTTCCGCCAGCCACGAAGGGCGCGGGACGTTGCTCGACATGGTGCGGCGCACGGCGGAGGTGTGTTTCATGCCGCTCACGGTAGGGGGCGGCGTGCGCAGCGTCGAAGATGCACGCGCCCTGCTGCTCGCCGGGGCGGACAAGATCGCGGTCAACTCCGCTGCCGTGACGCGGCCCGAACTGGTGCGCGACATTGCCGAGAAATTCGGCAGTCAGTGTGTCGTGGCCAGCGTCGATGCCCGAGCGGCCACCAGCGGCGCGGTGCGCGGCTGGGAAATCTTTACCCATGGCGGGCGCCAGCCAACGGGGATCGACGCGGTCGAACATGCCATCAGGTTGGCGGAACTCGGGGCCGGCGAATTGCTCGTGACGTCGATGGACGGCGACGGGACGAAGAACGGCTACGACGTCGAACTTACGCGAGCGATTGCAGATTCCGTATCGGTGCCGGTCATTGCCAGCGGCGGCGTCGGTACGCTCGACCATCTTGTCGAGGGGGTCACGCGCGGGCAGGCCAGCGCGGTCCTTGCCGCCTCGATCTTTCATTTCGGCGAGCACACCATTGCCGAAGCACACGCGGCCCTGCGCGCTGCGGGGCTGCCTGCGCGCGGCTAGATCGGCCGTCCCGCAGCGGGACGGCACTACTTCAGCCACGGCAGTGAAACATACCTTTTGTTATATGTAGCTCATGACGCTTCCGTTCGTTTCGCTGGCTGCGCAGTTCGCGGATATCGGCGGGCCCATAGGCCTGGGCGCGCGGCTGGCTGAGCCGAGCGCGTTAACGCTGGTTGCCGTAGGCCTGGCGGGCGTGCTGGTGGGGCGCTTCCTGATGGGCCGCAACTCCGATTGACGCTGTGCGTGCGGGCCGTGCATAGCGCCGGTCATGGACACGCTTTCCCGCCTCGAACAGATCATCGCGCAGCGGCGCGACGCGGACCCATCGCAAAGCTATGTCGCCAGCCTTCACGCCAAGGGCCTGCCGCAGATCGCCCGAAAGCTGGGCGAAGAAGGCGTCGAAGCCACCATTGCCACGCTTTCGGGTAGCGATGAGGAGCTCGTCGGCGAGGCGGCGGACATGCTTTTCCACCTTATCCTTGCCCTGAATGCGCGCCATATCCCTTTTGCCGATGTCCTTGCCGAACTGGAAAGGCGCGAAGGGACTTCGGGGATCGAGGAAAAAGCCAGCAGGAGCGAATGATGCCGATCGATCCCACGCAACCTTATGA
Source organism: Qipengyuania qiaonensis (assembly GCF_019711515.1). Classification (GTDB taxonomy): domain Bacteria; phylum Pseudomonadota; class Alphaproteobacteria; order Sphingomonadales; family Sphingomonadaceae; genus Qipengyuania; species Qipengyuania qiaonensis. The sequence continues at coordinate 97,482 of NZ_JAIGNO010000005.1, forward strand.
CGACGACAATATCTTCGCCAAGATCCTGCGCGGAGAAATTCCGTCCACGAAGGTCTACGAGGATGAATGGGCCTACGCCTTCGAGGACATCAGTCCGCAGGCCGAAGTGCATACGCTCGTAATTCCCAAGGGGCGTTATGTCAGTTGGGACGATTTCAGCGAGCAGGCGGAGCCAGCGGAGATCGCCGGTTTTGTCCGTGCGGTCGGGAAGGTCGCGCGCGACAAGGGATTGGTGGAGCCGGGCTATCGGATGATGGCAAATGTGGGGTTGCATGGTGGACAGGAGATCCCGCATCTGCACGTCCATATTTTCGGCGGTCAGCCCCTTGGGCCGATGATCTGGAAGGGACGCGAGGCGGGGCGGTAACGTTACGCGGAGCTGCCAATCGCACCCGAAAAAGGTTGACCGAATCCCCGCAGGCCGTTAACGGGCCACTTGATTTCGGCGCGTCGGGGCTCCATCTCCGGCGCGCATTTATTTGACGAGAGACATCATGAAGATCCGCAACAGCCTCAAGTCGCTCAAGGGCCGCCATCGCGATTGCCGCGTGATCCGCCGCCGCGGGCGCACTTATGTCATCAACAAGACCAATCGCCGCTTCAAGGCTCGTCAGGGCTGATTTTGGCGCCGCCGATTGACGGCGGAAGTGTTGTTCGACCGGCCCGGCTCCGATGAGGAGTGCGGGCCGTTCGCGTTTGAGGTGGTGCGATGCGGGTCGAGGCGGTGGTGTTCGATGTCGGGCGGGTGCTGTATCAGTGGCGGCTGGGCCATCTGTTCGAGCGGATCGTCGAAGACCCTGCACGGCTGCAGAAGCTGCTCGGTGAGGTCGTGACCGAAGAATGGCATTTCGAACACGATCGCGGCAAGCCGCTGGGCGAAATGGTGCCTGAACGCGTGGCGCTCTATCCCGAATTCGAACCCGAGATTCGCGCATATGCCGAACGTTTCAACGAAACCATTCCCGGACCGGTCCCTGGCAGCCTCGCCCTGGTCGGGCGTCTGGATGCGAACAGGGTGCCGCTGTTCGCCATTACCAATTTCGGGGCGGAGTTCTGGGCCGGGTTCCGGCCGACGGCGCCGGTCTTCGAGCGATTCCGCGATATCGTCGTCTCCGGCGAGGAAAAGCTGGCGAAGCCGGACTCTGCGATATTCGCTCTGGCAGAGCGGCGCTTCGGCTATCCGGCCGAGACCATGTTGTTCATCGACGACAACCGCGCCAATGTCGATGCCGCTGCCGCATCCGGCTGGCAGGTCCACCATTTCACCGATGCGGGCGCACTTGCAACAGACCTCGAGGCGCGTGCGCTGATATGAAAAAGGGCCCCGGCGGACTATCGCCAGGGCCCCAGTTGGCCACCCGATGGAGAGGGGTGGGAGTTGAAACGGGTCAGCCGTTGCACTTCGCCAGATTGTCGGCGTCGAGCGCCTCTTCTTTGGCCGTGAACGACGCGATCTGACCGTGTTCGCGCTGCAGTTCGCGGCAGACGCGCAGCGGGCGCGAATTGCCCTTCTGGGCGACGCAGGTCGTGCCCTGGCAGGCCCAGGCGACGCCACCGGCAATGGTGGTGGTCTTTTCGGCAACCGGCTGTGCCAATTCGACGGTGTAGAAAGCACCGCCCGTTTTGGCTTCGGCGGCGGTTGGCGCGATTGCGGCACCGAAGGTCAGCGAAGTGTAGGCGAAGGCAGCGGCGATGGCGCCGATATTGACCGAGCGGGGGAGAGTGGAGGCCATGTGAAATTCCTTCCTGGTTGCAATTTTATCAACGGGGCTTGCTATTTCTTCAACTAAGTTTCATTAAGCAACCCGTTGCGAATCGCTACCTAAACTTATAGGTTTTGGAATGCAACCCTTTTTTCCAGGTTTGGCAAATCGGTTTTTTGCGCTAGATAGGTTTCTGGAAGAGGACTGAATTTATGGGTGACATCCGCGAGCCGCTCCGTGAACTGACCGAATGCGGCCTGCCGCAAGCGCTGGAAGCGATGGGGGAGCGGTGGTCGTTCATGATCCTGCGGGCCAGCTTCAACGGCCTGCACCATTTCGAAGAGTTTCTCACGGAACTGGGCATCGCGCGCAACATCCTGTCGAACCGGCTCGCCAAGCTGGTCGAGAACGGCATTCTCAAACGCGACCCCTGCGCGGACGACAAGCGCAAGATCGAATATCGCCTTACCGAGAAAGGGCTCGACCTGCTCCCCGCCATGGTCGCGCTTCGTCAATGGGGCCAGAAATACGGTGCCGAAGTCGTCGAAAATCCCGTGCTCGTCGACGAGCGCGACCGTTTGCCGATCGGGCCGACCTCCATTCTCAGTCATGATGGCCGTATCCTAGGCCCGGCGGATCTTCATCTTGTCGAGCGCAATAATCTGGGCATCCGTGCAGACGGTTCGAGGGCACAGGCCGGCGATGCATTGATACGCGGCGACGTTGTCGACATCGCCGGTGCACGCAAGGCGAGAAGCGCGGCCTGAGCGAAACCCGCCGGATCGCACAAAGCCCAGTTCGCCGCGGCGCTATTGCCCTCCGGGCCCCCGCTCTATCCCGTAGTCGATTCTGATCCGCACCCATGCGCCAACCAGGGGGCGGCCACCTTTCTGTGGCGGACGGACCTTGAACTGCCAGGCGGCCGACTGAACCGCTGCGGCGATACCCGATCCTTGCGGCCACTCTCCCACGATAACGCAATCCTCGACCCGAAAATCGGCTGCCGTGCGGCAGTTGACCAGGCCCCAGCCGGGGCCCTGCGCGGTGGACAGATACCCGGCCAGTTCGCTGTCGTATGGCCGGCGATACCAGCGCGCGGCATAGAGCGGTTCGCCATTCGGCCCGCTACCCGCTATCTGGGGCGTATCGCCGGGCGCAGGCGTGTATGCGGGACCGTAGGCTGGCTTTGCCTGAGCTGGAGCGGAAGGCCCCTGCTTCGGCACGCTCTCAAGTGAAAAGTCGTTGCGCAGGATCGGGCGTGGCGCGGGCGCAGGCGGCGAAAGCGGCTTGGGATTTTCCCGGTCGACTTGCGCGGGTTGTTCCGGTGCCGGCTGCTCGGGCGAGATCTCGGGTGCCTCGGCTGCCGAAGGAGCAGGCGCTTCCTCGGTCTCATCCTCCTCCTCGGGCGTGCTGGCGGTGAAGGCCACCAGCGTTTCGCTCATCTCCGCAACTTCGCGCTTCACCGAGCCGAGCGACAAGAGGATGAGGATCAGCAGCACCTCGAGCGCCAACGCCAGCGCCAGCGCGGGCAGTCGCTGCCGTAGTTCCGGGCTCAATTCCTCGTAACGCCGACGGAGCGAATCGATTGGGGTGCTGGGGGACTTCACGGATGAAGAGTGCTCTGAAGCTTCTGCGTCTCGCCGGTTGCCGACACATGCCGGCAATTTATCCCTGCCCCACGCGCAGTGGCATGGGCGAAACCGGCTCCGGTTACAAGAAAAGCCTGCACAGGGCCCCTGAATTCGGCGCAGTGCCACCGTGACGTCATCGTTAAAACGATCTCAACACGTCGCTGGCACAAAACGGATATTCGCGAATCCATCTTGCAGAGCCGGACTGCCATAGTGATCGAAATCGAAGTCCAGAATGAAACGCACCAGGACGTGCACCGTATCAAGGCGATGACGGTGCCGCGTATCGGCGAGGGCATCCGCCTGAAGGAGCCCAACGGCCAATGGGCGTCCTACGATATCCTCGACGTCTGGTACCAGCAGGCCGAATTCGGCGAAATCTGGGTGCCCTATATCCATGTTCGCATGACGCCCGAAGAGCTCCGGGCAATCGACATGACCGGGGCGAACCCGCTGGTGGACAAGGCCCAGCAAATGCCCATCGAGGATTTCCTCAAGAAGTTCGAGGGCGAGCATGAGCACGAAACGGTCAAACTCAACCTCGATATGAGCGAGGACGTCTGAAGATCGGGCGCTTTGCAGTTACAGTACCCGATTGCCGATATGTTTCTGCGGTCGAAACAGGTCTGAACCAGCCCGTTCGCCGATCACTTCGGCGTTTCTAAACCGAATTGCTCATCACATCGTTTTCGGATAACGCACGCCTCCAACTGGACACCGGTTCCGAGGTCGAAATGGTCAGGTCAAAACTTACCGCTTAGCGGCGCATTCATGTGACCCAACCCGTACGGCGTTTCGTGCGGCCCTCTCCTGATTCGACCGATTGAGACCTCCCATGTTGCTCGAACTTGTGCGCGTTCATCGCGGACGCCTCCTGACCGCTTACTGCCTTACCGCCGGTGGCCTGATCGCGGCACTGCTTTATCCTCTGGCTACCGGGCTTGCCATTAATGGCGTCTTGTCCGGGGCCTACATTGCCGTGCTTTGGCTGGTTGGCTGCCATGCTGCGCAGCTTGTGCTGACGGTTGCATCCAAACGCTACGATACCCGAGTGTACACGCGGATATACGGTGCACTTGCTTCGGATATCGTCGACAGGTCTCGTACAGATGGGTTGGAACCCGCGCGTGTTGCCGCGCGCGTTGCGCTTTCGCGTGAGTATACGGTCTTCCTCGAGGAAGATGTGCCGAGAATTCTCTATGCGGGGATAGCCTTGATCGTTTCGCTGTCGGCGCTAGCGTTCCTGGAGCCCTCGCTCGCTTTGGCCTGCCTGGCTCTGGGCTTGCCATTGCTGCTCATTGGTCGTTGGCTAGGACGCAGGTCCAGCTTTTTGAACAAGGGGCTCAACAACCGTTTGGAGAATGAAGTCGGCCTCTTGGCGCATGGTAGCGAAAGCAAGGTCCGGCGTCATTTCACGGCTTTGGCGGGGTGGCGGATCAAGCTTTCTGATGCGGAGTCCACCGCATTCGGCCTGATGGAGATCCTCGTCATCGTGCTCTTCGTCATTGCACTTTGGCAGGTCGGAACGGCCGACAAGAGTCCTCAGGCCGGCGATGTCTTCGCGATTTTCTCCTATCTCTGGCGATTTGTCGAAAGCCTCGATCAAATACCGATACTGATCCAGAAGATTGCCAAGCTTAAGGATCTGAACCGACGTCTCGCTTCCGTCGTCGCTTAACCGAACTTTTCCGCGAAAATCGGCCTTAGCGCATCCTTATGCCCGCGGAGGCTGGCGGCGATAGGATAGCGCTTCGGCGACATGTATCCGCCCAACCGTTTCGGCACCTGCGAGATCGGCGATCGTGCGCGCCACGCGTAGCATGCGCGTATAGCTTCTGGCCGACAGACGCATGGCCGTGGCGGCCTGCATCAGCAGTTCGCGACCCGCGTCGTCCGGCGTGGCAAATTGCTCCAAAGCATCGCCGTCCAGATCGGCATTGGTACGCGCGCCGGTCGCGTCGCAACGGGCGGTCTGGCGCTGGCGGGCGGCCATCACACGCGCGGCGACCTCTCTGCTGCCCTCGGCGGGTGGGGGCAAAGCGAGATCGGCGGCGCTGACCGGATCGACCTCGACATGCAGGTCGATCCGGTCGAGCATCGGGCCGGACACCTTGCTCTGGTAATCGGCGGCGCATTTCGGCGCGCGGCTGCAGGCGAGCGCGGCATCGCCCAGATGGCCGCACCGGCACGGGTTCATCGCCGCGATCAACTGGACGTTCGCGGGGAAGGTAACGTGGGCATTGGCGCGCGCGACATCGACCTTGCCCGTCTCGAGCGGCTGGCGCAGCGAGTCCAGCACCGCGCGCTGGAATTCGGGCAGTTCGTCGAGGAACAATACGCCGAGATGCGCCAGGCTGACTTCGCCCGGCTTCACGCGCAGGCCGCCTCCGGTCAGCGCCGCCATGCTGGCCGAATGATGCGGTGCACGGAACGGGCGGGCGCGGTTGATGCGGCCTTCTTCCAGCGTCCCGGCGACCGATTGCACCATGCTGACCTCCAGCGCTTCGGCCGGCGACAGCGGCGGCAATATGCCGGGAAGGCAGCTTGCCAGCAGGCTCTTGCCTGCGCCGGGAGGTCCGATCAACAGCAGGTTGTTTCGTCAAGACCCGTGTATAGAGTCACCGGGAAATATCGCGCGAGATTGTCGTTGTTCCGCGCTGGCTAGAGGCTTGCGTAAATCAACCACACAACCCAAGGAAACAGTATCAATGCGCTGACCATTGCAAATTCGATATAGGTGCCGATCTTGCTCCTACGCCGCGTCATGCTCACGCCATGGGCCATGGGGCAGACGAGGGCAAGTGTTCCGCTAACGCCTTGAGTCTCCTTGTGATTATACAGCCTGTTGCGGATTTCTTAATCACCAATGAAGTAGGTGGATAGGGATACATTAAGGGGGCGAAATGCTGCGGATTCAGGCGATTGTGTTATTCGCGACAGGTTGGAGAGCAGGGGCTCGCATGCAGCGGGCATGTTCGAGAGCCAAACGGGCCTACCCTATGCGGCTTACTTTAATGTCTGCTGTCTTCCTGATGCTGGCTGGTTGCGACCCAAATGCAACCCCCACTTACGGGACGACTGGCCTTCCAAAAAACTGCCGCGCAATCATCCAGGCTAACGTGGAGCGCTGGCGCACGGGGCAGCACTCCGCTGAGGACGCTATGGCATCCATCGAGCGGAATTGCGGTGAAAATGGGCATTCTTGGGGTCGCTAGGGCTGTGGTGTCGTGGCGTCCCGTAGCGGCACAATCTAATCGTCGGCTTCATCGTCTGACTGCCACCATGCTGAGAACTTTTCTGTATCCTCTTGTTCGGCCTTAAGTGCCAGGGCCATGCTCTCAACGATGCCTGGGGAGTATGCTTCCAGTATCTGGCCCAAGAGCAGTGGTGATAAGTCCATCTCCATGACGCCCTTCGCCTTCTTTGACGCCCGCCGACGTTGCTGCTCTTCCCAGTCGCTCGCCCCGCTGTCACGCTCACCGCCGGTCAGGGCTTCGGCCATCCGCCTGGCGGCGCTCCAAGAGACTATTAGGGTGCAGTCGTGGCCCGCCGCTTCTAGGGCTTTCCTCGCGGCCCTCATGTTGCCAATGACGCGCTCACTCACACCGTGCAGCTCAGCGGTCGCGCTCTTCGATAGCTTGTCACGTCGCGCGACAGAGGACCATGCCGCGTCGATCTTGTCGGCGTCGCTCATCGGGAGGCGGTTCTTTTTGTTGTCCCTCACGCTCTCCTGCACCGCCCATGTGACCCGCGCTTCTCCGTCAAGGTCGGACTGGAGCACATTCACGGGAACGGGAACGCCCCATCCGACCTGATGGTAGGCCTGAAGGCGATGGTGGCCATCCAAGAGATACCAGTGGGAGCCAAACGCCGTGATGGTGAGCGGGTCGAGCGCATTGCCCGCTTTCGCAATCTTCGCGAGGTTGGCGACGTGGGCTTCGCTGCGCCCTGGGGCATAGGCAATGCTGTCATGACGCGGCTGGAACAGGCTGCGCTCTTCCTTGATGTCTGCCAACAGTACCCTGGTGGGAACGTCGGGGCGCGGGGGGCTCATCGCGGCCTCTGCCATCGCCTTCCTGCGGACTGGAGTGCTCATTCGGTCGGGAGGATAGAGCGGGGACGTCATGCTGGTTTCGTTTCTCTTAGCATCAATCGCTGTGCATTAGGCATATGCACCGTGCATAGGCAAGCGGCCTTTTGGTCCTATCGGCATCTACCGGTCCGCACGGTCCAGAGCGTGGACTGAAGGACGCGCGGAAGTGCCCGCAGGCTCCTTGCGCTTCGCTCAGGCACCGCGTGGCTTCTTAAGGCATCATACTGGGCTGTAAGTCTCTCCAGAGGGCCTTCGACGCCGGGGCTGGGCGTAGGGTAGCCCCCTTGCAAACCGTCCCTTCCGCTAACCGAGGGGCCTTTGAGCCTTCAGGTCCGCCGCTGGTGTGGCTCGCTGGGAAACACAATTGGGGACTACTCCACTGAAAGAGCCGACTCCGGTCGTCCTAAATATCGAAAACTGCGCCGGAAACACTCTCTTTGACACCCGAATATCTTGGATCGTACTATGCTGCCAGCCGCGCCAGAAGGTTGCGAACTGAGGAGGGATGCCACTGGCCGCCTCTCGGGGTTCGCATCTGCATCTCGTTCAACTCTTTGGCCATCCCTGCGAGGGTGGTGATACCCCGCTCTTGCAGCTCATCCACCACCGGCTGAAGCTGGGCCGCGTGGTCGTCCGCTGCACCCTTGATGGCGTCCACAGCGGCTCCGTTGCCCTTCGCGGCCCTGAGGAGCGCTTCGGCCCCGTTAGGGTTCCCTAGGCGCTGCCCTCTGGCCTTCGCCGCTGCAAGTGCCGTCTTGGTCCGTGCTGAGATGGCCTCGCGTTCCTGTTGGGCCACAAGAGCGAGGATGCCGACCGTAAGGTGGCAAGCGTCTGGCATATCCGCAGCGACGAACCGTGCGCCGCTCTCCTGAAGCTGGAGGAGGAAGGCCGCGTTGCGGCTCAGTCTATCGAGCTTGGCGATCACGAGGGTAGCTCCGGTGACCTGGGCTCGGTGGATTGCCTTGGCCAACTCGGGGCGGTCATTCCGCTTGCCGCTCTCGACTTCGGTGAACTCCGCAAGAACGTCACACCCACGGGTCTTACAGAACTGCTCCACCGCCGTGCGCTGGGCAGCCAGACCGAGGCCGCTGCGCCCTTGGGCCGTGGTGCTGACACGAAAATAGAGGACCGCGTTCATCGCCCAATCGCCTGTACAAAATCTAGTAACGTTGGTTAGGCTATTTTGTACGGACCTGTCAATCGGCAAATGTCCGGTTCAAAGCGATGGCCAAGGCTGTCGAATGTCAGCGAATGTCGGCCTGCTCGCCTGATCCTGCGGCTGGCCCGATTGAGGGGGAGGGTGCTTGCGGGAGAGAGCATCTCTGTAGGACTCTGGATAACGTCGGCGCGATATCCAATGTGGAATGGGATCGCGGGTCCCTCCTCCCCGGCAGTGATGGTACCACAGCGATCCGCTCGATCACGTTTCGAAACTGGCGGCTTCGCTGCGCCGCTGTAAATTTACATCGGACCTTCACGCCAGCACGTGTTTCCCTGGAAAATATCTGGGTCCCTTATTGGCGCTGCGGCTTTGACGGGGCAGCGGTCTCGCGCCGCGAAGAGGGGGGAGGGGCTTTTCTCTCGGGGGTCCCACACAAGGGGGCGGATACGCGGCCTTTAGTGCCTAATATAGGATAACCAATTCCTGCCCAAAGAACTCCACGACTGCCTGCAACGGTCAGTGGAATGGGTAGTGGAGCTTCCAAACCCCTTTCATGAAAGAAACAATTTGAAAATCGTAATACAGGCGGTTTCCCCGTCCTCTCACCCCATGCAGCCCCCGCAAGCTACCTCGCTCAGACTGAGCGCTTCATTGGAGGTGCGCTGTGGCTGACCTTGACGGGAATGTCATAGCAGAATGACCTACGCTGTTGAGTGGGGGCCGTCTGTCGAGTTGGCCTTCAATGGTTCCGTCGTCCGCGCTGTGCCTATCGGTGGCGTGCCTTGGTTCGCCCTGCCAGACCTTGTGGACGTCCTGGGTTTCGCAGAGAGTGCTGCGGACGCTGTGGCGGTGGAGGGGTTTCCTCCAGATGCTTTGTTGAAAGCCGATGAGGTCGACGATCCTGGAATACCGGGAGAGCCGTGCAGTGTGTCCCTGCTGTCGCCTGTCGGCGTTTGGTGGTGGACCCATTACACCAACCCAGCCCGTGGCCAAAGACTAGCTGCGTGGGCCAAACGCGAGGCGCTTAAATCCAACCCAGCGCCTGGGGACCCTGCCGTCTACCTACGCGCTTCAGCCGATGGCGCTCTCCCGCCGTACCCCCTGAGATATTCGGGACGAAAACGAGAGTGGATCGACCTGAAAGAAAGCTTTGTCGCGACTTACACTCCTCGTTTCAGGCACGGACGTCCGCCGTCGCTTCCCTAACCTATCCAAAAATACCCCCTGGGTCCCGCGCGGGACTTGGGGGGTATTTTTTGGTCGAGAAGGACGCCTTATGATGCCAGGTTTACGGGTAATCCGAGCGCAGACCGCAGGCACCTGTCGTACACTATTAGGTGCTCGACAAGCTGAGCCGACACTTGGGCTTCCGCCGCCCGGAGGACATTAGTTAGGGCTGCGTCAATGGCATTGTAGTGCTCTTCCGCTGTAAGCCCGCTCTCGATAATCCGTTCCATATCGCTTGGTCCGCAAAAAGTGACGACTAGCTTGGTACTTCAACTGGTAGCCCGAGAGCGATCCTAAGTTGTCGATTGTAGGCGAGGAGGAGACCAATAATCTCCTCTTCGTCTACGTCGACGCCTGCTCGCTCAAGCAGCTCCGTTAGAGCAGCATCAAGTATCTCGTACTCGTCGTCAGGCTCTAGGCCTGTTTCAACAACCTGTAGCATCCCCTCCTTAGGCACCCTCGTTCGCATCAATTATTTGCTGCAAGTCTTCCAGCGTCACCACCACGCTCTGCGGTCCCCGTTCGGCGTCAGTCTGGCAGAGGACGAAAACTCCTTCCCCCATTGGCTGCGCAAGGCCATCCAACATTTTTACTTCAGTCGGCATTTTCTGGTTCCTCTGCTTGCCATTGCCAGCCAGGCTCTGGCCACTTGGTGAAGTTATGAGAATAGGGCAGGCTCAAGTAGCCGCCGTGGGTCCACGCAAGCTCCACGTCCCCTAATTCGTAATCGATTACCGCTTTGCTAAAGAGCGCCCGCAGCCGCTGGTTTGCGACGGCCACGTCCAGGTCCTCAAGGGGCACCTCAAGCGCCTCTAGGGCCTTGTCAACCCGTGCCTGGACAGTGAGGCCTGTTGCGGCCTCCCTTCGCTCCAGGAGGCCCCTCAGGTCCGCCAGGGCCGTCTCCAGCTCCTGCTCCTTTTCCCGTGCTTCCTGGGCAATCATGGGGGAGTGCCCGTGGCTCAGGTTATCGAGAAGGTTCCTGGCCTGCTCCCGTAGCTGATCCACGCGCTCTTCCGTGTCGCCAATCTCATCGTCCAGTTGGCTGTCAGCTCCCGTGGCTCCCTCTAGGTCTCGTAAGCGAGGAGGAAGAGCGCGAACTAGCGCAGCCTCAACCTGGGCATATGGTACCGAGCGGTACTCACAGCCCGCCCCTGTCTTTGCCCGTGCGCATACGAGTGAGGGCTTTGAGCGCTTCCCCTTGTTCACTCTAGTCATCGTCGCGCCGCACTTAGGGCACTCCGCAAGACCCGCTAGCAGGTTTGTGATTGGGGTATGAGCGTGTCGACCTCTCTGGGGAGCCTTCCGGACTTCGCGGAGGGCTTGGGCCTCCCGAAAGGTCTCCTCCGCCACCACGGCTGGATAGTATCCCTCAACGGGGTCCAGGGGCACCCTGCGCTTCTTCGTGCCGTCGTACTCGCTCAGGTGGGGCTGAAAGGTGCCAATGACGGCTGGGTTGCGCAGTATCTTGGACACGTAGGACCTGTGCCAGAACTGCCCTCGCCCCCAAGGGTCCACATTGTCCTGATTGAGCTGGCTGGCTATCCTGTGTTGGCCCCATCCTCCGAGGGTTCGCTCAAAGATGTCGCGCACAATCGCCGCCCTCTTTTCGATAACAGAAAACCGTTGGCGGTCTTCGGACACCTCAAGCCATGCCGGAATGCGTTCGGTGATGGGTTTGCCCTTCAGCAGCTCGATGCGCTTTTGCTCCCAGGCAGCCTTCAGGCGCTTCGATTTCGTGGCACTTTCCTCGTTCGCCCGCGTGAACGTCAGGATTGTGAGGATAAGGTCCATGGGGAGGCCCTCAAGGCTTTCCTGAGTGTAGACTTTCCCATCGTTGAGGGTGACTACCCCCACCCCTTCCGAGGTGATGCCCCGAAGTACGTCGAGAGCCCGCAGCGCGGTCAATCTACTCAGGCGGTCGAGCTGTTCCACAAGAAGCAGGGAGCCCTGCGGCACTTGGCCGCTTCGGACGGCTTCCACAAAGTAGGCTAGTCGGCCCGCATCGGCGTTTTGGCCTCGGTAGGCCGAGACCCCCACGTCTTCGAAGGTCAACTCACGGTCAAGCTCCAAGCCGTGCTGGACGGCGTAGGCCTCGGCCATTGACTGCTGGCGGCGATAGCTGTCACCCTTGCGCTGTTCCGGCGTGGAGAAGCGGAGGTATGAGTACGCCTTGCGTGTCGGCTGGCGCTCTTGGGTTTTGTCATTCTGGTCCATCGAGCGCCCTTATCGGCTGCGGGGTCTTATGGGAATAACGGGAGCAGGTTGTGCCCGCCTGCCGCCGCGATCTCGAGTGCGCGCTTGGCAGTCTCCTGCCCCTTCACCTGCTTGAGATCGGCTGCCACCGCCTGGTTCTCTACGACGCCCGGTTCGGGATCGGGCAGGCGCTGCGTACCCTTGAGGTGGTTGAGCAGGCTGGCGAGATCGGGCGCGGCGCAGACGGGAACCTCGCTCGCCCAGCGGGCCTCCGCCCCCTGTCCCTTCGGGCAGATCAGCCCAACCTCTTCCGCGCCTGCATGGATGGCCGCGAGCAGCACGCCGGGCGAGGGCACGATCCGCGCATCGAGTGCCAGTTCACCCACCGCGATCCAGTCGCCCAGCTGTTCGGCGTCGGTCACGCCCATCGCTGCCAGCAGTGCCAATGCGATCGGCAGGTCGTAATGGCTGCCCTCCTTGGGCAAGTCCGCCGGCGAAAGATTGATGGTGATCCGCTTCGGCGGCAGGGCCAGCCCCATGCTGGAAAGCGCCGCGCGCACGCGCTCCTTGCTTTCGCCCACGGCCTTGTCCGCAAGGCCGACGATGTTGAACTTGGGCAGGCCCGGCGCGACCGAGCACTGCACTTCCACGCCGCGCGCTTCCAGCCCGAGATAGGCGACCGTTCTTACAAGTGCGACCAGAGTTACCCCCACCCCCGAATTCAGCCCGGTGATGGCGGCAAGCGGCCCGCTTGTCGAGTGGAAAGCCGGTTCATTTCCGTGGGGAAGATTCATGCCTAACAACGCTTTAGGCATATACTTTGGCAAGCTGGAAACCCGGCAGGCGGCAGAGTTGCGACATGTTCCGACTCGCCGCAATCCTGCTATCCAGCCTCGCGACTTCGATCGCAGTGCCGGCTGCGGCGCAATCGCTGACGCTGGTCAACCTGCCGGTGGTCTATGTGGCCAGTCCCATGGTCCAGTCGACGCATGAGGGGCGGGCCGTGATGCCGGCAGCGATCGTAGCGCCGCCGGCAATCCAGCCGCAGGTCGAAACCTTGCACCTCGCGGCAATCCGTCCGCAGGCCTATGAAGCGGCCACGCTGCCTGCGTGGAAAGCGCCTGCATTCGTCGACCGGCGGTTCCGCAACTACAATCGCGGTCTGGCGCAGTACGGCCCTTTCCGGGTGCTCGACGAACGGCGGGTGGCGCTGGTGGGTGAAACCGATGCATCGACGCCGGGCTTTTTCCGCGCGATGCTGCGGGACTTCCCGGCTCTTGCTCAGCTCGACATGGTCGAATGTCCCGGCACGCAGGACGATCGGGCGAATCTGAAGCTGGGGCGCATGATCCGCGAGGCAGGGCTCGTCACGCATGTTCCGGCGATCGGTTCGGTGCGATCGGGCGCGGTCGAGCTGTTCTTCGCGGGCGTGCAGCGCGACATCGCGCAGGGCGCCGAATTCGCCGTGCATAGCTGGATGGATGCTTATGGCCGCGAGGCGGGCGATTTCTCCATCGATTCGCCGGAAAACCGCCAGTATCTCGACTATTACCGTGAGATGGGCATGAGCGGGGACCAGGCGCGCGCCTTCTACGACTTCACCAATTCGGTACCACATCACCGGGCACTGTGGCTCGATGCCAGCGATATGCAGCGCTGGACAGGCCGCCCGCAACAGGTCAAAACGCCGGCGCGACGCAAGCCGGAGCAGTCAGCCCCTGCATTGGCCTATGCCGACGTCACTTTCTCTTGACGGGTGAGGCCGTATCGCCTAGGCGCGCGGCCCTGTAGGCGGTCGCTCCCGAGATCGAATCAATGGGGCGGCCATTTTTGTTGGTGCGATTCGTGCGTGCCGACAGCCGATGAAAATTCTTTTGTAAGGACGATCCGATGAAGCGGACATTCCAGCCCTCGAACCTCGTGCGCGCGCGCCGCCACGGTTTCTTCGCACGCAAGGCTACCCCCGGTGGCCGCAAGGTCCTGCGCGCACGCCGCGCTCGTGGCCGCAAGAAGCTCTGCGCGTGATGTGACGCGCTGCGCCTCGGGCGTGGCGACTATCACCGAAATGCTGGCGGGCTCCCATTCGGGGGCCCGTTCGCGTATCTGGCTTCCATGCATCCCTCGCTTTCCGTGATCAGCAAGCGCAGCGACTTTCTCGCCGCGAATCGCGGTCTGCGCGTGGCGCGCCCCGGCTTCGTCCTGCTTGCCAATCCCAATGGCGGGAAGGGCAAGCGTTACGGCATCACCGTGACCAAGAAGATCGGCAATGCCGTGGTGCGCAACCGGATGAAGCGCCGCTTCCGCGAATTGCTGTGGGCCGCACTTCCCGCACAGGGTCTGCCCGATCACGATCACATCCTCATCGGCCGCGAAGGCGGGGTGGAACGCGATTTCGCCGCCATGTGCGAGGAACTGGCCGCCGCGCTGGCATGCGCCGCCGAAGGCAAGGGCGACCGCCCCCGCACCCCGCATCGCCGCCGGAGCAGGCGTGCATGAAACTCCCGCTCATCTGGATCGCCCGCCTGTGGCAGCTCGGCCCGAGCCGCATATTGCCTGCCACCTGCCGCTATCAACCGTCATGCAGCCAGTACGCTATCGAGGCGCTGGGGAAATATGGCGCGATCAAGGGTGGATGGTTGGCGACGAAGCGTATATTGCGCTGCCATCCCTGGGGTGGCCACGGCCATGACCCGGTGCCCTAGCACTGTCTTGACAGGCTAAGACACCACCCCACATTCAGAACTTCGACCGGACAAAGACGGGACCGACCTTGGACAACCAGCGTAACGTGATCATTGCCATTGCGCTTTCCTTCCTGCTGCTCGTGGGCTGGACTTCGGCGATGGATTATTTCTACCCGCAGCCGGAGCAGGCGCTGGTGGAAGATCGGGCCGACACCCCGGCCGAGCAGGCAGCCATAACCGATGGTACATCGGCCACCACGCGCCACACGCGCACCGGCGGGCTCGTCGATCCCGTCCTACAGGCACAGGAAAAGGCGGACCTCAAGACCGCGCTCGCCAGCCCGGATCGCATTCGTATCGACGCACCTCGCGTAGCCGGTTCGATCAATCTTCGGGGCGGGATGATCGACGACATCGTGCTCAAGGACCATATGGAAGGGACCGGTGACGACAGCGAGCCCGTTCGCCTGTTCTCGCCCAACGGCACGCCGGCGCAGCAATTCGCCCAGTTCGGCTATCTCATCAATGGCGCGCGCATTGCCGACGATGTTGTCTGGCAGGCCGATGGCCGTGTTCTTACCCAGGACACGCCGGTCACTCTGACGCACGACCTCGGCAACGGCACCAAAGCTACTATCCGCTATTCGATCGACCAGGACTATATGTTCACGGTCGAACAGAGCGTCGCCAATACCGGGGCCAATCCGGCCGTCGTCCAGCCCTATGGCTACGTCAATCGCACCAGCCGCACGGCCAGCGAAGACTTGTGGATCGCGCATTCGGGCCCGATGGGCGTGTTCGCCGATGCGGCCGATTACGATATCGATTACGACGATATCGACGAATCCGGCAGCATCACTCCCTCCGGCCGCGCCAGCTGGTCGGGTTTTACCGACATCTACTGGCTCGCAGTGCTCGTCCCGCAGGATGGCAGCGCGCCGGATACGACCTTCCGCGCGCTCGGTAACGAAATCTACCGTGCGGACATGATCTACGATGCCGTCACCCTGCCTGCCGGGCAGGCGCTGACGACGACCTCGCGCCTTTATGCGGGGGCCAAGGAAAGCGTAGTCCTCGACCGCTACGAGGATGCGGGCCTGCAGAAATTCGGACTGGCGATCGATTGGGGCTGGTTCCGCTGGTTCGAAAAGCCGTTCCTGTGGCTGCTGCGCAATATCTACGAACTGGTCGGCAATTTCGGTATCGCCATCATGATCCTGACGCTGATCATCCGCGGGGCGATGTTCCCCATCGCGCAGAAGGGCTTTGCCAGCATGGCCGAAATGAAGGCCATCCAGCCGAAAATGAAGGCCATCCAGGAAAAGCACAAGGACGATAAGCAGAAGCAGCAGCAGGAGATCATGGAGCTGTACAAGCGTGAGAAGGTGAACCCGGTTTCCGGGTGCCTCCCCATGCTTCTGCAGATCCCGGTCTTCTTCGCGCTCTACAAGGTCCTGGTGCTCGGCATCGAGATGCGGCACCGCGAGTTCCTGTGGATCAAGGATCTTGCCGCACCCGATCCGGCGAACCTTGCCAATGCGCTTTCGCTCGTCGGCATCCAGGTCCCGCAGTTCCTGATGATCGTTTTCGGCATCGGCGTGCTCGCCGTGCTTCTCGGCTTCACCATGTGGCTGACCTTCAAGCTCAATCCCAGCCAGCTGGATCCGATGCAGCAGCAGATCTTCAATATCATGCCGTGGATCCTGATGTTCGTCATGGCGCCCTTTGCCGCGGGCCTGCTGCTCTACTGGGTAACCTCGAACGTTCTGACGCTGGCGCAGCAGAAGTACCTCTATTCCAAGCACCCGCAATTGCGTGCTTCGATCGAGGAAGAGAAGGCGAAGAAAGCCGCCGAAGCGGCCAAGGCGGGGTGATGATTTGTCCTCCCACAGTCATTGCAAGGAGCGCAGCGACGCCGCGATCCATGGCGCCACGGGGTGCCGCGCTCCCTAAGGTCGCTCGCAATGACTGACGAAGAGATCGCAGAACGCCGGGAACTCGAACGGCGGGCGAACAAGCTGTTTTCGGGCCGGGTGGATTTCCTCCTCTCGGCCCCGCAGCTCAAATTCCTGCCCGAACCGACCGTGCCGGAAATCGCCTTTTGCGGACGCTCGAATGTCGGCAAGAGTTCGCTGATAAACGCGCTCACCGGGCGCAAGGCGATCGCGCGCGCCTCGGTCACGCCGGGCCGGACGCAGGAACTCAACTTCTTCGAAGTCGGCGATCCCACGCTGTTCCGCCTCGTCGACATGCCGGGTTACGGCTTCGCCAAGGCCCCGGTGAAGGTGGTCGAGAAGTGGAAGAACCTCGTGAAGACCTATCTTCGCGGCCGCCCGGTGCTGGCCCGCACGCTGGTACTGGTCGACGGGCGCCACGGCCCCAAGGATGTCGATCGCGAGATGATGAAGATGCTCGACGAGGCAGCCGTCGGCTACCGCGTCGTGCTGACCAAGGCCGACAAGATGAAGGCGAGCGAACTGGCCAAAGTGGTCGCTGCAACCGAAGCCGAAGCCCGCAAGCACGTCGCCTCCTATCCCGAAATCCACGTCACCAGCGCAGAGAAGGGCATGGGCATCGGGGAATTGCGGGCGGCAGTGCTGGGGGATGCGGGGGTTTAACCGTCACCAAGTCATTGCGAGCGCAGCGAAGCAATCCATGGCCCGACCGTCGCCTTAATTGGACGCAGCCCCAGCGCTTCGGTCAATCCCCGATCAGCGGCGATGTAATATCGCCTCCAAGCAGCAAATCGTAATTCAACTCGCGCATCCGGTTCAGCGCCTGTGCTTGAGTCATTGCCATCAGCGAAGCAAGACCCTGTTTGTAGAATTCGTTCAGCGCTGCTTCGTAAAGCGCGGTCTGGCGGTCGAGCGATGCCGTGGCGATGGCGCGACGGTGTTCCTCGGGTATGGACTCCATGGTCGGGATCAACCCGCGTAATTGCATCGTTCGCGCGGCGCCGCCCCATTCCTCGAAGGTATGGCGGGTCGTCTCGATAACGTAGACATCGAATTGATCGCTATCGGCGAGGCTGTTGACGAGGACGAAGGCCACACCCTCGCCGCCGCCGAAACGGGTCTCCACGAAACCGATGCGCATGTCGCGCCCGTCCCATTCGCGCCAGGCATCGAGCGGTTCGAGGTCCAACGAGCCGACGACGTCCATTTCCGATAGTTCGATCACATTGCCGATCGCCGTATCGTGATCGTAAACGTCATAGCGGGGGCCGGTGACCGCAGAAATGAAATGCGGCGAAGCTGGATCATCGGGGTTCATTCTGCGGGAAAGCTCGCCCTGACGCGTCCATTCCACCATCGCATCGATCGTTGGCGGCGGGGAGTAGGATCGCTGCGCGACACCCCCGCTTTCTGCCGGATTCTCCGTCGATGGCTGGGCTGAAATGCTGTCGGTTTCGCCGCAGCCCACCGCCAGAAAGAACGCGGCGTAAGAAATCATGATCCGGTGCATCGTGGTCTCCACTCTTATCCCGGGACGCCCATATGATGGCGTGACCGCAAATAAAGGCGTCATCGGATGAGGTGAGCCAGAGAAGCGTCAGGCCGTGTGAAATGAGCGCCGAGAAAATATATCAAGACCAAAATTCAGTAAGTCATTCGGGTGCGACATATCTATCGTTTTCATTGAAATGTAATAAAGTCGTTCAGAAAATAAATTCATGACAGGTACTAGATGTCTCTACGACTGTCATATGCTGTCTGGTGGAAACATTTTTTCTCATTCAGGCCCGCACGATCTTCCCTGCAAAACATCCCCGTTGGGCATTGTGCGCATGTAGATACGAGGTATCGGGATTTTCCAAAAAGCGTTCGATCGACACTTTCAGCCCTGTTCCATCTACCAGAACGGCGTCGATCATGTAGCCGCCAGCATCGAAAGCCCGGAGCGAGATTTGGCGTATGCGCATTACCTCAGGCACTTCGCCGATGAACTCGGCCGGCTGTTCCGCGCCCTCCCGCACGAAGATTGCGTGGCTTGATCGATAGGCCGTTGCGGCAGGCTGATGCATATAATTGACGAGGATCGCTTTCTCACCAATGTCGAGGTCTCTCATTTCGATCCGATCCGGAAAGCCGGGGTGTGAATCCACCTCGTATCTTTTGGCCCCATATTGGCTGAGGCTCTCGTCGGGCAGGCCGTAGAAATGACGGAATGGAGCGGGATCAAGGCCGCTAATTCGAAAAGTCATGGCGATCTCCTTGTCAGAGACTCGTAATGGCTGTTGCGAATGCCAGCATCCCGCAGATTGCGGCCAAATCGACGACGTATGCTTTTTCGCCGAGCTTCGACTTCCGTCGATACTCATTCCTTGGCCGCGTCAGGACGGGCGGCCTGTCTGGGCAGCCTAAGTCGCAAACAGCATCGTATCGTCGGCGAAAGCCTTCATTTCCAGCGCATTGCCGCTGGGGTCGCGGAAGAACATCGTGGCCTGTTCGCCGGGCTGGCCCTTGAAGCGGATCGTGGGTTCGATGGCGAAATCGACACCCGCCGCGCGCAGCCGGTCGGCCAGTTCCTGCCAGTCCCCCATTGTCAACACGATGCCGAAATGCGGCACCGGCACGCCGTGGCCGTCGACATGGTTGCTCGCCCGGTCGCCGGCCTGCCCCGGCGCAAGGTGCGCGACGATCTGGTGGCCGTAGAAATCGAAATCGATCCATTCCTCGCTGCTGCGTCCCTCGCGACAGCCCATAGCCCCGCCATAGAAGGCGCGCGCGGCGGCCAGGTCGTCGACGGGGAAGGCGAGGTGGAAGGGGCGCAATGTCATGCGATCAATTTAGGCCAGCGCTTTCCATTTTCCTACAGCGACATGCGCGTGGCAGCACCGTCCCCATGCATGATCCCATCACCCCCGAAAACGCTCGCGCCATTCTGGACGATTATATCGCTGGACTGTGTAACATGCGGTCCACCGTTCAGCATCGACAGCGGCGGGATGAACGCCTACCCCCGAACACGAATCGCAAAGGGTCCCGCATGAAACTGGTCATCGGCAACAAGAACTATTCCAGCTGGTCGCTGCGCGGCTGGCTTGCCGCCAAGCAGTCAGGCCTGTCGTTCGAGGAAATCGTGGTGCCGCTGTTCGGCGAGAACTGGGAAGCCGACAAGGCCGATGGCCAGATCCGCCCCTCGTCGGGCAAGGTGCCGCTGCTGTGGGATGGGGATGCCGTGGTGTGGGACAGCCTCGCCATTCTCGAATATCTCGGCGACAAGGTCGGGCGCGACCGGTTCTGGCCCAAGGACGAAACCGCGCGCGGCATGGCCCGGTCGATGGTGGCGGAAATGCATTCGTCCTTCGCGGCGCTGCGCGGCGAATGCCCGATGAATGTGCGCAAGCGTTTCGATGGTTTCCAGCCGAGCGAGGCGTGCAAGGCCGACATCCTGCGCATCCTGGGCCTGTGGGCGGAGGCGCGCAGCCGGTTCGGCAGTGGCGGGCCGTTCCTGTTCGGCACGTTCGGCGCGGCCGATGTGTTCTTTGCCCCGGTAGTGTCACGCTTCATCAGCTACCAGATCCCCGTGCCCGGCTTTGCCGCGGCCTATATGCAGGCCGTCTGGGAACACGAATGGATGCAGGCGTGGATCGGGGCATCGGAAAACGAAGAATGGGTCATCGAACAATACGAAACGGTTGGCTGAGCGCGCTGGCGGCGCTTGGGGCGCTGCTGCTTCCGGCGCAGGCGCAGGCCTGGGGCTTCTATGCCCACACGGTCACCGCCGATATCGCACTGGAGAATGTGCGCCCGGACACGCGGGTGAAGATCGCGCGCCTGCTCAGGGCCTCGCCGCTGCTCGGCACGCCCGAATGCGAGCTTGCCACTTTGCAGGATGCGAGCGTGTGGCCCGATTGCCTGCGCGGGCAATACTGGCGCTGGGGCCATACCTTCGCCTGGCATTACCAGACCGAGCCGATCACTGAGGAATACGATGCGCGCAAGAACTGCTCTGGCCTCAACTGTGTCAGCGCGCAGATCGAGCGCAACCAGCGCATCCTCGCCGATGAGAGCCTGCCGGACAATGTGCGGGCGGAAGCGCTCGCCTTTCTCGTCCACTTCATCGGCGATATCCACATGCCGCTCCATTCGGGCGATCTCGACGATCGCGGCGGGAACGACCGCAAGGCGGATTACGGCATCGTCCCCGGCCTCAATCTCCATTGGGTGTGGGACGGCCCGCTGGCCGAGCGTGCGATCAGCGGCGATCCGCCGGTGGTGCGCCGCTATTCCGCTGTCGAGCGCGGCGAACTTGCGGGCGGCAATGCTGCCGATTGGGGCCGCGAAAGCTGGCAGATCGCGCGCGATTTCGTCTATCCCGAAACCTTCGGCTGCGCGCCTTGCGAGGGCGATGTGCCGAACGAGGTCGTACTGTCGCAAGAGCTGATCGAGCGGTCCCTGCCGATCGCGCGCCGCCGCGTGCTACAGGCCGGACTGCGCATGGCGGAATATCTCGACCGGGCGTTCGAACCCGGCGCGCTGCCGGAGCCGGAGGCCGATTAGGGAATACGGTTGGTCGGGTAACGCGATCCGTCCTTGCGCGAGTAGCCATCGGGGCCAAAGACCATGTCGATATCGGGATACTCGCCCGAATCGCGTGCCTTGTCCCCGGCACTTACCGCCACGAAAACGCAGTCCGCATCCGAGCGATTATGCAGCCGATGGCCATTCTCGACCCCCGCCGCCCAAGTGAGAACGTCGCCTGGCCGAACCACTGTTTCTCCTTCCTCCTCGATAAGCACCGCCTCGCCTGCGATCATCACCAGCAGTTCGTCTTCGAGCCGGTGCCAGTGACGTTGCGAGGAATAGGCGCCTGGCTTGAGCGTGACATGACTCGCCCCCATCTGTGTAAGCCCGGCCGTCGGTGCGAGGCGGCGATACCAGCGGCCCTTGACATCGGCATCGAAGGGTGCGGGATATCCGGTGGCATTGGTCTGGGGGATGGCATCCAGATCGAGCTTGGGCATCGGCGCGTACTCCTGCTAGCGCTCGCGTCATGACCGAAGTTATCGATCTCGCCAAGCGGCTGATGGCCGCACCCAGCATTACCCCGGCAACGGGCCCGGTGTTCGATGTGCTGGAAGCGATGCTCGTGCCGCTCGGCTTCGAAATCACCCGCTTCACCCGCGGCGAGGGTGAAGAGGGATCGCCAGAGGCACCGGTCGAGAACCTCTTCGCGATCCGCCGCGGGCCAGAGGGTTCGAAGCATTTCGCTTTCGCCGGGCATCTCGACGTGGTCCCGCCGGGCGGCGGCTGGACCAGCGAGCCTTTCGCGCCCGAACAGCGCGGCGAACTGCTCTACGGGCGCGGCGCGGTCGACATGAAGGGTTCGATTGCCTGCATGGTCGATGCGGTCGCCAGTGTGCCCGCCGATGCAGGGACGATCAGCTTCATCGTCACCGGCGACGAGGAAGGCCCCGCTCTCCTTGGCACGCGCGCGCTGATCGACTTCATGCGCGAGGCGGGGCATCAGCCGGACCTGTGCCTCGTCGGCGAACCCACCAGCGTCAATCGTCTCGGCGACATGATGAAGATCGGGCGGCGCGGCTCGGTCAATATCTGGCTGGAGGTGCAGGGCACGCAGGGCCATGTCGCCTATCCGCACCTGGCCGACAATCCGATCCCCAAACTCGTCGCCATGCTGGCTGAACTCGATGCGCTGGTGCTCGATGAAGGGACCGACTGGTTCCAGCCGTCCAATCTCGAAATCACCGATCTCGAAGTCGGCAACCCGGCACACAACGTCATTCCGGAAGCCGCAAAGGCGCGCATCTCGATCCGCTTCAACGATTGCCATTCGGGCGCGTCCCTGTCCGAACAGGTCGCGGCCATCGCCCAAAAGCATGGCGGCAGCGCCCTGCCGATCATCAGCGGCGAACCCTTCCTCACCCCGCCAGGCGAGTTCAGCGACATCATCGCCGCGGCGGTCAAGGCGGAAACCGGGCTCGATCCCGAACCCTCGACGACGGGAGGCACGTCTGATGCGCGCTTCCTGCGTGCCCTGTGCCCGGTGATCGAATTCGGCCTGTGCAACGCAACCATGCATAAGCGCGACGAAGCTGTGGCCATCCACGACCTTTCGACGCTAAGCCGCATTTACGCGCGAATAGTCAGAGCTGCGCTGGAGAGAAAATAGGCAGTCATTGCGGGGAGCCGCAGGCTCCGTGGCAATCCACGGCGCTTTGCAGGCAGCAAGAACTGCTCCATGGATTGCCGCGCGGCGTCGCCGTTCGCAATGACAAAATAGGGGTTGGGAATTTGCTGAGAACCTGGTTCGAAATTCCGCTGTGGCAGCGCGTGATTACCGCTCTCATCCTCGGTGTGCTCACCGGCTGGGCCTGGGGGCCGGAAGCGGAATCGATCAAGTGGATCGGCGATTTCTTCATCAAGGCGATCAAGATGCTGGTCGTCCCGCTGATCTTCTTCAGCCTGGTCAGCGGCGTCGCGGCCATCGGCGATCTGCGCAAGCTGGGCGCAGTCGGCGGACGGGCGATGCTGCTGTTCGTCTTGACCGGCCAGATCGCGGTATGGCTGGGCCTCGGTCTCGGCACCTTCGTCGCGCCGGGCAGCGGGGTCGACACCACGGCCATCGAAATGGGCGAGACGCCCGAACCCAATCCGACCACGGCGGTCGACATGATCCTGTCGATCGTGCCCGAAAGCCCGGTGCAGGTGATGGCGGATGTCGCGGTGCTGCCGCTGATCGTCTTCAGCCTGCTGATCGGCATCGGCATATTGATGGCCAGGGAAGAAGGAGAACCGGTCCAGAAGATTTTCGATAGCGGTGCGGTGATCATGCAGAAGGTCACCATGATCGTCATGGAACTGACCCCCTTCGGCGTCTTCGCGCTGATGGCATGGGTGGCGGGCACGCTGGGGCTCGACGCGCTGCTGGCGCTGTCGAAGCTGGTGGTGCTCAATTATGTGGGGTGCCTGCTGATCATCTTCGTGATGTATTCCGCGATGATCAAGTTCCTCGCGAAACTGCCGGTGCGCGATTTCTTCCGCGGAATCATCGATGCGATGGCGGTGAGCTATTCGACCGCCAGTTCCAACGCGACGCTGCCGGTGACGCTGCGCTGCACGCAGCGCAATCTCGGCGTCAGCCCGAGCGTGTCGAGCTTCGTGGTCAGCCTCGGCGCGACGATCAACATGAACGGCACGGCAATGTATCTCGGCCTCGCGACCTTGTTCGGCGCGCAGATCTTCGGGGTCGACCTGTCGCTGGGTCAGTATTTCCTCATCTCGATCCTTGCCACACTGGGCGCGGTCGGCGCGGCGGGCATTCCGGGCGCGGGCCTGATCATGATGGCGCTGGTTTTCGGCGCGGTCGGCGTGCCGCTCGAAACGATAGCCTTCGTTGCGGGCGTGGACCGGATCATGGACATGATGCGCACCACGACGAATGTTTCGGGTGACGCGGCGGTGGCGACGACGGTGGCGGTGATGACAGGAGAGATCGACCGTGGCGAGATGGTCTCGGCGGATGATGTGTGATGGCATGCCGCTCGTGTCGTACGTTCGGTGAGCGCACGGCAATCCGAACTCCCCAAGATCTGGCAGCAGCCATTCTAAAGGTCAAAGAGGGAGTGGCGAGCGGGATCTTGCGAGACTTTCCTCGGTACGATGCAATGACAATCCCCATCGGTGAGCTTCCGGCGGAGCGACCTTGGCCCGACGATGTATGGTGCCATCTGGCCTGCACGACATGCGAACAGCTCTTCCGCCTGTCTGCGGAGACATATCGCGGGCGCGGGGGCGTGCTGGAACAGATCGCTTCCTGAGCGGATCGTGGTTTACCGCCCCTTCGGCGTTTCCAGCACCTTCTTCCGATAGCTGCACAGATCCACCACCTTGCACCGCCAGCACTCCGGTGTCCGCGCCTTGCAGAGATAGCGGCCATGCAGGATCAGCCAGTGATGCGCGCCTAGCCGGAAGGGCTGCGGTACGCGCTTTTCGAGCTTCGCCTCGACCTGCTCGGGCGTCTTGCCTTTGGCGAGGCCGGTGCGGTTGCCGACGCGGAAAATATGTGTGTCGACCGCAAAGGTCTCCTGCCCGAACCAGCAATTGAGTACGACATTGGCCGTCTTGCGCCCGACGCCGGGCAGGCGGACGAGGTCTTCGCGCGTATCGGGCACCACGCTGCCATATTCGTCGACCAGCAATTGCGAGAGGGCGATCACATTCTTCGCCTTGGAGTTGAACAGCCCGATGGTCTTGATGTGCTCTTTCAGCCCCTCTTCGCCCAGCTCCAGCATCTGCTCGGGCATCTCGACAACACGAAACAGCGCACGCGTGGCCTTGTTCACCCCGACATCGGTCGCCTGCGCAGATAGCGCGACGGCCACCACCAACTGGTAGGCATTACCATATTCCAGTTCCGTCTCGGGCGAGGGATTGTCCTCCGCCAGCCGCCGGAAGAACTCGAAAATCTGGTCCTTCGTCATGCGAGGTCGAGCACGTCGTCCATCGCATACCGGCCCGGCGTCCTGCCGATCAGCCATTCTGCCGCCCGCACCGCACCGCGGGCGAAGATGCTTCGATTCTCGGCACTATGCGACAGGGTCAGGCGTTCTTCGTCGCCAGCGAGAATGACGCTGTGCTCGCCGGCCACCGTGCCGCCGCGCAGGCTGGCAAAGCCGATGGCGCCTTCCCGCCGGGCGCCGGTCTGTCCATCGCGCCCGCGCTCCGAATGGCCGGCAAGGTCGATCCCGCGCCCGTCGGCAGCCGCTCCGCCGAGCAGCAGGGCCGTGCCGCTAGGCGCATCCACCTTGCGGCGGTGGTGCATCTCGACGATCTCGATATCCCAATCGGGGCCCAGCCGCGCCGCCGCTTCGCGCACCAGATGCGCCAGCAGCGTCACGCCAAGCGAGGTATTGCCCGTCTGCAAAACGGGAACGGCTCGCGCGGCATTGTCGATCGCCTCATGGTGCGGCGCTTCCAGCCCGGTCGTGCCGATCACGATGGGTATCCCTGCGCCGATGGCGGCGTGAAGGTTGGCCTCCAGCGCCTGTGGTGTTGAAAAATCGACCAGCGCATCGCTCGCATCGGCCAGGCCGGCAGGATCGCCCCCCCGATCGATGCCGCCGGCAAGATCGTGTCCGCTCGCCGCGACGATAGCGGCAAGGGCCCGTCCCATCGCGCCATCGTTTCCGATTATCCCGATCCGGGTCATTGCTTCTCCGTGTGCGGCTTGGTTCCGCTTCGCTAGGTGAGGGTGCTTTGACATGCCCTAGCGCTTCGCTACTTGAGGGCAATGGCCGACATTCGCAACATCGTCATCCTTACCGGCGCAGGTGTCTCGGCAGAGAGCGGTATCGATACCTTCCGCGATGCGGGCGGGCTGTGGGAACAGCACCGGGTCGAGGATGTCGCCACGCCCGAAGCCTTTGCGCGCGATCCCGACCTTGTGCTCAATTTCTACGATATGCGCCGCGAAGCGATCCAGACCAAGCAGCCCAATGCCGCGCATGACGCGCTGGCAAGGCTGGATGCCGGATGGCACGGCGATCTGCTGATCGTCACCCAGAATGTCGACGATCTGCACGAGCGGGCAGGCGCCCATCGCGTGCTGCACATGCATGGCACCCACCTCAATGCCTGGTGCACCGCCTGCGACACGCGTACGCCGTGGACGGGGACGCTCATCGACCGGCCGCACTGCCCGTCATGCGATGCGCAGGCGCTGCGCCCCGATGTCGTCTGGTTCGGCGAAATGCCATACGAGATGGATCGCATCTATACGGCTCTGCGCCAGGCCGACCTGTTCGTAAGCATCGGGACTTCGGGCGCGGTCTATCCCGCTGCCGGTTTCGTCCAGGAAGCGCGCGATATGCGTGTCCGCACGCTCGAACTCAATCTGGAGGCCAGCATGGGATCGCGCTGGTTCCACGAATCGCGCCACGGCCCTGCGACGCAATTGGTGCCGCAATGGGTCGAAGAGGTTCTAAACGGCTGACCCGCAGGCGCTGCAAGCGGGATCCTTGGCGATGGTGAAGCTCCGCATGCCCGGCTTGAGGCCATCGAGCAGATGGACGCGACCCCAGTCGGCCTCGCCGAATGCGCTGACGCCGGCGAGCAATATGCGCACCGCCTGCATCGCGGCGAATGTGGCGACCCATCCGGCCATGGCGCCGAGCATGCCATCCTCGGCGCAGGTGTCGCAATCGTCCGCGTCGAAGGCATCGCCGACGAAGCAGCGATAGCAGGGCTGGTGGGAGAGATGGCCGGCAAAGGCGCCGACCTGGCCCTGGAAGCGGCCAACCGCGGCGGATAGCAGCGACACGCCTGCATCGACACAGGCATCCGAAACGGCCAGCCTGGTGGCGAAATTGTCCGTCCCGTCCAGCACGAGATCGGCATCGTCGAGCAGGGCCGGGGCATTCTCGCGCGTGATCCGGCGATCGCTGATCGCAACGTCGAGCGCCGGGTCGAAACCAGTCACCCAGCGCTTGGCGATCACCGCCTTGCCATGACCGATATCGCGCGTGTTGTAGAGCGTCTGGCGCTGCAAGTTGCTCGCATCGACCCGGTCGTCATCGACCAGCGTCAGTTTCCCGATCCCCGCGCCCGCGAGATATTGCAGCGCCGGAGACCCGATTCCGCCGAGCCCGATCAGCACGAGATGTTTCTGCGCCAGCGCGACCTGACCCGCACCGCCGATTTCGGGTAGCACGATATGGCGTGCAAAACGATCGAGGCGGTCGGGGGATAGGCTCATCGAAAGCCTGTTGGCACTGTGTGGAGAAGCTGTCGACAGGTCTCTGCTCCAACCTGTCTAACAGCAGCGACTTCCGTATTCTAGCGAACCGAAGGACTACGGAAGATAGTGTCTAGCTTTCGAGCTGGCGGAGCAGGCTGCGCACATCGCCGTCCATATCGGCGTCGCGCTGGCGCAGGTCTTCGATGAGACGCACGGCATGGATCACGGTAGAGTGATCGCGTCCGCCGAATTTGCGTCCGATTTCTGGATAGCTGCGCGGCGTGAGGACCTTAGACAGATACATCGCCACTTGCCGCGGACGAACCACGGCCCGGGCGCGGCGCTTGCTGCTCATTTCGCTGCGATCGATGCGATAGAACTGGCATACGGTGCGCTGGATTTCGTCGATGGTGATCCGGCGGCGATTGGCCGAGAGGATATCGGTGAGCTGTTCTTCGGCCAGCTGGAGCGAGACTTCCTGTCCGGTCAGCTGCGCATAGGCGATCAGCTTGTTGAGGCCGCCGACCAGTTCGCGCACATTGCGCGTGATCGTGCGGGCGAGGAAATCGAGCACGTCGGCAGGCACTTCCAGCGGAGCAAACCGTGTCAGCTTGGAGGTGAGGATCTTCTTGCGCAGTTCGATATCGGCCGCCTGGATATCCGCGACGAGACCCATTGAAAGGCGGCTGAGCAGGCGCGGTTCGACCCCGTCCAATGCCTGCGGCGCGCGATCTGCGGCGAAAACCAGACGCTTGCCTTCGGCCAGCAGTGCATCGATCGTGTAGAGCAGCTCTTCCTGCGCCGAAGCCTTGCCGATGATGAACTGGATATCGTCCACCAGCAGCAGGTCGAAGCTGCGCAGGCGCGCCTTGAACTCGAGCATCTGGTTGGCCTTCAGCGCCTGGACGAATTCCACCATGAAGCGCTCGGCGCTGCAGTAGAAGATCCGGCTGCGCGGGTGCGCCTGCAGGAAGCTGTGGCCGATGGCGTGCAGCAGGTGTGTCTTGCCCTGACCGGTCGCGGCCTTGAGGTAGAGCGGCGAGAATTGCGGCTTCTCGGTCGCGCCCATCCGCTGCGCGGCGTTAAAGGCCAGCACATTGGCCTCGCCGGTGATGAAGGCGGCGAAGGTAAGGCTGGGGTCGAGGCCAACCGAGCTGGTGAAGCCGGTATCGCCGAGCGTGTCGGCTCCGATCGCCATCATCGAGGTATCGGCGCCGTCGTTCGCCGGGCGGCGGCCGTCGGAATGCAGGCGCAGATCGGCGACCTGACGGCGGCCCGGATGCACCTGAATGCGGACGTCGCGTACTTCGCTGCGCGCGATCTTCCACGCCAGGCTCAGCCGGTCGGCGAAACGGTCCTTCACCCAGTTGGCGCTGAATTCGGTAGGCAGGAACAGGTCGAGCGTACCCGAATCCTTGTCGATTTCGCCGACCTGGATCGGTTTGATCCACTGACTGTGCAATTGGTGCCCCAGATCTTTTCGCAGGCCCTGGCTGATGTCTGCCCAATCCGCCGCCAGGTTCACCGCTTCCAGATCTTCCATGAAATCGTCCTGTGCCTTTTTCGTTGCCCCGGTTTTAGATGCTTCGCGCATTCCCGCAAATTCCCCCGAAGGGCGTCTCGCGGCGCCCGTGATTTAGCTGTCAGCAAGATTGGCACAACCCGGCCATGCTCCGAGAATGGTGTCCCCGGAGATCCTCTCACTCATCGATTTTCTAAGAGCCCGGGCTGTCCCGTCCCGAGCCAAGAACCATTGTGTAAGTCGCTCGCAGGATGAGTCGCAAGGGGGATAACTGCAAAAAATATGAAATATAGTTGTTGACTCGGGTGTAAGCCGCAGGCCTTCGTTCAAGTCGATGAATTTGTTCGAATTCGCAAATTCAGACCCTGCGAATCGCGGGATTCTCTCGGTTTGCATTACAGGGGGGTTACGGGTGCGTATCGAAACGCAACCGTAATACGACAAAGAGGGCCGCCGGTTCGACCGGCGACCCTCTTTCGATTTCACTTCGCCGGCGCAACCGGCGAGACCGAATCAGAGCGTGGAAACGCGCTTCGTCAGGCGGCTCATTTTGCGGGCGGCCGTGTTCTTGTGAAACACGCCGCGGGCAACACCGCGCGCCAGTTCGGGCTGCGCTGCCTTGAGCGCGGCCTGGGCGCCGTCCTTGTCGCCACCTTCGATCGCGACTTCCACCTTCTTGAGGAAGTTGCGGATGCGGCTCAGGCGAGCACCATTGATGTCGGCGCGCTTCTCATTGCGGCGGATGCGCTTCTTGGCTTGCGGCGTATTGGCCATGTCTGTCCTCGTCAGGCCGCACGATATGCGCGGCGGAAAATCTCGTAAGTGCGTGCGAAGAGGCGGCACGGGCCGCCGGAAAGCGGCGCACTTAGCGTCGCCCCTCCGAATCGTCAAGCAAATCGTCGCGCAGCTTGCCGGCGAAGTTGCGGAACTGCGTGCATCGGTTCCGGTTCGCCCTATATTGGGAGTATCCGGCGAAAGGACAACATGTGAGCGACAAGCCCGAAACGACCGATGCGGAATGGCGCGAGAAGCTGACCCCCGAACAATATCACGTTCTGCGTGAAGCGGGGACCGAGCGCGCCTTTACCGGCAAATACGACAAGCAATACGATGCCGGCGAATACTACTGCGCCGGCTGCGGGCAGAAGCTTTTCGAAAGCGACGACAAGTACAATAGCGGCTGCGGCTGGCCCGCCTTTACCGCGCCGTCCGAAGGCGAGGCCGTGGAAGAGCACCGTGATACGTCGCACGGAATGATCCGCACCGAAGTGACCTGCTCCAATTGCGGCGGGCATCTGGGACATGTCTTTCCCGACGGCCCGCCCGATCGAGGAGGCATGCGTTATTGCATCAATTCCGCCGCGCTCGAATTCGAGCCCGACGACTGAGCGGGGTTGGCCGCGCGCCCGTTCACCCGGGATTAGACCTCGCCATGCGATAGCGTGGGACTTATAGAGCCTTCAACCGAGGGCGGCGAAGACAAAGGGTACCTGCATAACCGATGGATAAGAGAGGGAGCCGCCGCAAAGGCGCGGCGCGCAAGGAACGTGCAGCGCGCGCAGCAGCGGACAAGCCGCCAAGCCGGATCGGGCTATGGATGCGGCGCATGTTCATCTGGGGCGGCGCAATCGCTCTGCTGGTTGCGCTGTTCGTCGGCCTCGCCGTCGCATTCGCGGCTCGCTCCATGCCGGGTTACTACCAGCTCAAAGCGACCCAGACCGCACAGACCATCGTCGTGCGTGCGCGAGACGGAACGGAGATCGTCGAACTGGGCCCCAGCTTTGGCAAATGGCTGACCTCGGACGAAATTCCGCAGGTCATGAAAGACGCGATGATCTCGGTCGAGGACCGCAGATATTATTCGCATTTCGGTGTCGATCCCTATGGTCTGGTTCGCGCCGTTTACACGGCGGCAACGGGCGATGGGCGGGTCTCGGCCACGTCGACCATAACCCAGCAGCTCGCCCGTAACGTGTTTCTCAACAACAATCGCTCGCTCGATCGCAAGCTGCGCGAAGCCGTTCTGGCAATGGCGCTGGAGGCGAAGTTCTCCAAGGAACAGATCCTCGAACTCTATCTCAACAAGGTCTATTTCGGCGGCGGCGCCTATGGCATCGATTCCGCCAGTCGCAAGTTCTTCAGCCATCCGGCGACCGAACTTTCGACCGCGGAAGCGGCGATCATTGCGGGCCTTGTAAAAGCTCCCAGTCGCTATTCTCCGACGGCCGATGTCGATGCGGCCGTGAGTCGCGCCAGCGTGGTTCTGCGACTGATGAAGGAACAGGGCCGCATTCCCGCCAATGCGACCGTCGATCCGAGCGCTGTGAAGCTGAAGGAAGAGGCCGGCCAGAACTCGGTCCGCTACTTTACCGATTGGGCGCTGCCCCAGCTCGATCTGCTCCTTCCCGAAACCTTCGAGCCGATCGAGGTCTGGACCACGCTGGATGTCGGCATGCAGCGCGCGGCGACCGCCTCGATCAAGTCGAACACGCCGGAGGCGGCACAAGGCGCGCTGGTCAGCATGGACCGTGACGGGGCGGTGCTCGCGCTTGTCGGGGGGACCGATTACATTGAGACCAACTACAATCGTGCCACCGATGCACTGCGACAGCCCGGCTCGTCGTGGAAGCTGTTCGTATATCTCGCGGCTCTCGAGGCCGGTTACACGCCCGACGACCGAGTGGTCGATACGCCGGTAACGATCGAGGGATGGAGCCCGCGCAATTCGTCCGGGCGCAATGTCGGCGAAATCGACCTGCGCACAGCCTTCGCCTATTCGATCAACACCGTGGCGGCGCAGCTCGGCAACGAAGTCGGCTTCGGCACGGTGGCCTCAATGGCGCGCCGGTTCGGGATCACGACGGAGATCAATACCTATCCGGCGATGGTACTCGGATCGAACGAAGTCCGCCTGATCGACATGACCCGTGCCTTCGCTGCCGTTTCTGCGGGTGGCACCTCGGTCGAACCCTATGGCATTCTCAAGGTCGAAACCGCCGAGGGCGAACTGCTCTACCAGCACGAGAACCGGGCGCGCACAGCCCAGCTTGTGCCGGACTATGTCGCTGCCGGGATAACCGATCTTCTGCAGACCGCCATTGCCACCGGTACCGGTCGTGCAGCGGATATCGGCAGGCCCGTCGCGGGCAAGACAGGGACGACCAGCTCGAACAAGGACGGCTATTTCGTCGGCTTCTCGTCTGGCATCACGACCGGCGTATGGATGGGGCGCGACGACAATGCGCGGGTCGGCGGGTTGCAGGGGGGCACGGCGCCTGCGCGCGCTTTCGCGGCCTACATGCGCTATGCGGTCAAGGATCGTCCGGTCCAGGAATTCGACACCGATCTGCAGCTTCCGGAATGGCAGCTTGAACCGGACGACGAATATATGCTCGGCGATCCCGAAGACTATTATTTCATCGACGAGCAGGGCAATCTGATCGAACCGGGCACCGTGGACGGCTCGCGCGACGATCCTTTCGGCGACGAATTCGACCGGACACTCGATCGCGACCGGCCGCGCACGCCGCCGCCGGGCCCACGGCCACCGCAGCAACCGCCGCGGGGCAGCGATGGAGCGCCGCAGGCAATCGGCGACGATTTCCTCGACGAGGCTACCGGTTCGAGCCGCGACCCGGGCCAATCCCCTCCGCCGCGCCCGGCAAACTGATCTAGGGGGCATAGAAAAAGGGCGGTTCCCCGATGGGGAGCCGCCCTTCTTTCCGTAGTTTCGAAGCCTCAGCGCAAGCGCACGGCTACGTAGGCCGGTGGCCGGCCACGGCGCTGGATACGCAGCAGGACCGCCTCGCGATTCTCGTTCTGCGCGCTGCGGATAGTGTTTTCGAGTTCCTCCAGCGTGGTGACCGGCCGGTAGTTGGCCGTCAGGATGATGTCGCCGCGCTGCAGGTTCTTGCGAGCCGCATCCGAGTTCTGGTCGACCCCGGCAATGACGAGCCCCTGGGTGTCGGCATCGACGCCGAGCTGGCGGGCGATCTGCGCCGTGAGTGGCAGCATCTGCAACCCGAGTTTCTGCTCGATCACCTCGTTGTCGCCGGGCTCCATCGAGCCTTCTTCCTCCGCATCGGAATCGAACTGCTGCTGCTGGCGCAGTTCCTCTTCCGAAGGGCGCTTCCCAACGGTCACGTTGACACGGCGGGTCTGACCGTCGCGGATCAGTTCGACCGGAATCGAGCTGCCGGGGCGGATATTGGCAACCAGGAAAGACAGCGTCTGGTCGGGCGTGATGTCCTTGCCATCTATCTTCGTGACGATGTCGCCCGCGCGAATACCGGCCTGATCGGCGGGCTCGCCGGGCTGGACGGACTGGATGAACTCGCCGCGGTTCTGCGAGATGCCGAGCGAATCGGCGAGATCGTCGGTCACCGGCTGCAGCTGAACGCCCAGATAGCCGCGCTCGATCTCGACCCCGTCGCGCAGCTGCTGCACGATCGGCGCGGCAATTTCGGCGGGGATCGCAAAACCGATGCCTACGCTGCCACCCGACGGCGAGAAGATCGCATTGTTGATGCCGATGACAT
Source organism: Qipengyuania qiaonensis (assembly GCF_019711515.1). Taxonomy (GTDB): domain Bacteria; phylum Pseudomonadota; class Alphaproteobacteria; order Sphingomonadales; family Sphingomonadaceae; genus Qipengyuania; species Qipengyuania qiaonensis. The sequence goes on from NZ_JAIGNO010000005.1 coordinate 130,940, forward strand.
TGCCCTGCATGTCGAACAGCGGGCCACCCGAATTGCCGCGATTGATGCTGGCATCGGTCTGGATATAACGGTCATAGGCGCCGCCCTGTCCGGTGACGCGCTGAATCGCCGAAATGATGCCCGAGGTTACCGTTCCGCCGAGGCCGAAGGGATTCCCGATCGCGACCACCCAGTCGCCCGGACGTGCCTGCCGTGAATCGCCGAATTCGACGAATGGGAAAGACCCGTTGCCACTGATCTTGAGTACGGCGAGGTCCGACTGCGCATCGGTGCCGACGAGTTCGGCATTGTACTCGGTGCCGTCCGGCATGATGACGGTGATTTCTTCTACCGTTCCCCGCCCGGTCGGGCTGACCACGTGATTGTTGGTCACGACATAGCCATCGGCAGAGATGATGAAGCCCGAGCCCAGCGACTGGCCTTCACGATATTGCGGTTCCTGCTGTTGCTGCCCGCCGCCGCGACGCCCGAACAAACCTTCGAACGGTGTGCCGGCGAACGGATTGGCATTGTTGGAGGCCACTTCGATCCGCTGGCGGGTCGAGATGTTCACCACCGCAGGCTGCAACTGGGCCGTCAGATCGGCAAAACTTTCGGGGGCACCGGCGCGCGGGACGACCCGGGCCATATGGCTGTCATCGTTCTGGGCAACCTGCGCGCCCGCCGGATAGCCGGTCGCGAGCGAGATCGCGGCGCCACCCAGCAGCAGCGCACTCGTCACGGAATATGCATATCGCACTGGCTTCACGTCCTTTTCGTCCTTCTTCATTACCTTGTATCGACTGCGCCGACGGTGATCTTTACCGCCAGGCATGTCTAAACGTTCCGGCGGACGACTGTCGTGCTCGCCGCTGAATACCGTTTGAACGGCGTTGGAACCGCTCGACGAACGATCAACGTCGCCCGCGGAACTGCCGCAAATACTCGTTGTCCGGCGACAGTATGATACTGCTCTCCGACGGGTTCTCGCCATTCGAGAAGGTCGCATCGTAGCTCTGCATCGCGCGGTAGAAATCGTAAAATTCGGCATCCTTGCCGAAGCTTTCTGCATAGATGCGTGCGGCTTCCGCATCGGCATCGGCGCGAATGATGCGCGCATCGCGGCTGCCTTGGGCACGGATCGTACGCGCTTCGCGTTCACGATCCGATTCCATCCGCCGGAAAGCCGATTGCAGCGGCGCTTCGGGCAGGTCGGTCCGCACGATCTTCACGTCGACCACCTCGGCCCCGTATTGGCGCGCCTGGCGATCGAGATTGGCACGAACATTGGCCAGCGCGCTGCCCCGCTCGGCAGTGAGCATCGCCTGGAAGGTCCGGCGGCCCAGCTCCTGACGGAGTACCGAATTGAGGATCGGCTCGAGCGCGTCGCTTACGCCCTGAGTGGAGCCGGCGCGTTCGACCATCCGAACCGGATCGGTAATGCGGAAGCGGGCATAGGCGTTTACCAGCAGGCGTTGCTGATCTGCCGACAGCACTTCCTCGTCGGTCATTTCCAGATCGAGCAGGCGTTTCTCGATACGGTTGACGCTTTCGATGATCGGCACGCGGAAATAGATGCCGGCACCGGTCTCACCGCCCGGCGTATTGACCGTACCGACCGGCTGGCCGGTGCGGATGATCACGACCTGCTCTTCCTCGGGCACGACATAGGCGCTCATCATGAGGCCGATCAGCAGTGCGGCGAGCGCAATCACGGTGTTGCGGTGATCCTGAAGAAAATTGCTCATGTCACTGGCCCTCCGGTGCGGTCACAACGGTATCGGGCGCAGTCCTCTGCGCGCGCCGCTGGATTTCCGGCAGCGGCAGGTAAGGCGTGACGTTGTCGGTCTCGACGATGGTCTTGTCGGTCTGGCTCAGCACGCGTTCCATCGTTTCGTAATACAGACGCTGGCGCGTTACTTGCGGGGCGAGGCGGTACTGTTCGTAGACCTTGTCGAAGGCCTCCGCTTCACCTTCGGCCTGCGCCAGTACCTGCTGCGCGTAGCCGCGTGCCTGGTTGCGTGCCGCATCGGCGTTCTGTTCGGCGACCTGCACATCGCGGAACGCATCGACGACCTGTGCAGGCGGATCGGCCTTTTCGATTTCCACGCCAAGTACGCGGACGCCGGCACGGTATCCGTCGAGCGTGCGCTGCATGCGCTCGCGCACGTCCTGTTCGATTGCAGCGCGGCCCTGACCCGAAAAGGTTTCGTCGAGTTGAGTTTCCGCCACCGAGGCGCGCATGGCCGCCTCGGCTGCCTCGTTCACCGTATCGATGGGATCGACGATGCGGAATTTGAAATCGGCCAGGTCCTTGATGTTCCAGCGTACGATATAGCTCAGATCGACGAGGTTCTGGTCGCCGGTCAGGATCAGCTTGGCCTGACTGTCGCCGCCCGGGATACGAACCGAACGCACGCCTTCGACGTCTTCGACATCCACGGTTTCGATCGGGAAGGGTGCCGTTATGCGCAAGCCCGGTTGCAGCGTGCGCGTATAATCGCCCAGCGTCTTTACCACGGCCTGCTGCTGAGGACCGATCAGATGGACGCTCGTCGCGACGAGGCCGATACCGACGATCGCGATGACGGCCAGCGGAAACCAGCTCTTGCCGCCTGGGCGCTGGGGGAAACGGAAATTGGGACCGCCGGGGCCACCGCCGCCGCTGCGGCGCGGGCCTTCGGGGCCGCGGTTCTTGAAGATATCCTCGATATTCGGGGCACGTCGGCCTTCGTCGCTGCCGCCGGGCGGGAGCCAGGGGTTGCGCGGACCCTTCGGCTTGTCGCCGCTTTCCGTGCCCGTCGGCTTGTCGCCATCGCCGCCTTGCCCGGAGCCGCCGCCCCAGGGGCTTTTCTTGCCCGCCATCGCCAGGGAAATCCTCTGTCCGAACCCGTCAAAAATTCTCATGCGATACCTTATAGGCGTGGTTCGGCGGAAAAACAGGGGTTGCCGCGCGCTTTTCGATGCTACAGCAGCGCCGCACATGAGTTCAATCGACCCGAAATCGCTGTTGCCTGCCAGCATCGCCGAACATGTTGCAACGCTTTCCCTGAAGGGTGGGAGGGCGATCGTCGTGGTCGATGCAGCCGGGCTGAACGAACAGCAACGTGACGAGATCAAGCGCTCGATCGACACCGCCTTGTCCGCTCGGGACGATGTTGCGGAAGTCCGGGTCGTGTTGACGGCAGAGCGCAAGCAGCGCCGACTTATCGCGATCGGCAGTGGCAAGGGCGGAGTGGGCAAGTCGACGCTGACTGCCAATCTGGCGATCGCCCTCGGTCGCGCAGGGCGCAGGGTCGGACTGGTCGACGCCGATATCTACGGCCCTTCGCAGCCGGTCATATTCGGCAATCAGGGCCAGAAGCCGGTCGCGCGCGATGAAAAGCTGGTCCCGGTCGAAAGCGCCTTTGGCATCCCCGTGCTCTCCATGGGGCACCTCGTCGAACCGGGTCGCGCATTGGCTTGGCGGGGGCCGATGGCTGGCAATGCCCTGTCACAGCTGGTCGACGCGCACTGGGGCGATATCGATACGCTGCTGGTGGACCTGCCGCCGGGGACGGGCGATGTGCAGCTTACCATGCTCCAGCGGTTCAAGCCGGCGGGGGCGGTACTGGTTTCCACTCCGCAGGACCTTGCGCTGATCGACGCGGCGCGCGCCGGGCAGTTGTTCGATCAGGCGGAAGTGCCCGTCATCGGGCTGGTCGAGAACATGGCTGGTTATGCCTGTCCGCATTGCGGCGAGGTTTCCGATCCGTTCGGCAAGGGCGGGGTCGAGACCGCGGCCGAACGCCTCGAATTGCCCTTTCTCGGGCGCATCCCTCTGGATCTGGCCATCCGCGAGGGGAGCGACAGGGGCACGCCACCTGCCGCGGGCGACGATGCGCTTGCCCGGCCGTTTCACGACATTGCCGCCAAGGTCGACGCATGGATTGGCGCGACAAGCTAGGCGATTTTCCGGTCACCCGTCGGCAATTGGTCGCGGGTGCATTGGTCGGCGGCGGCCTGGCCGTCGCCTGGTGGCTGTGGCCGCGACATTATTCAAGCCCGCTCGCACCCGGCCCGGACGAGCGTGACTTCGGTGGATGGATCACTATCGGGCGCGATGGCGTCGTTACGGTGGCCGTTCCCCAGCTGGAAATGGGACAGGGGATCACGACCGTTCTGGCGCAGGTCGTGGCAGTCGAGCTCGGTGCGGACTGGCGGCAGATCGCGGTGGAACCTGCGCCTCCTTCGGGTCTCTACGCCAATATTCCGCTGGCTGCGAAATGGGCTCCGCTGTGGTCTAATCTGCCGGCATTCGCCAGCGATCCCGACAGCCGATTGGCCGAGAATTTCGCTCGCAAGAGCGCATTCATAGCGACGGCCGACGGCATGTCGCTGAGCGGATACGAAACGCCCTTGCGGGAGGCTGCGGCAAGTGCCCGGGCATTGCTGGCCATGGCCGCGGCAGCGCGCTGGGGTGTCGATTGGGAGGAGTGCGAAGTCGAGCGCGGATTGGTGCGGCATGGCGAACAGGAGCTGGGTTTCGGCAAACTGGCCGAGGCAGCAGCGGAACTCGAACCGCCCGATCCGCCACCCTTGAAGGTCGAGCCGGCTGCAGAAGATCCTTCTCCGATCGAAGCCGAACTTGCCCCTTCATTTCCTCGCCTCGATCTCCCCGCCAAGGTCGATGGCAGCTTCCTTTTTGCCGGCGATATCCGTCTGCCGGGAATGGTCTATGCTTCGATCAGGCATGGGCCGCTGGGCAATACCGATCTCGTGCGCTTCGACACGAAGGCAATTTCCGGGCTGAAGGGCCTTGTCGCGGTGGTGAAATCCAAGCGCTATCTGGCAGTCGTTGCTGAAAGCTGGTGGATCGCCGAGCAGGCCCTCAAGTCGATGCGTCCCGTCTTCGGCGGCCCCGGATCGGTCGAGAGCGTTGCGGCTTTGGAGGCACTGGAAGCGGCGCATGAAACGACCGATCTCGAGCGTATTGTGGAGGTGGGCGATGCCGATGGCCTGCTTGCGCGGCCAGACCATGCGGAAACCTATATGGTCGCGCCTGCCGTTCATGCCGCCATCGAAACCGCCAGCGCAACCGCGCGCTACGATGGTACGACGCTTGAGCTGTGGATCGCCGCGCAGGCGCCCGAACTGACCCGGCGCGCTGCGGCGAAAGCGATAGGAATCTCGCCGCAGGACGTCGTTCTCTACCCCACGGCAGCGGGCGGCAGCTTCGATGCACGACTGGAGCGGCGTCACGCTATTGAGGCCGCCCAGATCGCCGAGCAAATCGGACGGCCCGTCCAGCTGACCTGGCCGCGCGTGCAGGAGTTCCAGTCGATCCCCGTTCGCACGCCGGTCAGTGCCCGGCTGGAAGCAGCCTTCGTGCCGACGAGCGGAGGACGCATCGCGGCCTGGCGTACGCGTCTCGCCATGCCGGCTACGGTTCGCGAGTTTGGCAACAGATTGTTCGACAACATGACGGCAGAGGCCGCGGCCGAGCGTTCGGAGGGCGAAGCCGATGTGCTTGCCTGCGAAGGTGCGGTGCCGCCCTATCCCATCGAGAACGTGGCGATCGATCACCTTCCGGTATCGTTGCCTTTTCCTACCGGGCGCATGCGGGGCAATGCAGCGGCATACAACGCCTTCTTCACCGAAAGCTTTATCGACGAACTGGCCGAGCGAGCCGGGCGCGACCCCTTTCTCTATCGCATGGAGATGCTGGGGCAGTCCCCGCGCATGGCCGACACGCTGCGTCGCGCCACTCGGCTGGCGAGCTGGGATGGCGGTCGACGCGGGACGGGCCAGGGTCTCGCCATGGTGCGTATGGGGTCGCCGGACGGCGGTGGACGGATCGCTTGCGTGGCGCAGGCTTCCTTGGGCGAGGGCGGCGTGCGGGTGACGAAACTTCATGCAGCCGTCGATATCGGCCGCGTCGTCAATCACGACATCGCCCGCCAGCAGATCGAAGGCGGGTTGATCTTCGGCCTGTCGCTCGCGACGGGTTCGAGCATTGCCTATGAAGACGGCAAACCGGTTCCCAATCGTCTGTCGGGTCTCGCACTCCCCACTCTGGCCGACTGCCCCGAAATCGTGATCGAGTTCGTTACCGGCGACGGCCCGGCCTTCGATCCGGGCGAACTGGGCGTGGCGGTAGCGCCGCCGGCCATCGCCAATGCCCTTTACTCCGCGACCGGAGTGCGCTTTCGCCGACTGCCATTGCTTTCGGAGGGTTTATGACCTGGCGCGACCAACAGCTACCGGCCGATCACCCACCCGTGAAATCGGGCGGCATCGGGGTGCTGATTGTCAATCTCGGCACGCCCGACGCACCCGAACCGGGGCCGGTAAAGCAATATCTTGCCGAGTTTCTGTCCGATCGCCGCGTGGTCGAAATTCCCGCCATCGTCTGGCAGCCGATCCTGCGTAGCATTGTTCTCAACACGCGCCCGAAGAAGAGCGCGCATGCCTATGGACAGGTCTGGACGCAGGAAGGATCGCCGCTGGCGGTCATCACCCGCCAGCAGGCCGAAGCCATGCAGACGCGATTGGGTGAGGGCGTTCGTGTCGACTGGGCGATGCGCTACGGCACACCATCGATCCCCGACCGACTGCAGGCCCTCATGGATGCCGGGTACGAGCGGATCCTGCTCGCGCCGCTCTATCCGCAATACAGCGCCGCCACGACCGCCACGGTTGTGGACAAGGCTGCGGATTATCTGCGCACAATGCGTTGGCAACCTGCGTTGCGCACCATGCCGCCCTATCACGACGATCCCGCCTATATCGACGCACTGGCCGCGGATATCGGGAGACAACTCGATGCACTGGATTTCGAACCCGAGGTGCTGCTGCTGAGCTTCCACGGCATGCCCGAGCGCACCCTGCACCTGGGCGATCCGTATCACTGCCAGTGCCAGAAAACCTCGCGGTTGCTGCAGGATAGGTTGCGGCGCCCCGGTCTGAAAATCCGCACCACCTTCCAGTCCCGCTTCGGTCGTGCAAAGTGGCTCGAACCCGCGACCGATGCGGTGCTCGCGCAAGAGGCGGGGGCGGGCACGAAGCGCCTCGCAATCGCCGCGCCCGGCTTTTCCGCCGATTGCCTCGAAACGCTGGAAGAGCTTGCGATTCAGGGGCGCGAGCAATTCACGGAGGCTGGGGGAGAGCGGTTTGCGGCACTGTCTTGTCTCAATACTTCCGGAGCCGGGCTCGCCATGCTGGAAACCCTGTTGCGGCGCGAATTGTCAGGGTGGATTAACGGCTAGACATTACTTACACTGCGGTAAGTTGTCAGGAGCTACCTTATGGCCTCGCTCGCCGCGCACCAATCTGCTGCAGTCGCCCCGTCCCACTGGACGGAAGGCAATCCTTCCGAAGATGCGCTCGCCCATATTCCGGGAGAGAAGGGCTGGCCGCTCGTCGGCAACACGTTCAAAATGCTTGCCGATCCGCATGGCGTGGTCGGGGCGATGGTCGCGCGATATGGCCGGGTCTACAAGAACAGGGCGTTCGGCGGGTGGACCGTCGCGCTGATCGGGGCCGATGCCAACGAACTGGTGCTGTTCGACCGCGACAAGCTGTTTTCCTCCGAACAGGGCTGGGGACCGATTCTCGACCAGCTATTCCCGCGAGGTCTGATGCTCATCGATTTCGACCATCATCGCGCCGACCGCCGGGCGTTGTCGATCGCTTTCAAGCCCGAACCGATGCGGCATTACACGGGCGCACTCAATCGTGGCATCGCCAGACGCGTAGCGGAATGGGGCGGTGGCACGATGTGCTTTTACCCTGCGATCAAGGAACTCACGCTCGATCTCGCGGCGGACAGTTTCATCGGCATACCCTGGGGACCCGAAGCGGACCGGATCAACCGCGCCTTTGTCGATATGGTGCAGGCCAGCGTCGCTCCGGTGCGCAAGCCGCTGCCCTTCACCCAGATGAAGAAGGGTGTCGACGGGCGCGCTTTCCTGGTCGACTATTTCACCAAGGAAACCCACCGCCGCCGGGCAGAAGGCGGCGGGCAGGACATGTTCAGCCAGTTCGCCACCGCCGAGTACGAGGATGGCAGCCTGATGCCGGTCGAGGAGGTGGTCGACCACATGAACTTCCTGATGATGGCCGCGCACGACACCATTACGTCGAGTGCGACCTCGCTGTTATGGCTGCTCGCCAAACATCCCGAGTGGCAGGAGAAACTACGCACGGAGATAGAAGCCGTCACCGGCGGCGCGGATGCAAATGGCAAGCCGCGCGATCTGGCCTACGACGATCTCGGCAAGCTCGAACTGACCGAAATGGCGTTCAAGGAGGCTCTGCGCTTTGTCCCGCCCGTGCCTTCCATGCCCCGCCGCGCGCTGCGCGAATTCGAGTATGGCGGCTACACGATCCCGGCTGGCACGCCTGTCAGTATCAACATCCACTGGACGCACCACAGCGAGGAATACTGGGACGAACCGGAAAAGTTCGATCCGCTGCGCTTTACGCCCGACAAGGTGAAGGCGCGGCACAAATACGCCTGGGTCCCCTTCGGCGGAGGCGCGCATATGTGTCTCGGCCTGCATTTCGCCTATATGCAGGTGAAGATCCTGATGGCGCAGTTGCTGCCGCGCTATCGTGTTGAACTGACCGATGGCGACCCGGACTGGCAGGCCTGGCCGATCCCCAAACCGAAAGATGGGCTGAAGATCGCGCTCAAGCCCATCTCCTAGTCGTTGCGAGCTTAGCGAAACAATCCACGGAATAGTCCTATGGATTGCCGCGTCGCCTGCGGCTCCACGCAATGACCGATGCTACTCAGAAATCTATAGCGATGCCGTCCTTCACCCAGTCGCCATAGCGGGTGGGGCTCAACTCTTCCTCGTCCTTGCCCTTTTTCGGTTCGGGCGGGGGATCGTTGGTCCAGTGCGAGGGCTTTTCGAATCCCTCCGGGCGTTTGCTCGCGCGTTTCGACATGGCCCCAAGATGATGGTGCTGGCGGCTTTGCGCAAGTCCGCGTAAGGCGCCCGGCCAATGGCCCAACCCCAAGGTATCCATGCCCGCCGCGCGGCACTGCGTCTGCTCGATGCAGTGCTGCGCCGCGGCGAAACGCTCGACATCGCGTTCAACGGTGCCACGAAGGACGTGCGCAAGTTCGAGGACAAGGCGCTTGCCCGCGCCATCGCCAGCGAGGTGCTGCGGTGGCTGACCGATCTCGACGCACTGATCGACAGCGCCACGAAAAAGCCGCTGCCAGACGATGCCAAGGTACGCACCGTTCTGCGCATGATGCTGGCGCAATGGCTCCGGCTCGATACACCGCCGCATGCGGTGGTGGCGACGGGACTGGATCTGCTCGCGGGCGGTCCGCGCAGATTGGCACATGGCGTCTTCTCCACGCTCACCAAGCGCGAGGCCGCGCTTCCCGATGTCCCGACAATGCCCGTCGAGGTGGCTGCGCGCTGGGGCGACCGCACGCCTGCTATCGCCGCCGGCCTCGCCGAGCCCCCGCCGCTCGATCTGACCCTGCGCAATCCGGCCGAGACCGAACACTGGCAGGCGAAGATGTCCGCCGACAGCCTGCTGCCCGGGCATTTGCGCCTGCCGCGCGGCGAAAATGTCGAAAAGCTGCCCGGTTTCGCCGACGGTGCGTGGTGGGTGCAGGACCTCGCCGCATCGCTTCCGGCGCGCCTGCTTGGACAGGGCGAGGGCCGGCACGTGCTGGACCTGTGCGCTGCACCCGGCGGCAAGACGCTGCAGCTGGTGGCGCAGGGCTGGAAAGTTACCGCGCTCGATATCTCCAAGCGCCGGCTGGACCTGCTGAAGGCCAATCTCAAGCGAACGGGTCTCAAGGCCAGCACCGTGCGCGCCGACGCACTGACATGGGAGCCGAAGCACCAGTTCGACGCAATTCTGCTGGACGCACCCTGCACCGCCACCGGCACCGCCCGCCGCCATCCCGACGTCCTTCACCGCATCGGCCATCGCCAGATCGAGGAGATGGCTGAGTTGCAGAAGGCATTGGTGGAGCGTGTGCAGGCCTGGCTAAAGCCGGGCGGAACGCTGGTCTATGCAACCTGCTCGCTGGAGCGCGAAGAGGGCGAAGCCCGGGCAGCGGCTGTCGATCTGACCGCAGCTCCGATCCTGGCCTCCGAATTGCCAACCGGGCTGACATCCACCGAAGAAGGGTGGCTGCGTACCGATCCCGGAATGCTTCCCGACGCAGGCGGCCTCGACGGATTTTTCGTCGCGCGCTGGATCAGGTAGCGATGCTTAGCCGCAGTCGATAAAACGGGCCGCCGGAGCGCGAACTCCGGCGGCCTCGTCCTAACATCGCTGCAATCAGTTGCCGAAGCGTGCGGTCAACTGGATGCCGTAGAATCGCGGCTCGGCCGGAATGAAGGTGGGGATGCCGAATGCGCCCCCCGTGTTCCCGGCGTCAAGCAGGTAATCCTCGTCGAAAGCGTTGCGGATGAAGCCGGCGATCTCGTAGCGGTCGTCGGCCAGACTCACGCCCGCGCGCGCATTGACCAGCGTCACCGGCCCCTGCGAAATCAGCTCGCTATTGGGCACTTCGAAATAGATCCGGCTGCGATGCGTGATGCTGGGCGTGGCAAACAGGCGCGCGCCGCCGCCGAGCGGATAGTCGATGGTGAAACCACCGGCGGCCTGGAACTCGGGCTGGAGACGGAAGCGTGCGCCCGAGAACTGCGGAGCGAAGGAATTGTTCTCATCGATCCCGCCGTCGATATAGCCGGCATTGGCGAAGACACTGAACCAGTCGGCAAGCTGGACCGAGATTTCCGCTTCGACCCCAAGATTCGAGGCCTTACCGGCGCTTTCAGTGCGGCTCATACCGTCGGTGTCAACGACGGTCACCTGGAAGCCGTCGTAGACCTGATAATATGCCCCCAGCGAACCGGAGACGCGGCCGCTTGCGAGCTTGATCCCTCCCTCGTAATTCCACACCGTCTCTTCCGGCACTAGCTGCAGGTTGGGCACTACCGTTCCGGCAGTATCCTGCGTCGCCGAAAGCTGCACTACCGGAGAACGGCGTCCCTTGGAGACGGTCGCAAAAACGTTCACTTCGGGCGACACGCGATACAGCACGTTGAAACGCGGCAGCCACGCATCGAAGCTGTCTTCGGCGGAAAAGACCCGGCCGCCAGTATCGAGCTGACCCGGTACAAGCGGCGCGCCGCTAAGCACCGAGTTGGGAACGTTGGTCAGATAGCCCGACCGGCGATCTTCCGTAAGATAGCGCAGGCCGGCAGTCAGTTCGAGCGAGTCGCCGACAAGGTAGGTGACATCGGCGAATACGGAGTAACTGTCATTTTCACCCCGGTTCTCGAATTCCGAGCGATAGGGAATCGCGCTTACCGCACCCCCGGTGGCCAACCCGGTCACTGCCGAGGATGGCACGCTGCCATCGGGTGCCACACAGGGAATGCCGGCAATCAGCGGGTCACCGAACAGCGAGCTGAGGCATTGCAGGAATGTCCCTTCCTCGGTCGAGAAAGGCACGTTCTGACGACCTTCCTCGCTGAAGATGTTCCAGCCGAACGAGCCGCGCAGGTTCGTGCCGGAATAGCTGAAACGACCCTCGTGGCTGAACTGGTTGCCCTTGGCGATCTCGGCGAATTCGAGGAACGGGGCCGCCGAACCGTCGGCGTCGAAGACTTCGGCGCTGTCGAATTCGCGGTAGCCATTGACCGTGGTGAAGGTCCAGTTGTCGTCGATGGCCAGTTCGGCAGTGAAGTTCAGGTCGTAGACTTCGCGATTCAAACCGAGTTGCGCATCGCCGAGCGCGTCCGCCGAATAGGGCGAGCCGCCGAGATTGGCATCCTCGAAAGCGTTGTCCGGGCCGCCCGGTGCACCGGCAAAAGCGGGCAGGGTGCCCGACACGAATGGCGTACCGCCATTGCGTTGCTGGTCATACGTGCCGATCAGATCGACTGTCAGTTCCGGGGTTGGGGTGTAGCGCAGCGACGCGCGCACCCCCAGTTGATCCTGCGCGTAAAGTTCCTCTTCCTGGCTCTCGGCGAGGTTTTCAACATAGCCATCGCGCGTGCGCCATTCGAAGGCGACGCGACCGGCCAGAACGTCCGACCCGGCATTGACATAGCCACCGAGCAGTGTCTGGTCGAAATTGCCGTAGCTGCCGGTCAGCTCGCCCGAGAAGCCTTCGCGCGGGCGGGCGGAGATGAGGCTGATTGCACCCACGGCAGACGCGGTGCCGAACAGCGTGGCTTGCGGCCCCTTGATGACCTCGACCCGGTCAAGGTCGTAAATGGCTTGGTACGACCCGCGCGAGCGCGAGATATCGACGCCATTGTAATAGAGCGTGACGCGCGGACCTTGTTGCGAGGAACCGCTGTCCGAGGTGATCCCGCGGATCACGACGCCGGGATTGTTGGCGCTCTGCTCCTGAATATTGAGGCCCGGAACATAGTTCGACAGTTCGTCGAGGTCGGACACCCCAAGGTCTTTGATCCGTTCGCCCGTAACGGCCGTGATCGTGATCGGCACATCCTGCGCGCGCTGTTCGACCTTCTGCGCGGTCACGACGATGGTATTGCCCGAAAATCCGCTTTCGGGCGTTTCGCTCTCGGCTTGCTCCTGCGCAAAAACAGGGGCGGTGGGAAGCGCGATCGACGCGAGCAGAGCTGCGCGGAACAAAGCTGTTTTCATGACCGGGGTATCGTCTCGACTTGTTGGGAAATAAGGTTCGCCAGCCGGGTAGAATTGCCTTGTGACGCAAAGATTGCCGTTGGCCTGCAGTTTTATGAAGCTGTGGCGGAGCGTAATTTCGTTGCATTGCAGCAACACTGGCTGCTCCTGCGCGCACCCATGATACGGCGCTGCGGTTTGGCGCCGAATACCCTATGCGATCCCAGACTTTCCTACTGGCAAGTGGACGTGGCAGCTATAAGCCCATGCCGCGCACGCCCCATCCGCTGTTTGCCATCGCCAGCCTGGAGGCCATCCATCGGGTGGCGGATTTTTCGTCCCTGAACAGTGTAACAGGCGGTCCATGTTTCAGCTTCGCCGTCACGAAGCTGAACGCGCGGACCGCCGAATCAGGCGTCTTCCTTCAGGTATTTCTGGAAGCTCTTGCGCAGCTTCATCAGCTTCGGCGGTATCACGGCCAGGCAATAGGGGTTTCGCTGGCCTTCGCCTTCCCAGTATTCCTGATGATAGTCCTCGGCCGGATACCATTCGCCGCCTTCGATGGTCGTCACGGCTTCCTGTCCGGGATGCTCGTCGTTCCAGCGGTCGATCGCGGCGCGCGCCTCGTCCTCCTGTCCTTCCAGCGGAAAGATGGCGCTGCGGTACTGGGTGCCGACATCGTTGCCCTGCCGATTGAGCTGGGACGGGTCATGGGTGCCCATGAAGACGTCGTACAACTGTTCGAGGGTGATCTGCTCGTCGTCGAATGTCACTCGTACACCTTCGGCATGGCCGGTATTGCCGGTGCAGACCTCCTTGTAGGTGGGGCTGGCCTGGTGACCGCCGATATAGCCGCTCTCGACCCCGCTCACGCCGATCACGTCCTTCATCACTGCTTCGGTGCACCAGAAGCACCCGCCGGCAACGATCGCCTGTTGTTCCGCCATGTCCGTATCTCCTTGTTGGACGCCCAGATAGGAATCCGTCTCGCGCTTGTCATCCGCTGCATGCAGGTGCAGGACGATACGGACTGTTCAGAGGGAGAGACATGATGCGTTACCTGCTTGCAACCGCCGCGCTGGCATTTGCCGTTCCCGCGGCTGCGGATAATCACGAATTGCCGAGTGCGGAGGCGTTTGCGGCAACCCACGCCGAAGCCATGTCCGGTGCGATCAACCATCCCAGCCGGGCCGACGACCGGGCGCGAGACCAGTATCGCCACCCGGCGGAAACGCTCGCCTTCTTCCGCGTCGCGCCCGACATGAAGGTCGGCGAATATGCGCCGGGCGGCGGCTGGTACACCCGGGTACTCGGTCATTACCTTGGCGGCGAAGGCAAGCTCGTCGGTCTCTATTTCGATCCCGCCAGCGGGCCGTTCAACGACGAAACCCAGCAAGGCATCCGTGCAGGCGCCACCGGCTTTGCTGCCAAGACCGCCGAATCCACCGGCCTTCCGGCAGCCAACTTCTCGGCTTTCACACTGGATGCGGTGCCTGAAGGCGAAGCCGGAACATTCGACCGGGTTGTCGTCATCCGCATGCTGCACAACATGATGCGCTGGAACAATGCCGACAGCGAAATCAAGGCCATGCGCGGCCTGCTCAAGCCGGGCGGTATGCTCGGCATCGTCCAGCATCGTGCGCCCGCGGAAGCAACGGCTGAATATGCCGATGGCTCGAAGGGGTATCTGCGGCAGGATGACGTGGTTGGGTACATCGAGGCGCTCGGCTTCGAATTCGTCGGCAGCAGCGAGGTGAATGCGAACCCCGCCGACAGTGCCGACTATCCGGAAGGCGTCTGGGAAATGCCTCCCAGTTTGCGCACCAAGCGCGACGATCTGAAGGACAAGGGCGAAAGCGACCGCATGACCCTGCTGTTCCGCAAACGCGATTGATCGATAGAGACCGTCAGCAGCGGTTCAGGCGATGAGAGGCAACCCTTCGATGTGATGCTGTTACATCGAAGGGTTGTTGCATGTCGAAATCGCTCTCCGTTCTGCTCGCGGCGCCACTGGCGCTGGCCGCCTGTTCCGATCGAACCGACGAGGCGCGGGGCGTAGATCACGGCGAAACGCTCCTCTCGGTCAGCGCCAGCGGGCAGGCCGAAAGTCGCCCAGATCGCGCGCAGTTCCAGGCGGGCATCGAAACCTGGGCGCGCTCGGCCAGGGATGCGAGCGCGGCCAATCAGGAGAAAATTGCCGAGATCGTAGCAGCTTTGCGCGAACTCGGCGTGGAACAGGACGATATCCAGACCCGCGCAGTGAGCGTGCAGCGGATCGACTGGGGCGACCGGAAGGGCCAGTTCCAGGCGAGCAACGTGGTCGAAGTCACCATGCGCAGTCCCGACAAGGCGGGCGAAGCGGTGACCGCCGTGACCGAGGCCGGTGCCAACATCGTTGCGGGCCCCAGCCTGTCGATGACAGATCCCGAGGCGACGGCCAATCTCGCCTACGCCGATGCTTACAAGGCGGCGAGGAAGCGCGCCGAAGCCTACGCCGCAGCAGCAGGAATGGAAGTCAGCCGGGTACTGTACATCCGCGATGCGGGGGGCACGCAGGGGCAGACATGGTTACGCGGCGCCGATGCGACGGCCGAAAGCGCGGCAATCCGCACGCAGAATGTCGCGCCTCCGCCGCCGGTCGCCATGCCCGCGCCCGAGCAGGGTTCACCTTCGATGATGATCGGCACGACGCGCAGCGACGTCTATATCCAGGTGGACTTCGCCCTGCGGGAGAAATAGTGCGAAACGCATGAGAGAACTGACCGTCGCCGTCCTGCAATTGCCGCTTGCTCGTTCCAATGCGGCGGAAAATATCGCCGCCGTCTCCGCTCTGGTCGAGGAAGCAGCGGGCAAAGGCGCACAAGTGATCCTTCCGCCTGAACTGTTCGCGGGCGAGTACTTCTGCCGCGAGGAGGAGGAGGCGCTATTCGACCTTGCGTATCCGACGTCGGAGAGCCCCAGTGTGCAGGCGATGCAAGAGCTTGCGCACAAGCTCGGCGTGGCGATCCCGGCCAGCTTCTTCGAACGCGACGGGCAGCACTACTACAACACGCTTGCGATGATCGGGCCGGATGGCAAGATCATGGGCACCTATCGCAAGAGTCATATCCCCGATGGACCGGGCTACGAGGAGAAATACTACTTCCGCCCCGGCAATGACGGGTTCAAGGTATGGGACGTTTTCGACGCGCGTATCGGCGTCGGCATCTGCTGGGACCAGTGGTATCCCGAATGTGCCCGGGTTATGGGGCTAAAGGGAGCCGAAGTGCTGTTTTACCCGACAGCCATCGGTTCCGAACCTTACGATGCCGATCTCGACACCAGCCGCATGTGGCGCCGCGCGATGATCGGGCACGCCGTTTCGAACTGCATGCCCGTCTGCGCTGCCAACCGCATCGGCCATGAAGGACCGGCCGACCGCCAGCAGAGCTTCTACGGCCACAGCTTCATCTCCGACGAATGGGGCGATCTGGTCGAGGAATTCGGCGGCTCTTCCGAAGGAGTGCTGGTGGCGACACTCGATCTCGATCGCGCAAGGAAACACCGCGCGGGCATGGGCTTCTTCCGCGACCGCCGTCCCCAGCTTTACGGTCGCATCTGCGAGGATGTCTGACGCTGGTGCGACGCAAGAATGAATACTGTCATGGCAAGCGAGCATCGATATCTGGTCGCGCTGGGATCGAACCGGCGACTTGCCGGTATTGGCGATCCCCGCGCGGTACTGGATGCAACGTTGGGCGCGCTGGCACATGAGGGTTGGCGGGTCGAAGCGGTTGCGCGATACATCGAAAGCGCGCCGGTTGGCCCGTCTCTGCGCCGTTATACCAACGGCGCAGCGCTTATTGTCGGCGACCTGGCGCCGCCCGACGCGCTCGAGAACCTGCAGGGCATCGAACAAGCCTTCGGGCGCGATCGACGGGGGCAGCGCTGGCGTTCGCGCACGCTCGATCTCGACATCGTTCTGTGGAGCGGGGGAACATGGCATTCGTCCGGCTTGACGATCCCGCATCCGCTGTTCCGCCAGCGCGATTTCGTACTTCGTCCGACGGCTCAGATTGCGCCGAACTGGCGTGACCCGGTTTCCGGTCTCTCGCTTCGCCAGCTCGCAGCACGGGCTGGCCGACCGGACTGACGAGATTGCCGCATCACCCGCTTGACCGCCCGCGGCAGCGCCCCTAGGTGGCACGCCGTGGTCGGGCCGTTAGCTCAGTCGGTAGAGCAACTGACTTTTAATCAGTAGGTCGCTGGTTCGAACCCAGCACGGCTCACCACCATCGTCCGCCCCCGAGGCCGGATCGCCGGCTCACACAGACCGGAGCAAGCTATTCCATGAAGACCCGCGCCGCCGTAGCCTTCGCCCCCAAGCAGCCGCTTGAAATCGTCGAGCTCGATCTGGAGGGCCCCAAGGCCGGCGAGGTGCTGGTCGAGATCATGGCAACCGGAATCTGCCACACCGATGCCTACACTCTCGACGGGCTCGATAGTGAAGGCATCTTCCCCAGCGTCCTTGGCCACGAAGGTGCGGGCGTGGTCCGCGAAGTCGGCGCGGGCGTGACCAGCGTGAAGCCCGGCGATCATGTGATCCCGCTTTACACCCCCGAATGTCGCCAGTGCAAAATGTGCCTCTCGGGCAAGACCAATCTGTGCAGCGCGATCCGCGAAACGCAGGGCAAGGGCCTGATGCCCGATGGAACCACACGGTTCTCCTATCAGGGCAAGCCAATCTACCACTACATGGGCTGCTCGACCTTTTCGAACTTCACCGTCCTGCCGGAAATCGCGGTCGCCAAGATCCGCGAGGACGCACCGTTCCACACCACTTGCTATATCGGATGCGGCGTGACCACGGGCGTCGGCGCGGTGGTCAATACGGCACAGGTTAAGCCGGGCGACAATGTGGTGGTGTTCGGGCTCGGCGGGATCGGCCTCAACGTGATCCAGGGTGCGCGGATGGCGGGGGCCGACCGGATCGTGGGTGTCGACATCAACCCCGACAAGAAGCCCTACGCCGAACATTTCGGGATGACCGACTTCGTAAATCCGAAGGAAGTCGACGATGTGGTCGTACATCTGGTTCAGATGCTCGACGGCGGGGCGGATTACAGTTTCGACTGCACCGGCAACACCGAAGTCATGCGTCAGGCGCTCGAATGCTGTCACAAGGGCTGGGGCACCAGCATTGTCATTGGAGTGGCCGAAGCGGGCAAGACGATCGAGACGCGCCCGTTCCAGTTGGTGACGGGTCGCAACTGGCGTGGCACCGCGTTCGGTGGAGCCAAGGGGCGTACCGACGTGCCCAAGATCGTAGACTGGTATATGGACGGGAAGATCCAGATCGACCCGATGATCACCCATGTCCTGAAGCTGGAAGAAATCAACAAGGGTTTCGATCTGATGCATGAAGGCGAAAGCATCCGCAGCGTGGTGGTTTATTGATGGCAGACAAGCTCTTTTCCGATCCTGCTTCGGCCCTCGACGGGCTGCTTGCCGACGACATGCTGATCGCGAGTGGGGGTTTCGGCCTCTGCGGCATTCCCGAACGGCTGTTGACGGCTATCCGTGACAGTGGGGTCAAAGGCCTGACATTCGCCAGCAACAATGCCGGTATCGACAATGAAGGCATCGGCATGCTGCTGCGCACCCAGCAGGTAAAGAAAATGATTTCGTCCTATGTCGGCGAGAACAAGGAATTCGAGCGGCAGTTTCTCTCGGGCGAGCTCGAGGTCGAGTTCTGTCCGCAGGGCACGCTGGCCGAGCGCATGCGCGCAGGTGGAGCCGGCATTCCGGGATTTTACACCAAGACTGGTGTCGGTACCCAGGTGGCCGAAGGCAAGGAAGTCAAGGAATTCGATGGCGAGGAGTATATCCTCGAACGCGGCATCTTCGCCGATCTCGCCATCGTGAAAGCGTGGAAGGCGGACGAGACGGGCAATCTCGTGTTCCGCAAGACTGCACGCAACTTCAACCTGCCCGCTGCGACCTGTGGCAAGGTCTGCGTGGTCGAAGTGGAGGAGGTGGTGCCGACCGGCAGCCTCGATCCCGATTGCATCCACTTGCCGGGCGTCTACGTCCAGCGGATGATCGTGGGCGCTCCCTACGACAAGAAGATCGAATTCGAGACCACCAGAGAACGCGATGGCCGCGAAAGGGAGAGCGCCTGATGAGCTGGGATCGCAACCAGATGGCAGCCCGCGCGGCCAAGGAGCTGGAAGACGGCTACTACGTCAATCTCGGCATCGGTATCCCGACGCTGGTCGCCAACCATATTCCCGCGGGCATGCAGGTCACACTGCAGAGCGAGAACGGCATGCTCGGCATCGGGCCGTTCCCCTATCCCGACGAGGTCGATGCGGACCTGATCAATGCGGGCAAGCAGACCATCAGCGAATTGCCGCACAGCGCCTATTTCGACAGTGCAGCTAGCTTCGCGATGATCCGCGGCGGGCATATCGATCTGACCGTGCTCGGCGCGATGGAAGTGGCTCAGAATGGCGACATCGCCAACTGGATGATCCCGGGCAAGATGATCAAGGGCATGGGCGGCGCGATGGATCTGGTCGCGGGCGTCAAAAAGATCATCGTCGTGATGGAGCACACCGCCAAGGATGGCAGCCCCAAATTCATTCCCGAATGCACCCTGCCACTGACCGGCAAGAACGTGGTCGACATGATCGTCACTGATCTGGCCGTGTTCCATCGTCCCGATCATGACAGTGCCTTCCGTCTGATCGAGCTGGCGCCCGAAGTGACCGCGGACGAGGTGGCGGACAAGACCACTGCGAAATACGAAGTCGCGCTTTAAAACATGGCGAGCGCGCTTGAGACGATCGAGGAGCATCGCAGCCACGGCGGCGTTCAGGGTGTCTATCGCCACGCCTCGCGCAGCACCGCTACCGAGATGATTTTTTCCGTCTTCGTGCCTGAGCACGAAGAGGGTGTGGCGCTGCCGGTACTGTGGTTCCTCTCCGGGCTGACCTGCACCCATGCCAATGTTACCGAGAAGGGCGAATACCGCGCTGCCTGTGCGGAGCACGGTGTGATTTTCGTGGCTCCCGATACTTCGCCACGTGGCGAAGATGTGCCCGATCACGAGGCCTATGATTTCGGCCAGGGCGCAGGCTTCTATGTCGATGCGACCGAGGCACCTTGGGCCGGGCATTTTCACATGCGCAGCTATATCGAGCACGAACTGCCCGCGTTGATCGGTGCGCATTTCCCTGCCGACATGCAGCGACAGGCAATCACCGGCCATTCCATGGGCGGGCACGGGGCGCTCACAATCGGCCTGCGCAATCCCGGACGTTTCCGTTCGATCAGCGCTTTCTCGCCGATCGTCAGCCCGCTGAACTGCCCATGGGGCGACAAGGCGCTGGGCGGCTATCTCGGTTCCGATCGCGGCATTTGGCGCGAATACGATGCGTGTGCGCTAATCGAAGACGGTGCGCGGGTCGAGAACCTGCTTGTCGATCAGGGCACGGCGGACAATTTCCTCGAAGAACAGCTCAAAACCGAACTGCTGGCCAGGGCGTGCGATGCTGCGGAAATCTCGGCGGAAATCCGCATGCAGGAAGGGTATGACCATTCCTATTACTTCATCTCGAGTTTCCTCGCCGAACATGTCGGCTGGCATGCCCGTCACTTGCGCAGCTAAATCCTTCAGAGGTGAACTAAGGACGGAACCGGTCGTCCCTAACGCCGGTCGAGCCAGCGAGCGAGCGCGACTCCGCCGGTAATCAGGAACGGCACCAGCACCAGGCTCAGCGCGACCTTGGCGATGACCTGGCCAATCAGCAGATTGGTGATCTCGAACTGGCCGTAAAAGGCGAGCGTGATGAAGATCACGGAATCGATCGCCTGGCTCAGTGCGGAGGCAATCGCGCCGCGGACCATCAGCGATACGGTCGATGTGCCTCCCGACGAACCGCGCAGGCGCGAGAAGATCCACACATTGAGCAGCAGTGAAACGATATAGGCGGCGGGGCCTGCCATCCATACGCGCCACAGGGTCGCATGAACGCGCTCGAACGCGGCCAGGTCCTCGCCGCGGAACTCGACCATTTCGACCGAGGCGGGAAGATTGAGCACAAGCTGCATCAGCAGCGAGGCTATCAGCAGAGGAATAAAACCCCACCAGACGATCCGGTTGGCGAGCTTCTCGCCATAGAGCTGCGCGATCGTGCTCGAAATCACGACCAACAGAAGAAAAGCGAATATGCCCGATTCGACGGCCAGTTCCGTTGGCCAGAGCTGGACCTGCTTGAAGGCCAGCACCCCCGCCAGCACGGTCATCCCGCCATATAGCAGCGTGTAGACAAACAGACCCAGCGGCATGGCTGCGGCGGCGAGCCGGGTTTGGTTGGCGGGTTCGGTCATTAATCGGCCTTGTCAGTTTCGTGGACGGCACAGCCGTCAGCATGTGGCGAAAATTGACTAATGGAGCAGTGCAAGCAAGACAGCAGTCGATTTCATCCGCAACTTGTCCTTTCCCGAAGGGAGCCCGATGTCGCCCATCCTGATCAATCTCGCCGGCATAATGGCGATCCTGCTGATCGCCTTCCTGCTGTCGACGGGCAAGCGGCGTATCCGGCTGCGCGTTGTGGGTGCCGCCTTCGCATTGCAGGCGCTGATGGCACTTCTGGTTCTGCGCACGCCGTGGGGCGTGCAGTTGATTCAGGCGATGTCGAACGGCGTGATTGCGCTGCTCGACTATTCGAAAGTGGGGATCGAGGCGGTGTTCGGCTCGATGGATGCCAACCCGTTCACCAACACGTTCCTCATCGCCGCGCTACCGGTGATCGTCTTTTTTGCCGCCATCGTTTCGATCCTCTATCACTGGGGCATCATGCAGCGCTTGGTGCGCTGGGTCGGCGGCGCGATCGGCTGGATCACCGGGATCAGCAAGGTCGAGGCGCTCGGCAGTGCGGCCAATATCTTTGTCGGACAATCGGAAAGTCCGCTGGTCGTCCGCCCCTATCTCGCCGCGTTGACGCCCAGTCGCCTGTTCACTCTGATGAGCGTAGGCATGGCGGGGGTCGCCGGTACCATCCTGGCTGCCTATGCCAGCTTCATCGGAGCGGAGGCGGTGCCTTTCCTGCTCGCCGCGGCTTTCATGTCCGCGCCGGGCGGCATATTGATGGCCAAGATCATCATGCCCGACGATGATAGCATGCTGGCGCGCGATGCCGCCGAAATGGCCGGTGTCGATCCGGAAGACGAGATCGTCCTGCCGAAGTCGCGCATCAGTGCCGAGGGTCCCGCCGCATTGACCGAGAGCGGGAAGGCGCACGAGGTGGAGGTCGCAGAAACGTTCGAGGAAGGTCACAAGCCGGCTAATGTGATCGAGGCCGCCGCGCAGGGAACGCAGACAGGGGTCAAACTCGCCGTGGCGGTCGGTGCGATGGTCATGGTATTCGTGGCGCTGGTGGCGCTGGCCAACGGCATTCTTGGCGGGATCGGCGGCTGGTTCGGCTATCCCGACGTGAGCTTCCAGCAACTGCTCGGCTTCGTCTTTGCCCCAGTCATGTACCTGATCGGAATCCCCTGGGAGCAGGCGGGGGTCGCGGGCGGGCTGTTCGGCACCAAGATCGTGCTCAACGAATTCGTCGCCTTCATCGAACTCGGTGCTATGGATGCAAGCGTTCTGACCGAACGCAGCAGGGCCATTATCACTTTTGCGCTGTGCGGCTTTGCCAATTTCAGCTCGATCGCCATCCAGATGGCGGTAACCGGCGGGCTGGCACCGAACCAGCGCCCGGTGATCGCCAAGCTCGGCCTGCGTGCGCTCGCTGCCGGCTCGCTCGCCAACCTCATGAGCGCGGCGCTGGCGGGACTGTTTCTGCCATACTAAAGAACGCTCGTTATGACCGATTCGAACACCGACATCGCGGTCGTGTCCCTGGCACAGCCGCTTGAGAGTATTGCCGATGAGCTGGGGCGCAGCTTCGAGGAATATGGCTTCGCGGTCATCCGCGATCACGGCATCCCGCAGGAACTGATCGACCGCGCCGAAAAGCTGTCGAAGGAATTCTTCGCGCTGCCCGACGATGCGAAGAAGGCGTACCATATCCCCGGCGGCGGCGGTGCACGGGGCTACACCCCGTTCGGCACCGAAAAGGCCAAGGATGCGAAGGTGCACGATCTAAAGGAATTCTGGCACGTCGGGCGCGAATTGTCGGCAGGGCACGATCTGGCGAAGTACATGGCCGACAATATTTGGCCGGACGAAGTGGACGGCTTTCGCGAGACGTTCACGGAGCTTTATGCAGCCTTCGAGCAAGCTGGCGGACGGGTGCTCGAGGGTATCGCGCTCCATCTCGGCCTGCCCCGCGATTTCTTTGCCGCCACTGTCGAAGACGGGAATTCGGTCATGCGTCTGCTACGCTACCCTCCGCTCGAAGGCGAGGAAGCCCAAGGCGCGATCCGTGCAGCGGCGCATGGGGACATCAACACCATCACGCTGCTGTTGGGCGCTGAAGAGGCGGGGCTGGAACTGCTGACCGCGCAGGGCGAATGGAAAGCCGTCGACCCACCCGAAGGCGCGCTGGTGGTCAATATCGGCGACATGCTCGACCGGCTGACCAACGGCAAGCTGCGCTCGACCACGCATCGGGTGGTGAACCCGCGCGGTGAGGCGGCTTATCGCGCACGGTATTCGATGCCGTTTTTCCTCCACTTCCGGCCCGACTACGTGATCGAGACTCTGCCGTCCTGCATCGATCCCGAACAACCGCAAGATCATCCGGAAGCGATCTCGAGTCACGATTTTCTGATGCAACGTTTGCGAGAGATCAATCTGGCCTGAACACTGGGACGAGAGCGAAACCGTTGCAATCGAGCATCAGCCAATGGTTTTTCGGATTTGTGGCGAAATTGCCACGCAAAAAAATCGTCTATTTTCATCGTGTTGATGATTCCGTGTGCGGGTGCGTCTCGCATGTGCAACATTTGTCTTGATCCTGTCATAAAAAGATAGCTTGGGCGGGGCGTCCTCCCGGAAGCGGGAGCGCGCTATCCAGTTTCAGCAAACCTTTAACGAGACGAAGGGATCATCTCGATGAAGTTCAAGTATCTCCTGGCCGCATCGGTGGTCAGCACCGCCAGCGCCATGGTCGCCGCCCCGGCAGCCGCACAATCGACCGGTTCGATCGATTTCGACGACAATGTCATCGTTGTTTCCGGCGCTCGTTCATCCGATGTCGGCGGTGTCGACATTCCCGATACGCCGAAAGCGAAGGTGCAGCTCGATTCAGAACTGATCCTGCGTCAGGCCCCAGGCCAGACGATCAACGACACGCTGAACCTGGTCCCCGGTGTCAGCTTCACCAACAACGATCCGTTCGGCTCGCTCGGTGGTAACTTCACGATCCGCGGCTTCAATTCGGACCGTATTTCGCAGACGTTCGACGGTATTCCGCTGAACGATTCGGGGAACTACGCGCTCTACACCAACCAGATGGTCGATCCGGAAATCATCGAATCCGCGACGGTCACCCTCGGTTCGACGGACGTCGACAGCCCGACGGCAGCAGCAGCGGGCGGCACGATCAATATCCGTAGCAAGGTTCCGGACGACGAGTTTGGCGTCCAGACCACGCTGACTTACGGCAATATCATCTCGAGGGGCGATCCGGGCGATCGCATGATGTATCGCTTCTTCGGCAAGATCGAAACCGGTGAAATCACCCCCGGCGGCCTCAAGGCTTTCTTCAGCGCCTCGCGCACGGAGAACGACTCTACGTTCTCTAACTACGGTGGCGTCGATAAGCAGCAGTATAACGGTAAGATTTTCCAGCCGTTGGGCGACAATGGAGACTTCGTCTCGATTGCGGCTCACTACAATCAGAACCGCAACAACTTCAACGGTTCGCCGGTGAATTTCAGCGGGATCGAAACCTACGCGATCCAGGAACCGGAGGATCGTTTCTACGAATTGTTCGACGGTACGCCTTGTACGTTGGCAACACCCGTGTTTGAAACGTCTGCTGACATTGTTGACCCGTCTAATGTCGATGATTTCATCGCTTATAGCGATGCCGATGGTTACAATAGCTGTGGTACCCCGTTCGAGCGCCGTTACAACCCGTCCAACACAGGCAACGTTCGCGCTAGTTCGCTGTTTACGCTCAGCGATAAGTTGACGTTGACAGTTGATCCCAGTTTCCAATGGGTCAAGGCAAATGGCGGTGGTACGTCGATCGGCTACGAAGGATTTTCCGCTGACGGATATACTGGAGGTATCTTCACCGGTGACATCCGCAATCGGACGCGCATTCGTGTCACAGAGAACGACGACGGAACGAGTTCCATTTCTCCAAGTGCGACACAGTACTATTATTTCGGCGGCGTTGACCTAAATGGCGACGGCGATACGCTGGACTACGTAACGATCTTGTCGCCAAGTCATACGCAGACCAAGCGCTATGGCGTTATCGCCAACCTGATCTATGATATCACTCCGGATCATCGCGTGCGTCTTGCCTACACGCTCGATCATGCGCGCCATCGCCAGACAGGTACCGCTGGATCGTTGTTGCTCAATGCCGAACCGGTTGATGTCTTCCCGATCAACGATCCTCTGCTTGATGCAGATGGCGTCGCGCCACAGAAGCGTAACCGCAAATCTTTCGCGATCCTTAATCAGGTTTCGGCGGAGTATCGCGGCCAGTTTGGTGGGCTCACCGCGACGCTCGGCCTGCGCGTACCGTTCTTCGAACGCGAACTGAACCAATTTTGTGTCACCACGGATGCCTCAGGTAACGTGAACTGCATCAACGGTGATGCAGCGATTGCCGACTATCTTGTAGAGAACCCAAGTTTTGTTGCTCCTGTTTCGGCTACATACAAGTACGACAAGCTGCTGCCGAACGTAGGCTTGACCTACGAAATTACCCCTTCGACAAGCATCTTTGCAAGCTATGCGAAGAACCTGTCCGTACCGGGAACAGACGCTCTTTACGGTTCGCTGTTCGTGGGCGTTGCTCCGGTTCCGGAAACCTCGGACTCGTTCGACCTTGGCGTTCGCTACCAGACCGGCAATATCCAAGCGCAGGTCACCGGTTGGTATAACCAGTACAACAACCGTCTCGCCACCGCCTACGATCCGATCCTGGATCGCAGCATAACGCGCAACCTCGGCAAAGTAGAAAAATACGGCGTCGACGGCAGCATTGCCTGGAAGCCGGCTGATCCGTTTCTCCTCTACGTTTTCGGCTCTTACCTGAAGTCGGAAATCAAGGACGACGTGCAGATCGGCGCGGATTCGTTTGCGGCAACGGCTGGCAAGCGCGAATCGGGAGCGCCGAAATTCAGCTTCGGCGCTCGCGCGCAGGCTGAACTCGGTCCGGTTGAAATCGGCGCGCAGATCAAGCGCACCGGTTCGCGTTTCCTGAACGACATCAACACGGTCGAACTGCCCGGCTATACCGTGGCCGATCTCGACATGCGTCTGTCGCTGGGCCATTTCAACGAGGACTTCGAGAAGGCGTACTTCCAGATCAACGTCCTGAATGTTCTGGATGAGATCTATATCGGTTCGGCTGGAACTGGCCTGACGACTTCGGGCGGGTTCGTGAACATTGGTCCGCCGCGTGCATTCACCGCTTCGCTGATCTGGGGCTTCTAAGCTTCCACTTCGCGAGGGCGAAATTCAGGGCGGTCCTCCTCACGGAGGGCCGCCCTTTTCTTGTCGCCGGCACGGTAGTGACCGGATTGGGCGGAGCCGCTATCCCGTTTCAGGCGATGGACGAACAGGTCACCCGATATGCGCAGACGCGCAGAAGGCCCAATCCGTGGGTGATCCTGCTGATCGTCCTGATCCATGTCGCCATCTTCTACGTTCTCGTCCGCAGTCTGGCGCCGTCGGCCGTGGCGCGGGTCGAGCAAACGGTGGTGTCCGCCTTTACCGTAACCGTGATAGCGCCCGAACCCGAGCCGGAGCCCGAAGAGCCCGACCCCGCCGGAGCGCAGGGCGATCCCGGTCGTGAGGCGGTGCCCAAACCGGTGGCTGCCCCCGAACCGCAAGTGCGCAGACCCGAAGCTTCGCCTGTGCCACGAGCTTCTTCGACCGGTACGGCGAACAACTCGGGAGCGGCCGACGACGGGGACGGTGCTGGCCGCGCCGGCCAGGGCGAGGGCACGGGAAGCGGCGATGGCGGCAGTGGCCAAGGCGGCGGCGCGGCGACGAAGCCGGTGCTGGTTAGGGCGATCACCGATGCCGGCGCCTTTCCCATTCCGCCCGGGGGACGACAGGTCCGGATCGGTAAGTCGGTAATCGTGCGGCTGATCGTATCGGCGCAAGGCCGCGCGACACAATGCAGCATTTATCGCCCCAGCCCGTTCCCGGAAACCGATGCAGCCGTGTGTCGGCTGGCGCTGGATCAGCTACGCTTCGAACCCGCGCGCGATGCGGAAGGAAATCCGGTCTCCGCGACCTTTTTCTACCAGCAAAGATTCTTCAACTAGCGGAGCTGTCCTCGTCCGTCTCGCTGCCTAAACTACCCATTACCTCAACGAGTTCGTCCCTTCCATAAGGCTTGGTAAGGAGGCCCGCAGCCCCCAACTCATCGAGTCGGTCCTGCATCTCACCGTAACCCGTGGCGAGCCAGAAGGGGATCCCCAGTTCCTTCAGCTTGGCGGCAACCGGTTCGCTATTCTCCTTGCCCAGATTATAGTCGAGGATGGCCATGGCAGGCTGGGATTTGGCGAGGCCATCGAGGGCCCCGGCTACCGAGCTTTCGATCCTGACGTCCGATATTCCTAGGTCCTTGAGACAGTCTTCGGCATCGAGCGCGATAATCATGCTGTCTTCGACCAATAGAACGCTCTTGGGCAAATTCTGGGATCTCATACTGGTTTCTCGCTTGGTCGAACCGGCCGCGCAGCTATCGTCGCGGGAACGCCATTCGACATATCGTGCCGGTATACAGAAGCGGGCTTCGACCCCTTCCAGCCGATAGTCGATTTCGGCTGTGCCATCGAGTTCATAGGGAATGGACCGTTCGATGATTGTGCTCCCGAAACCGCGGCGCTTGGGCGGCTTGACCGGTGGCCCTCCGCATTCGCGCCAGTGGGCGCAGAAATTTCCTTCAGCATCGCGGCTCACGATAACCTCGAGTTTGCCCGACTGGTCGCTGAGCGACCCGTATTTTGCCGAGTTCGTCATCATCTCGTGCATAACGAGCGCCATGACCGTGTAGGCTTCCGGCGCAATCATCGCCTCCGGACCCTGCAGGTCCAGCCGGTCTTTCTTGTCGGTCAGATATGCGTTGGCTTCGGTGGCGATAAGTTCCGAAAACGGTGCATGCGACCAGTTGCCCTTGGTGATGTTGTCATGGGCAGACGCCAGCGAACTTATGCGCCCCCCGACTATATCGATAAAGGTTTCGATATCGGGTGCATCGTGCTTGGACTGGTTGATCAGCCCGCGGATGAGATTGAGAATGTTGCGGACGCGGTGGTTGAGTTCCGCGATCAGAAGTTCCTGCTGCTGCTGCGCCTTCGCGCGCTCCGCCACGGCTTCGTCGGTCAGGCGCAGGATGATCTCTAACAGGGTTACGCGCAGCCCTTCCGCAATATCTAGCTCGGCTTCGGACCATTTCTCCGCGCGACCTTCGACGGTTTCCTGCCAGGCTTCGAAGCTCTTGCGTGGGGTCAGCCGGACGCCGTTCGGACCGGTTTCGACGGGCTTCTCGGGATTGCCCGCCCAGGTCACGGTTTGGGTCAGCGGTTTGCGCCACAGTATAAGATAGTCGCGCGGGGTACGTGACACCGGGATAACCAGAGCGCCTGCTGCACGATCCGCAAACCGTTCGGCCTTGGGCATACGCTCGGCAATCTGATTACTGGCCAACAGGCGACTTGTGGCAGCACCGTTGAGACTGGGAACGATCGCCCGGAACTCTTCCTCGTTCGGCGCGGATCCGCGCGAGTCGTAGATGTCCTCCACGAAAATGCTCACCCCGTCATGCGGAATGACCTGCTGAATGACCGGTTCGATCATCGGCAGGCTCGCAGATAGCGGGGTGCCCGCGGCGACATCGCGCATGAGGCGGGTGTGGACGCTCCGCCCCAATTCGCGGCGTTCTGCAGATTGGCGCGAAAGTGTGCGATCGAGCACCAGCGAAAAGAGTTCGGAAAACAGTTCCGCCGCCGTGCGCTGCGAATAGGGCAGCAGCTTGGGACCGTAGTGGTGACAGGCGAACAGACCCCAGAGCTTGCCGCCGATAATGATCGAGATCGACAGCGAAGCGCCCACGCCCATATTGCGGAGATACTCGATATGGATCGGCGATACCGCGCGTAGCGCGCTCATGCTTAGATCGAGCGGTTCGCCTTGGATCGATACGCTGGGTTCTACGGGCACCGGGATGGCGTTAACATCGGCAATGATGCGGAAGCGATTGCGCAGGTAGAGCGTCCGGGCCTGGTTCGGGATATCGGATTTCGGATAGCGCAGACCATGGAACTTCTCGAGATCGTCCCGCGCAGCCTCGGCTATGACTTCACCCGAAAGGTCGTCCCTGAAGCGATAGACCATGACGCGGTCGATCTTCAGCGAGTGGCGCAATTGTCGCGCGGCCTCGTCGGCGAGCGCCTGTAGGTCGGTGTGCTTTTCCAGCCGTGTCATGATGGGCCGGAGAATGGCTAACTGACGACTAAGATCGCCGGCGGCATGTGGTTCGATCTCTAGGATAGTGGATGTGCCGGAGGTGTGCAGCGCGCAATCGAACAGGCTTTCATCGCCGAACAGCGCGATGCCGAACAACCGCTCGACCTGATCGGCAACGCTGAGTGCTGCCGCGGCGCTACGCAATTGCTCCATGGCGTGGCGAGCGAATAGGCCAGCGAGGGGGGCACCAATCTCGATCGACCATCCAGCGCCGAAGATCTCCTCTAGATTGGTAGACCGGTGCGCGACGAACCAGTCGGAATTGACCGCGACCAGGGCACCGAACGGCTGGATGCACCCCAGCTGATGAATGGGTTCACGATCGCAATTGGACAGCGTTACGGCGTGGGGCTTCATCAGGCCGACTCGATTGCAATGCGCTCGATGGCGACCGCGTTGAAATGCGCGAATGTGGCCTGGGCGGCAATCAGTACCGGACGGTCTTGCTCCGGATCATGTCCTCTTTCGAGCAGCGGCCGCAATTTGGCCCAGTAGTTTTTCATTCGCTCGTCGGCAAGGAACACCATCGGCAATCGCCCGTCGCGCTTTGCGAGCCGTGCGTGGATGGCCCTGTTGCCCATCGACGATCCCGCCAGAACCCAGCACACGCCAAGCGGATCGCAATCGGCCGGAATATCGAGGTCGGGCGCATCGGCCCCGGGTTCCCGACCGAGAGAAAAAAGATCCTCGGCAAGCAGATCTGTCTGACTGGGAGGAAGGTCGAGCCCGCCGGTCGCGGCAAGCCAACGTTCGACGCCCAACCGGGCTCGAAACTGAATGTCGATGAAGCGTTCGTAATCCGGTGCATCGCCCATCACCAGCGCGCCAAGCCGTTTATCGAGCCTCTCGTGACCCTGAGCGGTTTCCGCCTTGAGATAATCCCTGGTGGTGCGACCCACCGCATGTCGTACCGGCATTCGCTCGGCCTCGCTTTCCCTACCGCAACGCCCCCAAAAAGCAGATGCCGTGAAACATCGGCAGCTGAAAATGCACTCTGCTTCGGCGCTAAGCGGCTGAAATAGCAAATCGTTCCTGATGCCGGGAAATAAACCGGCGCTGCTGCACCGGGCTATTTCGGCGCGATCAGCTTCTGTCCGTGCTGGCGAATTGCTCCGGCGACCATCGGTTCGACGAAGGATAGGGCAGGTGGAAGATTGATTTCGAAGATGACCTGGTCTTCCTCGACGATCACGCAGCCGTCTATGCCTTGGCCCATCGCCTTGACCGACAGATCCATACGATCCTCGTGCGGCCAAGTCGTGGTGACATCGGCCATGCCGCCTGGGACGAACTGGCCGATCTCGTGGCTACGCGATTGCAGCCGCCGGCGCACTTCCTCCTTGCCTAGGCTGTGGGGGATCGGAACGCGCATCAGCTCTTGTTCTCCAGCTGCGGACTGGTCTGCGTACCTTCGCCAAACTTGTAGTCCAGATAGCGATGCTTGATCGCGAGGTCGTCGAGCGAGCCTTCGGCGAGTTGCCGAGTAATCGAATCGATCTCGCCGCTAATCCTGCCAAGGCTGTCGGTCAATTGGCGGTCTGGCGTCGATCCGGCACGCTCTTCCGCGCGCAGATGCGCCGGGATGCGGCGATAGCTGTCGATCATCTCGGGCAGCTGTTCGCCCACGAGGCTGCGCACCTCGCGCGCCTTCGGATGGTTCTGGTCGAGCCCGTCGAGCTGCAAGCCGAGCGCGTCCAGCTGTACGCCCATATCGCTGACAATCTTAGCTGCCGGCGGGGGCAGGGCGGGCCGCTGCGCCTCGAGCCAGAGCTCGGTGCGGCTGACCATCTGCTGGACATTACCCTTGTTGATGTCGGCACGTTTGGGTGTCTTCATCTTCGGATAGCTTGAAAAAATAGCCGTCGCCACAGCCGTGGCGACGATGACGGCCATTACACCCCAAAAACCGATACCGCTGAAGATCGCCCCGGCAATCCCGGCGCCGACCCAGATTGTGAAAACTGCGATCAGCAGATTGCGGATTTTCTTGGCAACATGGCTGCGTTTGGCCTTCGCAGCCCCTTCGCCGATCGAGGCTGCGCGGCGATGGCGACCGCCTTCGCGGTTGTCGCGTACCAGCGCCTTGCCTTCGGAGAGGATACGCTCGCTTTCGCGGCTGAGGTCGTTCACGCGGTCAAACTCCTCAGCCCTCGATACTCAGCAGGCTACTTTCGGCAACCTGCTTCTGCGCCTGGGCCTGCCCTTCGGCGCGCGCGATATAGCCCTTCGATTTCTCGACCTCGTCGGTAAGCAGGGTGACGGTCTGCTTCATGCTGTCGAGCGCGCGCAGCTTGAAGCTGTCGACCTCGTCCATCGTGTCGTAGATGTTCTGGAAAGCGCGTTGCAGCGTTTCCAGCGGGATCGTGCTGGCGGCAGCCTGTTCGTGGATCTTGCCGGTCTGGTCGCGCAGCAGCGTGCTGGTGCTGTCGATGATCCCGGCGGTGGTCTCGTTGAGCGCGGTGATCTGTCCCAGAACGAGCCGCTGGTTGGTCATCGCCTCGGCCACCGTCACCGCCGTGCGCAGCGCGCCGACCGTGGTGGTGCTGGCGCGATCGACACCCTTCACTAGCTCGACATTGTTTTTCTTGACCAGGTCGAGCGCGAGGTAGCCCTGCACGCTCACCGCCATCTGGGTCAGCAGGTCCTGCGTGCGCTGGCGGACGTAGAACAGCGCGGTCTCGCGAACCGCTTTGGCCTTGGCCGGGTCGGTCGCGTCGAGTTCGGCGGCCTTGTCCTCCAGCTTCTGGTCCAGCGTGTTGGAGATGTGGATCATCTGTTCCAGATTGCCCATCGCCTCCCACAGCTTCTGCCGCTCCACGTCGATCGCGGCATTGTCCATAATCAGCTCGTCCTTGCCGCTGGCGAGGTTGTTGAGGATCGACTGGATGTGCGTCTGTGCGCTCTGGTAGCTGCGGAAATAGTTGGTCAGCTTGTTGCCGAAGGGAATGATGCCGAGGAACTTGCGCGTGCCCGACAGCTTGCCGCGCTTGCCGGGGTCTAGATCCTCCACCACGCGGCGCAGTTCGGCCAGATTGGCACCGACGCCTTCATCCTTGTCCATCGCACGTACCGGACGGTCGAGGAAGCGGTTGGACATGCCCGCCGCCGCCATGATTTCCTTGCGGCCCATATTGGTCAACTGGTCGACCTTCTTGCCGAATTCGGGCGAATTGGCATCCTCGGAGATAAGGTCTTCGACGAAACCGTCTACCTTGGTTTCCAGCTTGCTCTTTACCTCGTCCGATACCGGCACGAGCCCCGCTGCCTTCTCCGGCTTGACCTCGGGCACCGGATCGGGCGGGGTCAGGTCGAAAGCGGTCTCGGTGGCAGTGGCGGTTTGCGTTTTCGTATCGCTCATGGGCGCGGGTCTCTCCAAGCGGCTATGATCCTGTATTAGGGTGGCAATACACGATCTTCAAGCGCACTGTCACCTGTCACAGCGATAGTGCCGCGCCCCGGCGGGCGAGCGCAAGGCAATTCTACGCTTTGCGCCGAGATCAGGCAGCAAGATCGAGCGGTATGATTTCGCCTGCGAGGTACTGCTTCTTGGCCTTTGCCCGGCTCAGTTTGCCCGAACTTGTGCGCGGCAAGGTACGCGGTGGAACGAGTTCGACGACACAGCTCATGCCGGTAACTCCGCGCACCTTGTCGGCAATCTGGTCGCGCAGCTTGACGCGTTCCTCGGGATCGGACACGCGGCAATGGACGAGTACGGCAGGCGCCTCTTCCCCGCCCTCGGTATCGATAGAAAATGCGGCGATGTCGCCATGGTTGAAGCCCGGCAATTGTTCGACCGCCCATTCGATATCCTGCGGCCACAGATTCTTGCCGTTGATTATGATCATGTCCTTCGCACGGCCGACGATAAACAGATAGCCATCGGTCATGTAGCCCATGTCGCCCGTGTCCAACCAACCATCGACCAGGCAGTCTTGGGTTGCCTCTTCGTTGCGGAAATAGGAATGCATAACGCTTTTGCCGCGACACCAGACCTTGCCGATCTGGTGGTCGCCCTTGATCGCGTCGTTTTCACCGCGGATTTCGACCTCCATCCCCGGGATCGGCTTGCCGCAGTTGACGATCGCGCGATAGCGCGCGGGTTTCGAAAGATCGCGTGGACGGCCCGAAAGGCGCTCCTCCTCGACCAGTTCCACCCGAATGCCTTCTCCCGGCGGCATGACGGTGACGGCAAGCGTCGCTTCCGCGAGGCCGTAGCTGGGATTGAAACTGCTCGCCTGAAAACCGGCATTGGCGAAGGCGTTGACGAAGTTCTGCATGACGTCGGGCCGGATCATGTCCGCGCCATTGCCCGCCACGCGCCAGCGCGACAGATCGAAGCGGTCCTCGACATGGCTTTGGCTGGAAATGCGCCGGGCGCAGATGTCGTAGCCAAAGGTTGGGGAATAGCTCAGCGTGGTGCCTTCGTTACGGCTGATCAGGTCGAGCCAAGCGAGCGGCCGACGGGCGAAATGCTCGGTCCGCAGGTAGTCGACCGAGACCTGGTTGGCGACGAGCGACAGGAAGCAGCCGACCAGCCCCATATCGTGATACCAGGGCAGCCAGCTCACCACGCGGTCGTTAGTGCCGATATGCATCGACTCCGCATGGCCGCGCAGATTGTGAAGCAAAGCTTCGTGCGTCACCGCAACGCCAGTCGGGAAACGGGTGGAGCCCGACGAATATTGCAAATAGCAGATGTCGCCGGGCACCGCTTCGGGCAGAGTGCTTTCAGGAGCGGGGCGCAGTGCGAAATCTTCCCAGCTTTCGCCGGCGCAGCCCTGCCTATCCGCGGCTGCCTTGGCCATCTCGGCAATTTCGCCCGGGTAGATCAGTATTTTCGGGTCGGAACTTTCCAGTTGGACGGAAAGCTGGTCGATATAGCTGTCCTTGCCGCCGAAGGTCGTCGGCAGCGGTAGGGGAACGGGCCAGGCACCCATGAGCGTGCAAGCGCAGAACAGCGCGGCGAATTCGGGGCTGGTTTCGGCCACCAGCGCTACGCGATCTTCCTTCTCGATCCCCATCTCGACGAGGCGATAGGCAGCCTGAAGCGCATCTTCGCGCATTTGCGCGTAGGGATAGACGCGTTCCAGCGTCCCACGCATATCGTGAAAATTGAGGCCCTTGGCGCTGCGTGCAGCGTAATCGATGGCCTCGTTGAAGGTCGCGAATTCCGAACGGCGGCGTGGCAGGTCGCAATCGTTCGGCGTCGGCGAAAGTTCGGCGTCGGTCATAATTTTCGGCGGTACCCGTGAATAGCTGGAGCCTTGCGGCCTATCTCGTTGCTTTGTCCATGCGCAAACCGGCGGCTGCGCATGCTCCCGCGTTTCCCATTCTTAAAGGACTGTGGCAGGAATATGGCCGATGGATGATGAACGCGCAACATTCGGTCGTACTCGCCGCCGGACAAAACCGCTTGATCGCACCCGATTGGAGGAACTGGCGGTTGCTTATGTCGCACGCTTTGCAACCAGTACGGGCAAGCTCAGGGCCTATCTCGAGCGCAAACTGCGCGAACGTGGCTTCGTTGACGAAGAACTGCCTGATATTGACTCGCTCGTCTCGAAATTCGTCGACAAGGGCTATGTGGATGATGCCGCCTATGGTCGCGCCAAGGCAAGCGACCTCACCGCGCGGGGCTACGGATCGCGAAGGGTCGAGCAAAGCCTGCGGTCCGCCGGAGTCGCCGAGGATTTGCGCGACTCTTTGCAACCGGGCGAGCCGCAGAGGCGCCAGGCCGCCCTGATTCTGGCGCGCAAGCGACGCTTCGGACCGTTCGGGGAAATGCGCGATACAGACGCCGAGGAAGGGCGTAGACGGCGTGAAAAGCAGCTTGCGGCTATGGTGCGCGCGGGCCATGACTTCGAGATTGTACGGTGCGTGATCGATGCCCGCACTGTCGAGGAGTTGGAATTATGGCTCGCAGAAGTAGCCGACGAATCTGGGTAAAGGGTCTTTGCACATTTGCTGGCTTGGGAGCGCTCGTTGCCTGCTCGCCGCAGACACAGGCCGAATCCCCGGCGGACAAGGCTGTTTCGGTCACCGAGACTGCCGCACCGGACGTTCATCCCGTTTCGGGGCTGAAGATCATTCCGCTGACGGTTATGCGCGGCGATGAACGCATCGGTTTTCGGGTCGAGGTAGCGGATACGCGCGAGGCTCAAGCGAAGGGGCTTATGTTCCGGACCGAGCTCGGCGACTTCGAAGGGATGATTTTCCCGCATGACGGAAACACTGCCCAAAGTTTCTGGATGAAGAACACCCCGCTGTCGCTCGACATCATCTTTGTTGGCCCGGATAGCCGCATTTCCAACATCGCCGCCATGACCGAACCTTATTCGCTCGAATCGGTCTATTCGGTCGGCCCAGTGCTCGGCGTGCTCGAGTTGCGCGGCGGCCGCGCGGAAGAGCTTGGTATCGAGGCCGGCGATCTGGTCGAATGGTAAGCATCGAATGGCTTGGCCAGCGCGTGCGAATCCGCTAACCGCGCGACCATGAACTTCCTCGGCAAGATTTTCACCTGGTGGGACGGTGCCACGATCGGCACGCTCCTGTGGTCCTCACGCAACGGGGAGCATGTCGGCACCGATGCGCAGGGCAACAAATATTACCGCTCGAAGAAGAAAGCCGGTGACGGTCGCGAGCGGCGCTGGGTGATCTACGATGGTGCCAATGATGCAAGCCGCGTGCCGAGCGAATGGCATGGCTGGCTGCACGGCGCGTTCGACGACATTCCCGAAAGCAATCTGCCGCCCGCTCGCATCTGGGAAGTGGATTATACGCCAAATGCCACGGGCACAGTTGCAGCCTATCGTCCGGCGGGAGCACTCGAACGGGGCGGGAAGCGCGCCAAGGCAACGGGCGATTACGAAGCCTGGTCGCCAGAAGCGTGATGATGCGCAGGGCGTTTGCCCTTCTCGCCACGACAGCGGCGCTTGTGGCCTGCGGGCAAGAATCGGCCGAGCCTGAAGACGCGATCCGGACTACGATCCCCGACAGCGTGCAGCAGGTGGAAATGCCCGAGCAGCCCGCGGAAGAAGCGGACATCGGGACACCAATGCAGGAACGCGTCGCCAAGTTGGGCCTGCTCAACAAGCGCAACAATGTCAGTCAGGATCTCGAAATGCGGCCCGGCGAAGAACGGCGCGTGGGCGACGTGATTGTTCGCTTGCAAGCCTGCGAACGCACGGCCCCATGGGAAATGCCCAAGGAAACGGGCGCTTTCGTGCAGCTATTGGTCAGGCAGCGCGGCACGGAAGATCAATTCCGCAAAGTCTTTTCGGGCTGGCTGTTCAAGAACTCGCCGAGCCTGAACGTGGTCGAACATCCGATCTACGATGTCTGGGTCAAGGATTGCACGATGGACTTCCCGGGCGAAGAGGCCGCGCCGAATCGCCAGACCGCGTCGGGCAGCGAAGCTGCAGCGTAACCGTCGGCTGCGGCCAACAAGTCCATGTATCGCAACTGCGGAAGCGCAACCGCGCCCATGGATGCAAGGTGCTCGGTCATGAACTGACAGTCGAGCAAGGCGTAGCCTGCCTCGTGCATCGCGGCTACCAGCCATGCCAGTGCCACCTTGCTGGCATCGGCCGTGCGGCTGAACATGCTCTCGCCGCAGAATACGCGATCGAAAGATACGCCGTAAAGACCTCCGACCAGTTCCCCGTCCCGCCAGCATTCGATCGAATGAGCGTGGCCGGCCATATGCAGCGCGTTGTAGCTCGCTTCGATCCGGTGGCTGATCCAGCTTTCCGCATGCTCTTCGCGTGGAGCGGCGCATGCTGCGATGACGGCTGCGAAATCGGCATTACAAGTCACGCGGAAACGATCCTGCCTGAGTGTCTTCCTCAGGCTTTTCGACAGGCGGAAACCATCAAGCGGGATGATTGCCCGCTCCCGAGGTTCGACCCAGTACACTTCGGGATCGGTGCGGTGATCGGCCATGGGAAAGACCCCGCCGTGATAGCCGCGCAGCAGCAGTTCGATCGGAATGCGGGAGGAGGCAGGGGCGTGCATCGTCTGCGATGATAGCACTTCATCGAACCGAGCGATATGCGCCTTGCCAAGCGCCGGCCACCATACTAATGCGCGCCCTTCCTGCAGGGGTGTAGCTCAGCTGGTAGAGCATCGGTCTCCAAAACCGAGGGCCACGGGTTCGAATCCTGTCACCCCTGCCATTACCTTGTACATCGGTGCTTGTGCGCCGCCCGCCCGGGGCCTATCGGGCGGGCCATGACCGACAAGAAAAGCGAACGCGACCTTTCGGATCGCAAGTTCTACACGGCCGACAAAGAAGCCGAATTCGAAAAGACCCAGCTAAACCAGACGCCGCAGACCGCGCATCCCGCTTATCGGCTGGCGTTCCAGGATACGGATTTCCTGCTCCGCGACGAACTTCGGCCGGTGCGTTTCCAACTCGAACTGCTCAAACCCGAAATGCTGCTCGACGAAGCCGGCGTGGGTTCCACGCTGGTGATGTATGGCAGCGCCCGTATTCCCCCGCCGGAGGCTTGCGAAACCGCGCTCGAAGGTGCGAAGGACCTGCCCGAGGAAGAGCGGCGAGTGGTCGAGAATCTCGCCAAGAAGAGCAAATATTACGCCGAGGCTTACAAGCTGGCGAGAATCGCCAGCGAGAAGTCGATCATCGAGGATAGCAAGCGCCAGTTCGTAGTGTGCTCGGGCGGGGGCCCCTCGATCATGGAAGCGGCCAACAAGGGGGCTAGCGATGCAGGTGCCGAGAGCATCGGGCTCAATATCATTCTGCCGCACGAACAGGCACCGAACCGGTATGTCACGCCGTATCTTTCGCTGAACTTCCACTATTTCGCGCTGCGCAAGATGCATTTCCTGCTGCGCGCAAGGGCGGTGGCGGTGTTCCCTGGCGGGTTCGGCACCTTCGATGAGTTTTTCGAACTCCTCACCCTGATCCAGACGGGCAAGATGAAGCCCATGCCGATCCTGCTGTTCGGCAAGGATTTCTGGACCCGCGTCATCGATTTCGACGCGCTGGCCGATGAGGGGACGATTTCGAAGAAGGATCTCGATCTATTCCGCTGGTGCGAAGACGCCGAGGAGGCCTGGGGCCATATCAGCGCGTTCTACAAGCTGGATCGCTAAGACTCTTCCGACGGTCTCAGCTTGCGCACGGCCTGATGGCCCAAAGGGCCCGAGCCTGTTCCCAAACCTGGTGCGTTTTCGATCGCAGCGTGCGTGAAGGCTCGCGCGATGCGGATGGCGTGGGTTAGCGGTTGGCGATAGCCTAGCATGGTCGCCAGCGCTGCCGAGAGTGTGCAGCCGGTACCATGGGTGTGCCGCGTCTCGATCCGGGAATGAGCGAAGCTGGCGAGTTTGCCGTTCGGCGAGACGGCCCGATCGATCACCTGTGTCTCGTCACCACTGTGGCCGCCTTTGGCGAGCACCTGCATACCATGCCGCTTGGCCAACGCCGCGGCTGCGTCGTACACTTCGTCGCCGGCTATTGGTGTGCGGCTCGTTAATACCTCCAGCTCGGGTAGATTGGGGGTCACGATGGTGGCGATGTCCATCAGCGCGGCGAAGCCGGCAATCGTGTCCTCATCGGCCAGCACCGAGCCGCTCGTCGCGACCATGACGGGGTCAAACACTATGGGTCCGGCAAAAGTGTCGAGCCGTTCCGCCAGCAATCGGGCGGTCGCGGGCGAGCCGAGCATACCGATCTTGATCGCATCGGCGCCGATGTCCGACAGGCAGCTTTCGACTTGCGCCAGGACGAATTGTGGGGGAAGCGCTTCCACGCCTTGGACGCCGCGCGTGTTCTGCGCAGTTACGGCAGTGATGGCGGTCATCGCATAGCCGCCGAGCATGGTTATGGTCTTGATGTCAGCTTGTATGCCTGCTCCGCCCGAACTGTCTGAACCGGCAATCGACAGGATGCGGGGAGGGGCGGAGTTTTCGCTCAAGCCTTGAACTTCCGCAGGTCGCTGGGCGGATATTTCTCATGCAAATGCCGCGCACGCGTCGGGCGATCCATCAGCTCACCGCCGCAATTGGGGCAGATATCATCAAGCTCGCCCGCACATGTCGCGCAGAATGTACATTCGAAGCTACAGATAAAGGCTCCGGGGCTTTCGGCAGGTAGGTCGCTGCCGCACCGCTCGCAATCGGGCCGCATTTCAAGCATCGGCAGTTCCTTGTTCGCCCGTGTAATACTCTACGCTGTCGGAACTGCAGAAGATATGCCGAATTCCGGTACCGCCGGGGCTATAGATCGACACCTTGCCCGAATCCGGATATTCGCAAGCTTCAACCTTGGCCAGCGTGGACACCGCGAGATATACAAGATCGGCATCGCCGGTGTTGACTATCTGATGAGCGACTTCGGGCCCACCGGTGGGGCAAGAGACGACATCGCGGGCACGCAATAGATAGGTTTCACTTCCGAATCTGAGCGTGCCGATCCCTTGGAGTATCAAGAACATTTCCTCTTCGGCATGGTGTGCATGGAACGGACACTGCACCTTTCCCGGCGGAACCACGGTGAGGTTATAGCCAAGATCGCGCGCACCGATGCTTTCACTGAACAAGGCGCGACGCGAAGCGTAAAGGCCGTTATCCTCGATATCGTCGAACTCAACATCGTCGAGATTTATGACCGGCCCGGGCACTAGATGGCGGCCCGAACCGCGTTGCAGATCCGGTCAACCACCGTTTCCACCTGAGCCGCATCGTCACCCTCGGCCATAACGCGAATCACGGGTTCTGTTCCCGAGGGGCGGATCACGAGACGTCCCCTGCCGATCAGTTCGGCTTCGGAATCTGCGATGACCTGCTTGACCGTTGCGTTCTCCAACGGCCTGCCGCCGGAATAGCGAACGTTCTTGAGCAGCTGCGGGACCGGATCGAAGACATGAAGCAACTCGCTGGCCGGCTTGCCCGAACGGACCATGCTGGCGAGCACACGTAGTGCCGCAACCGTACCGTCGCCGGTGGTGCCGTGGTCGAGCAAGATCATGTGGCCCGATTGTTCGCCGCCGACGTTGAACCCGCCTGCTTTCATCCGTTCGAGTACATAACGGTCGCCAACCTTGGTCCGTTCGAGCGTCAGTCCGATGCCTTCGAGATAGCGTTCGAGGCCGAGATTCGACATGACCGTCGCGACCACGCCACCTCCGCTGAGGTCGCCACGTGCTCTCAGTCGACTGGCGATGAGTGCCATGATCTGATCGCCGTCGATCGTTTCGCCTTTTTCGTCGATCACGATCAGCCGGTCGGCATCGCCGTCCAGCGCAATGCCGATATCGGCGCCCTCCTCGACAACCCGCGCCTTGATCGCGTCGAGCGACGTCGAGCCGACCCCATCATTGATATTGGTACCGTTGGGCTCGACACCCATGGCGATCACTTTCGCGCCCAGTTCCCAAATGGCGCTGGGCGCGACCTGGTATGCCGCACCGTTCGCACAATCGACCACCACTTTGAGATCGTCGAAGCGGATATCGCTGGCCACCGACCGCTTGATCGCGTGAATATAGCGCCCGCGCGCATCGTCGATCCGCCGGGCGCGGCCTATGCGGCTCGGTTCGACCAGCGGCGGCTCGTGTTCCAGCAGGTGCTCGATTGCGGCTTCGGCATCGTCCGACAGCTTGAAACCGTCGGGGCCGAAAAGCTTGATACCATTGTCCTCGAACGGGTTGTGACTGGCGGAAATCATCACCCCCAGATCGGCGCGCATTTCCCTGGTGAGCAGCGCGATGGCAGGCGTCGGCAACGGCCCCGTCATGATCACGTCCATGCCCACACTGGTGAACCCCGCCACCAGCGCACTTTCCATCATGTAGCCCGACAGGCGGGTATCCTTGCCGATCACCACGCGATGACGATGATCGCCGCGTAGGAAATGGGTGCCGGCCGCCTGGCCGACGCGCATAGCGGTGGCGGCGGTCATTACGCCCTTGTTCGTGCGTCCGCGAATGCCATCGGTGCCGAAGAACTTGCGTGCCATGTGGCGGAAATCTCCCATTGCCGGATACCCCATGGCGCGAATGGGCGACGAATAAAAGACCGTCCGCCCCCCTTTTCGCGCACAATATCGTGGCTATGTGCAACCACGCGCCCGTCGGGGCGTTAGGGACGCAAGAACGGAATTCTTTCACACCAACCCAAGAGGGGATAATCCATGGCTTTTGAGCTGATCGACCTGCCTTATGACGATACTGCGCTCGAACCCGCCGTGTCGGCCAAGACACTGTCGTTCCACCACGGCAAGCATCACAAGGCCTATATCGACAAGACCAATGCGGCGATCGATGGCACGGACCTTCAAGGCAAGAGCCTGGAAGAGGTCGTTGCGGCGGCACGCGGCAGCAATCCCGGACTGTTCAACAATTCGGCGCAGAGCTGGAACCACGGTTTCTACTGGCATTCGATGGCGGCCGAGGAAACCAGCGCTTCGGACGAATTGAAGAGCATGATCGACGATGCCTTCGGCTCGGTCGACGCACTCAAAGAAAAGCTCGCCGAACGCGGTGCCGGCCACTTCGCTAGCGGTTGGGTCTGGCTGGCGATCAAGGACGGAAAATTGTCGATCGAGGAAACCCATGACGGCGATACTCTGGCCGACCAGAGCGGGGCCAACCCGCTGCTCGTGATCGACCTGTGGGAACACGCCTATTATCTCGATCACCAGAACGCTCGCCCGGCCTATCTCGATGCAGTGAACGGCAAGCTCAACTGGAGTTTTGCGAGTGAAAATCTCGCTCGCGGTACGACCTGGAAATATCCTGCTTAACCGGAGACCTGTCGCCAGGATCGTAAGGCCCGTCGCCAGCATGGCGGCGGGCTTATTAGTGGTCGGCGGAATTGGAGCTGTCGTGCTCGTCGAACAGGCTGGTCGCGAAGAGCGGTTCGCCGAATACGAAGCCGACGAGGTTCGGCTTCCCGATGTGATCGAACAACGCGGTCAGCATCAGCAGGATAGGCACCGATAGCAGCGCGCCGAAGACACCCCAGATCCAGGTAAAATAGGACAGGGCGATAAGGATCATGACAGGGTTCATCGTGAAGCGTGCACCGAGGATCGACGGCGTGATAAAGTTCGCTTCGATGGTGTGTAAAGCCAGATAGGCCAGTGCCGGTACAAGGCCGAGCGGGATAGTATCTGCCGTGCCGATGCCGAACAGGCCGAGCAGCGCGATCATCACGATCGGCCCGACATAGGGCAGGAAGTTGAGAAGGGCGGCCAGCCCGCCCCACATGATCGGCGCATCGACACCCAAGGCCCACGCGCCGAGCGCCACCACCACGCCGACCGCTGCATTGATCCAGCCGACCGTAAAAATATAGGCCGCGACCCGGTCCTGCACCTCGCGAATGACGCGCGCGGCCTTGATGCTGGTGCCGAAACTGGCTCGACCGAACAGCAGGCGTTGGCGCAGGCGAACGCGCGCTTCGATCATGAAATAGGCCATCAGCAGGGTCAGCACGATTTCGAGGATCACACTTGGTGTGGCGAAAGCGACCTGCTCCAGCAGGCTCGGCGCGGCGAGCACGACTTCCCGCGTGCTGTCGGCGCTCATCAATGCGGCAAGCTGTCCATTGAGAGTCGCGATCCAGGCAAATTGCTCGCGAACCTCGCCGAAACGGGTCATGACGCGCTGCGCCATTGCGGGCACATCGTCGAACAGCGCGATCGCGGGTTGCAGGATCGTCCCCAGCGCCAGCACCACGATGGCGAAGAAGATGAGCAGCGCGCATAGCGCTGCAAGCGCATTGGGCAGCCCCCAACCATTCAACTTGTCCGCCAGCGGCGACAGGATCACCGTCAGGACGAGCGCAGTTACCACCGGCAGAAAGACGACCGAGCCGATGGAAAGAACGAAGGGCAGGGCGAAGAAAAGCCCGAGTCCGATCAAGAGGACGAGCGATGAGATCAGCCGCAATTCCTGTTCGGCAAAGGCAAGCCGACGCGACCGGCGACCCGGCGCCGGTACGTCGCCCCCTTGCGGTGTCTCACCTTCTCTCATCGCAGCCTATCTGCCCTGCACCGCAAATTGTGACAAGCGGCGCACCGGCAAAGATTTTCTAGCTGCGGCTGGAGCCCTGACCTGCGGCCACGTCGTCCAGTTCTTCGAGAATGGCGCGGTGCGCGGCATCATCGTCGATCGAGCGCCGGGGAATATTCCCATCCGCGAGCATGGCGTTGAGCGCGGCACGAGCGCGACCGACGCGGCTTTTGATCGTGCCGACGGCGCAATCGCAGATCGTGGCCGCCTCTTCGTAAGAAAAGCCGCCTGCGCCGACCAGCAGCAACGCCTCGCGCCGTTCGGGCGGGAGCGTAAGCAGCGCACGATGCATGTCCGACAGATGGATCGGCTCTTCCTGTCCCGCCGGTGCGGTCAGCACGCGCTCGGCTACCGTCTCGTCGTACTCGCCGCGAAAGCGGTTGCGCCGCATGTCGGTGAGGTAGGCGTTACGGAGAATGACGAAGGTCCAGGCGCGCATGCTCGTGCCGGGCTGGAACCGGTCCTGTGCCGCCCATGCCTTAAGCAGGGTTTCCTGGACCAGATCGTCGGCCATGTCCGCCCGTCCGCAGAGCCCGCGCGCAAAAGCACGCAGATGCGGTACGACTTCGGTCAGTTCGCGCTTGAAATCGGCCTGTTCGGAGGCCGTCCGTTTCTCGGCCGCCATCAACTTTTGGAATCCAGCTTGTCGATCAGATCCTGAAAGCTGTCCGGCAACGGCTCTTCCACGACCGAATCGTAGAGTTGTTTCAGGCCGTTGGCCCAGTCCGGATTCTTTTCCTTGCCGCCTCCGGGCGATGAACCGGGAGGCGGGCTTTTCGGCGTGTCAGACGTCATGGCTTGAAAGATAGTGCCTTCTGTGCGTCTCCGCCAACCCGACTATACCGGCGCGGGTTGCGGAAAATTCGATCCCCAATGTGCATGGCACAACGCTCGTGATCCGGCCGTGTTCCCGGCACTCTCATTTCGGAACCAAACCGCCTGCGCAGCATACTATATCGCCGGGTAAATCGTCAGGGGCAGGAAGCTGGTCACCGAAGAACTCCAACGCAAGGGGCGCCGAAGGCGTTGGCTGATCGACTATCCCCGCGGAATTCCGGTGGTGATTTTCGCGCTGGTAACCGCAATCACAGTACTCAGCGTCTTTTCTATCGAACGAGGCGAGCTGGAGCGGGATGCGGCAGACGTATCTCGCAAGGCGCAGGCCATGACGTCGGCAATCGAACGGCGTGCCTATACCAGCTCGGCCTATTTGCGCGCCGGCGCCGCGCTGTTCTCGACGCAGGAAGATGTGACGCCGGAGTTGTTTCGCCGGTTTGTCGCCGAACTCCGGCTCGATGCCAATTATCGCGGCGCTGAAGGAATCGGGTGGGCTCCGGTAGTCGGAGCGGAACAGGTGGCAGCATTCGAAGAGCGGCTGAGTGCAAGCCGCGTCGGCAATAAGTCGGTCGTGCCGAGCCTTGAGCAACGGCCCCGGGAAATCCTCACCCCCATTCTCTATCTTCAGCCGGACACGATGCGCAATCGCCGCGCGCTGGGATATGACATGTATTCCGAGCCTGTGCGGCGCAAAGCAATGGACCTCGCGGCCGCGAATGACCGTCCGACGGCCAGTGGTCCCATCGTCCTGGTCCAGGAGGGCGGAGGCGATGCGGTCGGATTCCTGATCTACATGCCGGTGTTCGAAGGGCTAAGTACGGGCAGGGATCTCAAGGGGTTCATTTAC
Source organism: Qipengyuania qiaonensis (assembly GCF_019711515.1). GTDB lineage: Bacteria > Pseudomonadota > Alphaproteobacteria > Sphingomonadales > Sphingomonadaceae > Qipengyuania > Qipengyuania qiaonensis. The sequence continues at coordinate 175,932 of NZ_JAIGNO010000005.1, forward strand.
AGCCCGTTCAACGCCTCGCAATTCCTCGATTCGGCGGGCGATCTGGTCAGCTATGAAACGGTTGGCGCCAGGCTGCGGGACGGCGAGGCGAACGATGGCGCCGTGCTGGCGCAAAGCGAGGCTTGGATCGAGGGCCGTCCCACGGTTGCGCGCGAAGTCAGCGTCGCCAATCGGCGCATGTTGCTCGAAGTGCAGTCGGCCCGGGTCGAAGGCCTATCCTCGATGTCGATGATCACTTTGCTCTTCGGACTGGCCGTCGCCAGCCTGCTGATGCTGGTATCGCGCCTTCTGACTCAGCAGACGCTGGAAGATCGCCGGGCGATCATCTGGTTCGAGGAGCAGAACTCGATCCGCAACTCGCTGACTCGCGAACTCAACCACCGGGTCAAGAATACGCTCGCCAACGTGTTGTCGATCATTTCGCTGACAAAGCGCCGTTCCGACAGTCTGGACGAGTTTGCCGAGGGCCTGGATGGCCGTATTCGGGCACTTTCTGCGACCCACGATCTGCTGACCCAGTCTGAATGGGGCACCACTCCGATCCGGTCGGTGGTCGAAGTCGAACTTGCGCCCTACGCACGCGACGAGGATCAGAAGCTCGAACTGGTCGGCCCGCATACCGAGTTGGCCCCGAACGACGCCTTGTCGCTCGGTCTAGCGATCCATGAACTGGCCACCAATGCGGCGAAATTCGGATCGCTGAGCGTGCCGGGCGGCAGTGTCACGGTTCGCTGGAGTCAGGTCAACGACACCTTGGCGAAGATCGAATGGGTCGAAAGCGGCGGGCCGACCGTGTGCATGCCCCGGCGCCGGGGCTTCGGTACCGATCTCATCGAGAAAATCGTTGCACACGAACTGCGACACCCGGTCGAGCTCGATTTCGTTCCGGAAGGCGTGCGCTGCACGCTGCTAGTCCCGGTACGCGAACCGAGCGAATTCGAATTGCGCAAGAAGGGTCCCGGCGGTCGGGGCCATTAAAAAAAGCCCGGGCTTTCCCTTGAAATCGATGGTATCGGCGAGTTCAGCCCAGTGGGCGGCTCGACCCGAAGAACAGTGCCTGACTGACCGCTGCGCGTACCGTCTGCTCTTGGAACGGCTTGGTGACCAGATAGGTCGGCTCCGGCCGGTCGCCGGTCAGCAAACGTTCGGGATAGGCGGTGATGAAGATCACCGGCACGCTGCTGATCGCCAGAATATCGTCCACCGCATCGAGGCCCGACGACCCGTCCGCCAGCTGGATATCGGCCAGCACGAGACCGGGAGTTTTTTCCGCCACGACTTCCTGGGCCTGGGTGCGCGTGGCGGCGGTGCCGCAAACCTCGTGACCAAGCGACGTGATAAGATCTTCGAGTTGCATCGATATCAACGGCTCGTCTTCGATGATGAGCACGCTGGTCGCCGATTCCTTGTCGATCTCGGCAATGGCTTCCTGTGCTAGCCGCTCGATGTTCTCCGCGGAGATGTCCATGATCTCGCCGGCCTGTTCGGCAGAAAAATCTTCCAGCGTGGTCAGCAACAGCGCCTGACGGTTGAGTGGAGTAACCGATTTCAGCCTGTATTGCGCGGCATCTTCATGGCCATCGCCGCCTACCGTTTCCGGTACGTCCAGATAGGCGCTCGACCAGACTTTGTTAAAGGCGCGGTACAGCGGAACACGGCCCCCTTCGAGCGATTGTTTCAATTCGCTATCCGCCAGTGCGGCTTCCAGCGTGGCACGTACGAATGCGTCGCCCGTGGCCTGCGAGCCGGTCAGCGCACGCGCATAGCGGCGAAGATACGGCAGGTTACGAGCAATCTGATCACCAAGCGACATTTAGACCCCTTCCTTAAGGTGCGCGCTTCAAACGTCCGGTGCCGGCTTAGGTTCCGAGCGGGCCGCCCGCAAGCCACCGTTTGACAAGCGAGCTTTTTCAAGGGCATGCCAACGCGATAGTATCGTTAATGGGGAGACGATGGCCTTGCACGACGTAGCTGTTCCCATACCCTGTCCACAGTGTCCGTTGCAATCGTGTTCGGGCCTGCGTCGACTCGACGAACGCCAACTTAAGTACATGCAGGCGTTCAAGGGCGGCGAAGTCAGGCTCGACCGAGGCGATGTGCTGATCGATGAAGGGGGCGAACACGACCGGCTTTATACTCTTCTCGAGGGCGTTCTGATCCGCTCGCGCTCGCTTGAGGACGGGCGCCGCCAGATTGTGAACTTCATGTTCCCCGGCGATCTCATCGGTCTACAAGGGGCTTTCGATGAACCTTCCAGCCATACGATCGAGGCGCTGATCGATGCGCGGGTTTGCCGGTTCAACCGAGGCGATTTTGCAAATCTTGTCTCCAGCCTCCCCAGTCTTGCCTATGACATTACCTGGCTGGCGGCGAAGGAGGAAACTGCGCTCGAGGGGCATATCGTTTCATTGGGCCAGCGCAATGCTCGCGAGCGGGTGACATATCTCGCGGTCTGGCTGATCGCTCGCGCACAATCGACATGCCTGGCTGACGACAGCAATGTCGTTGCGCTGCCGATAACGCAGTCGCAGATTGCCGATATGCTGGGTTTGTCGCTGGTTCATACCAACCGGACCCTGAGGCAATTGGAGCGGGAGGGACTGGTCCAATGGAAATCGCGCGAAATTTGCGTTCCCGACCTGACGAAGGCCGCCGATTATGCTCAGTTCGACTGGGACAGCGAAAGGTGCCGGCCGTTCATTTGACCGGATCTTACCCTTAAGGAAAAAATTTTCGGCCTCCGGGAACCCTAATCCGGGCGGCGCGTATCCTCTATGTCACCGCCGAGACCCCCCCCTCCCGTCCAAGCGGCTGGTGATACGATCCCGAAAGGCCCCCGTTGGAAACAGCGGGGGCCTTTTTTCGTGGCTCGTCTATCTCGGGAAGTGCATCGACAAATGGCAGGCTAGCGCAGAGCGCTCCGCAAGCGGGAAATGATGCCTTTACGTTCGGGCTCACGCAGCAGATTTACCAGAACGCCGGCATCGTACGGTTTCTCGAGGATACAGCCGAGTGCGGCAATATTCTTCGGAATATCCTGCGGAGCGCCGGTCGAGAAGATGATCCGGGGGCTATCCGGGCTCAAGGTGCGGACCAGTTCGGCGATGGCCCACCCATCGTCGCGATCTGCCAAATGAACATCGAGTACGATCACGTCGGGCCCATCTTCGCGTAGATGCCTTAAAGCTTCCTCGGTAGAAGTGGACAGTGCGACCTTAGCGACACCCGCATCGAGAAGTGCATTTTCAATGGTAAGGCCGAGCACGGCATCGTCTTCAACAACCAGCACATGGGCCGGGAGCTTTTCGTGCTTGGTCGTAGCGGCGGGCTGCTTCATCGTCTCTCTTGAACCGGGCGAAGATCGCGATTGAAATGTGAACGGAACGGCGGCGGGCGCAGTTCCCGGCGGTTGTCTTCCGGTCCATCAACGTGGCGCAATTGCGACAGCCCGGAAGCGTCAGGACAGTAGCGGCTTCTCGAAGATGGCATATTCGCGGTTCACGGTACTGTCGATGGCATCGGCAATTGCCATCATTCCCTGATTGTCATCGAGAATCCAACCGATCTCCGCGCGCCGGGCACCGAACTTCTCCGTAGCAGCATCGCGGATCTGGCTGATCATCATGAAGGCGAGCTGGCTGGCGAGCCGAGAATTGTGGAGTTCCTTCAGTACGCCCATCAGCGGCACGCGCATCCCCGCGCCCATGGGCTTGCGCATCCATCGCAGAATATGGAACCAGCCCAACGGCAGAAGCTTTCCATTCACCTTGCGCAGCACACCGTTGAGATCTGGGAAGGTCAGCATAAACGCCATCGGCCGCCCGTCGATTTCGGCGATCACGTTGAGATCGGGATGGATGATCGGCTTCAGTTTCTTGCCGGCATAGGCGATTTCGGCATTGGTGAATGGCACGAAGCCCCAGTTCTTCGACCAGGCGTCGTTGAGGATGGAGAGGATAGTTTCGACCTCGTCGTCCCAGCGTTTCACGTCGACGGGGCGGACTGTGATCCGGTCGTTGCGTTTGCCCGACTGCACTATGCGTCGGACCAGGGGCGGGAAATCGATCGACACGTCGAGATCGTAAGTCAGCAATGTCTTCGAACGCGCGTAGCCAGCGCGTTCGATCCATTCCCGGTAGATCGCCGGATGGTGTCCCATCATGATCATCGGGTCGTGATCCTGCCCTTTCACGAGCAGGCCAGGCTCTTCCCAAATCGACATCGAAATCGGGCCGATCGCGCGATCCATGCCCTGACTGCGCAACCATTCCTCGGCCTTATCAAGCATCGCATGGGCGATCGTTTCGTCCGCGGCATCGAAATAGCCGAACATTCCCGCTCCAGGGCCGAAGCCTTGCTCGCGCGGCAATTCGAGCGCGAGGCGATCGATATGCGCCGAGATACGACCCACCGCCTTTCGGCCGCGACGCGCGATGAACAGCTGGTGCGAGGCATGGCCGAAAAAGGGGTTTTTGCCGGGATCGACCAGTTCGAGCTGCTCGGATCGCAGTTGCGGCACCCAATGCGGTTCGCGCGCGGCGAAGGCACGGCCAATGTCGACGAACTCGGCGCGTCCCTTCTTGCCTTCGACCGGCTCGATCACCACATTTCCCTCTGACATTCGCGCGTTACCTTCGTTCAGCTTGGATTAGCCCTGTGTGCGCTAGCCGATCTTTGTCAAGGAAACGCAGGGTCCCGATCACTATGATCGACACCCGGCGCTGTATCGCGCGCGAGTTTTCGGCTAGAGGCCTCTCAGGAAAATCGACCATGACCGTGCAACAGACACAGATTTCGGCTGCCGATATCGTCTCGCGACGCGACGCGGGATCGGGTTGGCACGCGCAGATTCCCGACGACAAGGCGATGCTGCGCGCTGCACGCGACCTGACCAAGGATATCGCCGAACACCGTGCGGACATCTACTGGCCCGATATGGTCGGTTCGGCGCTTGTCGGTTACGCCTCGCTGGCCGGCGCGATCCTCGTCGACAGCGTGCCGGTGGCGATCGCGCTTACGATCCTGTCTATCCTTGCGCTCTACCGGGCGCTGCTGTTCATCCATGAGATATCGCATTTCCGCAACGGTGCACTGCCCGGTTTCCGTACCGCGTGGAATGCGTTTGTCGGCGTGCCGATGCTGACGCCGTCTTTTATGTACGAACAGGTGCACACGCTCCATCACAAGCGCACGCAATACGGCACGGTCGAGGATCCGGAATACCTGCCGCTCGCGCTGATGAAGCCGTGGAGCCTGCCGACCTTCGTGCTGATCGCGCTGCTGGCCCCCGCCGCGCTGTTGTTCCGCTTTGCCGTCCTTGTGCCGCTCGGGGCGATCATGCCTCCGATCCGTCAGTTCACCTGGCAGCGGTTAAGCGCGCTTGCTATCAACCCGGACTTTCGTCGTCGCCCGCCCGAGGGCGATCTGCGGCGGCGGGTTTTCTGGCTGGAGCTGATGGGCATGCTGTGGAGTTGGGCGCTGATCGGCAGCGTGTTCGCATTCGGCTGGAAACCGCTGCTGGTCGCTTTTGCAGTCGCCTCACTCGTGGCGTTGCTCAACCAGCTGCGCACTCTGGTCGCCCATTTGTGGGAGAACGAGGGCGAGGCGATGACCGTCACTGCCCAGTTCCTCGACAGCGTCAACATCCCGCCTCCGGGTCGCATTGCCGAGCTGTGGGCGCCGGTCGGTCTGCGCTATCATGCATTGCACCACCTCATGCCCTCGATGCCCTACCATTCGTTGGCCGAAGCGCATCGACGACTTGTAGCGGAACTCGAAACCGGCTCCAGCTACCATGGCGCGAACCATGCTGGCATGGGCGTACTGGTGGCCCGCATCGCCCGCAACACCATGCGTCCGCGCGGCTGAAAACCCCCTGCTTGGCATAAGGTAACTCGCCTTGATGGTTGGGAGTTGCCCTCGCATTTCACCCGACGATGGGGTGGGTAAACTGGCGTGGATCAATCGAGAAAACGGATCATCGCGATGCGCCGATCCTTCGGAATGCCGAATACCACTGCGGATTCTAGCGATTCCGACAGATGCGGATAGTCCTCGCAACCATCGATCTCGACAAAGCCTCGCCGGGCATAGAATGGTGCGTTCCAAGGGACATCGCGAAAGGTGCTTAGAGTGATCGCTCGGTAACCGGCATTGCGCGCATCGATCGCCAATGCTTCCAGCAGTGTAGCCCCGATTCCGCGCCCCTGGTGGCGCATGCTTACGCTCAGTTCGTGCAGATGCAGATCACGCCCTATCGGCGCAGCTTCGGCGAAACCGACGACCACACCGTCGACTACAGACACGAGCGAACGCCCCCTGGCAATCAGTCTGGCGTGATCTTCTGCCGATGTGGTCGGCGGAATAGGCACGCCGGCCAAAGCCGGATATTCGTGGAACCGGGCGGCTGCATCATCTTCTACACGATGAATGGCCTCGGCATCCTCCGCCCGCGCCAGCCGGATCGAGAAGTCGTTCACTCTTCGGTACGGATAAGGACGGTCTCACCGATCAGGAAGAACAGCAGGAACGGCGCCCAAGCCGCCAGAAAGGGTGGATAGCCGCCGAAACTGCCCATCGCGAGCGCGGCATTATCGACCACGAAATAGGCGAAGCCGAGCGCCATGCCGATCACTGCACGCACGAAAAGCTGTCCTGAACGCGCGAGGCCGAACGCTGCGACCGCGCCCAGAAGCGGCATCAGGAAAGCGGATAGCGGGCCGGATATCTTGTGCCACCATTTGGCCCGCAATTCGGCTGTCCGACGGCCGGCACGCTCGAATTCGGCAATCGAACCGGTGAGCGTCCAGAACGGCTCGGCATCGGGATCGATCTTGGCAAGGTCGATCTGATCTGGCGTCAGGTCTTCGCCCACCACGAGTTCTTTCGGTGTGTCGGTGACCGCGTTCTGCACGTTGAAGCGCGTGATACCTTCCAGGCGCCAGCCGGGCCCGGCGTAGCGCGCGCGATCCGCATCGATCTGCTCGACGATCATGCCGTCATCGTTGCGGCGGTACCAGGTGACGTCGCGCATGGCGATGGCTTCGCCCCGTCCCGCAAGATAAGCTGCGGTAAGGATATTGCGGTTGTCGGTCAGATAGATGTTGGTGCGCACCCTGCTTTCGGTCGGAATGGGCCCATAGTCTACCGCCTCCCAGGCTTTCAGGGTTTCGGTCGATCGGGTGACGACCTGTTCGTTGAATACGAAACTCCCCAGCGAGACGATGCCGGCCGTAAGCAGCAGCGGCGCGAGGACCTGATGGGCGGACAGTCCGGCCGCCTTCATGGCGATCACTTCGCTGTTCTGATTGAGCGTCACCAACGTGATCAGCGTCGCCAGCAGCACGGAATAGGGCAGGAAGCGCGCGATCAGCTGCGGCACCCGCAAACCGGCATAGGTCAGCAATTCGCCTTGGCCGTTGCCCGCCACGGCGAGGATCTCCCCGCTGTTGGACAATAGATCGAGCATCAGCAGAACGAGCACAAGCACGAACAGCATCGCCGCGATCCTGGCAGCGAAGAGCTTTGCCAGATACAGCGTGAGCGTGCGCGAAGGGAAAAAGTCGAGTTGCATCGGGTTGCGCTATTCCGCCGCCGCCAGATCGATCTTGAGCGACCGACGCCGGAACAGCCGGCCGATCCGCTTGGCCAGCTTTTCGAACCAGATTTCAAGCGCCCCGGTGGCCTGCCCGCCAGGAACGAAGGCGACCCGCCAGTACATCCAGACGATCAGGGCGGCGAACAGGAAGAACGGCCCCCACAGGGCGATGATCGGATCGACCCGACCCAGCGCGGCAATGTCCTCGCCATACTGGTTCACCTTGTGATAGGCGACCACCATCACGATCGACAGGAACACGCCCAGGGCGCTGCTCGATCGTTTCGGCGGCACGCCCAGCGCCACCGCAAGCAGGGGCATCAGAGCCATCATCACCACTTCGACCAGACGGAAATTGAAGCTCGCCTGGCTGGCGTCGCGCTGGCTTTCGGGCAGTTCGTTGCTCCAGCCGATCCGCAGGAGCTCGGGGAGAATGTATTCGCGCTCGGCATCGCCGCGCGCGCGAAACTGTTCGACCGCGGGCAGATCGATGGGCAGATCGTGTCGGGTGAAGGTCAGGACGCGCGGCGTCAGGCTACCGGTTTCCTGTACAATAGTTCCGTCGGTCAAACGCAGGATGATGGTGTCCGGGTTGTCGGTCGTGGCGAGGAATGACCCTTCCTTGGCGGAAATCGACAGCACCTGGTTCTTGTCGTTCGAAACCCGCGCGAAGATGCCCTGAAGACGCCGGCCGTCATCTTCGCTTTCGTCGATCCGCAGCGCCATGCGGTCTGCCAGCGTGGTAAATTCGCCGACCTTGATCGACGCGCCCAATGCGCCCGATCGCAGTTCGTATTCCATCTGTTCGTAATAATAGCGGCTGATGGGCTGGATGAAGAACACCAGCGCGACATTCACAGCCATCAGCACAGCGGTGATCGCGAAGGGAACGCGCAGCAGCCTGCCATAACCGAGCCCGACCGCGCGGAAGACGTCCAGTTCGCTGGTGGTCGCCAGCTTGCGAAAGGCGAGCAGAACGCCGAGCAGCAAGCCGAGCGGAATGGCAAGGCTGGCATATTCGGGTATCAGCGCGATCAGCATCCTGAACACGACACCGACCGGGCCTCCTTCGACCGCAACGAAATCGAACAGCCGCAGCATCTTGTCGAGCACGAGCAGCGAGGCCGCGATGGCGAATACCGACAGCATCGGAACGATGACGAGCCGGAAGATATATCGATCGATGCTAGGCAGGAACTTGAGCAAGGTTTCGCCGGTCAGTTGTTTCCGCCTGCTGCCCTAGCGCGCTTTGTGGCGCAGGTCATGCTCTTCGTCATGAAGGTTGCAACCTTTCACGCCTTTTCCAGCGTGCATTGTAGCGGATGCTGGTTCTGGCGTGCGAAATCCATAACCTGGTGAACCTTGGTTTCGGCGACTTCGTAAGGGAAGATCCCGCACACGCCGACACCCTTCTGATGAACGTGCAGCATCACGCGCGTGGCTTCTTCCATATCCATCTTGAAGAACCGCTTGAGGACGATGACGACGAATTCCATCGGCGTGTAATCGTCGTTCAGCAGCAGCACCTTGTACTGACTCGGCTTCTTGGGCTTGGCGCGGGTCTTGGTGGCAACCCCGACCTGGCCGTCGCCTTCGCGCGAATCGTCGTCGTCACCGGCGGCGCGGATCGAAAGGGGAAGCAGGGTATCGAGCATGACGTGCTCCATTATCGTATCGGATCGCCAAATCGCAAGGCGCTTGGACGGAGCAATTGGCGCGTTTCGGCTTAAGAAACGACTGATGCGTCTTCCGGACACGCAAAAAAAGGGCCGGATGGTTCGAAACCATCCGGCCCCTCGGTGTCCAATTCGCCGGGCGGGGAGAGAGGAGAGAGTGCCCGGCGGAATTGAAATGGGTCGAAAGGCTTAGGCCGCCTTCGAAACCTTTTCCGCCGCCAGGCTCATGCGGTTCGAAACCGGTGCGAAAGCTTCGTTGGCGAGCTTCAGCATGGCTTCGGTGTTCTTCGAAGTGGTCGAAACCATGGCGTCGAAGTTGCGACGGGCGATTTCGCCCTGCAGCTGGAACAGCTCGGTCGGCGACTTAATCGCAGCAAACTTCTTGACGTCGTCCTGGACGGTTTCGGCAGCCGACTTGGCTTCTTCGATATAGTCGCGGCCCATGTCCTGCATGCCGGCGGCGAGGATCTTGCTCGATTCGACGAGAGCTTCGAGGTTGCCCTTCTGGAATTCGACAGCGTCTTTGGTCATTTCGGTGCCCTTTTCGTAAGCGGCCTTGGCACGGGTCTGCACGTCGGCAGCCAGTTCCTTGGCCTTGGCGGCGTAGTCGGTGGTGGCGGTGTTCTTGGCAGTGGCCATGATGGTATCCTTCAACTGGGAAATCGGAGTGGTCTTGGCGGGGCTCGCCTTGGTGGCTGCGACCTTCTTCGGGGCCGCCTTGGTCTTCTTGGCAACGACCGGCTTCGCGGCCGGAGCAACCTTTTTGGCGGCAACCTTCTTGGGTGCAGCCTTTTTCTTCGCGACAGTTTTCTTCGGCGCGGCCTTCTTGACCGGCGCTTTCGCTTTGGGCGCAGCCTTGGCGGGTTCGGCAGCCACGGCCTTGGCAACCGCGTCGGTCTTGACCGGCGCCGTCACATCCGCTTCGACGGCCTTCTCGACCGTTTTCGCGTTCACCGCTTCTGCGGTTCTCTTTTCCGCAGCTTCGGCAAAAGCCTTTTCGGCAGCGGCATCGATTTTGCTCTGGCTCTCGGCCATGGGAAACCTCGCTTTGTTGCACTGCACAAAATAGACATTGCAACCGCGAAGTCAAGGAATTTTTGTGCAGTGCACAATAACCTGGATTGTGAACATATTCCAGCTAGTTAGCGAGTGGCGACATAGCGGCCGGGCGCGTTTTCGATCACATTGTCGCCCTTGCTGCCGGGCTTGCGCTTGCCCGTGGCAGGCGTCGTCGCGCCGTCTCGCTCACGCAGCCAGTCGATCCAGTCCGGCCACCAGCTGCCCGGATGTTCCTGCGCCCCCTCGCGGAACTCCGTGAGGCTGCGGGGCGCGCCGTCGTGGGTCCAGTACTGATACTTGCCCGCATCGGGCGGATTGACGACGCCGGCGATGTGGCCCGACCCGGCGAGTATGAATTTGAGCGGACCCTTGAAATGATCGGTGATCCGCCAGACGCTCTCGGCAGGCGCAATATGGTCTTCCTTGCCCGCCTGGACATAGGTCGGCGTACCGACCAGCCCGAGATCGACCGGTGTACCGTCGATGCTCAGCGCATTCGGTTCGACCAGCTTGTTGTCGCGATACAGGTCGCGCAGATATTGCTGGTGCCATTGCGCCGGCAGATTGGTGACGTCGCCGTTCCAGTGCAGCAGATCGAAGGCCGGATACTCCTCGCCCAGCAGGTAATTGTTGACGACGTAGTTCCAGATCAGATCGGTGCCGCGCAGCAGATTGAAGGTCGCCGCCATGTACCGCCCGTCGAGATAGCCGTCGGCACTCATCGCCTTGACCATGCCGAGCTGGTTGTCGTCGACGAAATTGAGCAGCTCCCCCGCTTTCTCGAAATCGACCTGCGCGGTGAAGAAGGTCGCGCTCTTCACCTTGTCTTGCTCGCTGCGCCGGTGGAGCAGGGCGAGCGTGGCGGCCAGTGTGGTGCCCGCCACGCAATAGCCGATCGCATGCACGCTCTTCACGCCCAGCCGATCGCGGATATGGTCGATCGCATCGATCTGCGCGCGGACGTAATCGTCCCAGATCACGTCCTTCATGCTGGCATCGGCCGATTTCCAGCTGACCATGAACACGGTCACGCCTTGTTCGACGGCCCAGCGCACGAAGCTTTTCTTGGCGTTGAGGTCGAGGATATAAAAGCGGTTGATCCAGGGGGGGAAGATGACCAGCGGGGTTTCCAGCACTTGCCCGGTCGAGGGGGAATACTGGATCAACTGGTAGAGCGGGGTTTCGTGAACGACCTTGCCCGGCGTCACGGCGATGTTCTCGCCCAGCTTGAAGGCGCTGGCATCGGTGTGCGACAGCTGGCCGCGGCGTAGATCGGCGAGCAGATGCTCCATGCCCTTCACCAGGTTCTCGCCCCTGCTCTCCAGCGTGCGCTCCATCACCACGGGGTTGAGCAGCGGGAAGTTGGACGGGCTGGCCGCTTCGGTGATCGCGCGGGTGGTGAAGCGCAACTGTTCGCGCTTGTCGTCGGACAGGCCATCCATCCGGTCGACCATCTCGCCGACGCGCTCTGCCAGAAAGAGATAGGTCTGGTGGATCAGCGCATAGGCAGGATGTGCGCGCCAGCGCGGATCGGCGAAGCGGCGGTCCCGGCGCGGCAATTCGGGATCGCCCTTCGCTTCGGCCGCGCCGTCCATACCGAGGCCGTATTGCCCCAGCACCTGCTGCCACAGCGCCATGCCCTCCTGCATCAGCGCCTGCTGCTGGGCAGGATCGGCGATGGGCATCTGGCGGTACCAGTCTTCTGCCATGCGCATCCAGCGCGACGGATCCATATAGGCCGCCAGCGCCTGCGGGTTGGCGAGCTGTTCGGTCTGGTATTCCATCCACAGGCCCTGCAGCTTCGCCCCGACTTCGGCCCAGTCGCGCATGTCTTCCGGACTCAGCGGCGTTCCGGCGGTTGCTTCGGCCAGCGGCGCGAACAACGTGCGCGCGAATTTCGCCGGTGCTTCGAACATATTCGTGAAGGGATCGGGGCCGTCGTCGGTCATTCTCGCTCCTGTGGCGTTTCAAGCACCTGTTGGGACGGCAATAGGATATTCCGCGCCCGCTTGCACCTGTGCCGATTGCACCTGCAGGGTGAATAGGTAATCAGTGTGACTCGACCAACGCCTGACGGAGCCGGAATGTCCGACGATTTCTACCGCATCAAACGCCTGCCACCCTATGTCATCGCCGAAGTGAATGCGATGCGGCATGCGGCGCGGCGAGCGGGCAGGGATATCATCGATCTGGGCATGGGCAATCCCGACCGACCGCCGCCCCAGCATGTGATCGACAAATTGTGCGAGGTTGCAGGCAAGCCGTCGGCGCATGGCTATTCGCAGTCGAAGGGCATTCCCGGCCTGCGCAAGGCACAGGCGAATTATTACGGCCGCCGCTTCAATGTCGATCTCGATCCCGAGCGCGAGGTGGTGGTAACGATGGGTTCGAAGGAAGGCCTGTCGTCCATGGCCACCGCGATCATCGCGCCGGGCGATGTTGTCCTCGCGCCGAGCCCGTCCTACCCGATCCACACGTTCGGCTTCATCATCGCCGGGGCCACCATTCGCAGCGTGCCGACCACGCCGGACGAAGGCTATTGGAAGGCGCTCGACAATGCCATGGCCTATACCGTGCCGCGCCCGACGGTACTGGTGGTCAACTATCCCAGCAATCCCACGGCAGAGACGGTGGATCTCGATTTCTACGAACGGCTGGTCGCCTGGGCGAAGGAGAACAAGGTCTGGGTCCTGTCCGACCTCGCCTATTCGGAGCTGTATTACGACGGCAAGCCGACGCGCTCGATCCTCGAGGTCCCTGGGGCCAAGGACGTGGCGGTCGAATTCACCTCCATGTCCAAGACCTATTCCATGGCCGGCTGGCGCATGGGCTTCGCGGTCGGCAACCCGACGCTGATTTCCGCGCTGACGCGGGTGAAATCCTATCTCGATTACGGGGCTTTTACCCCGATCCAGGCGGCGGCCTGCGCCGCGCTCAACGGACCGCAGGATATCGTGGAGGAAAACCGTGCCCGCTATCAGCGCCGGCGCGATGTGATGGTCGAAAGCTTCGGGCGGGCCGGGTGGGACATTCCCTCGCCGCCCGCCAGCATGTTCGCCTGGGCCCCGCTGCCCAGGGCATTCCACAATATGGGCAGTCTCGAATTCTCCAAGCAGCTGCTCGAACATGCGGGCGTCGCGGTGGCGGCGGGCGTCGGCTATGGCGAGGAGGGCGAAGGCTTCGTCCGCATCGCCATGGTGGAGAACGAACAGCGCATCCGTCAGGCTGCGCGCAACGTGAAGCGTTTCCTCGCCGAACACGGCTGATCGAGCGTCTGGTTGACATGTAGACGGCACGGAATCGGCGCCGGGAGAGAGGATTGAAAGATGAATTTCGAAGATCGCGTTTCGATAGACCTCGCCGATAACGGCGTCGCCCAGGTCCGCTTTACCCGCGGCGACAAGATGAATGCGCTGGACCCGACGCAGTTCGCGGCGATCATCGATGCGGGCAATGCGCTGCGCGAGATGAAGGGTCTGCGCGTGGCAGTGCTATCGGGCGAGGGGCGGGCCTTCTGCGCGGGCCTCGACACGTCCAGCTTCGGCGGCGACCCCACCGGCTCGGGCAAGCTGGCCGACCGCACGCACGGCAATGCCAACCGGGCGCAGGAAGCCGCGATGACCTGGCGCAAATGCCCGGTGCCGGTGATCGCCGCCGTCCACGGCGTGTGCTTCGGCGGCGGGCTGCAGATCGCCAGCGGGGCCGACATTCGCGTGGTCCATCCCCAAACGCGCATGGCGGTGATGGAAATGAAATGGGGCCTCGTGCCCGATATGGGCGGCTATGCCCTGTGGCGCGGCCTGGTGCGCGACGACACCCTGCGCGAACTGACCTACACCAATCGCGAATTCGGTGGCGAAGAGGCGCTCGGCCTCGGCTTCGCCACCATGGTGGAGGAAGACCCGCTGGCGAAAGCGAACGCCCTGGCCGAAACCATCGCCAACAAGAACCCGGACGCCATCCGCGGCGCCAAGCGCCTGTTCCGCGTGATGCACGAGGAAGGCGAGGATGCGATCCTGCTCGCCGAAAGCGAAGAGCAGGACGGCATCATCCGCACCCCCAACCAGATCGAGGCGGTGATGGCGGAAATGCAGAAGCGCGCACCGAAGTTTGCGGATGCGTGAATGAGCGAGGTCCGGACGCAATCCCGATTGCGGACCTTACCGGTCATCCAAGCCCAATCTCGAACAGATCATTGCGATCTGCCGACAAACGGGATCAGGATTCGCGATCCAGGGTAGTTGCAAGTTCGAGCAATCTGGGGGCTTCCAACTCACCCACCAGGGCAAGCGCGGCCTGACCATCCTCCCAATACGCAACTGCGACGCCGTTGTTCAGGTCCATCGAAGGACTGTCGCCAATCGACGTGTCTTCCTCTGCTGCGAAAAGGGAAACTCGTTCATCATCCGCAGTGACCATGGTCAGCACGACCGAGTTGCCCAGATCGGAAGGGTAGAGCTGGGCGTCGGTTACGACCCAGTCTTCGGGAATTTCGGGCAGTTCGACACCGGTCGCATGGAGAATCTCGCCTCGATCGAGGTCGCTGCTTTCGATCTGCGATGCCATTTGCGCGCGTACACTGCTCGCGACGTAGGCTTCCTGCGCTTCACTGACGAGCGATGCTGCGTTTGCCGGCGGTGCGAACTCGGTGTCGAGCTCGTTGGCAATCCAGCCGCTGGCGAACAAAGCAATTGCTGCTGCCATCCGCACCAGCCGCTCGCGACGATAATTGTCGTTGC
Source organism: Qipengyuania qiaonensis (assembly GCF_019711515.1). GTDB lineage: Bacteria > Pseudomonadota > Alphaproteobacteria > Sphingomonadales > Sphingomonadaceae > Qipengyuania > Qipengyuania qiaonensis. Next base: position 191,003 of record NZ_JAIGNO010000005.1, read on the forward strand.
TGGCACGCAGCTCGGTTCTGTCGCCACCGACCATTGTCGATACCGATAGCGGGTTCCTGCTGTCGCCAACTTGCTGCTGGGACGACTGGGCAATCTTCTCCTTGCTGAAATAGCAGGCAAAAAATGGATGGAGATTCCGATCTATATAGGCGTCGATATAGGCAATATCTTCGCTGGACAGATAATCGACGAAGCCTCCGACTTTCCCTCGACGCACCTTGAAGCTTTCCGGGTTTTGCGGGTCCGCCGGACGCAGGCGCTCATGTCCGAAGCTGTCGTGCAATTCGGCCTTCCGCATGTTGCGGAACGATGCCTTTTCGACCGTCTCCTCCAGCAGGGTTCCATCCGGGGCGGGCAGGCCGAAAAATCCCGCCGTACTCAGGAGGACCTGTCTCGGGTCGCTGTGCATGTCCTCGTATGAAACCCACAGGAAATCGCGTGGGACGAACCGGGCTTCGGCCCAGGAGTTATAGAACGCGACGATCGCGTCGATGCTTCCCTTCTCCCGGTGAATGTAGGTCGAGATGTCGCAATCGATCACCTTCATTCGGTTCTTGGCATCGAAATAGTAGGATACCAGAACGTCACGAGGGTCGCGCGTAAGCAACAGGACTCGCTTGTTGCGATAGCGGGATTTGTCCTTGTCCACCTCGTGCCCGAATTTGAGATTGGGGCTGTCGTCGTGCGTGAAGCCGATATTCGGGATGTCCGAAGAGAGCTTCCAGAAATGCTGGAGCTCCATCGGATTGTCGATCTTCAGGCCATATTGAGAGCAGACCATGCTGCCCAGCATCGTTCTAAGCCAAGTCCGGCCGGACTTGGGGTAGGACAGGACATATCCGTCTCTCGCCCACTCGCTCGCGGCGCGGCGCATCGCAAGCAGCACCCCCCTGTTCCGGATCGATTTGGGTAGAAGCGACTCGCCTGCCGAAAATGCAAAATCCCGAAAAATCGTGCGAACTGCCATCAGGCAAGGCCCCAAGTTGTTGAATGATGGGCGAGTTAAGCCAGTCGACCATATAGCGTAGCCGCGCAGTTACCAGTGCCGCAAATGGGGGTATCATTTTGGTAGAGGGATGCGCCTGTCGTTGCGATTCACCGCGATCTCTCGCGTCGTGAGACGATCTGGCCGCGCTGGCCACGCGGGTCGAACAGGGACCGGTGAACTGGCACACCGATATCGAAGAAGAGCATGACGCCCGCGAAGCCGGGTGCGGCGATAGCGGGGCTCGACCGGGGGCGGGGGCCGCCGTGCCGGGTGTCACCCTGCCATCGGGGTATGATTGTCGTTGCTTTGTAGAGTGTTAGATATCCAAAGTCACGGACGACACCCTGCCGCCTTCGTCACCCGAAGACGGCCACGCATTGCATTCCGTCGAGCACCTGCCGGCCATCGGCATTCCACAGCCGCAGCCGTTCGGAGGAATAGCCGTGCGCGGCATGCTGACTGGCATTTTCCGACAGCCACCAGCCGTCGCGCGTCTCGGGCGCCGGTTCGAGCAGGTTGAACGACCAGTTGATCGAACTGATCGGCCCCTGCCGCCGCATCGCCCGCATGGCACCCGGCGGCAGCACGTCGCCCAGCAGGATCAGCTCGCTGACGGGATCGAGTCCCTCGCGCGCGGTAAGCCGGGCCCAGCGGCGGACCACCGGCTTGCCGGGGCCGCGCATGTCCTGCGCGCGGCGGATCTCGAAATTGTTCTGGATGAAGGCGGGGCCCTGACCCTGCATGGCGACGTCGGCCTCGTCGGGGCCGCCGGGCCAGTCTTCCACCGGGGCGGCATCGTGCTCGGCATTCGCCTCGCGCTCGGTGCCGAACAGCCAGAAAGCGGTCAGGGTGCATTTTCCTTCGCACCAGATTTCGCTGCGGACCTGCGCGACATTGCGGCCCTGGCGAACGATCTCGCGCCGCAGTTCGACCTCCGGCCCTGTCGGCGCCACGAACGCGACCTGCGCAGCGCGCAGCGGGGGCAGGTCGGTAAAGGCGCGGATTGCCGCCGTATAGGCGATCAGCGCCGATGCGCCGCCATAGAGCGTGCGCCCCTGCATCCAGTTCTCCAGGCCGGAAAAGCACGTTTCGCCGCCCGCAGCGGTGATCGGATCGAGGAGGTTAGCGATGCTCATGGTGGGGCACATTGCCGCTATCCGGTCACGCGTCCAGAGTGACGTTACGTAAGGTGCGACGTGGCGATTGCCTTTGCGCCGGAGAATCGCTAGTGCCCCGCTTCCTTCCCGAGAGGGAGGGCGAGGCCCGATGGCGGAGTGGTTACGCAGAGGACTGCAAATCCTTGCACGCCGGTTCGATTCCGGCTCGGGCCTCCATTTCTCGCAGCAATGCGACAATGCCGCTTTAGCTCAGTTGGTAGAGCACATCATTCGTAATGATGGGGTCACGTGTTCGAGTCACGTAAGCGGCACCACTCCCGGTCAAAGATGGGCACTTTGCCCGTGTCCGATCCAGCGTCGAAGACGAGCGCCTTCTCTAGCGCTTCTGTCGTTCCGAAAATGCGGATGTCATCGTTGGTGATCTCGACCTTGCCGACGAACAGGCGAAGGTAGGCGGACCGGAATTTTGGATCGCCGTTGGTCAAGGCATGCGAGATGCGCTTGGCGAAACCTTCGATCATCGCTTCGTCGATCTTGGTTCTGGATTTTGACAGCTGAAGCTCGAGGCTCGCGATGGGCTTGCACTCGCCTTGAAAGAAGCCGGCAAGAAAAGTGAATGCTCGTCAGGCGAAACGCGCGAGATCGAAAGGCGAAAGATCAACCGTCGGCGCTTCACCCCCGACCATGGCTGCGATCGCCTCGCCCGTGACCGCTGCCAGGGTCAGTCCCAGATGCTGATGACCGAAGGCGTAGGCAATAGCGGGTTGTCTTGCGAGCCGCCCGATGGCCGGCAGATAATCGGGTAAGGTGGGGCGGGCGCCGACCCATTCGCTTGCCGGTTCTCCGAAACTGCAGCCCAGCGCACTGACATGCGCACGCAAGCGTGCCCATTTGCGGGGATCCGGTGGCAACGACAAAGGCGCGAACTCGGCAAAGCTCGCCGCGCGAACTGCTTCGGCGAACCGAGTGACGATTAACGAGCGGTCTTCAAATACGACAGGCGGCGTTCCGAAGGGCCAGTCGGTGGAGGCGCTCTCGACGTGATAGCCGCGCTCGGCGATCAACGGGACTTTTTCACCCAGCTCTTCGAGGAGCGGCGCCGATGCTGCACCAGCCGCTACCAGAACGACGTCACATGTCAGCACGGTGTCATCGTCCAGCGTCACCTTTGCCTGTGAGACGCCGGCAATGTGGACGGCGCGTGCGCGGTGCACTCGCCCTCCAAGCGCGCAAAAGCGAGCATGGAGCACTTCGCCCAATCTGCGATTGTCGGTGATCTGGGCGCTGCCATGGAAGCGGATTGCTCCCGCGATTGGTACACGGATCAGGGTCCGAAGCTCGTCAAGCTCGTCTTGCGATACGGACCTGAATGAGGTTTTGCCAATTTCGCTCGCCTGCCAGCGCGCGATACCCGCTGCAGCGGTGCCGTCGGTCTCCCACACCACAAAATGTCCGGTTTCGCGCAGCAGGGCCGAAGCATCCGAATCGGCGAGCAGACGCTGCCATGCTGGCAGCGCTTCTGACAGAAGAGCGCCCAGCGCCGCCTTGCCGCGCGTAAATCTGGCCGGTGTGCTGAAACGGGCAAGCCTGGCTGCGAATGGCAACCAGGCGGCGATGGCGCGCGGCGGCAATGCGAGCGGACCGCCAAACATGAACAGCCGACGCGGAAAGCTTCGAAACGTTGCAGGCGCGGCGAGCGGTTCGACCTGTTCGATCGCAATATGTCCGGCATTGCCCCAGGAGGCACCGCGCCACGGTTCATCGGGCGCCACAATCAGTGTCTGGATTCCGCTGCGCTGCAGCGCAATGGCGCAAGCGAGACCGATCACACCATCGCCGATTATGATGGCGTCGTTGTGGCTGCGGGGTGCCGCCATCAGCAAGAATTCACACGACCGTGAAACCGGCCCAGAAGGGATCCTTCCGGTCGATCCAGATCGTGTTAAGCCCGGTTGCGATGGCTGAGCCCTCGATCGTCGGAACGATGCCGGCAATATCGCCGACCTTGGTTCTTGCTTCGACACCACCGATGAAGCGGCTTCCGATATAGCTTTCGTGCACAAAGCGCTGGCCGACACTCAGCCGCCCGCTGGCGACGAGATGTGCCATTCGGGCGGATGTGCCGGTGCCGCAAGGGCTACGATCGATCGCGCGTTCTCCATAGAAGACGGCGTTGCGCGCATCCGCGCCTTCGCTACTTGGCTTATCAGCCCACAATACGTGGGTCACCCCGCGGATGTTCGGGTCATCGGGGTGAACAGGCTCATAGACCTCTTGCACCTTGGTTCGTATTGCACGGCTGAGTTCGACGATCCTCGCTGTTCCGAGGTCGTCCAGGCCGGTGTAGGCGCCTTGCGGCTCTATGATCGCGTAATAGTTGCCGCCATAGGCGACATCGATTGTCAGCGGCGAGAAACCCGGAACATCAATTTCGATCCCGCGGGACGCAACATAGGACGCCACGTTGCGTATCCGCACCGAGTGCACACGCCCGTCGCGTAAATCATAGGTGATCCGGATTGTACCTGCCGGCACCTCGATCGTGAGTTCGCCTGGCACGCGCGGCTGAATCAGGCCGGCCTCCAGAGCGAAGGTGACGATACCGATCGTGCCGTGCCCGCACATCGGCAGGCAACCACTGGTTTCGATGAACAGAATTGCAGCGTCTGCATCGCCAGACGGCGGATAGAGGAACCCTCCCGACATCATGTCATGGCCCCGCGGCTCGAGACACAGACCCGTCCGGATCCAGTCGAACCGTTCGAGAAAATCAAGGCGCCGTTCGGCCATGGACGCGCCGTTGAGCAATGGTGCGCCGCTCAACACCAATCGTACAGGGTTGCCTGCGGTGTGGCCATCGATGCAGGAAAAGCTGTGACGCATTGAAGGTAAACCTAGCTGGCGATCAACGCCTTGGCGCATGGGCGGGTACGTGCAGCCTCCTCGACCATCGCTACGACATCGGACCGGCGTTGTCCGGTCAGTGGGAGACGCGGCAAGCGCACCCGTTCCGAACCACGGCCCATGATCTCCTCGGCTAGCTTGATAGACTGCACCAGATCATGTTCTGCATCCAGATGGAGAAGAGGCATGAACCAGCGATAGATTCGCCTTGCTTCCTCCAAATCGCCGCGATCGTAGGCCGCAATCAAGGCTACCGATTCCTGCGGGAAGGCGCTTGTCAGGCCCGACACCCAGCCCGAGGCCCCGAGCATCAAGCCTTCCAGTGCGACATCATCGAGGCCGGCCATCACCGAGAAACGATCTTCGAAGCGATTGAAGAGGTCCGTGAAGCGACGGGTGTCCGGCGCGCTTTCCTTGATAGCGACCACGTTCTTGACCGGAAGCAGGGCTTCGAGCGTCTCAAAATCGACATTGACGCGGTAGGCTGGCGGATTGTTGTAAAGCATGACCGGGAGGGCGGTCGCTTCCGCCACGGCGCGAAAATGGGCGGCGAGTTCGGCAGTCGTTGGTACATACACCATCGCGGGCAGCACCATCAGCGCGTCCAGCCCAATCGCTTCAGCGTCACGCACATATGCGACAGCGTTACGGGTGGTGAACTCGGAAACGCCGGCGACCAGCGGCACGCGCCCGCCGACCGCTTCAACCCCGGCGCGGAGCACAGTCAGCTTTTCAGCTGCATCAAGGGAATTGTTTTCCCCGCATGTGCCAAGCAGGATCAGACCGTCAACGCCGTCTTCTACCAGTGCGCTGAGCACACGCTGGGTCGCGTCGATATCGATTGCTCCGTCAGCGCGAAACTGGGTCGTCGCAGCGGGGTATACGCCGCGCCACAGCTTTTTCCGGTCAGTCACCAGGCATTCTCCTTTGTCAAAAATCGTATACGGTATATGATTGCGCTTGCCAACTGATTCTGTCTTTTCATCCCGGTGCTCAAGCCACCGCCATTGCAAACCCGCCAGCGAGGATCATTTCGAATGAAGCTATCCCACTTGATCGATGGCAAATGGATTGAAGCGGATGCGCGCTTCGCCAGCATCAATCCGTCGAACACGGACGAAATCGTCGCCACCTATCCCGATAGCGGTTCAGAGGAGATCGATGCGGCAGTGACAGCTGCGCGCCGTGCCTTTGGCGATTGGTCGTCCGGATCGCCCGAGGCGCGTTCGGACCTCCTTGATCGCATAGGTACGAGGATAATGGCCGACGCGCAGCAGCTCGGCGAGCTGCTGGCGCGCGAGGAAGGCAAGACCAGGGCCGAGGCCACCGGCGAGGTTATGCGGGCCGCACGTATATTCAAGTATTTTGCCGGCGAGGCTCTGCGACGCCATGGCCGTACGCTCGAGTCGACGCGGCCGCATCTGGATGTCGAGGTCTGGCGGGAGGCCCTCGGAGTCGTAGGGCTGATTACGCCCTGGAATTTTCCGATCGCGATCCCCGCGTGGAAGGTCGCCCCCGCGCTTGCGTTCGGCAATACCGTGGTTTTGAAGCCCGCTGAAAGCACTCCGGCAGTAGCGCATGCGCTGGCAGTCATCATTGAGAAATGCGGCGCACCGGCGGGCGTCTTCAATCTTGTGTTCGGCCATGGCGATGCCGGTGCCGCACTAGTGGATCATCCACAGGTCGACGCAATCTCGTTCACCGGCTCACGGGGCGTGGGCGAAAAGGTCGGGACGGCTGCGATGGCGCGCGGCGCCCGGGTCCAACTCGAAATGGGTGGCAAAAACCCGCTTGTGGTTCTTGCCGATGCCGATCTCGAGCGTGCCGTGGCGGTCGCCCTGGATGGCGGCTTCTTTCAGACCGGGCAGCGCTGCACCGCTTCGAGCCGGGTTATCGTAGAGGATGCAGTCCACGACCGGTTCGTCGAAGCTCTTGTCGAACGTGCTGCTGCACTGAAGGTTGGCAACGCTCTGGATTCCGGGACGCAGATCGGGCCAGCATCAAGTGAACGGCAGCTGGAACAGAATCTGCAATATATTGATGTCGCCACGGCGCAAGGCGGCAGGCTTGCAACTGGCGGTGATCGCCTAAGCCTCGACACGCCGGGTTACTTTATCAGTCCTGCCATAATCGCAGAGACGACCCCGGATATGCGCATAAATCTGGAGGAGGTCTTTGGGCCGATCGTCTCGACAGTCCGCGTGAAAGACTATGACGAGGCGCTTGCAGTCGCAAACTCGGGTGAATTCGGTTTGTCTGCCGGCATCGTCACCAAGAGCCTCGCGCATGCGCGGGACTTTCGTCGCAACGTCCGTGCCGGCATGGTAATGGTGAATCTACCAACTGCTGGTGTGGATTATCATGTACCTTTCGGCGGCACCCGTAGCTCCAGTTACGGCTTGCGCGAGCAAGGATATGCCGCCGTTGAATTCTATACTCAGATGAAGACCGTGTACGTGGGCGACTAGGCTGCGATTCCGGTCGGGTTCCTGAATCTGAGTGTCCGGGATGCAGCGGGTCTGCGCTTGGGCAGGATACCATTGAAGGTCGCGCTGGTTTCTCCGACCCGACGCGGTTGCACAATCACGCCGCGTGTCTGTTGGCGTCGAGTACAATCGTGCTTATGCGGGCGAAAATGCTCAATCGCTGAAACTGGTATAGCCAAGGGCGCGCATTGCTGCTGCGAAGATTTCATCCCGCCACGCTTCGTCGAGCCCAACTCGTCCGGCGATCCTGATCGCGAAGTTCGCGCCAGCCATAGCGGTGAACGCTCGCGCCATTCGATCCATATCTGGCGCGGCCACATTGACGCCGAGCGCCTGGATCAGTTCTATGCCCGATGCCCCGATCCGGTCGTCCGCTGGCTCGCGCGCCATGTAATGGCCGAATTCCGCCATGCCGGGGAACCGGAGTGCTTCCTCCAGAACCGCTCCGATCATCGCGCGATCGCGTTCTATGCCCAGCGGGAAATCAAGCAGCATGGCGGTTCGCTGCCGTGTGCGGGATACATGCGTGTCGACGACGGCCTCGTAGAGCGCCTTTTTACTCGGGTAATAGTGAAGCAGGCCCGCCTTGGAATAACCCAGTGCATCGGCAATCTGTTGAAGGGAAGTGCGCCCGAAGCCCTGATGGGCGAACAGGCCAGCCGCACAATCAATGATTTCCTCGTCGATCTCCGATCTGCTCTGTCTAGCCATTGCATGCCCTTCGCGCCCGATCCTTCCTATAGCCCATCATCCCCATTCTGACAGAACAGAAAACACTTGATACCGACCAAATTGGTCGGTAACCGACCAATTTAGAATGAGGCCTGTAGCTGGTTGTCGCCACGAGAGGGCTGATGATGGCCTTCTTTGGTGTACGATTTTTAGCGGTTCACGCCTCGGAGCACTGAAATTCGAAGCGGAGGCAGCCCGTGTTGCAATTGAATGGTGTCGAGCATGTGTATCCCAACGGCACCCGCGCGCTTGACGGCGTGACTATGTCGATTGGCAAGGGCATGTTTGGGCTGCTTGGTCCCAATGGCGCGGGCAAGTCTTCGCTGATGCGAACAATTGCGACACTGCAGACGCCAACGGCCGGCACGATACACTTCGGCGATATCGACGTGCTGGCTGAGCCGACCCGGTTGCGCTCGACTCTCGGGTATCTACCGCAGGACTTCGGGGTCTATCCGCGCGTGTCAGCCTATGACCTTCTTGACCATATGGTGTCGTTGAAGGGCATCACTGCTTCGGGCGAGCGCAAGGCGACGGTCGAGACGCTGCTCAACCAGGTCAATTTGTGGAATGTCCGCAACAAGGCGGTGGCCGGTTTTTCGGGTGGCATGCGCCAGCGCTTCGGCATCGCCCAAGCGCTGATCGGCAATCCCGAACTTATCATTGTGGACGAGCCGACTGCCGGCCTCGACCCGGAAGAGCGAAACCGCTTCTACAACCTGCTGGTCGAGATTGGTGAGAATGTTGTCATCATCCTGTCGACCCATATTGTTGAGGACGTCGCTGATCTGTGCCCGCGCATGGCGGTGCTGGCGGCCGGGCGCATCGAGCTGGAAGGCGCTCCGAGCGAACTGATCCAGCGCAGCCGCGGGACGATCTGGGCCAAGACGATCGAGCGTGATCAGCTGGACGACGTGCGCAGCAATCATGAAGTGATCTCTACCCGACTGCTGGCCGGACGCACGATTGTGCACGTCCTTTCCGAACTGGACCCCGGCAACGGCTTCGCGCTGGTGGAGGGGGGGCTGGAAGACGTTTATATGTCGACGCTAGCGCATACGCGCCGCCCTGCCGCCGCCAAAGCCGCATAAGGAACGCGCCGATGTTCGCCACCATCGCGCGCTTCGAGCTGCGCTATCAGCTCCGCAATCCTGTCTTCTGGGTCGCGGCCATCATGTTCTTCCTGCTGACGTTCGCATTGACGACGGCGCCCGCGATCCGTCTGGGCAGCGGCGGCAGCATTCACACCAACGCGCCGACCGCGGTCGCGCAGGTGCAGCTGATGATGTCGCTGTTCTTCATGTTCGTGACCACGGCGTTCGTCGGGAATGTGGTGGTGCGCGACGACGAGACCGGGTTCGGGCAGATCATCCGGTCGACCAAGGTCGGCAAGATGCCGTACATGTTCGGCCGCTTTACCGGCGCGTTCCTGGGCGCGGCGATCGCGTTCCTGGCAGTGCCGCTGGCGCTGTGGATCGGCACATTCATGCCGTGGGTCGACATCGAGAATCTCGGCCCCAACCGGCTGCAGGATTATGCGTTCGGCTATTTCGTCCTGGCGCTGCCGAATATCCTGATGACGTCGGCGATCTTCTTCGCCATCGCCAGTTGGACCCGTTCGGTCACCTACAGCTATCTGATGGTGATCGTGTTCATGTTTTTGTATTTCGCGGTCACCTCGATGCTGCAAAAGCTGCCGGACCTTACCTTCGCGGCCTATCTCGAGCCGTTCGGAAGCGTCGCGTACGGTATCACCACAAGATATCTGACGCCCATCCAGTCCAACACGCAGGCGGTCGAGCTGACTCAATTACTGCTGGGCAACCGCTTGCTGTGGATCGGTATTTCGACGGCGATCGTACTGCTGGTGGTCTGGCGTTTCCGTTTCGCCGCACGCGGCGCGACCGCGCGCAGTGCGAAGCGTCAGGCAGCGCGTGAAAAGCGGCTTGCCGCTGTGCAGCCCATGCTGGTCGATCGCCTGCCGGACAGTGTGCCCGGACGCGGTGTGTGGCATCAGTTGTGGACCCGCACCCGGCTCGAAATGAAGCTGATCTTCAAGAGCCCGGCTTTCTGGGTGCTGGCGATCGTGGGCTCGATCAACCTCATCCTGACGCTCAATCTCGCCAAGCTGTTCTACGGGATTCCGATCTGGCCGCGCACCTTCGCGATCGTCGATGTGGTGACTGCGACGTCCGCGACAATCACTCTGCTGATCGCGATCTATTTCTCGGGCGAAGTCGTATGGCGCGAGCGCGAGCGCCGCTTCGGCGAGATCATCGACGCCACCCCGCCACCCAACTGGGTCTTCCTGGTGTCCAAGCTTGCCGGCGTCGTCGGCGTGCTGCTGGTGCTCAGCGTTTTCGTGGTGATGTTGGAATCGATCCTGTTCCAGTTCATGCGCGGGGTCACCGATATCGAGCTTGGCAACTGGCTGGCATGGTTCGTCGTGCCCAGCGCATTCTATGTGATTCAGCTTTCGATCCTGTCGGTCGTGGTTCAGGCGATCAGCCCGAACAAGTTCGTGGGCTGGGGCATCATGGTGCTCTATCTGGTCACGACCGTCGTTTTCTCCAGTCTCGGTCTCAACCATCCGTTGTTCAACTACGCCGACGTGCGGATGCCGCTTTCGGATATGAACGGCGCGAATTACGGCAGCGAGGCCGGCTGGTGGCTGCGCATCTATTGGCTGGCATTTGCGCTGGTTCTGGCGGTGATCGGCCATCTGATGTGGCGGCGCGGAACGGCGGTGACATTGAAAGGGCAATGGCGGACCCTGCCGTCGCGGCTACGTGGCGCGCCGTTGGTCGCTCTGGCGGGCGCGCTGTTGCTCACCGTGGGGCTTGGCGGGTTCATCTATTACAATACCGCCGTGCTGAACGCCTATCCTAATGAGGACAGGTTTAATCGCCAACTCGCCGCCTATGAGAAGAGATACGGGAAGTATATCGATCTGCCGCAGCCTAAGCTGAGGGATGTCAAGCTGAAGGTCGACCTGTTTCCTTCGCGCAACGAGATGCAGGTCAACGGAACCTATCGTTTTGTGAATGAGACAGGCGCGCCGATCGAAACCCTGCATTTCCGTATGGCGCCAGGCATCGGTCTGCCGTTGCGTGACGTAACGGTCTCCGGTGCGGCGCTCATCGAGGCGGACGGACAGAACCATCATCGAATCTTCCGCTTCAACCAGCCGTTGCAGCCGGGCGCGAGCGGGACGGTGTCCTTTGTTACCGGTGTCGAGCGGCGCGGCTTTGCGGCGCTGCCGCCCGATCCGCAACTGTACGAGATCGATGTGCAGCCGGCCACGAACGGCGCTTATGTGACCAACTTTCAGATCATGCCTTTGCTCGGGATGGATCGCACCAACCTGCTCTCGAACAAGAAGGAGCGCGAGAAGTTTGGCCTTGCACCGGCTCCGGAAATGCCAAAGCTGGAAGATGCGTCGGCGCAGGCGAAGAACTATGTCGGCTTCGACCGGATCAATTCGGATATCACGGTGACAACCGATGCGGACCAGACGCTGATCGCGACCGGTGAACGGGTTTCCGATACCGTTGCAAATGGCCGCCGCACCGCCCGCTTTGTGGCGCCGATTCCGTCGATCGCCTTCGTGACCATCCAGTCGGCACGCTACAATGTGAAGACGATGGATTCCGATGGCGTCGAGCTGCAGGTCTATTACCATCCGGAGCATTCCAAGAATATCGACCGGATGCTGCGGGCAATGGACGACTCGCTCGATTATTTCCGCGCGAGTTTCGGGCCGTATCAATATCCCTATGCCCGGATCATCGAGCGGCCAGGCTATGGCGGCGGCGCCAATTCCGCACCGGGAACGATCGGCTATTCGGAAACCGTCGGCTTTATCATGGATCTGAGCGATCCCAAGCGGCTCGACTTTCTGTCCTATGTCACGGCGCACGAACTGGCCCACCAATATTGGTTCCACCAGGTCATGCCCGCCGACATGGAGGGCGCAGAGGTACTGACCGAAAGCCTGGCGCAATATTCGGCGCTGATGGTGATGAAGAAGCGCTTCGGCGAGGCGCAGGTGCGCCAGTTCCTGAAATATGAGCTCGACCAGTATCTTCAGGGGCGCCGGATGGAGTCGGACGGGGAAAAGCCGCTCGCCCGGACGCGCAACCGTGGATACATCCACTATCAGAAGGGCTCCATCGTGATGTATCTGCTCCAGGAACGCCTGGGCGAGGATCGTGTGAACGCCATGCTGCGTCAGCTGCTCGATCGCTATCGCTTCAAGCCCGCGCCTTATGCACGGTCGAGCGATCTGGTCGATGGCTTCCTGTCGCTCGCCCGTAATCCGCAGGAACGGCTGCTGGTGCTCGATCAATTCTATCGCATCACCCTGTATGACCTAAAGACGAGGGACGCGACCGTGAGGCGCCTTCCGGACGGCAACTTTGAGACGGTGATGACGATAGAAGCATCCAAGATATATGCAGATGCCAAGGGCAATGAAACGAATGCGAGCTTTGACCAGCCGGTTGACGTCGGCGTGTACATGGCGCAGCCGAGCGATGCCGGCTTCGATCAGGAAGATGTCTTGTCTATCCAGCGCACGCCGATCCGTTCTGGCGAGCAGAAGGTGCGGATCGTCAGCGAGCGCAAGCCGGTCTATGCAGGCATTGATCCCTTTATTCGCTATATCGACCGCAACACGACCGACAATGTCGTGGCAGTTACGGACACGGATTGACGCCATAGAAAATCAAGGGCTTTGGCGGTGTCTGATCACGAGATCGCCCCGCCAAAGCGTCGGATTTGCGAAACTGAGCGCCGACCGCGAAATGTAGCCCATGTCATGAGAAGAGAGCTGCAAGGCCTCAATGAAACTGTGAGCTGACAGGAAATTTGCAACCCAGCTGCGGGTTCTCCGGCCGCGTTATCGCGATAGGGGCGCGGTGAACCGGGCGACCGTAATTGCAGATACCGACGTCCCGATCACTGCGGGCGCGATGATCGTCCGTAGGATGGAGCCAGGCTGGGCCTGAGCAAGGAGGCCACGGGGTGAAGATTGCGACGTCGGGATCGGGCCAGGATAGGCCGCCTCGGCCGCGGTCAGGCCTTGCCAACGCAGTACAGCATTATCGGAGCGATCTCATCATGATCCCGACAGCATAGAAGGCGATGCGTCGCGCGAGAGCACTTCGCGCAACGCAAAAAGAGATTGCATGCCGCTTACGCCGGGCAGTTTCGATAGCTCTTCCCGGTGTATCCGCTCGAAATCCTTGAGGTCTTTGGCTCGCAAGGACAGCAAATAGTCTTCCGAGCCTGACAAGAGATGGCAAGACAGAAGCGAGGGGCTCGAACGAACTGCGTTTTCAAAGGCCTCGAAAGTATCAGTTGCTTTGCTCTTAACCTGAATCAACACCATGACCAGGGTGCCGAAGCCAAGTTTTTCAAAGTTTAGCTTGGGACTGTATCCCTTGATGTAGCCATCGCTTTCGAGAAGGCGCTGGCGTCGTCCCGCGGCCGGTCCCGAAAGACGCGCAGCTTCGCCCAATTCCGCATTGGTTGCGGTGCCACCTTCCAGAAGCCGAGCAACGATCGCAGTGTCAAATCTGTCCAGCATCATTTCAAAATCCAAAGTCCGATTTCAGTTTCAGAATGTCTACGAGATCAAGTTCTGGGCCGCAAGGTTGATCAGAAATTCCGGCAAGAACGGCTTATGAGTGAGCAATCTAATCACAGGAGTTTGCATCATGATCGTCGGCGTTCCCAAAGAGATCAAGAAGCAGGAGGCGCGCGTGGGCCTTACTCCAGCAGCCGTTCGCGAATATGTCGAACGCGGCCATTCGGTGCTGGTCGAAACCAAGGCAGGCACGGGGATGGGAGCCGATGACACCGTTTATGCGGACGCCGGAGCGACCATCGTCGGAAGTGCGTTCGAGGTTTTCGCTCAGGCCGACATGATCGTGAAGGTCAAGGAACCGCAGCCCGAAGAGTGGGTAAAACTACGAGAAGGGCAAATTCTGTTCACCTATCTGCATCTAGCCCCTGATCCCGAGCAAACGAGGGGCCTGCTGGAAAGTGGCGTGACCTCGATCGCATATGAAACGGTAACCGAAGGTGTCGGACTGCCGTTATTGGCTCCGATGAGTGAAGTCGCCGGCCGCCTGTCCATCGAGGCCGCCGCCCTCGCAAGTCGCCACTTCAACGGTGGCAGCGGACTACTTCTGGGCGGTGTGCCGGGCGTCGCACCTGCGCGCGTTTTGGTGCTTGGCGGCGGGGTCGTGGGAACCCACGCAGCGCGGATGGCAGTTGGCTTGGGCGCCGATGTATCGATCCTCGATCGCTCCTTGCCGCGCTTGCGTCAGCTGGATGAATTGTTCTGCGGCCGCGCCCGCACCCTCTTCTCAACGGTCGACGCAATCGAAGCCGAATTGAGACACGCCGATGTCGTGATCGGCAGTGTTCTCACCCCTGGGGCAAGCGCACCAAGGCTGGTCACCAAAGATATGCTGGGCAGCATGAAGCCAAGAAGCGTGGTCGTAGATGTCGCGATCGACCAGGGCGGCTGCTTTGAAACCTCGCGCGCGACGAGCCATGCCGCACCGACTTACGAGGTCGACGGTATCATTCATTACTGTGTCGCCAATATGCCCGGTAGCGTGCCAAGAACATCCAGCCACGCGCTTAACAATGCGACGCTTCCCTACGGTCTCGCACTGGCCGACGGCGGTTTGAGGGCGATCAGGGAGAACAGGGGTCTTCTGGCAGGTCTGTCGACTCATCGCGGTCGCCTTACCAGCGAACCCGTCGCGAGGGCGCTGGGCCTTGATTTCGAGCCGTCTGCCGACGCTCTGGGCGCCTGAACATCGTCCTAATGCCGGGCTATTCGAACCAGGCCAGCTGCAAGGAAGGAATCGCCTCACTTTTGGAGCTGTCGATCTCGAACGGTTCCGGCAGGACGTTCCGAACAGAAATGCTCGGAACGCGTCGTCCGGAGGCGCGAGTGGCGCGCGGATGATGCTGTTGCCCCGCTTCCATGAACATGGCCGAAAGCACCTGCGAAGGACCCTGGGCTTGGGAGCGAGCCTCGGGCAATCCGCAGCGAGGCTTCGACGCTACAGCTCCGCATGCGGGCATTGCCCGCGAAATTGTGGAAGCCTGATACCCCCTGTAGCCGACCCGGCGCCATATTGCAGGAAAGGGAAGAATCGTATACGATTTCTTCAATTGTCGGCTTCGATCAGCGCAGACCGCTTGGAAAAAATGCTTTCCCGTAGGCTCCGTGCCCATGCCCGCCGTAGCGGGCTTTCAAGAAACTCCAATACTCAGATGGAAAGATCCCATGACCAGCTCACTTCGTCGATTGCTGATCCTGTCAGTCTTGTTGCTCCCAAGCGTTGTTGCGGCACCAGCCCTCGCTCAATCAGGAGACAACCCACTCGATGCGCCTAAGGCCGCAGACAGCGAAGAAAGTCGCCTCCACGCCTGGCTAGACGGCCAGTACGAAGAACTGCTTGATCGCAGTCCTATGGCGATAGCGTATGCGGGGGGGAAAGATCGGTATGACGAGATCGACGACATGTCCGAAGAGGCGGCGCGTCGAACGCTCGAATGGCAACGTCGCTCGATCGACGAACTGCACGCAAGGTTCGACCGCAGCAAGCTTGGCGAGAATGGCCAACTGTCCTGGGACCTGTGGATCTTCCAGTACCGCGAAGCCGCAATGCTGTGGGAGGTGCGTCGCAATGCGTATGTTTTCAATCAGATGTCGGGGCCGCAGACCGCCATTCCGCAGTTTCTCATGCAAATCCATAGAGTCGACGAGCCAGCTGACATGGACGCCTACATTGCTCGAATTGGTGGGGTGGCGCGTGCGGAATTGCAATTGCTGCAAATTGCGAAACGCCATGCTGCCAACGGTGTTCGGCCTCCGCGCTTCGCCTATGAAATGATGATTCCGCAGGTGCGGACGCTGGCTACTGGCGCACCTTTTGGAGGGGAAGGGGATAGTCCCATTTGGGCAGACGCCGTCCACAAGATAGACAGTTTGCAGGAAGCCGGCAAGATCGACCAGGTTAGAGCGAATAGCTTTCGGGCTGAGGCCCGGGAGGCGCTATTGAGCGAGTGGCAGCCAGCCTTCGAACAGCTGGCTGCATGGTTCGAGTCCGAGCTCCCCAAGGCGGACATCGTCGCCACTGGCGTCGGGGGGGCTCCGGGCGGCAAAGACTTTTATCGAGCCGCGCTTGCAAACTCGACGACCACGAGCCTGACGGCTGACGAGATCCATATGATCGGCCTACGCGAGGTTGCGAGGATCCGCGAAGAAATGGAACTCGTAAAGGACCGGACTGGCTTCGACGGCTCGTTAGGCGAATTCTTCAAGTTCATTAGAGAAGATGACAGGTTCTACGAGCCGAGTACGGAAGCTGGAAGACAGGCGTTCTTGGACTCCGCAGCGAACTATGTCGACGAGATGAAATCCCGACTTCCCCTTTATTTTAACAAACTTCCGAAAGCTGACATCATCGTGAAGCGAGTGGAGCCATATCGAGAGATTCCCGGCGGCGCGGCGCATTACTCATTTTCAACCAGCGATGGCACACGGCCCGGTGCGTTCTACCTGCATCTGATCAATATGCGGTCCAATCCGAAGCCGTTTCTGGAAGCCACGGTCTATCATGAGGCGCTACCCGGCCATCACCTCAACTTTGCGATTGCCCGGGAGCTCGATACCGTCCCGAAATTCCGCAAGTATCTCTATATCAATGCCTATCAGGAAGGCTGGGGCCTCTACGCGGAGAAGCTGGCGAAGGAAATGGGCGGCTATCGCGACCCCTATTCCGACTTTGGCCGCCTGACTGCAGAAATCTGGCGCGCCGCGCGACTGGTTGTCGATACCGGATTGCACGACAAGGGCTGGACTGAAGAGGAGGCAGTCGAATACATGGCTGGCAATACAGCACTGTCCATAGATCAGATTCGATCGGAAGTGCGGCGCTATGTCGTTATGCCGGGTCAGGCCACCGGGTACATGATCGGCTTGCTCAAACTTGAGCGGTTGCGCCAGAAGGCAGAGCGAGAGATGGGCGACGAGTTCGACCTCCGTCGCTTCCATGACCTAATCCTGGATCAGGGCCAGATGCCCTTTGACCTGCTTGAGCACCGCGTCGATCGGCTCATTGCCACGTCCCAAGCGGCGTCTGCATCGGCCGCTATCCAATAGTCGACTTCATCTCGATCCGAAGAAGTCCAAGGCGCTCTTCAAGACTTTCCCGCCCGGCAAAGCCGGGTGGGCGCTGAGCTGCGCGCAGCGACCTTGGGATCCCCGGTCCATCCGCTAGGATCAGAAAATCTATCCCTCCTGCCCAGTTTAACTTCGTTGACCGGCCTAGCATAGTCGAGGCAGCATCAGCCTTTCTACGGGATAACGAAGAGGCGGCGGCCAAAGAGCCATTAGCCGAAGCGCAAATCTATTGTCATGTACGCACCTGAGAGGGGAGTGAGGCGAAATGAAGGGACAGAAAGATCGACTCCGTCGTCGAGGTCAGGCTTCGAGCTCAGGGGCTCCCGAGCGCCGATTTACCAGCCGTCGAGTGGCAAGAAGCGGGCGTAGTTGGCGTGTTGCGCTGCTGATAGGTACCACGGCCTTTGTGACGCCGGGATTCGCATCCGGAGCGTTTGCTCAGGAGGCTTCTGAACGAAGTGACGATGTTCAGAGCAAAGAAACCAACGTGATCATTGTCACTGCGCGCAAATCGAATGAATCGATACAGAGTGTTCCGATCTCGGTAACTGCGATCACGGGAGAAGAGCTGCGTTCACAAGGCGCTAACGAGATACAGGATGTGGTCCGCAATGTTCCAGGGCTTGCGTTGTCGCGCGCTGAGCGCGGCCTAGCCCGTTACAGCATTCGCGGCCTTAGCACTAACGTCTCCGCTCCGACGGTCGCCATTTTTCTGGATGATATCTCACTGGTCACGATCAGCACGACATTCAGCGGCGGCTTCGATCCGGTGTTCTTCGACATGCAGCGGCTGGAAGTGCTGAAAGGACCGCAGGGTACGCTATACGGCGGAAGTGCGATGGGCGGGGCGATCAAGTACGCCAGCAACACGCCGGACATGAACCGGTTCAGTGTCGACGCGGCGGTCGGCGCTGCCGTTGTTTCAGAAGGGTCGCCCGACTACAACGGCGAAGTCGTCGTCAATGCACCGATCATCGAAGGGTCTCTCGCATTTCGCGGTGGCTTCTTCTACCGCAGGGACGGTGGCTACATCGATGCCGTGCCTGGCGATGTACAGATTTCAACCCGGTCCAGCACGCCGTTCCCGGAGTACACGCCGCTTCGGTTGGACGCGCTCAGCACGCGGCGCGAGGAAAACATCAATTACAGCGATACATACGCCTTGCGGGGCTCGATCGAATGGCAACCATCTGCGGACTGGTCCATCCGCCCTCAAGTGTTCTACCAAGAATCAAAATTGCAGGACAGCAGTCTTTATTTCCTAGGAAGGCCTGATTTTGAATCGTCATTCAGAATTCCCCAACCTAATGTCGAGCAAACTTCGGTATTTAGCCTCAATATCGAGAAAGATCTTGGCGGAGTCACGCTTACTTCATTGACGTCGCAGTTTGATAGAGGATTCGACTACAAAAGAGACTACAGTTTTATACTGGCAAATATTTTTCAATTCCTCTACCCTCTAACTGGTATAAACGTTTCAGAGACCGATACCTCCACGTTCAGTCAGGAGTTGCGGCTCGCGTCGGACAACAGTCCCAGTGCGCCTTTCAGATGGGTTGTCGGGGCGTATTATCAGGACCAAGTCGATGAATTATTTCAGGCTGTCGATCAGCCCGGATCGGGCGCCATCTTCGGCGTTCCGTCAGATCGACTTTATCTTGGTGATACTAAGGCTAGTTTGAAGCAGTATGCACTGTTCGGCGAGGCAAGTTATCGCCTGTTTGATCGTTTGGAGCTCACTGCCGGGGTACGGCTGTTCAAGGACCGCCAGCGACTTGATGCTGTATATGATGGCCTTATTGCCGGCCCCATCACGGTCGTTGACGGACGTACCAGCGAGGAAGACGGCATCAATCCAAAGTTTGGGCTGTCTTACGAAGTTACAGGAGATAATCTTCTGTTCGCGTCAGCGGCACGGGGGTACCGTCCCGGGGGACCGAACCGTTATGTGGTAAGTCCCGACGCCTGCGGCGACGATCTGGCTGCGATCGGTCTGACGCAGATCCCGGATTCATTTCAGTCCGATAGTGTATGGACGTATGAAGTTGGAACGAAGAACCTGTTTGCGGATGGCAGGCTGACGGTGAATGCCGCGGCGTTCCTGACGAAATGGAAGGATACGCAGCAGCTTGTCGGTTTGCCATGCGGGTTCGGCTTCACCGCCAATCTGGGAAGTGCGGAAGTCAAGGGCTTCGAATTCGAAGCGCGCGTTGAGCCTATCGATGGCCTCGAGATAGGCGGGAATGCCGCTTACACAAAAAGCGAGGTTCTCGAATCTTTGGAAGGAATCGTCGAAGCGGGCGATCCGCTGCCCAATGTGCCCACTTGGATGGCGAGCGCCTACGCTGGTTATTCAACGACATTCGGAAATGGTTGGAACGTGAACCTTCGCGGCGAATATCAGTATCAAGGGCGCGCGCCGTTCGGCATCGTTCCGGATCTGAATGTTGTTTTCTCGGATGGGGTCGATGCGGGCGTCCCCAACCCGTCAGAATTCCGGCAGAGCTATGATGTGGTAAACCTGGCGGCGTCGATCGGTAAGGATGATACGCTCCTTCGGTTGTTCGCCCGGAACATATTCAATGCACGTCCGCAGCTCGATCTCGCCATTTTCAGTGGTTCTGACCAGACTTTTACAATTCGGCCCCGAACCATCGGGTTGGAACTTGTACAGAGCTTCTAACGCAACGGGCCTCCCTGGTTGGAGTGCGATCCTGCATTCTTCTAAGATGGAGAGAATCAATGCCTCTGGCGAAACATGTTAGTTTTAGCTTCGCCGCAGCGCTCTGCAGCACTGTCCTCTTGCTGGCAGGCTGCAGCCAGGAGCCGGAGGGAGACAGCGCGCTCTGGCAGGATCAGACCGCCTATTTCTACCGCGTCTCGCAAGTGGATGCAGGCAATGTCCAGGACCTTGGCGTCGCATGGGAGTTTGCGGATTTCGTCGTCAGAGGCCAAACCAATCGAGGCGTTGAGGCTACGCCAGTCGTAGTAGACGGGGTGATGTACGTATCAGGTCCGTGGAGCGTGGTATATGCCATCGACGCACGCACCGGTGAACAGCTGTGGCAATATGACCCCGAGGTCGACGGCGCATATGCGCGTCGTGCGTGCTGCGATGCCGTCAACCGCGGTGTAAAGGTGCAAGACGGGGCAGTGTATGTCGGGACGCTCGATGGATATCTCGTCGCTTTGGACGCCAAGACCGGCAAGCCAAAATGGAAGACCGACACGTTCATTGACCGGACACGCAGCTATACGATCACCGGCGCTCCGAGCGTCGCTGGAGACAATGTCATAATCGGCAATGGCGGCGCGGAATTGGGCGTGCGCGGCTATGTGACGGCAATCGACCGCGAGACGGGCGAGCTGGCCTGGCGTTTCTACCTCGTCCCGGGCGATCCGGCAGCCGGTCCGGACGAGCACCCCGAAGTAACCGAGGCCCGAAAGACGTGGGACCCGAACTCGGCATGGGAATTCGGCGGCGGTGGAACCGCCTGGGATTCCATTGTCTATGATCCCGAAACGGACATCGTTTACGTCGGTACCGGCAACGGAAGTCCGCATCCCGCATGGCTGCGGAGCCCTGCCGGGGGTGACAACCTCTATCTCTCGTCGATCGTCGCGATCGACGCGCGCAGCGGGCGCAAGAAGTGGCACTATCAGACAACCCCACGTGACAGCTGGGATTACACGGCGACACAGAACATGATCCTTGCCGACATGGAAATCGGTGGCGAACCACGCAAGGTCATCATGCAGGCACCTAAGAACGGGTTTTTCTACGTCCTGGACCGCGTGACCGGAGAGCTGCTGTCTGCCGAAAAGTACACGACGGTCACCTGGGCGGATCGTGTCGACATTGAAACTGGTCGCCCGGTACTGAGCGAGCAAGGCAACTTCTCAAAGGAAACCAAGCTCGTCTGGCCGTCTGAAGCGGGCGGGCACAACTGGCAACCGATGGCCTACAGCGAGGCAGCAGGGCTGGTCTATATTCCGGTGCTTGAAACGCCGATGACGTTTGAGACCGCGGCTTCGCCCTATCAGCCGCATACCGTTTCTCAAGGCTCCCGAACCAGCCTGGTCGGCCTCGCACCGGACGACAAGGCGCTCGCGCCACTTGTGAATGGGCAGCCCAAGCCCAAATTCGAGCAGGTGCTTCGTGCCTGGGATCCCGTTAAGCAGAAGGAAGCATGGAGTTCCGGGCCAATGCCGTTCTGGAGCGGCGGGGTCATGGCGACAAGCAATGGCCTGGTAGCGCAGGGCAGTGCCGACGGGGTCCTCACGATCTACAACGCAAAAAACGGTGAAGTTCTTCGCCGGATCAATATCGGAACCGGTATCATGGCAGCCCCGATGTCCTACGAAATCGATGGCGAGCAATACATAGCTGTGGCCGCCGGCTTTGGCGGCGCCCTGAACGGTTTTTTCAAGTCGGGCTGGGCAGCTGCCGAGCGGGAAAACACTCCGCGCATACTTGCATTTAAGCTAGGCGGTACTGAACCGACCCTCCCACCATTGCGCCAATCGAAACCGCTGGTGCCAGCGCCTACAAAATTCCGCGGTACGCCTGCTCAAGTCGCTCGCGGAGCCGGGCTCTACACCACAAATTGCGCCCGCTGTCACGGCGGACCAGGGACAACCGGAGGGTACCCGAACCTCTGGAAGATGACGCCCGAAACGCACGATGCCTTCGATGCCATCGTGCTCGAAGGCGCATACGCCTACTCGGGCATGGCCTCATTCTCCGACGTGCTGACCAAACAAGAAACCAGAGACCTTCATGCTTTCATCGCCGAGCCGCCCGAATAAATCGAAAACCTAGGAGGGACCGACGCAACACGTCGAACGAATGCGACTGCCGCACTTGTCTCCGCCCGTCCCACATGGGTTATTCGTCGCGCGCAATTGAATGGCAAGGCCGTCGACCAATGACGCAGTGGCGATGCCAAGCGATCCGCTCCGACCGGTGGTGCGGCAGGTGCTGGACAGCGAGAACAGCCATTCATCGTGCTGGTACGATGGTTTCATCGAAAGCAGGAAAGATGATCGCGAGGCGATGTGAGGTTCGGAAAAGAACAGAAAGACGGTCTTAACGGAAGGAAAATTGTATGCTGGACAGGCGCGACATTATCAAAGCTGGTAGCGGGATGGCTCTGTTGGCTTGGGCCTTGCCTGGTCTGGGCAAGGCAGCCGATGCACCAGTGCTGCTCAAGGATGCGGAGGCGATCTACAATGAATCGCTGGTGATCGACATGCTCGCCGATGAAGTTCGTGACAGCAGCGGTCTTGAACAGATCCAGCAGGCTGGTCTGACGACGCTGAGTACGACACTCGGAGTACGGCGACCGGAAGAACCGAATGGCAGCTACATGATGAATGCCTTCACCTTTGACAACGGGGTCAAGGATTGCATCGATTGGAACAATTTCATTGAGCAGAACAGTACCGCGCTTGCACCAGCGCGGTCTGCCGCTGATATCCGTCGCGCCAAGCAAGAGGGCAAGACAGCCGTCATGCTTAATTTTCAGAACAGCCCGATCGAGGGTGAGCTGGACAATATTGACCTGTTCCACAGCCTCGGTATTCGCGCCATGCAAGTTACGTACAATGAGCGCAATCTGTTGGGGGACGGAGCAACTGAACGTACCAATGCTGGCCTCAGTGACTTCGGCATCGCTGCGGTCCACCGCATGAATGAAGTCGGCATACTCGTTGATTCATCTCATTCGGGCTCCCAAACAACAATGGATACTATTGTTGCTTCAAAGCGCATTCCTATTATTTCGCATGCAAACTGTGCGGCTTTGAATGAACATCCCCGCAACAAGTCGGACGACATCATCCGCGCGCTGGCCAAGAAGGGGGGCGTGATGGGGCTCACAACTGTCAACACCATGGTGAAACGTAATTTTCCGGTGACGATTGAACATTGGCTCGATCACGTCGATTATTTGGTCAAGTTGGTCGGCGTCGATCATGTGGGCTTCGGCACAGATACGCTGATTCGAGGCTGGCCGACGGATCCGAAGCTGGAAGAGGAGTTTCTCAAGGCCTATGGTGAGCCTTACTTCAAATCGAGCTATCGCTTTCGATACCCGTTTGGCACTGAAGGCATGAATGATGCCAATAAGTGGAGATACGCGACTGCAGGACTGATAAAGCGTGGCTACAAAGATGATGACATCATAAAGATCATCGGAGGGAATTGGTTGCGTGTAATCTCTGAGGTTGTTGGATGACCCGAGATTTGCTGATTTTCGAGCTGTTCGACGTCGGGGCGCACGACTGAGTTACAAGAGATTTGGGCTTCGTCGTAGTGACGATGGCACGAGGATGTGGCCTAAATCCTCCTAACCGCAGAAATGCAGCTTGCCCTTCGTCTGGTGGTTCATGTCGAAGTGGATGCCAAGACCGAGGGCGAAGCGGCTGCTTACGTTGCGCCTAAATCAGATGGCGCCATAAGTCAGACCGGCTTCGAGGCGCTGCGTTGCATTCCAGCGATAGGACTGGCGACGGACATTAGGTCTGGCGCGGCTGATAAACCAGCAATCGGTCGTCGGGAGAGGCGGCGGGCGGTGTCCTTGGACGTATTCTCGCAAGATCCTGCATTGTCACATGATACACGTCCGGATCAGGGGCGTCGGTAACGGTAGACAATACGCGGCTCGCAAGCTCCACTTTACTATATCGGTACATCGCCTTGGCCGCATTGCGAATGGTCTGAGCCCGAAGTTTCTACCATTTACGAGTAGAGCCTTGGGCCGTTTTGATGCCCGTGCTTGGGCGTGATGGC
>NZ_JAIGNO010000006.1 GCF_019711515.1 Qipengyuania qiaonensis
TCACCGCGTGAGGCCCGCGGGTTCGGGCACCGTCGACTTTCCGACGCCTCGCGGCGTCCGAAACTCTAAACGAAAGCAGTCAGTCTGCTTTTTTGGGTGCCATGACGACGAAAGCCGACATTCGGCTAACAAGGCGCAAAGCTGACGCGAGCAATCGACACCAATTTGCAGAGACTGGAGCCGCTCTCCATTGCCGATCAGCCTGATTGCTCCGCCTCAAATGCCCGCTTGCCCTTGCGCCGAAACAGCACCAGCGCCTGCGCACCATCCGGCCCGCGCAGCTTAGCCGCGACGGTGAGAAACGCGCCGTAGAGCGCGGCGCGATCATCGTCGGTCAGTTCGACCAGATCGGCCTTGGCGACCAGGCCGCCCAGCTCGATCAGCTGCCGGGTCCGTTCGCGTCGTTTGACCTGCCATTCGCGCATGTCGGTTCGTGCCTTTGCCGCCTCAAGCCGATGGCGCGCCGCCACCTGTCGGAAGAGTGCCTTCCGGCTGCTGGCGAGATCCGCTCCCAGTGTCGCGTGACTTACTCTGAAAGAAAGCTGCGCCGCGCTTGCGCCAGCCCTCCCCGGTCGCCTTGTCAGTGTTGGCAGCCGCGTCGAGCAGCACGCCAGCCAGGACTTCGGCATCGAGCGCGTCGGCTCCGGTTGCCAGGACCAGCGCGCCGAGGTCGCGCACCCGGCGTTCCTTCAATTGCTTGGCCTTGTCGGCCAGGGCCTTCAGTTCCGAATCAAAATCGCGGGGTTTGCGCATGGGACATCTCCATATTTGGTGTGATGGAGCCATGATAATCGTGCTTGTAATCCAATGCAGTAGGGTCGCCGGGACAGTGTGATACCGCCTAGTCCCGATCAGGATTTTATCATGAGAGGGCGCGCTTATACGTCGTGCCGACGTGGCGTTTGCGGTGTAACTGGATTGCCGAAATGGCAATCTTTCACTTCAGCGCAAAGGTCATCGGAAGGTCGAGCGGACGCAGTGCCGTTGCGGCAGCGGCCTATCGTGCGGGCGAGCAGCTGCACGACGAACGGATTGACAGAACCCATGATTTCACCAACAAGGCGGGCGTCCTTCATTCCGAAGTGATGCTGCCCAAAGGCGCACCTGAAGCCTTCGCCGATCGCGCCACGCTGTGGAACGCGGTCGAAGCCGCCGAGAAGCGCAAGGATGCCCAGCTCGCCCGCGAGGTCGAGTTCGCTCTGCCGCGCGAGATGTCGAAGAAAAACAACATCAGGCTGGCGCGCGAGTTTGTGAAGGCCGAGTTCGTCGAGAAAGGCATGATCGCCGATCTCAATGTCCATTGGGATATTGGCGAGGACGGCAAGGCCAAGCCCCATGCGCATGTCATGCTGACCATGCGCGAGGTTACGAAAGACGGCTTTGGCGCGAAGGTGCGCGACTGGAACAGGACCGCGCTGATCGAGCAATGGCGCGAACGCTGGGCCGATCATGTCAACCGCGCGCTGGCGGAACGCGACATCGATGCGCGGATCGATCATCGCAGCCTGGAAGCGCAGGGGATTGCGCTGGAACCACAGGACAAGATCGGTCCTGCTGCATCGCGCATCGGCGGGCGCGGACTGGAAGCCGAGCGGATCGAGGAGCACCGCGCCATTGCCCAGCGCAATGGCGAGCGGATCATCGCCAATCCGGAGCTGGCGCTCGAGGCGATTACGCACCAGCAGGCGACCTTCACCAAGCGCGATCTTGCTGCCTTCGTTCACCGACACAGCGACGGGAAGGAGCAGTTTGACGCTGCCTTCAACGCGGTGCGCGCATCACCCGATTTAATCTCCTTGGGCAAAGATGGACGCGGGCAGGACCGCTTCACTTCGCGGGCAATGATCGAGACCGAACAGCGGCTGAATCGCGCCGCCGATGCAATTGCCGCGCGCACCAAACACAGCGTCAATGATGTCCAGCGAAACGCCGCATTCGCCAGCGCGGCGAAACGCGGCCTGGTCCTGTCCGGCGAACAGAAATCCGCCTTCGAGCATGTGACCAAGAGCAGGGGACTTACTGTAGTCGTCGGCTATGCCGGGACCGGCAAAAGCGCGATGCTCGGCGTTGCACGCGAGGCATGGGAAAGCGCGGGCTACACTGTGCGCGGCGCAGCCCTGTCCGGGATTGCTGCCGAGGGGCTGGAGAACGGCTCCGGCATCGCGTCACGCACCATTGCCAGCCTTGAACACCAATGGGGCAAGGGACGCGAGCATCTCACTGCCAGGGATGTGCTGGTCATCGACGAGGCGGGCATGGTTGGCACGCGCCAGATGGAGCGCGTGATGTCCCATGCCGCCAAGGCCGGTGCGAAGCTTGTCCTGGTTGGCGACCAGCAGCAGCTCCAGGCCATCGAGGCGGGCGCGGCGTTCCGGGCGATCCAAGAGCGCCACGGCGGTGTCGAAATCACCGAGGTTCGCCGCCAGCTTTCCGCATGGCAACAGGACGCGACCAGGCAGCTCGCCACAGGCCGAACCGACGATGCGATCCGCACTTACGAAGAACGCGGCATGGTCCATGCCGCCGACACACGCGAGGCTGCGCGCGCCGCCCTGATCGAGCGGTGGGAGCAGGAGCGGCAAGGAAGCTTTGGCGACAGTCAGATCATCCTCACTCACACCAATGACGAAGTCCGCGAGCTGAACCAGATGGCGCGCGAGAAGATGCGCGACGCTGGCGCGCTAGGTGGCGAAGCCACTATCAAGGCGGCACGCGGCGAGCGGCAATTTGCATCGGGCGACCGCATCATTTTCCTGCGCAACGAGCGCGGGCTAGGGGTGAAGAACGGGACACTCGGCACGGTCGCGATGGCCAGCGCGCAAAGCATGGCGGTGCGCACCGACGATGGCCGCGAAGTCGCGTTCGAGACCAAGGATTATGCCCACATCGATCATGGCTACGCCGCCACGATCCACAAGGCGCAAGGCATGACGGTGGATCGAACGCATGTGCTCGCCACGCCGGGCATGGACAGCCATTCCGCCTATGTTGCCATGTCGCGCCACCGCGAGCGGCTGGCGCTTCATTATGGGCGCGACGACTTTGCCGACCAGTCGAAGCTGGTTCGCACGCTGAGCCGCGAGCGCAGGAAGGATATGGCGGGCGACTACCAGCCCGAACAGGCTTTCGCCGAACTTCGCGGCATCAGCTTCCGCGAGCGGATCATCGAGATGGTTCGGCAGGTGCCGGAACGCGCCAAATCCATCTTCGGGAACTTCCGTCCGCAGGCCCGCCAGCTTGAGCCGATGCCAGTGCAGGCGAACACTCAGAACGAGCAGCGTCGTGCGATCGAACGCTACGCCCGCGCGCTTGGCGATATCGGCACCATGCAGGCCCAGGGCCTGCCCGTCCTACCGCACCAGAATGCCGCGCTGGAGAAGGCCGAAAAGGCGCTCGACGCGATCCGCCCCCATGCCGCCACCGACCTTGCCAAGGCGATGGAGCGGCGTCCTGAGCTGATTGCAGAGGCCGCTGGCGGGCGCAGCCAAGAAGCCATGCGTGCCATGAGCCAAGAGGCCGCCGTGCGCACCGATCCGGCGCTGCGCTCCGAGCGCTTTGTCAGTGACTGGCAGGGCCTCAGCACGGCGCGCAAGCAGCTTGAACAGCAGGGCGACCGTGCGGGCGCCGCCCGCGTGTCAGCCAAGCTGACCGAGCTGGCAAAAGGGCTTGAACGCGATCCGCAGGTCGAAGGCCTGCTACGCGGCAAGACGCGCGAACTCGGCATCGATCCGAATCCCGAACGCAGTATCGCCAATGAACTCACCGCAACCCTGACCCGCGAGCGCACCCGCGCTTTCGACATGGGCATTTAGGAGAACCGACATGGAAGACGACCACATCGAAGAAGTGCAACTGGACCTCGATGTCGAGGAACCGCCCGCCCCGGAGCCAGAACCGGAAGGCGTGACAGAAACCGATCCGGCAACAGAAGCCTTCGCTCGCCTCGAAGGCGAAATGGCGATGGTACGCCATACGGTCCAGAACATGGCCAGGGAGCGAGCCGACATCGTGATCCCGGATTACACGACTACGCTCGGCCAGATGGCCGATCAGTTGGCGCAAGTCTCGAAGACGTTGAGCACAATCGGCAGCAAGCCTGCCATTGAGCTGACGCCGGAAGACATCGCGGTTCAGATCAAGCGCGCCTCGCTCGACATTCTACGCGACGCCAGCGACCTGTTCCGGCAAGGCCGCTGGGACTTCGACAGCGCCACCGCGCAGCTCAATGCGATGGTGGGACGTGTCCGCGCCGAGGCCGAGCAAGAGCGCCAGACCTGGCGCTTTGCGAGCGTGGGGCTCGTTGCTGGTATCCTGCTATGGTCGATCCTTCCCGGCACCATCGCCCGCGCCTTGCCCGAAAGCTGGCACTGGCCAGAATGGATGGCGGTCAAGGCCATGGGCGAGCCGACTATCGTGGAGACCGGAATACGATTGATCCGATCGCAAAATCCTGCGGCGTGGGAGGAATTGGCTGCGGCGCAGCGCATCCTCAGCGCAAACCGCGAAACCATCGACCATTGCAAAGAACGGGTGCGGAAACTGCAAAGACGTGCCAGTTGTACAATACAAGTGTCACCTTGAAAAAGGGAAAGCAGTCCATTTCAGTTGGGCACCGAGTCAAGTCAGCGCTCCATCATAGTGCAACTCGGTAGGCTTCGTGCACTGTCACACGTTCGAAGCAGATAGGCGGAAACGCCAGAAGGCAGAACCTGATAGCTTGGACAAAAAAGACCCCCGCTCCCGTTGAGGAGCGGAGGTCCTGAAGTCGAGGTTGGCACCGCAAAAGCGCGATGCGTCCCTTCGGGTCGCCTGGTTGCAGGTCTTGCTGCATTCTGCTGCGTGACTACTCCTTGATAGGAACAGCTTTTGGATACTGGATTTCAGCGAGCGCGCCTTCGACAAGGGCGCGCCCCGCTTCGCTTTCGATGACGAGGTCGATCGGCCGTCCCCCCAATTCGTCATGTGGCGCGTTCATGAAGGAAATCGCAGCCTCTCGCCCAAGAACAAGCATTGCCAATCGCGTGGCGTCGCCCTGACGGCGCGCGGCGGCAGGCGTGAGGCGCACCGCCGATTTGCGCACCGACCTCAAAAGACGGCTTTCGCTATGTGTCCGGATGGGGCGTATTGGAATTCACGTCAGTCTCCTCGTCCAAAGCGGGAGCCCAACGTGTCTCTCAGTCGCAGGACGCCAAGTGGTACTGATTGCGATGCGGCTACACCTAGCAGCTTGGCGCGATCATGTCTTGCAAATAAATTCCTTGTGTCATTCCAGGTGCCGCCGCCAATTGCTTATGGATCGATAGGCCCGAGTATGCGTTAGATAAATTGTCGTTCCAGAGTGCGGAGGGACTGTCCCGAGAGGATTACGTCCCAATGCCGGTTTCCCCCGCGACGGTCCTTGTCGTCGAAGACGAATTTCTCATTCGAATGGACGTCGTCGATCAATTACAGACAGAGGGTTTTCAGACGCTCGAAGCCGGGACAGGTCAGGAAGCGCTTCATGCAATGGAGGGCGACGGGCAGGTCGATATCGTCTTCACGGATGTAGACATGCCCGGCAATGTCAACGGTATCGTTCTTGCCCATGAGGTGCAGGAGAAATGGCCATCGGTCGGCATTATCGTGACTTCGGGACAGGCCGTTATCAGTTTAGACGCTCTGCCTTGCGGAGCCTGTTTCTTTGCGAAACCCTATAAGATGAAAGCTATTTTCGCGACCATTAAAGAGCTACTCGCTTAGCGTAGCGTTCGCGGGAAGCTTGAAACGAAAAGTGGTTTCGCCATCGACGGATTGGACATCGAGCCGACCACCGTGAGCTCGAGCGATCTGGTCACAGATAAACAATCCGAGACCGAGACCTTCCTGCGAGGGCGACGCCTGCTCGCGAACGAAGGGTTCGAATAGATTCTCGATCACTGCATCGGTCATCGTCTCGCCGCGATTTCGTACGGAAATCGTAAGTGCTTCACGATCGCTTTGCGCATCCAGCTCCACCATCCCGCCTTCTTCTCCATGAACGACTGCGTTGGCGACGAGGTTCGAGCAAAGCTGGCAAATGCGGCCCACGTCGCAGGCGATGTCCTGACTCAGATCGACCCGCGCGGCAATATTAAGGCGCGGATGAACGGCCCGAATTTCCTCCACAGTCGCTTCCAGCGCCGGTGCAAGATCCGAACCGTCCGAAATTTCCAGCGACAATCCACTGCCCAACCGCGTGCGGGCAAAGTCCATGAGGTCTTCGATCAGGCCGGACATGCGGTCTATGGTGCGTTGGCTTGCATCGATCACATCTTGGCCGCGCTCGGTCAGCGCTGGTTCCTTGGAAAGTAACCGGA
Organism: Qipengyuania qiaonensis; assembly: GCF_019711515.1. Classification (GTDB taxonomy): domain Bacteria; phylum Pseudomonadota; class Alphaproteobacteria; order Sphingomonadales; family Sphingomonadaceae; genus Qipengyuania; species Qipengyuania qiaonensis. The sequence goes on from NZ_JAIGNO010000006.1 coordinate 6,336, forward strand.
AGCCAGCTAGAAGCGACGCTAGCGGGTTGCGCAGATCGTGGCCCAGGACCGCGATAAACTGCTCGCGAAGTCGGGCCTCTTCCTTGCTGTCCGCCAATGCGGTTTTGTTTTCTACATTCTGCGTGATGTCGCGCGCACTACAATAGAACTTCCCGCCCTCCGGAACGCAATTCCAGGAAAGCCAGCGAAAGCCCCCGTCCTTGTGACGGTAGCGGTTGACGAATTGGAGGATTGGCTTGCCTCGCTGAATGTCGGCAAAGGCTTCTTGCGTTCGGGCGATATCTTCGGGATGAATAAAATCGAAAAAGGGCCGGCTTTCGATTTCCTGCGCCGTCCACCCAAGCGTCGCGAACCACGCCGGATTGGTTGCTTCGAACAAAGCGTTGGCGCCAAGTACGCCGAGCATATCCGGCGTTACCTTCCAGGTCAGTCCATACCGTTCCTGCGTATCATTGCCCATCAACCGTCTCGCTCAATAGACACACAAGGTCAGGCTTCCCTCAAAACCCCGCGGTTCGATCGCTTGATCTTTCTGGATAGGAGTCAGGATCAGGCTGGGCACATCAAGGTAGTTCTAGCGCTGTGCGGAGGGCATCGAAAAATGTCATCTATAATGGCCAGCCGTGAGGCTTCGCTTCTTTCTCTCGCCTTGCTTTCTCCCGATCGGCCTCGACCTTCCGGGCGTGATCGGCCAATTGCAACCATATAGCCTCCGAGCGCAAGGCCCGCAGACGAACGTTTTCCAACGTAGCTTCAGCGGCCTCAGCTTTGGCTTCAACCGCGCGAGCAGCGTAGAATTTGTAGCCTTGGCTCATTCAATCCTCCGAGGGATTTGTCTATGCCGCGCGCCGCGGTGGGATCTGTAACCACGGCGCGCGACTGCGTCGTTGGATTAGTCGGCGGCGCTGAGATTGACTGCGCTCGCCTTACCGTTACGCCCGGTTTCCACGTCGTAATTGAGGCGCTGTTCCTTTTCGAGCGTCGTCATACCCGCTGCCTGGACGGCAGAAATATGCACGAAGCTGTCGGCGGAGCCATCATCTGGCTGGATGAAGCCATAGCCCTTATCGCCATTGAAAAATTTTACCGTACCGATAGTCATTTCGCTTCCTTTCAAGAAACGGATTGGGCCGGCCCGCGAAATTGCGGGCCGGGTTCGTGCGTCAAGTCGTCAATTGAAAGGAGGTCGTCGTCTTGAAGGCACGAAAAGCGGAATGATCCGATTTCCGTGCCAATCGTCGATACCCGTCGAAATTCAACGAGAGCAGAGTCCATATTGCACGTCTCCGTGCAACTAGATAGTCGGTTCGGGCCTTGTCCGTGAAACGGTGGCAGCTGTGAATTGCGCCTTGCTCCATGCACAGGCCGCCGCCGCACCCAAGCCGTGCTGAAAGTCGCTTATCCGCCCGGCTATTCGGGAGGCATTTGCCAGTGTTGCGAGCCGGTCGTCATCGTTTGCGGCAACATCGGCACTCATAAGCGCGCGTTGGTGCGCGGCATATTCGAGGTTCAAGTCCATGTCAGTTCTCCGGCGTAGGCGGGAATGCCGGGGCATGGCCGCTGGGTGAATTACGTGTCAGTCGACCATGGTCGCGACCAAGCGTCGCAATTCGAGGGTCGGGATCATGGCGGCAATCGGCAGATTTCCGTTTCTCGCCAGCGAGTGTGATGCGCCATAGCGCGGCGATAGTATGTCACGCGGCGTCGCGCGTGCAGTGCTGTTGTTCATTTGTCTTGTATCCGGCAGGTCCATCCTGCCGCCTTTGTAAAAGTGTCAGCGCCTGTATCCGCGCTTGCGAGCACCGGCAGGTCCCTGCCCAAGTGTTCGTTCGCGGAAGACGATCCGACCCTTGGTCAGATCGTACGGCGTCAGTTCGACATGTACGCGGTCTCCGACGACCGATCGGATACGGTAGCGGCGCATTTTGCCCGCTGTGTAGCAGATCAGGCGATGCTCATTATCGAGGGTGACGCCGAAGCGGCCATCTGGCAGGATCTCGTTGATCTCACCCTCCATCGTAATAAGCTCTTCCTTCGCCAATCAATCATCCCCGCGTACGAAAAATCACCCGCGCGGACGGATTCCGCTGCGGAGCCAGGTTAGATGAAATGGAAGTGGCGCCGATCTCGCGCCGAAACGCTAAATGCAGCAATCAAATTCTGTCGCAAACGACGTAAGGCAATTTCAATATAGCGCCCTGTAAAAAAAATTACAAGGCACTCGGCTCATACGAAATAGTTTATTTTGCCTTGGGTTTTGGGATCGTAGCTTCCTAGGTTGCAGAGTCGGCGCCTGACTGTCTTCGATGCTCGGCCATCGCATCGTCAAGGTTTGTGTAGCTGTATTTCCCTACCCGGTAGTGAGTTACGCTAACGGCCAAGATGCCTTCGGGCAGTGATCCCTCACGCGAACTCAAGGAACCGCCTTCGCTTTCACATTGACGCGTTGCGGGTGTACCCGGGGCGGGTTCTGCATCGTTATCGTTCATGTTAGCGGTCGCTCCCTCTAGGATGTTCATCGTCATACCAATCGGTCATATGCCTACCCGCTCTGCTCTGTGCCGCTCTGATCCGTTTCGCGTAATAGGCGACGAGATCGAAATAGGTTTCGCGCTCTTCCGCCGAGCTTGGCCGCGCGACATTTGCCTTCGCCAGCTCGTGATTGCGGATCAATTGGTCGAGGGTCATGACGAAACGGCTCCTCTGGCGCTTAAGGGCTAGAAGGCCGGCGCAAATCGACGCCGACCTTCCAAGGTGCTAACCCTGTTGGGCGCGAGCCTGCTCCTGCTGCGTGTCACCCTGCTGCTGCTGGAGATTCACCGCGCGCATGTCCTGGCCATCGACCTGATTGGTCTCGTAGCCATAGCGATCGCCGATCTTCGGCACCTGGGATTCCTGTTGCAGATCCGACTTTCCGAATGGGAGAACATTGCCGCCCTTTTCAGGACTGATCGTGCCAGCACCCTTGCCACTGTCGTAGCTCTTGATCTTGCCGAAATGTGTCATGAGAAACTTCCTTCAACTTCGCGCAGGCCATCATCAGCGATCGCTTGTGCGCGCGCTAAGAGGCGAAAAAGAAAGAAGGGAAGGCCAAAACTGCCGGCCTTCAGGACCGTCGATCGCGACTGGTAGCTGTTAGAGAGATGGGGAGGACGCTGCCTGAAACAAGAGCCCCGGAAAAACAAACTTGCCGCAATCGGAAAATTCGCCCGAACCATTTCGGGTCCGGTCATATGCTTTGATTGCCTGGCGTTTTTGCGATGCCCCATGAAACGCGCGACCAGGCTCGCTCGTGGATAAAATACAAAACGAGCTTGGTGACTATTTCGAGACCACCGATCGACACTGCAGTTGCAACATTTCCCGTGTAGAACCACGCCAGTGCAAAAGTGTCGAGTGAGGCGATTATTCGCCAGGTTGCGGTCTTTACGCCACTGCGGCGGTTGGTTTCACGCTTGCGATCGCCGCGCGTCGCAAGCCCCCACTGCATGCCTCCCCAGACCCGTTCGTGAACGAAATACAAGACCATCTTGGTCACAACCTCGGTGATCGCGATATAGCTTGCAGTCTCCAAGGCCTCGTCTGCTTCCAAACGAAACCCAACAAGCGGACCTAGAAAGGTAATCAGAAGATAGGATAGGATAAGGGTGTCCAGCGTCCCAACCGCTCGCCAGGAGACCGCTTTGGTAGCCGACCGCCAAACCGAGACCTTCTGCGAGCGGCGCGGCGCCGCCTTTGGGTTTTCCGGTCCAAAGGCAGGCGGTTCAGGGTGATCCGGAACGGCCTCGCCAAGTCTTCTGGCAAGCTCTGCTGACAGTTTCTGCTTCACGGAAGGAACCACCAGAAGAGCGCAGCCAGACATCCGAGCGGGAAAAGCACCAAGAAGTAATTCGGCCCGTCAGAACGCTTCGAACTCATCGGGAGAAAAATCGTAAACTCGGCCTGCCGTCGGACCTAGCTGCTTGTGCAATCTCGGACGACTGGCGCAGCGCGCAACGCCCCAAGACAACTTGTCGGAGAAGGCGCATCAAGCTTTCTGCAGCCTGACGGCCTGAGGTTCGCCGAGCCGATCGTTTTCGATTTCGTAGCGGACGCGGGTTTCCTCCTTCGGGGTCTCACCTGCCACCCGCATCTCGCTCTTGCGGAAGGGGATCGGATCGTCACCATCTTCCGGCCGAATGAAGCCGGTGCCCGTATTCTCGTTGTAATGCTTGATGTGGCCGAAATTCGCCATGACTGCGTCCTTCCCATTCTGCGCAGCGCATCCGGACGATCGCTGACGTGGCTAAGAGGCGGAAAGAAGGGGATCAGCATCCTTGATGTGAATGCCTAGGACCGTCGGTTGCGACTGGTAGCTAGTCCAAAATGGTGCTTGTCGTGCGGCAATACAATGCCTGGTATCTTATTGACGGACCGCGAAGGCATCCTACGCTGCTGCAACACCAGAACAATAGTCTCCCCACGCTTCCATCAGCTTGACTCGTGCGCCCGGATTGTCCGGCGTACCGAGATAGGTCGTGCGACGATATGCGGCCTGCACCGCATCGGGCGTCTTATGCGCCAGCGCCGCTTCAACCACCGCATTCGGGAAGCCTTCGTTAGCGGCCCAGTCGGTAAAGCTAGAGCGGAAACCGTGGACGTGGAAAGGCTCCTGCATGTCGCGCATAACCTTCAGCAGCGTCATGTTGGACATGGCCTTACCGGTCATGCCGGGAAAGACCACTTCTGCTCCCTCAAGCCGCATTGCATCCGCCTTCGTAAGGACCCTCAAAGCCGGTTCTGAAAGCGGCACGATGTGCGCCCTGCTCCGCTTCATGTGTTCGGCTGGGATTGTCCACAGGCGCTGATCCAGATCGAATTCGTCCCACTTCGCGAGCCGAACCTCCTGCGAGCGAACGCCAGTCAGAATGAGGAGGTCGAGAGCGAGACGGGAGTAGGATGGCTTGCGGCGCAGCGCGGTCAGGAATGAAGGAACGGCGACGTATGGCATCGCTTTGCGGTTTGCCGGTTTCTTGACCTGTCGAGGCAGCCCTCGCCCCGCTTTCAGGCTGCTATTGCCCGATGGAGCTTCGGTAGAGCGCCACCCCTTTGCGTGGGAGTAGTCGAGCACGGCGCAAATGCGGTTGCGAACCTGACGGGCCGTTTCGGGGATTTCCTGCCAGATCGGCGTGAGGACCGAGATGATGTCGGCAGCGGTGATCCCGCCGGTCGTCATATCGCCCAGCGTCGGGAACGCGTAATTCTCAAGACTGGCAAGCCACTGGCGACCGTAGACATCGCTCTTCCAGCCTGCCTCGTTTTCGGAGTGATATTGGATGGCGGCTTCGCGGAAGGTGACCTTGGCGGCCTCCTCGTCCTTGCGCTCTGTCAGCACATCGCGCTTCTCGACCTTTACGGCCTTCCGCAGTTCCGCCGCCTTGGCGCGCGCTTCAGCCAGCGTGACCAGCTTCGGACTACCCAGTCCGATATCCTGACGCTTCCCGTCGCGCTGGATTCGCAGGAGCCAATAAGCTCCTCCTCTTTTGTCGACTCTGAGGACCAATCCGTCGCCATCCTGATAGGTACCCGGATTCGCCAAAGCGGCCTTGACCGCAACCGCCGTGAGTTTGCCCATCGGTTACTCCCACATCTTTGCCGCCATTGCGGGAGAACCCAAGTGTGGGAGGAAGCCACTTTACCCCCACACCTCTCCCACACTACGCTCCGGCTGCAAGCAAACAGAAGCGGTCGAGTGCGGACAATGTAGAGCAGAATACCCTTGGTTTTCTGCGATTTCTAGAGCTTTTTGGGGATGATGCGAGAAAGGGCGGTGGTGGACAGGGCTGGATTATCAGCCACATGCAAGAAAACACGTTAAATCAGTAGCTTGCCGAAAGGATGCTATGCCCGTCGTGATACCCCGTTGTAGCACTAAGAGCAAGGTTAGAAACACAAACCGGGATTAGAACTAAGGTTCGACCTAGGAGTACGGCATTCGGCGCGATAAGTTCGTAGTGCCTATTTTCCGCGATCTGCCGACAGTCTGAAATAGGCAAGCCTGTCAGTAAGGCCAGTGAGCGAACCATAGCCAAAGGGTCATGCCCAAAGTCAGCACATCAAGCACCGGCTCCACCGCAAAGAAGAACGCGAACCTGGGTGGATTGGCCAACATACCCCCTAGGAACCCCGCTCCTAGAATAATCGGCAGGGCATAATACCAGTCGAGCGAAGAAAATCCCCAGAGGATCAGGACCCAGAAGCACAGCCCCGCTAGAAATCCGATCACGTCGCGGACGGCATTCACTTGATTAAGCGGGCGATGAACATGACCGCGCATCGCTAAGAGCGTGACGCGCCCCACGAGAGCCGATGTGAGCATCGCTAATCCGAAAATGATTTCCATGGCTTAAGTCCCCCTTTCTCATCACCATAACGCGGGGCGAATGTTGGGCAATCACCGGGCTGCAATGTTTCCCCGACCTGAAATTGGTGTGCTGACGAGAGGGCAGACCTCCGACCATATATAAGGGCGCTTCCCCCCGTACCCCCTGCCCAGCCCGCATGGGAAAATACAGCAACTCGCCCTCTCCAACCCTGTTCTTTATGAGTATACCCTAGCAGGACGTCCTATGTGGCTGCATATTCTGTCCGATTAGGGTTGACTTCTGAATTATCGGACGTATTTATCCCAACATCTAGACCCTAATAGGACAAGGAGCCTGTCTCATGGTTGATGTTGGTTACGCCCGCGTGTCGAGCGTCGGGCAATCGCTGGACCTGCAAGAGGATGCCCTCACGCAAGCCGGGTGCAGCAAGATATTCAAAGAGAAGAAAAGCGGGAGGCGGGCAGCAGATCGAGAGGAACTCAATGCCGCCCTGGACTACGTCCGGGAGGGCGACACGCTGGTAGTCACCCGGTTGGACCGCTTGGCGCGCTCGGTAATCGACCTACATAAGCTGGTGGAGACACTGACGGCAAAGGGCGTCGGCTTCCGTGTCCTCCAGCAATCGGGGATCGACACCACCAGTTCCACCGGCAAGCTCACTCTAGGCATTCTCGCAGCCGTGGCGGAGTTTGAGGCCGACATTCGGGCAGAGCGACAACGGGACGGCATAGCAGCAGCGAAGGCCAAGGGCGTCTATAGGGGGAGGAAACCCAGCGTGGACCCTGCCGAGGTCAAGCGCCTGCTTGCAGAGGGCACCCGCCCGGTAGACGTGGCAAAGCAACTAGGGTGCGCCCGTTCAACGGTGTACCGGCTCGCAGCCGAAGAAAACGAGGGCACGGCACTAGAAGCGTGATAACCCTGTATTACTCCCGCACTTGATACATGGTGCAAGTTTACATGCCACCCTAATAGTGTGGAAATACCCTGCAACAAATTGTAGCACCTAACTTTGATTTATTCTTGCTAGGACGCCCGGTTCAATTAAACGGGGTGCTATCACTAGCACGGAGAAACGACAATGCCGCAAGCATTCAATAACACTCGCCACGCCGACCTCGTGAACCTCATTGCGACCTATCTTGAGGACAGTGGCCGCTCCGCTCGCTGGTTCGGCCTTAGGATCGCCAAGGACGCCCGTTTGGTTCCTCACCTAGCGCGCGGACAGGAATTTCCTTCCAGCGTCCTTGTAGCCGCCTGTGAGCATATCCTCGCGTTCTACCAGCGGGAGGCTCTATCGGAGGTAGCGTTTGCCGATCAGGTTATTCGACCGGCGCGCCTGCCCATGCCACTAGCGGCCTGACCATGGCGAAGCCCTACACTCCCGCCTCCCTAGCCGACCGCTGGGGCTGCTCGACCACCCTCATTTATGACCTGCTGAACAGCAAGCAGCTTCCCGGCTTCAAGCTGGGCAAGCTGTGGCGCATCAAGGCAGATGCCGTGGAGGCTTACGAATGCAACCCGACTACACCCTTGGACGGCTTACCCGACGACGCCGCGACGGCTCCACCTACTGGTCCTTCTGTATCGTCTGGCGGGACAGCGATGGACGCCGCCGCCGCTGCTCGCTTGGCACGACTGATAAAGTAACTGCCGACGCATTGGCCCGACAGGTTTGGGCCAGCCTCTCCGCAGAACGTCCGCTAGATACCGTAGGCGACATTGTGGAAGCCTACCTCGACAGCCTGAATGGCGAGCGACAGGAGCGCCGCAAGCGCGAGGCGTGGGCAGCAGCGAAGCCCTACTGGGGCAGGCTCAAGCCCGCTACCATCGACGAGGCGGTATCCCTCGCCTACCCAGCGTGGCGCAAGCGAGCGGCCAACACGATACGACAGGAGCTATCCCTTGTCCGCACTGCCCTTAACTGGGCGGCGGCGGGGAAGCGCCTGGACGATGTGCCCAAGATCACCCTGCCGCCCATGCAAGAGACAAGCGTGGGCCATCTGTCCAAGGATGAGTTCCGGCGTCTGCTGGACGGCTGCGAGCGTCCCCATGTGAAGCTGTTCGCCATGCTCGGCGTGACCACCGGGGGCCGCAAGTCTGCCTTGCTGCAAGCCAAGTGGGATCAGGTCGATTTCCAACGGGGGCTATTCAACCTTAACCCGGAGGGCCGCAAGCAGAACAGCAAGCACCGGGCCACCGTGCCACTGAACGACCTGATTTTGAATGCTTTACGCGAGGCCAAGCAAGCGGCCCTGACTGACTATGTGATAGAGCATAACGGGAAGCCGCTGCTCGACATCAAGAAAGGGTTCGCCGCCGCTGCCAAGCGGGCGAACTTGAAGGCTCATCCGCACATGCTCCGGCACAGCGCCGCAGTGTGGATGGCGGAGGACCGGGTGCCAATGGCAGAGATTGCCAGCTTCCTTGGCCACAGGGACATAAGCGTCACCGCGCGGGTGTATGCCCGGTTCAACCCGGATTATCTCCGGGGCGCTGCCGAGAGCCTTTGCTGGTAGGAAATAGCCTGCAACACTAGATCATCGACCATGATTGACCACACGGGGGGCTGGCTGCTAGCTGGCCCTCGCTTTGCGTTAAAGGCAGAGCGGTTTCTGGCACCATCGCCAGCGGAGCGGCCCCGTAGCGCCGCAGACGGGTAGCCCACAGGGCACCCCGAGGCAGAGCGGCAGGACTGCTCGCCCACATCTCCCCCGCTCTTTCCCATTGTGAACCGTCTATCATCTTGCTCCGCTTCCGGCGTGGGCGAGATGGAAATTGAATTGATACCGTCATAACTAAGCAGCCGGTTTCTTAGGTTTCCGGTTGCCGTCCCGCCTCGGCTTTCCTTTCAGGTTGTCCTTGTCGAGCGTCCGCATGTGGTAGTGCGGCGTGGGATACTTGCCGCCCCTCCTGTGCGCCTAATGTCGTCGCCGGGAGGGGCTGCCCTTTGGACAACCGCCGTGCCCCGCGAGCAAGCGGGACGACTACCTTGTTATTTGTAAATTGAAACACAAAGGAGACCACAGTGTCCCAACCGGATTACGCTGCCGACAGGCACGCTTTGGCCGTCATTACCGACCGCCTAAGCGATCCTAGGGTAGCCGATTTCTTTGCCCATAATGCCCACCGCAAGGCAGCCACCCGCGCCCTGCTTGATCTTCTCGGTGTGCCGCTGCCCTCATGGGCACAGCGCAACGCTGGTGGCCGTGCCGCTGTTACCAAAGCAGCCATGACACGCTTCCGCCAGGACAACCCAGATTTGAACCTGCCGCGTGGCTATGTTCCCCCGAAAGAACGCTAGCCCCCGGCCTTTAATCCCAAGGGGACCATGACCTTAAGCCCCGCACTGGTGCCGCAAGGCATCAGCCACTCACCAGACCTGTCGGCCATGCCGAAAGCTGACAGGATAAAACACCATATCCGGCAACTACGCACCATCGCGCTGCATCAAGGGATTGATGGGGTGAAAGCCTACAAGGCCGAAAACCCGGAAGCGGCGTCTCTCCGCATTCAGTCCTCGCCAACCATTTATGATCCCAAGCCACCGGGCTACCCCGATGCACTGGCATCGCTGGTCGCAGGATGGTTTGCCAGCGATACTGCCCTTCGGTCCACCAACCGCGACGACGTGGCGCGGCTGAACACCCGCCTTGGCACTGATCGCTTCGACCCAGACAGGCACTTTAGCAAGCCGCTGTCGAAATCGGTACTCAATCGTATTGAGGCAGTTTTCGTGGCCAATGGTGTGCAGTTTGATCGAGCCGCCTGCTCAACCATGGGCAAGGTTCGTCGGGCCGCCATGCAAGCCAAATCAGGCGGCCAAGCTACCGCGACCCCGCAGGCGATTAGTCGGCAGGGGGCAACCGTAACAATCGGGCAAGCCTCATTCCCGGTTGAGCACCATGGCGGCCATTACTGCATACGTGTGGCTGTAGCTGGCAAGCGAGTTCGGGTGCGCTTGGACGCATTGGCCGAAGTGATTTCTTTGGCTGGCTTTCAAAGCGGTGCTGGGGTCCCTGATACTCCTATACGAAGTATAGTTGGGGACTCGGCCCAAAACGGATTGGCCGATACAATTCCCCCGGGAACTCGGCCCAAAACTGAAAAGCCCCCAAGACAGTCCCCCGAGGACTTGGCCCAAGACGAGCCGCCGCTCTCCCTATCGGATCGCATCCGTCGCCTACCGAGGGCAAACCCGCGCGGGCCTGCCATCCCTGATGGCCAAGACCCGCTCGCCCTAATTTAAGACAAGGACAACATGACATACCTACCAAGCTCGCCGGAAATCGGCGGGCCGAAACTCGCTGCCTATCTGGCAGACCCGCGCAGACGCTCGGTGTTCGACAATATCCGATCCCGGCTAGGCCCGGTCGGCAGGGTTGATGACCTCGCGCGCCACTACATCGTAAGCGACGACTACCGGCAACGGGTTTTCCGGCAAATCCTCCTGGCCTGCTGCTGCCGCGTTCCCCCTTGGGCACGAATGACAGACGAAGCCGCCGAGTTGAACCGGGCATTCGTGGAAGCATACGAGGCCGACCGTGCTTGAGGTTCCGCCAATGCCCGCTGGCCCCATGGAAACCATAGAGCGATCGATCACGCCACAGCTCGCGATGGCCATGGCCGAACTGGAGAAAAAGGCCCGTGCGCCCAAGCGTGTCCGCAAGGCCCCTGCCAGAAAGCGCAACAGGGCTGCCCCGGCTGCACCGCCACCGCCGATGTATGACCAGCATGTAAAGCTGGCCAAGCTCCTCATGAGCTATCAGCAGATGATGGTGAGGCTTGGCCATGATGCCGTGCGGCTCTCATTCTTCGCACAGCCGGGGAACCCGCCGATCAAAGAGGTTTGCTCGTGCGACCGCTGCCACCCGCCTGCCAGACCGCCGTACCGGCCCGCCCCATGGGACCCCAGTACGCCGCAAGCGACAAGCATGGGAGAGGGGTACAGCAAGCCCGGTATCCGCAGGGCGTGACCTCTGCACTCTACGACCTGAAATCTATGCGCCGACCCGCGCACAACCCCGACAAGGACCACAACAATGACTAATGAAATGAACAACCTCTTGAAGCAGCTCCAAGCTGCACAAACCGATGCAACCCTATTCGAACGCTTACAGGCCGCCCCCGCACTCGCGGCTAGGCTCGCAGTTGAATATGACCAGTTGGCCGAAGCTACAGAAAGGGAAGAAAACGAGCGCCGTGTGGCAGAAGTAGAGGCGGAATATGCCAAGATTTGCAACCTCGCAGTGAGCGTCCGCAGCGGTAACTCAATGGGCGATCCCGGCCTTTTGGGTCGCGGCTACGACATCACTTGGACAACCCCCGGATACGACAGTCAAGGCGAACCCGAACCCCGCAACATGAGGTGCGATGCATTCATCACGCTTTATGAACAGCACCCCTATGTCTTCGATTATCTGCGGTATGAAGCACCCCATCTGATCCCTGCCGACATCATGGCGTTGGCACCGGGCAACCCCTCTGCTGCTTTCAACGAATATTTCATCAGCCGGAAGCGCGGTTACTGCCGTGGGCCGGTGGCAGCATGAACTGCCGCGACCGCGCCAAAGTGAAGGCTGCCCTGGCTGAACTGCGACAGCTTGGCCATGATCCCTCGCAGGTGACAAATATCGCTGGGGCGATGATCCGTAATGGCACCCCCGCCCGAAAGGCTTACGAGACGGCGTTCAATAAGCTGGTCGAGCGCCAGCCTTCGCTTCATGCCACCATGCAGCGGATTGGCCAATTCTTCGAAGCCGCCGACCTCTCAATGGTCGCCAGATCAAATGTGGCCTTAGACAAGTATATTGCGACCGGGGACACTGCCGCGCTCAAGCCTGTTGCCGAGATGGCTGTCCAGCATTTGCAGACAATGGCAGTCAAGACTGGAGACGCTGGCTTCGCCGATGGGCTGCCGGACATGCCTGCCCCTACCGAGAGCAAAGGCCGAACCCAGATTGATCGGCCAAGCCGCCCCGGATGGGGTGAGATAGGGTTCCAACCGGGAGCGAACACACGACCGGCTGCGGAGGCCCCCGCACAATCCAATCAAGCCGAATAGCAATATGGGGCCGGGGTAACTCCCGGCCCTCCTCATAAGACAAGGACCCTATGAGCAAGAATAACCGGGGACACTCTTTCCGAGACCCCATGTACGACGCCGTGGAAGCCAAGCTGGAAAAGGAGCTGGGCCTGCCATCAGGCGGTATCGCAGCTATCCGTACCCATGGCGAACGATCCAATGCGGATCAGGTATCGCCCGTTGGTGCCCGCACGGTCTATCAGATCATGCCGAACACCCGCCGCCTATTCCTAAACAAGTACGGCGTGGACGCCTACAAGTCTCCCGAGGACGCTGCCCGTGTGGCCGCACTGCACCTCAAGGAGAGCATGGACCGAAACGGCGGTGACTGGGCCGCAGCCGTGGGTGAATACCACGGTGGCCCAGATCGCCGTAAGTGGGGTAGGGTCAACAGCGCATACCGCAACCGGGTACTTGGTGGCAACGCCATGTCATCCGAAGGCGGAGCTGCCCCTACAGCCGCAATCGCGCCGCGTGTCCCTACGGTTGCCGAGATGCTTGGCAGCACTCCCGAGGACCTATTCGCCGATACGGAGGATAGCCTTCGGGAAGCCAAGCGAGCACCCCGTCCGAAGCTCCCTTCTGTCAGTGACCTCGTAACGGCGCAGCTCGCCGAGGGTATGCAGGGCACTACCGTGGACCTCACCCCGAACACCACCGATCAGCAGACCGGCGAACGGCTTGAAGCCGAGCAGGCGAAGCTAGACAGCTACGGTCACTGGGATCGCTTCAAGGCCGGGTTCATGGAGAACACGATCCTTGGCGAAGTAATTGACAGCCTCGACCGCGAGACCTTTGACGACGACCCCGAGTTCAACCAGTTCTATCTCAAGAACTGGCAGCAGATCGAAGGCTTCGCCCAGAGCGCCAGCGAAGTGTCGCAGATCAGAGAAGCCAAGAGCGCCGACCATCTCGCCCAGATACAGAGGGAAATCGAGCAGACCCGCGAGCGTGAGCAGATCATCTCCGCGGCCTCCTCGCCGACTCTGTTGGCTATCGGGACGGGTATACTTGATCCCGGTGGCTGGGCCGCAGGCCTCGGCGTCGGTAAGGCCGCGCAGCTCGCAGGCGTCGGCTCCCGTGCCCTTGTGGCAAGCGGCCGACCTGTAGCGTCGATGGCCTCCGGTGCCCTTGAGGGTGCCGTGGGTAACGTCGCCGTGACCGCAGGCATGGACGCCGCTGGCAGCCACATGACCGGGGAGGACTACGCGCTCTCAGGCCTCTCTGGCTTGTTCATCGGCTTCGGCCTTACAGGGGCAACCAACCGGCTCGCCCGCAACGACATCGCCCAGCAGCAAGTCGATCAGGCTATCAAGGCCCGCAAGCAATACCGGGACGCCGCCGAGGCGTCAGTCAGGGAGCAGCTCGGTGATACCGCGTCCCCGGAGACCGTGCAGGAAGCCGTCACGGCAAAGATCAGGACGGACTACATGGAAGTCCTCGACTACGCCCTGGCAGACGTTCCCGAGCATCAGAGGATCATGCTGGCTGACGAGCTGCTTATGGAGCGTCCCGACATCGCGGAGCAGGTAAAAGCCGCAGGCGATACCGAAGGTGTCTCCAATGCGGTCGAGCGTCTCATGGTCGAGGAGACTGTGGCCAGATCGCAGCGCATTGCAGATGCAAACCCGGTTGACCGCGAGAGTCTCAAGACGATCCTCGCCAAGGTCGGGCAGGAAGCAACCAGCACACGCCTGCTGTTATCCGAAAGCCCCGTTGCTCGTGCCGTGGCAATCTCCCTGCTGGAGAACCCGCAAGGCGCAGCCGGTCGCCATCGCTCCGCAGCTCTCACCGCCTTCATGCGTGAGCGGGTGTACAACGAGCAGTTCTCCGGGTTCGACAATCTGCATACCCAGTTCCGCCGCCGCAACGGTATCGGAGCCGTCAAGGACTTCTGGGATGGCCGCAGCCGCAATGAGTTCAACCGCCGCGTCTTTCAGGAAATCGAGCGCCGTGGGGGTAGCCCCAAGGGCACCCGGTTCGATGAGAACCCCTACGTGGTGGAAGCGGCCGACGCCTTCGAGGCCGGTATGGAAAAGATGCGCCTCGAACAGCAGAAGGCCGGGACCATCGGTAATGCCCGTCTGGGCGACAACAGCGTAGGCTATGTCCCCCACAGACTTGACCCCCGTAAGGTTGCATCGCTCAACGCGAAGCAGATGCAGAGTGTCCGCAACGTGCTCTCTGCACAGTTCCAGCGGATCGAGGGCTTCAACGCAACATTCTCCGACCAGCTCGCCGTAAGGTATCTGGAGCGGGGGATCGACGCAGCCAACGGCATGTATCAGGTGCCTTTCAACCTCCACTCTCCCGAGGCCGGTCAGATTGTCCGGGATGCGTTGCAGGCGATGGATATGGACCCCGGCGAAATCCAGAAGATCATGGGCCAATTCTCCCGTGGCGGTGCGGGTCACACCAAAAGCCGCTTGAAGCTGGACCTCATGGAGGACATCGGCGACGGCAAGCAGCTCATGGACCTGTTCGTCACAGACATCCCCTCGCTGTACCGCAGCTATGCACGTCGGGTCGCCGGGGAAGTCTCGCTGGCGCAGTACGGCGTCATGGGCAAGAAGGGTCTCGACATCCTCAAGAAGGCAATGCTCGCCAGCGGCGCTACTACGCAAGAGGTCAAGGCGTTCGACCAGATCGCCGCCGAGTTCCTCAACACCCCGTTCGGTGAGGCCAACTGGCGCAACATGGACAATCTCCGCCTCGCCACCAGTGCTTCCCGCCTGGGCGGCATGGCCTTCACCCAGCTTGCCGAGTTCGGTAACGCCATCCCTTCCCTTGGGGTATCCGCCGCGCTTCGCAGCGTCGGCAACCTACCTCGTATGATGAAGGAAGTCCGGGAAATCGCAGCCGGACACGGTACCCCCAACGAGGTTCTCAAGAGCCTCGATCAGATGGGCGGCGGCGTCGGCATGGACGACTACTGGATGACCCGGATGTTCGACGTGAGGGACAACGAGGTTGAGCTGTACAACGGCTCGGACCTCGGGCTTATGACCCGCGCAGTGCGGGCCGGTGCCCACGCCAACATGGTGATGTCGGGACACCGCAACATCCTCGCTGCACAGACCCGCCTCATGTCCGAGGAAGTCCTACGCAAGGCGGTCCGCTTCGCCAAGTCCGGCGAGGCAGATACCGTCTTGGACGATATGGGGATCAGTGCCGCTCTGCGGGGCAAGCTCCAGAAGGACATGGATCGCATCGCTACCTTCGACGACAAGGGCAACCTTACGGGTCTCGACCTGTTCAAGGGCAACGCCTTGAAGCCGGAGTATGTCAACGAGCTGGTGCAGGCCGTGGAACGCGGAGCTGCCCAGATCATCCAAAGGACATTCACCGGGGAAACCGGGCACTGGGCACATGACGGCTTCCTCAAGCTGCTGCTCCAGTTCCGTACCTTCTCGGTCACGTCAGTGGAGAAGCAGTGGGGCCGCAACATGCGCAACCACGGCGCAGTCAAGTCCTTCGCCTATCTGATGGCCGCCATGTCGTTCGCCCTCCCGATCCACCTTGGCCGTATGCAGCTCAAAATGATGGGCATGTCGGACAGCAAGCGAGGGGATTACTGGGAGAAGAACGGCAGCCCATTGGCGCTCACCCGCGCCACGATGAACTACGCTTCATCGGCAGGTTTGGCGGGAGACATTATGGACTTGGGGGTAGGCACAGCTACCGGCTGGATTGAGCCGCTCGACGACGCGCTCGGCAATACCTACGGGCACCGTGCGGGTGGCGACACGCGATTATTTGGGGGCGTGGCGGCTCCCGGCGCAGGACTGGCGCAGGACATCTACAGCGGCACATTCGGGGGCGATCCCGATAAGCTGCTCCGCGTCCTGCCCGGAAGCAACCTCCCCTATGTAGCCCCGTTCGTTGCGGCTCTTGCCGACCTTGGGGACGAGTAGACTACCGACCATAGCCCTCTGGGCGGCCCCTCACGGGATCGCTTGGAGGGCTATTCTTTTGTCAGGTCCATTAATTGCGATGGGAACGGTTCGGCAAAACCTCCTGCATCGTCGCCCGCTAGCCAACGGTTGTAATCCTCGGGATGCAGGATAACCGGCATCGCTTTGGGATGGATCGGTGCAACAAGCGGGTTTGGCTCGCAGGTCAGAAAGGCATAGGCAGGGCCTTCCTCCGTCTCCCGCCAAATGCCCGCAAAGGCAGAAACCTCCGCATCGCTGACCTTGAACCAGCATTCCTCGCGTCCCGCATTTGGCTTTGGTTCGGCGAACTCGTTGAACGGGACCAGACACCGGTTTGATGGCTCCGCGAGCATCGACCGCCAGAACGGGCTTTTGAGGTTGCGGACATTGGTAATGCGCTTGGTGACAGTACTGCCGGGGCGCTTCCCTTTCATCTTGAGGGGCACACCCCATTGCATCGTGTCTAGAATGCGCTCTCCGCTATGATCCCTTGCAACGATCCCTTGCTTCCGGGACCACACGTCAATTTTGATTTCGCTGAACTCGTCATCCCTATGGGCAGCACCGATGTATTCCGCCCAAGTGGAAATCGCTTCGGGGTGGTTTTTGTAGTGATTGCACATAGGTCCGACTGCTGCGCGCGCTTCGGCGAGCTGTCAATCTGCGCGCTTGTAAGGCGAAGTGTAGGAGATGTTCCGGGTGCAGTCGGCAAGCTCCAGATTGGGATGCGCCTGGGCGAAGGCCAACGCGTCCTTCAACGCGACAAAATGAACTGCAAAAGCATTCATTGCGATGGCTTCGGTGCCATGAACGGCGAAGCGGCCTTGGCCTACCTTCTGCTGTAACCATTCGTCCATGTGCGGCGCTACCCGAGCGGTCCCGAATGGAGGGATTGTAAATTTCACCCGGATGGGGAACGCCTTTTCATCCGTCTTGCGCTGCGGGGTAGATCGTCGGGCCACATCGAATTGATTGGAACATTACAGGAACGATGGCAAGACTAAATCAGCCACAGTAGGAGCGATAATCCGACGCCAAAGGCCGACACGATTGCTAATGCTATGAACTCCAGTCTGATGCCCTTTGCGTCTCCTCGGTTCTCATAGTCCGACCAGTCACCTTTCATCGGTCAGCGTTCCGAATAGAGAGGTGCGAAAGGTCTAGGCTGGCATATTGAATCTTCGCCAGCGCCTTGGATTTTTGCCGCATCGAAAGACCGTCGCCGTAGCCATCGCCAGACCCCGGCTCCTTTCGCCTAGCCAAAGCGAGTGCAGTGCGAGGGGCAATTTCTGCCGCGCGTAGGGCGTCTTCAAAGTTATGCCGGAATGAGTGCATGCCCAGCTTCGTGCCTTCAAGGCCCAGCGCGCGGACATGGGCGCTGAAACGCTCGCCCAGCTTGGCCCCGTGCTGACCCCGGTTGCTAGGTTTGCCATCAGGGAACAGGCCAACCGCGCCAGCCTTCCGTTGATCGGCGACGAAATCCATGAAGCCTAGCCGCAGCAGTTCCGGGTGGATTGGCAGCTCTGCCCTTGCCTCCGGTGTTTTAATCGTCCGCCCCTCGTACTCGCGGACATGCAGCACCGACTGACCCTCCACCTCATAAACGTCCTCGACGCGTAGCCCGCAAGCCTCGCCATTCCGCAGCCCGTTGAACAGGCAGATTAGCGGCACCCAGTACGCGCCAGGGCGATCCCGATCCTTTGCCCATGGCAGGTTCCACGGGGTGGAGGAGAACAACGCAGAGAGTTGTGCCGGGGAGAAAGGATCACGCCGGTCCCTATCGGCCACAGGATCGGGGACCGTCAGGCCGGTAAAGGGGTTGCCCGTGACGAGCAGCTCCCGAGCGGCCCAGTTCCATATCGACGCGATGTGCAGCAGATACCCGTCATTGATCGTCTTGGGCCGAAGAGTGGGGAACCCTAGGGCGGCGTTCTTTTCGACCGCCTCGGGCACCGCAAGGCCCCGCAGTTCCTTCCGCTTGCCAATCTGGGTAGGCACCTTTTGAAGCATGGCCACCAGCTCACGGGCTTCCTGTCGCGTTATGCTGCCCGCTGCTCTGCCGGGGTACACGTCGCGCAGGAGGCGGAATACGGGCACGAGGGCCTTACGGGTGGACGCCGACCATGCAGGGGACTTGTCGGCCTCATAGGCTAAGAGGATGCTTTCCAGCGAAGGCCCGCCGCTTTGATGAGCAATGTCGGGGCTGGCGCTTGTAATCGGAACGCCTCCCATGTCTCTGATACGAGCCTCCAGATACGCAATGGTCTCATTGGCTTGGGAGAGGTCGGCGTCCAATTCCTTCATAACGTCAATCGCAGCCGCCCTATCTGGGGGAAGCTGTTGGGTAGAGAGCTTGCGAAACTGCCGGTAAAGCAACCGCACCTCGCGGCGCTCCGGCTCATCTTGCCGCTTCTCTTGAGCGGCCAAGAACGCCTCATGAGCTTCACGCTCCTCCCGCGCCCTCCGGGTCTCCTGTTCTGTTGCTAGACCCGCCAGTGCCGCATTCCGCTCGAATTGCTTGGCTCGCTCTTCCTCATAGAGCCGCGCAGCCTCGTGCATCAGAGATTTTGCGGTCGATTTGTCCTTGGTACGAAGTGAGCGGCTCCATTCCTTTTTCGGCTGACCGCTCTTCCCGAACCAAAACCGCTGATCCTCAAGGGTTACCGGCCTGCGATAATACCACACACCATGGCTATTCTGACTTAGATGCATCGGGTCGTCCTTCATGCTACGATTGTAGCACCCAATTGGACAAAACCCACTGATTTCTGCGGTTTTCTTGGCCTTACAACACCTTAAAGGGCGGTGGTGGACAGGGCTGGATTCGAACCAGCGTACGCTTGCGCGGGCAGATTTACAGTCTGCTGCCTTTAACCACTCGGCCACCTGTCCACACGGGCCATTTCACTGAGGAAATCGAGGGATCGTATGCCGATCCCGTGCCGAGAGGCGCCCCTTTGGCGAAGCAGCGCTTGCCTGTCAATGCCCTCGCTGGCACAGGCCGCCACCAATGCTGAGGACAGGACAGAAGTGATGGCGAAGGGTGAACGCAAGCGAGCGCTCAGAGGACGTGCAGGCCGGATGAAAGGCGGGCGTGGCAGCGGCCGGGCGAGCAGCGGACAGGTTCGTCTCTGGGGTCGCCATGCAGTCGAGGCGGCGCTGAAGAACCCCGATCGTGTCCATCGCAAGCTGTGGGCCACGCGCGAGGCTATCGAGTCTCTGGACGGCGAACTGCCAGCCGATTTTCCACTTGAATACGCGGACGTGCAGGACCTCGCGCGTCTGGTCGCCAAGGACGCACCGCATCAAGGGCTGGTGCTGGAATGCGCACCCCTTGAAGATATCCATCTTGACGAAGTGTTGAGCGGCGACGCCGACCGCCCCGTCGTCGTACTCGATCAGGTCACCGATCCGCACAATGTCGGGGCGATCATGCGGTCGGCAGCGGCGTTCGGAGCGGCCGCACTCGTCACGCAAGACCGCAACGCTCCTCCGGAAGGAGGGGTGATCGGCAAGTCCGCATCCGGTGCGCTGGAAGTGCTGCCATGGGTACGGGTGGTCAATCTTGCTCGGGCGCTCGAACAGATGGCCGAAGCGGGATATTGGCGGATCGGTCTTACCGGCGCAGCGCAGGCGACGCTTGCGGAGGCGCTCCCGGCCGGCCCCGTCGCTCTCGTCCTGGGTGCGGAAGGAGAAGGAATGCGCCACAACATCGAAACGCATTGCGATGCGTTGGCGCGGCTCCCCATCGGTGACCAGATCGAAAGCCTCAACGTGTCCAATGCCGGCGCCATCGCGCTATATGCGATCGCTACTAGATGACGTGGGACATAGGGGGGAAACTGGATGCGGATACTGATCGCACTATTGGCACCGCTGGTGCTTGGCGGCTGCATGTTGTTGCCCGGAAAATTTGCGAGCGAGTTGCGGCTTCTCGCCAACGACGAGTTCGTTTTCACCTATGATGGCGAAATCCAGATGCTCGCGTTGAGCAAGCTGGCAGCGATGGCCGAGGGTGGTGACGAGGCGTTCGAAGCCGAATGCTTCGACGATAACTTCGACCTGCGCGAGTGCACGGAAGAAGAGATTTCCGAACAGAGAGCGGAATGGGACGCACACGCCGAACATCGGCGGGCTAGCAAGGCGCGCGAAACAGAACAGATGCGCGCATTTCTGGGCGGCATCGATCCATCCAATCCTGAGGCCGCGCGGGAGTTTGCCAAGCGGCTCGAGCGGCAACGCGGCTGGGACAAGGTCGAATACAAGGGAGACGGACTGTTCCAAGTGGCATTCCGCATTTCCGGCACTCTCGGTCATGACTTCGTGTTCCCGACCTTCGAAGGCATACCGAGTGCGAACGCATTCGTCAGCGTCAACCTGCGCAAGGGACGCCAGGTGCGTATCGATGCTCCGGCCTTCAACGGCCAGAAGGATCCCAATCCGATGTTGGGCGGAGCACCGCTTGCCACCCTGGCGGCCATGTCGGAAGCGGACAAGGACGGTGAAATGCCGAAGATCGTCATACCGGACGGTATCTTCACGATCATCACTGACGGCAAGATACTCGCCAACAATACCGATGAAGGCCCTGTACGGCATTCCGCCGGCCAGGCGCTGTCATGGAAAGTCGGCCCCACCACCGCACAAGCTCCGACGGCGCTGATCGCATTCGACTGAGCCAAAAGAAAACGCCGCGCACTCCGATATGGAGGGCGCGGCGGATGTCAGTTCCCGGTTTTGCGCCGCGAGGTGTTGCAGCGCCGGTCAGGGAGCTCGGGTTAGTTGACGGAGTCCTTGAGACCCTTGCCAGCCTTGAACTTCGGTTGGTTAGACGCCTTGATGGTCATCGGTTCGCCAGTGCGCGGGTTACGACCCGTCGAGGCCTTGCGCTTGGCAACCGAGAACGTGCCGAAGCCGACCAGGCGCACTTCGTCACCACTCGACAGGGCCTTGGTGATGGCATCAAACACACCTTCGACGGCGCCCGACGCATCGCTTTTCGAAAGACCGCTGGAATCGGCAACTGCGCTGATCAGGTCGTTCTTGTTCATTAGAGAAACCCCCTTGTTCTTAATCATCAAATCGAATTGGCTGAATCGCTTGGGCGAAGGCGCACGAATTGAGAGATTTTTGGAAGCAGTGTCAAAGGCAAATTCTGCCAGAAACGCGGGTTTCCGGGGCCAAAGCCGGAAAAATTAGGGTGAAGCGTCAATTCTTCACGCAATGCTGCACTGCACCCCAACACGGATGGCTCTTGCAGGATTGCAAGAGCCCTTCGATTCGCGACTCGGTAGTCTGCCTTTTGTTAATGCGCCGTCGTGGCCGGCGCCCGATGGGAATGATCGGGCTGGCTCGCCAAATCGTCAGCCTCTGTCCACTCGATAGGTTCCGGCACGCTGCACAAGGCATGTGCCAGCACCTCATCGACATGACCGACGGGAATAATTTCCAAGCCGTCCTTCACATTGGCCGGAATCTCGGCAAGATCCTTGACGTTTTCTTCCGGAATAAGAACCTTCTTGATCCCGCCACGAAGCGCGGCCAGCAGTTTTTCTTTCAGACCGCCGATCGCGAGAACGCGGCCGCGCAGCGTGACTTCGCCTGTCATTGCCACGTCTGCTCGTACGGGTACGCCTGACAGCGTTGAAACGATCGAAGTCACCATGCCGACGCCAGCGCTCGGCCCGTCCTTGGGCACTGCACCTTCCGGCAGGTGAATGTGGATATTGCGGCGCTGGAAAAGGCTCGGCTTAATCCCGTAGTGCGGCGCGCGCGCTTTGACGAAGCTGAAAGCCGCCGCAACGCTCTCGTTCATGACCTCACCAAGCTTGCCGGTCGTCTTGACTTCGCCCTTGCCTGGAGTGGTCACGCTCTCGATAGTCAGCAGTTCGCCGCCGACCTCCGTCCAGGCAAGACCGGTCACGGCGCCAACCTGCGGCTCGTCCTCGCTCATGCCGTGCTTGAATTTGCGCACCCCGGCAAAGTCGCTAAGGTTTTCGGGCGTGATCGTTACGCTCTGGACCTCCTTTTCGAGTATCTTCCGCAGGCTCTTGCGTGCCAGCCGCGCCAGTTCGCGCTCAAGAGTCCGAACGCCGGCCTCGCGTGTGTAGAAACGGATGAGGTCGCGCAGTCCATCTTCAGTAAGCTCGAACTCGCTCTTCTTGAGGCCATGCTCCCCGATCTGTTTGGGCAGCAGATGTCGCTTGGCTATCTCGACCTTTTCGTCCTCGGTATAGCCCTCAAGCCGGATGATCTCCATGCGGTCTAACAGAGGTTGCGGCAGGTTTAGGCTGTTTGCGGTCGTTACGAACATGATGTCCGACAGATCCAGATCGAGTTCGAGGTAGTGATCCTGGAACTTGGCATTCTGCTCCGGATCGAGGACTTCAAGCAGCGCCGACGCCGGATCGCCGCGGAAATCCTGTCCCAGCTTGTCGATCTCGTCGAGCAGGAATAGCGGGTTGATCTTGCCTGCCTTCTTCAGGTTGGTCACGATCTTGCCGGGAAGCGAGCCGATATAGGTACGGCGGTGCCCCCGGATTTCGGCCTCGTCGCGCACTCCTCCGAGCGACTGGCGCACGAACTGGCGGCCGGTGGCCTTGGCGATGCTTTTGCCAAGCGAGGTCTTGCCGACGCCGGGCGGACCAACGAGGCACAGGATTGGCCCCTTCAGCTTGCGTGTTCGCGCTTGCACAGCGAGGTATTCGATGATTCGGTCCTTGACCTTCTCAAGTCCGTAATGATCGGCATCGAGCACTTCCTGCGCCTTGCCAATGTCCTTTTTGACTTTGCTTTTCTTGCCCCACGGCAGCCCTAGCAGCACGTCGAGATAGTTTCGAATTACGGTTGCCTCGGCGCTCATCGGCTGCATCGCCTTGAGCTTCTTCAGCTCCGCTTCGGCCTTTTCGCGGGCTTCCTTGGAAAGCTTGGTCTTGGCGATCTTTTCAGTGAGCTCGGCAATCTCGTTGCTGCCATCCTCATCGCCGCCCAGCTCGTTCTGAATCGCCTTCAATTGTTCATTGAGGTAATATTCGCGCTGGGTCCGTTCCATCTGCCGCTTGACGCGGCCTCGGATACGGCGTTCTACCTGAAGCACCGAAAGCTCACCCTCCATGTAGGACATGACCATTTCAAGCCGCTTGAGGGGGTCCCTTTCAACCAGCAAAGCCTGCTTATCGGAAACCTTGGCGTTTATCGCGGCAGCGATGGTATCGGCCAGCTCGCCCGCATCGTCGATATCGCCCAATTGGTCGGCAGCCTCTTCGCCCAGCTTCTTGTTGAGTTTCGCATATTCGCCGAACCGCTCCACGACCTGCCGCATCATGGCTGTCACTTCGCTACCGGACGCCGTGATTTCGTCCTGCGCCAGAACAGTCGCTTCCACATGCTCACACCGCGATGCAAGCTCTTCGAGCGCTGCGCGCGACGTACCCTGCACGAGAACCCGAACAGTGCCATCGGGCAGCTTGAGTAGCTGAAGCACCTGGGCGATCACCCCCACGTCGAACAGATCGTCACGCTCTGGATCGTCGCATCCGGGATCGAGCTGGGCCAGCAGGAAGATATCCTTGCTGCCTTCCATGGCTGCTTCCAGCGCTGCGACCGATTTGTCCCGACCGACAAACAGTGGAACCACCATGCCGGGGAACACCACGATATCGCGCAGTGGAAGAAGGGGATAAGTCTGGGTCATCAATCAATTCCGTTCGGGGTCTGGAAAGACCGTTCCCGAGGAATATGGTGAGGCCCACCCAACTCCGCAACGCCACGGACAAAAGTCATGTGGATGAGGCTGATCGCCAAGCGCAGACTTCAGCTATATCGCGGGCGCGTGCTGCGGCGATGCCGAACAGCACGTCTGGGAAGCCCCCATCCCCGCTAGGGTAACTGCGACTGCTTTACAACGCAGAGGACGTGCATATTCCTGAACGTCAGAACGTAATGCTGACTGTTACGATATCCTCGTAGACACCGGGAGACAGATTGGCCGGGACCGAGTTGATCCTGCCATATGCGGTCAGGCTTGCTCGCCCCAACCCAAGCGCGAGGCCCCAAGGCGCGCTGCCCCAACCACTGCCCCAAGTCTGTGTTCTGGCAGCGTTGCGATAAATTCCATAGGGAATGACGTCACCTGAAGGGTTTCGCATTCTCCGCTGTGTGCCAGCAGCGTTGCTCCCCAAATTCATATCGACCCGATAGATCGCGAGACGCGTGCATTCGATGTCTATTCGGGCGCTGCTATCGATCGGTCCTGCCCCTGCTCCGGCGCTGACATCGAAAAACATTTCGGCTGTAAGTACCGTACAACCGTCGATGACCTCCACCGTCGGGGTTAGTGTCGCCTGCGCGCTGGCAGACGAAGAACCCGTGAACGCAAACGCTGCAACGGAGGTGAGAAGTAATTCGCGCTTCACTTTGGGCTCGACGATAGTTGGACTTAACCGTCTACGCCCAATCACCTAATGTGTTGTTAACAGCGCTTTCACGATCCCGGCCAACTTCCTCGGATGCCCACTTGAACGGCCGTTGCAACGCGCGGTCGTCATATGCGATGCCCGACGCTACATCCCGGGAAGTTTGAAGCCCGGCGGCAGGCCCACGCCCTGCTGGATTTTCGCCATCTCCTCGGCCGATACGCGATCTGCGCGGTCGCGGGCGTCGTTGAACGCGGCAGTGACAAGATCCTCGACCATCTGCTTTTCTTCAGGCTTCATCATGCTTTCGTCGATCGCGACACCAAGGATGCGGCCACGCGCGGTTGCGCGAACCTTGACGAGTCCTCCGCCAGCCGTACCCTCGACCTCGATCTCGTCTAGCTTGGCCTGAGCATCGCCCATCTGCTTCTGGATTGTTTCGGCAGCCTTCTGAGCCTGCGCGAGCATCTCTTCCATATTCATGCTTTTCTACTCCAAGGTACTTCGCGGCGTTGGGGGGGTGCGCCGCCATCATCGATCAATTCGGCATTCGGGAAAGCATCCAAAGCGGCCTTCACAAGCGGATGCGCACGGGTCGCGGCGGCTGCCGCTTCGCGCTCGGCCTCCTGTACTTCCACCAACGACGGAGAACCGGCGCCTCCGCCGATTTCCTCCACCGACCAACGTTTGCCCGTATGCCGGTGCAGCGCTTCTCTCAGAACGGGCGCTATGTCGTCCGAAAACTTGGCATCGCGACCATAGCGAAGCATGCCATCGGACAGTTCGACCACCCGGACCTGAAGGCGCATGATACTCGCTTCCTGCATCAGGCCCGAATTATCGATCGCATCGACCATTTCCTGCCAGTCCAGAGAAGCTTGCGGCGCAGCGGCAGGTTCGGCAACTCCTTCTGCGGATCTCGGTGCGAGTGCGGGGCCAGCTTCGGCCAGTGCCTCGATCCTCTTCGCCAGCTTGCCCGGATCCGGCAACTGCCCGGCATGGAGCGTGCGCAGCAATGCCATGCGGAGCGCGACCAGTGGATCGGGTGCGAGGCGGACCTCTTCGTGGGCCTTCAGGAATAGCTGCCAGAGACGGTGAAGCTGGCCTGCTGGAAGCCGCCCCGACCACTCGGCCAATTGCTCGCGTTCGTCTGCGCTCGCCCCCTCGGGCTCGCCGCTGGACACTTGCGCGACCGTGATGCGGTGCGCGAGGTCCATCTGCGCCCGCATCAATGCCAGAGGCTCGACTCCAAGAGCATATTGTTCGTCGATCGCCTCGAGCAGTGCCTTACCCTCGCCCTCCAGGATGTGGCCGAACAGCCTGCGCTGCGCGCCCTTGTCGGCGAGACCGAGCATGTCGCGAACGCGCGCGGCAGTGACCTTGCCCTCGGTATCGAGATCGGCATGCGCGATTGCCTGATCGAGAATCGAGAGACCATCGCGAACCGACCCTTCGGCAGCGTTGGCGACGATGTGAAGCGCCTCGGGATCGGCCTCGACGCCTTCCTTGCGGCAGATCTCGGCAAAGTGGCTTTCGAGCATTTCGACCGGGATGCGCCGGAGATCGAACCGCTGGGTGCGGCTGAGCACGGTGACCGGGAGCTTCTCTACCTCGGTGGTCGCGAAGAGGAATTTCACATGCGCCGGCGGTTCCTCAAGTGTCTTCAGCAAGGCATTGAAAGCATTGCGGGAGAGCATGTGGACTTCGTCGATGATGTAGATCTTGTAGCGCGCCGATACGGCGACGTAGCGCACCGCTTCGATGATCTCGCGCACGTCGTCGACACCGGTATGCGATGCCGCGTCCATTTCGATCACGTCGATATGGCGGCCTTCCGCGATGGCGCGGCAAGGCTCGCACACGCCGCAGGGGCTTATCGTCGGGCCGCCATTTCCGTCTGGCCCAATGCAGTTCAGGGCCTTGGCGATAAGCCGCGCGGTGGAGGTCTTCCCGACCCCGCGCACCCCCGTCATCAGAAAGGCGTGAGCCAGCCGGTCGCGGGCAATGGCGTTGGCCAAAGTGCGCACCATCGCTTCTTGTCCGATGAGTTCGGCAAAGGTCTGCGGGCGATATTTCCGCGCCAGCACGCGATAGGGCTGAGCCGGGTCCGAAGGTGCAGAAACGTGCGGATCGAGCGTATGATCGGCCGCCGAACGGGGCTGGTCGGCACCGAACATCGATTCCTGTCCGGCATCCTCGAGTTCCGCCGCGCTCGGTGCGTCAGCCTCGTCGGCCGCGCTCTCCCACGGGAGGCCGTCTGGATTGTCCGGTGAATCACCCATACAGGTTTAGGTAGGCGCTGAAGGCGCGAATGTCATGCTGCCATGAGCACGAATTGTGGGTGAAAGAGGAGCCGACCGACCCGCCGCAATCCACCTGGGCTGCTTCCTTCCGGACCTGACCCGGTGAGCGAACGCAAACGTCCGACCGACTCCCGGCGCGCCATATGGCGCCGGGTAGTCAAAAAATCAATTACCGAAAATTGTCGGCGTAAGCCTGCAGCTTGAGACCTTTAGGCGGCGTTGCGTAGACGCGCGCGGCAATGCCGTATTTCTCGGCATAGGCTCTGGCCTCATCCTTCGTGGGAAAATTCAACTGAACCTGCGCCTGAGTGTCGCTGCTGCCGGTCCAGCCCATCAGCGGATCGGCGCGGCGTGCTTCGGACTGCTCGAATTCGAGCACCCATTCATCGGTGCGGGCCTTGCCCGACTGCATCGCGTTTTTCGGTCGCTGGTAGATTCTCGCGGTCATGAACAGCCCTGTAATTCAACCTTCCGAGCGTGAAAAGGCGTTCTTCGTCTTCAAACTCGGCTTTTCCGCCCAAGGTTCCTCAGGCCAGCGGTGTTTGGGATAGCGACCCTTCATGTCCTTGCGCACATCGGTCCAGCTACCGCGCCAAAAGCCGGGTAGGTCGCGGGTCGACTGGATCGGCCGTCCGGCAGGGCTGGTGAGCTTGAGCAAGAGCGGTGTGTCGCCCACCACGGGATGGCGCTCGAGCCCGAACAGCGCCTGCACGCGCACCTCGACGCTCGGCGTATCGTCGCCGGTGTAGTCTATTCGGTGCGTAGTTCCGGCGGGCGAGGTGAATTCGCGCGGCGCCAGCCGGTCGAGCCGCTGGCGGCTGTCCCAGTCGAGCTGGCCCAGCAAGGCATCGACAAGCTTGCCCTTGGGTAGGTTCAGATCGCGCCGCCCCTGCAGT
Organism: Qipengyuania qiaonensis; assembly: GCF_019711515.1. GTDB lineage: Bacteria > Pseudomonadota > Alphaproteobacteria > Sphingomonadales > Sphingomonadaceae > Qipengyuania > Qipengyuania qiaonensis. The sequence goes on from NZ_JAIGNO010000006.1 coordinate 34,331, forward strand.
AGAGGCGCGAGCCAGAGATCGGCCGTTTGGGCCAGCCCGACGCTCGCCAGCCCTTCGACACCGGCATAGCTTGCGCGCGCAAGCAATTCTGCCGGAAGGAGTTCTGCCGGGTTTTCCAGTGCTTTATCCACAAGCATGTCCACAATCGCCTGGGCATCGGGCGTCGGATCCGGTCCCCGCGCCAGAGTGATGGCACCCAGCCTGCGTTCGAGCAGCGCCTCCACCCGATCGCCCGTCCACCGCAACACCTGTCGGCGTTCTATTCGATCCGGCAGCCAGCGCTCGAGATCGGCTTCCTCGAGAGCAATGGCAGCAGTAATTCGCGCCCCTTTTGCCTGTCCCTGCGCATCGCCGACGACGAGAAATTGCGCGCGGGCCAGTGGCGATGCGGTATCGAGTACGAACCCCCTGCCTCCGGCGGCGATCCAGTTTTCCCCACTGGCATCGCGGCGTTTGGCGATAAACTCGGGACGTCCTGCGGCGAGGAGAATACCAAGAGGTGGTTCGTCCCCGTTTTGCGCGGCCTGGGCCCCGATAAGCCCCCGCGCCGATCTCGCCCATCTGCCAGCCAGTTTGCGGCTCGCCTCGGCCCGCGCGCTGCGGTCGGCTTTCCAGCGCGACAGGCGCGCTTCGAGATCTTCCCCACGCCCACCAAGCCCGCGCTCCTGGAGCAGCAGCGCAATCTGTGCCGCCTGCGCCTCTGCCCCGTGCCCGGCCCCGAACAGGATGGTTGCCGCGCCCCGCGGGTCGAGCGGGAGCCCGGCCAATTGCTCACCGCGCGCAGTGATGCGCCCCTCGCTATCGAGCGCGCCCAGCGCCTCCAGCGTGGAGCGTGCGGCGGAAACCGATGCGACAGGCGGCGGATCGAGCCATTGGAGGCTAGCGGGATCGACCGTACCCCATTGCGCAAGGCCCAGCACCAGGGGCGCGAGGTCGGCGGTGACCATTTCGGGCGGATCGTAAGGCTGCCGCCCGCCGTGCCCGCCCTCTTCCCACAGGCGATAGGCAACACCCGGGCCCTGACGCGCGGCACGCCCGGCACGCTGCGCCGCGGCGGCCTGGCTGGCGCGATGGGTCACGAGATGCGTGGTGCCCGCCGCGCGGTCGAATTCGGCACGCCGCGAGAGTCCGGCATCGACCACCACCGTTACACCGTCGAGGGTCAGCGATGTTTCGGCAATGGCAGTCGCCAGTACGATCCGCCGGTGGCCCGCGGGATCGCGCCGGATCGCAGCCCGCTGGCCCGCCGGATCGACCTGTCCATGTAGCGGAAGCGTGAGGGCGGAAGGCAGGCGCGTTTCCAACCGCTCTCGCACGCGTTCGATCTCGCGCACACCGGGCAAGAAGGCAAGAATGTCGCCATCTTCCTCTCGCCAAGCGGTGGCGACGGCCTGCGCCACGGCATCTTCCACCGGCAATTGCGGCGACGAGCCGAGCCATTCGATCCGCAGGGGATACGCCCCGCCCTCGCTTTCGACGATGGCCGTGTCTTGGCCCAGCAGCTGGGCGAAACGCGCCCCGTCGATGGTCGCCGACATGACCAGCACACGCAGATCCTCGCGCAGCACTCCGCGGCTTTCCAGCGCAAGAGCCAGGCCGAGGTCACTGTCGAGATGCCGTTCATGCGCCTCGTCGAACAGCACTGCGGAAATGCCTGTAAGCTCCGGATCGGCGAGGATCGTATTGACGAAGATCGCCTCGGTCACCACCAGCACCTGTGTTCGAGACGACCGCTTGCTGTCGAGGCGGGTGAGATAGCCGATAGTTTCGCCGGGTTTTTCGCCCAGCATTTCTGCCATCCTTTCGGCCGCTGCGCGCGCGGCAACCCTTCGCGGCGAGGTCAGGATGATCGTGCCGGTGCACCATTCTTCGCCGATCAGCGCCGGGGCAACTGCCGTTGTCTTACCTGCTCCCGGAGGCGCGACGAGCACTGCACCGGTCTGCTTGCGCAAAGCCGCGAGCAGATCGGGCAGAACGGAATAGATCGGTAGATCGTAACTCACGAGGGCGCCCTATCACGTCGTCATCCCTGTGAAAGCTCGGATCGGTGTCAAATGAACCGTCAAGCCGCTGGCGATCCCAGCTCTCGCGCGGATGATGTGATCTATTCAATACCCCCGCGCTACCGCGAAAAGCGCAGCCTGAGTCATTGCCCGACGTGCCCTGCCATCTGGAAATATCGACAGCGCATCAATCGCCCTCTGGGCGAAATGCCGCGCGCGGGCCTTGGTGTCGGCAACCGCATTGTGGCGGTCGATCAGCGCGATTGCGTGTTCCAGATCGTCGTCGCTCGTGCGGAAACCGCCAATCGCCGCCTTCCAGAATTCGCGCTCTTCCTCGCTCCCACGGGCAAAGGCCAGAATGACGGGCAAGGTCATCTTGCCTTCGCGGAAATCGTCGCCCCGATCCTTCCCCATAGCGGCCGCGTTGGAATCGTAGTCGAGCGCGTCGTCGACGAGCTGGAAGGCAACCCCGAGGTTGCGTCCATATTCGTCGAGCGCCTGTTCCTGCTCATCGTCACATTCGGCGACCACGGCGGCGATCCGGCTTGCGGCAGCAAACAGCGCCGCGGTCTTGGCGCGGATGATCTGGAGATAGCGCTGTTCGCTGGTGTCGATCTTGCGCTGCGCGGTCAGCTGGTCGACCTCGCCTTCGGCAATGATCGCGCTGGCGCCGGAAAGGATCTTGAGGACCTTGAGGCTGCCATCCTCGGTCATCAATTCGAACGACCGGCTGAACAGGAAATCGCCGACGAGCACGGTCGCCGGATTGCCATAGATGATATTGGCGGCCGCCTTCCCGCGCCGCAGATCGCTGCCATCGACGACATCGTCATGCAGCAAGGTGGCAGTGTGAATGAACTCCACCGCAGCGGCGAGCTTATAGTGGCGCGTCCCGCTGTAACCGACCAGTTCCGCACCCGCGAGCGTGAGCATCGGGCGCAGCCGCTTGCCGCCGCCCGAAATCAGGTGACCCGCCAAGGCCGGGATCAGCGGCACTTCGCTCTGCATCCGTTCGAGGATGACCTGGTTGACCTGATTCATGCCATTGGCGGTCAGCGCCAGCATGGGTTCGATCGAGCCTTCCGGCTCCTTGCGCTTCAGGGGGATTACGTCGGCAGACATTTCGGCTTGGCCATGGTCTGCCCAAGCTTTCTTGGCAAGACGGGAATTATCGTTAGCCTGATCGCATGACCAGCTCGACCAAGCCCGACCGCGTCCTTGCGGGTTTTCGCAAGAGCATCGACAATATCGATGCCGCTCTGATCCACATGCTGGCCGAGCGTTTCCGGATCACTCAGGCGGTGGGGGAATACAAAGCCAAGGTCACACTGCCCCCGGCCGACCCCGCGCGCGAGCAGGAACAGATCGCGCGGCTGCGCAGGCTGGCGGAAGAAAGCGAACTCGATCCGGAGTTCAGCGAGAAATTCCTGCGCTTCATCATCGACGAGGTGATCCGCCACCACGAACAGGCGGCCTCGCGCTGATCGGCGTCAGATCGAACTTCGGGGCAGCGTAAGCTCGACGAGAAGCCCCCCCAGATCCTCGCTTTCGCCCAATTCGACCGTACCGCCATAGATTTCCGCCACATCGCGGACGATAGCGAGGCCCAGTCCGGTCCCAGGCTTGCCGGTATCGAGACGTGCCCCGCGGTCGAATATGCGCGTGCGTTCGGCCTCTGGAATGCCCATGCCGTCATCCTCGATCCAGATAACGCATTTGTCCGAAGTCCGTTCTGCATCAATGGTCACGAACACGCTTCCGCCGCCATATTTGGCAGCGTTCTCGATCAGATTGCCGAGAATTTCGTCGAGATCCTGACGTTCGATCGAAACAGCGGCGCTGCGGTTGCCATCGAGATCGAAACGCGTTTCGTCGTAGATGCGCGTGACCGCCCGCAACACGCTTTCTGCGCTGGGCCAGACCTCGGCCCTGGAATGGCCACTGGCCCGGCGACCTACCGCGCGGGCCCGCGCAAGATGATGTTCGACGTGGCGCTGCATCGTTTTTGTTTCCCGGCAGACCAGATCGGACAGCTTGGGGTCATGCGCAGTCGCGGCGTTGGTCAGAACCGTGAGCGGCGTCTTCAGCGCATGCGCGAGGTTGCCGGCATGCATCCGCGCCTCCTCCGCCTGTTGTTCGGTATGCGCCAGCAGCGCATTTATTTCCTCGACCAGTGGTTCGACCTCGAGCGGCAAAGGTTCCTTGATCCGGTTGGCCCCTTCGTTCCGCATGACCTGTATGGCGTTTCGCACGCGGCGCAGAGGCGAAAGGCCATACCAGCTTTGCAGCACTGCAAGGGTCATTAACCCCAGCCCCAGCGCAGCGAAACTCCAGATAAGAATCGAGCGGATGCGGCTGATCTGATAGTCAAGTTCTCCACGCGCCGAGGCCACGGCGAACGTCCATCTGGTGTCGCTGTCGGGCAGAATGACGGTCCGCTCGACAATGCGCAGGGGCTCGTTTGCGAACTGATCGGAATCGTAGAAATGCGGATCCGTATCGACATGATCGCCCTGCAGCGCGAGACTGCGGTCCCACAGGCTGCGACTTGGGAAAGGCTGATGCCCCTCTCCGGAAACCTGCCAGTAGACGCCGCTATTGGGTTCGAGAAAACGCTGGTCGCCTAGCGAACGATACAATTGCACATCGCCGAAACTGTCTATCTCGGCAGAAGAGATCAGTGCCGTCTGCACGTATTCGAGTTGTTCGTCGAAATTGTCCTCGACCAGCCGCACCAGCGTTCGGTCGAGCGCGAAACCGCCGCCGAGCAGCAGTATGCCTATCCACAAGGCGGCGATCACCATCATCCGCCGCGCAAGACTGCGTCTCTCCGGCGGCTTCGCCACCGTTACCGGACCGTCGGCAGACACAGCGATCGACCGGATGCCCCCGGCCGCCGCGGCGTCGCTGCCATCATCGTCAGGCGCGCGGCTGGTCGGCGGGGTCGTCGAGGCTGTAACCGAGTCCACGGATCGTCGTAATCACGTCAGCGCCCAGTTTCTTGCGAATGCGCGTGACAAAAACCTCGATCGTATTCGAATCGCGGTCGAAATCCTGATCGTAGATATGCTCGATCAGTTCGGTGCGGCTGACCACCTTGCCCTTGTGGTGCATCAGGTAGCTCAGCAACTTGTATTCCTGCGCGGTCAGCTTGACGGGTTCGCCGTTCAGCGTGACGCGGCCCGACCGAGTGTCGAGGCGTACGTCCCCGGCGGTCAGTTCGCTGGACGTGTTGCCCGAAGCGCGACGAATGAGCGCGCGCAGGCGCGCGATCAGCTCTTCGGTCTGGAATGGCTTGGCGAGGTAATCGTCGGCGCCTGCATCGAGACCTGCCACCTTGTCGCTCCAACTGTCGCGCGCGGTCAGCACCAGCACCGGGAACTTGCGTCCCTCCTTGCGCCACATCCCGAGCACGGTCAGGCCGTCGATCTCGGGCAGGCCGAGATCGAGGATGACCGCATCGTAATCCTCGGTACTGCCGAGAAAGTGGCCGTCCTCGCCATCGGTGGAAAGGTCAACAGCATAACCGTTCTGCTCGAGCGTCGATTTGAGTTGCAGGCCGAGCGTAGGCTCGTCCTCGACGATCAGTATCCTCATAGATGTCCGTCCTCGGATAGTTCGCTAAGCGTTTCGTTCATGTAGATGAACGCGTCAACCTGAACGGAGTTTCCCTCACCACGCTATGCCCGACGATCAGCGGCTGCGCCGCAATACCTTGCCGGTGCGCGCATCGACATCGACATACATCACGCGGCCATCTTCGATGAACTTGAGACGATAAGCCATGGCTGTCGGGTCGTAGGCCGGGCCGAGATATTCGGCGCCCTTCATCGTCGGCAATATCCGCGCTTCGATATCGCGCAGACGAAGAATGTTGCCGGCATTCATCTCGCGCCGCGCTTCGCCCTGTTCGGACCGGCGCTGCGCGAAGGCGGGCTCGGACAGTACCGGACCGACAACGAGCCCGAAGGCCAGCAAGAATGCAACAGCATGCTTCATGATGCTGACTTGCCTAGCCCCCAGGCATTGAACAAGATGTGAATACCGCCCAGTGCGCCGGTTCAGCCCTATCGCGTCATCTCGAATTTGACCGTCAACGACACCATGGTGCCGACAAGTCCGGGTTCGACCGGCGTCGGGGCAGCGGCGGCGTCCATGGTCTGCCGAGCCTTCGACTCCAGAAAGGGGGCTGGTTGGCCGGGCATGATTGACTCGTTGACTTCAAGTAGACGGACTCCGGAAAAACCGGACCAGCGCGCATACTCTTCGGCCTGGGTCCGCGCTTTGTCGAAAGCGGCCCTACGGGCTTGCGCCCTAGCCGAGGTGTCATCGTCGAGGGAGAAGCTGGGGCCGCCGATATCGGTCGCTCCGGCCGCAACGAGGGCGTCTAGCACCTCACCCGCCCGCGGCACTTGCCGTAGCGTCACATTCACCCGGTTCGAAGCCTGGTATCCGCGAAAGACCTGACGACGCGTGGCCTGATCGTAATCGTACTGCGCGCCCAGATTAATCCCGCTCGTCTGGATATCGTCGCCATCGATACCGAGCGCCGTTATGCGATCGATCACGGCAGTCATTTCCTGCGCATTCAGGCGCATGGCTTCGACCGCAGTGCCAGCCTGACTGGTCACACCAGCGTTGATGTTGACGGTATCGGGCTTGGCATCGACGGTTTCGCTCACGGAAAGTTCGACGACCGGGCCCTGCGACTGGATCTGAACCTCTGCGGCATGCGAATTCGAGGCAATTGTAGCGGCTGCCAGGGCGGGAATCGCGAAACGGATCATGGGTTACTCCTCATACGTCGCGCGCACTATCTGCAGTGCGGCTTTGCGGCTTGCTGAACGATCGTCTGCCCACTTTTCTTGGTCGGCACAACGCGCTAGCCCTGACTGTTGCACAAGGGGGAAGACATGAAAGCCTGGAAACTCGCGCTAGCTGCATTGGTCGCAATCGGGGCGCCACCGGTTGCCGCACAAATGGAACCGGTGCCCGCGCGCGCCGGCAACGAGGGCGAAGGACCCTTCGGCAAACTGCTGATCCGCGGGGCTACAGTGATCGAGGGTAGCGGCGCGCCGCCTGCCGGGCCGGTCGATATCCTGGTCGAAGGCAATCGCATCGCCGCGCTCTACCCGGGTGGAGCGCCGACGGCGGAGGCACAGGCGGCGCAGCGCGTAGTGGATGCGCAGGGCATGTATGTCCTGCCCGGCTTCGTCGATACCCATGGCCACAATGGCGATCCCGACAAGGCGGCCCAGCCCTCTTACGGTTACAAGCTCTGGCTTGCGCACGGTGTTACGACCGTTCGCGGCGTAAGCTTCTATTTCGGTCCCGGCACGCCCGACTTGTCCGATGCCAGCCGTAGCGCCGCCAACACCATCGTCGCCCCGCGGCTGATCCCCTATGCCGTCTTTGGAGATAAATGGGATGGCGGAAGCCCTGACACCCCCGCCCTGGCGCGCGAATGGGTGCGCTGGGCCAAGACGCAGGGTTATTGGGGAATCAAGTTCTTCAACTCTGCCACGCCGGAAGTGCTGGGTGCTGCCCTGGACGAGGCGAAGCAGCAGCAGATGGGCACTGTCGCCCACCTCGCGCAAACGGGCGTCGCCGAAGTCAACGCCCGCAAAGCAGCCGAACTCGGCCTTGGCGGGGTCACGCACTTCTACGGCCATTTCGAAAGCCTGCTTAAGGATGGGCTGCCCTACTATCCCGAGGACTATAATTATTTCGACGAGCAGTCCCGTTTCGCCTGGGTGGCGCGGCTTGCTCCGCAAGCGGTCGAGCCGGGAAGCGAGAAGTGGAACGACTATGTCGATTTTCTGGTCGATAGCGGCGTCACGCTGAGCCCAACCTTCAACATCTACTCCGCGAGCCGCGACGTGATGGCGGCGCGGAATCGGGACTGGCACGCGGAATATACCATCCCGTCGCTGATGGATTTCTACGCCCCCAGCGCCACCAATCATGGCAGCTATTACAAGGACTGGAGCACCGAGGACGAGGTGGCTTGGCGCAATTTCTACGCCAAATGGTTTGCGCTGACGAAGGATTTCCACGAGCGCGGCGGCAGAATCACGGCAGGCTCCGATCCGGGCTATATCTATCAGACTTGGGGCTTCGCCTATATCGGCGAGCTTGAGATGCTGCGCGAGGCAGGGCTGTCTCCGCTCGCCGTTATCCGCGCCGCGACCGTGGACGGTGCGCGCGAAATCTACGAACCGCGCGGGCAGGAACCGCCCATGGGTCGTATCGCCGTAGGTCAGTTGGCCGACCTCGTCATCGTACCGGAAAATCCGCTCGCCAATCTCAAGGTGCTGTACGGCACCGGTCACACGCGCCTCAACTACGAAACCGGGGCGGTCGAGCAGGTCGGCGGCGTGCGCTGGACCGTCAAGGACGGCATCGTCTACGACGCACACCAGCTGCTCGCCGATGTCGCCCGCATGGCGGAGGAACAACGCGCCATTCGCGCCAACTAAGTCATTGCGAGCCCGCCCGCGGGGTGGGCGCGGCAACCCATCATTCGCTTTCTCTAACCGAATTGCCATATCGGGCTCAGAGCCATGAATTGCCGCGTCGCCTCCGGCTCCCCGCAATGACCGCGGAGGTGAAGACTTGCCGGACCGCCTCGGCGCGATTACCTCGCCCGGCCTATGGCACAGCCCCCCATCCTAAGCCTAGAAGGCATGGCCCTGCAGCAGGGCGGCAAATGGCTGTTCGGCGGGCCGGACCACGACCCGCTCGACCTGCATATCGGTCCGCGCGACCGGATCGCGCTGATCGGGCGGAACGGCGTGGGCAAGACCACGCTGTTCCGCATGATCGACGGCCGGGTCGAAACCGATAGCGGCATGCGCAAGACCAAGCCGGGCATGCGTATCGTGCTGCTCGAACAGGACCCCGACCTCACCGGCCATGCGACGCTGATGGACTGGGCGCTGGCGGGCGACCACGCGCCGCAGGAGCATGAGGTCGAGGCCATTGCCGGCCAGCTCGGCATCGACATGAGCCGCGAAACGAAAGGCGCGAGCGGCGGCGAGAAGCGCCGCGCCGCCATTGCCCGCGCGCTGGCGCAGGATCCGGACCTGCTGCTGATGGACGAGCCGACCAATCACCTGGACCTTGGCGCGATCGACTGGCTGGAAAGCTGGCTCGACCGCTATCGCGGTGCGTTTCTGGTCATCAGTCACGACCGGACTTTCCTCAAGCGGCTCACGCGCTCGACCCTGTGGCTCGACCGCGGGAACCTGCGACGCAAGGAGGTAGGTTTCGGCGGTTACGAGGCGTGGGAAGAACAGGTCTATGCCGAGGAAGCGCGCGCCGCGGAAAAGCTCGACGCCAAGCTCAAGCTGGAGGCGCACTGGCTCGAACGCGGGGTGACTGCGCGGCGCAAGCGCAATCAGGGACGGCTCGAGAAGTTGTGGCAGATGCGCGCGCAGCGCGCCTCGATGATCAGTGCTGCGGGCACCGCCAAGCTCAAGCTGGCGACCGAAGAAGACTTCAAGTCCAAGTCGGTCATCGTCGCGCAAGACATCGCCAAATCTTATGGCGAGCGCGCGATCATCAGGCCGTTCAGCCTGCGCATTCAGCGCGGCGACCGGATCGGAATCGTGGGTGCCAATGGCGCGGGAAAGACCACGCTCTTGAAGATGCTCACCGGCGAACTCGAACCCGACAGCGGCACGGTGGAGATCGCCAAGACGCTGACCGGTGTGATGATCGACCAGCAGCGCCAGCTCCTTACCGCGGACAAGACCGTGCGGCAGGTGCTGGCCGAGGGCGGCGACTGGATCGACGTGCGCGGCAACCGCAAGCATGTGCAGGCCTATCTCAAGGACTTCCTCTTCGATCCGAAGATCGTCGATATGAAGGTCGGGGTATTGTCGGGCGGCGAACGGTCGCGTCTGCTGCTGGCGCGCGAATTTGCCAAGGCATCCAACCTGCTCGTGCTCGACGAGCCGACCAACGATCTCGATCTCGAGACGCTCGACCTGCTGCAAGAGGTCATCGCCGATTACGAAGGCACCGTGCTGATCGTCAGCCACGACCGCGACTTCCTCGACCGCACCGTCACCATCACGCTCGGCCTTGACGGGACGGGCAAGGTGGACGTGGTCGCGGGCGGTTACGAGGACTGGGAGACCAAGCGCCGTCAGCCCGTCGCAGGCAAGGCAAGGGCCGAGAAGGCACCTGACAAGCCCGCCCCGCCCCCTCCCCCGCCCAAATCGACCAAGCTGTCCTACAAAGACCAGCGCGATTACGAGCTGCTCCCGTCGCGGATCGAGGAACTTGAAACGGCGATCGCCAAGGGCGAGGAAATCCTCTCCGATCCCGGCCTCTATACAGCCGACCCGCAGAAATTCGCCAATATTTCCAAGGGTATCGAAAATGCCCGCAGCGAGAAGGATGCGGCGGAGGAGCGCTGGCTGGCGCTTGCCGAACTGGTCGAGGGATGAGCCTGCCGGCCGAGATCGCGGCCTGCCGGATCTGTGCCGATCATCTCCCGCATGGCGTTCGGCCGGTTGTCAGTTTCTCGCCCACCGCGCGACTGCTTATCATCGGGCAGGCGCCAGGTTCGAAGGTCCACGAAAGCGGCATTCCGTGGGACGATGCCAGCGGCGACCGGCTGCGCGACTGGACCGGTCTGACCAAGGAGCAGATGTACGATCCGGCCCGCGTGGCACTGGTGCCAATGGGCTTCTGCTATCCCGGCAAGGCCAGCGGAGGCGACAAACCGCCCCGCCCCGAATGCGCGCCGCAATGGCACGATCGCATTCTCGACATGTTGCCGGAAAACCGGCTGACCCTGCTTGTCGGCACCTACGCGCAGGCACGCTATCTGCCTGAGGCGCGCAAACTCTCGATGACCGAACGCGTGCGCAATTTCCGCAAGTTTTTGCCCTGCTTCCTGCCGCTACCGCACCCCGCCTGGCGCGCGGCGATCTGGATGCGCAAAAATCCCTGGTTCGAAGCGGAAACGATTCCGCAGCTGAGACAGCGTGTTGTTCAGCTTGTCGGCGCGGAATCGAAACGAAGTTGACGCAGTTGACACAGTCCTGAACCTCAAACGATCCGGTAGAAATGCGCGACCCGGTCCAGCGCCAGCTTGAGCACCAGCTTGCCGCTGCGGGCAGGCCATTCGAGCGCCTTTTCCGCCGCCGGCAGCCCCTCGCCCGCACAGGCGATACGCCACAGAATGTCGCGCAGCCCCGGCCCCGCCTCCGCCATTGCTCCATCGAAGCGATCCTTTGCCGCAATCTGGCGTTCCGATGTGGTGAGATCGTGATCGCTATGACCATTGTCGACCCGCACCGGATCCCAGCGCATCGTGATCGAACGGGCCAGTTGGGCGCGCTCGTAGTCGGCACGCAGTCGTTCACCCGCATCGAACTGGCGATCGGTAAGATGCCCACGCGCATGCAGCCAGGTGAGCGGGCACTCGGCAAGGTTTACCGTCACACTGCGGCGTTTGCGCGCAGCAGTGCCACTGCGGCGCGGTCCTTCTTCGGTGAGTTCTCGTTCGGCGAGTTTGCGGGGCATCTGTATCTCCTGACTGAAAAGTTTTGCCTTGCGCCTCGGCGGTTCATGTAGGAAAGAGAAAAAACCAAATCGGTTATCAGTGGGGAGTGACCGAGTGATCAATCGCATACGCGGCATCCGCAAGCAGAAGGGTATGACCCTCGCCGACCTCGCCGAGGCCTGCGTTCCGCCGACCACTCCGCAGACGGTCGGGCGGCTTGAAACCGGTATGCGCAACCTGTCCTTGAACTGGATGGAACGCATCGCCGCCGCGCTCGATGTCGACCCCGAAATGCTCGTCCGTAGCGAGAAGGCCGGCCATCCGCAGGTCGTGGCGACACTCGTAAAGGATGGGGCGGAGGCACTGGCTGCCACGCGCGACGCGATCCCGTCCACCGATCTGGCGGGCGATGGTGTGCTGATGGTGCTCGACATCGACTATCCGCATGGCGAGTATCGTCCTGGCGATCAGCTCTGGCTGCGCCAGCTCGACCCGGATCAGGCGGGCCGCGCGATCAATCGCGATGTGCTCGTTCCCCGGAAGGGTGGCCGGTTCGTCTTCGGACGATTGATCGACCGGCAAGGCGACCTGCTTGGCATTCTTCCCCCAGGTCAGGGACAGAAACAGGACGTGATCAAGGATGCGCCCTGGATCGCCGTCGCTGAAATGCTGGTCCGCACCCTGTGAGCGCGGGCAAGACCCGTCGCGTCCTGTCGCTTTCGACGCTGTTTCCCAATTCCGCCCACCCCCGCTTCGGAATCTTCGTGGCCCGATCGCTCGGCGCACTTCAGCGTTACACGCATTGGGACGTTACAGTCGTCAATCCGATCGGCCTGCCGCCGGTCGGCTTCGGGCGCTACCGGCAATTGGCCAAAGCAGCGGAAGACGGTCATGATTTCGGCATCGTCATCCATCGTCCGGTCTTTCGCCTGATCCCGAAATTCGGCGGGCGGCTCAACCCGAAGCTGATCGCCAAAGCGATATTGCCGCTAGCGCGGCGTCTCCATGCGGAAGCGCCGTTCGATCTCGTCGACGCGCAATTCTTCTATCCGGACGGCCCGGCAGCGATGATTGTCGCACGCGAGCTTGGGCTGCCATTCGCCGTCAAGGCACGTGGAGCCGATATCCATCATTGGGGCGCACGCGGATACGGGCGCAAGGCCTTGTTGCGTACCGCAAGCGCCGCTTCCGGCGTGCTGGCCGTGAGCGAAGCGTTGGCCGACGACATGGCAACGCTCGGCATGGAGCGAGCGAAGATCCAAGTCCACTATACCGGGCTTGATCGTGACCTGTTCCGGCCGCTCGATCATGTGGGACTGCGCCCTCGACTGGCCGAGACTTTATCGATCCCCATCGCCAAGGACGAGCGGCTGCTGGCTACGGTCGGCGCGCTGATCGAACGCAAGGGGCAAGCCCTTGTCATCAAGGCGCTCGCGCACCTGCCCAAGGGGCGCTTGCTGTTGATCGGCAAGGGTGAAGACGAGGCGAGCCTGCGAGCGCTGACCAGAGAGGTCGGTGTAGCGGATCGCGTTCACTTCCTTGGCAGCCTCGATCCCGCGATGCTGCCGCCGATCCTGTCCGCGGCGGACGCCATGGTGCTACCCTCGCTCAGCGAAGGCCTCGCCAATGCCTGGATCGAGGCGCTTGCTTGCGGCACCCCCCTCGTCATCACCGATGCGGGCGGCGCCCGCGAAGTGGTTACCTCACCCGACGCCGGGGTGATCGTGGGGCGAAATTGCCGCGCCGTTCTGGACGGGATCGAACTCGTCACCGCCCGTCCCCGCTCACCCGAAAAGGTAGCGGAGACGGTGGCCGGTTTCAGTTGGGAAGCGAACGGCAGGGCGCTCGCCGATCACTACGACCGGCTGGTCTAGACGACGCCGCGAGCTTTCTTTTCCTGCTGGTCGAGAACGGTTTCGGTCGGCACGAAGCTGTCACTGGTCACGCCCAGCCAGACGAGGATCGGGGCCGCCATGTACACCGAACTGTAGGTACCGACGAACAGACCCAGCGTGATGCCTGCGACCATGCCGAACAGGCTGGCCGGGCCAAAGAACAGCAGCGGGATCAGCGCGACAAGCAGCGTGAGCGAGGTCATGACCGTACGCGCCAGCGTCTCGTTGACCGACAGGTCGAGCAATTCCGGCAACGGCATCTTGCGGAACTTCTTCAAGTTTTCGCGGATGCGGTCGTAAACCACGATCGTGTCGTTCAGCGAATAGCCGATGATCGCCAGGATTGCGGCGATGATCTGCAGGCTGAATTCCATCTGGAACAACGCGAACATGCCCATCGTCAGGCTGACGTCGTGGAACAGCGCAAACAACGCACCCACGCCGAACTGCCATTCGAAGCGGATCCAGATGTAGAGCGCGATAGCCAGCATTGCCGCCAACAGGGCCAGCAACGCCTTTTCGCGGAATTCGCCGGATACCTTGCCCGATACGTTGTCGTTACCGTCTAGGCGAAAATCGGAATACTCGCCCTGCAGGGTACTGACAATCTCGTTTGCCGCTTCCTGCGCGGCTTCCTTGTCGGCCGACACCTCGTCGGGCAACCGCACGCGGATCGAAACCTGGTTGTCCTCGCCGAAGCGCTGGACCACCGGATCGCCATATCCCAGCGTGGCCACCTGCTCGCGCAGTTCGCCCACGGGAGCTTCAGCGCTCTGGGTGAAAGTCGCCCGCACCTCGAGGCCGCCGGCGAAATCGACGCCGTAATTGAGGCCCTTGGTGAAGACCAGCGCCCAGCTCGCTGCGATCAGCAGGAGGCTGACTGCGAAGAACGGAATGCGCCATTTCAGGAACTTGATGTTGGTGTCGTCGGGGACGAGCTTGAGCAGTTTCATATCGTCGCCCTCCTTACAGCACGATGTCTTTGGGCTTGGCCTTGCGCAGCCAGTCGGCCACCCACATCCGGGACAGCGTCACGGCGGTGAAGACCGAGGTGAACAGGCCGATTACCAGCACCACCGCAAATCCGCGCACCGGGCCGCTGCCGAACAGGAACAGCAGCACGCCGGCGATGAAGTTGGTGACGTTGGCATCGTAGATGGCGCGGCTCGCCTCCTTGTAGCCGTTCTCGACCGCGGCCACTACCCTTCGCCCGCGTTTTCGTTCTTCGCGAATGCGCTCGTTGATCAGCACATTTGCGTCCACTGCGGCACCGATGGTCAGCACGAAACCTGCGATACCGGGCAGTGTCAGCGTAGTGTTGAGCACGGCCATGATGCCCAGCAGCATGGCCACATTGATTACCAGGGCGACGGTCGCATAGACGCCGAAACGGCCGTAGCTGGCAATCATCAGCACAATGACCAGCAGCGAGCCCAGGGCCATGGCAAGCATGCCGCGCTTGATCGAGTCCGCGCCGAGATCGGGGCCGACCGTGCGCTCTTCGATCACCGCAAGATCGACCGGCAGCGCGCCCGACCGCAGCGAAATCGCCAGTTGGTTCGCCGTCTCGACCGAGAAGCCGCCCGAAATCATTGCCGTGCCCCCACGGATCGGTTCGTTGATATTCGGGGCCGACAGCACCTGTTCGTCGAGGATGATCGCAAAGGGCTTGCCGACATTGTCCGTCGTCAGCTTGGCGAAACGGCGGCCGCCATCGCTGTCGAACTGGATATTGACCACGGGCTCGTTGGTCTGCGGATCGAAGCTTTGCTGTGCGCCGGTAAGGTTGTCGCCGCGGATACCACCCAGGCGGCGCACGGCAAGCGAGGAACCGGCGAAGTCCGATGTTTCGGCATAAGCGAAGATTTCCGATCCCGGCGGGGCGAGGCCCTGCTGGACGTCGCTCGGCAGCGCATTCTGATCGACCAGCTTGAATTCCAGCTTGGCAGTCTGGCCCAGTAGAGCCTTGAGCTGCTCGGGATCCTGCAGGCCGGGAACCTGCACCACAATGCGCGTGTCGCCCTGGCGGATAATGGTCGGCTCGCGCGTGCCGAGTTCGTCGATACGCTTGCGCACGACCTCGATTGCGCTTTCCATCGCATCGCTGACCGCCTGGTCAATCCCTTCCTGCGTGGGCGTGAGGATCATGCGGTTACCGTCTTCGACGACCATGTCCCATTCACGCACGAGACCGGTGCCGTTGATCGACGGCAGCAGCAATTCGCGCGCACGGTCGATCTGGGACGGGTTGTCGAGAACGAAGCTCAGCCGGCCATCGCGGGTCGAGACGTCCCCGATACGGATCCGCGGTTCCGCGCTGCGCATGGTGTTGCGCACGTTCTCTTCCATATTGTCGAGCCGCTGCGCGGCGACCTGCGACGCATCGGCTTCGAGCAGGATATGGCTGCCGCCGGCAAGGTCGAGGCCGAGATTGACCATCGGATCGGGCAAGGCATCCGGCCAGCGGATGCTGGTGGCCGACAGTAGCGAGGGCAGTGCAGCGGCAACGCAGATAAGCGTGACCAGCCACAGCCAGACCCTACGCCAGGTTGGAAAATCGAGCATGAAGAAAAGGGTCCCCGCCTCAGTCGTTCGCAGCCGGCTTGCTGCGCGAGGACAGCACTTCGCCGATCGTGTTGCGGACCGCCTTAACCGTGATGCCCTTGGCCAGCTCCACATGGACGAAATTGTCTTCGACCTTGGTGATCTTGCCGACGAGACCGCCTGCGGTCACCACTTCGTCTCCCTTGGCGAGACCGGCGACACGCTCACGATGTTGCTTCTGCTGGCGCATTTGCGGACGCAGGATGAGAAACCACAAGATCAGCAGCATGCCCAGCGGCAGCACCCAACCAGTCCATGCGGGCGGCTCTGCGGCAGCGCTTCCGGCGGCGGCAAGAAAATCGATCATCGAAGGAATACCTGTCGGAAATTTCAGTTCTATCGGGTCCGCAATTGGGTGGCACCTGCCGACTGTTCAACCGGACCGACGCGTCTCGCATGCGAAAGTGCGGCGCGGTTAGCAGCATTGCCGTGCCGGGGCAACGAATTGCCTTCTAACTGTGCTTGCCTTGCACAGGTACGCGCCCTATAGGGCCGCCTCCACTGGTTTCGGGATGTAGCGCAGCCTGGTAGCGCACCATACTGGGGGTGTGGGGGTCGCTGGTTCGAATCCAGTCATCCCGACCAGTGGTTTCAAGACTCCCAACCGAAAACCGACCCCACAGCGCGATCGGGAATATTCCCCGATCTTGCTGGCAAACTCAGCCGGTGAAACCGGACCACCGGTCTTGGGAAAGACGGAAAACTCTAGACCCGTGCGGTCCGAGGTTGGGTAGCAGAGCAGCGTGGCCAAACTTGCTCAATGTACCTGCGTGTTTATGCCCTTCCCGAAACCAGCCGACCTGGTGATTTCCGAGAATGCGTCGCGGCCCCGGACCACGCGCTCAGTTATCAGTCAGCAGAATCTAGCGTGGCTCCCGGTATGGCTTTACGCACAGACGCACCGCTTCAGTCTGTCAGGCCCATGCGGTAGATGGCTGCCGGATCGGGCGCCGCGCCAAGATCGGCCATGATCTTGAGTGGCGTCTCACCCTCATACGGCGTTCCGGGCCGTGAATCGGGACCGAGATGTTTCAGAAGGATTTTGGCCGACTGCCAGCGTTCGGTCAGCCAGAACGCATTGGGATCTTTCCAGTCACAGTGCCATGTGAATTCGATGCAGCCCTCTTCCTTCACCACATAAGGGGCGTAGTCGTTGAGGAAATCGCGGAATTTATCGGCATTTTCGGCAGGGACCGGAAATTTGACCGTCAGACCGATGGGTCCCGCATAGTCGGTCGATTTGAACCATTCGATGGTTTCTTCAAAGGTGATCTTGCTCATCGGGCTCGCTCCTTGCGTAGCGCGGTCAATAGGCCGCGTTATAGATCGTGCGGCGGTGCGCGGGCTTCTCTGCCTCGTCTAGCAGGACGACCGCGAAATCCTCGGCGCTGATCGTGCTTTCGCCGTTTTCGTCCATCACCACCGTGCGGTCGCCAAGCCGCGCCTTGCCGGTGCGCTCGCCCGGCGCAATGGTGAGCGCGGGGGCCTGCACGGTCCAGTCGATGTCGCTTGCGGCCAGCATGTCATGCGCCGCCAGCATGGCCTGCGCCTCGGCGCGATATTCGGGCGGGGCGTGGTCGATCAGCGCGCTGCCGTCGGGCGCGTTCAATGACGATGCGCCGCCGACCTGAATCAGCCGCGTAGTGCCCACCGCTTCGATCAGCGCCTTGGTGAATTTGCGCGCATCGCCGACCGCATCGCCGGTGATGCGGGGGCTGACAGCCGAGACGACCAGATCGACCTTGGCGGCCTGCTCGCGCAGCGCATCCACATCGTTGATGTCAAGCGCGATGGGCGTGACATGAGGTCCCGCATTGGCATCGCCCTTGCGCGATGCGGCAATGATGTCGTGGCCGCGTGCGGCACCTTCGGAGGTGATGCGTGAACCGACCATGCCGGTCGCACCTATAACGAGTATCTTCATGTTTTCAGTTCCTTGAATTCAAAATGATTACTGCGGCATGCGCACGATGGGTTTCAGCGTGATGCCCTTTTCGCTGTCCTCGGCCGCTTCATTGATGCGGTCGAGGTCGTAGAACTTGACGAGCCTGTCGAACGGGAACCTGCCCGACATATGCAAATCGACCAGCACCGGGATCAGCGTGGTTGGCACGCTGTCGCCCTCCACTACGCCGATCAGCCGCTTGCAGCTTTGCATCACGTCGACGAGGTCGATTTCGGCCATCGTGCCGGGCTTCGACGCGCCGACCACAGCCGCCGTGCCGCTGGGGCGCAAGCTGGAGACCATGGCCGAGACAAGCGCGGCGATGCCGGTCGAATCCATCGCGGAATGCGCGCCGCCGCCGGTGATTTCCTTGACGCGTTCAGCGGCGTTTTCTTCCTTCGAGTTGATCGTGTGGGTTGCCCCGAGCTCCATGGCGAGTTCGAGCCGCGATGGCACGATATCGATGGCGACGATCGTGGTCGCGCCGATAGCTGCGGCGGCCATCACGCCCGACAGGCCGACCGCCCCGCCGCCCCATGCGGCAAAGCTGGAGCCGGGGGCGACTTTCAGCGCATTCATCACCGTGCCCGCGCCGGTCTGGATGCCGCAACCAAGCGGCCCGAGCAATTCAAGCGGCGCGTCCTTCCGCACCTTGATCGCGTTGCGCGCGTTGGCAATAGCATATTGCGCAAACGAGGACTGACCAAAGAAACGGTCGTTGAGAAGAGTTCCGTCATCGGCTTCCAGGACGTGCGAACCATCGATCCGCTGGCCCGAGAAATTCCACGCATTGAAATTGGCGCAATAGGCGGGATGGCCCTCGTGGCACGGGTCGCAGACATTGCAGTTGAGGAAGGACAGGACGACATGGTCGCCCTTTTCCAGTTCGTGCACATTCTTGCCGACCTCATCGACAATGCCCGATCCTTCGTGGCCCAGCACGATGGGATGGGGAACCGGGAAAATCTGGTCGCGCGCGACCATGTCGGTGTGGCACATGCCGGTGGCGACCACGCGGACCAGCACTTCGTCATCGGCGATGGCTCGGCGCCGCACCTGCTCGATGCGGAACGGGCCGCCCTTGTCGCGGATGACGGCTGCGGTGAAAAGTTCGGTCATGCTGGGTCTTCCTTCAAACTTGTATTCGGGCCGATCTTCGCGCTTCATTTGTCACAGAGCGAATGGTGTCATCGTCCTTGGAGAGGCTCCGCCAACGGCTTGAAGCGATAGATGCGGTAGGGTGGCTTATTGAGCGTTTCACCACCGTTGAACGTCGATGACAGGGAAACCTGTGCGGCGGCGGTGTAGAGATAGCCGTCCGGCCCGATATTGATTCCGTCCGGCCAGACCATGCTCTTGTCAGAGGTGTATGACCGAACCTGGCGGGTCGATGCGGGGATAACGCTGATTGTATTGGTGCCCGCTTCTGCGAGATAAAGGTTCCCGGCAGAATCGATGGTCAAGCCGCCATTGGCAGGCTTATCCGCATAGACCTCTACATTTGCCGCGATTTCCTTGTCGGTGAGGCTGAAATCAGCCAGTCGCGCAATATTGATGCGAAAGACGCTGGTCTTGTTGAGCGGTGTGAAATAGAGCCATTCTTCCTCGCGGTCGAGCGCGATGCCGTCGACCCCGACGAACAGCGGAACGGTCTTTTCGTACGGTGTGCCTTGGTCCATCACCATCGGCATGTCGAGATCCGGCATGACGAAATCGGTACCCTGCAACACGCGGCGACTTTCGCCGGTACGGATATTCACGACCACCAGCGCTGCCTTGTCGCCTTTCGGGCCGGTCGCAATCCCTTCGTCCGAAATCACTATGAGATCGTGTTTGATCGAGATCGCGAAATCGTTGTGCTGCGATTCGGGCAGGGTCACACCATCGGGCAGGTAAATGACCTGCTTCAGTTTACTGTTCTTTGTGTCCCAAGCCACCAGTTTGGGCGTGATCCGCGGCTCTGCCTGGCCTGAATCGAGTATCCAGAGCGTCCCCGCTCCATCCTCGCGCGCAGCCAGCACCCAGTTGAAGTAAGTCCCCGGATTTTTGAGAGAGCCATCCGCTTCGCGCGCAACTTGCCAAGCCTTATTGGGATAAGGCCTGATCTCACCGTCGGGTAAGCGTTCTGCGACCTTTACCGCCGGATTGAAGAACGGGTGATAGGTAAAGAAGAATCGTTTGTCCGAAGTATATGCGATGGCTGAAATCGCTTCCGAAGTTTCGGCATATACTTCTGCCTCCACCCGTTCCTGAGCCAGAAGCGGAGGGGTGGCCATGGCAAGGAGGACTGGGATAGCGGAAGTAAAGGAAGAGAATTTGGTCATAGTGATTCTCTTTTCTGTGCAAGCTCCATATTTGGTTAGCTGCCGGTTGAAGTCTAATCAGAAGGGATAGTCGCGCGGGCTGTGCTGCACGGTGATCCAGTGATCGGTGGTGAATTCCTCGATCGCCCAGTCGCCGTTAAAGCGGCCGAGCCCCGAATTGCGTTCGCCGCCGAACGGCGCATTGGCCTCGTCATTGACCGACTGGTCGTTGACATGGGTCATGCCGGTGATCATCCGGCGCGCGAAAGCCACGCCGCGCGCACTGTCGCCAGAATGAACCGCGCCCGACAGCCCGAAAAGGCTGGCATTGGCGAGTTCCAACGCATGTGCCTCATCGCGGGCTTTCAGGATGGAGACGGCAGGTCCGAACACCTCCTCGCGCGCGATTTCCATCTCGGGCGTCACATCGGTGAACACATGCGGCGGTAGTACATTGCCCTCGGCCTCGCCGCCCAGCGCCATTGTCGCGCCTTCCTTTTGCGCATTGGCGATCTTGTCCTTGATCCCCTCCAGCTGCTTGGCGTTGATGATCGGACCGATGGCTGTGTCGGCATTGGCGGGATTGCCGTACTTCAACGTCTTAGCGTGGGTCGTGAACTTATCGACGAATTCATCGTAAAGCGACGCATCGACGATGATGCGGTTGATCGCCATGCAGATCTGGCCCTGATGCAGGAACTTGCCGAAGATCGCAGCCTTGACCGCGCCGTCGACATTCGCATCGTCGAGCACCACGAAGGCGTTGTTGCCGCCCAGTTCCAGCGCCACGCGCTTGAGATGGTCGCCCCCTGCAGCCGTGGTGCCAATGCCCTTGCCGACCGGTGTCGATCCGGTGAAAGAGATCATGCGCGGCACCGCGTGCTCGACAAAGGCATCGCCGATATCCGATCCCGCGCCGATCACCACGCTCAGCACACCGGCGGGCAGGCCCGCTTCCTCGAAGATCTTGGCGATAAGCTGGCCGCCGGTGACGGGTGTGTCGCTCGCGGGCTTGAGCACCACCGCATTGCCCAGCGCCAGCGCGGGCGCGACCGAGCGTTGCGAGAGATGCAGCGGGAAGTTCCACGGGCTGATCACCCCGATTACGCCCAAGGGCTTGCGATAGACCCGGCTCTCCTTGCCCGGAATGTCGGAGGCGAGGATACGGCCCTCTATCCGATGCGGAAACGTCGCCGCCTCCACGGTAATGGCCCGCGCCGAGCTCCACTCGACCTCGGCCTTGATGCGGGTCGATCCGGCTTCGCGGATCAGCCAGTGGGTGATTTCTTCATGCCGCGCGTCGAAGATCCCGACCGCGCGTTCCATTACCGCGGCGCGTTCGGCAGGCGGCAGGGCGGCCCATGCCGGCTGCGCCTTGGCTGCCGCCGCATAGGCTTCGTCGAGATCCTCCTTCGACGCGAGCGGTATCGCGCCCAGCTTGTCGCCGGTAAACGGATCGGTGTTCTCGCCAATTTTGCCCGATGCGCCTTTCCGCCATTTCCCGCCAATATATTGGAGGTGGAGGTCGTCATAGAGGGATTTAGAGGAAGACATTGAGGGACTCCTTTCGGGAAAGGGAAATCAGGCGATATCCACCGCCAGCTTGCCGACCGGCTTTCCGGCGTCGAGGAAGCTCAACGCCTCGCCAAGCTGGTCGAGCGTGAAGCGATGCGGGTCGAGCAGCGGGCGGATGCGTCCGTCGTCGACCATGCGTGCGACCTTCTCCAGCAATGCGCCATGACGCTCGCGGTCCCGCCCGGTGATCAGCGGGATCAGCATCAGCACCGTATGCAGCGTGGCGTTCTTTGCGCCCATGACCGACAGGTCGAGCCCGTCGCCGGGCCGCGTAGTCGCCACACGCCCGTTGGTGGCCAGCGCGGCAAAGGATTTTTCGAGGTTCCTGCCGCCGACCGTGTCGAACACGATATCATAGCCGCGCCCCCCGGTATATTTCGCCACGTAATCGGCGACTTCCAGCTCGCGATAATTGATTGCCTCTGCCGCACCCAGATCGCGCGTCAATTCGGCCTTTTCCGCGCTGGAAACGGTGGCGTGGACGATCGCTCCCGTGGCACGCGCAAGCTGCACGCCAAAATGGCCGACCCCGCCGGTGCCGCCATGGACCAGCACCAGTTCGCCCGGCGTGATCTGCGCGCGTTCGACCAAGGCTTCCCATGCCGTAATCACGGCCAGCGGCATGGCGGCGGCCTCGCGGAACGAGAGCGATTTGGGCTTATGCGCCAGCAGGCGCTCGTCGGCGGTCATTTCCTCGGAAAAGCTGCCGTCAGCCTCGCCGATGCCGCCGGCGCACCCATAGACGTCATCGCCGGGCCTGAACTTGGTTGTGGCAGCGCCGACCGCGGTCACCACGCCCGAGACATCGAAGCCAAGCGGAGGCGGATCGCCTTCGCGCCCCATGCCTTCACGACCTCGCGCATCGGCCGGATTTAGCCCCGCAGCATGCACCTTGACCACCACTTCGAAAGGACCCGCCTCGCGCGCGCGGCGTTCTCGCAATTCGAAGGGCGCATCGGCGCCATAGCGGGTCAGTTGGGCGTATCGCATTATCCTCATCCTTCTAAGGAAAAGCCCCGCCGGGAGAGGGCGGGGCTCGGTGGGACAGTTCAGATTTCGGTGATGATCTCACCTTCGGGCAGGCGAGACTTGGGCAGCTTCGCGTTGTAATCGTCATCGGCGCGATAGCCGAGGCAGACCACGGCAAGACTGCGAAAGCCCTTTTCGGCCAGCCCGAACTCTTCGTCGAGGACGGCGGTATCGACCCCCTCCATCGGCGTGGCGTCGATGCCCATCGCGGCGGCACCCAGCAAAAGCTGCCCAAGATTGAGATAGGTCTGCGCGTCCATCCACGCCTGCAGATTGCCATTCTGCCGCTGGAGATCGACGAACATGTTGACGCCACCCTTCTGCTGCGCGCGCAATTTTTGAGGATCAGCGGCATAACGCCCCGCCGCCTCGTCCACATCGAGCAGGTGATCGACGTAGTCGCCTTCGAAGCTTGTGCGGCTGGCAAATAGGATCACGTGCGACGCATCGTGGATCTTCTGGGTGTTGAACGGATATTTCTCGCTTGCTTTGGCAATGCGCGCCTTGCCTTCATCTGACGAGGCCAAGATGAAATGCCAGGGTTGACTATTGACGCTGGACGGGCTGAGGCGGAGCAGCGTCTTGACCGCCGCCACCTCATCCGCAGAAAGGCGGCGTTCTGCATCATAGACCTTCGTGGAATAGCGGGATTCCGCCGTTGCGATGATCGCCTCGCTATTCTTTACGAGGGGCATTAGTTCGGTCACGTCATATCTCCGCCAATCGGCGCGGCATCTCATCGACACAGCCGATCCACCGACTGCGCGCCTGTTGGCCGCGTTAACATTGGTGAGGGAAATAGGCTCCGGCGCGCATCTTACTACAGACATGAGGCCGAATGGACTGTTCGGCAATCTTGCCTATTGAGGCGGGAACTATACGAGCCGTCCGAAATCGGAACGCGCGCTATCGCGGGTCGGTTGCTACTAGGAAGTCGATCAGATCCCGCGCCGGAGAGGTCGCCGACACGTTGCTGGGCCAGACGAGTTGCAGCGGTATCTTGGTGCGAAAACTCTCTCCCAAAGGTTCGCACAGCGTCCCCGACTCAAGTTCCTCTGTAATGACGAAACCGGGGATCAGGGCGAAGCCCAGCCCGGCGACCGCCATGCGCTTGACCGCTTCCATCGAATCCGTGCGGACCGCCGTTCGCCCCCATATCTCGCGGGATGCATCCTGATCCTGATGGCGAAAAATATCCCGTACCGGTGCGAAGCTTATGAAATCGAAATTGGCCAGATCGTCGAAACCGGCCGGCCAGCCGGCCCTTGTCAGATAGTCGGGCGATGCGACAAGCAACCCCGGCTCTGGCAGCAGACTGCGGGTCATCAATTCGGAATCGGCGATTACTCCCCCGCGGATCGCCACGTCGATACCTTCTTCGAGGATATTTTCCATTCTGTCGGTGAGTTGCAGATCGAGTAAGATGCCGGGCCGGGCCGCAGCGAAATCGGAGATACGGCCAAACAGGCTATGCTGGTATAAGGTAGACGGCATCGAGACACGCAGGACAACGAGCCGTTCTCGCGCAGTGCCGGAAAAAAGCGCCAGCGCCTCCTTACCGGAATTCGTCATCCGGACGGCTATATCGTAAAAATCGCTTCCTTCCTTGGTGAGCGAGACGGCGCGCGTCGAACGATAGAACAGGGCAGTGCCCAGCAATTCCTCAAGATTGGTAATGTGCTGGCTGACGACCGAAGGTGACAGCAAAAGTCGCCTGGCAGCGCCCCTGAATGACCCTTCGTCGACAACGGCGACGAAGATAGCAATCGACTTCAGTCGCTCGATCACGACCAGTGCATCCCCTCAAAGCAAACGCGGTATCATCATTTGTCGTTACACAAACGATCTTGCTGCGCCGTGGCTCTACGCGTGAACCACCATCATGGGCAGGTCAAACACTTCAATTCACCCGCGACATATCAGGTGCTGGAGAGAACTGTTCGAATATCGAGTCCTTCATCCAGCCTCGTGGGCCAAGATGGAACCGGCAATACTCGGAGATCAATAGCAAGGGAAGGACATGCAGCAGAAGTTTAAGTGGTTGTTTTGCATACAGGATGGTCTGCCACGTCTTTTGAACGCCCTCGCCCCGAACGGCGATTGCGGCGACATTGCCTTCTGGTTCCGCTTCCTTTCAGAAACGACAACTGCTGGCCTACCGCTGCACCCTGCCCGATCCGTCGTCCTTGATAGCTTCCATCTCGGCTTGAATGGGCTCCGATTGCCTTCGAGATTTCAGTATTCTGGCGGTTCGGCATCAACCTGATCCGATACGGCAGCATGAGGCTTTGTTGTACGAGCCTCTTCACCGCGCCGAAACGCATCGTCGGTTCAGTGGCCGCCTCGCAAGTCGCTTCGGCATCGGTTGCAGCTTGGCAAAAACGGCAGCATCCGCGCACGTTTCGACCGACGGCGCAAGACAACATCGCCTGCGCTACTTCCCCCAAGCCAAGCGCAATGACCAGAACCATTGGTCGGGCAGAGCAGCACGCCAAGCGATGGATGGAACCGGATTTTAAGCTCCACGCGCCAAAGATAGTGCGCGTTTACCATGGCATGCCGCTGAGCAATTACGCAAAAACGCGTAGCTTTTAACCGTTCAATTACCACTATCCATTAACTTCTGGCGCATGACACAAGCGCCATTCCGTTTTGCCGCCGCTCCGCTGGCTCTCGTCGCGGCCTTTGCTGCTACTTCCGCCCATGCCGGCGGCGTAAGCGCGGGCACGCTGATCGAGAATACTGCCAGTGCCACCTATGACGGCGGGGCAGGCTCGGTCACCATTCCCTCGAACACCGTCACGGTCAGGGTCGACGAACTCCTGGACGTAACCGTCACCTCGCTCGATTCCGGTGCGGTATCGGCGGCGCCCGGCTCGGCCGTGCTGACGTTCGAAATCACCAATACAGGCAATGGCCCGGAGGCATATGCGCTGACGGCCAACCCCGCCGTTGCCGGGAACGACTTCGATACGACGGTCGACGGCATCGCGGTCGATACCAACGGGAACGGCGTTTACGATCCGGGCGTCGATCAGCTGCTGACCGGACCGGAGACCACCGCTCCGCTCGATGCCGATGAAAGCCTGACTGTTTTCGTCCTCGTCACGGTCCCTGGCGGTGTTTTGGACGGTGACACCAGCGATGTCGATCTGCTGGCCGAAGCCGTGACCGGAACTGGTGCTCCTGGCCGGGTCTTCGCCGGTCAGGGTGTCGGCGGTGCCGACGCCATTGTCGGCGCCACGGGCGCAGATGCGAATGCGCTGGGCTCGCTGACCGTCGGGATCACCGATGTCGACCTCATCAAATCGGCCAGCGTCCGCGATCCATTCGGAGGTAGCGGTAACGTGCCCGGCGCGACGATTACCTACACGATCCGCGCAGAGATAACGGGCAGCGGATCGGTTTCCGATCTGGTGGTGACCGACGCTGTCCCGATCGACACCAGCTACGTCGCAGGTTCGCTGGCGCTCGATGGAGCGACACTGACCGATGGCGCTGACGGCGATCGCGGTACGGCGAACGCATCAGGAATTTCGGTGGATCTGGGCACTGTTTCCGCCGGGGCAAGCCGCTCAATCACCTTCGACGTCACCATAGACTGAACATAACAAAGCGAAAGCAAAGGTCTGTAAAATGTTAATTTTCAAGATGATCTTCACACCGCTTCTAGCCATGTCGGTGCTGACCGCGCCGCTGTCTGCACAGGATCAACCGATCTCCCTATCGGGCGACGTCAAGCACGAAAAAACCACAGTGGATGCGGCCGGCGAGGCCAAAACGGAGCTCGTCGAGCCCAACACTATCGTTCCAGGCGACCGGCTGATCTTCGGCACCGACTATACCAATAGCAGCGACGAACAGGTCGAAAACTTCGTTGTCACCAACCCGCTGCCGGAGGCGGTGCGGCTGGCACCGGATGCCGATGCCGCGCTGACCGTGTCGGTCGACGGTGGGCAAACATTCGGCGCGCTGTCGCAACTGTCGGTGCGTGCGGAGGACGGCTCGACCCGTCCGGCAGAGCACGCAGACGTCACACATGTCCGTTGGACGCTTGCCTCGGTCGCACCGGGCGAGAGCGGCCGGCTGGAATATCCCGCAATCATCCGCTGATCGGCGGAAGGTAACCGCCAAGCCATCCGGGCGGACGCAAGATCGGAGGGCACCCAAAGAGGACCAGTACAATGACACACGGCAAGCAATTGCTGGGGGCAGTGAGTTCGATTGCACTCATCGCGTTCTCCTCCAGCCCGGCACTGGCCGCGGGTACCGCCGCGGGCAGTTCGATCACCAACAACGTAACCGTCAACTACAATGTCGGCGGCGTGGCACAGACCGCTGTCAACGCCAGCAATACCTTCACCGTCGACCGGCGCGTGAACCTCACGGTGGCCGAAGTCGGTGGGACCACGACTTCGGTTGCCCCGGGTTCGCTGTCGCAAGCGACTACCTTCACGGTGACCAACACGTCGAACACGCCCGTCGACTTCGCGCTCTCGTTGGTCCAGTCGACCACCGACAACTTCGATATCACCAACATCCGCTACTACCGGGACAACGGCAACGGGGTTTTCGACGCCGGTGACACGCTCGTCACCTTCCTCGACGAAATTGCCGCCGACGCGGTCGTTACCGTCCACGTGGTCGGCGATATTCCGAACACTGTAACCAATGGACAGGTGTCGAACATCACCCTGGTCGCCAACGCCCATGCGGCAGGCACCGCCAGCAGCCTCGGCGCCAAGCTGACCGCCACCGCAGGCGCGAACACCGCCGGTGTAGATACCGTTCTCGCCGACGCCGCCGCACCCGGCGACACCGGCGCAAACCAGGGCGACCATGCTGCGTCGGATAGCTATACAGTCTCGGCAGCCGTCATGACCGCCGCAAAGACTAGTACGATCATTTCCGACCCGATCAACGGAACCACAAACCCGAAGATGATCCCCGGTGCGACGGTACAGTACTGTATCGCTGTATCGAATGCTGCGGGCGGCGCCGCCGCAACCAATGTCACGATCTCGGACATTCTGCCTACTGGCGTCACGTATCTGAGCGCGTTCGGCATTTTCACGAATGGCAACGCTTCGTGCGCCAGCGGCACAAGTGGTGGCACCTACACCGCAGGCACGCGCACGATTGCTGCGCCGCTCAGCGACATCGCGGCAAGCCAGACACGATCTGTCTACTTCCGCGTCACGATCGACTGATCGCAGTCGGAACTGGCAATGGTGCGTCGGCACCCCTCTTTGCGCGAATGGGCAGTAGCACTCTTGTTGGTGCTGCTGCCATTCGTCATGGGCGGGACAGCATCGGCGCAAACAATCACCAATATTGCGGAGGCCACGTGGATTGCGGAAGGCGAACAATTTCGCTCGAGGTCGAACCCCGTTGTAACACAAGTAGTTGAAAACCCACCTACAATTACCACATTCCGCCCGGGTACCGGTGGCGGTACGCAGTTCACCTACACACCCACAAAATGCGGTGGTCGGTCGATCTTGGGCAATAACCGCGAGAACGCCCCGATCGGATCGTCAACGTCCCAGACAGACCTCCTGCAGACAAGCGTCCAGCCAACAACTGTCGTGAATGCAGGCGAAACCCTGATCTTTCAGATCAGCGCGCGTTCGGCAAATCTGGACGCGTCGGCAGTCGACCCACTTTCTATCGTCATCGATACATCGGCGGGCGATCATGAAGATCTGGTCGTGTTCGAAACGGGCCCGAACACCGGTGTGTTCGTCGGTTCGATCCCGACGGTCAGGATGCCACCCATGCCGGTGGCAGGCGATTGCCGCCTAAGCCTAGCCAACGGAAATGTCATTGGAATTTCAGCGATGCAGCCCGATGGCAATGCCGTGCTGGTGCACGCCGATGTCGAGGTCCTGGCCGATCCTTTCGGCGTCGTCTTCGACAGCGAAACAGGCGACCCCGTATCGGGCGCGACGGTCACGCTGGTCGACGCCGCTACCGGTCAGCCGGCGACTGTCTTTGCCGCCGACGGTGTGACCCCGTGGCCGTCCACGGTTATCTCCGGACAATCGATCACGGATGGAGCCGGCAACATCTATCTTGTCGGACAGGGTGAATATTGGTTCCCGCTCACCGCTCTGGGCACCTATCGCCTGGCTATACAGCCGCCATCACCGTACACTCACCCTTCGGTGGTTACGCCGGCGCAACTGGCATCGATCGCCCACCCCGATGGCAGACCGTTCATTATCAATAGCGGTTCCTATGGCGGCACCTTCCAGTTGATCGACACGACGCCGGTGGAGATCGATATTCCGCTAGATCGGCCCAGCCTTGCCGTCAGCGTGATCAAGACCGCTTCGCGCGCGTCAGCCCAGCCGGGTGATGCGGTATTCTACTCGATTACCGTGCAAAATCAGGATGCTGGGCGTATCAAGCGCAATGTCGTAGTCACGGACAGCCCATCGCGCTGGCTGCGCTTGCGAACCGACACCGTGCGGATCGACGGCGCCAACGATCCGTCGGCCCTGACGACGTCTGCCGATGGCAGGCTGCTGACCTTCAATCTTGGCGATATCGTCGCCGGGGCGAGCAGACGCGTGACCTATGCCATGGTGGTGCGCGCTGACGCTCCGCCGGGAGAGGCCATCAATCGCGCCGACGCGACCGACTCGCTCGGGCGCATCACGACTGCGAGCGCCGTGGTCGACATCGAACGCGAATCGATTGCCGACCGGATGACGATCGTTGGGCGCATAACGGCAGGCGATTGCAGCATCGAGAAGCCGGGTGTCGGGATCCCCGGTGTCCGGGTGATGATGGAAGACGGCAGCTTCGCGATTACCGATGCAGATGGGCGTTATCACTTCGAAGGCGTGGTACCGGGCACGCATGTCGTGCAGGCTTCGCGGATGACCCTGCCCGAGGGCGGCGAGTTCATCGATTGCCACCGTTCGACCCGCAGCGCCGGCAGTCCGATCTCGCGTTTCGTCATCGGCCAGGGTGGATCGCTCGCCGTCGCCGATTTCCATGCGACAGTTCCGCAAGAGTTCGTCGACAGCCTGATCGTCGAACAGCCGGGCGAACCGACCGAACAGAATCGCAACGAAGAACCGATCGAAGATTTTGCGCCGACGCCCGAATTCGACTGGCTGGCTCTCGGCGACGGGCCCGACGGCTGGCTCGCTCCAGAAATCGGCCACAACCCCCGTGCACCCGCAATCCGCGTCGCGATCAGGCACCGCAAAGGGCAGAAGATCGAACTTCGCGCCGATGGTAAGGCGGTCGACCAGCTGGTTTTCGACGGTACTCGCAATGCGGAGACCGGCGAATATGCCGTGAGCTTGTGGCGCGGCGTGCCTTTGGAAAACGAGCGCACAACGCTGAGCGCCGATTTCATCGATGCCAACGGTGCCATCCTCGATACCATCACCCGCGAAGTGCATTTCACGACCACCCCCGCCAAGGTGGAACTGATCGAAAATCGATCCAACCTGGTCGCCGACGGCAAGACCAGGCCGGTCGTCGCGATCCGGGTACTCGACCGCAACAACCGTCCGCTGCGCGAAGGCGTATCGGGCGAATTCACGCTGAATTCGCCGTATCAGAGCGCGGAACAGCTCGACCGCCAGCAACTCGACCAGCTGACCGGGATCGGCACAACGGCGGCGCGCTGGGTGATCGAAGGCGATAATGGAATTGCCTTGATCGAATTGGCCCCGACGATGGTCAGCGGCTCTTTGCGGCTCGATTTCCGTTTCGACGATGGCGAAATTTCGCGCGAACAAGAACTCGAGGCATGGATCGTTCCCGGCGATATCGAATGGACGGTGGTCGGCCTTGCAGAAGGTTCGGTCGGCGCGCGGACCGTTGCCGACAATATGGAACGCGCGGGCCGGTTCGACAGCGATCTTGGCGACGAGGCGCGGGTTGCGCTCTACGCCAAGGGCCGCGTGCTCGGGAAGTACCTCGTCACCCTTGCATATGACAGCGCCAAACAGGCCGAAGACCAGCGCGTGCTCGGCACGCTCGATCCCGATGCCTACTATACTGTGTTCGGCGACGCTTCGAGCCGACGCTTCGACGCAGCATCGCGTGACAAGCTGTATGTCCGTATCGAGACCGCGACCTTCTATGCGCTGTATGGCGATTTCGAGACCGGTTTCGATCAGACCCGCCTCGCCCGTTACAATCGCACCGCAACCGGGGTGAAAGCCGAAGCGCGGTTCGGCCAGATCCGCGCGCAGGGCTTCGCTGCCGAAATCGCCACTCGCTTCCGCCGCGACGAGATCCAGGGTCAAGGCATCACTGGCCCCTATCGCCTGTCGAGCCGCGATTTGATCGCCAACAGCGAGAAAGTGATGCTGGAAGTACGTGACAGGTTCCGTTCGGAACTGATTGTTTCGACAAAGGAACTGGTCCGCTTCATGGACTACGATGTCGACATGCTGTCGGGCACGATCACCTTCAAGGAGCCCATCCTGAGCCGCGATTTCGATCTCAATCCGCAGTTCATCGTGGTGGAGTACGAGGTCGACGGCCTATCCGATGGCGAACTCAATGCCGGGCTGCGCACCGACTGGAGCAGCAAAGACGATACGGTCCGCATCGGCGTTACGGCGATAACGGACAAGGGCGATGGATCGCGAACCGATATGGGTGCAGTCGACGCACGCGTCCGTATCGGAGCCAGCACCGAAGTGCGCGCTGAAGTGGCCGCAAGCCGTCGCGATGGCGAAACGTCCACCGGCTGGCTGGTCGAGGCGCAGCACCAGACCGGATCGCTCGACGTTATCGCCTATGCCCGTTCGCTCGATGCGGATTATGGCGTCGGCCAGCAAAACGGCGCTGAGCTCGGTCGGCGTAAACTTGGTACCGATGCGCGGGTCAGGCTGAACGAGAATCTCTCGATCCTCGGAAGCCTGTGGCAGGATGACAGCCTCGCCGATACCGGTCGACGCCGCGCCGCGCAGGTGCAACTCGGCTATACTGCTCAAGCCACCGACCTACGCCTCGGCATCGCTCATTTCACCGACCGTCTGGCGGATGGCACACGCAACGAGTCGACCGTGATAGAAGGCGGGGTCACCCAGCGCCTGTTCGACAACCGGCTCGAACTCAGCGCGTCGACGAGTATTGCGCTCGACAATGCTGAATCGGTCGATCTGCCCGCCCGCCACCGTTTCGGTGCGCGCTATGCGCTGACGGAAGATGTTCGGGTCGTCGGTCTCTACGAAATTGCGGACGGTGCCGAAATCGAAGCGCGCACGATCAAGGGCGGCTTCGAGGTCACACCTTGGAACGGAGGGAAAGCGGTCACTTCGCTCGGCCAGCAGGATATCGGCGAATACGGCAATCGCAGCTTCGCCGCTCTGGGGCTTTCGCAATCTTTGCAAGTCACCCAGTCCCTGACAATCGACGCCACGCTGGACGGAAATCGTACGTTGGGCGGCAGCAGCCCGGTGGAGAATATCGTCAATCCCGCACAACCGGTCGCGAGCGGCGGCCAGTTCGGCCAAGATGGGGCGCTGTTCGAAGACTTTACCGCCGCAACCCTTGGTATGGCCTGGCGCAAAGACCGTTGGAGCGCCACTGCCCGAGCCGAATATCGCGACGGCGAATTCGCCGACCGCAAGGGCTTTACACTCGGCGCGATCCGCCAGTTGGGGGAAGGCAGCATTGTTGGATCCGGCTTCACCTGGACGGAAGCGGAAGCCGATAACGGTGCGACCACCGAAATCATGGACGCCGCCATCGCCATAGCGCATCGCCCAGCGGAATCCGCCTTCGCTTTCCTCGGCAAGCTCGAATTCCGCAGCGACGCGGTGACCGATGCCATCGCCGGCGAGGCCGGAACGGCAGGCAACACGGCTTTGCTGGTCGACGGCGATGCGAAGTCGAGCCGACTGATCGCCAGCCTGTCGACCAACTGGTCGCCGCAGGGCGAAGATCGAAATGGCCAGATGGTCCGTCGCCACGAGCTCGGCCTGTTCCTCGGCGCGCGCCATAACTTCGACCAGTTCGAAGGGTACGACTATGCGGGCACCACGCTGCTCGCAGGGCTGGATGCGAAGTTCGGCATTGGCGAGCGCTTCGAAATCGGCGCGCGCGGTACGGTACGCACGGGCATCGAAGACGGCCTGACCAGCTATTCGATCGGCCCCAATGTCGGCTTCGTTCCCGCAGACAATGCGCTGATCACGGTAGGTTACAACTTCGCCGGGTTCCGCGACGAGGATTTCTCTGCCGCGCGCGAAACGGACGATGGTCTTTACGCCTCGATCCGCATCAAGTTCGATGCAGACAGCTTCTCGTTCCTTGGACTGGGCAGGCGGGCAGAAACGTCATGAGCTATCGATATCTCAACGGCCTTTTGACCATGTTTGCCTATCCCGGTCACATGACCCGCGGGATGTTTTCAGGAGGCGGCGAGCATGCGATTGCTTATGTGCTGCGCTTGCTGTTGTGCATCTTTGCAGCGGCGATCGCTTTGCCTGCCAATGCTCAGTCGACATCGACATTCTCGAACTCCAATACGGGTACGATCAATAGCTCGACCACCTGTACCGCCCCGCTGGTGCGGAACTTCACCGTCGGCAGCAATTTTACTCTGGCCGACGTGAATATCGGCATCTTGGCCACGCATACTTGGCGCGGCGACCTGCAGTTTACCCTCCAATCGCCAACGGGAACGAGAGTTCAGCTCACCAACGGTGATACCCAGAACACCAGCGGCGATAATTTCAACGTTCTGCTGGACGATGCGGCATCGCAGCTGGTCAACACCGACAGTTCGACCGGCGATCATGCGACATCGGCGCCGCCCTACCAAAACACTTTCCGACCACGCAGCGCGCTATCGGCTTTCAATGGCGAGGCTTCCGCCGGAACCTGGCGGCTGGAGATCTGCGACTTGTTTCCGTCCGCAGACGACGGACAGTTCAGGCGAGCGGATCTTTATCTGACATCCGCGCCCGCGAACTATGCCGACCTTTCGCTTGCGAAACTGGTTGTCGGCGGCGCGCCCGCAAATGGCGGAACGGTTACCTACCGCCTGACAGTCAGCAACGCATCGGTCTCTCCGTCCTCCGCGTCGGGCATTACGGTCCGAGATACTTTTCCGAGCCAATTCACCTACTCCTCCGCTTCCGGGGCGGGAACCTTCAACTCGGGAACCAGGGTCTGGACGGTTCCGACACTCGCACCGGGTGCAAGCGCAACGATCGATATCACGGGCACGATCGCGGCAAGCGCTGGTACTTCGATCACGAACACGGCCGAAATCATCTCGAGCAGCATTGTCGATAGCGATTCAACACCGAATAACGGCGCTACCACCGAAGACGACTATTCGTCCGCGACATTTACCGTCACTGCCGGACGCCCGGCAGGCATCATACCTGCAGTCAACTGCCCGAACGGATCCACCCTGTTCGACTGGGACGCGCCATCGGTAAGCTGGACGGCGGGATCGACCAGCAACAGCTACGCGCTCGGCACTTTCGGCAATATCGCATTCAATCTCACGAATGACGGTGCATATCTCAACAATGCCACCTTCGGTGGGCAGTCGCCCGCGCTTCAGAGCGCGTTTACGGGTGGGCTCACGCCTGCGCAGCGAAGCCTTGCCGTGGTAGCCGACCAGGCGAGCCGTAGCGGCGTCGCCACGATCACGATCACGCTGCCCCGGGCATTCGACGGCGTGCAGTTTACGATTTTCGACGTCGATCATGCCGCCAACCAGTTCAGCGACAGGGTCGTGGTGACGGGAACCAATGGCGGAACTTCGGTGACACCGACGCTGAGCAACGGCAATGTAAACTACGTCACGGGCAATACGGCCATCGGCGACGGTGCGTCCGACAACGATTCTTCGGCGGGTAATCTGGTCGTCACCTTCACGAGCAGGGTCGACACCATCGTCATTACCTATGGAAATCACAGCACGGCGCCAAGCAATCCCGGCCAGCAGGGCATTGCGCTGCACGATATCAGTTTCTGCCGCCCCCACACCACGCTCAACGTCACCAAGGTCAGCTCCATCATATCCGACCCGGTGAATGGCACGTCCAATCCCAAAGCGATCCCCGGCGCGACGATCGAATATCTCATTACAGTGAACAATACCGGTAGCGATCAGACCGACAGCGACACCGTAATCGTAACCGACAACGCACCGGCGAATGCAAAGATGTGCCTTGCCAATCTGGGCGGCGCAGGGAGCGGGCCCGTGCTTTTCGGAGCGGGCAGCCCGGTCTCGGGATTGAGCTACAGCTATGTCGCTTTGGGCAATGCGAGTGACGATCTGCAGTTTTCCACCAACGGAGGAACGACGTGGAACTACACGCCCACGGCTGATGCCGATGGATGCGACGGAGCGGTGTCCAACTTCCGGGTCAACCCTAAAGGCGCATTCACCGCCGGACGGACTTTCACACTGAGAGTCAGGTTCATCGTCAAGTAGCGATTAGTCGACCGAGTGAGAAACCGTATAGGTTATTCATGGACCTGACATCGAACTGTGGCGATCGAAATTCCTTGGTGCCAGATCGGTCTTGGCGACGCTCTGTCACATTCCTATTTCCTACATGAACCATTCTGGTTAGCCATCGTGATCTCGCAAACCGGAGATACGATATGTCGCTACTCGAGCCACTCATCGGCCCTATCGCCTCAATCATCGACAAAATCATCCCCAACAAGGAAGCGCGCACGAAGGCCAAGCTCGAACTGCTCGCTTTGGAGGGAACGCACGAGCTCAAGCAGATCGAGGCCCGGCTCTCGGCTATCGTCGCCGAAGCGCGCAGCGGCGATCCCTGGACCAGCCGTGCGCGACCGAGCTTCCTCTACGTCATGTACGCTCTGATTCTGTTTAGCGTGCCGATGGGCGTCATCGCCGCGTTCGATCCCGTTACCGCGCGCGCCATCGGTGAAGGTATGACACGCTACCTCGCCGCCCTGCCCGATCCGCTCTACGCGCTCTTCGGCACCGGCTATCTCGGCTATACCGCCGCCCGCCAGTGGGGCAAGGCCAAGGGAACCGACGCTTGAGCTTGATCGGATTGCCGCTAAACCGGCGATCATGACCGCCACCGTTTTCGTTCTCAACGGCCCCAACCTCAACCTGCTCGGCACGCGCGAGCCGGATATCTATGGTGCGAATACGCTGGCCGATATCGAGGCGATGCTGGAGGACAAGGCCAAGCGTCTCGGCCTTGCGATCGATTTCCGTCAGACCAATCACGAAGGCGTACTGGTGGATTGGCTGCACGAAGCAGACGCTGCCGGGGCCAAAGCCGTGCTGCTGAATGCCGCCGCCTATACCCATACATCCATCGCCCTGCTCGACGCGATCAAGGCGATCGGTGTACCGGTGATAGAAGTGCACCTTTCCGATCCAGTGACACGCGAGGAATTCCGCCATACCTCCTATGTCGGTATGGCGGCTATCGACGAAGTAAAAGGCATGGGCGGACCCGGCTATGCCGTAGCGTTGGAGAAGGCGGCCGCCCTGTAAAACGCCCCCTCGCCCCTTGCCCTCAGCGCATCCGCAGAGCATAGGGCGGGCCAAACAACACATAAGGGGTTCCATGGCCGAACGTAAAGGCACTGCCGGCAAATCCGGCATGAACGTCGACACCGCACTCGTGCGCGAACTCGCCGAGATGCTGGGCGATACCGGGCTCACCGAAATCGAGGTCGAGGACGGTGACCGCAAGATCCGCGTCTCGCGTGGTGGGGTTGCGCTGGCTGGGGTGCCGGCACCGATGGCCATGCCCGCCGCTGCGCCGACTGCACCTGTCTCGGCGCCGCCGGCTGCCGCAGGGGCAGCACCAGCCGGAGCAGATGTAGCCGGCGCGATCAAATCGCCGATGGTCGGCACCGTCTATCTCGCCCCCGAACCGGGAGCGGCGGATTTCGTCCAGGTCGGTGACAGCGTCAAGGAGGGCCAGACCCTCGTGATTGTCGAGGCCATGAAGGTGATGAACCCGATCACCGCCGACAAGGCCGGGACGGTCAAGGCCATCCACGTCGAGAACGCCCAGCCGGTCGAATTCGACCAGCCGCTCGTCAGCATCGGCTGAGGTCGCCCGTGACTATTTCCCGTATCCTTATCGCCAATCGCGGCGAAATCGCGCTGCGCATCCATCGTGCGGCCCATGAGATGGGTATCGAGACCGTCGCAGTGCACTCCACTGCCGATGCCGATGCCATGCATGTCCGCCTGGCCGATCACGCGGTCTGCATCGGTCCGCCGCCTGCCACCGACAGCTATCTCAACATCGCCAACATCATCTCCGCGGCCGAAGTCAGCCACTCGGACGCGATTCATCCAGGCTATGGTTTTCTGTCCGAGAACGCCAAGTTCGCCGAAATCGTCGAAGCGCACGATATCGCCTGGATCGGCCCCAAGCCCGAACACATCCGCACCATGGGCGACAAGGTCGAGGCGAAGAAAACCGCCGGTGCATTGGGTCTGCCGCTTGTTCCCGGCTCGGAAGGCGCCGTGGAAACCGTTGAGGAAGCGCGCGAGATCGCAGCGGAGATCGGCTACCCGGTCATTATCAAAGCCGCGAGCGGCGGCGGTGGCCGCGGCATGAAGGTTTGCGAAAGCGAGGACCAGCTCGAAAGCCTGATGAAACAGGCGGGCAGCGAGGCGAAGGCCGCCTTCGGCGATGCCACGGTCTATATCGAGAAGTATCTCGGCGACCCGCGCCATATCGAATTCCAGGTCTTCGGCGACGGCAATGGCAATGGCATCCATCTGGGCGAGCGCGATTGCTCGTTGCAACGACGCCACCAGAAAGTGCTCGAGGAAGCGCCCTCCCCGGTGCTGTCCACCGAAGAGCGCGACCGCATGGGCGAAATCTGCGCGCAGGCCATGCGCGACATGGGCTATCGCGGTGCCGGCACGATCGAATTCCTGTGGGAGAACGGTGAGTTCTACTTCATCGAGATGAACACCCGCCTGCAGGTCGAACACCCGGTGACCGAGATGATTACGGGCATCGATCTGGTGCGCGAACAGATCCGTATCGCTTCGGGCAAGGACCTGTCGTGCACGCAGGATCAGGTCCAGTTCAAAGGGCATGCCATCGAGTGCCGCATCAATGCCGAAGACCCGTTCACCTTCGCCCCCAGCCCCGGCAAGGTCAGCTATTATCATGCGGCAGGCGGCATGCATGTCCGCGTCGATAGCGGGCTTTATGCGGGCTATTCGGTCCCGCCCTATTACGACAGCATGATCGCCAAGCTGATCGTCTATGGCCGCGACCGCGAACGCTGCATGATGCGCCTCAAGCGCGCCCTGGAGGAAATGGTGGTCGAAGGCGTGAAGACCAGCATCCCCCTGCACCAGGAACTCCTGCAGCAGGACGACGTGAAGAGCGGGCAATATTCGATCAAATGGCTTGAAGAGTGGTTGAAGACTCGCGAAGGATAGCGGCGGGTTGCGACCTTAATTTCGGACACTTTATGATGGATTGCGATATCAGGAGAGCAGGCGAGGAAGCTAGGGTGTCGATTGAAACTTCAATCCAGTTGCGCCTGTACCAACCGCGATAATTTTGAAATTGTCATGCGCTCCTTTTGGAGATCGGACCACCCCACCATCAAATACATAGTTGCCGACTTGTACTGGCAGGGGGCGCACGCGTTCAGTCCACACGCCATCCAATTGTCCGGCCGCCCAGACGCGCTCTTTCGATGTACTTTGAGGAGCCATAAGTCCTATTAGTCGTTCGAGAAAAAATCGCCTGCTGGGCGTTTTTACATACTGTTCGCTGGTCGGGCCGTTAATGACTAACTCACTTAATGCACCGTCACTGTTCACGTAGTATGTCGCAAATCGTTCTCCTGAAGGAAGATTATATTGAACTTCTGTCAGGCCACTATGTGATGGTGCCAGAGCGCTTCCGGATGAGCGCACGTTCTCATGAATGGCAAAATGGTCTTTTGCAGTTTGGACGACAACTTCAGCAATTTGCACATCAGTCGTCTCAGCGCCAACACAAGCGGGAGTCGCCAAAAAGAAACTGATCGCGAGAAACCTTGAAAACATGGCGACTCCTATCCGCAGTTGCTTCGCTCAAGTAATCGGAAAGCCAAAGGCGACGGAGTTGGAGGCCAAAGACACGAAGCCCCCCTGGCCGCTTCTCCTAGTGATGTTTGAAAACCCGCAAGTCCGCAAACAAGCTCAATTCCCGACAACTCTAATCGAAACTGAACCCCGCCGCTTTCGCCTCTGCGATCACTTCTTCTCCGGTCTGGCGCGGGTGGTTACCTTCGATGCGGCACCACTCGGCGCGCTCGTCGACGAAAATCTCTTTCTCGACTCCATACGCTGCGGCGGCGTCGAACAACCCGGCGGAAAAGCTGCGATTGCCCGTCGGCAGGAACCGGTACCAGAGGTTGCTGCCGCATTGCGAACAGAAGGCACGTTCGGCCCATTCGCTCGATCGGTATGTGCTGATCGCCTCATCGCCTGAGACATCGGCACTGTCGCCCGTCTGCGCGCTGTAGAACGAGCCAGCCCAACGGCGACACATGTCGCATTGGCAGATTTCTATCTCGTGTTTGGGGCTTTCGATCGCGATCTTCACCGCTCCGCACAGGCAGTGGCCTTCGATCCGTTCCGCCCCGCTCACAACGGCACGCCGGGTTCGTGCTTGCTGGTCCGGATCGTAAGCGACGTTTTCACGCTTTCCACATTGGGCGCCGGCGTCAGCTTGCTGGTCAGGAATTCCTGAAAGCTCTGCAAATCCTTGCTGACGATCTTGATGATGAAATCGATCTCGCCGTTGAGCATGTGCACTTCACGCACTTCGGGCAGGTCGTGCATCGCGGCTTCGAATTCGCGCAGCGCGTCTTCCGCCTGGCTTTTCAGGCTGACCATGGCGAAAACCGTTATCGAAAAGCCCAGTTTCGAAGGGTCGAGTTCGGCGTGATAGCCCCTGATCACACCTTCTTCTTCGAGCGAGCGCACGCGGCGCAGGCATGGCGGGGCGGTCAACCCTACGCGGTGGGCAAGTTCGACATTGGTGATTCTCCCTTCATTCTGGAGTTCACCCAGCAATCGCCGGTCGATATCGTCGAGATTGGCCATATGAGTTTCCCTGCTACCCTGGCGCCATCGGCGGGGCATCGCGAAATTTCCACGAAATGTTGACAACGCGATGCAGCCGTCTTGGCTAACATTATTAGCCTTGCCAGCAATTGTGTCGCTTTGCAACGCGCAGGAAACCTTCCGTTCAGCGTAAGTTTTACACGGTTGGAAACTAGGATGTGCGATGGTTTACGTCTCGCAAACCATTGCCTGTCACCGGAGAACCGATGCATTTCGACGACCGCCTTGCCACAGTGCTGCGCCATCGCGCCGCTGGCGTGCGCGCGGCGAAGACGCAGTTCCGGCAATTGCTGGACCTTCTTGGCGAGCGTCCGCAGGCGGGCGATCCCGCACTCAAGGCGGCAGCCTATCTGCGGCTGATCGCCCTCGCCGAATTGATACCCATCGGCGAACGCGCGGCGATCGTGGGCGATAGCGGGTGGCGCTTTCGCAATCCGGAACTGGTGCGCTGGTTCGGCGAGGCCCATCCCGCGATTGCCGGATCCGCTCTCTCTCGGGCGCAATTGATGAGCGAGGAATGGGTCGAGCTGATACCGCGCCTGCCGATCCGTGCGCGCGGCTTCCTGAGGCACCGGAACGATCTGCCGGATGGCGCGGTACGCGTGCTCGATCAACTGGGCGTATCCGACCGCGCATTGCCACTGCCGGAGCCCCAGCCCGCTCCCGAGACAATCGCCGGCGAGCCGGCCGAAGCCGCCAGCCTCGGGAACCTCGAGCCGCTCGTTTTGCGCGAAACGGACGAAAATTCCCGGGATGTGGCAAAACCCGAAACGTCAGTGCCCGGTGCCAAGCCGGCACCTGTCGCCGCCCCGCCCCAGGCGTCGGAAGCGCCCGACAAGTCGGACGGTATTCGTGCCCTGGTCGAACGGATCGAGAGCTTTCGCAAGTCGCGCGGCCCGGACCCGCAAGGCGGCGATGCGCCCACGCTGCCGCTTGCGGGCCTCGATGAAACAATGCCGCGCAAGCAACTGGACGCGTTCAGTTTCGGAACGAATTCGGAAGGCCGGATCGACTGGGCGGAGCCCGAAACTGCCCCGATGGTGATCGGGATCGACCTCTCGCAGCGGTTCGACGCGGACAAGGCCGGAGATGATTTCGCCGCGGCCTTCGTCAACCGCCAGCCGGTGCGCGACGTCGCCATCGCCTTGCGCGGCGCGGATGCCATAGAAGGCGACTGGATCGTCGATGCAGCACCGCGTTTCACCCGCGGGGACGGGCGCTTCTACGGCTATGTCGGCCGCTTCCGCCGTGCGGTTGCCCCGGTCGACGATCGCGCCCGGCGTGGTGCGGATCGTCTGCGCCAGTTGCTTCACGAATTGCGCACGCCGGTCAACGCCATGCAGGGCTATGCCGAAGTGATCCAGCAGCAGGTCTTCGGCCCCACACCGCACGAATATC
This sequence comes from Qipengyuania qiaonensis, assembly GCF_019711515.1. Lineage (GTDB taxonomy): Bacteria > Pseudomonadota > Alphaproteobacteria > Sphingomonadales > Sphingomonadaceae > Qipengyuania > Qipengyuania qiaonensis. The sequence continues at coordinate 75,704 of NZ_JAIGNO010000006.1, forward strand.
GCGCACTTGCCGCTTCCATTGCGGGCGATTCAGCGCGCATCCTTGCCGGCTTCGATGAACTCGACCGTCTGGCGCGGCTCGAAACGGGAGATCTCGATCTCGAGGCAGGCGAAAGCGATTTCGCCGCCATCGCCCGCACGCAGCTCGGCCAGCTTCAAACGGTGCTCGGCCCACGCGTGGCACGCTTCGATGCCGAACTGACCGATAAACCTGCCCCGCTCGCTCTTGCCCGGAACGAGGCCGAAATGCTCGGCTGGCGGGTCCTTGCAACACTGGCAGGTGCGACGGGTGCGGGGGAAAACATTGTCCTGTCGCTCACGCTCGACGGGGACCAGCTTGTGCTTCGTGCGCAACTGCCCGCCAAACTGGCCCGGACGGACAACGTCTTCGCGTCCGAAATCCGGGCCGGCGGAAGTACCCTGAGCTCGGGCATATTCGGTGCCGGTTTCTCGCTTCGCCTCGCCCGTGCAGAAGCGCATGCGGCAGGCGGCGAACTGGCGCGGGACGAGGATTTCCTCGTCCTCTCCCTGCCGCTCTTGACCGCCAACGATGCCCTGCCTAGCCCTGCCGATGCGCCCGATCGTGCGGCTGGCTAGGAAACGCATACCATCTCCCACGCCAACCTCCTTACACCGCCCATGGCATCGCAACGGGCGCGCTTTGCCGAAGGGTTCGGCCAGCGCGCTCTGCTGACCGTCGATACCGAAGAGGAATTCGACTGGAATGCGACTTTCCGGGCCGACAATTACGGGCTCGACCATGTGCGCGCGCTGGGCAATTTTCAGCAATTCTGCGAAGGTATCGGCGTCTCGCCGGTCTATCTTGTGGATTGGCCGATCGCGACCGATCCGCTGGCCCGGGACATCATCGGCGATGCGGTGCGCCGCGGAACCGCCGAAATCGGCGTGCAACTGCATCCCTGGGTGAACCCGCCGCTACGCGAAGAAATCACCGATAAATACAGCTTTGCCGGCAATCTGCCGCAGGCTCTGGAGGCGGAGAAATATCGCCGGCTGCGCGATGCGATCGAGGAAGGTTTCGGCGTTGTCCCGCGGATCTACCGCGCGGGACGTTACGGGCTCGGTCCGCAAACCGCCGGAATGCTGATGGACACCGGCATTGCCGTCGACTCATCGGTTCGTGCGCGATACGATTACTCGTCGGGCCACGGTCCGGACTATAGCAAACATCCCGTATCGCCATACTGGACGGACGCCGATCGCCGGCTGCTCGAGCTTCCGCTTACTACCGTTTACTGGGGCCTTCTACGCCGTCAGGGCGAACAGCTGTTCCCGCTTGCGTCGAAGCTGCCGCTGCTTGGCGGGCTTCTGTCGCGGTTGTCTTTGCTAGAACGGATCAGCCTGACGCCCGAAGGCGTCACTCTCGACGAAGCCCTGCGCGGCATCGACATCGCGATCGACGACGACCTGCCGGTGTTCGTGCTGAGCTTTCACAGCCCGTCGCTTGCCGTAGGCCATACTCCCTATGTCCGCACCGCAGACGATCTGGACGATCTCTACGACTGGCTGCGCGGAGTATATTCCTACCTCAACATGCGCGGGATCGAACCGACGACGGTCGCGGAAATTGTCGACGCGGTGCAGGTCTAGGTTGCAAGCTGCCCGTGCCGGGGCTAGTCGCGCAATTCCACACTGGTGGCTGGGGCCTGTAGCTCAGTTGGTTAGAGCTGGCCGCTCATAACGGCTAGGTCGCGGGTTCGAGTCCTGCCGGGCCCACCATCCAGCCCCTTGCCCTCTCCCGTAATCCGGCCGAAAGGCCGCAGTGCAGCCTTGTCGCCGGTGCGGTCCGCTTCGCATGCCAAAAGCGCTGTCCCGGCGATGCACGCTTGACCCGCTATATCTGCAACTCTAATGGGGCCGCGTGTCGCACACCGTGCGGCACCTTGCCTCGAAGCATGTATATCCGGACCGCCCGAGCACCTGCTGCCCGGGCCGGGAGGTCACTCCCCATGGTTCCGAGTACCATCCTTCGAGAAATATCGGTCGGGGAGTGGCGCAGCCTGGTAGCGCACTTGTTTTGGGTACAAGGGGTCGCTGGTTCGAATCCAGTCTCCCCGACCAGTATTTCACGAGGCGGATAGCTCGCGAGCGAAGCGCGGGAGGTGCGCCGTTTGAATAGCCCGACTGCCACGGCCTCCCCCGCCATCGACACACGCCTGATCTGGGCCATTGCGTTGCCCGCCATGGTGACGAACGTGGCCACTGCGCTGATCGGCGTGGGCGATATGTGGATCGTCGGGCAGTTGGGCGACGCGCCGACGCAAGGCGCGGTCGATATCGGTGCCAAGCTTTTCGCGGCGCTGTTCACCGTTATGAACTTCCTCAAAACCGGCACCACCGGATTGGTCGCGCAGGCGGGCACGCGGTCGGGAGCGCGCGCGCAGGCGGACGTGCTGATCAAGGGGCTGGTGGTCGGCCTGGCCATCGCCGCCATGTTGCTGCTGGCGAAACCGGTGCTCATGCCCCTGCTGCTCGACGCGCTGGGTGCCGAGGCGCGGGTGCGCACGGCTGCCCTTGTCTACGCCGATATCCGCTACTGGAGCGCGCCTGCGGTTATGGCCAACTTCGCGCTTGTGGGGTTTCTGGTGGGGCGCCGGCGGATGCGCGAGGTGCTGGCCATCGAGATCCTGTACAACCTCCTCAATGTAGCGCTCGGCCTCTGGCTGGCGCTGGGTCTGAACTGGGGCATTGCGGGCATCGGCTGGTCGAGCTTCATTGCCGAATTCGTCAAGCTGGCGATTGCCGGCACGATCATCTGGCGCATTGCCGGAAGCGATATCCAGGATGCCGTGCGAAATGGCACGAATATCTCGCTGTCGGCGCTGAAGCCGTTCCTGGCCGTCAACCGCGATCTCTTCCTGCGCACGGTCGTCCTGATGATCGCGATCGCCGCCCTGACGCGATTGGGTGCGGAGCGCGGCCCCGTCGTGCTGGCGGCAAACGGGATCGTCTACCAGCTCTTCGTGCTGGCCGCCTTGCTGCTGGACGGGTTCGAAAATGCCGCGCAGGTCCTCAATGGCGAGCGCGCGGGCGAAGACGACCGGGCAGGCTTCACCGCTTTCGTGCGGGCGATCCTGTGGCGCTGCCTTGGCATGGCTATCGTTCTGGCGCTGGTACTGGCAGCATTCGGCGGCGCAATCACCGACAACTTCGCCGCAACACCCGCGGTAGCGGCAGAGGCGCGCAAGCTGTGGCCCTGGCTCATCGCGATTCCCCTGGCCGGGTTCGCCGGCTTCGTGCTCGACGGCGTATTCGTGGGCGCGAGCTGGACGCGCGCGCTCCTCGGCACGATGGCCGCAGCGACCGCAGGCTACGCCCTATTGCTGTGGTTGACCTGGCCATTGGGCAATGACGGTCTGTGGGGAAGCTTTATCGTCTTCCTGATCGTGCGGGCCGTATTGCAGTTGGCGATGATGCCGCGCCTGCTGCGCCGCCATTTTCCCTAGCCGACCGCGCGCTTGCCCCTGGGCTCCGGTGCGACTATCTGCGCCGCAGACCTGTCCGGGCCGCCGCGCCCGCCCATCCATTCGATACCGAAGGACCCCGCCAGATGGCCGCCCAGTACGCTTTCGTCATGAAAGACATGACCAAGACTTTCCCCGGTGCGCAGAAACCGGTGCTCAGCAATATTAACCTGCAATTCTACCAGGGCGCGAAGATCGGCATCGTCGGGCCCAACGGTGCGGGCAAGTCGACGCTGATCAAGATCATGGCCGGTATCGACACCGATTTCACCGGCGAGGCATGGCCGGGCGAGAACATCACGGTCGGCTATCTGGAACAGGAGCCCGAGCTCGACGACAGCAAGACGGTGCTGGAAAACGTCAGGGACGGCGCGCGCGAAACGGCCGACATGGTCGAACGCTTCAACCAGATCGGCATGGAAATGGGCGAAGAGGATGCCGATTTCGATGCGCTCAGCACCGAGATGTCGGAACTGCAGGACCGGATCGACGCGGTCGATGGCTGGACGCTCGACAATCAGCTCGAAGTGGCGATGGAAGCGCTCCGCTGCCCGCCGGGCGACTGGCCCGTCACCGATCTGTCGGGCGGCGAGAAGCGCCGCGTCGCCCTCACCCGCCTGCTGATCCAGAAGCCGTCCATTCTGCTCCTCGACGAACCGACCAACCACCTCGATGCCGAAAGCGTCCAGTGGCTCGAAAACCATCTCAAGGAATATGCCGGTGCGGTGCTGATGATCACCCACGATCGCTACTTCCTCGACAATGTCGTCGGCTGGATTCTCGAACTCGACCGCGGCAGCTACTATCCGTACGAAGGCAATTACTCGACCTATCTGGAAAAGAAGGCCAAGCGGCTCGAACAGGAAAGCCGCGAGGAAAGCGGTCGGTCGAAAGCGCTGTCGCGCGAACTCGAATGGATCCGGCAGACCCCGGCCGCGCGCCAGACCAAGTCGAAGGCACGTATTCGCAAGTTCGAGGAACTGCAGGAAAGCCAGCAGGATCGCAAACCCGGCAAGGCGCAGATCGTCATCCAGGTGCCCGAACGCCTCGGCGGCAAGGTCATCGAAGCCAAGGGCATCTCCAAGGCCTATGGCGACAAGCTGCTGTTCGAAGACCTGTCCTTCATGCTGCCCCCCGGCGGCATCGTCGGCGTGATCGGGCCCAACGGCGCGGGTAAGTCGACGCTGTTCAAGATCCTGACCGGCAAGGAAACCCCCGACAGCGGGACGGTGGAAATCGGCTCGACCGTCCATCTCGGCTATGTCGACCAGAGCCGCGACCATCTGAACCCCAAGAACAACGTCTGGGAGGAAATCTCCGACGGGCTCGATTACATGAAGGTCAACGGCCACGACACCAGCACGCGCGCCTATGTCGGCGCGTTCAACTTCAAGGGCCCCGACCAGCAGAAGAATGTCGGCAAGCTGTCCGGCGGCGAACGCAACCGCGTGCACATGGCCAAGATGCTGAAAGAAGGCGGCAACGTGCTGCTGCTGGACGAACCGACCAACGATCTCGACGTGGAAACTTTGGGCGCGCTCGAGGAGGCGATCGAAAACTTCGCCGGCTGCGCCGTGGTCATCTCGCACGACCGCTTCTTCCTCGACCGCCTGGCCACGCACATCCTGGCCTTCGAAGGCGACAGCCACGTCGAATGGTTCGAGGGCAACTTCGAAGCTTACGAGGAAGACAAGCGGCGGCGCCTAGGCGATGCGGCGGATCGGCCGACGCGGTTGGCGTATAAGAAGCTGACTAGGTAGTGTAGGCAGCCGACGCAGATCCGTTTATCTTCCCCTTCGTCATTCCCGCGAAGGCGGGAACCCAGTGTGGCCGTGGTACTTGGTTGCTCTGGGTCCCCGCCTGCGCGGGGATGACGCTGGTGCGCGGGAATGACGTTGGGGCGCAGGGACGACGTTGGGGAGTGGGGATGGCGGGAACGGGTAAGGCCGTTCCGCACAAATTGAGACCGCAATGGTGTGAAGGGGCTGACGGGCCGGCCGTCCGTGCCTAGGCTTTGTGGATGTCGTTCGAACGTATTCCCTGCGTCTACATCCTCGCCTCGCAGCGAAATGGAACGCTCTACATCGGCGTGACGTCCGATTTGGTCGCCCGCATCCAGCAGCACCGCTCCGGGGCCGCCGATGGCTTCACGAAGAAGCATGGCGTCAAGCGGCTCGTCTGGTTCGAAGTGCATGAGGAAATGGAGCCGGCCATCCTGCGCGAGAAGCGGCTCAAGAAGTGGAATCGCGCGTGGAAGCTGCGGCTGATCGAGGAGGCCAATCCGCAATGGCGCGACCTGGCGGAGGATTTCGGGTTCGAACCGCTTGGGTGAGCGCTCCTCCCCTTCCCGTCATTCTCGCGTAGCAGCGTCATCCCCGCGTAGGCGGGGACCCAGAGCAACCAAGCACCTCGGCCATTGAGCCGTCCAATACCCGACCCACCACTTTCCTACACGCACGTCGCGCGTTAGCCTTCGCCGGTTATTTGATCGCCGTGAATCCCACTCCCATAAAGCCCCGCCAGCCGTGCGGGGCTTTGGCGTTTTGGGGCACCTATAAGCGCTCTGGCGAAAGGGCCCCCCGAATGTGTTTCATCAACTTGCATTCTCTGCAACCGACCGATCCTCGCCGAACCGTGTCGCTGTCCGCTCCGCTTCGTTTGACATACCCCACCTCGGTTTGACAGACTCGGATGCAACGCGCCCGGTCCGCGGGCGCATTCCCATGCGGTGCCTCCCTCGCGCCGCGAACACGAAATCGACAAGGATATCCATGACCACTCCCAGCAGCGGCGACACCGTCACCATCGATTACGTCCTCAAGCGCACCGACGGCCAGGAAGTCGGCAACACCCAGCAGGCCGGGCCGCAGGACATCACCATCGGCAGCGGGCAGATCTTCCCGCAGATCGAGGAAGCGCTCACGGGCATGAGCGTCGGCGACGAGCAGACCGTGGCCATCCCATGCGACAAGGCCTTCGGTCCGCGCAACGAGCAGATGATCATCGACATTCCGCGCGCGAATCTGCCGCCCGAGCCCGCCCCGCAGCCGGGCATGGCCTTGCAGGCGCAGTCGCCAGACGGCCAGCCGATGACGCTCTACGTCCTCGAAGTCGGCGAAGAAACGATCAAGGCGGATGGCAATCACCCGCTTGCCGGCGAGGACATAACTTTCGACATCACCCTGCGCGAGATCAAGCAGGCGGCCTGATGTCCCGGCAACGGGCGGCACCGCTGGTCGGCACGAATTGCCGGACGCGCCGGTGACCGCCCGCCGCTAGGGCGTGATCCACTGCCCCTCGTCGCGCGTCAGCAGCGCCCGGCGATGGCCGGTATGCGCCAGACTGAACCAATCGGCCACGTCCACCTCGATCAGCAGGAGGGCAAAGTTGGCGCGCGCTGGAACCACCTGATCGTCGTCGGGCTCCACCCCCTCGAACTCTCTGGGCAGGCCCGAGGTCGGTGTGGTCGAATCCGTACCCGGCCCCTCGCCCAGATAGCACCGGCGGGCAAAATTGGGGCTGTCGGCCCAGGCCGCATCGACCGCAGCGCCGACGCGTTCGATCCGCGCCCTGCCGCGCAGCCGCAACTGTATCTTGGCCGGCTTGTCGTAAGCCAGCACCGCGATCCGCGGATCGGCCTCGATCACGGCGACCTTGGGACTGCGCGCATCGGTATGGAACCGCAGGACCCAGCCTTCGGCGTCGAACCCCCGCAGCACCATGATCCGCGCGTCGGCATCCGCAGTCGCGATCACGGGCGTGTGCATCGGGGCGTTCCGGTCGCGTGCCGCCGCCTCGAGCCGTGTGGCGATATCGGCGCGGACTTCGTCGAGTCTGTCGTACATGGCATTTTCAATGAACGCATGGCGCTATGGTGCCAAGCCCATCGATGTTCATGTTGAAAGTGTCAAACATGAACAGAAGGCCGCCAGGTCGGTTCAGACTGCCGTCAGGCCATGTTGATACATAATGCGACATTGACAACAGCCGCGGGTGGTGGAGCGGCGCAGGATCTGTGAAGGATACGCTCCATGAAACTGACCAGACTGATGAAGGGAACTGCGCTGGGCGCCCTGGCCGCGGCGATGTCGATCACCGCCCTGCCCGCCGAAGCGGAAGCGCAATCGCGCGACCGGCAGGAACGCGCCCAGCGCGATCGCGGCGATCGCGGCGAAGCTCGCCAGCAACGTCGCGCGCAAGGTAATGAGCGACGCGAGAACCGCCGCGAGGCGCGTCAGGACCGTCGTGGAGATCAGCGCGAGGCGCGTCAGGACCGCCGTGGCGACCAGCGCGAAGCACGCCAGATACGGCGCGACGTCCGGCAGGACGCGCGCCAGGATCGCCGCGAATGGCGTGGCGACAACCGCGCGGATCTGCGCGAGGCGCGCCGCTCCATCCGGGAAAACCGGCAGGACATCCGCCAGGATCCTCGGGCCCAGCGCCGCGACTGGCGACAGGATCGCCGCGAGAATGTCCGCGAAGCCCGCCGGGATCAGCGCGACTTGCGACGGGATCGCCGCGAGGACCGTCGCGACTGGCGGCAGGATCGGCGCGAAGACATTCGCCATGCGAACCGTCGGGCCCGCTATTACGACGGCCGGCGCTGGCACGACTACGATCGTTGGGATCAGCGTCGCTGGCGAGCCAACAACCGTTACGACTGGCGGCACTATCGTAACAGCAACCGGAACATCTATCGGCTGGGCCGCTACTATGCGCCCTATCGCGACTACAGCTACCGGCGCCTGAGCATCGGCTTCCGACTGGGCAGCGTGTTCTTCGGCAGCCGTTACTGGATCAACGATCCCTGGCGCTACCGTCTGCCGGCCGTCTACGGTCCCTATCGCTGGGTCCGCTATTACGATGACGTGCTGCTGGTCGACATCTACAGCGGCGAAGTGGTCGACGTGATCCACGACTTCTTCTGGTAACGGCCCACCGCCGATCGGCTTGAGAGTGGTCCGGTTGGCAATCGACACCCCCGCCGAACGATCGGCGGGGGTTTTTCATGGTCGTCAGCCCGGCACCTTGCCGAACGGCAACATCCGGAAGATGCCGCCATTCTTGTCGAAGAACGTATGTTTGAGCGCGCCGAGAATGTGCAGGCCGATCAGGTAGATGAAAATCGTCCCACCAAGCGCGTGCAGATCGAAGATCGAACCGCCCAGATCTTCATTCTCCCCTGTCGGAAGCGGCGGGATGGTGAACAGGCCGAAGAAGTCGATGTCCCGTCCGGTCATCGAATTTGCCAGCCAGCCGCCCAGCGGCAGTCCGATGAGAAGAACGTAGAATATGACATGCACGGTGCGCGCAAGCGCGGCCTCCCAACCGGCCAGGTTGGACGGCAATGGCGGGACCTTGTGCGTGAAACGCCATAGCAACCGGCCGACGGTCAGCACCAGAATGGCAATGCCCCAGGCTTTGTGATATCCCATTACCTCGCCCCGCAACGGTCCTTCCAGGTCTTGCGCACGCTCGACGATCTGCCAGTTCATGATGACGAGTACGGCGATCAGCCAGTGAAAGATCATCGCTCCCGTGGAATAGCGGCGTGCACTTGTATCGCTCATGATTTGCTCCCCGAAGCCTGATTGCGCTAACCTACCGCCAAGCTGCAAAGTGGCAAGTCGCGGCTTGTCGCAGGCTGCTCGATTGCTACACACCCGATATGAATACCAAGACTGCCCCCGTTCCCGACCAGGATGCCCTCAAGCGCATCGGCACGATGGTGCGCCAGCGCCTCGATGCCGATCCGCAGGCCTACAAGATCCCGACCGACAAAGCCGAAATCTATGCCATCGGCGATCTCTTCACGCCGGAAGAATGCCAGCGCCTGATGCGGATGATCGATGCCGTCGCGCGGCCGAGCGAGCTGCACGAGACTGCCTATGTCGCAAAGTTTCGCACGTCGTATTCGGGCAATTTCGATCCGCACGATCCGTTCGTGAAAGCGATCTCCCGCCGGATCGACGATGCCCTCGGCCTGCCCGACAAGGTGGGCGAGAGCATTCAGGGTCAGCGTTATCTGCCGGGGCAGGAGTTCAAGCCGCACAACGACTGGTTCTACACCGATCAGGAATACTGGAAGCTCGAACGCAAGCGCGGCGGGCAACGCTGCTGGACCGCCATGGCCTTCCTCAACGAGGTGGAAGAAGGCGGGCACACCCATTTCGTCGAGGTCGGCGCCTCGATCGAACCCAAGCCCGGCGTGCTGCTGGCCTGGAACAACGCCACGCCCGAAGGCTTGCCCAATCTGGACACGCTCCACGCGGGCACGCCGGTGATCAAGGGCCAGAAATACGTGCTGACCAAATGGTACCGCACGCGCAAGCATACCTGACCCGTCAGGCGCGCGACAGCGCCTCGGCGATCAGCTTGCGGGTGTTCGCCACGCCGTAAAGCGCGATGAAGCTGCCCATGCGCGGCCCCTGCTCGCTGCCGAGCAATGTCTGGTAGAGCGCCTTGAACCAGTCGCGCAGACTCGCGAACCCGTACTCCTCGCTTTTGCCGATTTCGTAGACTTCGGTCTGCAGATCCTCGGCGCTCGCATCCTCGGACGCTTCCGCGAGATACGCGTCGAGCGCACGCAGAGCGTCGGCTTCCTCGGCCGTGGGCGCGCGTTTATCGAGCGTCGGCACGATGTAGTCGCGCGTGTAGGCCACTGCAGTTCCGATCAGCACCTCGAGCTCGGGCGTGATCCGCCCCGCGCCGATGTAGCTTTCGAGGTAGTCGCGCAAGGACGCCTCGCTCGCTTCCGCGCCCAGGACGCTGGCGAGGTTCAGCAGCAAGCCATAGGTCACCGGCAGGCTGTCGCCCGCGCCCGGCGCTTCCGCTCCTTCGAACCCGCCATTGGCGCGGGCAAGGTGCCAGACCGGATTGCCGAGCTGCTTGTCGAGATCCTGTTCGGACAGTCGTTCGCGGAACTGCCAGTAATCGTCGACCGCGCGCGGGATCACGCCGACGTGCAACTGCTTGGCGCTCTTGGGATTGGGGAAGATGTAGAAGCCGAGGCTCTCCTCGCTGCCATATTGCAGCCATTCCTCGATCGTGAGGCCGTTGCCCTTGGACTTGGAGATCTTCTCTCCCTTTTCGTCCAGGAACAGCTCGTAGATCAGGCCCTCCGGCTTGCGACCGCCCAGCACCTGCGCGATCTTGCCGGACTGGATGCCGGTATCGGTCAGATCCTTGCCATACATCTCGTAATCGACGCCCAGCGCCACCCAGCGCATGGCGAAATCGACCTTCCATTGCAGTTTGGACATGCCGCCCAGCGCGGACTGTTCGACCACGCTGCCGTCCTCGTCGGTAAAGCGGACCATGCCCGCGTCGGCATCGACCACCTCCACGGGAACCTGCAGCACGCGGCCCGTTACCGGGCTGATCGGCATGATCGGCGAATAGGTCGCCGCACGTTCCGCCCGCAAAGTGGGCAGCATGATGTCGAGGATCGCCTGGTTATTGCGCAGCACCCCGCGCAAGGCATCGTCGAACGCGCCGCTTTCGTACCGGTCGTGCGACGCGACGAAATCATAGTCGAAGCCGAAACGGTCCAGAAAGGCGCGCAGCATCGCGTTGTTGTGCGCGGCAAAGCTGTCATGATCCGTGCCGAACGGATTGGGAATGCGGCACAGCGGCTTGTGCAAATTCGCTTCGAGCAGTTCCGGGTTCGGCACGTTGTCGGGCACCTTGCGCAACCCGTCCATATCGTCGGAGAAGGCAACGAGGCGCGTCCTGCCGTCTTCCGGCTTGGCCCCGATCAGCGCCTCGAAGGCGCGCCGTACCAGCGTCGTCCGCAGCACTTCCTGGAATGTGCCGATATGCGGCAGACCGCTGGGGCCGTACCCGGTTTCGAACAGGATTGGCGACCCATCGGGTTTCACGCCGTCGGGATAGCGTTTGAGCAGCCGCTGCGCCTCCTGGAACGGCCAGGCCTTGGACACGCGCGCGGCGGCGATCAGATCGGTCATGCTCATGGCTGATGCCTCTTGCCGACTCGCCGTGCCGTTGCAAGTGCGAACGCATGGCCTCTGTTCAGCTTCCGGGCCGCGAAACCGAGACACGGACCGCATGGACCACAGTCCAGGCAAGGAAAACCGGTTGCCCCTCGAACGGCTTCAAACGGCGCTTCCCTGGCTGACAAAAGGAGTTCCATCGCCGCCTCGATACCTGACGAAATGGGTGTAGGACAGCGGTGGAGATGCAAGTGCGGCGAATATCGTTTACGGACCCGCTTAGCAGGTGATTTCCGCTATTTTGATCATCCACTTGCAGCGGACGCCAGAAGCCCGAAAATAGCGGCTAATCTTGCGCGGTTGGACGTACTACGATGCTGCCGATTTCGACGTCGTCTGGTTGATCGATCGCAAAGGCTATTGCTCTCGCGATGGCGTCCGGCGAGATCGCAAGTTCTTCCTTGCGCTTTTGCAGCGCCGCCTTGATTTCCGCGTCCACGGCATTAGCGTCGGCAAAGCTCGTATCGACGAAACCTGGCGACACCTCGGTAACCCTTATGTTTGGTCCCGACTCTTGTCGCAAGCCTTCGGTCGCAGTCCGCAGTGCGTTCTTAGTCGCAGCGTAGATGCCCATAGTAGGCACCACTTTTATGCCGGCTGTTGAGACAACATTGACGAAGTGCCCGGAACTCTGACGGCGAAAGAAGGGAAGCGCGGCCGCGATGCCATATAGCGCGCCCTTCAGGTTAACGTCGATCATGGCGTCCCAGTCTGATACTCGCAGGGCATCAAACCGAGAGAGCGGCCCAATACCTGCGTTGTTCACCATGACGTCGAGCCGACCGAATTGTTCGCAGGCAAAACGGACAAGCGCTTCCAAATCTGGCCGATGGGTCACGTTCGTCACTCTGAATGCGGCCGTACCGCCCGCTGCCTCGATCTCGTTCGCAACCGCCGCAATCTCGGCTTCGCTTCGCGCAGCGAGGACAACGAGTGCACCTCGTGCGGCCAAGTGGATAGCACTTGCTTTGCCGATGCCGCGCCCCGCCCCCGTCATGACGACAACCTTGTTCCGAATGGTCAATTGAAAACTCCAAGCGCCTGATATGTAGACCCACCTACAAATAGCCTCCCGGACGTTCTATGCTTGATCGGCCATCTCTTTATCGCAATACGCCGGTTTGATGTCCGATCCTCTTTCCGACGTTCTCGTTGCTCTCGGTACGCGAAGCGTTCGGGGTACTCGCCTGGAAGCATCGGGATCTTGGTCACTCGCTTTCGACGGACGATCGCGGCTCAAGTTCACGGCAATAATGCGCGGGCAATGCTGGCTCCGCCTTCCCGGCCATGCTCCGGAGGCTCTGAATGAGGGCGACGTCTTTCTACTAAGTGACACAAGCTATGTCGTAGCAAGCGATCCGATGATCGAACCGGTTGACGGCACGCAGCTATACGCTGCGCCAGGACAAAACGTCGTGCGTATCGGCAGCGGCTCCGAAACAAGTATGGTGGGCGGCGGCACTGGCTTTGCTGATGGCAGCGCGTCGTTCGTTCTAGGAGCACTACCGTCATTTATCCGTATCGATCACACATCGCCGCACGCCGAGGCCGTCGCAAGGACGCTCGCATTCCTGCATGTCGAGATCGGGCACGCCAAGATTGGTGCATCGCTTGTTGCCGAACGTTTAGCGGAAATCCTCGTTGTCGAAGCAATCCGCGCCTACGTCTCGGTCACTCCCTCGAACAGCGTGAGCTGGATCGCTGCGCTTGCAGACCCCCGGATCGGCAAGGCACTCAGCGCGATGCACGGAGATGTCGCACGCCGCTGGACGGTTCCTCTGCTGGCAACCGAGGCCGGCATGTCTCGGTCGGCTTTCACCGAAAGGTTCGCCCGCCGCGTCGGTAGTCCGCCGCTTAGCCACTTGACGAACTGGCGGATGATCGTGGCGCAGCGAAAACTCGACGCCGGCTTGAGTGTGGCTGCCGTGGCCAGTGAGGTTGGCTACAACTCGCAGAGCGCGTTCGCTCACGCGTTCAAACGCACATTTGGCCGAACTCCGCGCGCTAGACAATGATGCTGCTTTGCCATCCTTTAACCGCAGCTGTATCGACGGCGCACTCACCTAGTGTTGTCAGACCTCAACGGATGAAGCATCTATCCACTTGAGCAACGCCCGCAGCGGTTCGGGTGTATTCGCGCGAGGTTCATCGCCAGGATCGGACCCTGGCTCGGCGGTGGCGATTTGGCTTTACTGCGCCGGAAGCCGGGAGCAATTACGACTTTACGGCTTCAAACGGCGCTTTCCTGGCTGGCAATAGGAGTTCCATCGCCGCCTCGATACTCTGGGGATTGGCTGTAGGACAGCGTGAGGTAAGGACGCGTAGCGCGAACAGTCCGTCGAACGCTGGTCTCCTGTCGCATCGGTTGCGGCAGTTCCTAGATTTTTTCGTCTTGCCTCAATGTCAGAACCTCGAACCCGTCTGCAGTCACTGCAACGGTGTGTTCGAACTGTGCGGACAGCTTTCCGTCCTTTGTTACAACCGTCCAGCCATCGTCTCGCAGAGACGTGGCACGACGCCCCATATTGACCATCGGCTCGATGGTGAACGTCATACCTTCACGCAATCGCATACCTTTGCCGGGCCGGCCATAGTTCAGGATCTGAGGGTCTTCGTGCATTTCGCGACCTATGCCGTGGCCGCAATATTCGCGCACGACCGAGTAGCCGTGTTTCTTCGCGTGCTTGTCGATGGCGAACCCGATATCGCCAAGATGGGCGCCGGGCCTCACCCGTCGAATTCCTTCCCACATCGCCCCCGATGCGACCTTGACCAATCGCCTGGCCTGCGGCGAGGCATTTCCAACAATATATGTTTTGCTGGAATCGGCGATAAAACCGTTCTTTTCCAAAGTGATGTCGAGATTGATTATGTCGCCGTCATTTACGATTACGTCCACGGACGGCACGCCGTGACACACGACTTCGTTGATCGAGCAATTCAGGACGTACTCGAAGCCGTATTGGCCCTTGCTGGCGGGCCGCGAGGCGAGGTCCGTGCAGATAAAGCGCTCCACGAGATCATTGATCTGCATTGTCGACATGCCGACAAAATCGAGCTCGTCCAGCATTTCGAATACGGAGGCGAGCAAGCGCCCCGAAACGCGCATCAATGCGATGTCTTCCGGTGTTTTGACCATCTCAGGCAGCTTCGCGCGTGTGGTTCTCTTCCTTTGCGGCAAGGTCTAGCTGCTGCTTGACGATGTCATTGAACGACAATGCCGGATTGGCCTCCGCCAGCCGACCGATCTTCATCCAGAATTCCGCCTGGGCGTTGATCGACCGACACATGACCGCGCTGGCCGCCCGCACCTGCTCGTGCAATTCCTCGTCGATCTTCACCAAGCCCATAAAATGCCCTATCCGTTGTGTAGTTGGATCATATACGATTCATATATTCGATCCGTCAATCCGGATTGAGCCGGCCGCCGCGATTTGGCTTTACTGCGCCGGAAGCCGGGAGCAATTGCAGCGGCAATGCTTCGCTTGCGCGACCCGATTCGGTTAATTCCCCTTCTTTTCCTTGGGTTCATCGCTGTCGGCACTGCCGTGCTCAGCCTTCCCTTCGCCACTGCGGACGGATCCCGCGCTCCGCTGCTCACCGCCTTGTTCACCGCCACATCGGCTATCTCGGTCACCGGCCTGATCGTCGAGGATACGCCGGTCTACTGGTCCATATTCGGTCAAACCGTGGTGATGATCCTGTTTCAGATCGGGGGCTTCGGCATCATGACCGCAGCGACCCTGTTCGGACTGATAGCAGGGCGCGGCTTCGGCCTGCGCGATCGCATGGCAACGCAGGTGGAGCGCAACCGGCTGGAAACAGGCGATGCGGCATCGGTGCTGAAGCTAGTTTTCAAGATTACCGTATTCGTCGAGCTCGTGGTTGCGCTGATACTGGCGACGCGTTTCGCGACGACCTATGGAATGGGCCTGCCGGAAGCCGCCTGGCACGGCCTGTTCCATTCCGTAAGTGCCTTCAACAATGCAGGATTTTCGAGCTTTTCCGATAGTGTGATGGGTTTCCAGACCGATGCGATCGTTCTGGGCCCGATCATGATTTCGGTCATACTCACGGCACTGGGCTTTCCGGTAATGCAGGATTTGCGCCGCCATAAATTGCACTGGCGCCAGTGGTCGTTGCACACCAAAATCACGGTTGCGGGAACGCTGGCGCTGCTCCTGTTCGGTCTGGTGGCGACACTGGCGATGGAATGGAGCAACCCCGACACGCTCGGTCCGATGGGGGTCGGCGCCAAACTGCTCAATGCAGCCTTCCATTCGGTCATGCCGCGAACCGCGGGCTTCAACAGTCTCGATATGGGATCCTTCCACGACGAGACCATCATGGCCAATTATTTCCTGATGTTCGTCGGCGGCGGGAGCGCCGGCACCGCGGGCGGGATCAAGGTAACGACCTTCTTCGTCCTGTTTGCGATCGTGCTGTCCGAAATACTGGGCCGGCGCGATGCCGGTCTGTTCCAGCGGCGCTTCGGGCGCGCGATAGAACGTCAGGCGCTGTCGGTAACCGTGCTGGCCGCGTCGCTTGTGTTTGCGGCGACGATCTACATCGCGTCGGTAAGTTCTCTGCCGCTCGACGACATCCTGTTCGAGTGTATTTCGGCCTTTTCTACCGTAGGTCTATCCACCGGCATAACGGCCAAGCTCCCGCCGGATGCTCTGGTGGCACTGTGTCTGCTGATGTTCGTAGGTCGCGTGGGGACGATTACCGTGGCGACCGCGCTGGCGCTGGGCGGGCGCGAGCGTCCCTATCGATATCCCGAGGAGAATCCCATTGTCGGCTAACATGCGCAAACCAGTCCTCGTCGCGGGTCTCGGCCGCTTTGGCGGTGCGGTCGCGCACACGCTCGAACGCATGGGTCACGAGGTGCTGGGGGCCGATACCGATCCACGCCTGGTCCAGGATTTCGCCGGCGAGCTGACCAAGGTTGTCGAGGCCGACTGCACCGATATCGGTACGTTGCAGCAACTCGGCGTAGCGGATTTCGAGGCTGCGGTGGTCGCGATCGGTTCGGATATCGAGGCCAGCGTGCTGACGGTGCTCGCCCTTTCCGACCTGGGCATTACCAATATCTGGGCCAAGGCGACGAACGACAAGCACGCGCGCATTCTCGAACGCACCGGCGCCACGCATGTGGTTTTTCCCGAACAGCGCATGGGTGAACGTGTCGCCCGCCTGCTGAATGAGCGGCTGCTCGACTTCATCTCGTTCGGCGACGAATTCGCTATCGCGCGCCTGAAGGCGCCCGATCCGATCGTCGGTCTGCCGCTGATCACCAGCGAGTGCCGCAAGAAATTCGACGTTACGGTCGTCGGCGTGAAACGCGAGGGAGAGAATTTCATTCACGCCGTTCCGGACACAATCATATTCGCGGACGACGAACTGGTGGTCTCGGGGCGGATCGCCGATATCGAGAAGTTCTCCGCGATCTAGGCGTCACGGCAAAAGGGGCGCCCGACTACGAGGTAGTGGACGCCCCTTCCGCTGCGACACCTTTCGAGGGTCGGGAGGGATTTAGGCTGTCGCAGGACGCCAGCCGCGCAACTCCGGCCAGACATTGGTGTATTGGCTCAGATCGATGGTCGGCTTGCGATCCGTAAACCGTGTTCCCAGCGACTGCAGGATCAGGCGAGCGCGCTTGGCGCGGGCCTTGTGCGAGGCGAAAGGATTGGCGCGGTCGGGCTTGGCATCGATCAGCTTGCGCAGCAGGCGATCACGCTCTTCCGGGTTGCGCGGCGGAGCAGCCGGCAGTTCGACCGCCGCACCGTTGCTCGGCACCGCCGGGCGTTCGGGCTCGATACGCGCGAACTGCGTGGGCTCGGTAACGGGGCTGACAATGGCGTGCTCGCGCTCCTCGACCGGAGTTGCCGAGATGATCGGCCGCTCGATGGTCTGCGGCTCATCTCCGCGGCGGCGGCGACGCGAACGGAACAGCAGAACCGATGCGAGACCGACACCGCCAAGTGCAAGCAAAGAGAACAGCAGCGCGGCGCTCGACGTATCGTTCACCGGGTTCTGGGCAGGTACGGCCTCGGCAGCGCCGGGCTGTGCCACCTCGTCGGTAGCTACCGTCGCCAACGCATTCTCGTCAGGGAGCGGGGCCGCGTCGGTATCGAGCGCGGAAATGGCGGTTTCGCCACGCTCGGCAGGAGCGGCAGGCGCTTCAGGTGCCGGGGCTGGAGCTTCTCGCGTCGCAGCGCGCGTGGTCTGGGTCGTCGCAACCGGCTCTGCCTCCTGAACGACCGGCGCTTCGACAACCGGCTCAGGTTCGGGCAATTCTACCGTAATCGGAGCCGGGGCCGGTGCAGGCAGCACCACCGGAGCGGGCGACGCGGCGGGTGCCGGCGCAGGCACGTCCAGCACGATGGTCGGCGTTTCCTGGGCCATAGCGGCGGGTGTGTGGAGCGCGGCCATCGCGGCAATCGCGATGGGGGCGCAGGCGATCATATGGCGTGTCTTAGTCATGCCAATTAAACGGGCGTGTTTTCGCCACAGTTCCGATGAACCGTTGTTCAGAAAACTATATCACATTGTTTTTTATAATATAATTGAATCAATTTCGCGGTTAACCGTAGACCAGTTGCGGTGAACCGAGCCGCCGACGGCATAGTTCCGCCAGCTTCTGTTTACTTTTCGTTCCTGCCCTTTCATGGTCGTTTCGGTGACTCAGCCCCTCCCCCTTCCCGCCCTCCATGCCAGCCATGCAGGCACATGGTTGCGCGATGCCAACGGGGGTACGCGCGGATGTTCGAAGGGCGAAGCGGTGATGGCCGCCGCCGACACGCCGCAACTGCTGATGAACGCACCGCTGGTCGCCAGCCGGCTCGGCTATCCCGACCTTTCGGGGCTCGATTTGCTGGAACTGTTCGCGTTCGTCCATCCGGCGAGGTTCTGCGTGCCGACACCCAAGGGGCTGGCACATGCGCTCTCGCTGGACGAGCCGGCGGACGATGCCGCTGTGCCGTTGCTGCTTCAGCAGGCAGCGGGCGCGCTCGTTGCAACATGCGAAAGCGCCGACTGGGCCGAACGCGAAGGCGCATGGTCCGCGCTGCAATCGCTTGCGCGGTTGCGTTGGCCATGGGCGGGCGTGCTTGCGCCGCATATCGCGAGGCCGGACCGGGCCGAGAAATGGCTCTTTAGCCGCCTGCCCGAATGGGAGGAGACGCCCGATCGCCCGCAAGCCGCGCAAGTTTCGATCGAAGAGCCCGAGATCGAGGCGCAGCTCGATCGACTGACCGGCGAAGGGGCAGAGCGCCGCGAGGGGCAGCGATCCTTTTCCAGGGGTGCCGGGCACGTCTTCGGCCCGCGCGATCGCCACAAACGCCCGCATGTCCTGCTGGCGCAGGCAGGCACCGGGATCGGCAAGACGCTGGGCTATCTCGCCCCGGCCTCGCTGTGGGCCGAACGTTCGGGCGGAACGGTCTGGGTCTCAACCTACACGAAGAACCTTCAGCGCCAGTTGCGACGGGAGAGCAACCGCGCCTGGCCCGCGACCCGTGCCGACGGTTCGCCGCCGGTCGTCGTGCGGAAGGGGCGCGAGAATTACCTCTGCTTGCTCAATCTGGAGGATGCGCTGCAGGGCGGATTTGCCGGCCGGCCGGCGATCCTGGCGCAGTTGGTCGCGCGGTGGGCGGCCTATACGCAGGATGGCGACATGGTTGGCGGGGATCTGCCCGGCTGGCTCGGCACACTGTTCCGCAAGCGCGGGATTGCCGCGCTGACCGATCAGCGGGGCGAATGCATCTATGCCGGGTGCCCGCACTACCGGAAATGCTTCATCGAACGGAGCGCGCGGAACGCCGCGCAGGCCGATCTCGTCATCGCCAATCATACGCTGGTCATGGTCAATGCCGCGCGCGGGCGCGATGTCGCCGGTCGACCTACACGAATCGTTTTCGACGAGGGGCACCATGTCTTCGACGCCGCCGACAGCACCTTTTCCGCTGCGCTGACCGGGCAGGAGACGATCGAATTACGGCGCTGGATCATCGGCCCCGAAAAGAACAGCCGCGGGCGTCGCCGGGGCCTGTCCGCCCGCCTCGCCGATGTCGCCAGCTATGACGACGCGGGTGGAAAAGCAGTGGAAGCCGCAGTCGCGGCCGCGCACAACCTCCCCTCCGATGGCTGGCTGGGACGATTGGCCGAGGCAGCGCCGATCGGTCCGCTCGAAGAACTGCTCGCCGCGGTCCGCACGACCACCTTCGCCCGCGACGAGAGCGGGCTGGAGGCGGGTTATGGGATCGAGACCGAATGCGCCCAGCTTCCCGGCGAACTGGTTGAGGCAGCGGGCACGGCGGCGCAGGCGCTCGCCGCGATCCGCACCCCCCTGCTCAAGCTGGCGGGGCGACTGGAGGCGATCATGGAAGATGCGCCCGACTGGCTCGACGGTCAGGGCCGCGCGCGGATCGAAGGCGCGCGCCATTCGCTGGCCTGGCGGATCGACCTGATCGCCGCATGGGAGGCGCTGCTTTCGCGCCTCGGCGGACCGGCCGATCCCGAATTCGTCGACTGGCTGCAAGTCGACCGCAACGATGCGCGCGAATTCGACGTGGGTCTCTATCGCCACTGGCTCGACCCGATGAAGCCCTTTGCCAGGGTCGTCCTCGAACCCGCGCATGGCGTAATGCTGACCAGTGCCACCCTCACCGATCGCGACGAGACCGGGCCGGACTGGCCACATGCCATCGCCAAGAGCGGCGCGCCGCATCTCGACCTCGCGCCCAGGACGGTGCAGGCCGATAGCCCCTTCGATTACGCCGCCCGCGCCGAAGTGCTGATCGTCACCGATATCCGCAAAGGCGATATTCCTGCGCTGGCGGGTGCCTATGCGCGGCTGATCGAGGCGAGCGATGGCGGCGTACTCGGCCTGTTCACCGCGATCCGCCGGATGCGTGCGGTCTATGGCCGCATCGCGGACCGGCTCGCCCGTACCGGCCTGCCGCTCTATGCCCAGCATGTCGATCCGATCGACACCGGCACGCTGACCGACATCTTCCGCGACGATCCCCGCGCCAGCCTGCTCGGCACCGATGCCCTGCGCGACGGGGTCGACGTGCCGGGCCGGTCGCTGCGCTGCGTGGTGATGGAAAGCGTCCCCTGGCCGCGCCCCACCATCCTGCACCGCGCCCGACGCGCCGCCGCGGCCGAGCAGGAAGGCGGCGCGCAGCGATACGACGATCGCATCATCCGCGCACGACTGGCACAGGCCTTCGGGCGGCTGATCCGCACGCGGGAGGATTCGGGCCATTTCGTCGTCCTGTCGCCCGCCTTCCCTACCCGCCTGCTATCGGCATTCCCGGAAGGCACTCCCGTCACGAGGCTGACACTCGAAGAGGCTTTACAGCGCGTGGCCAAGGGTGTTGTTAGTCCGGAAACCTCGCCAGCGGAGACCCAGCCCCAGTGATTACGCGCGCATGAAGATCCTCGGCCTGTTGCGTCACGCCAAATCCGACTGGGGGCAGAGGGACAAGCGCGATTTCGACCGCGGGCTGAATGCGCGCGGTCGCAAGGGCGCGAAAATTATCGGCGACCACATCCGCGAACATGGCATCGCATGGGACCGCGTTGTCGCGAGCACTGCCGAACGCGTCAGGCTGACCCTGTCCGAAGGCCTGCCCGAACTCGATGTGCAATGGGACGAGCGGCTCTACCTCGCCGGAACCGACACCATCATGGAAGTCGTGCGCGAGTTGGGCGGCGATGCCGACACCCTGCTGCTGTCGGGCCACAATCCGGGCTTCGGCGACATGCTGTTCGATCTGGTCGCCCCCAAGAACGAGAACGCGCTGTACGACGAGGCAAAGGTCAAATTCCCGACCGCCGCCTTCGCCGTGTTCGAACTCGACATCGAAGACTGGAGCGACCTGCGCGACGGCTGCGGCACACTGGTCCATTTCGCTAGGCCGAGGGATTTCGATGCGGAGCTGGGGCCGGAGTATTGAAACTGCCCGTCCTGGGCGGGGACGGCCACTTACATGATTCTGACTGTATTTGGGGTGGGTTGCGGAAAAGCCGCCATCGAACATGTAATTGCCAAAGCTGCCGTTTCAGATATTCGGTTAGGATGCGCTTTTCTTGGAGATGATTAGATGGAAGCGGGCAAACGTCTGATCTGCCTCGCAGCTATTGTGCTACTTCCGCTTTCTGTCGCTCTGGCAAGTTGCGTCGCGCCTATTGGCGAGCAAAACCAGTCGAAGCCGCTGACATTGGAACTGACCCGTTTGCCCGATCAGCAGATTGCTGCCGCCTATCGAATTGCGGAGCCGATCCAAGCACTACACTTCCCGAGTGAATTGGGTGGGTATCGCGTCGAATCATGGCGTCCAAAGGGCGATGACTTAAGGTGGGTCATTGAGGGCGACGGCGAGCGGGTCGAGCGAGTGGACGGACGACCCTTTGAGGCTGTCACTTTCATTATTCCAATCGATTATCGTGAATTACCCAAGAGCTATGCGCCGTTCTCGCCCTTCAGCGAAGGCAGCACCCTAATTCATTCTGGGCAGTTTCAGGCTTGCTTGGCGGCGCCATGCGAGGACCCGGTACCCCTGCCAATCGCCATTGAGGCTAAGGGCGCGACCATTGGTTTAGAAGGGCGCCGAACGTTAATTCGCGACCAGTTTGTCAGCCAAGATGATGGAACGAACATCTTCGTGGGTACACTCGAGCCGGTTGAGGCCGATGGCTTCGTAGCGGTGATCGATCCGGGACTGCCGCCCGATCTGCGCCGAAATCTGGATCGATCTCTTCCGCAGGCAATGGAGTATTTCGCTTCTGTCTATGGGTTTCTCTCCTTCACGCCAGAACTCTACGTATCGATCGACGATGAGCCAGAGAAGCATGGAAAGATCTCAACACAAGGCGGCACTTTGCCGAACCAGGTCTTCATGCATTTCGACGGCGAGAACGCGCGCGAACGGCTTGCTACGGAAGACCCATTGTGGCTGGAATGGTTCTTCGCACACGAGGCGGCCCATTTGTTTCAGCAGGACAAGGCGGGCGGTAAAGCTGGTGACGATGTCGCGGCGTGGATACATGAGGGCGGAGCAGACGCGATGGCGGCACTGGCAATGAAGCGGCGCGGCATGACAGAGCGATCCTATGCACAAAAACGACTAGAGGAAGCTCAAACGGCTTGCGCGCTGGGCCTCGCGACCTCTCCGCTGAACAAGGCTACAGCGGAAGGAAAGTTCGATCTTCATTACCAATGCGGACTCGTAATTTGGCTCGCTCTTGATCACGACCTACGGCGCAATGGAGATGCTGATGCCGGATTACATGATCTGAATCGCGCTTTCTTTACGGCAGTGCGTAACGGACAACCGTGGAACGAACCGATCTTTCTTCAAACGGCAGGCCAAGAAGGCGTTTCGCAATGGCTGCTGACACATATAACTCGCCTCAACGACGTGAGATATGCAACTAGCGCTGTTGCAGAATTGGGCCAGCTCGCGAAGATGAGTTTGCTATCCGACGAATGACTGGTTTTGGGAGTTCACCAGCGGCCATTGAACGACCGAGATTAAGGTCGCAAACAGACACCTCAACACTAACGCAAAACCCGCGGCCCCGCTCCGCCCTCGGCGGCAATATCCTCGGGATTGTAGAGCTTGCAGGTCTTCAGGCTCAGGCAGCCGCAGCCGATGCAGCCGTCGAGATTGTCGCGTAGCGACTGGAGCTGGGCGATCCGCCGGTCGAGGCTCTCGCGGATCGCCTCGCTGATCTTCCACCAGTCGAAGCTCGACGGCGTGCGGCCCTGCGGCAGGCTGCGCAGGTGGTCGCCGATTTCCTCGAGCGACAGGCCGAGTTTCTGAACGATAAGGATGAAGCTCAACCGCCGGATGTCGCTGCGCAGGAAGCGACGCTGATTTCCGCCCGTGCGATGGGACTGAAGCAGCCCCTTGTCTTCGTAAAAGCGGATCGCCGAGGTGGAGAGGCCGGTGCGGCGCGCGAGGTCGCCGATGCTCAGGAGGTCGTTCGGATTCATCGATTTCTCTGATAGGGCATTTGAATCTTGACCTCAAGTGAAGTTGAAGTTGCATAGCAAAAAGCATCGCAACTGCGAATGCCTGGACCGTTCCATCTCCAGGCATCCGTCAACAGGAGATGCACATATGCCTATCGGACGCCTCGAGCACGCCAATTTATCGGTCACGGATCCCGAGCGGAGCGCCGCGCTGCTGAAGGATCTTCTCGGCTGGAAGGAGCGCTGGCGCGGCGAATCCATGATGGGCGGCCGGTCGGTCCATGTCGGGGAGGCGCACGACTACATCGCGCTCTACACCGGCGACCATGTGAAGGGCGAATACGCCAAGGGTAATCCGCTGAATCACGTGGCCTTTACCGTCGACGACCTCGACGCGGCGGAGAAAGTCGTCGCATTTCACGGCCTGAAACCCTTCGGTCACGACGATTACGAACCCGGCCGCAGATTCTATTTCTTCGACTGGGACGGAATCGAATTCGAGGTGGTCAGCTATGAATGAGCCGATGCCCGAAGAACCTATGTTCGCGCCGCATGCACTCCGCCTGAGGCGCCATGAAACCCGGCCATTGCGGCCAGCGGAACTTCCTCGAACCGGCCCAGCCAGCGGCGCGCCATTTTCGCCAGTGGCATCGGGTTGAGATAGTGCCGCTTGCAGCGCCCGTCGCGCTCCGAAGCGACCAGTTCGGCCGCTTCGAGCACGGCGAGGTGCTTGGCCACCGCCTGCCGCGTCATCGGCAGGTCCTCCGCGAGGTCGGACAGGGTCAGCCCGCCCTCCTCGCTCAGCCGGTCCAGCAGGAGCCGGCGTGTGGGGTCCGAAAGAGCGGCGAAGGTATCCGTCATGGCGACGAGGTTAAGAAGGCGTTGCCGAGTCGCTCAATTCACGTCTGGAAGTTGTCCACGACGGGGATTCAACCAGGCAGCGTCCCCGTCTGCCTCAATGCTTCACCCAAAGCAATCCCAGCGCTGGTGGCGAGATTGAGCGATCGCACCTCCGCCCGCATCGGCAGGCGCACGCTCGCATCCACCGCGGCGCGAACCGCATCGGTCACGCCGGCGCTTTCCTTGCCGAACAACAGCACGTCGTCGGGCCGATAGGCGAAATCGTAGGAGGATTGCGTCGCCCGCGTTGTGAACAGCACGATCCGCATATCCTTGCGCGCTTCGCGAAAGACGTCGAAATTCGCGTACCGAACGATCTCGACATGATCGATATAGTCCATGGCGGCGCGGCGCACGCGCCTGTCGTCCCACGGGAAACCCAGCGGCTCGATCAGGTCGATCCCCGCCCCCATGCAGGCGCCGAGACGCATGACATTGCCGACATTTCCCGCAATTTCGGGCTCGAACAGCGCAATCCGCATGAATCAGGCGTTGCCCACGACGAAGCACGCAGCCGCGACCAGCGCACCGGTCCAGCGATTGGCGCGAAAGCGGTCGAGCGGGTTGGCCGGGTCGTCGCCATCGAGCGTCGCTACCTGCCATAAAAGGTGCCCGGCTGCGGGAAGAAGCGCCAGCAGCGCGACCCAATCGGCACGGTAGAGCCAGAACGCCAGCGCCCACAGCCCCACGGCTGCGGTATAGAACAGCGCCACGCCCGCCTGCACATGCCCGCCGAGCCGCAATGCGGATGAGCGTATGCCGACCAGCGCATCGTCCTCGCGATCCTGCATCGCATAGATTGTGTCATAACCGATGACCCACAGCGCGGCACCGGCATACATGGCGGCCAGCGCGTCCCAATTGTCGGCGCGAAGCTCGGTCCAGCCGACCAGCAGGCCCCAGGTGAAGACCATGCCGAGCCATGCCTGCGGCCACCAGGTGATGCGCTTCATGAAGGGATAGGCCGCAACCAGCACGATGCTGCCAAGCGCCACGCCCTGCGCCAGAGGGCGCAATTGCCACAGCACCAACAGACCGACAGCACACAGCGCGAACAGCCAGCCCCAGGCGAGTTTCTTCGAAATCCGTCCGCTCGCCACGGGCCGGATGGCCGTGCGGACGACCTTGCGGTCGAGATCGGCATCGACGATATCGTTATAGACGCAGCCGGCCCCGCGCATCGCAATGCTGCCAAGCAGCAGCCATGCGACCAGTTCGACCTGCCATCCGGCGCCGGTCAGCCAGACGCCCCAGGCGCAAGGCCAGAACAGCAGCCACCAGCCGATCGGTCGATCGAAGCGCGCCAACTGAGCCAAGTCGCGCGGCACCTGCGGCAAACGCGCGACAAGGCCGCGATGCTCGCTGTCTGGCACGATCTCTGGCGTGGCGGTATCGCTCATCGCTTGCTCCCTAACCGCAGGCGTGCCACCTGCAAAGCCATGCCTGCAACGCCCGCCTGGCCGCCCAAATCCGCACCTCGCCTGTTCATCGAGCAAGAACTGGTGTCGGGCCAGCCCGTGCAGGTGGAAGGAAATCGGGTGCACTATCTCGTCAAGGTCATGCGTATTTCGCCCGGAGACACGGTAATCCTGTGCGACGACATCACCGGCGAATGGGCGACCGAAGCGATCGAGGTGGGCAAACGCCATGTCCTGCTCCAACCGCAGCAGCATCTGCGCCCGCGCGAGCCGGTGCCCGATTTCTGGCTGTGCCCTGCCCTGCTCAAGAAGGACCGGTTCGACCTGGTTCTGGAAAAGGCGACCGAGTTGGGCGTGGCGCGCATTGCGCCGGTGATCACGCGCCGCTGCGTCGCGGACAAACTCAATGCCGATCGCGCAGACACTATCGTCACCGAGGCGGCCGAACAGTGCGCACGCACGGCTCTACCGGAAATCGCGCCGGTGGTTAAACTCGAGGCGATGCTAAGGGACTGGCCGCAGGAACGGCACCTGTTCTTCGCCGACGAGGAAGGCGGCGAGCCTGCCGCCGACGCCTTCTGCTACGCCGAAGGCCCTGCAGCGCTGCTGATCGGCCCGGAAGGCGGTTTCGACGACGCCGAACGCGCCGCGATCCGCGCCCATCCAGCCTCGGTCGCGATCAGCCTCGGCCCGCGTATCCTGCGCGGCGAAACGGCCGCGATAGCCGGAATCGCCGTCTGGATGGCCGAGGCAGGCGACTGGATCGGCGAAGAATAATTTCCTTTCCACGCAAGGTTCGGTTTCCTATCGCAACCAGCATGAGCACGCGCGACACATCCGCCAAGGACGATCCCATCATCGAATCGCGCGATCAGCTGGTCGCCCCGATGGCGGCAGGCGAAAAGCCGAAAGACGCCTGGCGGATCGGTACCGAGCATGAAAAGCTCGTCTATTGCCGCAAGGAACATCGTGCACTGTCCTATGACGAGCCCGGCGGCATCCGCGATATCCTGCTGAGTTTGCAGGAGTTCGGCTGGGAACCGGTCGAAGAAGGCGGCAAGGTGATCGCCATGCGCGGCGAGGACGGTACGGTCAGCCTCGAACCCGCGGGGCAGCTCGAACTGTCCGGCGCACCGCTCGAAAACCTGCACCAGACCTGCGCGGAAACGGGGCGTCACCTGGATCAGGTCAAGCAGGTGGGCGAACGGTTCGGCGTCGGCTTCCTCGGCCTCGGCATGTGGCCCGACAAGACACGCGAAGAACTGCCGATCATGCCGAAAGGCCGCTACGACATCATGCTGCGGCACATGCCGCGCGTGGGGAATCTGGGCCTCGACATGATGCTGCGCACCTGCACCATCCAGGTCAATCTCGACTATTCGTCCGAAGCCGACATGGCGCACAAGTTCCGCACCAGCCTTGCGCTGCAACCGCTGGCCACCGCGCTGTTCGCCAATTCTCCCTTCACGGAAGGGAAACCCAACGGTTACCTGTCCTATCGCAGCCATATCTGGAGCGATACCGACCCGCACCGCACCGGCATGCTGCCCTTCGTGTTCGAAGACGGCTTCGGCTATGAACGCTGGGTCGACTACATGCTCGACGTGCCGATGTATTTCGTCTTCCGCGACGGGAAATATATCGACGCGGCGGGCCTCAGCTTCCGCGATTTCCTCGAGGGCAAGCTGTCGGTCCTGCCGGGCGAAAAACCGACGCAGAGCGACTGGTGGGATCACCTGTCCACCGCTTTTCCCGAGGTTCGGCTGAAGAGCTTCCTGGAAATGCGCGGCGCGGATGGCGGGCCGTGGAGCCGCATTTGCGCCCTGCCCGCCTTCTGGGTGGGCCTGCTCTACGATCAGACCGCGCTCGACGCGGCATGGGATCTCGTCAAGCACTGGACGATGGAAGAGCGCGAGGAACTGCGCAACGCCGTCCCGAAGCTGGCGCTCGACGCGCCCGTTCCCGGCGGGGGCAAGCTGCACGATCTGGCCAAGGACGTTCTTGCCATCGCCCGCTCCGGCCTCGCTTCACGGGCACGGCTCAACACTTCGGGCGACAACGAGACGGGCTTTCTCGAAACGCTCGATGAGATCGTCGCCAGCGGCAAGGTTCCCGCGCAGGTCCTGCTCGACCGTTACAAGGGTGAATGGGGCGGCGATATCGGCCGCATCTACAAATACAGTTTTTGAGAAGCGGGAGAAGCGACAGTGATCCAGATCAACGGCACCATCACCATGGGCGACGACGTTAACGAGGAAACTTTTGAGGCGGCCGTCAGGATGATGCAGGCCAGCCGCGCCGAAGACGGCTGTATCGACTACATATTCGCGCGCGATCTCGCCGATCCCAATACTCTGGTAGTGCTCGAACGCTGGCGCGACCGCGACGCGCTGGAGGCGCATGGCAACTCCGCCCATATGGCCGAATTCCGCAAGCTCATGGCCGCCAACCCGCCCAAGTCGAGCGAACTGCGCATCTACGAAACCGACGAGGGCCAGCCGCTCGGCTGATTATTCCGCGGGCTGACCGGCCAGCGCCGATCGCGGCCTTACCCGGTTCCACAATCGTGTCAGCGGGGCCGTGAGCAAGCCGTTCTGAGCCATCCATGCGTGATAGTCGCGATATTTCCGATCCTCCGCCAGGAGGTGAGCTTCTTCCGTCTTGGCGCGCCAGAAATAGATGCCGTTGACCACCGCCAGGAAGAAGCAGTTGCGGATCGCGTCGACAGGGGAGCCCGTGGTCACCAGAAACGGCAGCACGGCGCACCACCAAAAGAGGTTCTTCGAGACATAGGCGGGATGCCGGGTGAACCGGTACGGCCCATTGGTGAGCACGCCGCGATAGGTCAGGTTCGAAAAGCGCAGGCCGAAAGCGAAGGTCGCCCAGGCATAGATCCCCGTCAGAAACACCAGCAGCGCGCCCCACAATGCGATCAGCGTATCATGACCCGCCAGCCAATGCAGCCAGCCTGCCGTATTGTGTTCGTAATTGATTGCCTTGCCGCCACCGAGGATGCCCCAGACCAGAGGCGGATAACAGATGAATGCTGCGATCCAGCCGCCCAGAAATGGATTGCCCGAGCGGATATGCGCATCGAGCGGCCGCATGGTGACGATATAGCCCACCGTCCCGATCATCACGTCGATCATGAACATCGCCTCGATGATCGTCAGCGCGATCCGTTCGGGCCGGGCGGCGATCTCCGCGAAATCGGCCGTGACGATCGTGCGGAAGGCAAAGGGAATGATCGAGATCATGAAGGCGGTGAAGAAAGCCTTGATGATCCAGGCGCGCCAGTGCTTCGCGACCTCGTCCATGTCCCAGCCCGGGCGCATGAGCAGAAGCGCACCGAAATGCCAGGCCTGATCGCGCGGATTTACCAGCGCGCGGTCGATCCAGAAAACATAGGGGATGGACAGCGCAACCAGCGGGATCGCAGAGTATCCCAGCACCTGCATCGAGAAGAGGTATTGCCCGTCCCAGTACCAGCGGCACAGGCAATAGAGCCCGGCTATGATCGCCCATGTGGCCCACAGCCCGGCAAGCTTGATCCACGTCACGCTGCGATCGGGCCTGCGCGTACGGACAAGCGACCAGTCGAGCCCGGTCGAAGGCCTCAGATGCACCTTGTCGACCAGAATCGACCAGGCGGCCATCGGCAGCGCTGCCGCCAGCAGACCGAACAGGGCCGAATTCCTGCCCCCCAGCGTGTCGCGCGGAACGGCCCAGCCCAAGGCTTCGGCGATGTCGGGAAACCAGCGTGCGAAGGCGACCCAGGCAACCAGCCCGGCAAGGCCTACCAGACCCACGGTCGAAGAGACATCGCTCTCCGGCCGTGCGGGGGGTGCTTGCTCCGTCGCGCTCATGACCGCCCCTCGTTAGCCCCGATTGGTTAACACGGCGATCATGCTAGCATGAAAATCAACGAAATGCGGTGATTCGGCCGCTATCGTCGAGCACATACAGCGTGTTGTTGGCCACGATCGGCGCCAGCGAGACCGGCTGGTCGAGATCGGTGAACTCGCTTGCAGATCCCTCGCCCGTACTGATCCGGTAGACCTGCCCTTCCGAACTGACCGCCCACAGATTGTTCCCCGCCAGCACGGGTCCGGACCAGAAGATCGGGCCTTCCTTGTCTTCCTCGTCGCGCCAGCGCGGCAGTTGGGTCAGCCAGCGCACCTTGCCGGTGGCCCGGGCGATCGCGAGCAGACGGGCATCGTCGGTCAGGGTGAAGATCCATTCGCCTGCAATGGCCGGGGTCGAAATGCCGGCGAGATTGAGCTCCCAGATCCGCTGGCCGGTGACCAGTTCGTAGGCCGCCATACGGCCACCCTGGCCGAGCGCATAGACACGGCCATTGTCGATGATCGGGTCCGCATCGATATCGGTCAGCGACCCGACCTGCGTCGAAATCGACGTCAGCGCCAGAGCGTCCGCCCACAATGTGCGGCCGTTTTCGTAACGGTACGCGTTCAGTTCGCCGGAGCTATAGCCGGCGATCACCGTACCTTGTCCCGCTGCCGGAGCGGCCACGCCGAAAACACCGGCCTGGGTCGACGAGCCCGATTCCTGCCACTGAATTTCGCCGTTGGTGGCGTTCAGCGCGAAAATCTGATTGTCCTGCGTCATCACGAAGACCGAACCGAAGGCGACCGTCGGAGAGCCGCGCAACGGGCCGGACGGCTTGACCTTCCAGATGACCGAACCGTCGGTCGCGTTCAGCGCGACGACATCGCCGACGCCATCGGTCATATAGACCTTACCGTTGTCGTAGCTGGCGCCCCCGCCGAAAGCCGATGGCTTGAGCTCGCTTTCGACGCCGGGATTGTAGCCCCACCGCCGCGCGCCCGTTTGCGCATCGAAGGCCGTAAGCGTTCCGTCGCCGCCGACCGCGAACATCATCCCGCCGCCCACGACCGGCGAGGCACCGAGCCGACGACGCTGGCTTGCGCCTTCGACATTGACTGCGAATGCGCGGGTCGGCGCTTCGGCCAGCGCGAGATGGCCATAGGACTTGGCGGCATTGCCGCCAGCCTGCACCCAGTTCTCGTTCACGCGGGCGGGAGGGAGGACGACCGCGACATCCGCCAGCGCCGGATCGACCTTCGCGCCGGTTTCGATACGCGACAGGATCGGCTGGCGTTCACCCATGGTCGGGGTCACCTTCTTGTCCCCACCGCCGAAAAGGCCGCCGCTGCAGGCGCCGAGGCCGGCCGCCAGTACCGCGACGAACGCGGTGCGCGAGAGGTTCTTGCAGTTCATCTGTTTCCTCGTTCCGTGTCTTTTCGGCAATCCAGCGCCGTGTTTATTCGGTTTCTGCCGCGGCGGTATCACCGTCGGCATCCTCGCGTTCGATCCCTTGCTCTTCGAGCAGCGCATCGACGTCCTCGATCGCATCGACGCCCAGCACGCCGGCCATCTGGCGAGCGCGCGAACGGATCGATTCCGGTCCGTCCTCGTCCTTTGCGATCTGCGCGAACAGCGCGCCCGCTTCGGCGCGTTTACCCTGGTCGAGATAGGCATGGGCGACGAGTTCGCCCGCGCTGGCGAAATACGGCTTGCCGGGCGTCGCGAGCGGTTTGAGCGCCGCGACGATTTCGGCGCTCTCCATCGTGTCGTAATTGAGCGTGACATCGCGCAGGCGCGCAAGGTCGCGCATGGCCGGGGCGGCACTGTCATTACCCGCAACGCTCTTGAAAATGGTCGAGGCTTCCGCCGTGTCGCCGCGCTGTTCGGCAATGCCGGCGCGCATCATCGCTGCTGCGACCGCTGCACCTCCGCCATCCTTTCCGGCGAGTTCTTCCAGCCGGTCGTAAGCGGAATCCACATTGCCGGACTGAATCTGGTCGAGCGCGCCGACCAGCGCTTCGGAATCGCGCTCCATCGCTGCTTCCTGCCGGCTTTGCCAATAGAGATAGCCGCCAAAGGCAACCAGCGCGGCAACCAGCAAGCCGAGAAGCGGCTTGCCCCACTTGTCCAGAAATTCCTCCGTATCGCCCTGGCGCACGGCATCGTCGACTTCGCGAAGCAGCGCTTCCTGCTGGGCGTTTTCCTGCCGGCTACGCTTGTCTTCGCGGGAAAGTTCGTTTTTGGGTGTCAGGGCCACAGGGCCGGGCTCCATCTGAATAGATATCGGTTTGCGCGGCTCTTTAAGGACAGGCGCGCATCAGGGCAATGGTCGCAAAAGCCTGTCCCCGTCCGGGTGAACGGCGGCTGAAACGTGTCAGAGCTCGATTTTCATCGCACTCGAGTAGAGCCGCCGATAGGTCGCGACCATCTTCGCCTCGTCGAACTGCGCCACGGCCTTGGCACGGTTGGCTTCGCCGACTTCCTTGCGCAACTCCTTCGAAACGGCGAGTTGGACCAGTGCCATGCGCAATTCGTCCTCGTTTCCCGGTGGCGCGATAAACTCCTCGTTCCGCTCGGCGACCATGTTGGCGATGTCGCCAACCGCGGGGGCAACTATCGGCAGACCTGCCGCCATCGCTTCCGCCACCGAAAGCGGGAACTGTTCCGAATCGCTCGACAGGGCGAAGATGTCGAACAGGCCGATCACACGCGCGGGATCGGCCACGGCGCCGGGCAGGTGCACGCGGTGATTTATCTGCAGACGATCGGCCTCGGCCAGGATGGCATTGCGCGCCTCCCCTTCTCCGAGGATCACCAACTGCCAGTTTTCCGCGAGTTCGGTGAATACGCGCACCAGTCGCGGCAGGTTCTTGACGGTACGGAGCCCGGCCAGCGTGCCGACCCAGAATTCGCCCGGACGCTTGATCAGACGCAGCGCATCCGTCTTGGGGCGCATCGCGAAGGCCTTGGTGTCGATCCCGTTCGGAATGCGTTTCACCCGGCCCAGCGGTTGTTGCCAGTCGACCAGCGCGATTTCCTCGAGCCGCTCCGATGGTACGACCAATCCGGACGCCTTGCCCAGCGCAACCCGGCGGTACCAGGTGCGGCTCGTCTTGAGCTTTTTCAGCTCGCTTTCGTCAAAGCCGTCCTCGTGATGGATCAGCGGCGGAAGGGCATGAAGGTCCTTGAACAGCGTGTGCGCCATGACTGCGTCCATCGCCCCCCAATTATAGGTACAGACGAGGTCGTAACCCTTCATCGCCCGGGCAAGCTTTTGCAATCGACCGGGGAGCGGCCGTCCTTTCAGGCTCGGAAACTCGGGTTGCAGCCGTATATCCAGACCCTTGGCTATACGATCCGCGGCACCGAGCTGCTCGGGCTCTCCCGATACGATGGTATGCCGCGCCTTCTTTCCGAAGGCGTTGATCAGCTGAACCGTGCGCAATTCCTTGCCGCCCGGGGCGAAGGTCGACTGCAGATGGAGAATATGCGGCACCGCCCCGCCCCGCGCCCGGCTCATGCGCAGCGCGCCAGCAGCTCATCGACGACGGTCCGCGCCTCGGGCTCGTCGAGCGTGGGCGCATGGCCGACCTGCGGCACGGTCGCGGCAATGGCTTCGGGCGCACGGCGGCGCATTTCCTCGAAGGCCTGCGCGGACAGCAATTGCGACAGCTCCCCGCGCAGCAAGGCGAGCGGTTTGGCAGCCAGCACATCGAATGCCGGCCACAGATCCGGCGGCACCGCCGCTTCGTCGGCAGCCATGATCGGCTCGGCAATCTTCATGTCGTAATCGAAGGCGATACGGCCGTTATTGCACAGCGTCAGCGTGCGCTTGGCCATGGCTATCCAGTCCTCGGTTCCGAAACCGGGAAAAGCGGCACCGTGCACTTCCTCCAGCGCGCGGGCGGCGTGCATCCAGGTCGGGAAGCTGCGGCCCTGCCCGATATAGGATTTGATCGCATCGAGGCCCGCCGTCTCCAGCACCGGCCCGATATCGTTCAGCAACGCCCCCGCAATGCGGCCGGGCTGCAACGCGGCCAGCGCCAGCGTCATCAAACCGCCCATCGACGTGCCGATGGATACGAAGCTGTCGATCTTCTCCGCATCGAGCAGTGCCAGCAGATCGAGCGTGTAAGTGCCGACCTGATAGCTATCGGACTCTTCGGCATAATCGCTGTCCCCCCGCCCCCGCATGGACGGCACCAGCACGTGCCAGCCCTGTTTTGCGATGTGCGGAGCGAGATCCTCGAAATCGCGGGTATTGCGCGTGAGCCCGTGCAGGCAGATGACCGGCGGGCGGTCGCCAGCGCTGCCATATTCGCGAAAATGGAGGGTGAGACCGTCGGCGCTCTGCCAGTGGCGGTCGGTAAAGCTGTTGTCCATGTCTGGCGGCGAAAACCTTGGTGGCTTGGCGTAGGTGCCCTTGTATCGGGCCGGCTTGCCGCCCACTATCGCCGCATGCGCGCCGAACCGCAAGCCGTGAGCTATCGCCCCGACACACCGATCGAATCCCTGGCCGACTGGCTGGCCGATCCGGTCGAGCCAGCGGACTTTCCCAAGACGCAGCTGCGGTTTCGCAACGATCGGCATGCTGCGAGTGTAGGCCTCGCCGAATTGTCGGACGATGAGTGGCTCAGGCATTTCGGGCGCTTCGAGCCGCTGGACGGCAATCTTTCCCACCCGCTGGCCCTGCGCTATCACGGCCACCAGTTCCGCGTCTACAATCCGGAGATCGGCGACGGACGAGGGTTTCTCTACGCGCAGATGCGCGATGGCGCGAACCGTCTGCTCGATCTCGGCACCAAGGGTTCCGGCCAGACCCCGTGGAGCCGCGAGGGCGACGGGCGGCTGACACTCAAGGGGGCGGTGCGCGAAATCCTCGCCACCGAAATGCTGGAGGCGCTGGGCGTCTACACCTCCAAGACTTTCAGCGTCGTGGAAACGGGCGAAGAACTGTGGCGCGGCGACGAGCCCAGCCCGACCCGTTCCGCGGTCATGACGCGCCTCAGCCACGGACACATCCGCATCGGCACGTTCCAACGCCTGCTCGCCATCGAAGAGAGGGACCATATGGCGGCGCTGGTCGATTATTGCCTCGCGCAGTTCCCCGGACCGCCGCCGCCGGAGGACGCCCCCGATCGCGACGAGCCTGCAGTCCGGCTGATGCACCTGGTCGTCGAACGCATGGCCGATCTTGCCGCAAGCTGGATGGTGGCGGGCTTCGTGCACGGCGTGCTGAACACCGACAACATGAACATCACCGGCGAAAGCTTCGATTACGGTCCGTGGCGCTTTCTGCCCAGATGGGACCCCGCCTTCACGGCCGCCTATTTCGACCACCAGGGCCTTTACGCCTTCGGACGCCAGCCCGAAGCGCTGAACTGGAATTGCGGACAGTTCGCCATCGCCTTGCGCTTGCTTGCCGACGCGCCCCCGCTGATTGCCGCGATGGAACGCTTCGGGCCGCTCTACATGGAGACGATCGGCAAGCGTTGGTGCTGGCGAATGGGGCTGGAAAGCAATGATGCGGAGGCCAATGCTGCGCTGGTTGCCGCATGCGAGAAAGACATGGTCGAGAGCGGCATTGCGCCCGATGAGTTTTTCTTCTCCCATCGTGGAGGGCGACGTGCCGAAGGCGAACTCGCCGACGCACTGCGGAACTTCGAACCGGTCGGCGGCGAACATCCCTACTGGAACGACGAGCGGCCGGAATCGATGCTGATCGACGAGGTCGAAACCATCTGGGCGGCCATTGCCGAAAAAGACGACTGGCAACCTCTACAAGAAAAGATCGCCGCTTTGCGGCGAATGGGCGAAGCGCACGGCGAACCACCGTTTCCGGCAGGTCATTAATCGGTGCCGGACAAGGACTTGAATTGACGCGGCGCGTCTAACCTCCCACTTAGGGCCCACTTCGCGCCCCAGAGAGGAAATTCTACCGAAATGGCGACCGAACTGGTCTCAACCGAGCCCGCGACAGGCAGGGAAATCTGGCGCGGCACATCCGGCGACGTCGATCGGACGGTCGAACGTGCCAGAACGGCAATGCGCAGCTGGGCACGCGAACCTTTGGCACGCCGGATCGAACTGATGCGCCGGTTCGCCAATCAGGTCCGCAAGCACGCGGAGCCTTTTGCCGAGCTGATCGCGCGCGAAACCGGCAAACCGCTATGGGAAGCACGCACCGAAGTCGAAGCGGTTATCGGCAAGGTGGAGATTTCGATCACCGCCTATGCCGATCGTACCGGGCAGAAGAAGCTCGACAGCGCGCTGCAGGGCAAGGCGGCGGTGCGGCACAAACCGCATGGCGTGATGACGGTCCTCGGCCCCTACAACTTTCCCGCACACCTGCCGAACGGCCATATCGTACCGGCGCTGATCGCGGGCAATGTGGTGATCTTCAAGCCGAGCGAGAAAACGCCCGCCGTCGGCGAATTCCTGACCCGCTGCTTCCACGAAGCCAAGGTGCCCGAAGACGTGATTCAGTGCATTCATGGCGGGGTCGAGGTCGGACAGGGCCTGGTCGAACACTGGATGGTCGACGGTGTGCTGTTCACCGGTTCGGCCCGTGCGGGGATAGCGATCAATCGCAAGCTTGCCACCGACCCCGGCAAGATCGTGGCGCTGGAAATGGGCGGCAACAATCCGATCGTGATGCTGGATACCCCCAAGATCGACGATGCCGCGGCGACCATCGTGCAATCGGCCTTCACGACTGCCGGCCAGCGCTGCACCGCCGCACGGCGGTTGATCGTGGTCGATTCCATGTTCGACAAGATCGTGCCGGCGGTGAAGACGCTGGCGGAAAAGCTGATCGTCGATGAACCCTTTGCCGACCCGCAGCCTTTCATGGGTTGCGTGATCGACAATGGAACGGCCGACCTTCTGTCCGAAAGTTTCGTCGCCCTGATGAG
Source organism: Qipengyuania qiaonensis (assembly GCF_019711515.1). Lineage (GTDB taxonomy): Bacteria > Pseudomonadota > Alphaproteobacteria > Sphingomonadales > Sphingomonadaceae > Qipengyuania > Qipengyuania qiaonensis. Next base: position 112,264 of record NZ_JAIGNO010000006.1, read on the forward strand.
CCGGGGCGGCAAGCCGATCATGCATATGAAGCGGCCCGACGAAAACCTGCCCTTCCTCTCCCCCGCGATCCTCGATGCCACCGACATTCATGAGCGGCCCGACATCGAATTGTTCGGCCCCCTGCTTCAGGTGATCCGCGTCGGCACCTTCGAAGAGGCGATCGAGGAAGCGAACAATACGCGCTACGGCCTGTCGGCCTCGCTCGTCGGTGGGCGGCCCGAAGACTTCGAAACGTTCTGGAGCGAGATCCGCGCCGGTATCGTCAACTGGAATCGCCCGACCAACGGAGCTTCGTCGGCTGCACCGTTCGGCGGTGTGGGCCTGTCGGGCAATCATCGCCCGGCGGCATTCTACGCCGCCGATTATTGCGCCTATCCAGTAGCTAGCAATGAAATGGAACAGCCGCGCGCCAGCATAGGTCTGGGCCTCAAAAGCAGCTGATTGTGATCAGTCGGTTGTAACCAGATCGATCTCGGTTACACCCTGCGCTAGACGCCGGCCGTATACGACATAGGCCGAATTGCCTTTCGTCCCCGAAAGAATGTTGTCGCCTGCAGCGGTGACGTGTTCGACATTGTAGCCTGCGCCCCGGGCACGGGTATAGTAAAAGGCAAGCACCTCATCGAGGGCGACCGGCGTGAGGAAGGAGACGACCCTTAGCGCGCAGTTGCCTTCGTCGGTGCCGGCGGCTTCCTGGGTGTTGCCGCGCGGATAGACCGGAAAGGCCGCGGGCAGTTTGGCGGCCCAGGCCGATGTGTAATTCACCTTCTCGCCGCAATTTTCGCCCCCCGGCGCGACGGCTGCGCGCGCAGCGGCGACCATGGCACTGCTGGGCGCGGCATTGGCGCCCAGAGTCTTGGCGGTGGGCGGAGAGACCAGATTGCCCCGTCCACCGACCAGTTCGGCGGCGCGAGTGCGCGCGGCATCGATCGCACGGGGCGACTTGTCGATATTGGGAATCGCCGCATTGCCGGTACCGGACAGTGCGGCATTGGCTTCGTTACGGTCGGCCAGATCGGGATCCGTCATCAGCTCGTCGTTGAGAGCCTGTTCGGTTGCCGGGTCCATGGCGTCGTCAGCCGCCTTGTCGTCGGCCTTGTCGCCACAGCCGGCCAGAAGGACCACGGGAAGAATTGAGGCGAGCAGACGACTTTTCATTGAAAGACCTTTCGGCTTGGTATGCCGCGGGACTAGCGCCGATCGGGCTTCGAACTCCAGCCCGGCGGAATCGCCTGCACCATAGCGGGACATGCCTCCTCGCAACAGAAAAAGGACGCCGCCCGCCTCCCGCAGGAGATCGGACGACGCCCTCACGGCTCGGTGGGAACCGTGATTCCCGGCCGCGGGTGGGCACGGCCGGAACCCTTCAGATCGTTACTCGCAGCGGCTGCCGGAACGGTCGATCGTACGACCAAGCAGCGCACCTGCCGCACCGCCGAGGATCGCACCGAGCGTGCGATCGCCGCGTCCGGCGATTTCGTGGCCAGCCAGCGCACCGACACCCGCGCCGATCACAAGACCGGTGGTGCCGTTGTCGCGGCGGCAGTAATAGCGTCCGTCCTGGCCGCGCCAGACATCGCGATCCCTGCGCGCGGAGCGGCGGTCATAACGGGAGTCATACCGGTCGTAGCCGCGGTAGTCGCGATAACGGCGGTCGTAGCGATCGCGATACTGCTGAAACGTCATGTCTCCGGTCGCTGCGACATGGGCCCCGGGGGAGGCATGCATGGCGGGTGCGGCACTTGCGGGCATCGCCAGCGCCAGACCCGAAGTAGCGAGCGCGATCGAGGCGGATTTGAGAAGTTTCGACATGGCTTCTTCCTTTTCTTTCTCCAGCGAACGGAGGGTGATTCCGTCGATGTCGTTAAGCTTTACGCCGTTCAATATGAACGATATGCAACGCCGCTGTCAGAATTGAAATTATCGATGAAGCGAGTTTCCGGCGTCGACGAAATGATGCTTGCAGGCCCTTTTCGAGCCGCCTAGCGCGAGCCGATGAACGCGAATGCCCCACCACAGCATGATCGAACGGGGCTTGCTGCCGCCTTCGCTGCCTACATCGTCTGGGGCTTCCTGCCGCTGTACCTGATTCTCGTGAAGACGGTCCCGGCGCTGGAATTCGTGGGCTGGCGGATCATCTGCACGCTGCCGCTGTGTATCCTGATCGCGCTTGTGCGAAAGCAATGGCCGGACCTGCGTGCAGCCCTTGCGAACCGCCGAACGATGGGTTGGCTGTCCATCAGTGCGACTCTGATCGGGATGAACTGGGTGGTCTATGTCTGGGCGATCCAGATGGGCGAGGTCTATGCCGCCAGCCTCGGCTACTACATCAATCCGCTCATCAACGTTCTGCTCGGCACAATCCTGCTTGGCGAACGACTGACGCGACCGCAATGGGCCGCGGTCGGGATTGCCGCAATCGGCGTCTCGCTTCTCGCCGCAGGTGCCTTGACCACCCTGTGGATCAGCCTCGCCCTGGCACTTACCTTCGGCTGTTACGGGCTGATCCGCAAACAGGTCGATGTCGGCTCGGTCCCCGGCCTGACCATCGAATCGCTCCTCCTGCTGCTCCCTTCGGCAGGGATAACCTGGTATTTCGCGCAGTCGCAGGGTTCGTCCATTGCGATTTCAACCGAGCTCACCCTTGCCATCATGCTGGGCGGGGTGCTCACCGCCGTCCCGCTGCTTATGTTCGCCGTTGCCGCGCGCAAGCTGCCTTATTCGACGATGGGCTTTATCCAGTTCCTGGCGCCCAGCATCGTTTTCATCCTCGGGCTCACGGCCTTCGACAAACCGCTCCACCCGGTCGAGATCGCCTGCTTCGCCTGCATCTGGGCGGCAGCGGGAATTTTCGTGTGGGACCTCGTGGCGCGATCTAGGAAGCCAGCCGCCAGCTGAGCGTCTCGCCGGCGTGGAAGGGTACGATGGGCGCTTCGCCGCCATCGATTTCAGCGGGCACATCCACCGGTATCTTTTCCAGCGTGATCCGTTCTTCGTTGGGAGCCAGCCGGTAGAAGGCAGGGCCGTTGAGGCTGGCGAAAGCCTCGAAATGCTCCAGCGCGCCTTCATCTTCGAACACCTTGACGTAGCTTTCGAGTGCAACGGGCGCATTGAAGATGCCTGCGCAGCCGCAATCGCTTTCCTTGTCGTGGCGATGGTGCGGTGCACTGTCGGTGCCGAGGAAGTATTTAGGCGAGCCGCTGGTAGCCGCACCGCGCAGGGCGAGGCGATGCTGCTCGCGTTTCGCGACCGGCAGGCAGTACATATGCGGCCTGATCCCGCCGACGAGGATATCGTTACGGTTGATATGGAGATGCTGCGGAGTGATCGTCGCAGCGATATTCGGCCCTGCGCCCTCCACGAAACTCACCGCCTGCATGGTGGTGATGTGTTCGAAGATGACTCGCAGGTTCGGCAGCCGATCGACCAGCGGCTGGAGCACGCGGTCGATGAACACCGCCTCGCGGTCGAAGATATCGATATCGGGCGTGGTCACTTCGCCGTGGACGCATAGCGGCATACCGATATCCGCCATGCGTTCGAGCACGCCCATAATGTTCGCGATGTCGGTGACGCCGTGCGCCGAATTGGTCGTCGCGCCCGCCGGATAGAGCTTGGCCGCGGTCAGCACGCCATCGTTATGTCCCGCGGCCAGATCGTCGGCATCGCTTTCGTCGGTGAGATAGGCGGTCATCAGCGGCGTGAAGTCGATACCCTCGGGGACCGCTTCGACGATCCGCGCGCGATATGCGGCAGCCAGCGCCGTAGTCGTGACCGGCGGGGCGAGGTTCGGCATGACGATCGCTCGCGCGAACTGGCGGGCGGTGTAGGGGACCACGGCACGCATCGTATCCCCATCGCGGAAATGGAGATGCCAATCGTCGGGGCGGCGGATTGTCAGCGATTCGACCATGCGGTTGCCTATGACGACGAGCGGCCTATCTGTCACCCATGACCGCCACCTGCCTGACCAGCCGCGCCGTGATCCGCCTGTCGACCGAAGATCCGGAGGAGGACGTTGCAGCCTTCCTCCAGGGTCTCGTCACCAACGATGTGACCGGCACGCTGCCCGTTTACGCCGGACTGTTGACGCCGCAGGGCAAGACGTTGTTCGATTTCATCGTGTGGCCGGGCGTCACTGGCGAGTTGCTGATCGATTGCGAGGCGGAGCTGGCGCAGGATCTGGTCAAACGCCTCTCGCTCTATCGGCTGCGGAGGAAGATCGAGATTGCTGTCGACGCTGCGGTCGGGGTGCACTGGCAGCGCGAAATGGGCGATGGCGGAGCCGCCGATCCGCGGCTGGGCGCATTGGGCCAGCGCTGGCTGGCTCCGGCGAGCGAGGGGAATGGAGCAGCCGACGCAGCATGGCTGGCCCATCGCCTCGCCCTCGGCGTTGCAGAAGGCAGCGCCGAGCTGGGCGATATCCTGTGGCTCGAGACGAACGCCGTCGAACTACACGGAGTGAGCTTCTCCAAAGGCTGCTATGTCGGACAGGAAAACACCGCCCGGATGAACTGGCGGAGCAAAGTCAACCGGCGGCTGGTGGTGGTCCCGCTCGACAAGTCCGACGAAAAACAGCGCCAGGTGGAATATCCAGATCTGGGCCTGGCGGTCGATCATTTGCGGATTGCGGATATCGACCCGGAAGTTGCTCCCGAATGGGTGCGCGTGTCGCTCAGCACTTCGGAACGGTAATCTCCATCGATCGCACGAGCATGCGCTCCGCCCGGTCGCGGGCGGCGGTTTCCGGCAGCCCCAGCGACCGCGACAGGGCTGTGCCGATCAGCGCATCGCCCATCGCCATCAGTACCAGCGCCAGCGTTTCCTCATGCACCTGCATCGGCGCGACGCCATGCGCAGCCTCTTCGGGGGCGATTTCATCGACCAGTTGATGAATGGTTTCGACAATGGGCGTCAGCGCATCTTCGTTGCCGGTCAGGATCATCCAGCTGGCAAGCGCCCCGGCGCCTTCCTTGTCGAACGCATCGAAGGCGAGATCGACCACCTCGCGCGGTGAACCCAGCCCCGCCCGGCTCGCCCGGACGGCATCGATGATCGTGTCGCAGACTGTGCCTGCGAGGTGGCCGGCCAGCGCCTTTTGCAGGCCCGCAGCCGATCCGAAATGATGTAGCAGATTCGCATGGGTACGCCCGATTCGCCCGCCCACCGCCTTCAGCGTGACTGACTGCGGCCCCGTTTCGATGAGCAGGGAACGCGCCGCCTCGAGCGCGGCAAGACGCGATTCCTCCGGAGAAAGTCGTTTTCGGGTGGCCATATGCGTGGAAAGACTAAAGCATTCATCGACAGTGGGAAAGCCGTTAACCGCCTCTTATTGACAGTTATGTAAGTAAGCGCTACTTACACGCTTGTCAGTAACCACTGTGGAGCTTTCCATGAACGCCCCCGTTTCCATCGATACCGACACCCGCAAATTCGCGCCGACTCCCGAAGATCTCACGATCACCGTGCGAGACGAACGCTTCAATCGCGGGACGACACCACGCCGCTGGTGGGCTGGCGAGCCCTTCGGCACTGCCTGGCACAACGCTTTGTCGGCCACTTTTCCGCGGGGCGAGGCGTTCTTCATCGAATCCGTAAAAGCCTTTCGCGAAGGTGCCGATCCCAAACTCGAAAGCGAGATTCGCGCTTTCGTTAAACAGGAAATCAACCACACGCGCGAACATATCGCCTTCAACCGGTTGGCCGAAGACCACGGCTACGACATCAAGGCGATCGACCAGCGCGTGGCCGAGATGCTGCAACTACTCAAAGGCCGCCCGGAGATCCTCAATCTCGCCGCGACCATGGCGCTCGAGCACTACACCGCCATGATGGCCGCCGAGTTTCTGGCCAACGAGGCGCATTTCGCGGATGCCGACGCCGAGGTTCGCGACATGTGGCGCTGGCATGCCGCCGAAGAGATCGAGCACAAGGGTGTCGCTTTCGATACCTGGAACCACGCCACGCGCGACTGGTCTGCATGGAAGCGTTGGAAAGTCCGCAGCCTGATGATGCTGCTCGTCACCGGCCGCTTCTTCCGCAATCGCTGGCAGGACAGCATGAACCTGCTGGCGCAGGACGGCATTGTCGGCTGGAAGGCACGTTGGGGTCTGTTCCGGTACCTGACCGTGAGCCCAGGCGTCGTTCGGCGGATTCTCCCGGAATGGCTGGCCTATTTCAAGCCCGGTTTCCATCCCTGGGACCACGACGATCGCAAGCTGATCGAGGTCTATGAAGGCGACTTTCCCGATGCCCTCATGCCCGCGGAGTAGAAACGACCCGTGAAACATGAAAGCCCCGCGACCGGATCGCGGGGCTTTTCATTTGTCAGGCCGCCATCGACGGAACTGCCGTGCATCCGGTCAGAACTAGGCGGTAGAGCGCGCAGGGCGCCTCTGCCCCCCGCCCCCTGCTGTGGCGCGGAACCACCTTGCCCGTCGGCACGAAGCCGATCTTGCGCAACACCTTGCCCGAAGCCGGGTTGTCGATGAAATGCCCCGCTTCGATGCTCTGGTGGCCAAGCAGCCGCGCGACTTCGAGCATACCCTGGGCGGCCTCGCTGGCGAAACCACGCCCCCAATGCGCACGTGCGATCCAGTACCCGAGTTCGGTTTTACCGCTCTCGCTTGGATCTATCCCGACACAACCGACGATCTCGGATCCTTCCGGTGTCGGAAAGGTAATCAGGAAGCGCGGGTAGAACGGATGCGCATCGCGCATCACGAATTCGTCCGCATGTTTGGGGAGATAGGGCCAAGGCGCGCTCGCAAGATTGCGGACGACGCCTTCATCGGCGATTCCGCCGAACAGCGCATCTGCATCTTCGGGCCAGGCAGGCCGCAACAGCAGCCTTTCGGTGACATGGAACATCGGTATTCTCCCCAAATCTCCACGCTCCGGGCTCCTAGGCCGGACGCGTGACAATTGCGTGATGGTGAAAGAAAATTTCACCGCGAAATTGAAGAGGGAGAAACGACGAGAGGGAGACGGCTCCCTTCCTTAACGGAAAGGTCCCATCTCCCTCTTCGGCTGCCGGATCATGGACCCGGCTGGGACCGTCCCGTTTGGACGATCCCGTTATCGGAGCGTCCGGTTATTCGGCGGCTTCTGCCATCATGTCGACCGAGACGAATTTACGGTCGAGCTTGCCCTTGTGGAATCGCACAATACCGTCGGTAAGCGCGAACAGGGTATGGTCCTTGCCCATGCCGACATTGGCGCCCGGATAGAACTTGGTACCGCGCTGGCGCACAATGATGTTGCCGGCGACGACGTTTTCGCTACCGAACTTCTTCACGCCAAGACGACGACCGGCCGAATCACGACCGTTACGCGACGAACCGCCTGCTTTCTTATGTGCCATCGTTCGCGCTCCTTACTTCTTGTCTTCGGTCTTCTTGGCGGCAGCTTTCTTGGGCGCTGCCTTCTTGGCCGGAGCCTTTTCGGCAGCTTCCTTCTTCGGAGCAGCTTCCTTCTTCGGAGCAGCCTTCTTCTCGGTTGCATCCGCCTTCGGAGCCGCTTCCTTCTTCGGAGCGGCCTTCTTCTCGGCCTTCGAATCGCCAACCGCGGTAATGCGCAGCAGGGTCATCTGCTGGCGGTGACCGTTCTTGCGGCGATAGTTGTGGCGGCGACGCTTCTTGAAAACGACGACCTTTTCGCTCTTGGCCTGCGCAATGATCTCCGCCGAAACGGTAACCTTGCCGGCGTCCGAAAGCTTATCGCCTTCGCCAGCCAGCAGGACGTCGCCCAGCGTGATGGTGTCACCGGCATCGCCTGCCAGCTTCTCAACCGCGATCTTGTCTCCGGCGGCAACCCGGTACTGCTTGCCGCCCGTGCGCACTACTGCGAACATGGTACGTATCTCTCGTTCAAATTGCTGTGCCGCATTCTTACGAAATTACGGCGCACCCGTCAGGCCGCCATGGGCAGCCCCGGAAAGAAGCGTGCCGTTAGGCGAAAGGAGGGCCCAAGTCAACGCTTGCTGCGAGGAAATTTGCATCCTCGCTGGCGTGCGGCGACGCGCGTGATATGGAGAGCCCGATGATCGACCGCAAGCATATTGCCCTCCCGTTAGTCGTAATCCTGCTGGCGGGCTGCGCCGGCGCGTCCTCGGGTCGCTACCCTTCGCTGGCCGTGCGCGATGTGGAACGGGCAGAAGGGACATTCGAACCCGTACCCGGCCCGCAGATCGAGGTCCCCCAGATCGAAATGGACGGAGGCACCGATACCGAATCAGGCCTGGCCGCGCTGGTGGAAGAGGCGCGCAAAGCCCATGCCGCATTCACCGAAGTCGTCCCCACGGCGGAACGCAGGGTGCAGGCCGCGTCCGGCAACAGCATCGGCAGCGATAGCTGGGCGGCCGCCCAGATCGCCCTTGCCGATCTCGATTCGGCCCGCAGCAACGCGGCGATCGTTCTGGGCGAGCTCGATACGCTCTATACCGCAACGGCAGTCCAGGGGGAGGATGCATCGGCGATCGCCGCCGCCCGCGATACGGTCATCGCCCTGGTCAGCGAAGAAGACACCGTGCTCGAACGCCTTCGTGCGCAGGTCCGCTAGGGCAGAAGCCGGTTATTTCCATCGCGCGAGATCGGCATGGTCCTGCCCGCGGGGCTCGATCCAGTGCCAGCCATCGCTGCGTCTTTCACGCTTCCAGAACCACGCGGCCGATTTGAGGTGGTCCATCAGGAAATCCGCCGCCTCGAAAGCGTTGCGTCGATGCCGTGCTGCTGCCGCGACCAGTACGATGGTGTCTCCCGGCGTCATCGTACCAACCCGGTGCCAGACCAGCGCCCCATCGAGCGAAAAGCGTTCGAAAGCCTCTTCGGTCAATTCCCGCATACCGGGTAGCGTCAACGGCTCGTAATGCGCGAGCTCGAGCGCCTTCACGTCGCCTTCGGGGCGCACCTTGCCGAGAAAGGAGACGATCCCGCCCGCTTCGCCATGCGCCGCATTGAAAGCCGCCAGCGCCTCGCCGACCGACAGCCCCTGATCGAGCAATCGCACATCGCGCGGCGTCGAGAGGGTCATCCTAGCCACCGCTCACCGGTGGCAGCAACGCCACCTCGTCCCCATCCTGCGCGTGGAGCGCAGTCTTGTCGGCCAGCACCTTTCCGCCGCAAGCGACGTTCACGCGCGCTTCGCCAAGCTGCTCGGCAATGTCCGGGCCGACATGGTCGAGCAGCCCCGCCCAGTCGAGCGGAGCTGCGACTTCCCGTTCCGATCCTCCGGCAAGGTCGCTCAACGGGCCAAGGAAGAGGATGCGCACGCCCATCGCTCAGGTCTCCAGATACTGTCCGGTAATGCCGGGGGCATGGGCGAGATAAGTGTCCGTCGCATCGACCGCATCGCCCTCGCCCGCGACCATGTTGATTCGGCGCGGCGTGTGTTTGCGCGCGAGCCCGGCCACGATCGCGCGCCGCCACTCGCGGTGGGTATAATCGGCGGCGGGAAGCTGCAACATCACGTCCTCCCCCCTGACCAGCACGTCTTCGACATGCCCCAGCCAATGCTGGTGGAAGACGCCCGCAGCGGCAAGCGGGTCGTCGGGCAAACCGTCGACCATTATGCGCTTCATTCGCGCCGCTCGCGGTGAAGCGTGATGCCGATCTTCTCGTTCGCCTCGGCAATGGCGAGTTTGACGATCTTCACGGTGACTGCCTCGACGCGTTTATCCTGGAGGAACAGCGTTTCGCAGACATGATCGGCGACTGCTTCGATCAGCTTGAAATGCACGCCTTCGGGCAGAGCCTCCGAAGCCGCGAATTTCAGATCCATGTAGTTCTTGGAGTGGTCGAGCGAAGTGTCCGCCTCATAGCGGTGCAACGGCTTCATCCGCACCTGAATGGTAAAGCGCAGCGGCTGCGGGCGGCCGGTCTCTTCCGAATAGATGCCGGTGAGCACGTCGTGCTCGAATTCGGCCACTTCCAGGATCAGCGAATCGTTCATTGCGGGCGCTTTAGCGCGGATTGGACCAGCGCGCGAAGATCGCGGTCGGGAGCAGGCGGCCGGAACCGTCCTCCTGGACCGAGAGATCGCCATGCTCGATCCTGCCGGGAAGTCCGTCGAAGACTTCTTGGAGCAGCCCGCCCAGCGCGAGGCTGCTCATCCGCACGGCATAGACGGTGAGGAAGAGAAAGCGACTGTCGGCATCGAGCAACTGGCGACAATCGGACACGAGGCCGGGCAGGCCCTCTTCCAGCCGCCACACCTCGCCATCCGGCCCGCGCCCGAATTTGGGCGGGTCGAGAATGATACCGTCATAGCGCCGGCCCCGCCGAACTTCGCGCGCCGTGTATTTCATCGCATCTTCGACCAGCCAGCGGATCGGGCGATCGTCGAGCCCGGCCAGCGCCGCATTCTCGCGCGCCTGTGCGACCGACTTCTTGCTCGCATCCACATGGGTGACACGCCCGAAGCGGCTGAGCGCCTGCGTGCCGACGCCGGTATAGCCGAACAGGTTCATGGTCTCGGCATCGGTGACATCGCCGAGCTGTTCGCCCATCCACTTCCACACCGGGGCCATGTCGGGGAAGAAACCGAGATGGCGGAAGGGGGTGCACTGCGCAATGAAGCGCGCCTCGTCACCCCAGCCCAGTTCCCAGCCCTCGTCGGGAACCTCCTTGGAGTATTGCCAGCGGCCCCCGCCATCCTCGTCGCTGCCGGGGACGAATTCGCCATGCGCGTCCCATTCGGGCAGCCGGGGGGACCACATAGCCTGCGGTTCAGGGCGGACGAACCGGTAGGGCCCGTATTGCTCGAATTTGCGACCATTGCCGCTGTCGAGCAGGCGATAGGCATCCCAGCCTTCACCCACCATCAGCACCGGGTCGCGAACCAGTTCTGCCATCAGGCGGCGTGTCCCAGAATGTGTCCGCGCACCGCTTCGTAGGTTCCGGGTAGCTCGATAAAGGCTTCCTCGCGCGCGAAGAGATCGCCGACCCGCGCGGGCAAGGCTGGTCGCGAACCCGTGGCGCGTTCGACTGCATCAGGGAATTTTGCCGGGTGCGCCGTTGCCAGCGTAACCACCGGAACATCGGCGGGCAGCTGCACATTCCGTGCAGCGTGGAGGCCAATGGCGGTATGCGGATCGACGATCTCTGCGCATTCCTCGCAAGCCCAGCGCATGGCGCGCGCCATGTCGTCCTCGTCGACACGCATGCTGGTGAAGAGTGCGGCCGCCCCATCGCGCTGCGCATTGGTCAGTTGCATCGCCTTGCTAGTCTCGAAGCCACGCATTTGTTCTGCCAAAGCCGCTCCATCGCGGCCACCGACATCGAACAGCAGGCGTTCGAAATTGGAGCTGACCTGGATATCCATGCTCGGTGCGGAAGTCGGGGTGACCGTTCCGGTCGAATAATCGCCGTTCGATAATGCTCGGTGGAGGATGTCGTTGGTGTTCGTCGCCACAATCAAGCGCTCGATCGGCAGGCCCATGCGCGCCGCGACATGGCCCGCGAAGACATCACCGAAATTGCCGGTGGGGACGCTGAAGGCCAGTTTATGCTCAGGCCCACCCAGCTGCAGCGAGGCGGCGAAGTAGTAAACCACCTGCGCCATTAGCCGTGCCCAGTTGATCGAATTGACCGCGCCGATACGATGCTTCGCCGTGACGCTCTCGTCCGCGAATATCCGCTTCACCATCGCCTGCGCATCGTCGAACGACCCGTCGATGGCGATATTGTGGACATTGGGCGCACGAACCGTGGTCATCTGGCGGCGCTGGACATCGCTCACCCGGCCCTTGGGGTGGAGCATGAATATCTCGACCCGGTCCAGACCCGCCACCGCGTCGATAGCCGCGCTGCCCGTGTCCCCGCTGGTCGCGCCGACGATGGTCAGGCTGCCATCCTCGCGCGCGAGGAATTCCTCGAACAGCAGACCGAGCATTTGCAGCGCCACGTCCTTGAACGCCAGCGTCGGGCCATGGAACAGCTCAAGCAGCCATTGCCGCTCGTCGAGCTGAGTCAGCGGCGTCACGGCCGCATGGGCGAAGCGGCCATAGGCTTTATCGGTCAGCTCGCGCAGCCGCTCGGGCGTCAGGCATTCGCCGACAAAGGGTTGCATGATCCGCGCGGCGAGTTCGGCATACGGCAGACCGCGCATCGCGGCGATCTCGTCCGGAGAAAGCCGCGGCCATTTTTCGGGCACGTAGAGACCGCCATCGCTGGCGAGGCCGGCCAGCGTGACGCCGGCGAAATCGAGCGCGGGCGCGCTGCCACGGGTAGAGACATATTGCATCGTGTCCGGCGGTTAGCGGCGCGGCGGTTCCCGGGCAAGCAAGCGGGACTAGTCCGCTGCTAGCTTTTGCTTGTCATCCGCCGCTTCCAGCTCGGTCTTGAGCCGCGCAAGACCCCTGGCTGCGTGTGCCGCATGCGGACCGATCCAGCGATCGTGTATCGCCTGGATCGGCATGGCATCGAGGTGGTTGAACCGTTCGCGCCCTTTGCGCACCGGCACGACCAGCCCGGCCCTCTCGAGCACACGCAGATGCATCATCACCGTAGTGCGATCCAAATCTTCGAACGCGCCGCAGACCTGTTTGGTCGTCAGCGGTCGCGGCCGGAGCGCATCGCAGATCGCGCGCCGCACCGGATTGGCGAGTGCTTTGAAAACGGCGTCGAGTTCGGTATCGGTTGATATGTTATCTTTTTATAACATAATTGAACGCGACTCAAGAGGAGCTGTCCATGGAACTCAGGTTTCGCGTTTTCGCCCATATCTCGAAGCCGGTGCACGAGGTGTTCGAGGCGGTGGCCGATCCGGACAAGCTGTCCTGCTATTTCACCACCGGCGGTGCCGTCGGCCGGCTTGAAGAGGGAAAAACGGTCACGTGGGATTTCCATGATTTCCCCGGCACCTTCCCGGTCCATGTGATCGAGGTCGTCCCCGACGAAAGAATCGTCCTCGAATGGCAGGCGAACGAGCCCGATGCCGATTACAATGTCACGGTGACCATGACCTTCAAGCCGGTGGACGGAGAACCCGAACGGACGTTGGTCGAGATTGCCGAAGAGGGCTGGCGGGATACCGAGGCCGCGCTGAAGGGCAGCTATGGCAACTGCATGGGATGGAGCCAGATGCTTGCCGCTCTCAAAGCGTGGGTCGAATACGACATCAACCTGCGCGACGGGATGTACAAGTAGCTCAGCCGCTCTTCCGGCGCCGCAGCGCCAGAATGTAGATTACCAGCGCCGTCAGCGCGAAAAAGAACCACTGCCCGGCATAGGCAAGGTGATTGTTGGGAAGGTCGCGCGGATCGGGTGACGCAAGCATTTGAAGCCCTGCTATCTCATCCACCGCGACGAGCCTGCCGCCCGGAGCTATCGTTCCTCGCACCTCGCCCCCACTCCAATCGACAGGAGCAGGATTACGCGAAAAACCGAGGTCGACAATCGCACGGCCTCCATCTGCGAGGGTGCATGTCGCGCGCTGGGCCACGCCCTTTTCTCCGCGCAGGCTGGTTCCGGCCACGGTGGTGATGCCGTCGACTTGGACGCAGTCGATGTTGCTACGGCGATAGAGGACTTCCTCCAGCACGGCGGGATCGCGTGGATATTCTACGTTCTCCGATAGCGCCAGCGACCGTTCCGCTCGTGCTATCAGCGCTTCCTTTTCTTCCATCCGGCCGAGTTGCCAGATGCCAAGTGCGATCATGGTCGCGACTGCCGCCGCGACGAGAATAGTCGGCAGGATCGGAACGCGCATCAGATATCCCTGCTTCCCGCCTCGCGAGCGTCGTTGCGGTATTCGCTCGCCAGCAGCCAGGCTTTGGTTATCCGCAACCCCCCAAGTACGAGCGCGAAAGTCACCGGAATCCATATGAGGACGTGAACCCACCATGCCGGGACAAAGGAAAGCTCGACCCAAATTGCCAGAGCGACTGTGATTGTACCGACTGCCAGCGTGAGCAATGCGGCAGGTCCATCGCCGACATTGAAGCGCGAGTAACCCAGACCGCAGATGCCGCACCTTTCCGAGAATGCGAGCATACCGTCGAACATGGTCTTCGCCCCACAACGGGGACACAAACCGAGAAGGGCAGCCTCGGATAGACCGGGCTGCCCCTCGCGTGTTTCGGGATTTTCCGAAGACATCAGTGAGTGGCAGCGCCCCAGCCGCCCCAGACGTAGACGACGATAAACAGGAACAGCCACACGACGTCAACGAAGTGCCAGTACCATGCCGCCGCTTCGAATCCAAAATGCTGGCGCGGCGTGAAGTGGCCTTTGTAGGTACGGACGAGGCAGACGATCAGGAAGATCGTACCAACCAGAACGTGGAAGCCGTGGAAACCGGTCGCCATGTAAAAGGCCGAACTGTAGGTGTTGCCGCCGAAGGCAAACGGCGCGTGGAGATATTCATAGGCCTGAACAGCCGTGAAGATCGCCCCAAGGATAATCGTTAGCCACAGACCCTTCTTCAGACCCTCGCGATCGCCGTGGATCAGGCTGTGATGAGCCCAGGTCACCGTGGTGCCCGAGCAGAGCAGAATCAGCGTGTTGAGCAGCGGCAGACTGAACGGATCGATAACCGCTTCGATCGCCACGGGCGGAAACACGCCGCCGACGACTTCGGAAATCTCGCTGGGGAACAGCGCAAAGTCGAACCAGCTCCAGAACCAGCCGACGAAGAACATCACTTCCGAAGCGATAAACAGGATCATGCCGTAGCGCATGTGCAACTGGACGACCGGTGTGTGGTCGCCCCGCTCGGCTTCCTTCACGATGTTCGAAAACCACGCGAAGAAGGTCGCGATCAGGCCGGCGATGCCGAGACCAAGCACCAGATGCGCGCTGGCCATCTCGTGCATGAACAGCACCATGCCGCTGGTGAAGGTCAACGCCGAAATCGAGCCGATCAGCGGCCATACATCGGGTTCGAGGATGTGGTATTGGTGATTGACGTTGCCAGCCATTGTACTCGCGTCCTGGGTTTCGCTTTGCGGGTGCCCTTAATGCGCCAATGCGCGCGGGTCTAGGGGCTACTCGGCAGATTCCAGCGCCCGGTGAAAAGTATAGGAGAGCGTGATCTGTTCCACGCCGTCCATATTGGGATCGTCGAGCGCCTTGGGATCGACGTAATAGAGGACCGGCATACGCACTTCCTGACCCGGCTCCAGCACCTGTTCTGTGAAGCAGAAGCACTGGATCTTGTTGAAATACGCGCCGGCTTGTTCCGGCTCGACATTGAAAGTCGCCGTACCCGTAATCCGCTCGTCCGAATTGTTCTTGGCTAGATAGATAGCCATGTCGCGCTGGCCGATGGTCACCGTGTCGGTGACCTGTTCGGGGCGGAAACTCCATGGGACGTCACTTGCCGTCGTCCCGTCGAAACGGATCGATATAGTCCTGCCGCCTGCGCTCGCACCCAGACGTGCCGCGATTTCGGCGTCGCTCTCCGTCGCCCGCTGGGTGGTGCCGCCGAAACCGGTGACCTGGCAAAACAGCTGATATAGCGGAACCGCGGCATAGCCGAGGCCGAGCATCGCCAAGGCGCCGAGCAGGGCGAGCAACGCAGTGCGGTTCTTGCGGGATTCGAGTGTTGCAGTCGTCACATCAGCCCTCACATCCGCGCGATGGTGATTACGTAGAAAAGGACAGCAAAGAACAGCAGGATACCACCAAGCACGAGATTACGGCTCTTCTGGCGGCGTTTGAATTCGATTTCTTCTTCGGGGGTCATGCGATCCATCCCAGATTGGCGAATACCCGATCCGCGACCAGCGCCGCAAACAGGGCAAAAAGATAGACGATGCTGAAAGCGAACAGGCGCTTTTCAGGTCTCATCGTATCGTTTTCACCAGTCTGCCGAAAAGCGACCGGAAACGAAAGTGCAAGGAAGGCAAGCGTCAGCGCAAGCGCGGCAATACCGTAAACGTAGCTGGTCCCGCCAATAACCCAAGGCGCGGCCGCGATCGGCACGAGCAACACGGCATAGGCGAGAATCTGACGGCGGGTCGACGCTTCGCCCCTCACTACCGGCATCATCGGAATACCGACATTGGCGTAATCGGTCTTCACGAACAGCGCGAGCGCCCAGAAATGCGGAGGAGTCCACATGAAAATGATAAGAAACAACAGCACCGGCATCAGCGTGATATCGCCCGTGACGGCGACCCATCCGATCATGGGCGGAAAGGCTCCTGCCCCGCCTCCGATGACAATGTTCTGCGGCGTGCGCGGTTTCAGCCAGATCGTATAGACTACCGCGTAATAGATGATGGCAACGAACAGGATTACCGCAGAAAGCCAGTTTACCGCCAATCCCATGATCAGCACCGAGGCAACGGACACCAGCACGCCGAAATCGCGCGCATCGTTACGCTGCATGCGACCCGCCGGAATTGGCCGCTTCGACGTCCGTTTCATGCCGGCATCGAGATCGGCTTCCCACCATTGGTTGAGCACCGCCGAGCCACCCGCACCCATCGCAATGCAGAGTATCGCGGTAAAGCCGAGCACCGGATTGATGTGACCGGGCGCGGCTAGCAACCCGCATAGTCCGGTGAAGATCACAAGGCTCATCACGCGCGGTTTGGTCAGCGCGAAGAAATCGCGCCATTCCGCCGGGAGCTGGGTTGGAACGGTCTGGGTCATGGAATCGAGCGCCCTATAGGCGTTTAGAGGCGCTTTAGCCAGTCGATCAGGATACGGTTCACTTCTTCGGGCCGTTCCTGCTGCGTCCAGTGGCCCACGCCTTCGAGGATATGGCCTTCGGCCTTGGGGGCGAACATCTTCACCAGAGCCACGGGGTCCTCCACAGCCCCGAACAGGAAGGTCGCGGGATCACGCGTGCCGCCAATAAACAGTGCGGGCTGTTCGATGAGCTTGCCCGCCCAGCGCTGAAGCCATTCATAATCCGCTTCATGGTTGCGATAGCGATTGAGCGGGCCACGAAAGCCGGAAGATTCGAACTCGGCCTGGTAGAAATCGAGATCGTCTTCGGTAAGCCATGCCACCGGCTCCGGATCGGGTAGCCCCTTCAGGAAGGTGGCACCCAACGGCTTGTCCCAGTAACTGCCGGGCGGCACATCGCCGCTGATCGAATAC
The DNA here is from genome assembly GCF_019711515.1 of Qipengyuania qiaonensis. Classification (GTDB taxonomy): domain Bacteria; phylum Pseudomonadota; class Alphaproteobacteria; order Sphingomonadales; family Sphingomonadaceae; genus Qipengyuania; species Qipengyuania qiaonensis. Next base: position 129,316 of record NZ_JAIGNO010000006.1, read on the forward strand.
ATCATGCGCTGGACAAAATCGCGCGGATTCCCCTCGGCTTCGGCCTCGGCAACGCCGGGTTCCTGAAAATACTCCTGATAGAAAAACCGGCCTTGCGAGGTGAAATGCTCGCGAAAAACCTCGGTGAACGGTCGGCGGGGGACGCCGGCAAACGGCACCGAAAGTCCCGCGACCGCCCGGAAATGCTCCGGATTTGTGAGCGCCGAATTCCACACGATCGGAGCGCCCCAGTCATGGCCGATCAATATTGCCGGCTCATTCGGTGACAGCACCCCCTTCAGACCCACGAGATCGCCGACAATGCGCTCCATCGCATAGGCTTGGACAGCGTGGGGTTTGTCCGATCCGCCATAACCTCGCACATCGATCGCACAGGCGGTAAATCCAGCTGCGGCGATCGGTCCGATCTGAAGCCGCCAGCTATACCAGCTTTCGGGAAACCCGTGGACCAGAATGGCCAGCGGCCCATCACCCTTGATCGCACAACGCAGGCTTGCTTCACCGGTGTCGATGGTCCGCATTTCACGCATTGGGTTTCTCCCCTTGGAACAAGAAACGGCCGGTCCATCACCGGACCGGCCGCTCTTGCATGCCCAGCCTGTCGAGCGTGGACTTATGCCGGCTTGGGCTCGCTCATGTGATCGTGGGCCGTGTGGTGATCCTCGATCACCGGCAGCTGGCTGAACTGGTGGAACGGCGGCGGGCTCGACAGCGTCCATTCCAGCGTCGTCGCACCTTCACCCCAATAATTGTCTTCCGCCTTCCGGCCAGCCACGAAGGCATATACCAGGTTGGCGAAGAAGAAGATCATCGAACCGGCCATGATGATGTAACCGAACGAGCTGACCTCGTTCCAGTAGGTGTAAGCATCGGCGTAGTCCGGATAGCGGCGCGGCATGCCCTGCAGGCCGAGAAAGTGCTGCGGGAAGAAGATCACGTTCACGCCGATGAAGAAGCCCCAGAAATGCAGGTGAGCCAACAGCTCGCTGTGCATCTTGCCGCTCATCTTCGGGAACCAGTAATAGAAGCCCGCAAAGAGCGAGAAGACCGCACCCATCGACAACACGTAGTGGAAGTGCGCGACGACGAAGTAGGTATCGTGGACCACGTCGTCGATGCCGCCATTGGCGAGGTAAACCCCGGTCACGCCGCCAACGGTGAAAAGGAAGATCATGCCGATCGCCCAGACCATCGGACTCTTGAACTCGATCGAGCCGCCCCACATCGTCGCGATCCAGCTGAAGATCTTCACCCCGGTCGGCACCGCGATCACCATGGTCGCAGCGGTGAAGTACATCTTCGTGTTCACGTCGAGACCGACGGTGTACATGTGGTGTGCCCACACAACGAAGCCGACGACACCGATCGCGACCATGGCGTAAGCCATGCCGAGATAACCGAACACCGGCTTGCGGCTGAAGGTCGAGACGATCTGCGAGACCATGCCGAAGCCCGGCAGGATCATGATGTAGACTTCCGGGTGACCGAAGAACCAGAACAGGTGCTGATAGAGGATTGGATCACCGCCACCAGCGGGATCGAAGAAGGTGGTGCCGAAGTTGCGGTCGGTGATCAACATGGTGATCGCGGCCGCGAGAACTGGGAGGGCCAGTAGCAGCAGGAACGCGGTAACCAGCACCGACCACACGAACAGCGGCATCTTGTGCAGTGTCATGCCGGGCGCGCGCATGTTGAAGATGGTGGTGATGAAGTTGGTTGCACCGAGAATAGATCCCGCACCCGCGAGGTGGAGCGAGAAGATCGCGAAGTCGACCGCCGGCCCTTGGCTGCCGGTGGTCGAAAGCGGTGCATAGACCGTCCAGCCCGTACCTGCGCCCGGCCCCGTGCCGCCTGGCACGAAGAGCGAAAACAGCAGCGACACAAAACCAGCCACGGTCAGCCAGAAGCTGACATTATTCATACGCGGGAAGGCCATGTCCGGCGCACCGATCATCAGCGGCACGAACCAGTTGCCGAACCCGCCAATCATGGCCGGCATGACCATGAAGAAGACCATGATCAGACCGTGCGCGGTAATGAACACGTTCCACATGTGCAGGGCGGTATCGAAGTCGGACGTGCCACCCATGAATTCCGCCCAGAACTGCAAATGCTGGATGCCGGGCTCGGCTAGCTCCATCCGCATGATCCCGGAAATCGCACCGCCGACGATACCAGCGATGATGGCGAAGATCAGATAGAGCGTACCGATGTCCTTGTGGTTGGTGGACATGAACCAACGCGCGAAGAAGCCGGGCTTGTGGTCGGCATCGTGGTGCGCGTGGTCTTCGGTGTGGGCCTGGAAGCTGTCGGCGGTGGTAGCCATCGTGCTATACTCTCGAGCTAATCGTAAATCTTAGGCGGTCGGGGCGACGGGCGCGGCGCCAGCGCCCGGCGCACCGGGCTCCGCACTTTCGGGTTCCTGCGCCGGAGCGGCAGCAGGCTCTGCTTCCGCACCCTCTTCTTCGGCACCGGCGATGCTGCCGCCCTGCGCCAGGACCCAGGCGTTGTACTGATCCATCGGCAACGCCTCGATCGCGATCGGCATGTAGCCGTGGCGCGCGCCGCACAGTTCGGAACACTGACCGTAATACACCCCAGGCTCGTCGATGAAGAGCATCTTCTCGTTCAGACGGCCAGGTACGGCGTCGAGCTTGAACCACAGGCTCGGCACAGCGAAAGAGTGGATGACGTCGGCAGCCGTGGTCTGCAGACGGATCGGCACACCCGCGGGAACGACCATGCGATTGTCGACCGCAAGCTGATGCGGCTCGCCGCGCGCATCGGCCTCTTCCTTGGTCAGCATGTTCGAAACGACTTCGAAATCGCCATTGTCGGGATAGGCATATCCCCAATACCACTGGTAACCTATTGCCTTGACCGTGATCGCATCCTTCGGCGGCGATTTGTACTGCGCGCTCAACAGGCCGATCGAGGGAACGGCAATACCGAGCAGTACGAGTGCCGGGACCACCGTCCAGATCACTTCGATCAGCGTATTGTGGCTGGTCTTGGAAGGCACTGGATTGGCGCGGCGGTTATACTTCAGAATAACCCAGATGAAGAGCGCCAGAACGAAGGCGCTGATGATCGCCATCACCCAGACGAGACCGATATGGAGCGAGTTGGCCTGGTGACCGATCGGCGAGTATTGCTGCTGGACGTCCAGCCCGCCATCGACCGGCATACCCTTGCCCGGAGTCGGTTGCATGGGTGTGTAGGCACCGGCGCCGGGACCGACATCTTCGCTCGAAGCCTCCGCTGCATCAGCGGGGTCGAGCGCTTCAACCTGTTCTGCGGCAGGTGTTTCAGCAGGTGTTTCGGCAGCTTCCTGCGCCATCGCGCCCTGTGCGCCGAAAGCCAGCATAGCCGCCATCGCCAGGCTGGCGACAATCCGGTGGAACCCGTTGAGGGAGCCGAGAATTTTCATCGTCTTGGCACTCTTTCGTGTCGTGTCTCGTTCCGGGCCTGCCGATACAGCGCGAATCCCGCATGCACGGCGTAACGCGCCCCTGCGAGGGCCCAGTTGCGCCCGCCTATAGGCAGGGATTGCGCTTGCCTCAAGCGGGTGGCGGATAAAAATCTGCCAGGCGCTTTGCCTCTTGCGCAATTGGGCACAAGAGGCTTTGGACCCCAGCACCATGACCGACGAAGAAATTCTCTCCGAATTCCGTGCCAGCGAAGCTCTGTTGGAAGGCCATTTCAAACTGTCCAGCGGACGACACAGCGGGCACTATCTCCAATGTGCCCGCGTGCTGATGAATGCGGAGCGCGCCGGAAGGCTGGCTTTCGCCCTCACCCAGAAAATTCCACGGGACATTCGCAGCCGGATCGATGTGGTGGTAAGCCCCGCAATGGGTGGGATCATCATTGGCCAGGAGATGGGCCGCGCGCTGGGCAAGGATGCAATGTTTCTCGAGCGGCCGGACGGCACCTTCCACTTGCGCCGCGGCTTCAGGCTCGAACCGGGTACCAAGGTACTGATGGTGGAAGACGTTGTGACGACGGGTCTCTCCAGCCGCGAGGCGATCGCGGCGATCGGTCGCGAAGGCGGCGAAGTGATCGCCGAAGTCGCGCTGGTCGACCGTTCGAGCGGCGCGGCGGACCTCGGCGTGCCCTTCTTCCCGCTCGTCGACATCAATTTCCCCACATACGCGGAAGACGAGCTCCCTGCCGAGCTCGCGGCTGTCGAATTGACCAAACCGGGGAGCCGTCAGGGGTGATCCCCGTTTTCCACCTGTCCTTTCCGGTCCGCGATCTCGACGAAGCGATCGCATTCTACACCGTCACCCTGAGAGCAAGCCTGGGACGACGCGAGCCTGAATGGGCCGATATCGGTCTATTCGGGGCGCAGGTGACGTTGCAACTCGCGCCCGAGCACGTGTTATCGCCAATGCCGCGGACGCGTCATTTCGGCGCTACCGTCGCCTGGGACGAGTGGGAGGTATTGACCAAAGGCCTCTCCGACTTCGTCGAGTCCCCGACCGTTGGCCATGTCGGCACCGAGCGCGAGCAGGCCAAGGCGATGATCAGCGACCCAAGCGGCAATCTCATCGAGATCAAGGCCTACCGCAATCCTGCCCTAGTGCTTCCATTGCTCGATGGAGCTGCATCATGAAGGGCCGCCTGCGCCTCGGGGTGAATATCGACCATGTCGCGACTATTCGTAATGCGCGCGGTGGGGATCATCCCGATCCTGTGCGGGCGGCGGAAATCGTGGCCCAAGTGGGCGGGGACGGCATCACCGCGCATCTGCGCGAAGATCGTCGCCATATCCGCGATGCCGACCTGGAACGGATCCAGAAAGCGACCGACCTGCCGCTCAACCTCGAAATGGCGGCGACAGAGGAGATGCTTGCGATCGCGCTCGCACACAAGCCGCACGCCGCCTGCATCGTGCCCGAAAAGCGCGAGGAACGCACGACCGAGGGCGGGCTGGATGCCGCCGGCCTGCACAACCAGCTTGCCCCTATCGTCACCCGGCTGAGCGATGCGGGCATCCGCGTGTCGTTATTCATAGAGGCGCATGAGCGCCAATTGGAAGCCGCGCAACGTCTGCGTGCGCCGGTGGTGGAGTTTCATACCGGCGAATATGCACATGCCGGGCTCGACGGCGACAGCGAGCGCGAAGCGCGCGAGATCGACCGGATTTCGACCATGTCGAAGCTGGCACGCGAGTTGGGTATCGAGCCGCATGCCGGGCATGGTCTGACCTACGAGAACGTGAAGCCCATCGCCGCCATTCCCGAACTGGCCGAACTCAATATCGGTCACTATCTCGTCGGCGAGGCGGTGTTCGTCGGGCTCGAAGTCGCCGTCCGCCGGATGCGCGACCTTATGGACGAGGCAAGAAGATGATCATCGGCCTGGGCTCCGACCTCTGCAATATCGAGCGCATCCAGAATTCGCTCGATCGCTTCGGCGAGCGGTTCGAGAATCGCGTGTTTACCGATATCGAACGCGCCAAGGCGCGCCGCCGCCCCTTCACTATCGCTGGCACCTACGCCAAGCGTTTCGCCGCCAAGGAAGCTTTCTCCAAGGCGGTTGGCACGGGTTTTCGGCGCGGCGTTTTCATGAAGGATATCGGCGTAGTGAACGCGAAATCCGGCGCGCCCACCCTCGCCCTAACCGGTGGCGCTGCAATCGTGCTTGCGGAAATGGTGCCGGAAGGCCATGAGGCCCGCATTCATCTCACCCTCACCGACGATCACCCATGGGCGCAGGCCTACGTCATCATCGAGGCCATACCCAAGTGACCACCGGCGCACCGGCAGTGAACGACACCACCAAGAAAAAGAAATCCGACGAAAAGGTCGACTGGATCGCGGAAATCCGCGGCCTCGCCCTCATGCTGTTGGCGGTCTTCGCTTTTCACAGCTTCATCGCCAAGCCGTTCTATATCCCGTCGGAATCGATGATGCCCAACCTGCTGGTCGGTGACCGGCTGGTGGTGAGCAAATATCCCTATGGCTGGAACTGGTCCTCGATCAGTTTCCATCTCGCCCCGCGCAGCGATTGGCGCCTGTTCGGATCGACCCCCGAATATGGCGATATCGTCATCCCTGTCCATCCCGAGCGCGACGAGGATTACATCAAGCGTGTCGTCGCATTGCCCGGCGACCTCATCGCCGTGCGCAACGGCCAGATCATCCTCAACGGCAATCCGGTCGAACAGAAGGTCGAGCCGGCTATCGACCTGCCCTTCGATGCCAATTCGCGATGCGACGGGTTCGGTTTCGACGATTTCCGCGCCACCGAGAACGGCAAGCGTGTCTGCCGCGTGCCCGTGATGCGCGAAACGCTGCCCAATGGGGCGACCTATCTTATCATCGATCACCAGGATCAGGACCTCGACAACTTTCCCGAGATCACGGTTCCCGAAGATCATGTCTTCGTGATGGGCGACAATCGGGACCATTCCGCCGACAGTCGCGAGCTCAACAACTCGCGTGGGCTGCTCGGCCCCGTGCCGCTCGAGAATATCGGCGGACGGGCCGAATTCATCACCTTCTCGCTTGACGGCACGACGTCGCTCAACCCAATCAGCTGGTGGACCAGCCTGCGCGAAGGACGCGCATGGTCGACGCTGCGTCCCGCCGTTGCGGAACGAAAACCCGCCCCCGAACGCTAAAGGCAGAAACTAAGGGGGCGCGCATGGCCGACAAGCTGCAGGAAATCCACGACCAGGATCTCGGCACCAGCCCTTCACGCATCAACGATCCCCGCATCCGCCACGAAGTATCGCGAGCGATGGTCTGGGTCGCGGTGGTCGGGACGGTGGCGCTTGCCGTGTGGATCGCCCGGCCGCTGCTGGTGATCTTCGGCGCCATGGTCTTCGCGTCGATGATCGATGGTGGCGCGCGCCTGCTGGGACGGGTCCTGGGTATCGCACGGGCGTGGCGTGTGGCGATCGTCCTTGTCGCCACGGTCGGCTTTTTTGCCTGGCTCGGCTATTTCGCCGGATCGACGATTTCGCAGGAAGCGGCGCAATTCCCGGCGATCATCGAACGTCAGGTGGGCGAGTTGTTCGCCTGGGCGCGCGCGCAGGGCTTCCAGATCGAACAATCGCAGCTTCAGAACTATCTCGGCAATATCGGCAGCGGCATCAGCACGGTCACGCGCGCGCTCGGCGGCATTCTGGGAGGTTTGGCGACAGTCTTGCTGATCGTCGTGATCGGCATTTATGTCGCGGTCGATCCGCAGCTCTACGAGCGCGGCGTCGCCTGGATGCTACCCCGCGAAAAGCGCAGCCGCTTCTATGTGACCGCCGCACGTATGGGCCAGACCATGCGGCGACTGATGGCGGGACGACTGCTTGGCATGGCCGTCGAGGCGGTGTTCACATATGTCATGCTGGCCTTGGCGGCACCGTTGTTCGGGATCGGTCCCGTGCCCATGGCCGCTTTGCTGGCGATACTGACCGGCCTGCTCGCCTTCGTCCCCAATCTCGGAGCGATCATCTCGGGCGCGCTGATGGTGCTGGTGGGTTTTTCCGGCGGGGTGGAGATGGGAATCTACACCATTGCAGTCTATTTCTTCGTCCAGAATTTCGACGGCTACATCGTCATCCCGATGATCGCCAAGAAGACGGTCGATCTGGCCCCGGCGCTGGTGCTCGCATTCCAGCTGATCATGGGGATCCTGTTCGGCATACTTGGCCTTTTTCTGGCTGATCCGCTGCTGGCGATGATCAAGGTCGCGCTCGAACGCCGTGCCGAACAGGTCAACGAGAGCCAAATCGAAGAGGTTGCCAAGAATGGTGCGTAAGTTTCTTTATTTCATAGCTGTCTGCATAGTTCTGGTCATCGTCGGCGCTATCGCCCTTTCGATCTGGTCGCGCCAAGCGACCGAAATCGCTTTCGTTCCGCGCGGCGAGTTCGTCGAGCAGGAGCCCTTCGCGGCCAATGCCTATCAGGACCCGAACATGTGGTATTCCCGCCCGGGCCTCGGCACCGGCGACCCGTCGCGCTACCAACCCGCCATCGCAGAAACCACGCCCGATCCGGCCGAGCGTGAGCCGTCCCCCGAAGCGCCCGCGGCCGAGCAGAGTCTCGATGCCGGCAACCCGCTGGAAACCACCGACTCCGTCACCGGCGAGGCTGCCGATCCGCAGACCCTGCCCGATTTCGCGGTCTTTTTCGTTCCGCCCACAAGCTACATCCAGGCCGGCGGGGACTGGAATGCCACGATCGAGGACGCGAACACCAACAATCGTGCCCGGATGTTTCTCAAGGGCCTGGCGAGTCCCTTCAACCGGGCGGACGAATTGTGGGCGCCCAAATACCGTCAGGCGGCGGCAGGTGCCTTCCTGACCGACAAGCCGGAAGCGCAGCGGGCAATCGACGCCGCCTATGCCGACGTGGCCCAAGCGTTCGACTATTTCCTCGGCAGCGTGGACGAGGAAAAGCCGATCGTTCTGGCAGGGCACAGCCAGGGTGCCTCGCACATCCTGCGCCTGTTGCGGGAGAAAGTCGCGGGAACACCGCTCGAAGCGCGGATCGCGGCGGTCTACGCTCCGGGCTGGCCGGTTTCCGTCGAACACGATCTCCCGGCACTGCCCTTCCCCGCCTGCGCATCTGCCGGGCAAGCGCAATGCCTGCTCGCCTGGTCGGCCTTTTCCGACGACGGCGATGCCGATCTGATCATGCGCCGCTACGAAGCCACCGTCGGCTATGACGGCCAGCCCCGCGGCAATGGCCCGATCCTGTGCGTCAATCCGTTGACCGGCGCGACCGGCGGCGAGGCACCTGCCAGCGCCAACCTGGGTACACTGGTTCCAGACGAAACCCTGTCGAAGGGCGAACTGGTGTCGGGCGCGGTTCCTGCCCGGTGCGGGGAAAACGGCCTGCTCTATATCAGCGATCCGCCCGAGCTTGGCGAAGGCGTGCTGCCGGGCGGCAATTACCACGTCTACGATATTCCCCTGTTCTGGAAGAACCTGCAGGAAGACGTCATCGCGCGGGTGAAGGCATGGACGACGGCACAGGCTTCGTAACAGACAACGCGCTGTCCTACGGCGACGCGCTGCCCGAAAGCGGCGCCTTGCTCGGGCTCGATCTCGGCACCAAGACGATCGGCGTCGCGACCTGCGATGCCGGGTGGCGTTATGCCACCGCCGGCAAGACAATCGCACGCAGCAAATTCACCAGGGATTGCGCGGCGTTGCGCGCGATAGTGACGGACCGCTCGATCAAGGGTGCGGTGATCGGTCTGCCTCGCAATATGGACGGCACGGAAGGCCCGCGCGCGCAGGCCAGCCGCGCCTATGCGAAAAATCTCGCCAAGGCGCTGGAACTGCCGGTGCTGCTGTGGGACGAACGCTGGTCGACCTCCAGCGCCGAGGCGGCGATGATCGGGCAGGACATGAGCCGTGCCAAACGCGCCGAAAAGATCGACAGCCATGCCGCTGCGGTCATCCTCCAGGGCGCGATCGACGCACTGGCCGGAGGCGGATTCTAGTCGGGACCGCTTCGGTGAGAGAATGGGCCTGTCAACTTCCTTGCCGCCCCGCTATCGCCTGCCGACAATGAGCGAACAGCTACGCAAATTCGATCCGGCGCAGGCCACCGCGTTCTTCGCCGGGCGCGGTCATTCGGGATGGCTCGGGCTTCGCTATTCGGACCATGGCGACGACTGGGTCGAACTCGAACTGCCCTGGCGCGAGGACCTGCTGGGCGAAGACGGGCAGCGCGTGCTGGCCTCCGGGCCGATCCTCAGCCTGATGGACATGGCCAGCGGCATGGCGATCTGGCGCGCGATGGACGAATTCACCGCCATCGCCACACTCGACCTGCGGGTCGACTATGTCCGCCCCGCACGCGAAGGCGCCAGCGTGTTCGGACGCTCCCAATGCTACCGCATCACCCGCAGCGCGGCGTTCGTGCGCGGACTGGCGCATGACGGCGATTCCGGCGATCCGGTGGCGCATATCCAGGCGGTCTTCATGAAGATCGCTCCGACGGGGAGGCTCTGAGATGACGGACATACCCGAAATCGAAGCGCTCACGCCCTACGCCCGTTCGCTCGGCATAGCGCTCGACCGCTGGGAAGACGGCGCACCGATCATGGCCGTTTCCTTCGACGAGACGGTGGAAGGCCGTCCCGACCATTATCACGGTGGCGCAACCGGCGGGTTGCTCGAAACGGCCGGTTACGCCGCGTTGCGCGCCGAACTCGCGCGGCAGGAACGTGTGGCACTGCTCAAGCCGATCAATATCACCGTCCAATATCTCGCTGCGGGCAAGAGCCGGACCAGCTATGCGCTGGGGCGGATCACGAAGCTCGGCCGACGCAGTGCCAATATCACCGTCGAAGCCTGGCAGGACGACCGCAGCCGCCCGATCGCAACCGCAGTGATGAACGTGCTGATGGCGGAGCCTTCCGCCTAGTTGGTTTCTTCTTCCAATGCGCGTTCCTCGCGCCGGGCGCGGGCTTCGAACCGGCGCTCGTCCACGCGGCGACGGGCCTCCTCGATCGCCTCTTCGTCGACCGCAAAGCCCTGGTCACCCACGCTGACATCTATCGGAATACCGTCGATCTCGGTCGAGAATACCGCTTCGCCATCGCGGATGCGCAGGCGGGAATTACCGTCGCCGATGGGAATATCGCCGAGATCGGGCACATCCAGCGGCTCGATCGGCGTGCCGGGATCCGATTGTTCGAGCGGCTTCGGCTGGGCGGGTACGGCCCTGACATTCATCGCCCGATTCATGAAATCGCGCCAGATGCGGGCGGGCAAGCCGCCACCACTGATACCGCCCTGAAGCGGCGAATTGTCGTCGTTCCCGACCCACACACCGACCACCAGATCGCCAGCATAGCCTACGAACAGCGCATCGCGATTGTCCTGCGTCGTGCCCGTCTTGCCGAAATTCGGTCCCGACAGCATGGCCGCGCGGCCGGTGCCGTTATTGATGGCCGAACGCAGCATGCTCTCCATCTCACCATGGGTCGAGGACGAGAAGCTCGACGGCCCGTCCCACAGCTTCCGGAAAAAGCCACGCTCCGGACGCGCGAAAGCGTGTGGTTCGACCGGGTATTCGTTGGCCGCGATGGCAGCGTAGGCAGAGGTCAGTTCGAGCAGCGACATGGTTGAGGTGCCCAGCGCGAGGCTGGGATCGCCCTCGGCCATCGGCGAAGCCACACCGAGATCGCGGGCAGTCGCGATCACCTTTTCGCTCCCCACTTCGCCCAGCAGGCGGACGGCCGCGACATTGCTCGATTGCGCGAACGCCTCTTCCAGCGTCAGGCTTTCCGAATAACGCCCGCGCGAATTTTTGGGGCGATAGCTACCCTCGACGATCTCCGTATTGGCAATCCGGTCCCCGGGGCTCCAGCCGGCCCGCAATGCGGCGAGATAGACGAACAGCTTGAAGGTCGATCCCGGCTGACGCTTCGCTTGCGTCACCCGGTTGAACGGCGACTTCTCGTAATCCTTGCCGCCGATCATCGCGACCACTTCGCCATTGCGGCGCATGGCGACGAGCGCGACCTGTGCCCCGCCTAGCGGCGCGCCCTGCGTCACCTGCCGGGCAATGTTCTGCAAGCGACTGTCGAGCGTGGTGGTCAATGTCTGGCGGGCATAGCCCTGCTCGGTAAACTCGCGCGCTTCGGGCAGTGCCCAGTCGGCAAAATACGTGCCGGTCGGCAGGTCGTTGCGAGTCCGCACGTCGAGCGCGGGCGGTCTCATGCCGCGCGCCTCCGCCTCGGTAATGTAGCCTGCATCGACCATGGATTGCACCACGATCCGCATACGCCTTTCCGCCCGGTCGTAATGCTTCGTCGGCGCATAGGCGCTGGGTGCCTGCAACAGCCCGGCCAGCATCGCCGCCTGATTGGGCTTCAGATTTTCCGGCTTGCGATAGAAATAGTGCAGGCTCGCCGCGCGCAACCCATAAACATTGTCGCCGAAATAGGCGTTCGACAAATAGCGGCTGAGGATCTCGTCCTTGGTCAGCCAGCTTTCCAGCCAGAATGCGATCAGCGCCTCGCGTGCCTTGCGTGTCAGCGTGCGTTCGGGCGTGAGAAACGTAAACTTGGCGAGCTGCTGGGTGATCGTGCTGCCTCCGCCCGTACCGGTAAAGGCAGCGCGCGCGATGCCGCGCGGGTCGACGCCCCAATGCGAATAGAACCGCCGGTCCTCGGTCGCCAGGAACGCTTCGATCACATGCGGCGGGAGCTGCGAAACCTCGACCGGCTCGTCGGTTATCGCCCCGTTGCGCGCGATCGGCGTACCGTCAGCGGCAAGGAGGGTGATCTGCGGCGCGGCAATAGGTTCAAGCGATTTCGATAGCGGCGCTGTGACCGCCAGCCAGGCGACAAGGAGGATGAACAGGCCGATGACCGCGGCTATGACCCGCGCGATCCACCAGCGCTTGCGGCGGCCCAGCCAGTAATCGCGCTGCCACCAGCGTTGGCGCCGCTTCTCCTCCGCATCGAGAACCGAATCGAGCTTGTCGAGGCGGCTGTCCCAATCGTCGTAATCCAGCGCATCGTGCGTCGCATAATATCCGCGATGCGAAGGATACTCCGCATGCGGTTCGGGCTTGCGCCGAAAGGAATCGAATACGCCCATCGCCTACTGTGTTAACGAAACAACACAGCCATTGATAGGGGGTTCAAGCTTAACTCTTGCCAACTACGCTTTCCGGCAAGTCCTCGCCGAATACCCGCTGATAGTATTCGGCCACCAGCATGCGCTCTTCCTCGTCGCATTTGTTGAGGAAGCTGAGGCGGAACGCCAGGCCGACATTCTTGAAAATCGCCGCATTCTCCGCCCAGGTGATGACCGTGCGCGGGCTCATGACGGTGGAGATATCGCCATTGATGAAGCCCTGCCGCGAAAGATCGGCGACCTTGATCATGTCGGCAATCAGCTTGGCATCGGTCTCGGGGTTCTTCGCCTCGACGATCTTCTGTTCGGTCTCGGCGGGCAGATAGTTGAGCGCGACGACGATGTTCCAGCGGTCCATCTGGCCCTGGTTGATCTGCTGCGTGCCGTGATAGAGGCCCGACGTATCGCCGAGGCCGACCGTATTGGCGGTCGCAAACAGGCGAAAGTTCGCATCCGGGCGGATCACGCGGTTCTGGTCGAGCAGGGTCAGCTTGCCCTGCTGTTCCAGCACGCGCTGGATCACGAACATCACGTCCGGGCGGCCGGCATCGTATTCGTCGAACACCAGCGCCACCGGGTGCTGCAATGCCCAGGGCAGCAGGCCTTCGCGGAATTCGGTGACCTGCAGCCCGTCGCGCAGCACGATCGCATCGCGCCCGACCAGGTCGATCCGGCTGATATGCGCATCGAGGTTGATGCGGATGCAGGGCCAGTTGAGACGCGCGGCGACCTGTTCGATATGGGTCGACTTGCCGGTGCCGTGATAGCCCTGCACCATCACGCGGCGGTCATGCGCGAAGCCGGCGAGGATCGCCAGCGTGGTGTCCGCATCGAACACATAGGCTTCGTCGAGATCCGGAGTACGGGCGTCCGGTTTCGAAAAGGCGGGCACCTGCCAGTCGATATCGATCCCGAATGTCTCGCGTACGTCGACGGTGGTGTCGGGCGTGGTGAGTACGGTCTTGGCCGCGGCGTCGAAGGTCTTGTCGGTCATGTCGTTCATCTCGGTGGGCGGGTTAGACGGATGGATAGGTAGCTGCAAGCAACGAAATCGCCGGAGGGCCCAAGCCACACTCGACTCGGCCTTCATGCGGTCGCATAGTCGGCGCGATGCCGCCGACGCCGCTTTCAGAACGTCTTCGCCTCAAGCTCGTCGAGCGGGTGCGCGGCGTGTTCAACGACGTCGAGAGCGGGCAGAAGCCGGTGCCCCCGTCCGATGAGGCGCTGTTCGCAAAGGACACGCCGATCCGCATGGTCCACGCCGATATCGTGGCGATGATGGTTGGCGGAATCCGCGGACTGCTGCTCCAGATGCTGCACCCCCATGCGCTGCAGGGCGTGCTTGACCACTCGAATTTCCGCGCCGACATGCATGGCCGCCTTCGCCGCACCGCCCGCTTCATCGCCGTTACCACTTTCGGCCACCGCGACGACGCCATGGCGGCGGTGGCGCGGGTCAACCGCATCCACGCCGCTGTCGGCGGCACGCTGCCGGACGGCACGCCCTATTCGGCCACCGATCCGCGCACGCTTGCGTGGGTTCACGTGGCGGAAGCGACCAGCTTCCTGGCGGCCTATCTGCGCCATGTCCGCCCCGACATGCCGGGCGGCGAGCAAGACGAATACTACCGCCAGTTCGCGGTGATCGCACGCGCACTGGGTGCCGATCCGGTGCCGCTCGACCGGCGCGAGGCCGAAACGATTTTCCGCGAACTGCGCACCGACCTGACAGCATCCCCGGCGGCTCGCGAGATTGCGCAGCTCGTCCTCACGCAGAAACCGGAAGTCTCACCCCCTGCGGTGCAGGCATTGCTCGGCGCCGAAGCGGTCGCGCTGCTGCCGCCCTTCGCCCGTTCGATGCTGGGGCTGGAGCGGCCCGGCCTTGCCGCCATCCCGGCGCGCGCTGCTACCTGGGGCATGGGCAAGACATTGCGCTGGGCGTTCCGCCAAGGGTGACATCTGGGCGACGAAGGCGACGCCGTGTCAACCGGGCCGGTTTCCAACTTTGTCCGTTTTTTCAGAATACTAGCCGCACGATACCCGGGTGACGCTGCAGCATCCGCCCCGCCCCCTATCGCGCTTCGAGGGTCCGATCCGCGTCGCGAGGTAGCTCTGGCAGAATCCGAAGCTGTAGGAAAACGCTCTCGCTTTCAGGCGATCTTGGGCGGGAGCGAGAACAGCGAAGCGTAGCGCAAGGCCAGCGCGCGATCGCCTTCGATCCGCAGGCCGGCATCGCGCTCGAGCTCGTCCCACGGTACACCGGCATAGATACCGCCCGCGACAACCGCGGCGACAGGAGCGTTGAATACGGCATCGGCCTCCACCGTATCGACGCGACGTATCGGCAGGCGCCCCACGCCCGGCTCGGCCACGAAGCTGTCTTCGCCGATGACGAAACCGATCCGGCAGCCCGCGAACTCTTCGATCCGGGCATGATCGACCATCGTGCGCATGGAGAGCATCAGCGAGACCGGCGACAATGGCAGCGTGGGATCGTGCGCGCTCGATCGTGCCGCCCAGCGGCCCAGTTCCTGCACCAGCACTTCGGCGGAGTACCCCCATTCAGTCAGTTCGTATACCTGCGCCTTGACCGGCGGCGGCAGCTGGCGGCGGGACAGCACGCCCGCGTCGTCCAGCGATGCCAGCCGCTCCGTAAGCACCTTGGCCGAAATACCGGGCAGGCTGGCGCGAATGTCGGAAAAGCGACGGGCACCTAGCATAAGCTCGCGAACCACGAGCAGCGACCAGCGCTCGCCGATAAGTTCCATGCCGAAAGCGGTGCCACATGCATCGCCGTACCACCTGCCATGACCCGAAATTTCCATCTTAGTTTCATTTTGTAACTTCATAGTTGCTTTTAGTAACTCATTAGTCCAGGAATCGCAAGTCCCGAGTCGCTGAGAGAGAGGAAGACGACCGATGACCCAGATGATATTCGTGAACCTGCCCGTATCGGACCTTGCCGCTTCCACGCGGTTTTACGAAGCGGTGGGTTTCACTCGAAACCCGCAGTTCTCGAATGAGATGGCGGCCTGCATGGTGCTGTCCGACGCGATCCACGTGATGCTGCTGACGCACGATTTCTGGAAGACGTTCACGAGCAAGGCGATTCCCGACGCCCGTGACAGTGCACAGGTGCTCCTGTGCCTCAGCCGCGAAAGCCGGGAGGCGGTGGATGCGATCACCGCCAACGCTCAAGCGGCGGGGGGAATCATCGATCCCACGCCGACGCAAGACATGGGCTTCATGTATGGGCGCAGCTTCGAAGACCCGGACGGTCACATCTGGGAAGTGATGTGGATGGACCCGCAAGCCGCCGCCGAAGGCCCGCCAGCCGAGGCGATGGCCAACTGACAACGACATCCAGCCTCATTGCAGGAGAGAGACGATGAGTTACTTCGATGGTTTCGTACTGGCGGTGCCGACCGCCAACAAGGACAAGTTCGTGGAGCACGCCAAAGAGGGCGATGCGGTGTTCAAGGACCAGGGCGCCGTCCGCATCGTGGAGGCCTGGGGCGACGATGTGCCCAAGGGCAAGGTCACCGATTTCCAGGGCGCCGTGCAGGCCACCGACGAAGAGACGGTCGTATTCTCCTGGATCGAATGGCCCGACAAGGCCAGCCGCGACGGCGTCATGGCGCGTTCCGAGGAATGGATGAAGGATCCGCGCATGGATCCGGAAAAGAACCCCATGCCCTTCGATGGCAAGCGGATGATCTATGGCGGATTTGATGCGATCGTCGACGAAGGCGAAGGCGGCGGCGCCTATGCCGATGGTTATCTCGTCCCGGTGCCAGAAGGCAAGAAGAAGGACTATCGCGCGCTGGCAATCAAGATGGCACCGGTCTTCCGCGAACTGGGCGCCACCCGCGTCGTCGAAGCCTGGGGCGACGACCTGCCCGACGGCAAGCACACCGATTACAGGCGCGCGGTGAAGGCCGAAAAAGACGAAAATGTCGTCTTCTCCTTCGTCGAATGGCCCGACAAGGCAACCCGCGACGCCGGCTGGGCGAAGATGATGGAAGACAACAAGGACAATTCGGCGGACGACATGCCCTTCGACGGCAAGCGCATGTTCTGGGGCGGTTTCCGTCCGATAGTCGAACTTTGAGGAGAGAGAAGATGGCCGACAAACAGGGCGATTTCGTCTGGTACGAACTGATGACGACCGATGCCGATGCGGCGCAGGAATTTTACGCACCACTGCTCGGCTGGAGCTTCGAAGATGCGGATTTCGACAATAACGGTTATCGCGCCTTTTCCGCCGGGGAGACGCAAGTCGGCGGCTTTTTGCCACTAACCGCAGAGATGACCGCCGGCGGAGCACGCCCGGCGTGGCTGGGCTATATCCGTGTGGACGATGTGCCTGCGACGCTCGCCGATATCCGCGAGCGCGGCGGACAGGTGATGGTCGAGGGCGTCGAAGTTCCCGGCATCGGCCCATTCGCCATGATTACCGATCCGCATGGCGCGCCGTTCTACATCATCGATGATCGTTCCGGCCAGGATAGCGGAGCCTTCGCGCGCTACGAACCGCAGCAGGGCTGCTGCGCCTGGAACGAACTCGCCAGCGACAACCCGGCGCAATCGGACGCGTTTTACACCGGCCTGTTCGGTTGGACCAAGGGCGAAGCGATGGAAATGGGCCCGCTCGGCACATATCAAATGTATTCGCACCCCGACTACATGATCGTGGCGATCTATCCCAAGATGCCCGAAGACCCGCAGGCCCACTGGCTCTACTATTTCCGTGTGCCCGATATCGACGCCGCCGTGGAACAGATCGATGCTGGCGGAGGCAGGATTCACCAACAGCCAACCGAAATTCCCGGGGGCGAGTTCTCGCTAGCGGGGATCGATCCGCAAGGCTCGTTTTTCGGCCTTGTCGGCCCGCGCAAATAGGGAGAACGGACGTGGCAGATTATACTTTCTACACCAATCCGATGAGCCGCGGGCAGATCGCCCGCTGGGCGCTGCATGAAGCGGGCGCGGATTACGAGCAGGTCATCGTCGAATACGGCCCGCCCGATGGCAAGCCCGAGGCATTCAACAAGGCCAACCCGATGGGCAAGGTTCCCACGATCATCCATCATCACAACGGCCACGACCATGTGATCACCGAATGCGCGGCGATTTGCCATTACCTCGCCGCCATGCAGGCGCCCGAACTCACGCCCAAGGCAGAAGAGATGGCGGATTATTACCGCTACATGTTCTTCGCCGCCGGACCGGTCGAGCAGGCCATCGCCGCCCATTCGATGGGCTGGAAACCCACCGAAGAACAGCAGGGCATGGCCGGTTTCGGCAGCTATGAACGCACCGTCGACGCGCTCGAAACCCTGTTGACGGGCCGCGACTATGTGTGCGGCGATCGCTTCACCATGGCCGACGTCTATGTCGGCAGCCAAGCCATCTGGGGCACCGAGTTCGGCACGTTGCCGAAGCGCGATGCGATCGTCGCCTATGCCGAGCGATGCACGCAGCGCCAGGCATACAGCGAAGCCAAGGCTATCGACACAAAGCAGATCGAGGAGAGCCAGAATGCCTGAGAAACTCACCACCGTCCTTTGGTATGATGGCGATGCCGAAGAGGCCGCGCGCTTCTATGCCGAAACCTTCCCCGACAGCTCGGTCGGCAACGTCTTCCGCGCGCCGTCCGATTTTCCAAGCGGGAAGAAGG
Organism: Qipengyuania qiaonensis; assembly: GCF_019711515.1. Classification (GTDB taxonomy): domain Bacteria; phylum Pseudomonadota; class Alphaproteobacteria; order Sphingomonadales; family Sphingomonadaceae; genus Qipengyuania; species Qipengyuania qiaonensis. Next base: position 147,609 of record NZ_JAIGNO010000006.1, read on the forward strand.
GCGATGCGCTGACCGTCGAGTTTACCGTGCTCGGGCGTAGCTTCTCCGGCCTCAATGGCGGCGACATGTTCAAGCCGAACGAAAGCGTCAGCTTCATGATCGTGACCGAAGATCAGGACGAAACCGATCGCTACTGGAATGCGATCGTCGGCAATGGCGGGCAGGAAAGCGCGTGTGGCTGGTGCAAGGACAAGTGGGGCTATTCCTGGCAGATCACCCCGCGTACCCTACTGGAATCGCAGCGGGCGGGCGACGAGGAGGCCAAGCGCGCGTTCGAGGCGATGATGACGATGCAGAAGATCGATGTGGCGGCCATCGACGCCGCCCGCGCCGGGAACTGACCCGATGCCACGCAAGATAACCGGCGCTGCCTTCCTCTCGCTCGACGGGGTGATGCAGGCCCCCGGCGGCCCGACCGAAGACCCGCAAGGCGGGTTCGAAGAAGGCGGTTGGGTCTTCAAGCTGTGGGACGAGGGTATCAACGAAACTCTCGGCTCGCTGTTCTCGTGCGAATACGACCTGCTGTTGGGACGCCGAACATACGATATCTTCGCCGCCTACTGGCCCTATGCGGAAGGCGACGAGAAGCCGATGGGCGAAGCCTTCGACCGGGCGAATAAGTACGTCCTGACCCGCGGAACGCAGCCGCTCGAATGGCAGAACAGCCACCGGCTGACCGGGGTGGAGGATGTCGCCAAGATCAAGGCCGGCGACGGCGCGCCGATCATCATCCAGGGGTCGAGCACGATCTACCCCGCTTTGCTGGTCGCCGGACTGATCGATACGCTCATCACCATGACCTATCCGGTCCTGCTCGGCAGCGGGAAGCGGCTGTTCGGCGCAGGCACGCCGGTCGACCTGCTCGAAATGACCGACCACCGTGTGACCGACAAGGGCACGGTGATCGCCACCTATCGCCCCGGCGGCACACTGCCGCCCTATCCCGACCAAGCGCCAATCCCCGTGACCAGCGAACGCGAACTGGCGCGGCGCCAGCGGATCGAAGACGGAAGCTGGTAAGATCGGCACTATGTCGGCCTGCGCGATAATCGAGGCTGCACCGCCGCACCTGCCCGAATGGGGCGTCCTGCGCTTCGCCCTGTGGCCGTGGGATACGCCCGATGACCATGCCAGGGAGGCGGAAAGCCTCTATCTGTCCAGCGATCCGGACCGCGCCGCCTTCGTCGCGCTCGATCCGGCGAGCGCCGTGATCGGCTTCGCCGAAGCGACCCTGCGGCGCGATTATGTCGAGGGCTGCGGGACCTCGCCGGTGGGGTTTCTCGAAGGCATTTACGTCTCCCCCGATGCACGGCTTTCGGGGGTTGCGCGCCAACTCGCCGACAAGGTCGCCGCGTGGGCCAAGGCGAATGGATGTACCGAATACGCCTCCAACGCACTGCTCGACAATGCCGACAGCCACGCCTTCCACGCAGCCATCGGCTTCGCCGAGACCGAACGAGTGGTGTATTTTCGCAAGCGCCTGTAGGTGGTTTCGCCGCCGTGCACCGGCTGACCGAGCACTCTTTCGAACCTCGAACACCGCTCTCACCCGACGTTTATCGCCAAATAGGTTATTCACTTCACCTGAAGTCGCGGGGGCCCACGTTTACAGTCCAACCATCCCCTTCGCACGAACTGCTGAATCCCGCCCGTCGTCCAAACGAAAGCTGGGATGATGGCTGGGTAGGAACGACTTACCCGATAGCCCGCGATTTCCGCAGCATCTGGTACGCCTCCACCACACGGCCCAGTCGTGCCTCGTATTGCCGGTCGCCGCCATTGCGGTCGGGATGGTACCTGCGCACCAGTTCGGAATAGCGCCGTCGCAACCGCCGCCGATCGGTGTTCAGACCCAGCCCCATCGTCTCCAGCGCCTCGGCCTCTTCTCTGGAGAAGCGGCCGTCCATCGCCATTTCCGCCTCGCGCTGGGCGCGGCTCTTGATCCCGGCGGCGCGCGCGGAGATCGCGTCGAGCGGGTCGTCGAAATCACACCAGCGCGGCATGCCGTCCACGCCCGCATTCGGCCGGAAGCTTGGGCTTTCGGTCCGCCAGCCCGCGCCCGGTGCCTGCGCGTGGTAGATTTGCTCCGCGCTCATGCCCTCGAACCAGTCATAGCCCGCGTTGAATTCGCGCACATGGTCGAGGCACAGCCAGCGCCATTCGCCCGGCCCGTCGAAACCGTGCCCGCCGCCGCCCGGCGCGCGGAATTCCCCAGCTTCGCCGCAACCGGGATAGTCGCACACCCTGCCCGTGTCTTCGTAACGTCCGTGAAACTTTGTCTGGCGCATTCGTTGTAGGATGGGGAGAGAAGTGCGCTAAGGAAACCCCCAACAAGGAGATTCGGACCCGTGGCAGGACCAGTCCAGCAGGAAATGGAAAAGCTTCTTATCAAGGCTTTCAGCCCCACGCAGCTCGACGTGATCAACGACAGTGCGAAGCATTCCGGCCATGCGGGAGACGATGGCAGCGGAGAGTCGCATTTCACCGTGGTGATCGAAGCGGCGACCTTCGCCGACAAGTCCCGCCTCGAGCGCCAGCGCATGGTCAACCGGGCATTGGGTGACATTCCGGGCGAACGGGTCCATGCCCTCGCCATCCAGGCATCGGCCCCCACCACCTAGGAGACGCACATATGGCCCTGTTCGAGCAAACGCTGACCCCGGTCACCCACGATCTCGGACAGTTCGAAGTACGACGGGTGTTGCCATCCAAGGCGCGCAGCATGGTGGGGCCGTTCATTTTCGTCGATCAGTTCGGTCCGGCGCAGCTCGATATCGGCGCTGCCATGGATGTCCGCCCGCACCCGCATATCAATCTGGCCACGGTGACCTGGCTGTTCGAAGGCGCGATCGACCACCGCGACAGCCTCGGCAGTTTTTCGACCATTCGGCCGGGGCAGGTAAACCTGATGACCGCGGGCAAGGGCATTGTTCATTCGGAACGCTCGCCCGAAGCGGAGCGCAAGGCCGGCCCGAAGCTCTATGGCATGCAGACATGGCTGGCCCTGCCCGACGGACGCGAAGAAGTTGACCCGGCGTTCGAGGCCGTAACCGAGCTGCCGGTGATCGAGGACGGGCGTGCCAAGGCCATTGTCATCATGGGCGAATTATGGGGCGAGCGCGCCGCGACCACGACCTATGCCGCCACGATCTATGCGGAAATCATGCTGGAGCCGGGCGGGATGATCCCACTCGAAGACGATGCAGACGAGCGCGCGGTGATGCTCGTCGGCGGCGAGGCTTCGGTCGATGGCCACGCGCTTACGCCGTACCAGCTCGCCATCCTCCAGCCGGGGCGCGAAATGACGCTGGAAAGCAAGAGCGGCGCGCGGGTCATGTTGATGGGGGGCGAGGCCTTCGAAACGAAGCGCCATGCCTGGTGGAACTTCGTCAGCTCCAGTCGGGAACGCATCAACCAGGCCAAGGACGACTGGCGCGCGGGGCGTTTTCCGAAGGTTCCGGGCGACGAGGAGGAGTTCATTCCCCTGCCCGCAGGCGCGCCCAAGACCGTGACCTATCCGTGAAGGAATTCGCATGAGCTTTGAAGGGAAAACCGCCTGGATCACGGGCGCGAGCAGCGGCATCGGTGCCGCGCTCGCGCGCGAGTGGGCCAGCCGCGGCGCGCATATCGTCCTGTCGGGCCGCGACGAGGCGCGGCTGGCCGAAGTCGCCGGCGATCTGCCAACCGAAACGCTGGTTCTGCCCTTCGACGTCCGCGACCATGCGGCGATGGAGGCCGCGACGGCGCAGGCGATCGGTTGGAAAGGCGTCGACATCTTCGTCGCCAATGCAGGCGTTTCGCAGCGTAGCGCGGCGGTCGATACCGACATCGGCGTCTATCGCGAGATCATCGATATCGACCTCACCGCGCAGATCGCTGCGACCCAGGCGCTGCTGCCGCATGTGACCGCGCGGGGCAGCGGGCACTTTCTCTTCATCAGTTCGATCGCGGGCAAGGTCGGCGTGCCGATGCGCACCGCCTATTGCGCGGCGAAGTTCGGCCTCGCCGGCTATGCCGATGCGCTGCGTGCAGAACTGTCACAGAGCGGCGTGCAGGTTCACGTCATCTATCCCGGCTCCGTGGCGACCGACGTCAGCCGCAACGCCCTCACCTCCGACGGCAGCAAGCGCGGCCGTTCGGATGCGGTGATCGACAACGGTATCCCGCCGACCGAGGCCGCGAAATGGATCGTCGAAGCGGTCGCCAGGGGCGAGCGGGAAATCATCGTCGCTCAAGGCATGGAGCAAGCGATGGGTGAAATGCGCCGCACCCCGGAACAACTGCTCGATCAGGTCGCGGCCATGGTCGCTGCGGGATATATGGAGAAGATGAAAGCGGAAGGCTGACGATGGAACTCGAACAGAAGCGAGTCGCGCTTGCCAACGGGATCGAACTCGACGTCGTGGACGAAGGCCCGCGCGATGCGCCGGTGCTGATCTTCCTGCACGGCTTTCCCGAAAGCCACCGCACCTGGCGCCACCAGATCGCGCATTTTTCCGGCCGCTTCCGCTGCATCGCCCCGGACCAGCGCGGCTATCGCGGATCGTCCAAGCCGCAGGAGGTAGAAGCCTATACGCCCGACAAGCTGATCGGCGACGTGTTCCTGCTAGCCGATGCGCTCGGTGTCGACACTTTCACGATCGTCGGGCACGACTGGGGCGGAGCTATTGCCTGGGGCGTCGCCTATACCGGGATGATGAATGGCCGCGTCGCGCGCGCGATCATCGCGAATGCACCGCATCCGGTGCTGTTTCCCAAACTGCTCTATACCAACCGCCAGCAGCGGGAGGCGAGCCAGTATTTCCTGACCTTCCGCGATCCGGCGAACGATCCTATGATCCGCGAACACGGTCTTGCCCCGGTCCTGACGAAAGCCTTCGAGGGACGCCATGTCGGCACGATGATGGAGCCCGAGGAGCTGGCGCGCCTGCTGCAGGACTGGTCAGATCCCGATGCCGCCATCGGTATGCTCAACTACTACCGGGCGAGCCCGATGGAAGTCCTCCCGCTCGACGCGCCGTATGAACTGCCCTCGGACTACCAGCCCTTCCCGCTGCCCAAGCTGGCGATCCCGACGCTCGTCATCTGGGCGATGGACGACGAGGCGCTGCCGCCCGCCAATCTCGACGGTCTCGACGAAGTCGTCGACGCGCTCGAAGTGGTCGAGGTGCCGGGCTGCGGCCATTTCGTGCAGTGGGAAAAGCCCGGGGCGTTCAACGCCGCGGCCGACGCGTTTCTCTCGCGGACTTCCTGATCAACCGGTCCATTCGATCCACGCCCCGTGCGGATGCGCGGTGGCGAGCTTGCGGCGCATATCACCGCGTGGCCAGTAACTTACGGTCAATTCGTGCCGGTGCGTATCGCGATTGGCTTCGACGCTGACCCAGGCGAGTGGCGTCGCTTCGCGTGCCCTGCCGCCCGCAGCTTCCATCAGCTCCACGATCTGGTCGCGCTCGTCGCGCGGGATATACTGCCACACCACGGAGTGCATCAGCACGCGCGTGGTCCCTTCGGCTTGCGGCAGGGCGAGCCGATCGCGCAGGAAGTCGACGGCCCGCTTGCGCTCGACTTCGGGCGGGAAGGCATTCGCCGCCTCGATAGCGGCATCCATCCGGGCGAAGCGCTCGGTGAATTCGGGCCAGATATACGCCTTCAACCGCAGCGCCTGCCGCTCGTCGGTCAGATCGACAGGCGCCACATCGCAGCCGACCGCCCCGACGATATCGAAGCCGCGCGCCGGCGGCGGCTCGCCGCGCCAGTCGGGGGTGAGATGCAGGCGCGAGGATTTCGGCCCGACTTTGACGCCGCCGAGATCGTAGCGATAACGGCGCATCATCAGGTTGATGCCGGCGCTCGATCCGATTTCCATAAGCTCGAAATCGCCGGGCAGGCCGTGATCGACCAGCCACAGGAAAGCGGCGGCGAAATTCGCCGACCGTCCGGCCTCGTTGGTCTGTGGTGGACCATCGAGCCACGGCATGAGGAACGGTTCGTGACGCTCGATCGCTCCGGCGATTAACTCGGCGCCGTTGTTGGGCCCGAGCCCTTCGTAAATCGGCGCGAGGCCCGGCTCCTCACCGGCGAGTTGAAGCGCGTGCAAGCCGCCGGCAATCCGCAGCGGCAGCGCATCCGCCAGCGCCGGCCCAGCCCAGCGCCGCACGCGTCGCATGACCGCGCCCCCGCGCTCGGTCGGTAGAAGTTCGCGTAGACCCTGGCAAACCAGCGCGGTGATCGGGGCGCCATTGTCGCGGCAATACGCGACCTGGTTTTCGAACGCACGCGCCACCGCCTCCGGCCCCTTCGAAGCCGGCTCGGTTACGACATATTCCGCCTCGTCGATCGCCATTGCCCTTTCGGCCCCTGCTGCCTATCTGCGCACCCCATGAACGAATGCCTGACCTTCGCCGTTCCCAAGGGCCGCATCCTCGACGAAGCGCTGCCCGTGATGGCGCGTGCCGGCGTCGTGCCCGAAGATGACTTCCACGACAAGGCCAACCGCTCGCTGACCTTTGCCACCACGCGCGACGACATGAAGCTGATCCGCGTGCGCGCCTTCGACGTCGCCACCTTCGTCGCGCACGGCGCGGCCCAGATGGGCATAGTGGGGTCAGACGTGATCGAGGAATTCGACTATGCCGATCTCTATGCACCGGTCGATCTCGATATCGGGCATTGCCACCTTTCGGTCGCCGAACCGAACGACGGCGCCGCCCGCGTCGACGGCGCGAGCCACCTGCGCGTAGCAACCAAATACCCCAACCTCACCCGCCGCCATTTCGAACGGCAGGGCATCCAGGCCGAATGCGTCAAGCTGAACGGAGCGATGGAAATTGCCCCGGCGCTGGGGCTGGCCGGGCGTATCGTCGACCTCGTTTCGACCGGAACGACGCTGCGCGAAAACGGGCTCGTCGAAACGGGCCGTATTCTCGACATCTCGGCGCGCCTGATCGTCAACCGCAAGGCTTTGAAAACCGATCCGCGGGTTGCCGCATTGGTGGAGGCGTTTCGCGCCGATGCTGCCGAGCGCGAGGCCGCCTGATGCAGTTCCTGCGGACTAGCGATCCGGACTTTGCAAGAAAGTTCGACCGGGTCGTTCGCGGCCGCCGCGAAAGCGATGCACAGGTCGGACGCGACGTCGCGACGATTATCAACGAAGTGCGCGAGCGCGGCGATGACGCCCTGGTCGAATATACCGCGCGTTTCGATAGCCATCACTTGACGCAGGACGGCGACTGGCGGATTGCCCTCGACGAATGCTGCGCCGCCTACGACGCTCTCGATGCCGAACTGCGCGACGCGCTCGAACTCGCGGCTGCACGCATCCGCGCCTATCACGAAGGCCAGCTTCCAGCGGATCGCGACTATACCGACGATATCGGCATGCGGCTCGGCGCGCGGTGGCGGCCGGTCGATGCGGCAGGGCTCTATGTGCCCGGCGGCCGCGCGGCCTATCCTTCGTCGCTGTTGATGAATGCGATCCCAGCCAAGGTCGCCGGAGTGGAACGCCTCGTGGTTACGACGCCGACACCGAAGGGCGTGGTCAATCCGCTGGTTCTCGCCGCCGCTTATATCGCCGGGGTCGACGAAATCTGGCGCGTGGGCGGGGCGCAGGCCGTGGCCGCCCTCGCCTATGGCACCAAGCGGATCGGCAAGGCCGATGTCGTTGCAGGACCCGGCAACGCCTGGGTCGCCGAAGCCAAGCGCCAGCTCTACGGCGTGGTCGGCATCGACATGGTCGCGGGGCCGAGCGAAATCCTCGTCATCGCCGATGCGAACAACAATCCCGACTGGATCGCTGCCGATCTCCTGAGCCAGGCCGAACACGACCCGACGAGCCAGTCGATCCTGATCACCGATAGCGACAGCCTCGCCCGCCAGGTAGAGGATTCGGTCGATATCGCGCTGATGAAGCTGCCGACGGCGAAAACCGCCAAGGCCAGCTGGGACGCGCACGGCCTGATCGTGTCGGTCGACACACTCGATGAAGCCCCGGCCCTGTCCGACCGGCTGGCGGCAGAGCATGTCGAGCTGATGGTCGACGAACCGCAGGCGCTGTTCGATCGCATGCGCCATGCGGGCAGCGTGTTTCTCGGCCGTCATACGCCCGAGGCCGTCGGCGATTATGTCGCGGGGCCCAACCACGTCCTTCCCACAGGGCGCCGTGCCCGCTTCGCCAGCGGACTGTCGGTGCTCGATTTCATGAAGCGCACCAGCTTCATCGACGCCTCCGAAGCTGCGCTCGCCGCGATCGGTCCGGCGGCGGTGAAGCTGGCGGAGGCGGAAGGCCTCCCTGCGCACGCCCTGTCGATTTCCACGAGACTGAAATGAGCCAGAATCCCAAGTCCCAGGCCCGCAGCGCCGCCCGCCTCGGTGCCGTGCAGGCGCTTTACCAGCAGCACATGGAAGGCACCCGCCTCGCCAAGCTGCTCGACGAATTCCACCAGCACCGCCTCGGCCGCGTGATCGAGGACGAGGAATACGCCGAAGCCGATGTCGATTTCTTCGACGATATCGTCGGCGGCGTCGACGCCCGGCGCGAGGAGATCGACGAGAAGCTGACCGCCCGCCTCGCCGAGGGCTGGACGCTGGCACGGCTCGACAAGACCATGCTCCAAATACTGCGCGCAGGCACCTACGAACTGATCGCCCGGCCGGACGTGCCCAAGGCCAGCGCGATCAGCGAATATGTCGACGTCGCCAAGGCCTTCTTCGACGATCGCGAAGCGAAGTTCGTCAACGGCGTTCTCGACGCGGTGGCCAAAGAGGCCGGGCGCTGAACGAAGCCGCGTTCATCGCCGCCTTGCGGGCGCTGGCGACCGATCCCGCCGCCCGCCGGCTGGAAGACGATGCCGCCATCATCGAAATGGGCGGCGAAAGACTGGTCCTCACGCACGATACGATGGTCGAGGGCGTCCATGTCCTCGAAGGGCAGGACCCGGCCGATGTCGCCTGGAAACTGGTCGCGGTGAACCTGTCGGACCTCGCTGCGAAGGGTGCCAAGCCGGTAGGCGTGCTCATCTCGCACATGCTCGGGAGCGACGACCACCGGTTCATCGAGGGTCTCGAAGAAGTACTTCGGACCTATGACGTGCCTCTTCTGGGTGGCGATACCGTCAGGGGAGAAGGCAATCGCGTCTGGGGATGCACTGCCATTGGACGGGCCACCCATGACCAAGTGCCGTCACGCGGTGGCGCGAAGCCCGGCGATGCCATCTATGTGACCGGTCCTCTGGGCGCCGCAATGCTGGGTTTCGAGGCCCTTCGCGATGGCGTCGAGCGCGACAGCAGCGCCTATAGACGGCCGCTTCCATTGGTTGATGAAGGCCAGGCGCTGGCTCCTCACGCTACCGCCATGATGGATGTTTCCGACGGCTTGCTCCTCGATTGCTGGCGCATGGCGAGTGTTTCGATCCGGGTGGCGTTCGAGCTGCAATCGGCTGCAATCCCGGTCGCCGACCCGTCGCGGTTCGATGACTGCATCCGCTGGGGCGACGACTACCAGTTGCTTTTCACTGCACCGCCCGAAATCGACCTTCCGGTTGCCGTATCGCGCATCGGGACGGTGGTGGCCGCCGATCGACCGCAGCTTCGGCTCGACGGCGAAATCCTCTCTCCCGAACAGGGTCTCGGCTACCAGCACTGAACCCTTGCGCGCATCGCGGTCGATAAGCGCGAATTGCTGCGCAATTCGACCTTGTCACGCAACACATGCCCCTTATACCCAAGAGCCATATGCGCCGACGTTTCCCGCGCCGGACTGCATAAACATATAGAAACAAACGGGAGGGGAATTTTTCAGTGGATTTAGTTCTCATATCAATCTTGCCGGGACTGCTGGCCGTCGTGTACGGCTTCATCACCAGCCGTCAGGTGCTGGGCTCCGGCGCCGGCAACGAAAAGATGCAGGAAATCGCCGCCGCCATCCAGGAAGGCGCGCAAGCCTATTTGAAACGTCAATACACTACCATCGCCATGGTCGGCGTGGTCGTGGCCGTGCTCGTCTTCGTCTTTCTCGGCATCATTCCCGCCATCGGTTTCGTGATCGGCGCGATCCTGTCGGGTGTGGCAGGCTTTATCGGGATGAACATCTCGGTGCGCTCCAACGTCCGCACGGCCGCCGCCGCGCAGAGCGGGCTGCAGCAGGGCCTCACCCTCGCCTTCCGCGCCGGGGCCATTACCGGCATGCTGGTGGCGGGCCTCGCCCTCCTCGCGATCGCCGTGTTCTTCTGGTATCTCGTCGGCCCGAGCGGCCACGCGCCCAACAGCCGTGAAGTGATCGACGGTCTCGTCGGTCTCGCCTTCGGCGCCTCGCTGATCTCGATCTTCGCGCGCCTTGGCGGCGGTATCTTCACCAAGGCGGCCGATGTCGGCGCCGACCTCGTCGGCAAGGTCGAGGCGGGCATCCCCGAAGACGATCCGCGCAACCCCGCCGTGATCGCCGACAATGTGGGCGACAATGTGGGCGACTGTGCAGGCATGGCGGCCGACCTGTTCGAAACCTATGTCGTCACCGTGGGTGCGACCATGGTGCTTACCGCGCTGCTGCTGAAGGGCCTCGGCGATCTGCTGATGCCGATGATGGCGCTGCCGCTGATGATCGGCGGGGCCTGCATCGTGACCAGCATTATCGGGACCTATTTCGTCAAGCTCGGCAAGGGAGGCACGAACGTGATGGGCGCGATGTACAAGGGCTTCATTGTCACCGCGCTGCTATCGATCCCGCTGATCTGGCTCGTCATCAACCTCGCGCTCGGCGGGATGGACACGGTCGTGGGCGGAAGCACAGTGACGGAAATAGTCGTCGCGACCGACGGTACCAATCTGGCCGAAGAAGGGCTTTCCGAACAGATCGGCGGCTTCACCGGCTGGTCGCTGTTCTACTGCTCGCTCATCGGACTTGCGATCACAGGTCTGATCATCTGGATCACCGAGTATTACACCGGCACCAACTATCGCCCGGTGAAGTCGATCGCCAAGGCATCCGAAACGGGCCACGGCACCAATGTGATTCAGGGTCTGGCCATCAGCCTTGAGTCGACTGCACTGCCCACAATCCTGATAGTCGCCGGCATTATCGCAACCTTCCAGCTCGCAGGACTCATGGGCATTGCCTATGCCGCCACCGCCATGCTGGCGCTGGCAGGCATGGTCGTGGCGCTCGACGCCTATGGTCCGGTGACGGACAATGCGGGCGGCATCGCCGAAATGGCAGGCCTCGACGACAGCGTGCGTGAGAAGACCGACCTGCTCGATGCGGTGGGCAATACCACCAAGGCCGTGACCAAGGGCTATGCGATCGGATCGGCCGGCCTTGCCGCGCTAGTTCTGTTCGCTGCCTACACCACCGACCTCGCCGAGTTCTTCCCGAACGCGGACGTCGATTTCAGCCTCGAGAACCCCTACGTCATCGTCGGCCTGCTGCTCGGCGCGCTGCTCCCGTACCTGTTCGGTGCGATGGGCATGACCGCCGTGGGCCGTGCCGCAGGCGACGTGGTGAAAGACGTGCGCGAACAGTTCGCCGCGGACAAGGGCATCATGGCGGGCACCAGCAAGCCGAACTATGCCCGCACGGTGGACCTCGTAACCAAGGCGGCGATCAAGGAAATGATCGTGCCGTCGATGCTGCCGGTCCTTGCGCCGATCGTGGTCTATTACGTGATCACGCTGATCGCGGGTCAGGAAAACGGCTTCGCGGCGCTCGGTGCACTGCTGCTCGGCGTGATCGTCGGCGGTATCTTCGTCGCCCTGTCCATGACCGCCGGTGGCGGCGCCTGGGACAACGCCAAGAAGTATATCGAAGACGGCAATCACGGCGGCAAGGGCAGCGAAGCCCACAAGGCCGCTGTCACCGGCGATACCGTGGGCGATCCCTACAAGGATACTGCAGGTCCGGCCGTGAACCCGATGATCAAGATCACCAACATCGTCGCGCTGCTGCTGCTGGCAGCACTCGCGGCCGGCTGATCTTCGTATCCGACCGACTACGGGGCGGCGGCATCTGCGGATGACGCCGCCCTTTACTTTTTGGCCCGTTAAGCAAGTTTAAGCGGCTTGGACATATTGCTATCGCGCGAAACAGGGACGGTACCCATTGACGAGCATCGAAGACCTGACCGGGAATGGTTGGTGCGGCACATCCGCATCCGCTGAACCATGCCCTGCGCTCGTCGACGGCTTTCAGGTTCGTCCCTGGGCTGAATACGACACGCCGGCATTCGTTGCCGCGTGGCGGAAGCTGGCCTGCCGATCCCGCACGCCCAATCCATTCCATGAAAACTGGTTTCTGCTGCCATCTCTTCGGCAGTTCGATCGATCGGGCGACGTCCGCCTCGCAACACTGGTTCACGATGGCGACCTGCTCGGCATGGTACCCTTGTGGCAGAGCCGGAACTATCACGGCCGGTCGCTGCCGCATCTGGCGGGCTGGACCCATCCCAACAGTTTCTGCGGCGAACCGCTGATCGCCGAAGGTAACGAGGAAGCAGTCTGGTCGGCGGTACTCGACTGGTGCGACCGGAACTGGCGACAGAGCGCCTTTCTCCATTTTGCGGCACTCCCGCTCGACGGGACCGCCTTCGAAACCCTGAACACCGTCTGCCAGCAGAACCGGCGCCCCATGCGCATCGTCCAGCGGACCAGCAGGGCGGCCCTTCATCGCGGCCTTGCGCCGGAAGATCATCTGGTTCGCACGCTGGGCAAGAAGCGGCGCAAGGAACTCGCGCGCAAGCGCCGCCGGCTCGAAGACATGGGCGAACTGGTCTTTACGCGCGCTTTCGGGAGCGAGAACCTCGATCACTGGATCGACCAGTTTCTCGCGCTGGAGAATGCGGGCTGGAAGGGGCTGGCAGGTTCGTCGCTCGCCAGCGCTGCGCAGACCGCCGATTTCTTCCGCCAGAGCCTCCGCGGCGCGGCCAGTGAAGGCAGGCTGGAGCGGCTGGCGTTCCATCTCGATGGCAAAGCGGTTGCGATGCTGTGCAATTTCATCACGCCGCCGCTCGCCCATAGTTTCAAGACGGCTTTCGACGAGAGCCTGTCGAAGCTTTCGCCCGGAATGCTGCTGCAGGTCGAAAACCTCGCCCTGCTGGAGCGTGACGATATCGCCCTGACCGACAGCTGTGCGGTCGCCGGCCACCCGATGATCGAGCAGATCTGGGACGACCGGCGTGATGTGGTTGCGGTCTCGCTGGCCATTGGCGGTGGCATCCGCAGGCGGGTTGGCGATGTGCTGACCGCAATCGAGTCGCGAAGATCGGAGAAGAGAACATGACCGCCCACGATCCCGCGCTCGCCGCAGGCCCTAGCCGGGTATTCCCGCAGGAATCGCGCGCCGCATTCGCGGGTAGCTATCCCGAACAACCGCATGTGCTGCGCCATGACCTGATGCAGGACGACCGGCTCGCGCTCGACGCTCTGGCGGCGGTTGCGGAGGCCCTGCCCGGCGGCTCGGTCGAGTATAATCTCGGCGATCTTCCGGTCGGGGTGGACGGCAAACCCGGTTCGAACGGATTGTCGATCGGCGAAACGATCCGCCATATCGCCACCAGCAATAGCTGGGCGGTGCTCAAGAACATCGAGCAGGTGCCCGAATACCGGACGCTGCTGCTCGACCTGCTGGAGGAACTTCGCCCCGATATCGAGGCAAAGACCGGCGCGATGCTTACCCCCCAGGGCTATGTCTTCATCTCCAGCCCCAACGCGGTCACGCCGTACCATTTCGACCCCGAACACAACATCCTTCTGCAACTCAGGGGCAGCAAGGTTATGACCCAGTTCCCAGCAGGTAACAACGTTTACGCGCCGGACGAGGTGCATGAGAGCTACCATCTGGGCGGCCCACGCGAACTGCCGTGGAACGACGATCTGCGGGCAGGCGGCACCGCCTTTGCCATCGAGGCGGGCGAAGCTGTCTATGTTCCCGTTATGGCTCCGCATTTCGTCCGCAACGGGTCCGAAAGCTCGATTTCGCTGTCGATCACCTGGCGCAGCGAATGGAGTTACGACGAGGCCGGTGCGCGCTGCTTCAACGGGACGGTTCGCAAGCTCGGCCTGTCGCCCCGGGCCCCGCATCGCTGGCCCGGCAGCAACCGGTTGAAATGCCTCGGCTGGCGTGCCTACCGCAAACTCGTGCCCGACCGCGGGTAGCGGCCGGCGGTACGCGCGTCCACCAACCCGGCACCGCCGGGGGCGATCCGCTTGACGGATACGTAAACGGCAAGCAAAGCCCCCGGGTGAGCGAAAACAAGACCCCCGAAGACCTCGTCGCAGGCCTCGTCCGCCTGCTGACCGTGACCCGCGAAGGAGAGAATTCCTTCACCGCCCCGCAGCAGCCCGGAGGCGTCGGCCGCGTATTCGGCGGGCAGGTGATCGCCCAAGCACTGCAGGCCGCGCAGGCCACCGCGCCCGCGGGGCTCGAAGCGCATTCGCTCCACGCCTATTTCCTGCGCGGCGGCAAGGAAGGCGTCGACATCGCTTACGCCACCGCGCGCGATTTCGACGGCCGCAGCTTCGCCAACCGCCGCGTGGTCGCGGCGCAGGAGGGCCAGCCGATCCTCAACCTCACCGCCAGTTTCCAGCGGCCCGAGGACGGCCTCTCGCACGACGACACCGCCATGCCCGACACACCGCCGCCGGAGGACCTCGAGCCCGACATGGCGCAGCGCCGCGCCCTGGTCGAGCGCCTCGGCGAGCGCATGAGCGACGATCAGCGCGCGCTCGTCCTGCGCCCCCGACCCATCGACATGCGCACCAGCGACAAGCTCCACTGGATGAACAGCGAACCGCGCGCGCCGCGGGCGCATAGCTGGTTCCGCACCGTCGCCGCTTTGCCCGACGATCCGGCGCTGCACCGTGCGGTGATCGCCTATGCCAGCGACTACACCCTGCTCGGCACCAGCGCCTTGCCGCACGGCCTAAGCTGGATGCGCGGCGAACTGGTCGGCGCCAGCCTGGACCATGCGATCTGGTTTCACCGCCCGGCCCGCGCCGACGAATGGCTGCTATACGCCACCGACGCGCCGTGGAGCGGCGGCGGCCGGGGCTTCAACCGCGGCCGCATCTTCAACCGCGCCGGGCAACTGGTCGCCAGCGTCGCTCAGGAGGGGATGATGCGCAAGCGGGTGAAGAAGGCGGACTGATCCGACCCGACGGGCGGTCCGAACCCCGAGACATGGACCGGGTGTTACACAGTCCAGAGACAAATATTGTCGGCTTGGGCGAAATGGCGTCGGCTTGCGGTTCTTGGCGTCGGCTTGCCTGCCACCAGCGTCGGCTTGGGCGGCAGGGCCGTCACCTTGCGCGGGCGAAATGTCGGCTTGTGCATGGCAATTGTCGGCTTGCGGCGAGAACGGATTGCAGGGCTCATGACCACTCCTTTCGATGGACCTCGCCGCAGGGCTAACATGCGGGGTCGCCTGTAGGAAAATTGCCCGGCCGTCAGCGGGGCAGGAAATAGCCTTCCTTGCCCTGCCGGGCGGCGCCGGTGGCGACCTGCATTTCGAGCACTTCGACCACCAGCGCCGGGCAGCGCAAAAAAAGGACGGGATGCTGCGCACCCCGCCCTTCCTTCCTGGTCCTACAGGAATGTGTTGTGCCGGACTTACCAAGAAGCCTGGAATCCCGCGCGTGCTCCGACTTCGCCGGAGTCGAAGCCAACGCCGAGCCCCCCCGTAAATACGGTGCTTTCGCTGACCCGCAGGCCGAACGACGCCGAGCCTGCGACGCGTTCGTTATAATAGCCGAAGCCGCCGGCGACGCCGAAGGTCTTGCCCGGCATAATGATCGGCGATTCCATGGCCAGCGCCAATGCCACGCCTTCATTTGCCCGACGCGCCTGGACACTATTCTCGGCCGCCAGGTCGAACAGCAAGCCGGTCTGCCCCTGCAGGTCCATGATGGCTGCCGAGTTGGCGGCGATGGCCATGCTGTTGGCCTGCACGTCGGTGAAGCTGGCAAGGTTGCTGAGCCCCGCCGACGAACTGACGCCAAGCGTGCCGTTGGCATCGGCGGTAACGACCGCGATAGGGCCGGTCTGCGATCCCGAACTCGCATCGAGCGAGGCAATCACGACCTGACCATCATTGGTCGCGCTGGCCCCGTTGCCGATAGCCACAGAATCGACGCCCGTTGCGCTGGCCAGATTGCCGATGGCAATCGAGCCGTCGCCACTTGCCGCAGCAGCCTCGCCAACCGCGACCGAGCGGACGCCGGAAGCGTTCGCCAGATGGCCGAGAGCCGTGGCGCGTTCGGCGCCTGCCGAAGACTGCCAGCCGAAGGCCGTGGCGCCCGGTCCGGTCGCAACGCTTTCGCCGCCAACCGCAGTAGTCGAATTGCCCATCGCCATGGCAGTATCGCCGATGGCCAGGGCATCGACCCCATTGGCAATCGCTTCATTGCCGATAGCCGTGCTGAAATCGGTCTGCGCATCGGCGTTCTCGCCGATTGCAATCGACCGCACGCCCTGCGCCGTTGCCAGATGACCGAGCGCGGTGGCCCGCTCCACGGCCGATGATTGCCAGCCGAAAGTGGTGGCACCGGGACCGGTGGCGATGCTTTCACCCCCAACGGCAGTGGTCGAGTTGCCCGTTGCGATGGCCGTGTCGCCGATAGCCAGCGCGTCAACGCCGTTGGCGATCGACTCGTTACCGATCGCCGTGCTGAAGTCGGTCTGCGCATCGGCGTTCTCACCGATTGCAATCGACCGCACGCCCTGCGCCGTGGCCAGGTGCCCGAGCGCAGTGGCACGCTCGACCGCGCTCGACTGCCACCCAAAAGTGGTGGCGCCCGGTCCTGTGGCGATGCTTTCGCCACCAACCGCTGTGGTCGAATTACCCATCGCCATGGCCGTGTCGCCAACCGCCAGCGCATCGATTCCGTTTGCGATCGATTCATTGCCGATTGCGGTCGAGTTGTCGGTTTGCGCATCGGCATTTTCGCCAATCGCTACAGAGCGTATCCCCTGCGCAGTGGCAAGGTGACCCAGAGCGGTGGCGCGCTCTGCTGCCGATGACTGCCAGCCAAAGGCCGTAGCGCCAGGTCCGGTCGCGACGCTTTCGCCGCCAACCGCCGTGGTCGAATTGCCCATGGCCATCGCGCTGTCGCCAACCGCCAGGGCATCGATCCCGTTGGCAATCGATTCATTGCCGATCGCCGTGCTGAAATCGGTCTGCGCATCGGCGTTCTCTCCGACAGCGGTAGAACGAATTCCCTGAGCGGTAGCGAGATGTCCAAGCGCCGTTGCACGCTCGGCCGTGGCCATGGCCCGCCAGCCAAACGCGCTGGCGCCAGGCCCCGTGGCGAGGCTTTCCCCGCCGACCGCGGTGGTCGATGGGCCTGTGGCTGTTGCAGGCGCGGCACCGGCGTCGTCGCTGCCGATGGCCACCGCATCGGTGCCATCTGCGACCGCGCCCGTTCCGACGGCAACACCGCCATTGCCCGTAGTGACGGCATCTGCGCCGCATTCGGTGGAGTTCGTATTTGCGCTATTGCATTCGGGTGTCGCATCGGCCTGAGCAGGCGCGGCGAAGGCGAGGCTTGCGGTACCGGCCAGAAGCGCTGCCGCAAGGCGGTTTTCGAATGTCTTGATCATGATGCTTTCTCTTTCCGTTACTGGACCAGAAAGCCGATCGACGCGGGCCATCCCTTCCCACAGCTAGCGGTTGTTCCACCTTGCTCTGCACGAAGACCTACGGGTCTCGGCTGCCATCTCGATCGAGATGACGCCAGCAGCTACCCGCCGCGATGCGGATCGGATGCACTCGCAGGCCAAAAAAGCTGAAATACTCGTCAGGCGGCTGATTTCGCTACGCTAATTCTTGCAAATCTCCTCAGACTTCCGCGAGCGCACCCGCCAGCAGGATGGGCATGGTGGGCGTTTCATGCCGCTCGCCCGTATCGTCTTCGAAGGTGACGGCCAGCGTCGCACCGGCAACCAGCAATGCGCTTTCTTCGGTCGACAGATCGCGCGAGAAATCGCCTTCTTCCGGAATGGCACCGAGCGATATCGGTGCACCGCCGGCGGGAATGACCCACAGTTCGGGGGTCTTGCCGGTGTCTGCCTGCAGGCCGGAGATGGCGAGCCTCAACTCTCCACTATCCGGATCGATACGGCTGGCGAGGCTGCGATTGGTTTCGTCGTCGCCGAGCTGGGCCACCAACTGATCGCCAGGTGTGGAGGCGATTTGCGGCGGAGCGACCGGCGATGTCGCGGGTGTGGACAGGAACAACACCAGAGCAGCGGCCGCTGCGCCGAGACCGACGATGGCGGTGACAATGCTCCATCCCGCCGGTCCGCGCCGTCCTGTCATGGGCAGTTCGACATTATCCGCGCCGTCGAGCGCGTCGACCCGGGCCTCCACACCCTGCCACACCGTATCGGAGGGGACGCCGCTGCCAGCCGCTTCCCCCATTGCCCCAAGCCGGGTCTCCCACCACTCGACCGCTTCGGCAAAGGCCGCATCGACAAGTTGCGAGCGACGCGCGGCGGCAAGATCGCTGCCTTCCAGCACACCGAGCGCCAGCTCGCCCGCTGTCAGGAACGGGTCTTCGGCCTGGGGGATACCGTCGTCAGCCACCGAGACATCCCTTCAGCCCGGCAAGGCCGCGCCTCACCCAGCTTTTCATCGTGCCGAGCGGGACGTCGACCTTTTTCGCCAGTTCGGAATAGGAGTAGCCTTCGAAGAAGGCGAGCCGGATCGAACGGCGCTGATCGCCAGAGAGTTCCTGCAGGCAGCGGGCCAGCGCCTGGCTTTCCTCCATGGCGCACAGCCATTCGTCGGCTGGCAGAGCGTCGCTATCCTCGACTTCGGGCAGCGTGTCCGCAGGTGGTTCGACCTTTCGGCCATCGCGACGCAGTTCGTTGAGCGCCGTGTTGCGCGCAATCGTGCAGAGCCAGGTGATCGGGCTGCCCTTACTGCCATCGAACCGACCGGCGCGCCGCCAGACCTTGACATAGACATCCTGAAGAATGTCCTCGGCCCGTTCGCGCTCGGGCACGATCCTGATGATGGTCCCGAACAGCTTGGCCGATGTCAGCCGATAGACCGTTTTCAGCGCCGCGCGATCGCCGCCGGCGACCCCGGCAATTGCCCCCGACAATGCCTCGCGTCCTTCGGACATCCAGACCGTCCCCCCGCGACGATGTTCCGTCACCCGAACGGCGATGTCAAGGCGATGAATCGCTTGTCGAAATTCCCGGCCTTACTCCCCCGTCAGCGCCGCCTCGATCGCCCCCAGCGGGACCAGCTTGAAGTTCTGCGCCTTGCCGTCGTTCATGCCATCCTGCGCGATGAACAATCCTCCCGGGAAGGCCGGGCCGAAATCTCCGCGCATCACTTCGATGCCGTCGGTTTCCTCCGTGCTGCCGAACTCGCCCTTGGCGATGCGGAAGCGGCCTGCAGGCGTCACGTCCGGCAGGGCATAGCGCATATAGGTGTTGTCGCCCTGGCTCGAGGCATAGAGCCACCCGCCATCCGTTCCTTCCGGAACGAGCGCCAGCCCTTCGAGATCGGCAACCAGCTTGCGGCCATCGACTGCGGCGACGATCTCTCCCGTAGTCGCGCCCGGTTCGAAGCGCCAGATGCCGGCCGCTTCCTCGCCGATATACAGCGTGCCGTTGCGGTGATCGACCGCGCAGCCTTCGGGCTGGGAGGGAACCTGCATGGTGCGCAGTTCGCGCGCCGAGGGGTTATCGCCGAGGGCAATCTCCCACTCGGCGATCCGCCCGCTCTTGGCCGCGGTATAGACGATCAGCGTATCGCCGCGGCGGGTGCCGCAAATGCCATACCCTTCGCCCGGTCCGGTGGCGACGCGGCCAAGCTCGGTCAGCGTCCCCGAAACGGTATCGAGCCGGTAGAGCACGACTTTCGAATTGACGAGATCGCTGCGATCGCTGGCGAAGACGATCACCCCGGCATCGCCCATGTCGACGAGATCGACATTATTGAGCGCGGGATGTTCGCTGAAGCTCTTCACCTTGCCGTCGAGGCCGTAGACATAGAGCCCCGCCTTCTTGTCGGTCGCGACGATCAGGCTGTGCGCCGGCGAGGCAGCATTGCGCCAGATCGCCGGATCGTCGGCGGCATCTTCATTGGCGGTCACCACCGGCACGGTTTCCGCCACGGCGAAGACTGGCACGGCCGGATCGCCGGGCATGGGCACGGTCGCGCAGGCGGCGGCGATGCCGAGGCTGGCGACGGCGAAAATCTGGAACCCGCCGCGCATCAGAACGTCAACCTCACGCCGCCCTTCATGGTCCAGTTATATTCCTCGTACTGGTAGAGGTTCCGGCGCGCGCCAAGCGTGTTGTAGGCGAAATACTTCGCATTGTTGATGTTCACCCATTCGTAGAACAGTTGGACATTCTGTGTAACACGGAACTTGGCCGACAGGTCGAGCTGGAAGTGATCGTCGACATAGCGGTCGAGATCGGGTTCATCGGCCAGCTCGTCAAGATAGCTGTCGCGATAGGTCCCGGCCAGGCGAATGTCGATCGGCCCCTTGTCATAGCCCAGCGCGAAGTTGAAGGTATGCTTCGAAGTCGCCGGCAGCGGAATGTCGCGCGGATCGGTGACATCGCCATCGGTGAACACCGTTCCGGTCGCATCGGTGTAGGTATAGTTGGCGGTGGTGATGAAACCGTCGAACGGCGCCGGAAGCTCGGTCCATGCCTTGGAAAAACTCAGCTCGACACCGAACACATCGGCACTGTCACCATTGATCGGGATCGTCGCTTCGTCGAAGGCGATGCCGTTGAAAGTGCCGTCTTCCTGCACCGTATCGACAATGTAGTCCTTGATATCCTTGTAGAATATCCCGGCCGAGATGGCGCCGTTCGAGGCGAAGTAATATTCCGCCGTCGCGTCGAAGTTCCACGCCTTGTAGGGCAGCAGCGCCGGGTTGCCGAATTCGCCTTCACGCTCGCCGTCATCGGCTTCCTCCACAGTGAAACGCGGGGCCAGCGAAGACAGCTTCGGACGCACCAGACTGCGATAGCCCGCCAGGCGGAAGATCAGGCCCGGCTGCGGCTCGAAGCGGACATTGAGGCTCGGCAGCCAGTCGTCATAGCTGCGGTCGAAGTTCACCGGCGTGACGATGACTGTGTCGTCGTCCGCAGTGTCGCCGCCCGGCAGCGTGCCGCCCTCTTCCACCAGCAGGACATTGTTGCCGACCAGTGTGTTGTCGGTGCTTTCGAAGCGGACGCCGCCGATCACCCGCAACGTATCGCTGTCCCACCGGCCAAGCAGATAGCCGGCGATAACGTCTTCCTCGACCGAGTAGTCCTCGACCGCGGAGTCGAAGTCGCTGTCGGCCTGCTGGAATTCGAACTGGTCGAAATTGGCGAGGAAGAAGTCGGTCGCTTCGGTAAAGCCCGCAACGGGAGAGATGTCGGTCAGGCGATAGGTCTGACCGGCCCCGAGGGCATCGGCCAGGGTGAAGCCGTCGAATTCATAGAAGCCGACATTGAAATTGTAGGTCTTCTCGCGCCAGCGGCCCTTGAAGCCGGCCTGGACGGTGAATTCGCCACTATCCATCGCGAAGCGGCGGCCGAGGTCGAACTTGGCGGAGTACTCCTCGTCCTGCGCGTCCGATAGCTGGGTGAATTCGACATCGTTGAGTTCGTAGGTCGACGGGTCGAAGAACGAGCCATTGATTGCATCGCTGACCACCGAGTAGCTCGGTCGACGCGGATCCGCATAATCGAAGCCAAGGACAAGACCGCTCGGGATATCGTTGCCCATACCATCGTCGGCCTCTTCGGGCCCGAAATCACGGTCGAACGAAGTCGGGTCGAGGCTGCCATCCTCCCGCTCGGAGGACTTGGCCCAGCTTACGGCATAGTCGGCGAACCAATCGCCCCAGTCGCTTTCGCCCCCCGCGGTGATCGAGCGGATCTTCTGGCTTTCGAAGCGGTCCTTGATATCGCGTTCGACGGTGAATTCCTGATCGGCGTCGCTGAACTGGGCGGTTGTGCCGGAGACGGAAGACGGGCCATCATCCTCGAAATCGCCGAGATCAAAGATCGTCCGGCGGCGGAATTCCTGGTCGTCGAACTGGCTGTAGAGGCCCTTGATGTAGAGCTTGGTGGAATCGCCGGCGCGGAAATCGAAGCCCAGCGTCGCGCTGATGCGTTCGCGCTCGACGTCGTAGTCGCGATATTCGACATCGACCGGGAAGATTGCGCCACCCGCATCGGTCCAGCCATCGGCTTCGATATTGTCGGTTTCAAACGTGCGGCGATAGTAGGAGATGCCGCCCGACACGCCGACATTGTCGCCCAGGCGCGTGGCGAAGTCGATGCTGCCCTTGGGGCTGACCTCGTCGGCATAGTCGTTATAGCTGCCTTCGAGCTTGACCACGAGCAGGCCCGACTTGCGATCGAACGCACTGGTGGTCTCGATCTCGACCGAAGCGCCGATGGTGTCGCCGTCCATGTCCGGCGTGAGCGACTTCTTCACCTCGATCGATTCGATGATGTCGCTGGAAATCACGTCGAGCGCGACCGAGCGGACATCGCTTTCCGGGGCCGGCAGGCGGACCCCGTTGAGCGAGGTAGAGACGAGTTCCGGGTCGAGCCCGCGAACCGACACGAAGCGGCCTTCGCCCTGGTCGTTGAGAATGTTGACGCCGGGCAGGCGGCGCAGGCTTTCGGCCACGTTCTGATCGGGGAACTGGCCGATCGCATCGCGCGTCAGCACATCGGAAACGCCATCGGCTTCCCGCTTGCGCGACAGTGCGCTGGCGAGGTTGGCGGCCTGACCGATGACGAGAATCTCGTTATCGCCGAAACCGGCTAGCGTCACATCCGCGCGAACCGTTCCCGTGGCCGGCACGGTAACCGACTGGGTTACCGTTTCCGCACCGACATAGCTGATTTCAAGCGTGTAATCGCCCGCAGGAACATCGGCGAACAGGAAGGAACCGTCGCGTTCCGTGGCCACCACGCGGTCCAGTTCCACGATGCGGACCTGCGCGCTGCGCAAGGCGATCGTATCGCTCGCATCCGATACCGTACCGGCGACTTCGCCGGCCTGTGCGATGGCGGGAAGCGAAAGTGCCGCGATGGCGGCACCGGCGAACAGCATAGTCCTAGTTTTCATGATTGCCCTCCGAATTCCTTGGGGGCGGGTTAGGCAGGATGTTTGACCGGGTGATTGCCGTAGGATGGCAGTTCGAGGACAAAATTATGGTTTGCGACACCGATATGTCACAATGATATGAGCCGCCCGAAGCCCTTCATCTCGCGGTTGCAAAATAATGCGGGCCAAATGCGGTATTTACGTGTAGGGCGCTGCCGATTGCGGGCCGTGCCCGCTCCGCGAAGAGCCGGCACCCCCCGCCAAGGTCCGCGCACGAAAGAAAGAATCAAATGTCGTTTTCCCACCTCCCGCCGGTGATCGGCGAGGCATTGGCCGCTCGCGGCTACGAAGCGCTCACTCCCGTCCAGCAGGCCGTGACCGAGCCAAAGGCCCAGGGCCGCGACCTGATCGTCTCGGCCCAGACCGGCAGTGGCAAGACCGTCGCCTTCGGCCTCGCGCTGGCCGACCAGTTGCTCGGCGAACTCGGCGGTTCGCCGCTCAGCGAGAGCCCGCTCGTCCTGGCCATCGCACCGACGCGCGAACTGGCGCTGCAGGTCAGCCGCGAGCTGAGCTGGCTCTATGCCGGGGCCGGCCTGCGCATCGCCACTTGCGTCGGCGGGATGGATGCCAGCAAGGAACGCCGCAATCTGCGCGGCGGCCCGGCTATCGTCGTCGGCACGCCGGGGCGGCTGCGCGACCATATCGAGCGCGGCGCGCTGGACCTGTCGGGCCTCGTCGGCGTGGTGCTCGACGAGGCGGACGAGATGCTCGACATGGGCTTTCGCGAAGATCTCGAGGAAATCCTCGACGCGACGCCCGAGACGCGCCGCACCCTGCTGTTTTCGGCCACCATGCCGCGCCCGATCGAGCGGCTGGCCGAGCGTTATCAGCGCAATGCCTTGCGCCTGTCGCTGGTCGGCGAGACGCGTGGGCACGGCGACATCGCCTATCAGGCGATCAGTGTCGGCCCGTCCGAAATCGAGAATGCGGTGGTCAATCTGTTGCGCTTCCACGAGGCGGAAACGGCGATCTGTTTCTGCGCCACCCGCGAAAGCGTGCGGCGGCTGCACACGACCTTGCAGAACCGCGGCTTCGGCGTGGTCGCGCTGTCGGGCGAGCATTCGCAAAGCGAGCGCAACCAGGCGCTGCAGGCCCTTCGCGACAGGCGTGCGCGGGTCTGCGTAGCTACCGATGTGGCCGCGCGCGGTATCGACCTGCCGACGCTGAGCCTGGTGATCCATGTCGAAATTCCGCGCGACGCGGAAACCCTGCAGCACCGTTCGGGCCGCACGGGTCGCGCGGGCAAGAAGGGCATCGCGGCCATCGTGGTGCCCCATAATCGCCGCCGCCGGGTCGAAGGCATGCTGCGCGGCGCCAGGATCGAGGCCGAATGGATCGATGCCCCCTCGCCCGAAGCGATCCGCCAGAAGGACCGCACCCGCCTGATCGAACGGCTGACCGCCCCGCGCGAGATCGAGGAATACGATCGCGAACTGGCCGGAGAACTCATGGCGCGCATGACGCCCGAGGATATCGCCGCCGCGCTGGTCCAGGCGCACCGGGCGGAAATGCCCGAGCCCGAAGAACTGCTCGCCAACACGCCCGAAGCGCGCGAGAAGGCCAAGGCCGAACGCCACCGCCCCGGCTTCGAGGATGTGGTGTGGTTCCGCATGGATATCGGCCGTCGCCACAATGCCGAACCGCGCTGGATCCTGCCGCTGATCTGCCGCCGCGGACATATCACCCGCAACGAGATCGGCGCGATCCGCATCGGCCAGCACGAAAGCTGGTTCCAGGTGCCGCGCGCAGTGGCGGGCAAATTCGCCGATGCCATCCAGCGCACCGCCTCACCCGAAGACGAGCAGGACGCGATCGCCATCGTCGAAGCGCCCGATGGGCCGCGGGTCGAAGCACGTCAGAACCGCAAACATGGCGGCGGCGGCAAGGTCCACGCCCGCCCGCTGGGCAAGAAACCGGGCGGCGGCTTCAAGGGCAAGCCCAGTGGCGGAAAGCCGGGTGGAAAGCCGGGCGCGAAACCCGGCGGCAAGCCGTTCGGCAAAGGCAAGCCCTTCAAGGCCAAGGGCAAACCCGCGCGGCCCTGAACCGGCGGCGCGGTTGACACGAACCGCCCGCATTAGAACCGTGACCTTCGCTCACACCGCGTCCCCCGCATCGCCCCGGCCGGTGCGGGCGAGAAGCGCGAAAAGCGCGGAATTGTCGGCTTTCCGGCGCACCCCGGCATAGCGCCCCGCACGCAGGCGCACCTGCCACAGCCCGGTTTCGACCCGCCATGTGAGCTGTTCGACCGTGACCTTCCGCGAGGGTTTCATCGCCTCGCACGCGGCCTCCAGCGCCGCGAGCAGCCGCGCTTTGCCCGCGTGGCTTGCCATGCACGCCAGAGCCACGTCCCAAGCCGCCGCAAACCCTTGCGCCCCGGGCTTCGTACGCAGGCGATAAGCGGTCTCGCGCGCCATGGAGACATTGCGCGCCGCCTCCGCCACCGAGCGCGTGGCGGCAAGATGCCCGATGAACTCCGCCTGCCTGAGCGGCGTCCACCCATCGGTACGGACGCGCAACGGGACGGCGTGGAACGGCGGAATGGTGATGCGCGTGTCGAGCGTCTGCGGAGCGGACGGGAAATAGTGCTTCATCTGACAGGGTAAGGCACAGATAGGGGCGTGTAGGAAAGAGTGTCCCTGTTAGGGCGTGTAAACTTCAGTCAGTCACGCATTGCGGTGTAATCCCAATCGCAAGCACTGGACATCCGCCATTTCGTCCAGCGTCCAGCCGATAGAGCAGTTTACCCATCCAAGTCGTAGAAGCACCGAACTTACGGTAAACCTCTTCGCTACCTTCAGCACCATCCTTGGTTAATACCTTCCCGAGGCTACGAAAATATGCCGTGTCTAAAGAAGACCCACGCGTCAAAATGATCCCGACATCGATAGCACCCGCTTCGTAAAAGGCCGAAAAGGCATAGAGATCACGATCATAGGTCTGATCTTTTGAATTCCATTCAAGATCGAGAGCCACTCTTCCGTTGAGGAAATCAATCCGATGGCCATCGAGAAACCCTTCACGTAGATATGAGCTGATTATCTCGCTTTTCTTCTTGGCATGCAGCAAGCGCACATGAAGGTCAGCAGATATCCGGGCCTCATTCCAGCCAACATCCTCCTTAAAGAGAGTATCAACATACTTGGCAATCGGTCCTTTGCTTCCTCCCGGTTGCCGTATCATGGTCGATGATATGGCAAACGCTTCTAAAGCTTTTACTATTTGAGAAAATTGGTCAGGAAAGCTCGCTTGCAGAATGGTTGCAGCATTTCGATAGCTAAATATCTCAAACTTATCTCGAATAGATTCATCGAATACCTGCCCAATAAGAACTGAACTATCGGCCCCGCGCCCGGTAGATACGTCAGTTTCATTATCAGCTAACGTCTCATCAGATCCGAAGTTCATTCCGCCGCCACTGCCATCGAGTTGAAGCTATATGTAGACCATGTTGGCCTATATTCCTTATTCGCCTGATTGCCCCAGACCGTCCAGCCTTCACGCTCACCTCTGCTGAAAAGTTCTATGCGCGGCCCCCAACTACATTCTTGAATTATATCGTATTGTTCGTCCGGTTTGCGGCTGTGTTCCCGTTTCCGTGATTGGATCATATTTACTTGGCTACGTCCCGGTGCCAATGTCCGCGCATTCTTGCCGCGAACGCCAAACAGCAAGAGTTCGGTTACGTTTCGGAAATAAAATCCGACACCGCGTCCGTCAGAACCTCCGTCCTTTCGAATTTTGTGCCAAACGATGTTGGACACATAGCGGAAGCCCCATGCCTCCATCACTCTCAACCCATCGGGGAGCAAGGCATTGGGGACCCAAAGGTAAAGATGCGAAGGATCGGCAGCTATGTCCGCCACAGGTAGATCACAAATCTCATCCAACTTCATCGTTCCATAACGCGCAAGACGCTTATGCTCAGGCGCAACCTTTCCCGTTCGGTTCTGGAACTGCCAAGGCGGGTCGGCGAGAACTGTCCCAAACTTCTGGTTACTTGCGACCTGCAATAGGTCTTTGGCGGCATCCGAGTCAGTTTGGAACATATCAAGACCATGATTATTGGCCTTCAAGGTGTCAACTCCCCGTTGAAACTGATCCGCTACAATTTTGGTTCGTTTGAACCTCACCCGCCCGCGTGGTAGAAATCGTAGATCTGCTGCGCCACGCCTTCGCTGATGCCGGGGGCGCGTTGGAGGTCTTCCAGCGCCGCCGCCCTTACCTTCCCCGCCGTGCCGAAATGGAGCAGCAGCGCGCGTTTGCGGGCGGGGCCGATGCCCGGGATTTCGTCGAGGGGTGAGGCAGTAATCGCTCGGCTGCGTTTCTGGCGGTGCGCGCCGATGGCGTAGCGGTGGACTTCGTCGCGCAGGGTCTGGAGGTAGAACAGCAGCGGCGAATTGACGGGCAGGGTCTTCTCGCGCCCGTCGGGGAAATGGAAGACTTCGCGCCCCTCGCGCCCGTGATGCGGGCCCTTGGCGATGGCGATCAGCGGGACGTCCTCGATCCCCATTTCCTCCAGCGTATCGCGCACGGACGACATCTGACCCTTGCCGCCATCGATCAAGACGAGGTCCGGCCAAGTGGTTTCGTGGCCGATTTTCGACGCTCGCAGAGGCGCAGAGGCGCGGAGGGGTTGTTCCGGCGGCGAAGCCATTTGTGCATTTTCGACCTCCCCGCTCGTCGAGCTGTCGAAAGTCCGAGTGCCTGAGGCGCCATCCTTGCCACTCTGCGCCTCTGCGCCTCTGTGAGCGAAATCCTCCGCCGCCAGAGCCCGGAACCGGCGCCCCATCACTTCGCGCATCATGCCGAAATCGTCGTTGGTCTGCGCGCTCTTGATGTTGAACTTGCGGTACTGGCCCTTGTCGAAACCCTCGGGGCTGGCGACCACCATTGCGCCGACTGCCTTCGCGCCCTGGATATGGCTGTTGTCGTAGATCTCGATCCGCTGCGGCACGTCGTCGAGCTCGAGGAATTCGGCGAGATCGCGCAGGATCCTGGCCTTGGTGCCGCTTTCGGCCAGCCGCCGGTCGAGCGCTTCCACCGCATTGCGCTGTGCCTGTTCCATCAGCTTGCGCCGCGTGCCGCGCTGGGGGATCGAGATGGCGACCGCATGCCCCGCTTTCTCTGCCAGGGCTTCCGCCACCAGTTCCTGTTCGAGCAGTTCGCGGTCGGTCAGGATGGTCCTGGGTGGCGGGACCTCCTCGTAGAATTGCAGCAGCACGTCGGACAGTACCTCTCCCAAATCGAGATCGCCCGTATTGCGCGGGTAGAAGGTGCGGTGGCCCCAGTTCTGCCCGCCGCGGATGAAGAAGGCCTGCACCCCGACCTGCCCGCCCTTGGCGGCGAGCGCGAAGACATCGGCGTCACCCACACCCTGTGCATTGATGGCCTGCGAGCCCTGGATGAAGGTCGCCGCGCGCAGCCGGTCGCGCAGGATGGCGGCGGTTTCGAAATCGAGATCTTCGGCGGCCTTCGCCATCTGTTTCTCGATCTGCGCCTGCACGGCGGAGGATTTGCCGCCGAGGAAATCCTTCGCCTCGCGCACGAGGCTGGCATAGCCCGCCTCGTCGATCCGCCCGACACACGGTGCCGAGCAGCGCTTGATCTGGTAGAGCAGGCAGGGCCGGTCGCGATTGTTGAAGAAACTGTCGGTGCAGCTCCTCAGCAGGAACAGTTTCTGCAGCGCGTTCAGCGTCTTGTTCACGCTGCCCGCGCTGGCGAAGGGGCCGTAATAATTGCCTTTGGCCCGCCGCGCGCCGCGATGCTTCTGGATGCGCGGAAACGCATGATCGGCGCGCAGCAGGATGAAGGGGAAGCTCTTGTCGTCGCGCAAGTGGACATTGAACGGCGGCCGGTACCGCTTGACCAGTTGCGCTTCGAGCAACAACGCCTCCGCCTCGGAGTTCGTCGTGACGATCTCCATCGCGCGGGTCTGGCTGATCATCCGCAGAGTACGGTTGGTGAGACCCTTGACCTGCGTGTAATTCGCCACCCGCGCCTTGAGGCTGCGCGCCTTGCCGACATACAGCACATCGCCGCGCGTATCGAGCATGCGATAGACACCGGGCTTGGGCTTCAGCGTCTTCACCGTGTCGCGGATCGCGGCGATCCCGGCCTCAAGATCGGGCTGCGCGCTGGCGACCGTGTAGGTGGCGCGTTCCTCGTTGAAACGCTCCTTGCCTCTCGGATCGTTGGGAGAACCGGCTTTCGTACGCGACATGCCCGGGGAGATAGGGCGACGCGACCGCTTGTGCAAAGACGCTTTTCCGGTCATCCCCTGCGCAATGGACGGGACATTCAAGGCACCGCCGCGCACGGTCGGCTTTCTCGGCAGCGCTCTGTTTCCCGTGAACGGGATGGTCGGGGCGGGCATCTTCGCCCTGCCCGCGGTGCTGGCGGCGGCAGTGGGCAGCTTCGCACCGTGGATGTTGCTGATCGGCGGGCTGCTGTTCATGCCGCTGGCGCTGGTCTATGCGTGGCTGGCCGCACGCTTCGAGCATAGCGGCGGGCCGGTGCTCTATGGCGAAGCGGCGTTCGGGCGGTTCGTCGGCTTTCAGGCCGGCTGGGGCCGCTATGCCAGCAATATCGTGACCGCGGCGGCAAACACGCATGTGATGGTGACCTATCTTGCCGCATTGTTCCCATGGCTGGAGCAGGTTCAGGGCCTGGCGGTCGCGGTCCTGCTGGCGCTGTTCGTCGCCATCAACCTTGCCGGGATGCGCAGCGCCGTGGGCACGCTAGGCGTGATGACCGCGATCAAGATCGGGCCGCTGCTATTGCTGGTGATCGCTGCGCTGTTTGCCGGCGATCCCGCGATCAGTTTCGCCCTGCCGCAGTTCGGCCAGGTGGAAAGCGTGATCCTGCTCACCTTCTACGCCTTTATGGGCTTCGAAAACCTTACCGAAACCGCGGGCGAGGTAAAGGATGCGAAGCGCAACATCCCGCGCGCGCTGGTCAGCATGGTGGCAGCGGTTTCGGTGCTCTACGTGCTGGTGATCTGGGCCTATCTGGCCATCGCGCCGAGCGCGGCGGACGACAACGCGCTGGCCGGAGCGGCGCGCGCAGTCATGGGCGATTGGGGGGCGGTGATGATCGTCATCGCCGCCGCATTCAGCATCGGGGCCAACAATCTCGGCAGCGGCACCTCGCTACCGCGCCTGACCTACGGCATGGCAGAGCGCGGAATGCTGCCGCGCTGGTTCATGATGGTGGACGAGCGCCGCGGCACGCCGCGCAATTCGATCCTGTTCTACGGCGTTTTTGCGATCCTGTTCGGCCTGTGGGAAGGTTTCGAGGTACTGGCCGTAGCGGGGACGATGGTTCGGCTGGTGACCTACCTGATCTGCTGCGCCGCCCTGCCGGTGCTCGAACGGCGCGAAGGCGCGCTGAACCCGCTGCACCTCGCCGCCAGTCTATTCGCCATCGTCGTTTCGATATGGGTGGCGACGCATGCGGATATGCGGGCATTGGCGATCTTCGCCGCCATCGTTGCGGGCGGCACGCTGCTCTATTTCGTGGCGGCGCGTGAAACTGCGGCTGTGCCGCGCGCGCCTGATCCGAGATAAATACCGGCTCGGCGCAGTAATTTCCGATCACCCTGATCGAATTAGGCTGGCGTTAACCATATAACTCGTGGAATTCGCTGACAAGTCATAGTTGGGCTTTCTTCGGCGGCAGACTTGCCGGACGCAATTTTACAATCTGACCTGTCGAAACGGGTCCATTCCAGCGCAATCGATTCGCCAAATAAACGAACGAATACCGTCGATTCCGGCGGCAAAGGGTCGCGTCTCGCAGGTATTTACACAAGAGGACCCTAACAATGGCCGAACACGAACATCATGGCATGAAGCCGCTCGAAGGACTCAATCCGTTCTGCAGTATGCGCCTCTACGGTCGGGAGGAATCCATCCTCCGGGAAGACCGCTTCGGGCGCATGTTCCCCCATCTGAAGCCCGCCTACACCCGTCCCGATGTTCTGAAGACCATAGGCGAGGTAAATGGCAAAATGGACGGAAAGTCCACCAACGACCGAACCGATACCGTACCGGTGGGCATGATCTTCTTCGGCCAGTTCGTCGATCACGACATCACCCTCGACGCATCGACCACATTCGACAGCGTGATCGACAATCCGGGCGAGATCGCCAACGTCCGCACGCCGACGCTCGATCTCGACTGCATTTACGGGCTTGGGCCTGAAGCGCAGCCCTATCTCTACGCGCAAGGAGGCCCCTTCGGCGGAGTCAAGCTGCTGACCGGCACGGACAATCCCGGTCAGCCGGGACTCAACGATCACGACCTGCTGCGCAGTCCCAATGGCAGAGCCGTGATCGGCGATCCGCGCAATGACGAGAACCGGGTCATCAGCCAGATCCAGCTCGCGATCATCCGCTTCCATAATCATGTCGCGGACACGATCCACGCAGAATCCGGCCTCGAAGGGCACGCTCTTTACGAGGAGGCGCGTCGGCAGACGACCTGGCACTACCAATGGGCCTTGGTGAACGACTTCCTTACCGCAATCTGCGGCGCGCCGGTGGTCGAACGTATCCTCGGCTGTGGCCGGCAACATTATTGCGGCCACGTGCCGTTCATCCCGGTCGAGTTTTCGGTAGCGGCCTACCGTTTCGGTCACTCGATGATCCCGATGAAGGTCCAGGTGCGTCAGGGCGAGCCGCCGCTCGAATTGTTCGGCACCACGCTCGGCCTGGGCTTCGATGCCGTGACCGATGCTAAGGCTCTGGTCGACTGGCACGAACTGCTCTTCACCGACGAAAACCGCCAGATCGAACGGGCGCAGAAGCTCGATACCAAGCTGGCTGGCGATCTGCTCAGTCTGCCATTCGTCACCGGAACACCGGCGGAAAAGTCGCTCGCCACGCGCAATCTGTTACGCGGCAACACCTTTCTTCTTCCCGGGGGCGAGAAGGTGGCCGAAGCGATCGGCTGCGACCCGAAGCAAATCGAGAAGGTGATCAAGAAAATTGCCAAGGTAAACGGCGATCTTGGGGCGGAAGGTATCCCGCTGTGGCTCTATCTGCTCGCCGAGGCCGAGGTGATCGGCCGTGCCGAACCGAACGGCAGCGACAAGGAAGGCGAAGGTCTCGGTCCGGTGGGCGCGACGATCGTCGCCGAAGTGATCATCGGCTTGCTGGAACTCGACGACCATTCCTACCTCGGCGCGAACCGCAACTGGTCGCCGCGCGAAGAATGGAACACTCTCGGCAAGCTCGTCACCGTGGCGCAGCCCGCGCTGCCGCCCGTATGAGGTTCGTCCGCGGAGCGGGATTGGCACAAATCCGCCATTCCCGCTCCGCTTCTCCCGCAACCGATTGGCAAGCTGCGCAGACAGTCTTATCGCGCCGCTGGTGACGCGCTACGACACGATAATCCTCGGCGCCGGAGCTGCCGGCCTGATGTGCGCCGCGCGGGCCGGGCAGCGCGCACTGCGCGTGCTTGTGCTCGAACGGGCCGAGGCTCCGGGCAAGAAGATCCTGATTTCGGGCGGCGGGCGCTGCAATTTTACCAATATCGGCGCGGGTCCGGGCAACTACCTTTCGGCCAACCCGCATTTCGCCAAGAGCGCGCTTGCCCGATACACGCCGCGCGATTTCCTCGAGCTGGTCGAAAGGTATGGCATCGCGTGGCACGAGAAGACGCTCGGCCAGCTATTCTGCGACGGATCGGCAAAGCAGATCGTGGCGATGCTGCTGGAAGAATGCGCCGGGGGCGAGGTCGAGCTTCGTTGCGGCGAGGAAATCGCCTCGGTCGAGCATGACGACGGGTTCACCGTCACCACGCAGAACGGCGCTTTCACCGCACCGAAACTCGTCATTGCGACCGGCGGGCCTTCGATCCCCAAGATGGGCGCCACGGCTTTCGCCTACGACCTTGGCCGCCAGTTCGGGCTCAAAGTGGTCGAGCCGCGTCCTGCGCTCGTTCCGCTGACGCTTGGCGGAGAGGAAGTGCTGTTCCGCGATATTTCCGGTGTTTCGGCGCCCGTCGTCGCCACCGCGAACGGCGCCGGCTTCGCCGAAGCCGCGCTGTTCACCCATCGCGGCCTGTCTGGCCCCGCGATCCTTCAGGCGAGTTCCTACTGGCGGTCGGGCGAGCCGCTATTTGTGGATTTCGTGCCCGAACGCGGACCGGAATGGCTGCTCGACGCCAAGCACAATCATCCGCGCACAGGTGTCAGGACACTGCTTCGCGAGGCACTTCCGGCACGCCTTGCAGACATTCTTGCCGACAGACTCGGCCTCGACGGCGATCTTGGCAATCTACCCGACAAGGCCCTGCGCAGCGCCTGCGAACGGCTCAGGCGATGGGAATTCCGCCCTAACGGCACCGAAGGATTTGCCAAGGCGGAAGTCACCGCGGGCGGCATTTCCACGGCGGAACTTTCTTCCAAGACTATGGAAGCAAAGAAGATTCCCGGCCTTTTCGCCATTGGCGAGGCGGTCGACGTGACCGGCTGGCTGGGCGGCTACAACTTCCAGTGGGCGTGGGCGAGCGGGGTCGCCGCCGGAGAGGCGCTGTGAACGCTATCCGCCAGGGAAGGCATTGACGGGAGCGGCAAGTTGACGCGGAACCGTCACATGGTAGCTTCTGCCTCCGCACTCGCAAAAAAGCGGGGCGAGCAGGGGATGGTATCGCGCGTTCGGGCAGAGCGGCGGTAGCGCGGAAAGGAACACATGCAGCAATTGCAGGGCATGGATGCGAGCTTCGTCGCGCTGGAGACACGCAACTCGCCGATGCATATCGGGTCGATCCTGATCTACAACCCCGCCACCGCCCCCGGCGGCTTCGTGCGGTTCAAGGATATCCTCGCCTTCTTCGAGAGCCGCCTGCAACTGTCCAAGACCATGCGCCAGCGCATGGTGCGCGTGCCTTTCGACCTCGACTATCCCTATTGGATCGAAGATCCGGATTTCGACCTCGAATATCACCTCCGCCATGTAGCCCTGCCCGCACCGGGCGACTGGCGTCAGCTATGCATCCAGGCAGCCCGCATTTTCGCCCGCCCGCTGGATCTCGACCGCCCGCCATGGGAATTCACCGTTGTCGAGGGCCTCGACAATGTAGAAGGCGTTCCGAAAGGCAGCTATGCCTATATCACCAAAGTTCATCACGCCGCGATCGACGGGATGAGCGGGATAGACCTGATGGAGGCGACGCATACGCTGTCGCCGGACGAGCCGCCCCCTCCCGGGCCCGACACGTGGAAACCGGAAAAAGTCCCCAATCCGGTCGAACTGCTGGGCAAAAGCTATTTCAATGCGATCACCAATCCGCTCAAGCAAATCGAGGTTGCCGCCAAGGCCGCCCCCGGCCTGGCCAAGGCGCTGAAGGGGCTGGTCGCCAAGGAATTCGACGTCTCGAGCGAGATGATCGCGCCCAAGACCCGGTTCGGAAAGAAGATCAGCCCGCATCGCGTGGTCGAGGGCGTGAGCGTCCCGCTGGCGGATATCAAGGCGGTCCGCACCGCCGTGGACGGTGCGAAGATCAACGACGTGTTCCTGGCCATCATCGGCGGGGCCATGCGGCGCTATCTCGACCATCACGGCGAACTGCCGGCGAAGACCCTCACCGCCATGGCACCCATATCGGTGCGCTCGACCGACGAGAAGAATGCGATGGGCAATCAGGTCGCGGCGATGATCGCGCCGCTGGGCACGCAGATTGCAGACCCCATCGACCGGCTGGCCTGGGTCAATAACCGCACGACGAATTCCAAGGCGATGACCGATGCCATGGGTGCGCGCAACATGACCGAACTGAGCAAGGTCAGCCCGGCTTTGTGGATGAGCCTTGGCGCGCAGCTATATACCCGCCTCAGCCTCGCCAATCGCGGGGTCGGCCCGATCTTCACCACTGTCGTTACCAATGTCCCCGGCCCGCCCGTGCCGATCTATTCGGCCGGTGCACGGCTGGAGAGCATGATGGGGCTGATCTGCCTGACCGACGGCATGGGCCTGGCCCATGTGGTGCAGAGCTATACGCAGGAAGCCACCATCGCGTTCACGGCCGATCGCGAGATGATGGACGATCCCGAATTCTACGCGCAGTGCATCCGCGACAGCTTTGCCGAAATGCGCAATGCGGCGGCTGCGAGAACATCGGCACCGGCGAAGAAGGCCGCCCCCGCGAAGACCAGGAAAACGGCGAAAAGACCCGCCGCCGGTAAGCGGGCAGTGCCCAGGAAAAAGCCAGCCGAGCCGGTGAAAGGAGGCACCAAAAGCCCCGCCCGGCGTTCGAAACCGAAGCCTGCCCAACCACTGAAAGGTTCGACCAGCGCATGAATGCCACGACCACCGAAGCCCGCCCGCCCAGCCGCCTGCTGACGCTGGCCGAACCGGGACGCGCCATGGGTGAGCTTGCCAGCTTCTATGCGCTACGCCCGCTGCTTTCCATGCTGCCGCGCGGTGACGGGCACGGCGTGCTGGTCCTGCCGGGCTTCATGGCGTCGGACTATTCGACCGCTCCGCTGCGCTCGCTGTTATCGGATCTCGGCTACGATGCCGTGGGTTGGAACCTCGGTCGCAATGTACGTGTCGACAATGCCCGGATCGATGCGATGGTGGCGTGTGTCGAAGGGCTGCACGCACGCACCGGCGGCAAGATTTCCATCGTCGGGTGGAGCCTGGGCGGCGTGTTCGCCCGCGAACTGGCCAAGATGGCGCCCGAAAAGGTGCGCGACGTGATCACCCTGGGCTCGCCGATCAGCGACGATCGCAATCACACCAACGCCACGCTGCTGTTCGAATATCTCAACGGCAAAGAGCCGGAGCCGATGCAGGGCGGCAATTTTCGCGCGCTTGCGGAGGCCCCGCCGGTGCCGACCACGTCGATCCTCACCCGGACCGATGGGATCGTCCATTGGCGCGGATCGGTGCAAAGCGGCGACCACGATAAATGCGAGAACATCGAGGTCCATGCCAGCCATTGCGGCCTGGGCGTCAACCCGGCGGCGGTTTATGCCGTTGCCGACCGGTTGGCACAGGCCGAAGACGCGTGGAAGCCGTTCCGCCCGACCGGGCTTGCCAGCCTGTTCTTCCCGCGCCGTACCCTTGCTTGAGCATCAGAAGACTTTCCGGAACTCGACCGACACGACCCGGCCAAGCGGATCGACCAGATCCGGCTGGTATCTGAGGGGCACAACTCCTGTCCCATCGGTCACGCGCTGCTTCGCGTCGAACACGTTGTCGACCTTCAGCGACAGCCGCGCACCCTTGAAGAATCCGGGTGTTTCGCCCGCCAGCCATTTCTGATCTTCGAGATTCATGAACAGGCGCAGGTTGAAAGTCGCCAGATCGTGAAAAGTCAGTGTATCCACCTGCGATCCGCTGGCATAATTGCCCGACAGGCGCAGGCCCATGCCCTTGTAGAACAGGCCACCTTCCATCGTGATATTGTGCCGGCTTACGCCCGTTCCGCCGAGCGCATCGCCATTGAGCAGGTCCAGTTCGGGAATCCCAGGCGCGATCAGTGCCTCATTGTCGAGCTCGATCGTGTGATAGACGGAGAGGTTCCAGCGACCCTGTCCGTCTCCGCCGCCGCCCGACCCGCCGCCGCCTCGGCCTCCGCCACCGCCACGGCCTCCTCCGCCCGAGGATCCGCGCCGGCTTTCGCTATCCGGAGGTGGCGCATCGCCCGGAGGCGGGCCACCCTCGCCACCGCGAGAACTGTTCTGGTCGCCATCGGCCTGCGGGGCCACGCAGACGCGGCTGCGCAGTTCGTTCACCCGTGCCTGATCGACCTGTCCGTCCGGACCGGTCAGGCGTTCGCGGAAACGTTCCGGTAGCGCGGAGAGATCGGGCGCCGTCGAAGCCGACGGATCGGCGGCGTTCCAGCCGGTGCATAGCGTTTGCCGCATGGCTGCGGCACGTTGTGGATCGGGAGCGCCGTCGGCACTGCAGAAGCGCTCGCGCATCTGGGCGACGCGTGTCGGATCGATCTGGCCGTTCTCGTCGCGCAGGCGCTGCTGCATCCGTTCTGGAAGCTGCGAGATATCGGGCTCCACGCCGTCCTTGCAGAACTGCGCCCGGATTTCTTCGAAACGCCCGGAGTCGGCGCCGCCCCGGCCTCCCCTCCGACCACCTTGATCCGACGTCGATGCCGGTTGTGCCGCCGCCATGCGCGCCATCAAACCGCCGCGCCGTCCGCCACCTTCGCTCTCGGGCGCGGGCTTGCCGACCTTGCCGAAGAAGTTGAACCCGTAACGTATGCGCGACGAATTCCGCTCCGCGAATGTCACCGGGCGCTGATCGACCTGGACCAGCTCACCGTTGACGCGCGTAACCCGATCGGGAAACGCAGCTTCGATTGCCGATGTCAGTGCCGGGAAACTTTCGGTCACATCGTCCGAACGGTTGCGGAAGTATTCGATCCGGAAATTGGACCGGTCGAACAGGTCGAAATCGTATGAAGCGGAAAGCTTGATATCCCGCTGGGTCTCGGCGAGCAGGCCGGGATTGCCTCCGGAAACGACATTGGCCAACACGGTTTCCCCGGTGGCGAAATCGAAGACGGGCACATTGACATCGACGATCTGCGGTGCGCCGAGTTGTGACAGGCTGGGCGCGGCCTCTCGAACGGTATAGCTTGCCTGCAACGACAGGCTTTCCGATGGCCGCCAGTTGAGACCGGCATTCCAGTTCGTCAGCGTGCCGAAATCCGAAAGGTGATCGACGCCCCCTCCCAGATCGAGGCTGAGTTCGCCCAATGGGGCCAGGAAATTTTCGCGTGCGCTGGCCAGCGGGATGCCGAGATTGATGCCTGCTTCCGCGCGACGACGGTTCAGAGAGGTCTCCAGCCCGTCGATACGCGTGTCGGTGCTCTCTATGCCGTTCAGATCGTAACCGGCCTTGGCCGTAACATTGACCTCGCCACTCGGCAGCAGGATTGGTTGGCCGGTAAAAGTAGCCAAGGTGTCGATCGTATAGGTCTTGCTGCGCGCCTCGTCGAAACCGGCATCGGGAACGATCCCCAGATCGCCGGCAATATCGAGCTCGCCTGCCGCCGCCGCTTCGATCAGCGCCGTCGTATCGCGCCGGCGATCGATCCGCGTTGTGTTCCAGCCGCGAGACGCATCGAGGGTCACGGCGAGATTCCAGTCGCCCACGGGCGCGTTGAGCGAACTGCCGAGCGATGCAGTGGTGGCGAAGGTTCGGCGGGTAATGGGATCGGCATCGAGAGCGCGCAATTCGCTGTTGCCGTCGGGATCGGTCAGCAGGACCGTATCGAGCCCCGAAAGCGAGCGGCTGACGCTGCGGTCGAGGTTGCCGTTGATCGAGAAGGTCGGTGCGCGTGCGCCCTCGCCGAAGCTGGTGTTCCAGGTGGTTTCCAGTTCGAAGCCTTCGCTGTCGGAAGCAAGGCTGCGATAGGCGGCCGGATCGGGATCGCCCGCTACGGTGGGGACGCTGCCTTCGGTCTGGATGACGCCGCGTTCCGCCTCGGTCAGCAGCGACGAGGTGTTGAATTCGGCGCCCAGCAACAGGCGATCTTCACCGTTGATGGTAAGCTGCGAATATTCGAGTTCGCCGCTCGACCGGCCACCCGCGGTGGGCTGGCCGTATTCCGCTTCGACCTCGCGACTGGCGAAATTGTCCTTCAGGATGAAGTTCACCACGCGCTGGTCGGCAGGATAGCCATATTGCAGCGCGACTTCTTCGGGAAATATCTCGACCTTGACGATGGCTTCGGGCGGATAGCGGCGGAATTCGCGGAAGCTGGACACGCGGCGGCCATTGACCAGGAAAACCGGCTGCCCGCTACCCCGCCCGCTGCCCGAGCCGGTCTGCGGCGCAAGCTGTGCGATCAGATCCGCAAGCGAATCCGCGCCATAGGCGGCGATGTCCTCTTCGTTGAGTTCGACCACGGGCGGCACGTCGGTCTGCACCTGTCCTCGCACACGCTCGCCGGTAACGACGATGGCGTTGTCCGACAGCTCGTCGTCGTCCGCAGCGGCCTCCTGGCCGGTTGCCGGGGTCTGCGCGGTATCCTGCGCCCATACGGGCGTGGCCAGCGCGATAGTCAGCGCAAGAGCGGAGATACGTCGTGTAACTTGCATGGAAAGTGTAGCGATCCTGTCTTCGTTCTCGTCCTTCCCCTGCGGCACGGGTGGACGAGGCATCAGATGCGGGCAAGAAGTGTTGGGTATCAAAGTGTCGCGCCAGCCTGTCGCTGGGCTTAATGTCCAAGTCTTTCCTTTTGTCCCTACTGCCGCTATGGGCGCGCAACACTGATCGACCAACGGCACAGACCAAGGAACTACATGGCGAAAGAAGAACTTCTCGAAATGCGCGGTAAGGTAGTTGAACTGCTGCCCAATGCGATGTTCCGCGTCGAGCTCGAGAATGGTCATGAAGTACTCGGCCACACGGCCGGCAAGATGCGCAAGAACCGCATCCGCGTGCTGGTCGGCGATGAAGTGCTGTGCGAACTGACGCCGTACGATCTTACCAAGGCGCGCATCACCTATCGCTTCATGCCCGGTCGCGGCGGCCCCGGCCCGCAATAAGCTCACGTGGGCCAGCCCGCCCTAATTCTAGCATCGGCCAGTCCCCGCAGGCGCGAGCTTCTCGCTCGCCTCGGCGTGACGCCGTCTGCCATCGCTCCCGCCGATATCGACGAAACCCCGGCGAAGGGCGAACTGCCGCGCGATTATGCCAAACGCATGGCTCGCGAAAAGGCCGAGGCCGCAAAATCGGAAGATGGCTTTGTTCTTGCTGGCGACACGGTGGTTGCCGCTGGGCGACGCATCCTGCCCAAGGCCG
Organism: Qipengyuania qiaonensis; assembly: GCF_019711515.1. Classification (GTDB taxonomy): domain Bacteria; phylum Pseudomonadota; class Alphaproteobacteria; order Sphingomonadales; family Sphingomonadaceae; genus Qipengyuania; species Qipengyuania qiaonensis. Next base: position 187,519 of record NZ_JAIGNO010000006.1, read on the forward strand.
AGGACGAAGCAACGGCGCGCAAATGCCTCGAACTGCTCTCGGGCCGACGCCATCGCGTCCTGTCCGCCATCGCCTTGTGCGCGCCGGATGGCAGCTTGCGCGAGCGGCTGAGCGAAACAATGGTGATGTTCAAGCGCCTCTCCCCTGGCGAGATCGAAGCATACATCGCCAGCGGTGAATGGGAAGGCAAGGCGGGCGGCTATGCCATCCAGGGTATCGCCGAGGGGTTGATCAGCCGGATTCACGGCAGCCATTCGGGCGTGGTCGGCCTGCCGCTCTACGAAACGCGAGCGCTCCTGAAATCCGCGGGTTTCGACATTGCCTGAATGGGTCGTCGAGGAGGGTATCGGCGAGCGTCGCGCCCTGCTGATCGATCGTGAAAAGGTGCTTGCCGCAAAGCTATTCTGGCCGGGGGAATTGCAGGCTGGCGAGGAATTTGGGGGCAAGCTCCTGCGCAAGGCCGGATCGCGCGGAATGGCGCTCCACCCTTCCGGTCGCGAAGTCCTCGTCGATGGTCTCCCGCGCGAGGCAAGCGAGGGGGCGAGCTATCGTTTCATATTGACGCGCGCGGCCATGACCGAACGCGGCCGATTCAAACTGGGCGCTGCACGCTCGGTCGAAAGCGCAGGCAGGATTGCCGCAAATCCCTTTGCGGATGGCGCCCCTCTACGCCAATTGCCGGCCGGTGCGTGGGACGACATCTGGCAAACAGCGTCTTCCGGAGCGGTCGAATTCGCCGGAGGTTCGCTCCTGTTTGCGACCACCCCGGCCATGACACTGATCGATATCGATGGCGAATTGTCTCCGCGCGAGCTGGCGTTGGCCGCTGTCCCCGAAATCTCTCGCTGGCTGCCGCTATTCGATCTCGGCGGTTCGATCGGGGTGGATTTCCCGACGCTCCAGACCAAGGCGGACCGCAAGGCGGTGGACGAGGCATTGGACGACGCCCTGGCCGATTTCCCCCATGAACGCACCGCCATGAACGGCTTCGGCTTTGTCCAGATCGTCGCCCGGCTCGAGGGTCCATCGCTCCTCCATCGTTTCGCCACCTCGCGTGTAGGCATGGCCGCGCGCATGGCCCTCCACCGTGCCGAAATGGTAGAGGGGCCGGGAGTCACACAGCTGACGGTACATCCCGCCCTCAAGGCCAGGCTCAAGCCCGAATGGCTTGCCGAACTCGAACGCCGCACCGCCCGCCCGGTGCGCATATTGGCCGATCCGGGCCTTGCGATAGAGGCCGCGACGGCCCAAATCGTGGCCCATGACGATTAAATCCCGCCTGTGCCCGATCTGTAAAAAGCCGCGTAGCGAGGACTATACTCCATTCTGTTCGAGCCGCTGCCGTGACCGCGACCTGTCGCAGTGGTTCGGCGACGGCTATGCGGTCCCAGGCCGACCTGCGCTTCCGGAAGAAATCTCGGCGGAAGTCACCCGCGGCAGAGAAGAGTAACAATTCCCCCCTTGCCAAGGCGGACCAGCTTCGCCATAGGCGCGCTCTCATTGCTCGCAGGGCTCATTCAAGCCGCTCCGCCGAAGCAGTGTGCCCGGGTAGCTCAGTGGTAGAGCAGACGATTGAAAATCGTCGTGTCGGTGGTTCGACTCCGCCCCTGGGCACCACTTCGCTACCCTTACCGATCCGGCATGTTCGCGTAGACGCGATGCTAACTCGTTGCGATGTCTTCCGCCGCTGCGCCGATCTCGGCCCATATCCGCGCCAGATCGCTATCCTCGATGCAATAAGGCGGCATGACGTAGACGGTGTTGCCCAGCGGGCGGAGCAGCAGGTCCGCTTCGCGAAACCGGCGCAACAGCCTGGGGCCGAGGTCGGATAGGTAACTTCCTCCTGGATCGCCCAGTTCGAGCGCCGCAATCGTGCCGCAGCGTCGCAGATTGCTGGCCATCGGATGATCCTCGAGTGCTTCGAGATGTCGCTGTTGCCCACTGCTCAGCTCCGCAATCCGCTCGAGCACCGGTTCCTCGCGCCAGATTGCCAGATTGGCGTTGGCGGCAGCGCAGGCCAACGGGTTCGCGGTGTAGCTTGAGGAATGGTAGAAGGTCCGCGTCCGGTCGGTCGAATAATGCGCATCCCAGATGGGTTCGCTTGCCATGGTCACGGCGAGCGGAATCGCACCGCCGGTCAGCCCCTTCGACAGGCACATGATATCGGGCACGATGCCGGCCTGTTCGCAGGCCGTAAGCGTGCCGGTGCGGCCCCAGGCGGTCATCACCTCATCGGCTATGAACAGCGTTCCGTGCCGTGCGCAGATCTCGCGCATCTCGGCCAGCACGGCCGCCGGGTACATCAGCATTCCCCCTGCCCCCAATACGAGCGGCTCGACAATGAAGGCTGCTGCGCCGGCAGCGCACGCGGCCTCCAGCGCATCGAGCGTCGCCTGCGGATCGTCGCCAGGAAAGGGCACGCGCCCGACGTCGAACAGCAGCGGCGCATAGGCTGCGTTGAACACGCCCCTAGCCCCGACGGACATCGCGCCGATCGTATCGCCGTGATAGGAATGCTCCATCACCACAACGCAGCTACGTCCCGCGCCGCGATGCGTCCAGAAGCCGAGCGCCATCTTGAGCGCAACCTCGACCGCAGTCGAACCGCTGTCGGAAAAAAACACGCGGGTGAGTTCGCCCGGCAGGATACGGCGCAGTTCGAGCGCCAGGTCCTCCGCGGGCTGGTGCGTCCAGCCGGCAAAGATCATCTGGTCGAGCTGCTGCGCCTGCTCGGCGATTGCTGCCATGATGCGCGGATGACAATGGCCATGCGTCGTCACCCACCAGCTGGAAATCGCATCCACGACGCGGCGGCCATCGGCTGTGTGGAGAACCGCACCTTCGGCGTGCGTGACCAGCGGAGCGGGGTCGCCCAGCCCGTGCTGGGTGAAGGGATGCCAGATGGGTGAATGGGTCATCGAAAGTCCGCCAGGCTGAAATTGTTCGCGAAGGCTGCTGCGAGTGTGGCGGGTTCGAGTGTGCCGAGCATAGGCAGGCGGCCCAGCCGCCGGACCTTGCCCAATCGGCAGATGGTCGCCTCGCTATCCTCAACCGCATCGCCGACGAACGCCACGCCATGGACCGTCAACGCACGGGCACGCAGCGCTTCGATGGTCAGCAGGGTATGGTTGATCGTGCCCAGCGCCGTGCGCGCGACCACGATCGCGGGGAGACCCCAGCGCGCGAAGAGATCGGCATATAGTAGCTCGTCGCCCAGCGGTACCAGCGCGCCACCCGCTCCCTCGACCACCAGCGGGCGGTGGTCGGGAAGCGTCAGTCGCGCCGGATCTATCGTCACCCCGTCGATCTCTGCCGCACGATGCGGCGAACAGGGTGTCGCCAGCCGATAGGTTTCGGGCAGCACTCGCTCTTCGCCGATCCGCGCCAATCGCGCCACCTGCGCCCGATCGCCGCCTTCATCGAGCCCGGCCTGCACGGGCTTCCAGTAATGCGCGCCCAGCGCACCGGCCAGCGCCGCAGCGAAAACGGTCTTGCCGACATCGGTATCGGTGCCGGTGACGATGAAGGCGGTCATGCGAGAATCTCCGAAAGCGTGTCGGCCAGTGCATCGATCTGCGGTTTGCCGATATTGAGCGTGAGCGAAATACGCAGGCGGCTCGTGCCTGCAGGCACGGTCGGCGGGCGAATGCCGCGAACATCGAGGCCAGCCTCGCGCAGGCGCTGCGCGATCTGCATGGTGCGCGCATCGTCGCCGATAACCAGCGGCATGATCTGCGATCCGCTAATGGTTGCTCCCAGCGGCGCGAGGCGTTCACCGGCATAGGCGACCAGTTCGGCCAGCCTCACGCGACGCTCGGGCTCATCCTCGACCACCCTCAACGCCTCGCGGACGCAGGCGGCGATCAGCGGAGAGGGCGCGGTCGAGAAAATGAAGCTGCGCGCGCGATTGATGAGATGGTCGCGCATGACACGCGGCCCGCACAGCAAGGCACCTTCGCTGCCCAACGCCTTGCCGCAAGTACGCAGCACGATGGCATTGGCGCGTCCGTCGAGCCCATATGCCAACCCACGTCCGCCCTCGCCGAAAACGCCGGTCGCATGCGCATCGTCAGCCAGCAGGATAGCGCCGTGACGGTCCGCGAGATCGGCCAGTTCGCGCAGCGGTGCGCGGTCGCCATCCATGCTGTAGAGCGTTTCCACCGCAATCCAGGCGGTCGCTTGTACATTCCTTTCGCGCCAACGCGCCAATCCATCGGCAAAAGCGTCCAGATCGTTATGTGGCACCGCGACCCTCTCGGCGCGCGACAGGCGCATGCCTTCATGCGCGCTCGCATGGATCAGTGTATCGTAGAAGATCGCATCGCCGCGCTGCGGCAGCGTGGCCAGCATAGCGCTGTTCGCGGTGTAACCGTTGGCGAGGAACAGCGCGCTCTCGCTGCCGAAGAACCGCGCAGCCTCTACCTCGAGCAATTCGTGTTCCTCGTGATTGCCACGCAGCAGCCGCGAGCCGCCGGCACCCGCGGGCACGCCGCGGTCCATTGCCGCGGCGATCGCGCGCTTCAGCCGCGCATCCCCAGCTAGGGCGAGATAGTCATTGGATGAAAAATCCGCGCCCTGGGGCCGAATTAGGCTGCGCCGGCGCGACTGGCGCGCAAGCGAGGTCAGATCGTCCTGCTGCGCGGAGAAAGCGCGCGCAATGCTACCAAGTGATTGCATGGCGCGTCCGCTAACCATCGTGCAGCGCGGCTGCAATTGCTTTCGCCCATCCGCTTCTGTATGTGCTGAGCGTTCGCCCCGGCAGTCGCAATCGCCAGTCGATTCCGTCGCCGGGGCGCATGAATTTTATGCGCGAAGGAATACCTGCCCATGGCTCGTCGTCGCCAGATCTACGAAGGCAAGGCCAAAATCCTGTACGAAGGCCCCGAACCCGGCACCATCATCCAGTATTTCAAGGATGATGCCACCGCCTTCAATGCCGAAAAGAAAGGCACGATCAACGGCAAGGGCGTGATCAATAATCGCATCAGCGAATATGTGTTCACGCGCCTGTCGCATATCGGCATCCCGACGCATTTCATCCGCCGGCTCAATATGCGCGAACAATTGGTGCGGCAGGTCGAAATCATTCCGCTGGAAGTGGTGGTGCGCAATGTCGCCGCCGGTTCGCTCAGCAAGCGCCTGGGCATTGAGGAAGGCGAGCTGCTGCCGCACACGCTGATCGAATATTGCCTCAAGGACGATGCGCTGGGCGATCCCAAAGTGTCCGAAGAGGAAATCGCCTGCTTCAACTGGTGCAGCCATGAAGAGCTGCAGGACATGTCGAGCATGGCGATCCGCATCAACGACTTCATGTGCGGCATGTTCGCCGCGATCGACATCCGGTTGGTCGATTTCAAGCTGGAGTTCGGTCGCATCTGGGACGGCGATTACAGTCGCGTAATCCTGGCCGACGAAATCAGCCCCGACGGGTGTCGCCTGTGGGACATCAACACGGGAGAGAAGCTCGACAAGGATCGCTTCCGTCGCGACATGGGCGGCGAAAGCGAAGCGTATCAGGAGGTCGCCCGCCGCCTGGGTCTGCTGCAGAACGAAGATAGCGGTCCGGGCGAAGTGCTCGATATGAACGCCCATCGCGGGCGGCTGAGGTCTCCGGCAAAATCGAAAAAGTAGGACCGACGGGCAGCGTTTCCGGAAAGCTTGGATTCAGGCCCCGTCCGTCATAGCGTGACCCCGATCCGGCCGATGGCCGCAACCGAACAGGTGTCCGTGTCCGTTTTAGATGCTCGCCGCACACTCGCGGCGCTCCCACTTCTCGCGCTTGCCAACCCACTGGCGGCGCAAGACGTCCCATCCACTCCACCTGCCGAAGCTGCGCAGGCGACTACCGGATGGGGCCACCCGATCTACGATATCGCCCCCGATCCCGCGGTGCGCTTCGGCGTGCTCGACAACGGCCTGCGCTATGCCATCCTCCAGAATGGTACGCCCGAAGATACGGCAATCATCCGCTTCGGGTTCGACGTCGGCTGGATCGATGAAACCGAGGAAGAACTCGGACTTGCGCATATGCTCGAACATATGGCCTTCAACGGGTCGAAGAATGTGCCCGAAGGCGAGATGATCAAGCTCCTCGAACGGCTCGGCCTCGCCTTTGGCGCAGATACCAATGCATCCACCGGGTTCGAGGATACCGTCTACAAGCTGGACCTGCCGCGTACCGACCCCGATCTGGTCGACACCGCCCTGATGCTGATGCGCGAAACCGCCAGCGAGCTGACCATTGGCGACGACGCGGTCGATCGAGAGCGTGGGATCATCCAGTCGGAAACACGCACGCGCAACAATTACGGCATCCGTCGCATAAAGCACTATTTCCAGTTCATCGCGCCGGAAACGCGTTATGCCACGCGCTTCCGGGCCGACGGAACGGACGAGATCATCGACACGGCGCCGGCGCAGACCGTGCGTGATCTCTACCGGCGATATTATCGCCCGGACAACGCTGCGCTGGTGATTGTGGGCGATCTCGATCCCGACGAGATCGAGGCCAAAATCGTGTCGCGGTTTGGCGATTGGCAGGCCCCGGCGATACCTCGAACCGAAATCGACAAGGGCGAAGTCGACCTTGCGCGAGGTCCTGCCGCAGCGAACTTTGTCGATCCCGATGTGCAGCAGGTTGTCGTGATAGATCGCTTCGCACCGTACCAGGATCGTAAGCCGACCGTTGCCGAAGCCGAACAATCGCGACTGGTCAGCCTCGGCACCGCGATCCTCAACCGTCGGTTACAGAAGATTGCCAATGCGGAGGACGCACCCATTATCGGCGGCGATGCTTCGGCCTCCGACTTTTTCGACATTCAGCGGCAGGCACAAGTTCTGGTGCAGGCGCGCGATGGCGAATGGCAGCGCGCACTGGAAGTCGGTGAACAGGAATGGCGGCGCGCCGTCGAGCATGGGTTCACCGAGGCCGAACTGGCGGAGCAGCTTGCCAATTTCGAACAGCGGTACCGTGACTCTGCGAGCCAGCAGGACACGCGGCGCAACAGCCAGTTGGCCGATGCGATCCTGTCGACCGCGAGACGCGAGCGGATCTTCGTGAGCCCTCAGACAACCTACGAACTGTTCCTGGCGCAGAAACCTGCGATCACGGCGGAAGCGGTCTCGCGAGCATTCGCCCAACACTATGCTCTTTCCGAGCCCCTGATCCACGTTTCGACCAAGCAGGCAATTCCGGATGCCGAAAAGACTATCCTCGATGCCTTGCGGGCGTCCGAAGTGCAGCCGGTCGAAGCGCCGCAGGACACCGATGGACTGGAGTTCGCTTATACGGATTTCGGAACGCCTTCGGCGACCGCGGATGACTCCATGATCGAGGAACTGGGCGTGCGCACGATCCGCTTCGAAAACAATGTCCGGCTGAATCTCAAGCCGACGCAGTTCGAAAAGGGTCGTCTGCGCTTTGCAATCCGCCTGGGGTCGGGCCAGTTGGCAATGCCCGAGACCAAGATGGGGGACGCAGTATTCCTGTCGGCGGTGAGCGCTCTCGGCGGACTGGGCCAGCACGGATACAACGAATTGCGACAGATCCTGGCCGGGCGCCGCCTTACCTATGGTTTCGACGCCGGCGAGGACAAGTTCACCGTCACCGGAACGGGCACCATGGCCGACCTGCCGTTGCAGATGCAGCTAAGTGCCGCCTATTTCAGCGATCCCGGCCTGCGCCCCGAGATGCTGACGCGCTGGCAGGCTATCGTCCCGCCATATGTCGCTCAGCTCGATGCGACCCCGCAGGCTGTCGCACAATCGCAGGTCGCGCAGATCGTATCCGACGGCAATCCACGCTTCGGCATTCCGGCGGAGGGGGAACTGGTCGGCGTGACGCTGGGAGGCGCGCGTGAGCTGGTAAGCCAGCAATTCGCGTCGGCTCCGATCGAAATCTCGGTCGTGGGCGATTTCGACAGCGATGCGGTGATAGAAGCGGTGGCTTCCAGTTTCGGCGCCTTGCCCCAGCGCGCAGCATCGCTGGAAAGCTGGGACAGCGCACGTTTGGCGCACTTCACCAGCAACCGGGGCGAGCGCGTGCTGACGCATGCCGGCGCGCCGGACCAGGCGTTGGCCATGACCTATTGGCCCACCACGGACGATGACGACGCCCAGGAAGAGGCGACGATGCAATTGCTGGCCACCGTGATGCGGCTGGAAATGCTCGATCGGATCCGCGAGGAACTCGGCGCTTCATACTCGCCCACCGCGAGGTCGAGCATGTCGCACGTATATCGCGATTTCGGCACCTTCTCGACTTCGGTCGTGGTCGAACCGAGCCAGGCCGACGAGGTATTCGCAGTGGTCGATGCGATAGCCGAGGATTTCCGCCGCGCACCCATCGACGCCGATCTGCTGGATCGTGCCCGCACGCCATTGCTGGAGAAAATTGCTCTTAGCCGACGCGAGAACGGCTGGTGGCTCGGAATCATCGACGAAGCCCAGCTGCACTCCCAACGCCTTGACCGGGTGCGGAGCTACGAGGATCGGATCCGTGCGGTAACGCCCGAGATGCTGCAGCAATCCGCGCAGCTCTATCTCGATCCGTCGCAGGCCTTGCGCATCCGCATCGTGCACGAAAGCCTGATCCCCGAGGAGTAGAACAGGGCCGGAGGGATCGCTCCCGCCGGCCCCGTATTCTCTATCGGCTAGCCAGCCTTAGTAGCTGACGCGGGCCGAGATACCGAACACGCGCGGATCGTTGACGAAGGCGGTGTTGTTGTTGAAGTCGATCCCGCCCTTCACATTGTCTTCATTGGTAATATTGCGCACGAAAGCGGCCACTTCGAACGATCCATCGGTCTTTGCATAGCCTATGCGCAGCCCGCCTTCGATCTGGTTGTTCGAGTTGAATTCCTCGCTTTCATACAGGAAGAAGTTGGTCTTTCCCTGATACGTCCAGTCGGTGAAGAGGAATATTTCTCCCGCAGCGCCTACCGGCACCCCGTACCGTGCGGTCACGTCGGCAATCCATTCCGGAGCGTTGGGGAACAGGTTGCCATCGACCAGCGCGCGGGTCGTGCCCGCGAGCACGACGGTCGGATCGATAACTGTGCACTGTGCACAGATGCCGACAGCGAGCGTCTCGTCTTGTATCTTGGTGTTGTTCCAGCTGGCACCGGCCGTGACCAGGAAATCCGGTGTGATCTGGAATGCACTGTCGAGTTCGAAGCCGTAGCCGCGGCCCTTTTCTGCATTGACCAGCTGCACGAGATTGCCGGCGCCGCCGACCGCCGAAAACTGCGGATCTTCGATAGTATAGTAGTATACCGCGCCGTTAAGGCGCACACGACGATCGGCCAGTTCCGATTTGAACCCAGCTTCGTAGCTCATGATCTTTTCCGAAGTCGCGACGGATGGCGGCGAGAAGAACGCCACATCGCGACCCTGAATGGTCGGTGCACGGAAACCACTGGCCACACGCGCATAGACGCTGGCATCCGCGCTCACGTCGTAGAACGCCGCGAGATCCCAACTGATCCGCTCGTCAGAAACCGAGGTCGGCTGCGGGGCAGCACCGGAGACGACCACGAAATCCTTCTCATCTTCGGTGTAGCGCAGGCCTGCCGTCAGCTTGAGCGCATCGCCAAGGCGCGAGCTTACCTGACCGAACACGGCCCAGCTTTCGTTGGTGTGATTGACAGTCACCGGCGGCGGGAAATCGAAGCCCACGGTGGTGACGTCGAAATCGCTGTCGAAATAGAAGCCGCCGACTTGCCAGTCGATCATGCCGCCGCTGTTCGAGGCAATACGCACTTCCTGCGTGAACTGTTCGAGGTCGATCGAATCCTGCGTGTCGCTGGGAAACGGAATGAAGCCCGGGCCAGTGACAAGATTGCCACCGTCGATATCGCCGCGGCTGCTGCCTTCGCTGTTTGCCCAGCTGGTGATGCTGGTGAAGGTTGCGAAATCGGCCTCGTAATCGACCTTGGCGGTCGCGATCTCGGCCTTGTAGGACGCTTCGTTGCGGCCACCGGCATCGTAGAACACGGTGTCGCGGTCGTAATTGTCGTTCAGATCGTTGTCGCCCGGGCCGAGAATATTGGCGCGGAACAGCGTCGACTGGCCATCGAGGTCGCGTATGGCATAGCTTCCGAGGATCGACAGGCGATCGCCCGGCGTGATGAGCAGCTGGGCGCGGCCCGCCACTTCGCTATACGCGCCGTAAGCATCTTCTTCGCCCGTGAAACCGTTGTCGACCCAGTTGTCGCGTTGCTGCCACAAGCCGGACAGGCGGAGCGACACGACGCCCGGCATGATCGGCACGGTCACGCCGCCATCCGCAGAGAAGCTGTTGAAGCTGCCATAGCTGATAGCGCCAGCAACCGCGAACTCGTCGCCGGGCTTGACGGTGTCGATCTTGACGATGCCGGCAGGCGTGTTGCGGCCGAACAGCGTTCCCTGGGGGCCGCGCAGAACTTCGATCCGCTCGACGTCGAAAATCGGGAAGGATTTCAGCGTGACATTTTCCATCACCACTTCGTCCATCACCACGGAGACGGGCTGCGAAGCCGCTAGGTCGAAATCGGTATTGCCGAGGCCGCGAATATAGAAGCGTGGCGCGGCGCGGCCGTTCGAGCTTTCCACGAACAGGCCGGGGACACGGGCGGCGAGTGCGGTCACTTCGGCACCGGCGTCGAAGATCGTTCGGACCGTGCTGGCATCGAGAGTCGCGGCCGAAACGGGAACGTCCTGGAGGTTTTCCTCGCGCCGGTTGGCGGTAACTATGATCGTGTTGAGCTGACCTTCGGCAGCTTCTTCGGCGCCGACGGCATCGGCGTCTTGCGCCAATGCGGGTTGGGCAGCGAGGGTCACGAAGGCAAGACTGCTTGCCCCAAGGAAACGGGCAGCGGTGGAGCGGATGGTCATAATGGAGAGATTTCCTGCTTGAGCACGCAAATCGGATGAGCGGGCATTTGGAGGGATGCGGCCGGTAATGCCGTCCGGGGTCAATAGCAGGTTGCTCGATGAAATGGAGTTTCGTTCATCGACTTGCGGCAAAATCATTACAAATGTTGCAGTCATGCTACAGCAGTCGCCGATATGTCACTCGCATGACCATTCCACACGTTCTTTGCGAGATGCTTGAATGCGCGAGGGCACTGCGCCATAGGCGCGCCAACAGGAAAGGCCCGCTCGATGAATATCCGCGTTCATGTCTCGCTCAAGCCTGGCGTCCTCGACCCGCAGGGACGCGCCGTCCATCACGCTCTCGAAGGGCTTGGCTTCGCCGGGGTCGATGAGGTGCGCGTCGGCCGCCTGATCGAACTCGACGTCGCCGACGATACCGACGACACGGCGCTTACGGAGATGTGCGAGAAGTTGCTCGCCAATACAGTGATCGAAAACTACCGCATCGAGAAGGTCGGCTGATGACCTTCCGCGCCGCTGTCATCACCTTCCCCGGTTCCAATTGCGACCGCGATATGGCGGTGGCGATCGAAAAGGTTTCGGGAACGGCTGCGATGCGCGTGTGGCATGGCGATGCCCATCTCCCCGAAGACCTCGATTTCATCGCCTTGCCGGGAGGGTTCTCTTACGGCGACTATCTCCGCTCCGGTGCGATGGCGGCTAACAGCCCGATCATGCGGAGCGTTAAGCGGCGGGCCGAGCGCGGTGTGCCGGTACTGGGTGTATGCAACGGCTTTCAGGTGTTGACGGAAGCCGGTCTGCTACCGGGCGCACTGATGCGCAATGCCAGCCAGAATTTCATCTGCCGCACCGTTGCGCTCACGGTCGAGAACAGCCAGTCCCTGTTCACGGCCGGATACGAAAACGGGCAGACCATCCGTATCCCGGTGGCCCATCACGACGGCAATTACTTCGCCGACGAGGACACGCTCGACCGGCTGGAGGGCGAAGGCCGCGTAGCCTTCCGCTACGCCGAGAACTGCAACGGCTCGCGCCGGGATATTGCCGGAATTCTGAATGCTGCGGGCAATGTTCTGGGCATGATGCCGCACCCGGAACGTGCGATCGACGCGGCCCATGGCGGTACCGACGGCGTTGCCCTGTTCGAGAACGCAGTGAAGGCTCTGGCTACCGTGTGATCAGGCGCTCTTGAGGCGATCTGCCGTATCGTGCCGGCCAAGGATCCGGCGCACATCTTCCAACGGCATCGGCCGGCCGAAATGGTAGCCCTGGATCTTGGTGCAGCCCAGACGACGGATCAGCGCCGCCTCATCCGCGTTCTCTACGCCTTCTGCGGTGGTCGTCATGTTCAGGCTTTCGGCCATGGCGACAACGGCGCGAATGATGGCAAGCGATTCCGGACTCTGCTGTGCCGCACCCTGCACGAAGCTGCGATCGACCTTGATCGTCGAGAATTTCAGTTTTCGCAGATAGCCGAGCGATGAATAGCCGGTGCCAAAGTCGTCCAGCGCGATCGAGCAACCGAGTGCCATGCACTGCTCGAGCGCCTTACGAGCAATGCCCGCGTCTCGCATGAAGATGCTCTCCGTGACTTCAATCTCAAGCCGTTTCGGTTCAAGCCCGCTGTGCGACAACGCACGGACGACGGTGGCGGCGAAATCGGGTTCGAGGAGTTGCTCTGGCGAGACGTTGACATTGACCTTCACATGCTCGGGCCAATGAACGGCGGCCTCCCGGCAGGCTTCCTGCATGACCCATGTGCCGATCGGTACGATCAGACGCGTGTCCTCAGCCAAGGGGATGAACTTGGCCGGACTCACAAAGCCATGTTCGGCGCTGTGCCAGCGGATCAGTGCCTCGAAACTCACGATCTCCTCTGAGTTGGCATCCACCACCGGCTGGTACTGAAGATGCATCTCGTTGCGCTCGAGAGCGTGGCGCAAGGAATGTTCGAGTTGCCGCTTTTCTTCGGCATTGGCGTGCAGCGAAGGCTCATATTCGCGATGTACGCCCCCGCCTTCATCCTTGGCGCGATAAAGTGCCAGATCGGCATTGCGCAGCAGTTCCTCTACAGTCCCTCCATCGCGCGGACCGAACGCCGAGCCGACGCTGGCGCCAACATAGAGAATCTGGTTTTCGATCTCGTAGGGTTCCGACAGGCGCTCGATGATGGCATGCGACAGGCGCTCTATGCGATCCCTGTCGGAAGCATCGCGGATCACTACAGCGAACTCGTCTCCGCCAAGTCGGCCACAGACTTCGCCTTCCCGGACCAATGGCTTGAGGCGGGCGGCGACCTCGCCAAGCATCTTGTCGCCGACAAGATGGCCAAGCGAATCGTTGACCGCCTTGAAGCGATCCAGATCGATCATGAGACACGCGCAACGCGATCGCCAATCGGCAGAGTATTTCAGCGCCTCGCCCAGAGCTTCGTTGAGCATGCGGCGGTTCGGCAGATGGGTGAGGGTGTCGTAGCGCGCGAGGTATTCGATCTTTTCGGAAGACTCGCGCTGCTCGGTAACGTCCGACCCGACACCGCGGAAACCCTGATAATTGCCCATGTCGTCGACGATCGGCGTCCCCGACAATTCCCACCAACGATTCTGGCCTGCGATCGACACCTTCACGGTAAGGTTGGAGAAATTCTCCTTGCGTTTCAACTTGTCGGCAAGGTCGTGCAGACTCTGGGGGAATTGCCCGGTCTTCCAGCCATTGCCGGAGATGAGCTGCAGGAACGACTGGCCGTCGATCTGACCCGGCTCCTTGCCCAATGCGAAAGCAAGCCGCGGCGAAACGGATTTCAGGCGACGGCGCGTATCGATCTGCCACAACCAATCGGCCTGACCCTCTTCGAATTCACGCAGGAGCATCGAGACGACTTCGCTTTTTTCCTGCATCTCCGCTTCGGCCAGCCGCGCGGCCACAGCTACACGGGCGCTTTCGACAACGCCGAAAATGGCCAGCAACGCCGAGATGACGACAATTCCGGCGAGCGTGAACTGAGAAGTGGCAAGGCTGGCGATCAGGGCCCCGGCACCGGCTGCTGCTGTAAAAGCAATGGAACTCAAGGGTACGCTGAAACGGCTTGCCGTGCTCGCCAATATCAACATCGCGACCACTGCCCAGACGATATCAGTGGACGCAGGTTCCGCGACGAGAGCGCAGGCGATCATGCCCAACGACCAGATCGTGCCCTTCCCGGCTGAGGTAAGAGCGTGAACTTTCATCTCTTCAACCGAAATATGGCGATACTCGGCATCCGCCAGCCGCAGGTCTGCTCGGGCGGAGTGGGCGGCAACCGCAACCAAAACGACACCCCAGGCCACGAGCAACGTGGAAGGAACCGTCCCGAACAGTGCATTTGCGACCAGTAGAAAACCGACGACGTGAAGGCCGAAACGGACTCTCACCCGCTCCTTCAGCAGCGCGTACTGCCGGCCGTGGACGAGTCCCCAATCGCTGGCCCCGGGCGACTCGAGACCGATCACCTGCCGGATGGACAGGGCTGTCGCGCTGGTTTCCTGGTTGATGGATTGTTCGCTCACCCGTGCACGGTTAATCGGAAATCCTTATTTCCCGGTAAAAACCGAAAGCAATCAATTAACTGTGCCGAATACCAAAGCGATCGAGCTAAATTATTCTACCGTAACCGATTTCGCGAGGTTACGTGGCTGATCGACATCGGTGCCTTTAACGCAGGCGACATGATAAGCCAGCAACTGCACCGGTATCGCATAGACCAGAGGTGCGATGAGCGGATGGACGCGTGGCATCTCGATGGTCGCAAGGCAGCCTTCGCCAGCCTCTTCCAGCCCTTTCGCATCCGAGATCAGCACGATCTTGCCGCCACGCGCCCGGACTTCTTCCATGTTGGAAACGGTCTTTTCGAACAGCGGGCCCGAAGGAGCCAGAACGATCACCGGCACGGCCTCGTCGATCAGTGCGATCGGGCCGTGCTTCATTTCGCCCGAAGCATACCCTTCGGCATGTATATAGCTGATTTCCTTGAGTTTTAGCGCACCTTCCATTGCCAGAGGATAGTCCGGCCCGCGGCCGAGGTAGAGTACGTCGCGCGCCGGCGCGATAAGGTGGGCCATTGCGGCAATGTCATCGTCATGATCGAGCGCGGCATTTAACGCTGCGGGCGCTTCGAGCAGGTGCGCGACGACTTCCTGTTCGTCGGCACGAGACATAAGCCCCTTTCTGACCGCCATGTGCGCGGCCAGCGCGGCGAGCACGGCGAGTTGGCACGTAAAGGCCTTGGTCGAGGCAACACCGATCTCGGGGCCGGCATGCGTCGGTAGCAGCAGATCCGCCTCACGCGCCATCGAGCTGGTCGGAACGTTCACGACCACGCCGATGGTCTGCCCCTCCGCCTTGCAATGGCGCAGCGCGGCCAGCGTATCGGCAGTCTCGCCGCTCTGCGAAATGAACAGCGCCAGGCCGCCTTCTTCGAGTACCGGCTCTCGATAACGGAACTCCGAAGCGAAATCGATGTCGACCGGAACGCGCGCAAACTGTTCGAACCAGTATTTGGCCACCATCCCGGCATAGTAGGAGGTACCGCAGGCAACTATCGTCACGCGCTTTACCGCCGAGATATCGAAATCGAATTGTGGCAGCGCGACCGAATTATCCGATTGGCGCAGGTAGGAACCGAGCGTCTGGGCAACCACCGTTGGCTGCTCGAAGATCTCTTTCTGCATGAAGTGGCGGTAGTTGCCTTTCTCCACCGCCGCTGCCGAAGCCCCTGAAAGCTGGATCGGGCGCTCGACAAGGTCTCCCAGTTCATCATAAATCTCCGCGCCATCGCGGGTCACGACCACCCAGTCGCCTT
Organism: Qipengyuania qiaonensis; assembly: GCF_019711515.1. Lineage (GTDB taxonomy): Bacteria > Pseudomonadota > Alphaproteobacteria > Sphingomonadales > Sphingomonadaceae > Qipengyuania > Qipengyuania qiaonensis. Next base: position 203,231 of record NZ_JAIGNO010000006.1, read on the forward strand.
CCTCCAGATAGGCGATCCGCTGGGTTAGCTGTGCAAGGGCCAGCGCATCGGAGCCGAGATAGGTTTCGCCATCACCGAAGCCGACGACCAGCGGCGAACCACGGCGAGCGCCTATCAGTAAGTCCGGATAATCGCGAAACGCGATCGCGAGGGCAAAGGCGCCGCGCAGGCGTGGCAACACCTCGCGCACCGCGTCCTGCGGGCTGGCCCCGCCCTCGACTTGCAGCGAAACCAGGTGTGCTACGACTTCGCTGTCGGTGTCACTTTCGAGTGTTCTTCCAGCGGCGGTGAGTTCGGCCTTCAACTCCCGGAAGTTCTCGATAATGCCGTTGTGGACCAGCGCGACATGATCGGTGGCGTGCGGGTGCGCATTCTTGGCCGTCGGTGCGCCATGCGTAGCCCAGCGGGTATGCGCAATGCCCACATCCCCATCGGCCGGGTCCTTGGCCAGCACATTGGCGAGATTCGCCAGCTTGCCCTCGGCACGGCGGCGCACCAGGGTGCCATCATGGACAGTGCAAATTCCCGCACTGTCATAGCCACGATACTCCATCCGCCGGAGCCCATCGACCAGCCGCTCAGCGACCGCTTCCTTGCCGACGATACCGATAATTCCGCACATGAGCCGTTTGTCCTGTCAGAGTGTATAGGGAATGCGGATTCCCGGCATCTCTGCCGGGAAGTCCTTGCTATTGCGTGTAACGAGAATGCGCCCGGTGCTCTGCGCCGACGCTAGGGTGATGGCATCGACTGCCGAGAGTTGCGATCGCTGCGCGCGCAACACCGCGGCCTGGCGCGCAACATCCTCGGAGAGTTCTATGACGCGGAAATGATCGAGGAAGTCTTCGGCCCGGTCGCTGTTATGCGCCTGGCCCGCGACCATAACCTCCATCCAGCTCATCCGGCTTATGAAACGCTGGGAATACCGCATAAGTTCGACCTGCGCGGGACGCACGTCGCACAATGCATCGACCAGTATGTCGGTGTCGAAGACGGCATCTGTCACGGCCTGGCGACCTCATCGGGATCGTCCTGCGCGGTCCAGATGCCGAAGAACTTTTCTATGCCATCGCGGGTAGTCTCGCCGCGATAGGCGCTGACCGCCTCCCGCAAGATCGCCGCGCGCGACTTCCCCTGCTCTTCCGCCACACGATCGAGCCACTTGATATCGTCATCGGGTAGATCGGCCAGAATTCGCTTCATTGATATATTGATATCATACCATGATATCATGTCAATTGCAGAGATCACCTTTGACGAAGCTCAATCAGCTTTGGACGCTTGTTCCTGTCACACAGAACAGCCGGCGAAAGTCAATCCTGCTGGTCTGAGCCCCTAGATTTCCTCCAGCGATAAGTAGAGTCCGGCGTTCGACAAGGAGACGGACGAATGAAGCGTA
>NZ_JAIGNO010000007.1 GCF_019711515.1 Qipengyuania qiaonensis
TCACCGCGTGAGGCCCGCGGGTTCGGGCACCGTCGACTTTCCGACGCCTCGCGGCGTCCGAAACTCTAAACGAAAGCGGACCGTCCGATTCCCGGTGGGTGAGAGAACAACCCACTCTCAACTCCCACCGCCGCCGCATTATCTCGTAGAGGCAACTAGGACTAGATAAAGCATTGGCTTTCGGAAATGAACTCTACCTTCATCCCTTCACGCAGCCGTACCGCATTGCTCGGACTGCGCCCTTCTAGGTCAGCCTACAAGGCCAAGTTGCGAAACGCAGATCTTTCTCCGGCCCTTCGCGTAAGCTGTCGCTCTTGCCACTTGTCTCACTGATTTGGGGCTTTGTTGCTGGCCTCTCCGCTTGGCAGTCCGAATGCCCCTTCGACGTGAATAGGTCGACTAAAGACTCGTCACACTTCTAGTCAGTGAGGCTCAAGAAGCTGCCGAAGCACTTCCGCCAGGCAACGGTCTTTAAGACTCATCGCTTGAAATTCACGCCCACCCATACGGCGCGCCCATAGCGCACGAATTCGAACCAGTTCGGATTGCCGCTGACAAGATTCTGGTTGGTAAACTCCTGCTCATTCTCGAACAGGTTCCACACTTCGCCGAAAATCTCGAAATTGTCGGTGATCTTGTAGCCGATCTGCAAATCGGTCTGTTCGTAATCCTCGATCCTGAGATCGGCCGATCCATCGATCGACAGCCCTTGCGTTTGCGCGCCAGTGTGCTGCCACGCGATGCGACCGGACAGGCGGCCATCATCATAGAAAAGCGTTGCGTTGGCGAGGAAGTCGGACTGGCCTTCGGGGGCAACCGTACGCAGCACTGCCCCATCATCGTCGAGCAGATCGAGTTCACCGTCGGCGAATGTCACGTTGATCGATGTGCCGAAGTTGGCGAGCAGACCGGGCAGGAAGTCGAACCGATCCATGACAAGGCCAAGTTCGATGCCCCGTACATAGGCAGAACCGCCATTGTCCGGCTGCGTGAAGAACGCATCAACATCCACGCCCAGATCGTTCGTGAAGACATAGGGCGTCTGCAGATCGAAGATTTCGTTGCTGATGTCCTTGTGGAACAGCGCAGCTGAAAGGAGGCTGTTGCCGCCATCGAAATAATATTCAAGCGACAGGTCGAAATTGTTCGATGTGCGCGGCTTGAGATCGGGGTTGCCACGCTCGAAAAAGCCATTGTCATTGGGCGGGGTTTCGCCGCGCGCCAGATCGCGAATGTCAGGGCGCCCGATCGTTCGCGAGGCGCCTGCACGCAGCAGCACGTCTTCACTGACAAACCAGGTTAGCGCGGCTGAAGGCAACCAATTGCCGTAGCCCGCTTTGGTCTCGACAAAGGCCGCATCGTCAATGCGGTCAAAGCGATTGTTCGCGGTAGTGACGGTGTCTTCATACCGTACCCCGCCGACAAAGCGGAAATCGTCGCTGGCGTAGTTGAACAAGGCATAGGCCGCGAGAACTTCCTCGCTTACCTTGTAATCCTCGCCATTGGTGTAGCCCTGGACGCGGCCAAAGCTGGACGCGCCCAACCCTTCTGCGAATACCTTGAGAGCAGCAATGTCGCTCATGACCACTTGCGGGCTGTTGCCGCCGGGAAAGTTATAGTCTTCGACAAACAGAAACTGGGCGAAATCGAAATCATCGACCGGGTTGCGCCAGCGGAAGAAGCTCGCGCGGTAGTCTATCGCGGTCTCCTTGTATTTTGCCCCCGCTGCAAAGCCGAAGCCCCGATCATTCGCCGGGGTGCTCGTCCAGTCGAAACGGAAGCTATCGACGTCCTTGTCGAACTCTTCCTGGAAGCGGCGATATCCGTTGAAGACGTAATTGTCGGGATCGGTAAAGGCAGCAAGGCTCGCGGCGTCGAATTCATGGACGTAGAACTTGCCGTTAAAGGTGTAATCGCCGGAAAGCGGCCCGCCATAGAACCAATCGATGCGCGGGTCGTCCTGGAAGCTGGTTGATCCCGAGGTCCGGCCGATGGCGCTGATCGTATTGCGCTCATCGACGAACAGATCGAAAGCTGCCGTCCAGCTCAGCGAGTCATCGACCCCATAGACGATATCGTCGTTTCTCGCCGTTCCCACGCCGTCAGAGAATGTCATGGTATCGGGATCGGAATTCGCACCGAACATGGCGTGCTTGTTCTTCTTCTGGCCGGTGTCGCTGTCGAAATACGTCGCCGAGACATAGGCCTGAAGCTTGTCGCTCGGGCGGATCTCCAGCTTGGCAGTCCCGCCCCAGCTCGACTCATCGCGTTCGTAGAAAAAGCCGGTCACCTCATCGGGAATCTGGCGGACATCGTCTTGCGACCCGAAATAGGCAAACGGCTTCAGGTTATCGCGCTTGATCTCGCGGATATTCGCGTCGATCACCAGGCCGATCATATCATTGGCAAATGTCGTTCCGAAAGAAACATTGCCCTTCACGGACGGGTCCACATCCTGGAAAGGTACGTCTTCCTCGTATTGACCAACAGATGCGCCGATATTGAACCAATCCGACTTGCTGTCGATGGCCGAGCGGGTGACCAGATTGACAGTGCCGGCAATGGCATCCCCGTCCAGATCAGGGGTGACAGACTTGATTACCTCGACCTGGCTGACAAAAGTTGACGGCACGGCTTCGAGGTTTGCCCCCCGCAGATTGCGCTCGAAGGTGCGCGAGGCGACCGAAACTTCAAGCCCGTCCATGGTGAGATTGACGAATTCCTGGCTCAGGCCACGGATACCAACATACAGGCCAGCCCCTTCATCCTGAAAGGAAGTAAGGCCCGGAACGCGCGCAAGAGCTTCGGCCAGGTTCTGATCGGGCAGCTTGTTCAGGTCATCCGCGGCGAGAACGTCGATAATCTTGTCGGAATCGCGTTTGGCTTCGACGGCGCGCTGGTTTGCGAGGCGGATGCCCGAGACGACTATTGTGTTTTCATCCTCTTCGGCCTCCTTCTCCGCCTGATCCTGCTCCGGCCGGTCTTGTTCCTGCTGGGCCCAAGCGGCGTCGTGAGAGACAAGTGTTGCTGCAACAGCGGCCAGCGAAGCGGACAAACGAATGATGCGTAAGTGCGCGAGATATTGACGTGTCATTGGGTGCCCTCCGTGAAAACGAGAATCGGTTGATTCGAAGTTCTGCTGGGCGACCGCCTACCCCCGCATTATGACATTTTTACATATCACTATGTTATTTAATAAGGAGGTGACTTCTCGTCCCTTTGATCTAATCTCGCGCGAATGCAGGTGCATTCCCCAATCGAAGGCCTAGGAGACAGCCAACGCCGCGTGCTTGACGTGATCTGGCGCCACGGCCCGATCGCGCGTGTAAAAATCGGGCCGCTGACGAACCTTTCGACGATGTCGGTCACGCGGATCGTGAAAGAGCTTTCCGGCCTTGGCCTGCTGCGCGAGGAAGTCGAGCATACCGGAGCGCGCGGACAACCCGCACGCCCCCTGGCAATCAACGGCGATGCGGCGTTCGCGGCCGGGGTCTACTTTTCGCGCAAGTCGATGATTGTCGGTATCGTCAGCCTCACCGGTCGCCTCGTCGCGCAGCAAGCCGTCAAGCTGGAAACCAATGAGCTTGGCGAACTCGGTTACCGCGCCAATGCCTCGGTCAAATCGCTGCTAGAAGCCCAGCAGATCGATCACCCTTCGCTTATCGGGGTCGGCTTTGCCTTGCCCGGTGACTTCATCGACAATGGGCGCAGGATCAACGCGCACGCAGCCTTCCCCGCCCTTGGCGTCGATAATGTCGCAGGCCAGTTGCAGGACACCATCGAGTTTCCGATCTTTGTCGAAAATGATGCAGCGTGCTCGGCCTTGGGCGAGCGCCTGATGGGCGTGGGGCAGACCATCGACGACTTCTTCCTCGCCCATATCGGCCACGGTATTGGCGGCGGCCTGGTCCTCGATGGCAGACTTTATCGCGGCAAGCATGGCAATGCGGGCATCATCGGAGTCCAATTCCCGAACGACGCCCCCCGACCTTCCGGCACGGACCTGTTGGAAACGCTGCATCGGCAGGACCCGTCGATCGAGGATTTCGAGGACCTCGTGAACCTTACCCCGCAGGACAATCCAGCACTGCGAGACTGGATCAATCGCGCCTCGCGCCAGCTGCGCGAAGGGCTTTCTGTCACTGCCCGCATTCTGGACCCAACAGCAATCATCGTCGGCGGCCGCCTGCCATACCAGATCATGCAGGAACTGGTCGCGCGCATCGATGGGCCGGGCTTTTGCGATGAGGGGGTCATGCTGCCACGACCGCGCCTGTTTGCCTCCTCGCTCGGAAATACGGCCGGCGTAGCGGGGGCGGCAGCCGTGCCGCTCTACAAGACCTATTTCGATACGCCGTCTATCGAGAGGCAGGATTCAGCCTGATAGCGGCCATTGCAGCCGACATAGCCATCCCCAATCGCAACGCTGTAGTCGCTGTAGCGGCGATCGGGCGTGGGGAAATCCGTGGCGATAAGCTGCGCTCCGCTGGCTATCGCACGATTACGCTGCCTGCCATCGTTCTCGCGCGCTTGCGTCGTATGCTTGTCGGCCCGCGTGTAGATCAAGAAGCCCTGCTTCACGAGCGCCGCAATATCGGGCGCATCAGGGTCCGCGCGCTGGAGCCATGCGGTATGCGGCTCCTCCGGCCCAAGCGAAGGGAAAAGCACCATATCGGCTTCGCTCTCCTCTACAAACTGCAGATACTCCCGTTGCTTCTCTTCCGCATCGAGCAGGAGGAAAATCACCTTGCCGCGCGATGCGGCCAGGGACGGCCAGCCGCGCGCACGCACGGCTGCATTCAGCGAAGGGTAGTCACCCTGCAAATCGCTGGGCAGCAGCAGATCATCGCGCCCGAAGACGCTGTAGATTTCCTCATGCAAACGCGCGAAGGCTGCGTCGCCGAATGGCGCCCCCTCCGTGGGCTCGTACGCGTCCATAACCGCGGGCTTGCGCCCTTCTTTCGTCTCAAGTTTGATAATGATGGGAACGTGCGCCGGGTTCGAGCGCGACCATTCGCGGATTTCCGACAGGCACTGCACCACAGCAGGGGGCAGGTGCTTACGACATCAGTATCGGCGGTGTGAAATACCTTCATTCCCGGTTGCCGAAGCAAGGCATGATAATCCGGAGGCAGGTCAATATCGCTGCCCGCCAAACGCAAGGCGCGGAATATTCCGGGGTCAGAAAATCGCCCCCCGTCCGGATCGTCGTGCAGATCGAGTTCGAACAGCCGCAAACCAAGGTCGAGCTGCTCGGCAAGCGGTCTGTGCGTAAAGGAAAGTGCGGGGACCAGGCGATCGGCTGGCCATTCCTCGCTTTCGAGATAACCGCTTTGCATCATCAGCTCGAAAATGCCGGGATGGGGCTCGATATGATAGGAGTTATGCGTGCCGATGTACTGTAGCGCGGATATGCTGGGATCGGCCTGGACAGCTGTCGACAACGGCCCCGCCTGTATCGGAGCACACCCAGCAGCCAGCAACGCAGCCATTGCGCACAGGCTTGCACCGGCGTGCTTGAGTGAGAAGAAGGTCATCGAAGAATCCGGCACAATTAAATATCTTTACGATACCTATTTGATGCGTTTAGCGATTGCAACGCTGCTCTTGCAGAGCATCGTCACATAGGCGTTTCCCGGCCCCCTTGAGGACAAGCGTGAAGCAAATGAACATGGATGACGATCTGTCTGCGCCGCGTCAGCTGCTCTACTCGACCGGGAATTTCGGCAAGAATATACTGGCCAGTTCGATCGAGGTCCTGCTGCTGTTCGTCCTGACCGAGATGCTCGATATCGAGCCCGCGATCGCCGGGCTGCTCATCCTGTCCACGCTTATCGTAGATGCCCTGCTGGATCCGGTTGTGGGGGTCGCAAGCGACCGGACCTACGGCCGTTTTGGACGCTATGGTCCGTATATCCTGTCAGGAGCACCGCTGTGCGCCATCACCTTCGCGGCGATCTTCGCTTTGCCTGCCAGCGATTGGGCCAACCTCTTCACCATTGGCGCAGCCCTGTTCGGGTTTCGGATCGCCTATTCGCTGATCGATCTGCCGCATAATGCATTGATTATGATCGTTGCTCCTGGCGGCGCCATGCGCTCTCGCATCGTCATTTTCCGGTTCTTCTTCAGCACTCTTGCAACCCTCGCCGTGGCGCTGCTGCTGCGACCGATCACCGAAAGCGGCGCAGCTTCCGGGATCATTGCAAAAACCGGGCTGGCAATAGCCGTGCTATCGTGTTTCGTGATGATCGTATCCTATGGTTCCGTGGCACGCATTGACCGGTCTCGCCATCAGTCCAGCGCAGGAAAACAGGCAGAAGCGCGCAACAATGCTGGCCATTTCGCTGCTGTCGGAAGATCAAGGCATTTTTGGGCGATCATCGGGATCGGCATCCTCACCACGCTGAGCCTGCCACTTTTCCCCAAATCGCTCCTGTACGTCGCGACGGAAGTTATCGGCGATATCACACGGGCACCCGATCTGCTGACGGCCATGGTTGTCGGGCAATTCGTGGGCATTCTTGTCTGGCTGTTACCATCGAGCCGGTTTGGCTCCTCCACGTTGCTTCAAGCGTCCTATGCCGTGGCCGGTGCGGGATTTTGCACCTGCTACATAATGCTGAAGATATCGACGGAATGGCTGGAGGTGGGCGCTTTTCTGATCGGGCTCGGCGCAGCCGGTGCGTATTCCTTGATCTGGGCCTTGATCGCGGATGTGGCCGAGACCATCGCGAGAACTGTGGGGGCCCAGGCACAGGGCGCGATCTTCGCATTCTGCATCCTGTCCCAGAAGGCGGCGATTGGCGTTGGTTCCTTGTTGCTCGGGCTGAGCCTCGATCTGGGGGGCTATGGCGAGCCGAACGGTTCCGCAGCGACGGCTATCCTGCTTTGCGCGTGGGCTTTGCCGCTTCTCTTGCTCATTGCGAACTTCTGGTTGTGCAGGACGGTGCGTCGAGCGACGTCCGATGCGGGATAGGGAAGCGCGCCAATAGGTGGCGTCTCCTCATCTTTGACTTCGCTGGTTTTGAAAAGGCCGCAGGAATGTGTTCCAAGTCCTTTCCTCTTCAGTTCACTTGTTGCGAGATATTCTTGTAAGCGAGATTTTGCAACTTCCTCCACGAAAAGCGATTTCATCGTTTCCCCGACGGGAATGTCCGGTTCTGAAAATAGTGCCGTCGGATCGAGTGTCTTGAATGGGGCGCAAAGCGGCCATAGTAATCGACCGTTATTGCAGCTGCAGGGAGGGTGCCTTCCACCGCCAATCGGCAAATTGTTATCTGGCGACTTTAGCTCCGACCAGGCGCTCTATGCTTTCAACTGTAATTAGCGCACGGGAGCCGACTTTGGTTCTGACTAGGTCGCCTTTCCGCATCAATTGATCAACCTTGGTGCGACCCAACCCCGTGGCTTGCATGGTCTGTGCAATTGACGCCGTTAGGTCCCCGGCCTTGATTGGAAGCACTGCCTCCTGAGTCCGTTTCTGATCCTCAGACGATGGTTTATGGGGCTTCTCTTGAGTTGTCGGGCTTGCCTTAGGTGGGGCAGCTGGGCTGCGAACGGACGGATCCGCGCAATAGCGATCTAGTATCTTGGTCAGCGACGCTTCGGAGAAGCTTATGCCGGTTATCTGGATTGCCGGTAGTCCCCCCGGCATTTTGGACCCGTCCAGTTGAACTGTGCCACCGTTCAAAGCTGTCATGACATTGTCTGAAGCGACGATTCGAGCCCATTCCTCTTGCGGAATCTGGGAATCCCTGACCGTCTTCGTCGGGCCACCTGCGGGCCGTATCTCGCGCATCAGCGCATAAGTCTTGATCAGCCCAGCGGCCGCGTAATCGGCCAGAAGCTCTTCTGGGGCATCGAAGTGGCGGGATTTAACAAGTTCGATTGCTTTGCCGGGGAGGATAGGTCGGTGAAATGACATCATTCTTCTCGCTCTTTGGCGCTCAGACCTGCCAGCGAAACGTGAAGAAGGGGTAACTTGTTGGATCGATGCTTGAATCGGATGAAATTGGCTCAGCCAGGGATCGGAAGATCAAGACCCGAAAAGCACCGCTGATGTTCGCGGATGTCCACCCTAGTTTTTCATGTTTTTTTCATGGAAACGCGGACTATCTCTTCTAAGTATCTGAAAAGATGGTGGGCGCGGCAAGGATTGAACTTGCGACCCCACCCGTGTGAAGGGTGTGCTCTACCACTGAGCTACGCGCCCGCCCGTTGTAGTGGCTTAAACCAAGCCATGGGCAGGGGCGGGCGTTTACTGCGCGAATCGATGCGTTGCAAGTGCCTCACCCCAAGAGCTGAGCGACGATCCTGACGAGCCAGTTTTCGGAGTCCAGCCGTTGCGGCCGGTTCCTGGGCGCGGGACAGGCGAGGCAATAGGCCTGCACTCCTCTAGCTCCCAGCAGCCGGTCTGCATCCGCTGCAATCTGCGATACGAGCGAGTTTTGACCCTGCGCCATACGGGCGAACACATCGCCCCCTGTTTCGGCGTCTTCTCCGTCACCGATCAGCCACTGGCGAAGCAGCGTGTCGTAGGTCGACGGCGTGGTACCTAGATAACGCACATGCCAGTTGTTGCCGAGCTTGGCCTGGGCTGCTGTCCATTCGAGCGCTTCGGGCAGACCGCCATATTCGTCGACGAGCCGCAATTGGCGCGCCGTGCCGCCGTCCCACACCCGGCCTTGCCCTACGGCATCGACTTGGTCGCGCGTCATGCCGCGTGCTTCACCGACGCGGGCGAGGAAATCCTCATATCCGTTTTCGATGAAGGCCTGCATAATGGCGTCGGTTTCGGGGGTGAAACCGCCAATAATGTCGGGTTGGCCCGAGAGCGGAGTGGTGCGCACGCCGTCGCTGGTCACGCCAGCCAAGGCGGCTGTTTCCTCGAAGGTCGGGATCACCGCGAAGATGCCGATGGAGCCGGTTATGGTTTCGGGCTCGGCAAAGATGCGGTCGGCAGGCGTGGCTACCCAATACCCCCCGCTCGCTGCCACGTTGGCCATGGAGACGGCCACCGGGATGTCGCGCGCCTTGTGGCGCAGAATGGCGTCGCGGATCATTTCGCTCGCCAGAACCGATCCGCCGGGCGAATCCACGCGCACCACGAGGCCGGCCAGATCGTCTTCGAGCGCTTCGTCGAGCAACGTCGCGATGCGGTCGCCACCCGCCATACCCGGCCCTGCCTCGCCGTCGACGATTTCGCCTGCAACGGTGATCACGCCAATGGGCTTGCCCGTGCTGGACAGGGGATTGTCCTCCAACCATGCGGTGAGCGTCGTGTGCGGATAGGCGTTCGGGCCTTCGCCCCATTCGTCCTCGCCCACCAGCTCGACGATGCGCTTCTCGAAATCGGAGCGGTTGCCGAGCTTGTCGACAAGTCCAGCCTGCAGCGCCGCCGTTGCCAAGTCCCCGCGAGCGGCCGCCACCCACTCGACGGGCTGCGTCGTGATACGCTCGATGTCTGCTCCTGGCCGCACCTTCTTGAGGTTTGCGCGGTATTCCTCCCATAGTGTCTCGTAGAGTGCGCGTGCGTTCTCGCGCGCCAGTTCGGACATACCGGTGCTGCTATAGGGTTCGACGGCGCTCTTATACTCTCCGACCTTGTACACGCGCGCGTTCACTTTCAGCTTTTCCAGAAGGCCTGCGTAGTAGAGCCTTTCGCCCCCAGGCCCCGCTACTACTGCACCGCCGAGCGGGTTGACCCAGACTTCGCTCGCATGCGCGGCAAGCAGCATCGCATCGTCCGTATAGGCCGTTGCGTAAGTCAGTACCGGCTTATCGGCGGCACGGACGCGGTCGAGCGCTTCGCCTACATCCCGCAAGTGCACTTGACCGCCGCCGATAAAGCGATCGAGATCGAGCACGACGGCGGCAATTCGTTCATCCTCGGCTGCTTCGTTCAGCGCATGGACGAGATCGCGTGCCTGGTACTCGCCCATCGGGGCCTGCCCCGCAAGCAACGCTTCGACGGGATCTATTTCGGTACGTTCCTCCACGACGATGCCGTTGAGGTCCAGCAGCAGCGCTCCGTCGCGCACCGATGCCGGGCTGGGTCGCGCGGTCAGCACCGCGAAGAGAGCGGAAAAGAAGAGCAGCATGAAAACGAGTACCAGCCCGTCCTTGATGCCGACCAAAAGGCGCCAGACCTTTCCAGCGAAACGCATGTCAGTAATCTCCTGTTGCCCCCGAGTTAGGGAAGGGCGCGACGCATTGCCACTGGAAAGCGCTTGAGCGCGCCACTGGCCTCGACTAAGGGCGTGGTCTCAATGACATCAACGGAAAACTCGCCCCATGCGGCCCGCTATCCTGCGGGCGCGCTCGCGTTCCCGCACCGCGACCTGATCGGCATCGGCCATCTTGAGCGACACGAAATCCTCTTCCTGCTCGATGAAGCGGAACAGTGGGTGACGTTGAACCGGCAGGCGACCAAACATGAAAACTTGCTGTCGGGTATGACCGTAATCAACGCCTTCTTTGAAAACTCCACCCGTACATTGTTGAGCTTCGAAATCGCAGGAAAGCGGCTGGGCGCGGACGTCGTCAATATGCACGCTGCGCAATCGAGCGTGAAGAAGGGCGAAACGCTGATTGATACGGCGATCACGCTCAATGCCATGCGGGCCGATGCAATCGTGATACGCCACGGTTCCAGCGGGGCGACCCAGTTGATCGCGGACAAGGTCGACTGTCCCGTACTTAATGCGGGCGATGGACAGCACGAACACCCGACTCAAGCGCTCCTTGACGCGCTGGCGCTGCGTCACTCCTTGCGCGAGAGGGGCGAGATGGCGGAGGATTTCACTGGCCTCACGATCGTGATCTGCGGCGATATCCTGCACAGTCGCGTGGCCCGCTCAAACTTGCTGTGTCTGCAGGCGCTCGGCGCGACGGTCCGTCTTTGCGCGCCGCCTGCGCTAGTGCCAATGGGTATCGAAGCGATGGGCGCCGAAGTGTTCCATGATTTCGACGCAGCGCTTGCAGGGGCGGACGTCGCGATGATGCTGCGGCTACAGACCGAACGCATGAGCGGACAGTTCATCCCTTCGGCGCGCGAGTATCACCACCTGTACGGCCTTACGAAAAAGCGCTTGGGCAAGGCGGCTAAGACCGCACTGGTCATGCACCCTGGGCCAATGAATCGCGGGGTCGAGATCGATAGTGAGGTGGCCGATATGATCGATCGATCGATCATAACACGGCAGGTCGAAATGGGCGTCGCCATGCGTATGGCCGCACTCGACATATTGACGCGCCGCGCGCGGGGCGTCAATGGATGGGGAGAAGCGGAATGAAGCAGCAGCGCCCGCTGACAATCTCCGGCGGCCGGATCGTGACGCGCGAAGGCGTGCGTGAAGGGACCGTGCGACTGGTCGACGGTCGCATCGACGAAATTTGTGGCCAACCGCATGAAAACGATGAAGTCATCGACGCCGGGGGCAGGCTGGTCACGCCGGGTCTGGTGGATCTTGGCGTGTTCGCGGTCGACAAGCCCGCCTTCCACTTCGGTGGAATCACCCGCGCGGCTCTGATGCCGGATCAGTCGCCGCCCTTGGACCTGCCGAGCCGCATCTCTTACATTGCAAAGAGCGGCAAGCCCGATTTCTGGGTCCACCCTCTCGCCGCCGCGACACGCGGTATCAATGGGCGGGAAATTGCCGAACTTGCGCTTATGCGCGAGGCGGGCGCCCGCGGCGTCGCTACTGGACGTCAATGGATTGCAGATTCGGGAGTCATGCTGCGTTTGCTCCAATATGCGGCGATGCTGGACATGACAGTCATCGCTCATGCCGAGGACGCGGCGCTGGTTGGCGCAGCGGTCGCCACAGCGGGTGAGGTTGCCACACGCCGCGGCCTGCCCTGCGCGCCGGCCCACGCTGAGGCTATTGCCATCTCCCGCGATATCGCGTTGGCCGAGATGGCCGCTGCGCGCATTCATTTTCGGCAGGTCACCACGAAGGCCGGACTCGATATCGTCCGCGGGGCCAAGGCGCGTGGAGCGAGAGTGACCTGCGGGGTTACCCCCGCGCATTTCATGCTGTCGGATCTCGCGACTGTCGATTTCCGTACCTTTGCGCGCCTCTCCCCTCCGCTGCGCAGCGAGGAAGACCGACACGCTGTGCGCGAAGCTATCAGAGATGGCACGATCGATGTCATTGCCAGTGGGCATGATCCACGCGGACCGGAGGACAAGCGCCTCCCGTTCTCAGATGCCGAGCCAGGAATGGCCGGAGCCGAAACTTTGTTGGCGATGACGCTTTCCCTTGTGCGCGACGAGGTGATCGACTTGGTCAAGGCTTTCGAACTGATCGCGATGGCGCCAGCGCGCATTCTCGGCGTAGAAGCAGGCGCGATTGCGGCGGGTCTGGAAGCCGATATCGCGATAATCGACCCCGAAAAGCCTTGGATCATCCAGAGCGCCAAAATGGAAGCTGCGGCCGGCAACACGCCCTTCGACGGTCAGCCGACGCAGGGCCGTGTCAGCGCGCTCTACAAGGGCGGCGTTCTGATCGACCTTTAGGCCAAACGAGAAACCCCGCCCGGATTGCTCCGGGCGGGGTTTTCGCAATTACGATGAAGTGTGCGGAATTCTCTTAGCGCGCCGCAACCCGTACGTCGTTATCGATGACGTCGATTGCGCCCGGCAGCGGACGGTTTGACGCATAGGCGATGCAGCCACCGCCCTTACCCTTGACCGTGCGACACATTGACTGGGCAGATGCCTTCGCAAAGCCGGCGGCGGCGACACGATAGTAGATTTTGCCGTTGACGCGCGCCTTGGTGATCACCCGCTCGGCATCCCCGAGTTCAGGGTAACGCTTCTGGAATTGCTTCCAGGCTTCGTTGGCGTCCGACATGGAAAAATACGAACCGAGCTGAACATTGTAATTCCCGCCACGCACGAGGCTGGCAGCGGCTCGAGCCGAGTTCCCGCTGGTCGGCGAGACGACCGGCTTGCTGGCCTTTGCGGGCGTACTCTGGACGACTTCGTTCGAGACGAAGCGGACACCACCGTTGCTGGGGGTGAGGCCAGCGTCGGCCAAGGCTGCGTCCGCGCTGTCGTATGTCGCCGGTGTTGGGTCGATGGCGGGCAACTCGGCGGCAAAGGCGAAATCGCTCTCGGGCGTTTCCACAACCGGCTCTTCCACTGTTGCAGCGGCGAGCATGTCGATGCTGGGGTGGTTGGCCAACGCAAGCATCTTCGGCTGCCCCGGATCGACCTGTGGCTGGACGCCGAGCAGGCTGGTCACACGAAGCGTGAAGGCTTCTGGATGGATCATTGCTGCCCATTCGGCCATCCGATCGCCGACTTCGCCAGCAGGCACATCTTCAGCCGCCATAATACGGGCCGCGCGCCAGTTACCCTGCAGTGCATAGGCATAGGCTAGGTTCTGACGAACTTTCGGCGTATTCTGACCGCCGCGCAACGCGTTGCTTAGAACATGAACGCCATAGTCCGGTCGGCCGGCTAGTGCGATAGCCAGACCGAAATCGGCAGGATCGAGCGTAGCTTCGAAGCGCTGAAGGGTATCGAGCGCACCCGGCTGGTCACCGACGGCAATCTGCGCGAGCGTGTAGCTGATGATCGTCCGCGCAGCGGTGTCACCCAACTCGATGGCTTCGGCAAACGTGGCTGTCGCCGATGTAAACCGGCCATCTTCGAGATAGGCGTTGCCGAGCAGCGTGCGTGTATAGGCGTCGCGCGGGTTGGCCAGCACGGCGGCTTCGGCATGCTGAACACCCTTCGAGATTTTGCCTTTGGCCAATGCCTTTTCGGCATGCGCTGCCGAGTATGCATGGCTTGGTGCTACCTGCCCGGTACATGCCGTCAGTGCGGTAGTAGCCAGCGCCGTGGTGACGGCGAGTTGGACGAACCGCTTGTTCCTGGCTTTCGTCTCGGTACTCATTCTTACCCCCTTACAGGCGATCCCACGTCGTCAGTTCTATTTGCCGCGATGCTGCACCTGGGCAGCAAGGCTTGCGATTTCCGGCATTTCCGCGAGCAACGCATCGAGCGCATCGGTCACTAATTGTTGCGCGCTTCGGCCGCGAACGGTGCACGCCAGTCGCAGCATCAGATGGCGCTCCTGGTCGAGGCGCAGGGTGAAAGCTGCGCGCTTGCCCTGCGCGGCGGCAGGTTTGCGCGACACCGGCCTGGGCTGGGCGGGCCGGTCGAGTTGTGCCTGAATCTTGTTCAGCGATTCCCGTACCTGGTTGGGTGCGCCGCTTTCATTGGCAGCGCGGCGCAGGCCTGCATTAGGCGCGATGGCCACGACCTTTTCCTGCAGAGGCGATGGTCCGTTGGGACCTTCGTCGCCCATATCGTTCCACCCGAGATCTTCGAGATTGGCGGCGGCTTCCTTGCCGTCGACCGGACCCGGGATTCCCGATTGCGGCCGCATGGCAGGCTTGGCGCCGCCCTTGCGTGCCAGCAGGGTGGAAGAAAGCGAGGCGAAATTGGCGTCAGACATCCGGCAGTCTCCGCCCTCAGCTTCTTATTGTGCCACTCGGCGGCCGAAGCCGCCTGCGGGGCGATGAGCACCGGGAATTGCGCTTTGCATGTTCGGTGCGGCGAAGATCGTGCGGCGAAAGTTCTTTTCCAGACGATCGGCGATATACTTCCACAAGGCGGTGACCTCGGCGGCCGAGCGGCTTTCTGGATCAACCTCCATAACCGTGCGGCCGTCGATCATCGAAGCGGCGAAATCGGTCCGGTGATGGAGCGTGATCGGCGCAACCGTGCCATGCTGCGATAGCGCGACGGCGGCTTCCGAAGTGATTTTGGCCTTGGGGGTGGCGGCGTTGACGACGAATACCAGCGGCTTGCCCGCGCGTTCGCACAGATCGACCGTCGCGCCTACCGCGCGCAGATCGTGCGGACTGGGGCGGGTCGGAACGACGATCAGTTCGGCCACCGAGATGACCGATTGGATGGCCATTGTGATTGCCGGCGGTGTATCGAGCACCGCAAGCTTGAAGCCTTGCTGGCGCAGGATGGTGAGGTCGGTAGCCAGGCGGGCGACCGTGGTCTGGGCGAAGGCGGGATATTCGTCCTCACGCTCGTTCCACCAGTCGGCCAGCGATCCCTGCGGGTCGATGTCGATTAGGACGACCGGGCCTGCGCCAGCGCGCTGGGCCTGAACGGCGAGATGTCCCGAGAGGGTGGTTTTCCCCGATCCGCCCTTCTGCGATGCCAATGCCAGTACACGCAAGACTTGGTCCCCCTGGTTTGCGCCTTTATCCAATTCACGGTGCTGCGAACTTATGCAGCGGTGTTGTCATGGCAATCGCAGACCAGCCCTAATTTTAGGTTAACCCGCCGACACTTATGGGCACGCCCGTGAGGAGCTCTGCGTGGCAACATTTTGCTAAGAGCTGATTTACTATAGGGTGCAGCCTATCCGGCGCGCTTGGGCACGTCGTCGCAGGTAAGGGGTGCGCAATGCTACGATTGGCGAAAGCGGCATGGATGGCCGGCATTGCGGCCGCCGCAATCGGCTTTTCGACATCGGCCCTGGCCGATGTCAAAGCGGGCGTCGACGCTTGGACGCAAGGTGACTTCGCCAATGCCGTGCGCGAATGGGCAGACCCTGCGGCCGCGGGTGACCCCGATGCACAGTTCAACATGGCGCAAGCTTACAGACTCGGGCGTGGGGTGTATGCCGACCTTGCTCAGGCCGAAGCGCTCTATGCCAAGGCTGCAGCGCAGGGGCACGTGAAGGCGGCCGACAATTACGGATTGTTGCTCTTCCAGCGTGGTGCACGTCAAGAAGCGATGCCTTTCGTTTCCGCTGCTGCGCTGCGCGGCGACCCGCGTGCGCAGTATCTGCTCGGCATCGCCCACTTCAATGGCGATCTCGTCGAGAAAGACTGGGGCCGCGCTTATGCCTTGCTGACGCTTGCCAACTCCACGGGGCTCCCCCAGGCGCGCGGAGCGCTTGTCCAGATGGACGAGTACATATCGTTGGAGGATCGCCAGGAAGCACAAACGCTGGCAGCCACCTTGAAGGCCGATGCCGACGCGGCACGAGCGAGAGAACTGGCAGCCATCGATCTCGCGCTCGGGGTCGGTGCGACTCGGGACTCTAGCGAGCCGTCCGCGTTCCTTGCGGCAGGGGCGGACTACACGGTACCCACGCCACGTCCCGAGGTGGTCGCGAGCCGGAACTACGAAATGCCCACGCGGCAGGCGGTGGTAGCCACGAGCAGCCCTGCTGCGACACCCGCGCTACCCGTATCCGGAGCAAAGCCGTCCGGGCCGTGGAAAGTACAACTCGGTGCTTTCGGCGTGCCGGGCAATGCCGAACGTCTGTGGGGACGGCTTTCGGGTCGATCCGAAATCGCGGGGTACGAGCGCCTTCTCGTAAAGTCTGCCAATCTAACGGTACTTTCGGCGGGCGGCTATTCCACGCGCGGCGAGGCAGACGCGGCCTGCACTTCTCTCAAACGCAGCGGGCTGGATTGCCTCGTCACACGCTAAGGACAGACGCTTGGCAATGTGATTTACCGTGATAATACGGTCCTCCAGGGAGACTGTATGCACGATAACAACGATGGCACACCTGACATGACAGAGCAGGCTGCCGCCGCACCAATCGCCGCTTCGAGCACCGGCAGGATAAGCAGTCTCGATTTCATCCGTGGTATCGCGGTCATGGGAATACTGGCGGCCAATATCGTCGCCTTCGGACAGCCGATGACGGCATATATGTTTCCCGGTGCCTTTGCTGTCGTGCATAGCGAGACGGAAGACTGGATGTGGGTGGCCCAGTTCGTGCTGATCGACAACAAGATGCGGGGCCTGTTTTCCCTGCTGTTCGGTGCTGGCATGTACCTGTTCCTGGAAAAAGCATGGGCTCGGCAACAGGGCGCCTGGCTGCAGATACAGAGACTGTTCTGGCTCGGCCTGTTCGGCCTGTTCCACTACTTCTTCATCTGGCGCGGAGACATTCTCTTTCTTTATGCTTGCGCGGGCATGGCGGCACTGTTGTTCGTTGGCTTGTCGCGGCGCAAGCAACTTGTGCTGGGGCTGTTCGGATATCTCGGTGGGGCGCTGCTTTATGGCGGTTTCCTCGGCTTCCTCCCGGTTATAGCGGATACCGACTTCGGCAAGCGCCCAGCGTTCGCGCAGATGGCCGATGAACTTGAGGCGGACAAACAGGAAGCTCTCGCCGAGGGCGAACTGGAGACAGGGTTAATCTCGAGCGGCAACTATGGAGAGTGGGTGCAGTACAATTTTTCAGCCCATACCGAAGAACTGCCCTTCTATCTTTTCATGTTTTGGTTCGAAACGTTGCCGCTCATGATGATCGGGATGGCTGCATATCGCTATGGGCTTTTCGACGGGGGAATCGAAGCGGGGCGTCTGCGAAAATGGGGTTGGTCGCTGCTACTTGCCGGGACGGCGTTGACCGTACCGGTTGCATTATGGGCCAAGGATGGCGGGCTGACCTACTACGGCACACTCGCGGCCATGGCCGGATGGTCGAAGATTCCATGCGGGTTGGCCATCTTCGGACTGGTCGCGCTGCTCGCACTTTGGGGTCAACGCGCAAGCGGTTCGCTGGCCGAACGCATTTCGGCCGCAGGGCGCGTCGCATTCACCAATTATCTCGGCACCTCAGTACTGATGCTGTTTGTTTTCCACGGGTGGGCAGGCGGTCTGTTCGGCAAACTCGGTCGTGGAGAACTCTATCTTGTCGTGATCGTGACATGGGCGGTGATGCTGATCTGGTCCAAGCCCTGGTTGGAGCGCTATCGTTTCGGTCCGCTCGAATGGCTGTGGCGTTGCCTTACCTACCGCCAGATATTTCCCTTGAAGCGATAGCGCAATCGCTTGCTATTGAGAACAACTCTCACTACAAACGCTCTTGCGAGTCAGTCGCAGGAGTTTTCTAGTGTACGTTTGCATCTGCAATGCGATCAGAGAAAGCGACCTCCGTCGCGCCGCGCATGACGTGTCCGGCGATGCGGAGGCATGCTATGCTGCCTTGGGCAAAATGCCTAGCTGCGGTTCGTGCCTCGACGAGGCCGAGTGTATCTTGCAAGAAGAACGCGAACTGGGATTTGTGCCCGCCGCAGCGTGATTTTCCGCTAACGCGAATCGCTTGCGACTGGCGGAATTCTGCCGTTTTTTCCGGATTTGACCCTTGCCAAGTACCCAGCTGGAGGCGCATAGGTGCCGCCTAACAAGCGACAGGGAGCCGCAGGCATGAAAGGCGATCCGAAGGTCATCGAGTTCCTCAACAAGGCGCTCACAAACGAACTGACCGCCATCAACCAGTACTGGCTCCACTATCGCGTGCTGGCCGACTGGGGCGTGACGAAACTGGCCGAGTACGAGCGACACGAGTCGATCGACGAAATGAAGCACGCGGACGTGTTGGCCGAGCGGATCTTGTTCCTGAACGGACTTCCCAACTTTCAGGCGATTCACAAGCTGAAGGTCGGCGAGACGGTGGAGGAAATCCTGAGGGCCGATCTGGCCGTGGAGATGGAAGCGATACCGCTGCTCAAGGACGCTATCGCCCACTGCGAAGAGGTTCGGGATTACACCAGTCGCGAAATCTTCGAACGCATTCTCGAAAGCGAGGAAGATCATGTCGACTTCCTCGAAACCCAGTTCGACATGATTGCGCGGATGGGCCTGGAAAACTATGTCCAGCTGAACAGCAAGCCAGCGGGCGAAGGTGAGGACGACTGATTGTCAGCCTGATCCCTCAGTTGAGTCGCCAAAAGGTTGCGTGAACTCCGCCATGCTTGGAAAGACGGGCGAGGCGGTGTTCTCCATCCCAGATTTCCGCGCCACCCCGGCCGACGTTGATATCGGCGATCGTGAGCGCAGTGGCGATGTCGAGCGCCTCGAGAGCGAAATCTTCGTCTTGGAGTTCGGTTTTCCCGTGGATCGCAACGCGGAGCTTGGTCATCTCTCACCTCTCTTGCCCCGGTGGATGTTATGGCACGCGGAGATGAACAACAGCAGACGGTTCTGTGCCAATTGTCGCGAATTTGACTTCGGCTGATCGTCAGCAGTGCGCAGAAAGCGTCAGGACGTTACGGCATCCCTGCGTTCGCGCATGCGTTCACGATTGCGTTTCGCGGCCGTGCGGGTTTCCATCAGGAACGAGCCAAGACCAGCAACCAGCAAACCCATGCAGCCGACCCAAGTTATGGCGACCAAGGTGCCGAGGGGTGCATACACGAAGGCGCTGACGAAGAGCAGAACGATAACGATGCTGATCGCCAGCGCGGATGCTGTGCTGAACATCACGGCACGTTGCGCGAAGATGCGCCTCTTTTCCAAAGCTGGCAGTTCTGCGCGCATGGCAGCTACATCGCCATCCTCGCCGGCATCCAAGATTCGTTCGATCTTGTTCGCGACCCAGATCAGCCTGTTTGTCATGACATTCATGACCGCGCCGATACCGGCGAGCAGAAAGGCTGGAGCGAGGCTGAGCTGTACAACCTGTTGAACGCGCAGGCTCGAGCTGGTCCGCTCGAGTAATTCGCTTCCAGGCAGGGCAACAAGGATGTCGAGCAGCATGGCGCTCAATCCTTCTGGTACGGGTTTTTCGGGCTTTTCAGTACCACGCGCACCGGTACCGCGTCGAAGCCGAGCTTGTCGCGAATACCGTTGACGAGATAGCGCTCGTAGCTCTTTGGAAGCATATCGAGCCGCGTCCCGAATACCACGAAACGTGGTGGGCGGATGCTGGCCTGTGTGATATAACGCAGCTTGATTCTCTTGCCCTTCGGCGCCGGAGGTGGATTGGCTTCCAAGGCGTCGTCGAACCAACGGTTAAGCGCGGCGGTAGGCACGCGGCGGCTCCACGCCTCACGCAGCTCGAAGGCGGCACCGAGCATCTGGTCCAGACCCTTGCCGGTCTTGGCGCTGACGGCGAAGAGCGGCACGCCACGAACCTGAGCAAGCCCCTCGTTCAGAGCATCGCGAATACCATTGAACAGAGCGCTTGCCCCTTCGGCCACGTCCCACTTGTTGATCGCGATCATCAGCGCGCGTCCCTCATCCAGCACCATACTGGCAATCTTGAGGTCCTGAGCCTCGAGCCCACGGGTGGCATCAAGCAGCAACACCACAACTTCCGCGAAGTCCACGGCGCGGCGAGCATCGGCGACGGAGAGCTTTTCGAGCTTGTCGATCACTTGCGCTTTTTTGCGCATTCCGGCGGTATCAATTAGTCTAACATCACGCGTATTGCCGATGATCGGGTCTTGCCATTGCCAGTCGATGGCGATCGAATCGCGGGTGATACCGGCCTCGGGACCCGTCAGCAGGCGGTCTTCGCCGAGCAGGCGATTTATCAGCGTCGATTTGCCCGCGTTCGGGCGGCCGACGATTGCGAGTTTGAGGGGCCCTGCAAGAAGAGCTTCCTCGTCGTCCTCATCGACCCGCGCTGCGATTTCGGAGCCTTCGGCTTGGGCGCCGATAATCGGCCACAAATGATCGAACAGGTCCGCGATACCCTCGCCGTGCTCGGCGCTGATGCCGGCGGGTTCGCCAAAGCCCAGCGAGAAGCTTTCGAAGATTCCAGCGTCGCCCTGGCTGCCCTCGGCCTTGTTCGCGACAAGTACCACCGGCACCTCCTGCCCGCGCAGCCAGCGGGCGATTTCCTCGTCGAGCGGGGTGATGCCCACGCGCGAATCGAACACGAACAGCGCGGCATCCGCCCCTTCGAGGCTAACCTCGGTTTGCTTGCGCATGCGGCCGGGGAGGGTGTCGGGATTTTCATCTTCCCATCCGGCCGTATCGACGATCTGGAACTCGAGCCCCGCAATCACCGCATCGCCGAAACGCCGGTCACGCGTGACGCCGGGCTGATCGTCGACCAGGGCCAGCCGCTTGCCCACCAGCCGGTTGAACAGCGTCGATTTGCCGACATTCGGGCGGCCGATGATGATGACCGTGGGTTTGGCTGAGGAGGGGATCATTATGGCGCGGCAAGTGGCGCTTTACGCGCCGCATTGCAAGCGCATGCCGCCGGTTCCGGGCTTACAGTACGGCTGTGAGCCGCAGCATGATCAACTGTGCGGCACGACCTTTACGGATAGTCAGTCCGCCTTGGCGATGGGCGGATCGTCGCCCAGATCTTCGAACCATGCTTCCACCGGACCGTTGAGCTTGAGGGTCAGCGGATTGCCGCGGCGGTCCACCGTCTTGCCAGCCTGTACGCGCACCCAACCTTCGGAAATCGAATATTCCTCGATATCGGTACGCTGCTTGCCCTTGAAGCGGATTCCCACGCCGCGTTGGAGCACCTCGACCTGGAAGTGTTCGCTTTTCGGATTGACCGAGAGGCGGTCGGGCGGGGTCTGGCTTCTGGTTTCTTCGCTCATGGCGCGCCGATACTGTGCAGCGCCAGGCCGGGCAAGATCAATCGGGCGGCGGCGTTTCCACCGGGCTGCGGTCGGGTTCGTCGAAATCGGGTTGCGGCGGTTCGAATCCCGGCGGTTCCTGCATCGGAGCCTCATCGGGCAGGCTGTCCGGCGGCATCTCGTCGGGCGCGCCGGGATCGATCGTGTCAGGGTTAGGGTCAGGTTGGGTTGCCATCACTATGTCCTCAATCGGGAGGAAGGGTGTCCAGTGCGGATTCGCCCGCACCATCGCTCCCGCCTTCCTGCGCGGCGCTCAGCGCCTTTTCGACCTCGATCTCGTCCTCGTCGGCCGAGTGCTCCAAGACCTCGCCTTCGTGTTCTCCCTCGGCTTCCATTTCGGCGGAAGTCTTGGGTTTCACCTTCGGATCGATGACCGGCGGGGTGTTGGCGGGCGTGGTCGGTTTTTCATATTCGCGCATACATCGGAAACGGTCGATCGCTCGAACCTGTTCCCTCACCCGTCGCCGCGCTTGCGCATTTGGTCTCATCCGACTAGAGGCACGCGCCTACACGCGGAGGAGCTAGCGCCTTTCGCGCAGCTTCGTTCGGGTTTGCGGGCGTGGCGGAACTGGTAGACGCGCTGGTTTTAGGTACCAGTATCGAAAGATGTGGGGGTTCGAGTCCCTTCGCCCGCACCAGTGCCGCCCCGGCGCGAGCCTCTCGCACATTGTCGCATTTGGAAAGTCACGAGTTTCAACCCATGCAGATCAAAGAGACCACCAACGAGGGCCTCAAGCGCGCCTACACCGTCAGCATTCCGGCCAAGGAAATCGACGAGCGCGTAAACAGCGAAGTCAAGAAGATCGCCCCGCAGGTGAAGATGCCCGGCTTCCGCCCGGGCAAGGTGCCCGCGAATCTCGTACGCAAGATGCATGGCGAACAGCTGCATGCCCAGACCGTGAACGACATGATCCGCGAATCGGTCGACAAGGTGATGGCCGAAAACAAGCTGCGGCCGGCCATGCAGCCCAAGGTCGAACTCGAGGAGGGGTATGAAGAGGGCAAGGATGCTTCGCTGTCCGTCGAGCTGGAAGTGCTGCCCGAAGTCGAGGCCCCCGAAGTCGAAGGTCTCAAGCTTGAGCGCCTGACCGTTCCGGTGACCGACAAGCAGGTCGACGAAGCTGTCGAGCGGATCGCTTCGAATAACAAGAGCTACAAGGATGCCGCCAAAACCAGGAAGGCTGCCGATGGCGACCAGCTGATCATCGATTTCGTCGGCCGTGTCGACGGCACCGAATTCGATGGCGGCAAGGCGGAAAACACGCCGCTAACGATCGGCGCCGGCCAGTTCATTCCCGGGTTCGAAGAGCAGCTCACTGGCGTGAAGACCGGCGACAAGAAGACCATCACGGTGACCTTCCCCGAAGACTATCCGGCGGAAAACCTGAAAGGCAAGGAAGCCGAATTCGACGTCACCGTGCAGCAGGTTAAAGTCCCGACCGACACCAAGATCGACGACGAATTCGCCAAGAATCTCGGCCTCGAAAACCTCGACAAGCTGAAGGAATTGCTGCGCGGCCAGCTGGAGCAGGAAACCTCGGGCCTGACCCGCACGCAGATGAAACGTCAGTTGCTCGATACACTGGCTGCAGGTCACAATTTCGCCGTGCCGCAGGGAATGGTCGATGCGGAGTTCGATCAGATCTGGGCCCAGCTGCAACAGGAAGCCGCGAAGTCGGACGACACCGAAGCCATGCTCAAGGAAATGGAAGACGAGAAGGACGATTACCGCAATATCGCCGAGCGTCGTGTCCGCCTTGGCCTGCTGCTTTCGGAAATCGGTCAGAAGAACGGCGTCGAGGTCAATGCCAACGAGATGAACATGCTCATCCAGCAGGCGGCCCAGCAATATCGTGCGGAAGATCGTGAGCGGTTCGTCCAGTACGTCCAGTCCGAACCGATGGCTGCTGCCCAACTGCGCGCGCCTCTCTATGAAGACAAGGTCGTCGACTTCCTGTTCGACAAGGCCGAGATCACCGACCGCGAAGTGACGCGCGAGGAACTCGAGGCGGCGATCGAGGCTGAAGAGACCACCGAAGAGAAGCCGAAGAAGAAGGCGCCCGCCAAGAAGGCAGCTGCCAAAAAGACCGAATCGAAGAAGGCGGAAGAAGAGCCTGCTACGAAGAAGGCTCCGGCCAAGAAAGCTTCGGCCAAGAAGGCCGAGGACAAGCCGGCTGCAAAGAAGGCACCAGCCAAGAAGCCTGCCGCGAAGAAGGCTCCGGCCAAGAAGGCTCCCGCCAAGAAATAAGCCCGGTCGAACCGGTATCACCCGAGGGGCGGCGGATTATGGTTCGCCGCCCCTTGTCGTTCGGAATGCCATTTCGCCCGAGCCGTCAGCCGTCGGGCGACCAACGCCTCAGCGACGGTTCCGGGATGGCGACAGTGCGAGCGCGCTCGTAAGCCGCACCAAGCTGCAACATACGGTGGTCGGCCCATTTGCCGCCCATGAAACTTATGCCCACCGGCAGCCGCTCTACTGCGCCCATCGGAACGGTCAGGTGCGGATAGCCGGCAATTGCCGCGAGTGAGCCTGCGCCAATGCTGCCGTTGTAATTGTCCCCGTTCAAGAGGTCGCTGGTCCAGGCAGGGCCGCGCGTAGGAGCGACGAGGACTTCGACATCATATTGTTCGAGGAGACGGTCGATACCTTCTTCGCCTGCCAGCCGGAGCGATTTTGCGCGCGCCTCGCGATAGGTGCCTTCGTCCTCGGTTTCGAGCGCCGCCTCGAACAGGGACTGGCCGAACCAGCGCAGTTCGCTGTTGGCGTTTTCCAGGTTGAAGGCGATCAGGTCAGCGAGGTCACGCGGGGTGTCCTCGCCGGGTAAGGTCGCGAGATAAGCAGCCATGTCGGTGTGCAGTTCGTACAGCAGTACCGTGAATTCGGCGGCCCCCATGCCTTCCGGCTCTTTAGCGTCGATCTCGACAATCTCAGCACCCGCCAAGCGCAGGTCTGCAAGCGCCACCTCGAAGACCTTGCGCACGTCGGTGCGATTCCCGATCGCATTCACCAGCACGCCGATCCGAACGCCTGCCAACGATGCGGTCGCCAGCCCTGCGGTGAAATCCGTGAGCCGTGAATCGGTGTCGGCGGTTGCGCTATCTGCAGGGTCGCTCCCCGCGATTGCATTCAAAAGCAGTGCGGCATCGGCGACGCTGCGTGCCATCGGGCCGGCGGTGTCCTGCGAGTGGCTGATCGGCACCACATGCGTGCGGCTTACAAGGCCGACGGTCGGTTTGAAGCCAACGATCCCGTTGACGCTTGCAGGACAGGTGATCGAACCATCGGTTTCGGTGCCGATTGCGGCCCAGGTCAGGTTTGCCGCCACGGCCGCGCCGCTACCGGATGACGAGCCGCAGGTGTTGCGGTCGATTGCGTGCGGGTTGCGTGTGAGGCCGCCGACTGCGCTCCACCCGCTGGTCGAATTAGTGTCTCGGATATTGGCCCATTCGGAGAGGTTCGTTTTGCCGAGGACAACGCCGCCCGCTTCACGCATGCGGGCGATTAACGGTGCGTCGCGGCCGGTCATATTGTTGGCGAGGGCCAGGCTTCCCGCGGTGGTCGGCAATTCGCGCGTCTCGATATTGTCTTTCACCAGCACCGTGCGCCCTGCCAGCGGCAGGCCCTGCGCTTCTGCTTCGGCGGCTTCGTGCGGAGCATCGGGATTGACCGCGATGACCGCATTCAACTGAGGACCTGCATCGTCGATGGCGGCAATCCGGTCCAGATAGGTGCGCGCATCGCTCTCAGCCCGCTGAGCGGAAAGCGGAGCGGCAAGAGCGAGTGCCACGAAGGGCAGGGCAGCGATACGCATGCCGGCAAACTGCCAGCTTCGCATGGCTTTGCAAGTATGGGCCTAAAAATCGCCGCTTATCGTCAAACGGAAAATCGGGCCTATCCGGCGATCCACGAACTCGTTGAACAGCACCTCGCCATCCGGCCTCGACCCTTCATAGACTTTCCTGCGGATGTAGTTCCGCGCGCCAAGCAGCGTATTCACTGCCTGTGCCCGGACAGTCAGCCCCAACACGTCCTTGTTTTCGATGAAGAGCGCGTCGAAGAATGGGCCTTCCCACTCGCGCCCCTCTTCGTAACGTCTTGCATATGGAGCACTGTCGAAGTGTTCGACGCTGGCACCCCATGCCCAGTCGGTCGACGGAATGTCATGACGGAAGTCTATTTCCAGGGCGCCTTCCTGATCGTAGGAAAAGCCGCGTTCGATCCCGGTGAACGGGTCGTCGACATACATGAAGCGCTTGACGGCAATGACGTCGAAGCGCGCGCCCTTCCAGCCGATCGGGTCCATCTTGATCGTTGCGTTCGCCTCCAGATGCAGGCGTCGCGCATCGCCGATGTTGCCGCGTGCCTCCCGGCCGTTGGGTAACGGGAACCAGTCGATGAAATCCTCGAACCATGCCTGGCGGGCTTCGAACTTGAGCGAGCCCCACGGCCCGAAAGTCTTGTTGGCCTCGAGCTCCACGTTCCAGCTCTGGTAGGGGACGAGTTCGTTGTTGCCGCCATTTTCGTTGTCGTTGTTGAGCGACACGCTGGCGAGGAAGTCCCCGAACGACAACTGGCTGACACGCTTTGCCAATGTCAAAGAGATGTCGAAATCGCTCGACGGCTTCCAGGTCGCGGCAAAAGAGCCCTTGGGCCGCTTGAAGCTGCGCGAATTGGGCGTGGCGCCGGTTTGCTCGATCTTCGAGAATTCCACCGCGCCGATCGCCTGGATCGACACTGTCGGGGACAGGGCGCGCGAAAAGCTGAGGCTGGTCTCATAACGATCTTCCCGAACCCCGCCGGTGCCCGCGGGGAAGGACAGCTCGACGAATTCGCCCTCGGGAGTGAGTTCGAACAGGGCCGAGCGGCGATCCAGCCGGTTGAACGCCGCCTCGCCCGAAAGCTGCCAGTCGGCCTGCCACAGTTTCCAGCTATATTCTGCGCGCCCGATCCGTTCGCCAGTGCCGTTCGTCTGGTCGAAACGGAAGCCCGTGGCCGTGCTGCCATCGTCGAAACGGTCAACCAGCGTCTGGGTGAAATTGTCGCGTTCGTAGCTTTCCAGCCCGATCAGCTTGAGCGTGCCAGGACCAAGCGGGAACTGAATATCGCCGCCGATCTCGTATTGCGGTCCATCTTCATGCGTGCGCAATTCGCGCGTGCGCACCGGCCCGACGACCGGCGTGCCGATTTCCGGTTCGTTGCGGTAGTAAAAGTCTTCCGCGTAATTGAGGTTGAGGTTCGCCTGCACGCCCCCGCCGAAATCGTACGCCAGCGTGGTAGCGAGCTTGGGTTCGTCGAACTTGCCCGAGAGAATCGAATATTGCTGTTCGATCAATTCGCCGCTGGCATCGGTGATCGTGATCGGGCCGTCTGCACCGAAGCGATCGTTGGGATTGGACAGGGCGACGGTGTAGTCGAGTTTTCCGCTGCTGCCCGTCACCGAGATCTCGCCGCCAAACAGTTGAGCCTCGGTGTTGTGGGGCCTGAAACCGGTCGTCCAGCGGAATTGCCCCGATACACCGTCGCTCTGGTAGACGACATTGGCGACCAGCCCCGTCAGGCCGGGAATGTCCAGCGTATTGCCGTCGACCAGTTCGATCCGGACGACGTCGGTCGCCGGGATGCGGCGCAACTGGTCCTCGACACTGTCCGATTTGCTCGACAGGCGCTCGCCATTGACGATCACATTCTGCGTCGCCTGACCGAGGCCGCGCTGACCCTGATCGTTGCCGCCGGTGATGATGAAACCGGGAATGCGGATCACCATATCGAGCGCATTGCGCGGTGCGAACTGGACGAAATAGGCCGGTTCGAAAGTCCGCGCAGATCCGGGAGTCGATTCGGCGATCACCGCCTCTTCCGCATCGGATTGCGGCGTATCCTGCCCGAGCACGGGCGAGGCGATGCCGCCCGCAATGGCAAACGACGCCGTGCCAAACAGGCTCTTGCGTAAGTACATGAAAGTCATCCGTCCCCGTGACCTCGATACGCCGCGTTTACATTTGTAGGCGATTAGGCAAATCAGGGTTCGACGGGCTACATTCTGCCTCCGACCAACGGAATCGGCGAGCAATTCGGCCGGATGAACGGCAGGCGCGACAAGTATCCCCGCATTCGCGCGGCAAGCCTCTTGAACATCACGGGATGCATGGCGACATAGGCGGCCAACCGATCCGACGAGAGGACTTTACATGATCAACCTGTTCGGCAGCGATGCCCACGGCACCCAGGGCCAGTTCACACGTGAACCGGAAACGGGGGCGCTTGTTCCCGTGGTCGTTGAGCAGACCAGCCGCGGCGAACGCAGCTTCGACATCTTCAGCCGCCTGCTGCGCGAACGCATTGTCTTTGTCACCGGCCAGGTCGAGGACGGCATGGCATCGCTCATCACAGCGCAGCTGCTGTTTCTTGAGAGCGAAAACCCCAGCAAGCCGATCAGCATGTACATTAATTCGCCCGGAGGC
The DNA here is from genome assembly GCF_019711515.1 of Qipengyuania qiaonensis. Lineage (GTDB taxonomy): Bacteria > Pseudomonadota > Alphaproteobacteria > Sphingomonadales > Sphingomonadaceae > Qipengyuania > Qipengyuania qiaonensis. The sequence continues at coordinate 27,856 of NZ_JAIGNO010000007.1, forward strand.
GTCGTGACGGCCGGCATGGCGATCCATGATACCATGCAATATATCAAGCCGCGCGTTTCGACCGTCTGCATGGGACAGGCTGCATCGATGGGTAGCTTCTTGCTGGCCGCCGGTGAACCCGGCATGCGAATCGCATTGCCTAATGCCCGCATCATGGTTCACCAGCCTTCGGGCGGCGCGCGCGGCATGGCCAGCGATATCGAGATTCAGGCGAGAGAAATCCTGCGTATCAAGAAGCGCATGAACGACCTGTATGTGAAGTATACGGGCCAGAGCCTGGAAGAGATCGAAAAGGCGATGGACCGGGATACCTTCCTCGAAGCCGACGAGGCGATGAAATTCGGGATCGTCGACAAGGTCTTCGAAACCCGTCCCGAATCCGAGGGCAGCGATGCCGATGGCTCGGGTGGTGCGCCCGAATAGTTCGGGCACTGGGTTCGGCGCGGGAAGTGTTCCCGCGCGGGACTGTTGCAAGAATGTCGTAGGAAATTTGCAACCTTGCCGCTTCAGCTTGCTGCAAGGGGTGTGTGTTATCTAGGATATTGACCCATATTCCGTGGCCCCTACAGTCGGGATTCTTCCGAGGGGTACGCGGGGAAGATGTTTAGGATATGACAAAGTTGAGCGGTACCGACAGCAAATCGACACTTTACTGCAGTTTTTGCGGCAAATCGCAGCACGAGGTGAGGAAGCTCATCGCGGGCCCGACGGTGTTCATCTGCGACGAATGCGTCGAATTGTGCAATGACATCATCCGCGAGGAAACCAAGGCCGGCCTTACCGGCAAGAAGGAAGGCGACGTTCCGACGCCCGCAGAAATCTGCGCGACGCTGGCCGATTACGTGATCGGACAGGAACGTGCCAAGCGGGTTCTCTCGGTGGCAGTCCATAACCACTACAAACGCCTGAAGCACGGTGCGAAGGCGGGCGATGTCGAACTGGCCAAGTCGAACATCCTCCTTGTTGGTCCGACCGGCTCGGGCAAGACGCTGCTCGCGCAGACGCTTGCGCGTACGTTCGACGTACCCTTCACGATGGCCGATGCCACCACGCTGACCGAGGCCGGTTACGTGGGCGAGGATGTCGAAAACATCATCCTCAAGCTGCTTCAGGCCTCCGACTACAATGTCGAGAAGGCTCAGCACGGCATCGTCTATATCGACGAGATCGACAAGATCACCCGCAAGGCGGAAAACCCCTCGATCACCCGTGACGTGTCGGGCGAGGGCGTGCAGCAGGCACTGCTCAAGCTGATGGAAGGCACCACGGCAAGCGTACCACCGCAGGGCGGCCGCAAGCATCCGCAGCAGGAGTTCCTGCAGGTCGACACGACCAATATCCTGTTCATCTGCGGCGGGGCCTTTGCCGGGCTGGACAAGATCATTGCCGATCGTTTGCAGAAGCGCAGCATCGGTTTCGGCGCGCATGTCGCCGATCCGGACAAACGCCGCGTGGGCGAACTGCTCGAGAAGAGCGAGCCGGAAGACCTTCTCAAATTCGGCCTGATTCCCGAATTCGTCGGTCGCCTGCCCGTTATCGCGACGCTGCACGATCTCGATGTCGATGCACTGGTGACGATCCTGCAGGAGCCGAAGAACGCCATCGCCAAACAGTATCACAAGCTGTTCGAACTCGAGGATGTCGAGCTGACCTTCACCGACGAAGCGCTGCGCGCGATTGCCGAACGGGCGATCAAGCGCAAGACCGGTGCTCGCGGCCTGCGCTCGATCGTCGAAGCGATCCTGCTCGACACGATGTTCGACCTGCCCGATATGGACGGCGTAACGGAAATCGTGATCGACAAGGACGTGGTCGAAGGCAAGAAAGAGCCGATCCAGGTCCACGGCGGCAAAAAGGAAGAGAAGGAAGCCGCGGCCTGAGCCGCCAGGTTTTCACTTTCTCTTTCGGAAGACCGATAAAGCCCGCCCCACCCGGCGGGCTTTATATTGCCCGATCAGCAACCCGCTCTGCAGTCGTTGTGACCGATCTCGATCTGGACGGTCGTATGGCCGATATTGTGGCGCTGCTGGAGTTCGTGCGCCACTTCCTGCAGAAATGCATCGCCCGGATGACCGGAGGGGATGACGAGGTGTACGGTCAGCGCCGTTTCCGTCGTGCTCATCGGCCAGATATGGAGGTCATGCACCGCCTCCACACCCGGTAACGCGAAGAAGTAGGCACGTACCCGGTTCTCCGAGATGCCCTTGGGGACGCCCAGCATGCTCATAGCTACGCTGTCCTTGAGCAGACCCCAGGTGCCCCAGGCGATCACCAGCACGATTGCAAGACTTACGGCCGGGTCGATCCAGCTTTCTCCCGTCCACATGATAGCCAACCCGGCGATAACGACGCCGGCGCTTACCAGCGCATCTGCGGCCATGTGCAGGAAGGCGCCGCGAATATTGATATCGTGCTGGCCGCGCATGAACAGCGCAGCCGTGCCGGCGTTGATAACGATGCCGATCCCGGCAATAATTGCCATTTTCTCGCCCTCGACTACCGGAGGCTCTGCAATCCGGTTGAGCGTTTCGAAAAGGATCGCGCCGATGGCAAGGAGAAGCAACCCGGCGTTGAGCAACGCAGCGAGGATCGTCGAGCTCTTGTAGCCGTAAGTGAAGCGTTCCGAACCCGGGCGCTTGGCTGCGATGCTTGCTGCCCAGGCAAGCAACAAGGCCAGAACATCCGACAGATTGTGCCCGGCATCCGCAATCAGCGCCATCGAGCCGGAGATCCAGCCGTACACTGCTTCAACGATGACGAAGCCGGCATTGAGGATGATGCCGACCATGAATGCATTGCCGTAATCGGCCTGGGCATGGCTGTGACCATGCCGATGCCCGTCCGAATGGCTGTGACCTGCACCCATGCGCTTTGTCGACTGTCCCGTTTAGTCCTGGTTGCGCCGCCTACTTCAAAGGTTCGACCGGCGACAAGAAAAAACTATTAAAAACAACTAGATATATAATATCATCGCCCTTTGATATCGCAACATACATCGAGTTGCGGCGTATGCTACCGGCGTTCCGAGGCACGTTCCGATCCGATACGCGATCAGATGCAGCTATCCAGCCCATCGCGCTGCACCGATCCGATGCGGGCGGAAATCGTGTTGCCATGGCGGGCGAGCCAGCCTCGCGGGTTCTTGACCGACCGTTCCTTCGGCAGTGGCAGCGCAGCGGCCATGCGCGCGGCCTCCAGCGAAGTGAGCGAGGCCGCCGATTTCCCGAAATAGCGCTGGGCCCCGGCCTCGACACCGTAAGTGCCGATACCGGTCTCGGCTACGTTCAGATAGACTTCCATGATCCGACGCTTGCCCCAGATTTGCTCGATCAGAACGGTGAACCAGGCTTCGAATCCTTTGCGAATATAGCCGCCACCCTGCCACAGGAACACGTTCTTCGCTGTCTGCTGGCTGATGGTCGAACCGCCGCGAATACGCCCGCCTTGCGCATTGCGCCGCATGGCATCCTCGATAGCCTCCCGGTCGAAGCCATCATGCGTGCAGAACTTGCCATCTTCCGCCGCAATTACCGCGCGTACCATGTTGCGATCGATATTCGACAGCGAGGTCCAGTCCTTGGTCATGCCGTTCCTGTCCATCAGCATGGTAGCGGTGACGGGCACCGGTACGAACTTGAACAGCAAGACAAGCGCGAGGCTGAGGCCGACAAAGCCGATCAGAACCTTGAACAGAAATGTTATGATGCGACGCATGGCCGCTCTTTAAGTGCGGAGCTGTCCAACCGCAATCGCCGCCGCGGGCTGAGGGTCTTGCGAGCATGGTAACATTCGTTGCCGCCCGGCTTCCTGTCATGATCGGTTGGTTGCGGTCGATCAACGGAAAAGGGACGCGAACCGAAGTTCGCGCCCCTCTTTCGTATCATCCGAGTTTGCGTCAGGCCACGCCAGGCAACAGCCTCTCACCGGCAATGGCCTTCATTGCCTTCTGAAGCTTTTCGAAGGCGCGCACTTCGATCTGGCGAATACGCTCGCGGCTTACGTCGTAGACCTGCGAAAGCTCTTCGAGAGTCTGCGGGTTTTCGGTCAACCGGCGTTCGGTGAGGATGTGCTTTTCGCGATCGTTGAGGCTGTCCATAGCTTCGACCAGCATATCGTGCCGAACTTCCGATTCCTGCGCGTCGGCTACCAGCTCGTCCTGCAACGGGCCGTCATCGGTCAGCCAGTCCTGCCACTCGCCCGAGCCATCTTCGCCATTGCGCATCGGCGTATTCAGCGAACCGTCGCCGCCCATCAGCATGCGGCGGTTCATGTTGATCACTTCCTGCTCGGGCACGCCCAGATCGGTCGCGATCTTGGCCACGTCGTCCGGGTGCAGATCGGTGTCTTCGTAGGCGTCGAGGTTCTTCTTCATCCGGCGCAGGTTGAAGAACAGCTTCTTCTGCGCGGCGGTGGTGCCCATCTTCACGAGGGACCAGCTGCGCAGGATGTATTCCTGGATGCTCGCCTTGATCCACCACATGGCATAGGTGGCCAGCCGGAAACCGCGATCGGCTTCGAACTTCTTGACGCCCTGCATCAGACCGACATTACCTTCGGAAATGAGATCCGATACCGGCAGGCCGTAGCCGCGATAGCCCATGGCGATTTTCGCCACGAGGCGCAGATGCGAGGTGACGAGCTGCGCTGCAGCTTCGGTATCGTCGTGTTCCTCGTAACGCTTGGCGAGCATATATTCCTGCTCTTGCGTCAGCACGGGGAACTTCTTGATTTCGGAAAGATAGCGGTTGAGGCTCTGCTCCCCGCCGAGCGCCGGAACGCTCAAAGTTTTGGTATTGCTCACTTGTACCCTGACCTTTCTTGCGTCAGCCGCACTTGCCAGACCCCTGACGGGCATCCGACTCTCGGGCTACTTCGGTTACATATAGCGGACGTTGCCCAAATTGCACACGCGTTTCGTCGATTTCAACGAGCGGTTTGGTCGATGAGTTCCCGCATGTCGGACGGCAATTCGGCGCAGAAATCCAAGGTTTCAGCGCTGATAGGATGTCTGAATCCGAGCCGAGCCGCGTGCAGTGCCTGACGACTGAAACCGAGTTCGTCGAGAAGGGCCTTGAGGGCTTTGGGAGAGCGTCCGTAGACAGGATCTCCCAATAGCGCATGACCGATTGATGCACAGTGAACGCGGACCTGATGAGTGCGCCCTGTTTCCAGGCGACATTCGATGAGAGAGGCGTGATCCAGACGGCGCAGGGTCTCGTAATGCGTCACGGCATGCTTCCCGCGCGTGGTCTCGGCGGGAAGAACGGCCATCTTCTTGCGGTCGCGGTCGGAGCGACCGATACGGGCCGAAATCGTGCCCGACGACGGGTTGGGGTGGCCTGCGCAAACGGCAAGATAGCGCCGGGTGATCGAGTGGTCGGCGAATTGCCTGGCGAGCCCCTCGTGCGCAGCGTCAGATTTGGCGACTACGAGCAGGCCGGAGGTGTCCTTGTCGATTCGGTGAACTATGCCGGGACGCGCAATGCCGTTGATACCCGAAAGCCGGCCCTGGCAATGAAACAGGAGCGCGTTGACCAGCGTCCCGTCGGGATTGCCGGCGGCCGGATGCACCACCATACCTGCGGGCTTGTTCACGACGATCAGGTGTTTGTCCTCGAACACGATGTCGAGCGGGATGTCCTGCGGTATGGCTGCCAGAGGCTCGGGCGGGGGCAGGGCTATGGCGAACGGGGTGCCTCGATCGACCTTGGCCGAGCCGCTCTTGGCGGGAACTCCGGCGATTTCGACGGCGCCACCGACGATCAGCCCCTTGATCCGTTCGCGCGAAAGATCCGTCGCCTCGGCAAGCGCCTTGTCCAGCCGGCCACCGCTGGCGAGCGTTCCAGTGATGATTTCGCCATCGGCCATGCTAGGGCCATGCGCGATGCCGGTCGAAGTCTCAAGCGATGTCGTCGAACGCCTCCTTGCCGAGGCAGCTTCGTTGTATCCTGCGGAATGCTGCGGTATCCTGCTGGGTGACGGAGATCGGGTGACGTCGGTCGCGCCCGCCGCCAACATCCATCCCGAACCCGCCAGCCATTTCGAGATCGACCCGCAGACGCTTGTTGACGCCCATCGCCAGGCACGTTCCGGTGGCCCGCATGTGCTGGGATACTATCACTCGCACCCCAACGGCCTCGCCAGACCCTCCGCGACCGATCGCGCCACCGCGGCGCCCGACGGGTCGATCTGGGCGATAATCGCGGCGGGGCGAATCACGTTATGGCGTTCCGGGGATGCAGGTTTCGAAGCGCTTCCCTATGAGATCGCCCCTCGCTAAGACGCTAATTCAATCTTCACTATCCGGGATCCCAATGGACGACCGCCAATCGATCGACCTCGCAGCAATGCTTTGCTCGCGCCTATGCCACGATATGCTCAGCCCCGTGGGGGCGTTGTCCAACGGGCTCGAGCTGCTCGCGATGGAAACCGATCCGGAAATGCGCGCCAACGTGATGCAATTGCTGGAGCAGAGCGCGCTGATAAGCACCAACAAACTGAAGTTCTTTCGCCTGGCGTTCGGCGCAGCCGGCGGTTTCGGCGAGCAGGTCGAAGTCACCGAACCCAAGGCGCTTATCGACGCTCTCGTTGCGGACAAGCCAAATATCGCAATCAATTGGGCACTTGCGGAAAGGACGCTGGCAAAGCCCGCGGTCAAGGTTCTGCTGAACTTTGCCCAGATATCCATCGATGCCCTGGTGCGTGGCGGCACGCTCGATATTGGGGCGGAAATCCGCGACGGAGCTTGCGAAATCGTGGTTCGCTCAACCGGTCCGAAGATCGCTTTCGACGACACGATCGGCAAAGCGCTCGATGGCTCGCTCGACCGGTCGGAACTGACCAGCCGCACGGCCGCAGCGCACATGATCAATTTGCTCGCGACCGAAAGCGGTGGCGGGTTGCAGTATCATAAGAGCGCCGATGCGCTGGTTCTCGGCGCGGTCCTGCCGCAGGGCGAAGGGCTGATCGGTTGAACTCGGATTTCGGCAGGCTTGGGGAGGGGTTGCCCGCCAGCAAGGACGAATTGGTCGACAGGGAGGTGCTGTCGCCCAATCACGATAAGCGCGCCATGCCCATTTCCATGGTTGTCATTCATTACACTGAAATGGAAGACAAGGGCTTCGCCATCGAACGCCTGTGCGACCCTGAGGCGAAAGTTTCTGCGCATTACCTGATTGGCGAGCAGGGCGAGGTTGTTCGACTGGTGCCGGAAGACAAGCGTGCCTGGCATGCAGGCGTGTCATATTGGCGCGGCCACAAGGACGTGAATTCGGCCAGCATAGGCATCGAACTCGATCACCCAGGCCATAAATATGGCTATCGCGAATTCAACGACGCGCAATTCGATGCGCTGGTGCCCCTGGTTGCGCGCATGGTCAAAGAGTACGATATTCCGCGCGCGAATGTTGTTGGCCATTCCGATGTCGCGCCCGCACGCAAGATCGATCCGGGCGAGCTGTTTCCCTGGGACCGACTGGCCGAGTACGGACTGTGCCTCCCGCGGCCGAAAAAGCTCGAGCGTGGCGATCCGTTCGACAATGACGCGGCGTTCTATCTCGCCCTCGAACGCTTTGGCTATGACATTACCGACGGGCACAAGGCCGTCGAAGCATTCCAGCGCCGTTGGCGTCCCGAAAAGATCAACGGTCAGATCGATGGCGAAGCGCGCGCGATTCTGTTCCAGTTGCTGCTGGATCGTGACCGCGGCCATACGCGCTAGAATTCCTATGCGGTCGCCTGTAGATCGCTGATCGCCGCCATTCTTCTCATGACCTGTCGGTACCGGGAATTGCTCATGCCCGCAGTATGGCGTAGGGGACGTGCATGGATCATTGCGACGTCCATTCCATTTTCACCTCGCTAACCGAGAAGCAGGACGAAGCCCTGCGCCTTGCTTGCCAACATCTGACGTCCAAGCAAATCGCCAAGGAACTGGGTGTCGCGCCCGTCACCATCGACAAACGTATCGATGCAGTGCGTGCAAAACTGGACTACATGCCGCGCATCGAGGTCTTGCGGCACTACCGTGCCTGGGCGGAACGGTATGACCGAACCATAGATGATCCGACCATACTAACGAATTCTCCACCGATCGCTGCACCAACGGCATCGCAGCCAAGTGAGCGTTCCTACGTCTTCGAAGACTCTCTTGCGTTCGACGCAAGGGCCTCTTGGGACCGGAATTCAAGCTGGTTGCAGCCGGGGATCAAACCTTCGGACCTGGGTGTTGGCGGCAAATTGCTGTTCATACTCGCCGGTGCGGTTGCGATCATGATCGTCGCCGTGCTCTCCATGGCCTTCGCCAACGCGTTGGGCACCATGGTGTAGGTTCGCGGCATCTCCTCGGCCGATATGCCAGAGGAGAAAATGAATGTCTCTTGATCTCACTACCGCCACGGCCCGTATCGCTCGCGAACTGGGTGAATCCGAACTTGCCATTGCCGATGCGCTGGCAAGAACAACGGCTTTGCTGCACAGCGCCGCGCTCGCCAGCCGCGATGTGGTTGGTGCGCCGGAACTCGAAACCCAACGTACTCTGCTCCGACTGCAAAAGATTGTCGGCGGTCTCATCGACGCTCGCGGCGAAACCAGTCGTGTGCATGGCGAACTGAGCCGGATTGCGGTCGAAACTGGTGCAGGCGAGGAACCGACCTGTCCCGACAAGTCGTTCACCTCTGCCGAGCGTGTAACGACAATCGCGGCCTGACTTGCCTAGGCGAAGGCGAGGGGCCAAGAGCATGAGCAATGACCCGGTTCTTTATCCAGGTGGCACTCACGCTCGCGGTTCTCGCCTTTGCTTGGAGCAGGGGCGGAAGGCCTGAACGCTATGTTGCCACAATTTACTTCCTTCTGGTCTCTTCGGGCATCGCACGCTGGCTTGCCACCGGGCAGTGGAGTCAGGAAGGCTATGGTGAACTCCAGATCTTCCGTTTCGTTGCCGACATTGTTGCATTGGTCGCAGTCACTGCGGTGGCGCTGTCATTCGATCGCTGGTGGACCCTATGGGTAAGCTCGGCGCAATTCATCGCCGTGGTCTCGCACTTGCTCCGCGCAGCGAACCTGCCCCTAGAACCGATTGTCTACGCCATTATGGAGCGCTGGCCGGTGTGGCTGGCACTGATCATCACGGGTCTGGGAACATTGGCGCACTACCGACGAATGAAAAGCACCGTCACCACCTGACTGGGCTGCTGGCGCCGCTTTCGACCGAACCTAAAGAACTTGCCGATCGGCTGCTGAGCCGGTTCGGATCGCTTAGTGCGATAACCTATGCCAGCGAGGCCGATCTGCGCCAGTGCGCCACCCGGGGGGAGCCATGGGTGGAAGCTCTCCTGGCGGTGCGGCAACTTCTGCATGACGGCGCGCGCGAAGAGGTCGTGCGGACACGGCTCGGCGGCGATCGCAGGGCGCTCGATCGCTATCTGCTCGAGACTATGGGAGGGCTCGGCCGTGAGCGCATGATCGCCATATTCGCCGACGATGCGGGTTTCGTAATTTCCGAAGAGGTTATCGCCGATGGCCTGGAGGGGCGAATTCATGTTTCTCCCCGCATCTTATTCGGTCGCGCTCTTTCGCTCGATGCCCGCCGCATGCTCATCGCTCACAATCATCCCTCCGGCAGCGCGGAGCCCAGCGCTTCAGATATCAGCCAGACCAGGGAGATCATCTCTCAGGCCGAGCGTTTGGGCGTCATGCTCATCGACCACCTCGTTGTTGGACGCGGCCAAGTGGTGAGCATGCGTGGCAGAGGGCTGATATGACGCCGGTAGAACGGGCCCTTGACCGCTGTATCGCCGCAAAGCTGATCTCCTTTGCCGAGTGGGAGCGATCTCTTCGCTCCGTTCGCGCGAGCGACACCGCAGAATTGATGGTCAACAGCGACGACAGCGCCGGGTTGCCCACGTCCAGCAAGCTATTTGACGAGCCGATGTGGGGCATGCTGATCTACCTGTTCGTGACACATGCGAATGGAAGATCTGCCAGCCTGGCCGGCTGTTGCCGTGTTGCAGGTGTTTCGCGTTCCTCTGGCTTGCAATGCGTCGCGACGTTGGTCGAGGATGCCATCGTCGTTTTTAACGGCAATCTGCGCAAAGCGGAAAACCCGAACCTGGTCCTTTCGGTCAAGGGAAAGCAGATCGTCGAAGAGGCGATGCGCAACTTCGTAGCGACGCGATCGGACGAAAATTTCGCCAGCGCAGCCTGCATGCCGGTCAGCGACAGCCGCCTGAACGAGCGGATCGCACGGGAACTGAAAATAAGTCTTGGCGCGGTCGCAATGCACCGCGCCAATATGGCGGCGACAAATGACTAAAGCGCTTTCTCGATCAGGCTAATTGCCGACGAAGCGCTGATAGGGCTCGTCGGCGATGATCGCGAGTGCTGCGGCTGCGATGGCACCCGTCATTGCGAGTGCCAGGCAATTCTCGCTCGAGAAGGTCTTTTCAATGCCGAGTTCGGGAAGCGCCACTGTAGCAATGGCGTAGCCCGATTGCGAACGCGAGGTCATTGTGCCCACCCGTTCGGTGGTGAGCAAAAGAATTTGTTCGAGGGCTCTGCTTTCGAACAGGGGCTTGGCGACAGCATCGGCAGGTGGCTCGAAATGTTGCCTCATGGAATCCGGCGCTTGGTGGAGTAGATCGAACAACTGCAGAACCATTGCATGCGAATGGTCGCCGGTTGGGGCCGGCGGTTCTTCGCACCGAGTTAGAAATTCGTCGAGTTCTTCGTACCACGGAATGCGGGGTGAGGTGTCCAAGCTCCATCTCCTTAAATTGCTAAAGAGAGTCGTATCGTTGCGAAGTCAAGATGGGGCGTTCTTGAGCTTCTAGTCCCGCCATCCTGCTCGCCGTCCCAACAGATCTGCAATGCGCAAGGATGGGTTTGACTTAACTTGCAATAGGTTACGCACTATTCCCGATGGGCGGGCTGGCTGACAATTGCAGATGCTAACCGGTTACATTGCTTTCTTGGCAAAACATCCGATCTGACTTATCAAGCGCGACGCCAGGGGGCCGGGCAGCTGCGTGCCGTAAGGTACGAGGAAAGTCCGGGCTCCACGAAACAAGGGTGGCGGGTAACGCCCGCCCGGCGCAAGCCGAGGGAAAGTGCCACAGAGAGTATACCGCCGATGACCTGTTCGCAGGCTCAGGCAAGGGTGAAAGGGTGCGGTAAGAGCGCACCGGGGCTTCGGCAACGCGGCCCGCATGGCAAACCCCACCCGGAGCAAGGCCGAATAGGGGCGGCGCGCTGGAGACAGCTGGTGCGTTTCGCATCGACCGCCCGGGTTGGCTGCTGGAGCCGCGGAGCAATCCGTGGCCTAGACGAATGGCTGCCTCTGCGCGGCTGGTGTGCAAGCATACCGCGTGCAGGACAGAACCCGGCTTACAGGCCCCCTGGCATATCTTCCGCATCGGGCAGCAATGACGGGGCGGGTTCTTTCTCGGGGAGAATCTGGCCGTCGACCTCCATCCCCTCGAACGGGCGGCAGGCTTCATTCATTTCTTCGGAATGAAGGTGTACCTTCATCATCGGATCGGCCCTGCTCCAATCGGTTCGCGGATCGTCGCGAACGACGCACAATGCGCGCCAGGCAATCGGCAATTCCTGAAGCTGCTCGATCGTCGGAAGCCCTTCGATCAATACTTCATGTCCGGAATAGCTACCGGTAGCCCGACCAACGAATTTCGTTTCCGTACCGCGTATGTGTATCCTGTCGCTACTCTTGTCGAAGCGGGCAAAAGTATCGAGCCGGATCGAGAAGGCTGCCCAGATGGAAATGCCGACGAGCAGAACTAGCGCCACCATAGTAGCGACGACAGTCCACTTTGCTGCCGGATTATCCAGCCCTTCCGAATGATCGAGCGACAATCAGGAAACTCCTTCGATATAGCTGCATTGGACAAGCACGGGCATGTACAAGCGGTTCCCGAAAACCATGCTCGACAGATAAAGCAATACGACTGTCACTGGAACTCACGGTGCACGATGGTGATCGTGCCGGTTTGGTCCTGAGCCTGAATTATCCTGCGTTTATCGCCTTCCAGGACCAGCGCGGTAAGGTTGCCCGTTCGGAACGCGCCGGTATCGATGCCGATACGATTGCTGTTATGTTCTATCTCTTCGAAGATCGTGTGTCCGTGAACAACGACATGGCTGAACGGTTCGCGATGCCTGAGGAACCGTTCGCGTATCCAGCGCAGGTCCGACTTTTTCTGATCTTCCAGACGGCGCTTGGGATTGATGCCCGCATGCACGAAGACGTAATCACCCGCGATCACGATGTCTTCCATGTCTTGGAGAAACTTGCGGTGCTTCTTGGGGACGAGCTCGTTAAGTTCGATCTGGAGTTCCTTTATCGTCAGCTCGTTATAGCGTTTTCGTTTGATACCGTAGCTTAGTAACGTTTCGCGACCACCGTGCTTGAGGAAATGACGCAGCATTTCCTTGTCGCCAAAACTCTCGAGGAACATTTCCTCATGATTTCCAGAGATGTAGCGAACGCGGCGGCGCTTACCCCACTTGCGCGCGGTTTCTATCACCCGGGCGCTTTCCGGACCGCGATCCACCAGATCTCCCAGCAGCACCACCGTGCTATCGGCTTGACCAGCCTTCCGATCGTCTTTCTCGATAGCCGCGATAAGAGCGTCGAACAGATCGCAACGACCGTGAATATCGCCGATGACATAGAACCGTTCGCCTTCCGGCACCCGCGGTCGACGCTTGGCCTTGCCGTCCTTCTTGAAGAGTTTCGCGAGTTTTATCATGGTATTCTACGATAACCTGCGACCTGAAGCGGAAGACTGACGCGGAGATACGCGCTTGCGACCAAGGGGGCAACAAACGCTCCAGTGCCGATAATATTGCAGTTGCGTGAAAAGCACATCTTTTGCTGCATATGCGAAAAACTCTTGGCGCGATCTTGCGTAAAGAGGCCATTTTGTGCAGGTTTATGACTGTATCCGGATGAGGAGCCTAATAAAGTGGCCCCAACGGATTCGCAGGTGGGACGAAGCGACACTCGTACAGGAGTTTGTAATGCTAACGTCCTTTCGCGGCCTCATGGCCGTATCGCTCGCCGCTGCGGGCCTCTCAATCGCAAGCCCAGCTATGGCCCAGTCGGAAGATGAAGGGGCCGATAGCGGTTTCACAGCTTCCGCCAACGTGGCGTTGACAACCGACTATCGCTTTCGCGGAGTGTCGCTTTCGGGCGGCGATCCGGCTTTGCAGGGTGGTTTCGATTTGGCCCACGATAGCGGTTTCTATATCGGTACATGGGCTTCGTCTATCAAAGGTGGCCCGTCTTACGGCGATCTCGAACTTGATATTTACGGGGGCTGGAGCGGCAGCCTGACCGATGCGGTCAGCGTCGATATCGGCATATTGTATTACCTCTACCCGACCGAAGATCTGGGCCTCGATACGGATTACATCGAGCCATACGCGTCGGTGAGCACAACTCTGGGTCCGGCAGACGCGACCTTCGGCGTGGCATATGCTCCCAAGCAGGACTCGCTGGGCGGCGATGACAATCTTTATCTCTACACCGATCTCGGTTTTGGCATCCCGGATACGCCCATCTCGCTCTCCGGCCACCTCGGATACACGGATGGATCGCTCGCACCGCCGTTTCTCGCGGGAACTACCGACGACACCGGACTCGACTGGTCGATCGGCGCTAGCGTGGCAAAGGGCAACTTCGAGATCGGTGTAGCCTATATCGGTGTCGAAGGGCCTTCGATCGACGGTTTCACAGACGACGCCATCGTGGGCACGATTTCCGCTAGCTTCTGAGAGCTTACTCACGGAAATGCTGGGGGTGCGCTGCTGCGGCGGCGCGCCCCCTTCGCAATCAATCGAGCGCAAAGTCTATCGTGGTGACCACACGAACCTTTTTGAACGGCGTGTCTCCCACGCCCCATCCGCCAGCTTCACCATCGCGCGCGTCGATGGAGAAATAGCCCTGGGTAGCGTTGCGGATGCTTCCGACATTGGCGCCGCTGTCTTTAGCGAACTGTTCGGCGGCTGCGCGAGCATCCTTCGTCGCCTCCGCTACCATCTCCGGTTTGACGGCATTTAGCCCGGTGAAGGTGTAGCTGATACCCGAACCATCCTCGAGTACTACGCCCCGGCGCACCAGTTCCGCCTGACGCCGCGCAGCCTGCTGGGCGCGCTCTATATCCCTCGTCCTCAGCACAACGCGTTGACGAACCGTGTAGAAAACCGTCCCGTCGTCGGTGTAGTTCGAGACATTGACGCCGGCGGGCGTCAGTGCGCTGTCCGGAAAGCCGAGCGTGTCGAAAAACTCCCTTACGGCAACAGCGTCACGGTCGGTGTTCGCCTGCGCGGTTTGCAGATCGGTGGCCGTCGAGGCGAAGGATAGCGTCCACGTAGCCAGGTCGGCAGTCACCTCCCGTTCGGCGAGGCCGCGTACCGTGACCGAGCGCTCCGCCGCTTTCATGCGGACGAGCCCGTCGCCCAGCAGGAAGCCGCCAATGACGAGGCCAACGGCGATAATGCTGGCACTGATAATCCACCCGCGTGTGCCCGTTCGATCATTCGTATGCGGCATGGGTGCAGGGTTGTCGGACATGTGGGCACTCCTTAGTTCAAGGCAACCTCAAAGGCGGCAATATCGCGATAGCGATGAACCGTGCTTTAATGACGATAAATGGAGTTTGCTTTGGTAAAATATCTGCACAGCATGATCCGCGTTGCAGACCCTGCGGCAACCGTCGAATTTCTGAAGCTGGTCGGCCTTGAGGAAGTCCGCAGGTTCGACAACGAGAAAGGGCGCTTCACGCTGATATTCCTTGCGGCCCCCGGCGAAGAGGGCGTGGCCGAGGTGGAACTCACCTATAACTGGCCGCCCGAAGACGGCAGCGAGCCGGAAGAATACGATGGCGGCCGCAATTTCGGCCATCTCGCCTATCGGGTCGAGAACATCTACGATACATGCCAGGCGATCATGGATGCTGGGCATATCATCAACCGCCCGCCGCGCGATGGGCACATGGCGTTCGTCAGGACCCCTGACGGCATCTCGATCGAGCTATTGCAGGACGGCTATTTGGAGCCGCGAGAACCGTGGGCAAGTATGGAAAACACCGGTAGCTGGTAACCGGCCTCAGTCGATATAGGGCGAGCGCGAATCGTTGGGGTGGGGAGCCGACATGCGCAAAATCGTGTAACCGGCGACGGCGGAGATCAGCGATCCCAGCAGAATGCCGATCTTGGCCTCGTTGATCAGTAACTGCTGTTCGGCAAAGGCCAATCCGCTGATGAATAGCGACATGGTGAAGCCGATCCCGCACAGAATCGAAACGCCCCAAATTTCGGGCCAGCTTGCCTGGTCGGGGCGAGGCGCGAAGCCGACCTTGTCGGCCACGAAGATCGCAAAGAATATGCCAATCTGTTTGCCCAGGAACAGGCCGGCTGCAATTGCCAGAGGCAAAGGTGCGAAGATCTGTTCCACGCCCATCCCGGCCAACGGTACACCGGCATTGGCAAACCCGAACACGGGTACGATAAAATAGGCGCTCCAGGGAGCCAGGCCGTGTTCCATACGCTCGACCATGGTTTCGTCATCGGGGCCGACCATCGGAATGCACAAGGCTGCAACGACGCCCGCGATCGTGGCGTGAATTCCGGAATTCAAAACGAAGTACCACAGCACCAGTGCGAGCAGAATGTAGGGCCAGTATTTTGCCACCCGCATCCTGTTCAGTGCCATCATCGCCACGACAACCGCACCTGCGGCGGCAAGCCAGACGAGCTTGATTTGCGCGGTGTAGAACAGCGCGATCACCAGCACGGCACCGATATCGTCGACGATGGCCACGGTAAGCAGGAACAAGCGAAGCGAGGCGGGGCAGCGATTGCCCAGCAGCCCAAGTACGCCCATCGCGAAGGCGATGTCCGTAGCGGCCGGAATGGCCCAACCGCGCAAAAGCTCCGAATTCTCGCCTACGACGCCCACATAGACCAGGGCGGGGATGGCCATCCCGGCGGCGGCTGCAAGAATGGGCAGGCGGCGCGATTGCGCACTCGACAATTGCCCTTCGATCCACTCACGCTTCACCTCGAGCCCGACGACGAAGAAAAAGACCGCCATCAGTCCGTCATTGATCCACAAATGCAGATCGTCGAGCTTGGAAATGGGCGTCCAGGGCAATTCGCCATAGAATAGCTGCTCGTATTCGCCGGCAAGGGGCGAATTGGCAGCTAGCATGGCTGCTACGGCCACCAGGATGAGCAGGATGCCAGCCGAAGCGTCGCTTACGAAAAGCGCGCGGACGGGGGCAAATACGAGGCGAAATGCTGAAGGGCGATCGTTCATCTTGGGGACGCTCTCTTCCGTAAAATACCTTATGTTGCAAGCCTAGTAAGTCGAGGTTATCGCGCCAGGTAGGGGGTTGCCGCTTGGTGTTGGGGTCGTTTTCCATCGCGGAATGGTTCGTGCTCGTGCAGCACGAGTTGCTGTTGTTTACAGCTGCCTTTTTTGCGCTCGGCATTGTCGACGAATTGGCGATCGATTGCACCTACGTGTGGTATCGTATCAGCGGGCGCATCCGGACCTGGCGTCTCGAAGAAGGCGATCCCGACGCGGTGACAAGCCTTGCCGGGAGAGCCGCTGTATTTATCGCGGCCTGGCGCGAGGAAGGCGTGATCGGGCCGACGCTCGTCCACATGCTCGACGTTTGGCCGCAAAGCGAACTTACCGTCTACGTCGGCTGTTATCGCAACGACCCGGCAACCATGGCCGCTGTCATCGCAGCGGTCAGGGGCGATCCGCGCGTGCGCCTCGTCGTGCATGGCAAGGATGGGCCAACCTCGAAAGCGGACTGCCTTAACCGATTGTACCGGGCGCTTGTCGATGACGAGCTGCGTTCGGGGGTGAAGGCGAGTATGGTTGTACTCCACGATGCGGAGGACATGGTCGATCCGGCAGCGTTGGTGTTGCTTGATAGGGCCATGTGGCAGGCCCAGTTCGTGCAGTTGCCGGTACTTGCACTACCGCAGCGGCGCTCCCTCTGGGTCGGTTCGCATTACTCGGACGAATTTGCGGAATCGCACGGGAAAGCCCTGGTGGTTCGGGACGCTCTCGGCGCGGCGATCCCCGGTGCGGGGGTGGGCTGCGCCATCGCGCGCAGCTCGCTGGCAAAGTTGGCCGACGACCATGGCGGCGATCCTTTCGCTCGGGAGTCGCTTACCGAGGATTACGAACTGGGCCTCAAGATCGCGAAGGCCGGTGGGAAAGGGCGGTTTCTGCGCGTTCGCACTGCCGACGGACGCCTGATCGCAACGCGAGCATTCTTTCCTACCGGCCTCGACGAATCGGTGCGCCAGAAGACGCGCTGGATACACGGCATCGCCCTTCAGGGATGGGACCGGCTGGGTTGGGAAGCTGAACCTGTCGAAATGTGGATGCAATTGCGTGATCGTAGAGGGCCGCTGGCTGCGATCCTGCTCGTCATCGCCTATCTTTTGCTGGGGTTCGGAGCGATTTCGATCATAATCGATGTTTTGGGTCTTGTCGCGCTCCCGCCATCCTCGCCGCTGCTTTCGATCCTGCTCTGGATCAATCTGATTGGGCTGGTTATGCGCCTCGTCGCGCGGGCCTGTTTCACAGCGCGCGAATATGGCTGGCGTGAGGGATTGATGGCAATTCCCCGAACTCTGGTATCCAACATCATCACGATCATGGCCGCGCGGCGGGCTCTTGTAGCCTATATCAAAACCCTGCGCGGTGCTCCGGTCATCTGGGACAAGACGGAGCATTTCGATCACCCGGCGTTACTCCACGCGAACCAAAACCTCGGTGCATAATCTGATCGCTCAACGGCAGGGCCAGCCGGTCCTGTTTCTTGGCCTGCTCGCTGCCGGGTGGTTCTTGCTGCGTATCCTGACCTGGCAAAATCCCTGGATGGAGACGGAAATCCTGTCCCAGCCATTTATGCTGGTTGGAGAAGGAGCCGGTGCAGCATCTCCGGTCCCGCACAAGGCAGCAAACAGCGAGCTGCAAACGGCGCTTTCCCGGAATGCGTTGCCAGAACAGGCCCACATATTGGCCCTGAGCCACCTCAAACGGCCACGCGTCGGTCCGGCTTCGGGGCCCTCCCGGTACGAGAATGATGGATTGTCCTTCGTGGTGAAACACGCAGCGCGCGGCATGGACGGTTGTATCGGCGACTGCGCGTCAGTCTCCGTTGCGTCTCCCGACGATCGACCGATCAGCGCAAGCTTTCGAACGATACCGGGAGAAGGTGCGATGGTCCCGTCGATACCGGGGTTGCACATATCGGATTGGCGTGTCGATGCTTGGCTGGTGCTTCGCGAAGGCGCTCCCACGCAGACGGATGGCGGGACGTTGCCGGCAAGCTACGGAGGCAGTCAGGTTGGCGCCGTCCTTGCCTATCGGCTCGCGCCTGCCAGCCGGTTGCAGCCGGCGGCGTATTTCCGGGCAAATCGAGCGATGGGCTCGAACGGACAGACCGATGGCGCATTGGGTTTGCGGGTGCGCCCACTGAAACATGTCCCTGTCGATATTCATGTCGAAGCGCGCCTTACCGATCGGGAGGGAGCAACAGAGATTCGCCCCGCCGCGTTCGTGGCGGGAGGGTTCGATCGAGTGACGCTGCCTCTGGACCTGTCCGCACGCGGCTATGGCCAGGCAGGGTATGTCGGTGGCGATTTTGCCACACCATTTGCCGACGGAGCGGTCGTTGCCGAGCGCGAAGCGATGAGATTGGGGACGGCCAGCCTGGCCGTAGGCACCGGTATGTGGGGCGGCGCCCAGAAAGGGGCATCGCGGTTCGATGTAGGACCGGCTGTCACCGTGAACATGGTTGCCGGCAAGGCCGCTGTAAGACTTGAGGCCGGGTATCGCATACGTGCCGCGGGCAACGCTGCGCCGGGCAACAGCGGCGTTCTGACTCTTTCGACCGGCTTCTGACACAGTTCGGCTTTTATCCATCCGCACGCTGCGATAGGGCGCAGGAATGGACGTCTATCTCCCCATCGCGAACCTGTCCGTAAATGGACTTTGGATAGTCGCGCTGGGAGCTTTGACGGGGATCCTCTCGGGACTGTTCGGCGTTGGCGGGGGTTTTCTGACCACGCCTCTGCTGATCTTCTACGGCATTCCCCCGACAGTGGCGGCGGCCTCGGCCTCGACCCAGGTGACCGGTGCCAGCGTCACCGGCGTGTTGGCGCATGGTGGACGTGGCGGTGTCGACTACCGCATGGGAATAGTGATGGTTGCGGGCGGCATCATCGGCTCCGGCTTCGGAGCGCTGCTGTTTCGCTTCTTCCGTTCGATCGGGCAGATCGATGTTGTGATCAGCGCGCTCTACGTCATCCTGCTCGGAACGATCGGAACGCTGATGGCCCGCGAGGCGGTGCAGACGATCCGCGGAACGGGGAACACCCAGGCAGCGCGACGGCGGCATCATCCGCTGGTCGCCAGTTTGCCGATGCGCTGGCGGTTCTATCGTTCCGGCCTCTACATTTCTCCGCTGGCACCGCTGGTCGTGGGCATCGCGGTGGGCGTTCTGACGATGTTGATGGGGGTGGGCGGCGGCTTCATCCTGGTTCCGGCCATGCTCTACATACTCGGCATGAGCGCCAATGTCGTCGTGGGCACGTCGCTCTACAACATCCTGTTCGTGACCATGGCGACCACGATCATGCATTCGCTCACCACCAAGGCGGTCGATATCGTGCTGGTTTTCCTGCTCTTGCTCGGCTCGGTAACCGGTGCACAGATCGGTTCGCAGATCGCGGTCAAGGCCAAGCCGGAGATCCTGCGTCTGATCCTCGCTGCAACGGTCTTGCTGGTGGCTTTCCGCATGTTTCTGGGCCTGTTCTACAAGCCCGATGAAATCTACACGTTGTATCCGCTGTGAGGGCATGGCTACTCGTGCTGTTCGCCTTCGCGCTCATGGGACAGCGCGATCCCATTCTCGTTCCGGAAGTCAGCCAGCACGAGGTTCAGGTGCGACAGGGGTTCACGGGCACCGAACTGCTGCTGTTCGGCGCAGTTCTCGACCCCGCGGGCCGGGCGGCCGGTAGCGGCTACGATATCGTGGTCGTGCTCAAGGGACCTTCCGAACCAGTCCGGCTGCGGGAGAAAGAGCGCTTTGTGGGTGTGTGGATCAACGCTGCGAGCAGCGATTTCCGATCGGTGCCATCCTTTTTCGCCGTTGCCTCGTCGCGCCCCATCGCCGAGATCGTCGATGAGAAGACTGCCGCAATCTATGAATTCGGAACCGATTACATCCAGTTGTCGCCCAGTGGTGCGATCGACCCGGAAGAACAGGCGCGCTTCAAGACCGGGCTGGTCGATCTCAAGACCCGACAGCAGCTCTACAAGCAGGATTTTTCCGGCGTTCAGATCAGCGAACAGGTCCTCTACCAGTCGCGTATTTCGCTCCCTTCGAACGTGTCGACTGGCGCCTATACGGCGGAGACCTTTGCCGTCCGCGATGGACGGGTCATCGCTTCAGCGTTGGCGGAGGTGGAGGTGAAGAAGGTCGGGTTCGAACGGATTGTGGCGGATTATTCTCAGGAATGGGCGCTCGTCTACGGCTTGCTGGCCGTGGCCCTGGCGGTCGGGATGGGCTGGGCCGCCGGCCGCCTGTTCGCACTGATGTGAACGTTCCAGGACGGCGTTGTTGACCACATCTTAAGTACTTTCGGGCAGGCGATGTACGGGCACGTCGGGTGCGCGTTACATGGGGCATGGCCAGACCGATGAACGACATGGGCAATACGAACTTTCGTACTTTCGATCCGTCCAAGGAAGACGGCGCCGAGCCGCCACAGGCGCGCAGCAACTCCTTGCGCGACCGGATACGCCGCAGTGCGGAGCAAGCCTCGCCGTCCATATCTCCGTCAGGCTATGTTCCTCAGCCGCAAGCCATTGGGGAAACCAGTCAGCCGGCTTCGGATTCCCAGTGGACCGAGGTGGATCGCTCTGCTGCAGAGCCGCTCGCCGACAGGCCGACCCCTGCACTCGGCGATGCACCGCCGCGCCCGTCGGATCTTGCAGCCAAGCCGTCACCGGTCGAGACGGCGAACCAGCAGGACGAAGCCGCAGCGGCCAGCGAAAACGCGACCCAGCCGGTGGGCGTCGTGCTCGAAATCGCGGGATCGGGATCGATGATCGCCATCGATTTGCAGCGTCTGAACGAATGTGGCGAAGACCCCGACCCCTCGATCGCGATGGCCGGTCAGGTCGGCTCCCAGATCAAGATTCGCGTCGGCGACAACTGGCTGCTCGCCAGTGTCCGCAATCAGCGCCAGGACCGCAAGGCGGGTTCCATTCTCGCCGATATCGATTTCCTGGGCGAAGGGATCGAGGAAAAGCTGACCGGGAAACTGCACGGCTTCCGCCGCGGTGTTACCCGCTATCCGGTTCCAGGCGCACTGGTCTATCCCTGTACGACGCAGGATCTGAAGCAGGTCTACGCCAGCGACGGCCGCAGCGCAGTCACGATCGGCAAGGTCTATCCGACCAAGGACATTCGCGCGGGGCTCTATGTCGACGCCATGCTCGGCAAGCATTTCGCGCTGCTGGGTTCGACCGGTACCGGCAAATCCACCAGCGCCGCGCTGATCCTGCACCGGATATGCGAAGCAGCGCCCGAAGGTCATATCGTGATGATCGACCCGCATGGCGAATACTCGTCCGCGTTTCGGAATACCGGGGTCATTCTCGACGTATCGAACCTGCAGATGCCGTACTGGATCATGAATTTCGAGGAGCATTGCGAAGTGCTGCTCACGAGCAACGGCAATGAACGGCAGGTCGATGCGGATATTCTGGCAAAGTGCCTGCTCAAGGCGCGGCAGAAGAGCCGCCTTGCCGAAAGCATGGGCAAGATCACCGTCGATTCGCCAATCCCCTATCTGCTGTCCGACCTGTCGAACGAGATCCAGGACGCGATGGGCAAGCTCGACAAATCGACGACCTCCGCGCCCTATATGCGGATCAAGAACAAGCTCGACGAGATCAAGGGCGATCCGCGCTACCAGTTCATGTTCTCGGGCATGCTCGTCGCCGATACGATGGCGAACTTCATCGCGAAGATCTTCCGCATGCCTTCGAACGGCAAGCCGATCGCGATCATCGACGTGTCGGGCGTTCCGTCGGACATCACCTCCACCGTCGTCGCCGTACTCAGCCGGCTGGTGTTCGACTTCGCCATCTGGGGCCGTGAGGAACGCACTTCGCCGATCCTGCTCGTCTGCGAAGAGGCGCACCGTTACGTGCCGAACGAGAAGAATGCCGATGGCAACTCGGTCGGCACGATCCTCAGCCGTATCGCCAAGGAGGGCCGTAAATACGGCATCTCGCTCGGCCTGATCACGCAGCGTCCGTCCGATCTTGCCGAAGGCGTGCTGTCGCAATGCGGCACGATCATCTCGATGCGCCTCAACAACGATCGCGACCAGGAATTCGTCCGCGCGGCGATGCCCGAAGGCGCGCGCGGTTTCCTCGATGCCATCCCGGCCCTGCGCAACCGCGAATGCATCATCTGCGGCGAGGGCGTGGCCATCCCCATCCGCGTGAGTTTCGACAATCTCGAGGAATCGAAGCGCCCGGCTTCTGAAGACCCCAGCTTCGTCGAGCTATGGAACAAGACCGGCGGCGAAGAGGACATCGTCCAGCGCACCGTGCAGCGTTGGCGGTCGCAGGGTTAGGTCCCTCTCGTATCGCCGAACAGGTGGATATGCAGGCGGTCGCTCAGCCGGAAACCGTGTTCGACGCATAGGGGGGCGAGCCATTTCTCGCGGGCGCGCAGCGTTTCGCTGTCGGTGCCTTCGGGCATCAGGAAGACGTGGCCGGGCCTGAAGCGATAGCGATCGCGCAGGGCCAGAGCCTCGTCGACGTCCGACGGTCCGGCGATCACGAACTTGAACCATGCCCGCGGATCGGTGGCGTAGGCGTCAAGCTGTTCGGGCAGCAATGCGAGCTCTGCCGGGTTGCCGCTATGCGCCAGCTTGGGGCTGACATTGAACTGGTCGATACGAATGTCGAGCGCGGTCGGTGCCTTCGTGGTGCCGTTGGTTTCGATCTCGACGCTGACATCGGGCAGCAGATCGAGCAGGCGGGCGAGGGCAGGGGCCTGCAGCAGCGGTTCGCCTCCGGTGATCACGAGGCGCTTCTGGCCCAATGCGGTAATCCGCGCCGCGACTTCCTCCTCGTCCAGCGTCAGCTGATTGGCCTTGCGATCGTATTCGAGCCCGTCGCGATGCGCGCGATCATCACCGTCGAAGTGCCAGGTATAGGCCGTGTCGCACCAGACGCAGGCGAGATTGCAGCGCGACAGGCGCACGAAGGTGCACGGCATCCCGGCACTGGGACCTTCGCCTTGCACGCTTGCGAAGATCTCGGGCTCGCCGGGAGCTTGCGTGGCGAGGACTAGCGGCACGGTAAGTCTCCGCACGGTTCGTCGCACGTGGTGAACACATGGACCGCATGGACCACGGTCCAAAGGCAAAAATCGGATCGATCAGTCATGTGGGGTTTAATCGACCGGGTCGATTGAAGATGCGCGTCGCAGGCGAGGGTGGGGTGTGAGCCATTGCTGCGGTCATGACACAAACACGCCGAGTAGGAAATCGCCGCCCGCGTTCACCCCATCCGTCGCCCCGGATCAAGTACGGGGCGACGGAGAGCGGGTGGCGCGCGAGGTCAGCCCAGCCGTGCGAGCGCGGCTTCGAGACGGGCGACCTCGGCGGTGTGGTGCGCATGATCGGCGCGCGCCTTCTCGACCGCTTCGGGCTTGGCGCGTTCGACGAAGTTTGCGTTCGACAGACGCCCTTCGAGCGATTTCGCTTCCTTGACCGAGGTTTCGAGCGCTTTGCCAAGTCGAGCCTTCTCGGCGTCGATATCGATGACGCCTTCGAGTGGGATCACGAAGGCATCCTCGCCAGCTGCGATCTGCATAGCGGCGCCTGCCGGGGGTTCGGCGAAGTGGATCGGCGTCAATCGGGCAAGCCGCTCGATCGCCGCGCCGTTGGCGGTCACGACCGATCTGGCCAGCGCACCGGGTGCCGGGCAGAACGCTTCGAGCTTTGCGCCCGGCGCGATGCCGAGTTCGTTCTTGGCGGTGCGCACCGAGCTGGTCAGCGCGATCAGCCAGTCGATCTCCGCCTTCGCGTCGGCATCGACCTCGGCCTGCGGATCGGGCCACTGGGCAGTGATCAGCGGGTAATCTGCGCGGTCGCCCTGCTTCGACCACAGCTCTTCGGTAATGAAGGGCATGAAGGGGTGCAGCATGACGAGGATCTGGTCGAGTGCCCAGCCGGCGACGGCCTTGGTTTCCTCGTCGAAATTGCCCTTGATAAGCTCGATATACCAGTCGCAGAACCGGTCCCAGACGAAGTGGTAAATCGTGTTTGCGGCGGCGTCGAAACGCAGTTCGGCGAGCGCCTTGTCGAGCGTATCCCTGGTTTCGATCACCTCGCCGATGATCCAGCGGTTGACCGCGTGGCTGGCTGTGGGAGCGGCAATGGTGGTGCTCGCCCCGATACCGTTCGACTGGCAGAAGCGCGTGGCGTTCCAGAGCTTGGTCGCGAAGTTGCGATAGCCCTCGATCCGCCTGTCATCCATCTTGATGTCGCGGCCCTGGCTTTCCATCGCCGCCATGAAAAAGCGCAGCGCATCCGCGCCATACTGGTCGATCAGGCCGAGCGGGTCGACGACATTGCCCTTGGACTTGGACATCTTCTGCCCATCCGCCGCGCGCACGAGGCCGTGGAGGTAGAGCCTGGGCCAGGGGTTCTGGCCGGTATTGTACTGCCCCATCATCATCATCCGCGCATCCCAGAAGAACAGGATGTCGAAGCCGGAGATTAGCAGGCTGTTGGGATAGTGCTTGGCGAACAGAGAAGCCCTCTCCCCTTGCGGGAGAGGGTTGGGCGAGGGGTCTGCCGCGTAAGCGGCAGCTTGCGCTGCCGTCCCCTCACCCTCCGCGCCTGATGGCGCTCCTCCCTCTCCCGCAAGGGGAGAGGGATTTGTGCCCGGCCAGCCGAGCGTTGCGGACGGCCAGAGGGCGGAAGAGAACCACGTGTCGAGCACGTCTTCGTCGCGGGTAAGAAAAACCCTGCTCTCATCGGCAGGATCACTTACAAAGCCAACCGTTTCACCATTTGCATGCGCGTCGAGGATCTTTGAAATCTCATTTGTCCAGACCGAAACGTCCCTGTCCGGGCCATAATGCGCGCGTGCGAGTTCAAGTGCTTCGTCTTCGGTCTCGGCAACGAAGACTTTTTCGTCAGGACCAAACCAAGCCGGGATGCGATGACCCCACCACAATTGCCGTGACACGCACCAAGGCTGGATGTTCTCCATCCAGTTGAAGAAGGTCTTTTCCCAGCTCTTGGGGACGATTTCGACGTCGCCGTTCTTCACCGCCTCGATCGGCTTCTTCGCCAGTGTCTCGGCGTCGACGTACCATTGGTCGGTCAGCCAGGGTTCGATCACCACACCGCCGCGGTCGCCGAATGGGGTGGCGATAGTGCGCGGTTCGGCGTCGTGCTCGGTCTCGTTGCCGTCCTTGTCTTTCGTGACATGCGGGATCAGGCAGCCGAGTTCCTTGAGGCGCTGGACCACCAGTTCGCGCGCGCCGTCCACGCCGTCGCGCCGGAAGCGGTGCAGGCCGAGAAATTCCTCCGGCACCAGTCCGTCGGCGGTCTGGCAGACATTGGCCTCGCCATCGAGCATGTTGAGCATTTCGCCCGCCTGGAAACCGGCGCGCCTGCCCACGTCGAAGTCGTTGAAATCGTGGCCCGGCGTAATCTTCACCGCGCCGCTGCCGAGTTCGGGATCGGCATGCTCGTCCGCCACAATGGGCACGCGGCGGCCGGTGATCGGCAGCACGATATGCTTGCCGACTACACTCTTGTAGCGCTCGTCATCGGGGTGGACCGCCACCGCCATATCGGCGAGCATGGTTTCGGGGCGCGTGGTGGCGACCTCGATATAGTCGCGTCCGTCAGCGAGCGTGACGCCATCCTCGAGCGGATATTTGAAGTGCCAGAAGCTGCCCTTCACATCCTGCGTTTCGACCTCGAGATCGGAGATCGCAGTCTTGAGCTTGGGGTCCCAGTTGACCAGCCGCTTGTCGCGATAGATCAGCTTGTCGTTGTAAAGATCGACGAAGGTCTTAAGCACGGCCTGCGAGAAATGCTCGTCCATCGTGAACTGTTCGCGGCTCCAGTCCATCGAGCAACCGAGGCGTCGCAGCTGGCGGGTGATCGTGCCGCCGCTTTCCTCTTTCCATTCCCACACCTTCGCGACGAAATCCTCGCGGCTGTAATTGGTGCGCTTGTCCTGTTGTGCCTCGAGCTGGCGTTCGACGACCATCTGCGTCGCGATCCCGGCGTGGTCGGTGCCGACCACCCACAGCGCATCCTTGCCGCGCAGCCGTTCGTAGCGGATCATGACGTCCTGCAGCGTGTTGTCGAGCGCATGGCCGATATGGAGGCTGCCGGTAACGTTGGGCGGCGGGTTGACGATCGTATAAGGTTCGCGGTCGGGCCGGTCGGGCCGGAACAGGCCGTTATCTTCCCAATGCGCATACCAGCGCGCCTCGATTTCGGCGGGATCGAATGTTTTCGGTAGCTCGGTGCTCATGATTTCCTGTTCGCTGACGCTCACGCTCTGGTCCGACTGGCGCAGCCAAATGTCGAGCACCGCCCATGCCAGCCGCTTTTGTGCGATGCAACGTTCCTCTGGAGAGGCGAGGATCGGCGCTTGGCAAGCGACCGATTTCCTCTCATAGCCTGCCCCAATGGGTGGTTTCGCCGAATATGAACTGGTCGATGGGGACGACGGCGGCAATGTGCTCGTTCTGTCGGGCCCCTATCTGGTATCCACCATCGGAGCCGTCGAGCGGGATTTGCGTGCGCTGGACGGTGAGATCCGCAAGGTCGATCTGTCGGGTGTCAGCGAGATCGACACGGTCGGTGCGTGGGTGGCGTGCAGTATCTCCAGTGACTTCGGAGCGGAAATCGTTGGTGCGAACGAGCGCGCGGAGCGCCTGATCGGCGCGCTGAAAGGGATGAGTTCCGAAGAGGAAATCTCTGCGCCGCGCCTGCCGATGCTGGAGCGCGTTCCCGACGCGATCGGCCAGAAGGTCTATAACGCGCGCAGCGGTGCCTATGGCGTGGTCGGCTTCCTGGGCGCCCTGCTGCTTTCCGTCGGAAGCCTGATCCGCCATCCGCAGCGGTTTCGCTGGCTGGCGCTGGTGCGTCAGCTCGAACTGGTGGGCGTATCCGCGCTGCCGATCATCGGGCTGATGAGCTTCCTGATCGGTGTCGTCATCGCGCAGCAGGGCGCCGTGCAACTGGCGCAGTTCGGCGCGGAGACGCTGACCGTGAACCTCGTCGGCCGATTGACCCTACGCGAACTGGGTGTGCTGATGACCGCCATCATGGTGGCGGGCCGGTCGGGCAGCGCCTTTGCCGCGCAGATCGGCACCATGCGCCTGACCGAGGAAGTGGACGCCATGCAGACCATCGGCATCTCGCCGATGGAGGCGCTCGTCGTCCCCCGGATCATGGCCGCGATCCTGATGATGCCGCTGCTGGGCTTCTATTCGGCTGCGGTGGCAATCATCGGCGGGGCCGTGGTCGGCCAGTTCATGTTGGACATACCCTTCTGGACTTTCCTCATGCGCATTCAGGATGTGGTGCCGATCCACGATCTGTGGGTCGGCCTGCTGAAGGCGCCTGTGTTCGGCCTGATCGTGGCGCTGGCCGGTTGTTATCACGGTATGCAGGTGAAGGGGAATTCGGAGGATGTCGGCCTGCGTACGACCATGGCGGTGGTTACCGGTATCTTCGCGGTAATCGTGATCGATGCCTTTTTCGCCGTCTTCTTTACCGAAGTCGGGTGGGGCTGATGGCGCAGGACGAAACCGGCCGGAACCTGGAACGTCACGAGCGCTTCCGCGGCGAATATCCTATCGTGGTCGAAGGGCTGACCAATCGCTTTGGCGACCAGGTCGTCCACGAGGATCTCGACCTCAAGGTGCGGCGTGGGGAAATCCTCGGCGTGGTCGGCGGTTCCGGGACGGGCAAATCGGTGCTGATGCGCTCGATCATCGGGCTGCAGGTTCCGGCGGAGGGGGACATCCACGTCTTCGGTCGTTCGGTGCTCGATACCGATCCCGAAGAGGATGACGGCATCCG
The DNA here is from genome assembly GCF_019711515.1 of Qipengyuania qiaonensis. GTDB lineage: Bacteria > Pseudomonadota > Alphaproteobacteria > Sphingomonadales > Sphingomonadaceae > Qipengyuania > Qipengyuania qiaonensis. The sequence continues at coordinate 56,059 of NZ_JAIGNO010000007.1, forward strand.
CAATCGCTGGGGCGTGCTGTTTCAGGGCGGCGCGCTGTTTTCGACCCTGACGGTGGGCGAGAACGTCGAGGTGCCGCTGAAGCAGTTTTACCCCAATATAGACCCCCGGCTGCGCCACGAAATCGCGCGCTACAAGACTATCCTGTCAGGCCTTCCGGAAGAAGCGGTCAGCAAATATCCGAGCGAGCTGTCCGGTGGCATGAAGAAGCGCGCCGGTCTCGCCCGTGCGCTGGCGCTCGATCCGGAACTGCTGTTTCTGGATGAGCCGACCGCGGGTCTCGACCCCATCGGCGCGGCGGCTTTCGACAATCTCACGCGCGAGTTGAAGGAGACGCTGGGCCTGACCGTGTTCCTGATCACGCACGATCTCGATACGCTGCACGAAATCTGCGATCGGGTGGCCGTGCTGGCAGACAGGAAGGTGATCGCGGTCGATACCGTCCCCAATCTGATGGAGCTCGACCATCCGTGGATCCAGGAATATTTCAACGGACCGCGCGGCCGGGCGGCGCTGACCGCGCAGGCGCTCGACGAACTGCGCAGGCATATGGACAAGCCGCCCGCAGCCAACGTGGTCAAAGCGTTGGACAAAGCTAACTCGAAGAAGGATAAGGCTTAGCGCATGGAAACGCGGGCAAATCACGTTTGGGTGGGGGCAGTTTCGTTGCTCATTCTCGGCGCACTCGCGCTGTTTATCGTCTGGCTCGCCCGGCTGGGCGGCGGCGAGCAGAACGAATACGACATATTCTTCAAGCAATCCGTATCGGGATTGGCCAATGGCAGTTCGGTGGACTTTTCGGGCGTTCCGGTCGGACAGGTCAACGAAATCGAACTGTGGGACAAGGATCCCGAATTCGTCCGCGTGCGGATCAAGGTGAAGAACAGCGTGCCGATCCTGGTCGGCACAACTGCGACGATCCAGGGCAGCTTTACCGGGGTTTCGACCATCACGCTCGACGGTGCGCGAACCGGTGCTCCGCCTATCTCATGCGAAACCACGGCCTGCACCGAAGGGGTGCCCATCATTCCGCCGACCGCCGGTGGCGGCTTCGGGGCGGTACTCGCGAGCGCGCCTTTGCTGCTGGAGCGTCTGGCGACGCTCACCGAGCGCCTGACGGTGCTGCTGAGCGACCGCAATCAGGAAGAAATCTCGCAGATCCTGGCCAATACGAATGCCGCAAGCGCAGGGTTCGCCGCGGCGGCGCCCCAGATGGAGCGCACCATGGCGGAATTGCAGGTTACCTTGCGCGAAGCGGCCGAAACGCTCGACCAGTTCGAAAAAGTCACCGCCTCGACCGATCGCATCCTCAATCAGGAAGGCGAAGCGATCGCCAAGGACCTGCGCGCCACGCTCGAATCCGCCAGCGGTGCGGCCAAAGCGCTCGAGGACACGCTGAACGATGCACGGCCTGCGACGAAGCAATTGACCGAAAGCACCCTGCCGGCAGCCGAGGCGACGCTGCGCGATCTGCGCGCGACCAGCAAGGCGCTGCGCGATGTGACCGAGAAGATCGACGAACAGGGTGCCGGTTCGCTGCTGTCGAGCCAGCCATTGCCCGACTACAAGCCGTGAGGGGCCCGAAGATGAAGAGCACCGTCAAACTTGCCGCTTTGGCTCCGGCCCTGCTGCTGGGCGGCTGCCTCAGCTTCGGCGGGGACGCTCCCGACAGCTTGCTGACCCTGACGCCGGCAGCAACCGCACCGGCGGGTGCCGGTCCGTCGGCCGGACGGGGAAACCCGCTGGCGATCGTGGAGTTCGAGGCGTCCAAGGCCATCGACGTTACCCGCGTGCCGGTGCAGGTCACCGATACGCAGCTCGCCTATCTTCAGGACGCGGTCTGGGTGGACCGGCCCGCGCGCCTGTTCGGCCAGCTGGTTGCCGAAACCATCCGTTCGCGCACCAATCGCATCGTCGTGGACGGGAGCGACCCGGGAATGAGCGCGACCGATCGTCTGTATGGAACTCTGCGCAGCTTCGGCTACGATGCGCGTACGGCGGAAGCCGTGGTCGTCTTCGACGCGGTCCGCAACGGCAGCGATTCCGTCGCGCTAACCCGTAGGTTCGAAGCGCGCGTGCCGGTTGCGGCGCCGGAGACGGCTTTCGTCGGACCGGCGCTCAACGAAGCGGCGAACGACATTGCGGGCCAGGTCGCCGACTGGGTCGGCTGACGCTATCGGCCCATTACGGCCAATGCGGTAAATGCCTGCGCATTGGAGAAGTCGTCCTCCCGCCGTTTCCGCACGGCTTCTGCCTCTTCGTCCCGACCCCATTTCTCGGCCTGCCATTCCTCTTCCAGATTAGCGTCCCGCCAGAGCAACATCGGATCGTTGATCGCAGCGTCATTCGCCAGCAGAGCCACGCACAAGGATGCGGCGAGCGATGCCATGGCGGTCATTCCGGCCAGAGTGAAATCGTCCTGCGCCTCCAGATGCTGACGCAAGGTGGACAGCGTATCTTCGGGCTGCGCCCGATGAACGATCCCGCTGACCCGCCGAAAACGAAGGCCGAGTTTGCCCTCAAGATGCTGGACCAGCGGGTCCCACACATCCTGCTGGCGCGCATATAGCGCATCTTCGGGATCGGCCCGGTAGCATAGCGTATCGGTTTCGGCATAGCCGATCAGCTTGGCGATCGCTGCTGCACGATCGGCCCCGACGATATCGATCGCGAAATCCGCATGGTCGCGAAACAGGAAGCGCTTGGGGTCGATCTCGTCTCCCTGCTCGCCCCATTCGCCTGCAAGCGCGTGGGCAAGCGCGCTCGAAGGCACGATCTGCGGGATGCCGCCCTGAGTCTTGACGGGGCGGCCATCGAGAGAAACCTGCCAACCGCCCTGCGCTTCCCCTACCGAAACGTCCTTGTAGAACCGCTTCACTTATTGCTGCTCCATCGCTTGGCGAGGAAGATCGGCAGGATAAAGATATCGACCGCTGCGAGCGCAAGGAAGAGATAGCCAACGATCTCCGGCAAGGGCAGGCTGCCGGCAAGCACCAGCGCGCCGAGCACGCCTAGAGCTACGCCCAACAAACGCACTGCCTGGATGGTCAGAAAGCGGGCCTTGGCCGGATCATGCCCGGCCGGGTCAGGCTGGTTCACGGATCATTGCTCCCAACTGGCCTGCAGTGTCGGCAACCGCGCTGGCACCTGCATCGAACAATTCCTGCGGTTCGTGATAGCCCCAGGATACACCGATCGCGCGCACGCCTGCCGCCGCCGCCATTTCCATGTCGAAGCTGGTATCGCCGATCATCACCGCCTCCCCAGGGACGACGCCGGCTTCGATCAACGCGGCCTCGAGCATGGCGGGATGCGGCTTGGACGGATGCCGATCGGCGGTCTGGAGCGACACGAAGCGATGCCTGATGCCATGCGTATCGAGGCACGCCTGGAGCCCTCGATCGCTCTTGCCCGTGGCTACGGCAAGGAGCCAACCCTCGGCATCGAGGTCCTCGATAAGCTGGGCGATGCCCTCGAACAGCGGCTCGCGCAGCGCACCCGACAGCCGCAGGTCGCGGAAACCGGCCTTGTAGGCTTTGACGATTGCGTTGCGCTGATCGTCTCTGGCGTCGGGGGCCAGTTCGCGCAGGGCGAAGGGCAGGCTCAGGCCGACCACGCGGCGTACACGATGCCGATCGGGTACTGCGAGCCCATTGACGAGAAAAGCCCGCTCCATGGTTTCACAAATCGCGGCCTGCCCGTCGACCAGCGTCCCATCGCAATCGAATACGACGAGACGGCTCATGCCGGAAGACTGCGCATGAGACTGGCCATCGCGGAAGGACCCTCGCGTGTCAGACCTGTTATAACCTCTTCCCGCACTTCGACGGACTTGTTTTGCGAAAGCTTGACCGTTTCGCGCCAGTTTTCGACCGTCATCTCGAAACCGACAATCGCTTTGAGAAGGCCTTCACGGTGCTTTTCGGACAATTTGTCCATCGTCCAGGGTATGCCATGAGCGATGCGGGCTTCGTGCCGGGCGGTCAAGGCTTCGAGAAGTGCGACCAGTTCCTCGCGGTCGAGCGTCGCCACCGGCCCTTCAATCTCTGCGGCAATGTAGTTCCAGGTCGAGACTTGATCGGGTTCGGAATACCACCGCGCGGAGACATAGGCATCGGCGCCGTTGACGACGATCAGCGGTCGGCCATTCGGCAGGTGCTTCGCGACTCTGTTGCCGCGCGCCAGATGGAAGCGCAGGCGATCCCGACCGGCCGTTATCACGGGAGTATGGGCCACCATGGGACCATCCGGCGTTTGGCAGAACACCATCGCAAAACCTACTTCATCGATTAACGCCCGATGAAAGCACCGGTCTGGCTCGCGAAAGTGCGGGTTGGGATGCATCAGCGCTTACCCTTGGGTTTGCCTTTCGCCGCACCGCGCTCCCGGCGCGGCGAGCGCTGCGATTTGCGGAAGTTCTTGGCGTGCTGGCGGGCTTGCTGCTTCTTTTCCTCGCGCGATTTGGGCGGCGGATCGTCGCGCATCGGCGTGGCATCGCTGGCGCTTTCCCGAAAGCCCAGCTGTTCCATCGAGGCGGCGAAATGTTCGGGCAGCTCGGCGGTAACGTCCAGCTTGCCGCCGTCCGGACTGTCGATGATCAGGCGCCGGGCATGGAGGTGCATCTTGCGGCTGATGGTGCCGGTCAGGAAAGCATCCTTGCCGCCATATTTACCGTCGCCGACGATCGGGTGCCCCATTGCCGCGCAATGGACGCGAAGCTGGTGCGTGCGGCCGGTCAGCGGCTGGAGTTCGAGCCAGGCGGCTTTCTTGCCTGCGCTGTCGACCACGCGATACTTGGTCTTGGCGGCCTGGCCGCCTTCGTGGTCGACATGCATTTTCTCGCCGCCCGAGCCGGGCTGTTTGGCGAGAGGCGCTTCGATCACGCCTTCCTTGATGTCGGGCACGCCGATAACCAGCGCCCAGTAGATCTTCTTGGCCGAGCGGCCCGAGAAGCGCTTGGAAAAGAACGCCGCGCTGCCCGGCGTGCGCGCGACCAGCAGCACGCCGCTGGTATCCTTGTCGAGCCGGTGCACCAGCCGCGGACGCACATCTTCCTCGCCCGGAGCGAAAGCATCGAGCAGCCCGTCGACATGGTTGAAGGTGTTGGTTCCGCCCTGCGTTGCAAGGCCCGGCGGCTTGTTGAGGACCAGAGCACCCTTGGTCTTCTCGATGACCATGGCTTCTGCCTGCTCGATCTCGGCCGGTTTCAGCTCGCGTTTGGACTTGGCCTTCTTGTGCGGGGCGTCGCCACCCGGCGGAACGCGGATCTGCTGGCCCTGTTCTAACCGGTCGTCGGGCTTCACGCGCTTGCCGTCGACCCGCACCTGACCGGTGCGCGCCCATTTGCTGACCGTGCCGAAGCCGACCTGCGGCAGATGGCGTTTGAACCAGCGGTCGACCCGGATGCCGTCATCGTCGGGAGCGACGGTGAAGCTGCGCACTTCGTCGGAGGTTTTCATCCGGCCATCCTCATCACGCCGAGCCCGACCATCAGCCCACTAATGCCCAGCGCAATCGACAGGAAGGCGTAGAGCAGGGCGAAGAGGTACTGGCCGCGCTGGATCAGCAGCACCATTTCGAGGCTGAAGGCGCTGAACGTGGTGAAGCCGCCGAGCAGGCCGACCCCCAGCAGCAGGCGCAGTTGCTCGCTATCGCCGCTGCCATTGCGCGCCAGCCATCCGGCCAGCAGCCCCATCAGCAGGCTTCCCGCGGCATTGGCCGCCAGCGTGGCGAACGGAAAGGCGGTGACCATCGGCGCGCCGAGCCAGCCGGTCATGGCGCGGCCCAGCTGCCAGCGCAGCACCGCGCCCACGCCGCCGCCGACGAAGACGTGGAGCGCTGCGACTAAGGGAGAAAAGGAGGACATTGCCGCTGCCCTTAGCCGCCATTTGCGCGTTCGTCATCCCGATGCGCGCGCGCATCTTCGCGAATGCGACAAAGACTTGCCATTTGCAGGGAGAATCCGTATGTGCGCCCCCGTTCGAGCCGATCCGGAACGGATTCGGCGCGTTTTTCGTTCTCTTGGCGAAACCGTTTCAAGGAGGCAAAACCCGCTGGCGCGGGCTCTGGCCCGCTTAGTGAGGTATTTGAATTTATGCAGATCATCGTTCGCGATAACAATGTCGACCAGGCTCTCCGCGCGCTCAAGAAGAAGCTGCAGCGCGAAGGCGTGTATCGCGAAATGAAACTGCGCCGCCACTACGAAAAGCCGAGCGAAAAGCGCGCCCGCGAAAAGGCCGCCGCAGTTCGCCGCGCCCGCAAGCTCGAGCGCAAGCGTATGGAGCGTGACGGCATCAAGTAAGTCGCTATTGCGGCTACAACCAAGCTAAGCCATGAGGGCGCGGAGCAATCCGCGCCCTTTGCGTATCGGAAGAGATTTTAATGACCGAGATTACCCGCGTTCCTCTCCAGCCCATCAAGAAGGGCTCGCTGATCAAGCTGTGGCTCGGCGTCATCGTGGCCGTGCTCGTCGGTGCGGGCCTCGCCTGGGCGGCCATGCCCAAGGGGCTCGATGTCGACACCGTGACCGCAGGTACCGGCGATTCGCCCAAGCTGGGGGACGTGGTCTTCGTGCAATATGTCGGCAAGCTTGCCGACGGGACCGAATTCGATCGGTCGCAGCCGCTGCCGATCCCGCCGGGACTGTTCCCGGACGGAAATCCGCTGCTGCTCGAAGAAGGCGCGATCATCGATGGCTTCATCGAAGGCTTGCAGCAGATGCAGAAGGGCGGCAGCTATGTCCTGACCATTCCGGCCGATCAGGCCTATGGCGCCGAACCGCCTCCGGGTTCGCCCATCCCGCCCAATGCCGACCTGGTGTTCGAAGTCGACGTGGTCGATTTCATGAGCAAGGAAGACTTCCAGCAGCGCGCTGCCGCACTCCAGCAGATGATGGGGCAGCAACAGCAGCAGGGGCAACCCGGCGAAGCAGGTCCACCGCCGGCCGAATAAGCGAGTTGGGGAAGGGCGCATGAGCGATACTGCCGACCTTGGCGTGCCTCGCACCCATGCGGACTGGCCGGTCCGCCCGTGGGTGCTGGCCTTATTGCTGGGACTTGCGGGCCTGGCGATCGATTTCGTCGCGGATTGGGACGCCAACGACTGGGCACCATGGCGCGCGGCACTGACGACAGCCTTCGCATTCGGTCCGCTCGCCTTCGCTTTCACACTCGATCGCAATCGCTGGAAGGAGCCGCTCGTCTTCGCGGTCATGGTAGCGCTGGTTATGGCCGGTGTCGCCTGGCGGGTGGCGCTGGCAAGCGAAACCCATGTCGATGCACCGTTCTGGATGGCTGCGGGGATCGTTGCCATTGCGCTCGCACTCCCGTTGTTCCAAGCGGGTTTCCATCGCCTGCGTTGGCGGACGCCCTATGACGAGACGCATTTCCACGTCTGGACCGATGCCATCAGCATCGCAGGCGCGATGGCCTTTGTCGGGCTTTCATGGTCGCTGCTGTTCCTGCTGTCGCAATTGTTCGTCGCGATAGAGATCAACCTGCTTGAAGAGCTGATCGAAGAAAGCTGGTTCGGCTGGACCTTCTCGGGCGCGGCCTTCGGCGCGGCTTTGGGCGTGTTGCGCAACCAGCTGAAGGTCATCGGTACGCTGCAGGCGGTGGTGATGCTGGTCTTCTCGATCATCGCCGTGCCGCTGGCGATCGCGCTGGCGATTTTCCTGCTGGCCGTTGTGGCGAGCGGTATTTCGGTGCTCTGGAATGCCACCGAAAGCCCGACGCCGCTGCTGCTTTCGGTTGCGGTCGCCAGCTTCGTGCTCGTCAACGCAGTGGTCCGCAACGGCGACGCGGAGGCGAGCGGCAATCACGTACTGCGCTGGGCGGCACTGGCGCTGGCATTGGCGATCTTCCCGCTGGCATTGCTGGCTGCGATTTCGACCGGGACGCGCATCGCCGAATACGGTCTCAGCCCGGAGCGCATCTGGGGCGTCATCGCTGTGGCGGTCGCGGTGGCCTACGGTTTCGCCTACTTCATCGCTCCGATCCGCGGCCGGATGGCCGGCTGGATGGAGCGCGTGCGCACCGCCAATCTGCATCTCGCGGTCGGCACCTGCGTTCTCGCCTTGGTCCTTGCGCTGCCGCTGTTCGATTTCGGCGCGATCTCGGCGCGCAACCAGATCGCGCGGCTGGAAAGCGGCAAGGTCGCAGTGGACAAGTTCGATTTCGATGCGCTGCGCTGGGATTTCGGCGATGCGGGGCGCGAAGCACTGGAGAGTCTGGTGAAAGACGCCGATGCCCGGATTGCCGGGCCTGCTCGCACGGCACTGATGCAGAAACAGCGCCCGTATCGCTATGCCATGCGGGACGATACCCGCGACGAACGGTTGGCAAATCTGCGCATGGAGTTCGAAGACCCCGAGCTGCGCAAGGCCGTTCGCGCCTATGTGCGCGATACGGCATTTCTGTGCAGTAGCGCCTGCGTTGCGCTGGATATTGGCCCGGCCGAAGCGCGGCCCGGACGAGAAATAGCCTTCGTATCCGGCAACTTTGTGAGGCGAGAGATCGTCGATCCGCAGAACGTGCCGCCCGAGGGTGCAGTTCAGGCGGCTTCGGCGATCGAACTCGGGCATGACGACGCCCAACCCGAAGTCACTGCGAAATCGAATGTCGAGATCCGCGAGTGGACCGGTCGTCGCATATACGTGGACGGCAAACCACTGGGCGAACCGTTCGAATAGCAGCTATCCCCGCTTGAAGCACGCGCGGTGCGCGGCTAACGCGCGAGCCATGTCAGTTACACGCGAAGAAGTGGCCAAGATCGCCTCGCTCGCCCGCATCAGGATGGGCGAGGAAGAACTCGAACGTATGGTGCCCGAACTCAACGGCATTCTTGCCTGGGTCGAACAACTCGGCGAAGTCGATTGCTCCGGCGTCGAACCGATGACTGCGGTCATTCCCAACACGCTGCGCCTGCGCGACGACGTGGTCGATGCCGATCCCAAGACCGGTGGCGGTCGCCGCGACGATGTGCTGGCCAATGCGCCTGCCGCCGAACATGGCTTCTTCGGCGTGCCCAAGGTGATCGAATGATGCGGCGCCGTGACTGTCCTTCGACAGGCTCAGGACGAGCGGATTTTTGCGCGCTTAACACCATGCCCGCTCAGCCTGAGCCTGTCGAAGGCCCCGCGTTGACGGAAGAGACAAAGTAATGACCGAACTGACAAATCTCGGCGTCAAGGCCATCCGCGACGGCGTGGCCGACGGCACCTTCACCGCGCGCGAAGTGGCCGAGGCGTTCAACGCTGCCGTCGCCGCTGCATCCGAACTCAACGCCTTCATCGTCGCCACGCCCGACCACGCGCTCGCCGCCGCCGATGCGGTCGATGCCAAGCGCGCGAAGGGCGAGGATCTGGGGAAGATGGGCGGCGTGCCCATCGGGATGAAGGATCTGTTCGCCACCAAGGGCGTGCAGACCACCGCTGCCAGCCACATCCTCGAAGGGTTCACGCCCGAATATGAAAGCACCGTCTCGCAGAATTTGTGGGATGCGGGTGCGGGCATGCTCGGCAAGCTCAATCTCGATCAGTTCGCAATGGGCTCGTCCAACGAGACCAGCTATTTCGGCAATGTCGCTTCGCCATGGAAGAAGGACGGCACCAATGCCGCGATGAGCCCGGGCGGGTCATCCGGCGGTTCTTCCAGTGCCGTGGCCGCACGTATCGCGCCTGCTGCAACCGGCACCGACACCGGCGGTTCGATCCGCCAGCCCGCCGCCTTCACCGGCATCTGCGGCATCAAGCCGACCTATGGCCGCTGTTCGCGCTGGGGCGTCGTCGCCTTCGCCAGCAGCCTCGACCAGGCCGGGCCGATGGCGCGCAGCGTCGAAGACTGCGCGATCATGCTAGAGGCCATGGCCGGTTTCGATCCGAAGGATGCGACCAGCCTGCAGATGGACGTGCCCGCATGGGAAGCGGGCCTCGATGCCGACCTCAAGGGCAAGAAGATCGGTATCCCGAAAGAATACCGGATGGACGGCACCGACGAGGAAATCCTCAAGAGCTGGGAGCAGGGCAAGGAATGGCTCCACGATGCGGGGGCCGAGATCGTCGATGTCAGCCTGCCGCACACCAAATATGCGCTGCCCGCCTATTACATCGTTGCGCCCGCCGAAGCGTCGAGCAATCTCGCGCGCTATGACGGCGTGCGCTACGGCCTGCGCGACCTGCCCGACGGGGCGGGCCTGCAGGACATGTATGCCGCGACCCGCGCCGCCGGTTTCGGCGACGAGGTCAAGCGCCGCATCCTGATCGGTACCTATGTGCTCAGCGCGGGCTTCTACGATGCCTATTACACACAGGCACAGAAGATCCGTACGCTGGTGGCGAAGGACTTCGCGCAGGCTTTCGGCCAGTGCGACGCGATCCTCGCGCCGACCACGCCGACGGCCAGCTTCCCGCTCGGCTCGCTCAACGAAGACCCGCTGACGATGTATCTCAACGACGTCTTCGCCGTGCCCGCAAGCCTCGCCGGCCTGCCTGCGATGAGCGTCCCCGCCACGCTCAACGCCGACGGCTTGCCGCTCGGCCTGCAGATCGTGGGCAAGCCCTTCGACGAACAGGGCGTGCTCGACACGGGCCTCGCGATCCAGCAGCGCGCCGGGTTCGACGCGAAGCCGGACAAGTGGTGGTAATGCCCGGGGTCGGAATGCTTCTGGTCATCGTCGGGGCGATATTTCTGACGGGCGCGGTTGCGTTCTACATTTCGCGCAATGTCGAGCACGGCGAGGCGCGGTTCGGCCCCGGCGGCGAGCAGCTTCCCACGCATCCGCCGGAGCCAGAGAAGAAAGACATGAGCGTGACCGTCACGCGAGAGCGAGAAGATCGATGAGTAGTTACCGCATCCAGGGCGCAACCGGCGAATGGGAGGTCGTGATCGGCCTCGAAGTGCATGCGCAGGTCACCTCCAACGCCAAGCTGTTCAGTGGCGCGGCGACAGCCTTCGGGGCTGAGCCGAATACGCAAGTGTCCCTGGTCGATGCGGCGATGCCCGGCATGCTGCCCGTGCCCAATCGCGAATGCATCCGTCAGGCGGTGCGCACCGGCATGGCGATCGAGGCCGAGATCAACACATACAGCCGGTTCGACCGCAAGAACTACTTCTATGCCGACCTGCCGCAGGGCTACCAGATCAGCCAGCTCTACCACCCCATCGTGGGCGAGGGGCAGTTGCTGATCGAGGCCGACGAGAAGGCCGGGATCGCCGAAGACAAGGTCATCGGCATCGAACGCATCCATGTCGAACAGGATGCGGGCAAGCTGATGCACGACCAGCATCCGACCATGTCCTATGTCGATCTCAACCGCAGCGGCGTGGCGCTGATGGAGATCGTCTCCAAGCCAGACATGCGCTCGCCTGCGGAGGCCGGCGCCTATGTCCGCAAGCTGCGCGCGATCCTGCGCTATGTCGGTTCGTGCGATGGCAATATGGAAGAAGGCTCGATGCGCGCCGACGTCAATGTCAGCGTGCGCAAGCCGGGTGAGGAATTCGGCACGCGGACCGAGACGAAGAACGTCAATTCGGTGCGCTTCGTGATGCAGGTCATCGAATACGAAGCCAACCGCCAGGTCGACGTGATCGAGAACGGCGGCAAGGTCGATCAGGAAACGCGCCTGTTCGATCCGGGCACCGGCACCACGCGGACCATGCGCAGTAAGGAAGATGCGCACGATTATCGCTACTTCCCCGATCCTGATCTGCTGCCGCTGGAACTGGAGGAGGATTTCCTTGCCGAATGCCGGGCGAGCCTGCCCGAACTGCCAGACGCCAAGCGCCGCCGATACGAAAACGATCTCGGCCTCACGCCTTACAATGCGCGCGAATTGACCGCCGAGGTCGAAACCTTCGCGCGTTTCGAAACGCTGCTGGCCGCCGCCGCGGCGAAGATCGGCAAGGGCGAGGCGCAGGTCGCCACGCAGGTCGCCAACTGGGCGCTATCGGTCGCGCCGGGCGTGATGAAATCGCTCGGCGACGAGGCGAACATGGCCAATGCCACCGCCGAAGCGCAGGCCGGCATCCTTGCCATGCAGGACAAGGGCGAGATTTCCGGCGGCCAGGCCAAGGAAATCTACGAAATCGTCCTGCGCGATGGTGGTGAACCGGAGAAAATTGCCGATGAGAAGGGCCTCAAGCAGGTCAGCGATACCGGCGCCATCGAGGAAGCGATCGATGCGATCATCGCCGCCAATGGCGACAAGGTCGAAGAATATCGTAGCGGCAAGGACAAGCTGTTCGGCTTCTTCGTCGGCCAGACGATGAAGGCGATGCAGGGCAAGGCCAATCCGGCGGTGGTCAACCAGATCCTCAAGGACAAGCTCAGCTGAGGCCAGATTTCCCATCATCATAGTCCGTTAGGAAAATCGAACTAGTGCCGCGGAAGCAGGCCGATCGGGCGGGGATGTGTTGCCCCGCCTGAACAGCCTGTTGCCGCAAACTTAATTGCACCGGGGGGGCGCAACATGAAGATTCTTTCCGCGATAATTCCGTGCGCGCTGGTCGTATCCGCGCCGCTTTCAGCCGAGACGCTGTCGAACACCCATGTTCTGATGCTGCTCGATGCCGGGCTCGGTGAAGAGGCAGTCATCGCCAAGATCGAAACCGAGCAGGGCGAGTACGCGACCGACACATCGACCTTGTTGCAATTGAGCGCACGCGGCGTACCGAGTTCCGTGATCGCGGCCATGGTCAAGCGGGCATCGATCGTGCCCGAAATGTCCGATAGCGCTGCCGATCCGTTGGCCCCGCATTTCCCGGGCGTCTATCTGTACGACGACTGGTCGAACGAACCGCGCATGTGGAAGATCGATCCGACCTCCTCATCGCAAACCAAGACTGGCGGTATATTCGGCTATGCCCTGACCGGGGGGATCGCGAGCGCCAGCGTCAAGGCAGTCATCCCGGGGGAGGAGGCGCGCCATAATGTGCCGAAGTCCACTCCGGTGTTCTACGTCTATCTGGACAGCGCGACCGGTGGAATGAGTGGGACCTTTTCTACGGGCTTCGGCGCGTCGATCCAGTCGCCGAACGAATTCTCTCTGGTCGCGCTGAGCCAGAAGAAGGGGCGTCGCGAGGCCCGGATCGGCAGCATGAACATTGCCGGCGCCAAGGCAGGCGTCATGGACAAGGACCAGATTCCCTTCAGCTATGAGCAAGTGGCGCAGGGCGTTTACAAACTGACGCCTGAAGCTCCGCTGGAAAAGGGACAGTACGGCTTCATTTTCGCTGTCGGCGGAGGTGCCGGCCCGGGCCTGGTTGGAAGTGCGGGCACCGCCGGGGCGCGCGTATTCGCCTTCGGTGTGGGCGACTAGACTCTATCGAAGCATGCCGGTGACAGGGCGCTGCCCGTTACCGGCACTTGGGATGCTGTCCGATATCGCGCAGATCGTAGAAATGACCATCTGCAATGGTCACCTGAACGCATTGGCGCGATTCCGGACGCCACTGGATCAAGTAGCGCGTGTTGCCGCTGGCGAAGTTATCGACCTGGCGGAAACCTCGCCGTTCCAGTTGCGACATACCGCCGGCGGCACGAGCGTCGGTCAGATCCTTGTAAACGGCGGCGCGATCGTACCCGCCATGGCCGTGGTGATGCGACAGGTTGGCATTGCGTTGTCGGACGCCTGCCGAATAGCCGCTCGAATAGGCATCCGACCGATCGTAATTATGATAGGCCGCGCTGTGCAGGCCGTCGGTAAAGCCGCGGTCGTAATACTGTTCGTCGTCCCTGCTGGAATAATGGTTGCCGTCATCGTGATGGTTCGACTTGTGGCTTAGCAGCGCGCCGAGAATGGCAGCTCCTGCAACGACGCCCACTGCGGCTGCCGTATTTCCACCCTTGTGATGCCCGCAATCCTGGTCCGAGGCATCGTTGATGGTCATTACCCGGCCATCGTAGACTTCGACCTGCACGCAGTCGTCGTCGCCTTCGTCCCACCAATAGCTGTAGACATAGCCCATCGAATTCTTGTTGGTGGACACATGGGCGAAGCCGCGCTGTTGTAGCTGGTATTCCGCATCGCTTCCTAGCGAGCCGTTGATATCCGTAAGCTGGCTGGCACTTTCCGCGAGCGCCGGCGGGATTGTCAGCGCGATCGCGGCACTCGTCGCAAAGATCTTCGAAAATAGTCCGGTCATGGCAAAGTCCCCTGTCTGCAAAAGATAAAGACAGCGCACCGTCGCTGCGGTGCGACTCGACCCGGCAAGACGGAATTGAACCATCGAACGGGATGAGCGGCAAGTAGGGCGAACCCGAAGGTCCGAAACCGGGCATAGAAAAAGGCGCCGGGAACTCCTCCCGACGCCTTCGTCTGTCTATCGATCTTCGATCAGCCCTGGATCTGGCCCGTAAGTGGCATGTCGCCGAAAGCGCCGGCGTTGACGGTGCCCGTCAGCTGACCGCCATCGACCGTCGCGGTGCAGTTGAGCGTCATCGGCATCGGAACCGTCATGTCCATCGCCCAGGTCAGCGTATTGCCGTCGATCTTGCCGTCCTTGACGTCCATCGAGCCCATGCCGCCGGCCATCGAGCCCGTGAAGCTGCCATCGTCGCCGGGGACGACGGTGAAAGTGCCCTTCTGGTCGCCCATCGGGCTTTTGACGACGGTGTCATAAGTACCTGCTACGGACATGGGTATTCCTCTCTTCGGTTTGAGATTTGAAGTGGCGGTTCAATCGGCGTTACTTACATCGCTGTCAACATCGAGATAGGTCGTTGGCAGGCCCAGCCGTTCGAGCTGAGCGTCGATTTCCTTGCGGTCGCCGACCACCACGATCGTGAGATTGTCGGGCCCGAGATATTCGCGTGCCGCCGCATCGATCGCTGCCTTGTCGATCGCGCGATAGGTTTCGGGCAAGGTGACGTAATAGTCGTCAGGGCGGCCCAGTTCGCTGTTTTCCACGATCGCGCCCAAGACCTGTCCGTTCGTTTCGAAGCGGTTCGGCAGGCCGCGAATGTTGCCGTCCGTGACGCGGTTGAATTCCGTATCGTCGACGCTGCGGGCGCCGTCGGCGAATTCGCGGGCGGTCTGCAGGATCAGTTCGATCGAATCCGCCGTACGGTCGGACTGGACCGCTGTGCTGAGGGTGAAAAGGCGTGGACCATCCGGCGCATCGACGCCGCTACGCGCGCCATAGCTCCAGCCTTTTTCTTCCCGGATGATCATGTTGATCCGGCTCAGGAACCCGTTGCCGAGCACTTCATTGGCCAGATCGAGCGCCTCCAGCCCCGGAGTGGGGCCGGTGAGCGGGAGAACGCGCCCCGCATAGATGACCGATTGCGGGGAATTGGGCCTGTCGATCACGACAAGCTGCGTTTGTGCGGGCGGAATTGCGACGTCGAGCGCTTTTGCCGGGGCAGCTTCGCCCGTACCTTGCCAATCGCCGAAGCTGCTTTCCAGCAGGGGGCGGATTTCGTCCATGGAGACGTCGCCCACCACGTAAATTTTAGCATTTTCCGGGCGTATCCAGCGTTGGTGTTCGGTTGCGAGCGTCTCCGGAACGATCGACTCGACGACCGGCACCGTGCCGAGCCCGCCGACCGAGCCGTAGGGATGGCCCTCGCCGAATACGAGCGGGCGCAGCGTGCGACTGGCAAGGCCGCCGGGCGAGGAGAGCTGCTGGGCGATTGCCGCCAGCCTTTGGTCGCGCACCCGCTCGACCTCGCCCTCCGCGAAAGCCGGATTGCGGACGATATCGGCCATCAGCGCGAGCGACGGCGCGAGATTGGCGGTGAGCGCATTCATCGTAACCGAACTCGAATCGAGCGAACTGCCGGTGCTGATCGAAGCGCCCAGCCGCTCCTGCTCCTCGGCGATCTCGACCGCGCTACGGGTTTCCGTGCCTTCCTCCAGCAGATCCATCATAAGCGACTGGATGCCGGCCTTGGCTGCGCCGTCCGCGGCATAGCCGGCGTCGAATTGCATGCTGACGACCGCCTTCGGAACGGCGCTGCGCCGCGCGAGAACGACTTCGATGCCGTTAGAAAGCTCGGCACGCTCGACCTCGGGGAAGGTCAGCGGGCCGACCGGCTCTGGCGTGGGCAATTCGCGCGGTGGACCGGTGCGGGTAATCTCGACCGGCTCTTTCGCATCGGGTTCGGGCGCGGGCGTCGTGGCCTCGTCGCCCCAGCCGCCCATGTCGCCGCCATTCTCGGTCCGCTCGCCCGGCACGACCGACAGGCGGTAAACCGGCCGCGTCAGCCAGCGCTGCATCGCTTCCTTCACCTGACCGGGCGTGGCGCCCGCAATGGCTTCGAGCTGCGTCTTGTACTGCGCCGGATCGCCCGTGTAGAGCAGCCCTTCGGCCAGGGTCGAACCCTTGCCGCCGAACCCTCCGACACGTTCCAGTGCATCGATTTCGCCCGACACCAGGCTGGTGGCCGCCCGCGCCAGTTCGTCGGCATCGGGACCTTCCGCCACCATCTGCGCAATGACCTCGTCGAAGCGCTTTTCCGCCACGGCCTGGTCGACGCCGGGCTTCACGTCCATCTGCGCGGCAAGAAGCGACACCTGTTCCGACTGGTAGCTATAGGCCGCCACGCTGGTCGCCAGCTGCTCGTCGCGGACGAGGACGTTGTCCAGCCGCGAACTGGCGAGGCCGCCCAACACATTCATGCCCACTTCCAGCGGGACGGCGTCGGGATGCGTCATCGCCGGTCCGCTCCACACGCGGTAGATGCGCGGCTGCGGGACCTGATCGACCATCACGCGCGATTTGTCGGCGGCGAGAGTGACCGGCGGGGCCTCCACCTCAGGTACTGCGGGCCCCGAAGGAATGGCGCTGAACCAGCGCTCGACCATCGGGCGCGCGGTCGCCGCGTCGATATCGCCGGTTAGCGAGAGAACGACATTGTTGGGTGCGTAATTGTCGATGAACCACTTGCGCACGTCGGTCAGGCTGGCCGCGTCCAGATCGGCCATCGAACCGATGGTGGAGTGGCGATAGGGGTGTCCGACGGGGAAGAGCCCTTCCAGCAGGGCGTAGAAGGTCAGGCCATAGGGCTGGTTGTCGCCCTGCCGCTTTTCGTTCTGAACCACGCCGCGCTGTTTATCGAGCTTCTCCTGGCTGATCGCGCCGAGGAGATATCCCATGCGGTCGCTTTCCATCATCAGCGCAAGGTCGAGCGCGCCTTTCGGCACCACTTCGACGTAGTTGGTGCGGTCGAAATTGGTCGAACCGTTGGTGCTGGTCGACCCTGCGGCCTCCAGCGGGATGTCGAAATTCTCGACATTCTCGCTGCCGCCGAACATCAGGTGTTCGAACAGATGCGCAAAGCCGGTGCGCCCGCGCGGTTCGTGCTTGGAACCGACACGGTAATAGGTGGTGACGCCCACGATCGGCGCCTTGCGGTCGGTATGGACGAGAACCGTCAGGCCGTTGTCGAGCGTGAACTGTTCGTAGGGAATATCCACCTCGTCCACGAGGTCGGCTACGGGTGCCGCCTGCGCGGTGTCTTGCGCGGTCAGGGCAACCGGATTCGCAGCGGCGAAACCGGCAAGCGCAACGGCTGCTATGCCGTTCATCAACATACGACGCATCGAATACTCCCTGTTAGCGCGTTGGCGTGTGGCTGACCGTATAGCGGCGCTTGGCGTTGGCAAGCACATCCTCGCGCCAGAAATGAACCGGCTTCAAGCGGTGCTGGACGAACAGCGTTGCCTGATCGGCATAATGCGGGGATGCGGGCCGCGTGGTCGCCGCACCATAGGGCTGGATGGAGCGCGAAGAGACGCGCCCGCCCGGCAACCATTCGACCCACTGGATGAAGCTGTCGCCATGGCGCACCGACAGGCGACCGTCATCGTCGACGTCCCACAGAGTAGAGGCGCGCAGCGTGTCCGATCCGCCGTCGAGCGGCAGATCGACCTTGCCTTGCCGCAAACGCAGCAATTCTCCCATCGGCGGGTCGATCCGCCCGAAATGGGTCTTGAGGTGCCCAACCTGCTTTTCCAGCTCGGTACGGGCGTCGGGCCAGGGTTTGTTCTGATAGCTGGCCGACATGAATTCGCGGATCATCAACAGCGCCAATGCGTCTGCCTCGCCGACATTGTCGGCGGTGAAATCCCAGCCCATCAGCATATCGCGCGCGCCGGCAAGTTCGGCATCGTCGGACAGGTCGAGTTCGGCCAGATCGTCCCACAGCCGCGCGACATAGCCGGCGCGTTCGTAGCCGGTATCGTATTTGATCTCTTCCAGCGTCGCCCGGTCGAGCAATTGCGCTTCGCTCATGAGCTTCCAGGCCCGGCGCGAGCGGTTGGTCTGCTTCAGTTCGACCCCCAGCTCGGGCGCGAAATCCTCGGGCGACAGATCGCTGCCGGCACCGGCAGCGGTGAACGGCGTGTTGTTGGCATTGTAGAGCCAACCGCTCGCCGGGTTCACATATTTCGGCAGCGACTGGTAGGGCACGGGACCGGACCAGATGGCTCGCGGATCGTCGCCGGGCAGAATATTGCGCCAGTCATATCCCTTCGCCCGGTCGGGCAGGGCGGCGTTGTAGATATAGGCGATATTGCCGGCCTCGTCGCCATAGATGAAGTTCGTCGATGGAATGTCCATCCGGGCCAGGACGGTCTGGAATTCCTCCAGATTCGTCGCCTTGTTGAGCCGGTAATAGGCGTCGAGCTGGCCGAGATTGCCGATCCCGCCATAGCGCACGGCGAAATAGCCCTTGTCGTTCTTGATCACCGGCCCGTGGACGCTGCGATAGACGGTGCGCCGGATGGGCAGGGTGATCGGGCCGAGCTTCACCGGCAGGGTCACGGTCTTCGTTTCCAGATCGCGCCACTGATTGCCGATGCGGTATTGCGTCCCGCCATCGTTCATCACCAGCTTGTAGAGATCGACCATGTCGGGCGTGTTGACCGTATTGGTCCAGCCCAGATGTTCGTTGTGGCCGAGGAAGGGGAAGGGGCTGCCGGGGAAGTTGGCGCCGGCATAATGCCAGCCTTCTTCGCTTTCGACGACGAGTTCGTACCACGCCACGCCGCCGCGCCAGGGCTGGTGACTGTTCGATACGAGGATGGTCGGCCCGCCCGATTTCTTCGGCATCACGGCAAAGGCGTTCGATCCGGCCAGCGCGCCGTCCTCGCCCCAGGGCAGCGGCCATGCCCGCGCTTGATCGGGGGCTGTGTCTGCCTCTTCGCGAATGACCTCGGCGGGTTCGGCGGCCGGTGTCGCTTCGCTGCCTGCGGCGGGGATGGGCGGGCCGAATTCGGGGCGCAGTTCCTCGCCCTCTACCAGCGGGCCGATGATGTTTCCGAGGCCGAAGAAGAACGGCTGGCGCAAGGCGAAGCCGGCAGCGACATCGACGCCGTCGACCGGGAACAGATTGCCCAGTTTCACTTCGCCGGGATGCTGTCGGGCGTAGTCGTTGAGCCCCGTCGCATAGGCATCGAACAGAGCGCGCGTATCCTTGGGCAGTCGGGGATAGGTCTCTTCTGCCGTGCCGCGGGCATCGAGCAGGTGATAGGCGTAATCGAACGCGGCGCCATCTTGACCGGCGATCGCGCCATAGCGCCCACGGCTCATCGCCACCACGTCCTGCAGGGTGAAGAAATCGTCCTCGGCATGGGCCACGGCGACGCCATAGGCGACGTCGGTGTCGGTCTTGCCGTAAATGTGCGGCACGCCGAACTCGTCGCGACTGATCTCGGCCGAATAGGCCCGGTTTGGCAGGGAAATGTCGGCGCGCTTGGCCCAGAAAGGCTCCCATGTCGCGAGCCCGATGAAGGCAACGAGCACCAGCACGAGCAGCGCAAAACCTATGCGCCCCAGCCATTTCTTCATAAAAACCCGTCCTCTCTTGCAACCCGGTTAGCGACTGCCGTCGGGACTCGCAATGCGATTGGGCAAAACCGCAAGGCGCCTGTTCCCCCACCCGGATTCGGCTGGCTAACGATGGGCCAGTGACAGCGCAGATCGCCATCGGCCACGAATCTTCCGGCAAACCGGTCGAGTTCGATATCGAGGAACTCCTCGCCACCCGTTTGCTCGTCCAGGGCAATTCGGGCAGCGGCAAATCGCACCTGCTGCGCCGCCTGCTCGAAGAAAGTGCGGGCATGGTCCAGCAGGTGGTGATCGACCCGGAAGGCGATTTCCCCTCGCTGGCCGAGGAGTTCGGTCACGTGGTGATCGACGGTTCGGCCTATTCGCCGCCCGAGATCGAGGCGCTGGCCCGCCGCATCCGCGAACACCGGGCCAGCGTGGTGCTCGATCTGGACGGGCTCGAGGTCGAACAGCAGATCCGCTGCGCCGCGCAGTTCCTGACCGCGCTGTTCGATGCTCCGCGCGAACACTGGTATCCGGCGCTGGTGGTGGTCGACGAAGCGCAGATGTTCGCGCCCGCCGCCGCCGGCGAGATGGCCGAGGATACGCGCCGCATGACACTGTCGGCGATGACCAATTTAATGTGCCGCGGGCGCAAGCGCGGACTGGCGGGCATCGTCGCGACGCAGCGGCTGGCCAAGCTGGCCAAGAACGTCGCCGCGGAGGCCTCGAACTTCCTGATGGGGCGGACCTTTCTCGACATCGACATGGTCCGCGCCGCCGATCTGCTCGGCATGGAACGGCGGCAGGCCGAACGTATCCGCGAACTGGAACGGGGCCATTTTCTGGCGCTTGGCCCGGCAATCACGCGCGTTCCCCTGGCGGTGAAGATCGGCCCGGTAAAGACCGGCCATATGGTGAGGAGCGAAGGGTTGATGGCGCTGCCCGACACCGCGCCCGAGGATATGGCAGCTTTGCTGACCACCGATCTCGCCAGCGAGGTCGCCAAGGCCCCGCCGCCACCGGCTCCGCCGCCCGCGCCGCGGGTTGACGAGATGGAAGACAGTATCGCGCATGCCGAGGAACGGCGGGTCGCTCCGCCCGCACCGGTCGACACCTCCGTCGTCGCCACGCGCATCGCCGGGATCATCGGCGAATTGGCGGGGGAAGAGGGCATCGCCTTCCAGTCGGCCAGCGCGCAATATCAGACCTTCCTCACGCGCTGCCGTCGCGAGCGGTTGATCGGGCCGATGCCCGACATGCGCGGTTTTCGCCGTCGCTTCGCGATTGCCGCGGCGG
Source organism: Qipengyuania qiaonensis (assembly GCF_019711515.1). Lineage (GTDB taxonomy): Bacteria > Pseudomonadota > Alphaproteobacteria > Sphingomonadales > Sphingomonadaceae > Qipengyuania > Qipengyuania qiaonensis. The sequence goes on from NZ_JAIGNO010000007.1 coordinate 77,125, forward strand.
GGCTGGACGATCTGGCGGAGGATGCCCAGAGGCGCATCATGCAGTTGGCGGAAGCGGTCGAGGAAGACCTGCTCGGCCCCTTCCTCGTCATCGCCAAGGCCGCGCATGCGGGCGAAACGCAGGTCGACGAACATGCGCTCGCCCGCGCTTACGGCACCAGTTCCCCGGGACGCATCCGGCGCCTGCTCGATCATCTCGAACGGCAGGGATTGGTCGTGGTGCGCGAGGATTTCGGCGGTGACCGCACGGTGATGGTGCCGGGTCTCGAGGGCATCGGCGCCGAATAATTCGTGCTTGGCACTCGCCAAGCAACGAGACACCCCTATATCCGGGTAATACACCTTGCGAAAATCGCGGGGAGTACTTGTGTTGTATTATCGTCACACCATATCGACCCGGAATTCTTGATTGGGGTGTTTGCATGAATCTCGAAAAGTTCACCGATCGCGCCAAGGGTTTTCTGCAGGCGGCGCAGACCGTGGCCATCCGCAACAGCCACCAGCGCATTTCGCCGACGCACCTCCTCAAGGCGCTGCTCGATGACGATCAGGGCATGGCGGCGCAACTGATCCAGCGCGCGGGCGGCAATCCGGGGGTGGCGATCACCGAAATCGACAATGCGCTGGCCAAGGTGCCGGCCGTGTCGGGCGGTGGCGCGCAACAGACCCCGGGGCTCGACAACGACGCCGTGCGCGCGCTCGATGCTGCCGAACAACTGGCCGAAAAGGCGGGCGACAGTTTCGTGCCCGTGCAGCGCATTCTTCAGGCGCTGGCCATGGCCGACAATGCTGCCGGTAAGGCGCTCAAATCGGCCGGGGTCGATGCGAAATCGCTCGAAGCCGCCATTCAGGAAGTGACCAAGGGACGTTCGGCCCACAGCGCCGGAGCCGAGGAAGCCTACGACGCCATGAAGAAATATGCGCGCGACCTGACGCAGGCGGCGCGCGACGGCAAGCTGGACCCGGTCATCGGACGCGACGAGGAAATCCGCCGCACGGTGCAGATCCTGGCCCGCCGCACCAAGAACAACCCGGCCCTGATCGGCGAACCGGGCACCGGCAAGACCGCGATCGCCGAAGGTCTCGCGCTGCGTATCGCGAATGGCGACGTGCCAGACAGCCTCAAGGGCCGCACCTTGATGGCGCTGGACATGGGCGCGCTCATCGCGGGCGCGAAATATCGCGGTGAGTTCGAGGAGCGGCTCAAGGCCGTGCTCGACGAGGTGAAGGGCGCCGACGGGCAGATCATCCTGTTCATCGACGAGATGCACACGCTGATCGGCGCAGGCGCGAGCGAGGGCAGCATGGATGCGGGCAACCTGCTCAAGCCGGCCCTGTCGCGCGGCGAACTACATTGCATCGGCGCGACCACGCTCGACGAATACCAGAAATACGTCGAGAAGGACCCCGCGCTGCAGCGGCGATTCCAGCCCGTCTTCATCGACGAGCCGAGCGTCGAGGACACCATCTCGATCCTGCGCGGCATCAAGGACAAGTACGAGCTTCACCACGGCGTGCGGATTACCGACGGTGCGATCGTTGCCGCGGCGCAGCTCTCCAATCGCTACATCCAGAACCGCTTCCTGCCCGACAAGGCCATCGACCTGATGGACGAGGCGGCGAGCCGCATTCGCATGGAAGTGGAGAGCAAGCCCGAGGAGATCGAGGCGCTCGACCGGCGCATCATCCAGCTTCGGATCGAGGAACAGGCGCTGCAGAAGGAAACCGACGGTGCCTCCCGGGACCGTCTCGAGGCGCTGCGCAAGGAGCTGTCCGAGCTCGAGCAGCAGTCGTCGGAGCTGACCACGCGCTGGCAGAACGAGCGCGACAAAATCCATGCCGAGGCGCGGATCAAGGAAGAACTCGATCAGGCGCGGCTCGAACTCGAGCAGGCGCAGCGCGGCGGCGATCTCGCCAAGGCGGGCGAGCTGCAATACGGCAAGATTCCCGAGCTCGAGAAGAAGCTCGCCGAAGCTTCGGGCCAGACGGACAACGCCCTGCTCAAGGAAGAAGTTACCGAAGACGACATCGCCGGTGTCGTCAGCCGGTGGACCGGCATCCCGGTCGACAAGATGATGGAGGGCGAGCGCGAGAAGCTGCTCGACATGGAGAACATCCTGGCGAAACGGGTGATCGGCCAGTCGCAGGCGATCGACGCCGTCTCCAAGGCCGTGCGCCGTGCGCGGGCGGGGCTGCAGGATCCGGGGCGCCCGCTGGGCAGCTTCCTGTTCCTGGGGCCGACCGGGGTCGGCAAGACCGAACTGACAAAGGCGCTTGCGGGATTCCTGTTCGATGACGACCAGGCGATGGTCCGCATCGACATGAGCGAGTTCATGGAGAAGCACGCGGTCGCCCGCCTGATCGGCGCGCCTCCGGGATATGTTGGATATGAAGAGGGCGGGGTCCTCACCGAAGCCGTCCGCCGCCGCCCTTATCAGGTGGTTTTGTTCGACGAAGTCGAGAAGGCGCACGCGGATGTGTTTAATGTACTTCTGCAGGTTCTCGACGACGGTCGCCTGACCGACGGGCAGGGCCGCGTGGTGGATTTCAGCAACACGCTGATCATCCTGACCTCGAACCTCGGCAGCCAGTATCTCGCACAGATGGACGACGGCCAGAAGGTCGAGGACGTCGAGCCGCAGGTAATGGATGTGGTGCGCGGCCATTTCCGGCCCGAGTTCCTCAACCGGCTGGACGAAATCATCCTGTTCCATCGCCTCGCGCAGGAACACATGGCCCCCATCGTCGACATCCAGGTCGCCCGTGTCCAGAAGCTCTTGAGAGATCGCAAGATCGTGCTCGACCTGACCGAGGGCGCGAAGAAATGGCTCGGCCGGGTGGGTTATGACCCGGTCTACGGCGCCCGCCCCCTAAAGCGCGCGGTGCAGCGTTACGTGCAGGACCCGCTGGCCGATATGATCCTGTCGGGCAAAGTCGCGGACGGATCGACCGTCAGGATCGACGAGGGCGATGGGGAGTTGGGGATGGTGGTCGGCTGAAGTATTCTGGCAGATGGCACAAAAAATGGGCCCCGGAATGTCCGAGGCCCATTCTTTCTGGTATCCGACAAAATTAGAAACCGAATGTTGCCGCAACCTTGAAGTAGCGGCCCATAATGCCATCAAAATAGGTGACTACACCACCGCCTGCAGGCGCAGGAAACGGTGCTTCGCTGTCGAACAGGTTCTCCACGATGAAGCGGAAAACAAAGTCCTCGTCGGTTTTAAAGCTAATCCCGGCGTCTACATAGACGATGTCATCACGTTCGAAGAATTCGAATGTCGTCGGCGCCGCGTCAGCATCGACCACAGCTTTGCCGATGTACTGGAATTGCGTGAATGCGCCCCAATTGTCATTCTCGTAGGTTACGCCAACGGTGCCTTGATGCTTCGAGTAACCGATACCACCGCGAAGAGTACTTAGATCGCCCGTACCGACCCGCTCTTCCAACTTATCGATGTACTGGTACGAACCACGCAGACTGATCGTACTGTCGGCGCCGAGGAACGGAGTTGACTGGGTCCAACGCAGATCTGCAATCAGGCCCTGATAGTCGTAGGAGGCAACGTTCAGGAAACCGGTCCGGATGAACTCGACTTGCCCCGCTGCATCGCGATCAATGCGATCGCAGGACGGATCTGGGAAATTCACCGAATCGTAACAGGCTTCGAGAGTGCCTTCTGCATCGACACTCTGAATCGCACCTTCAAGGGCAATGTCCACGTAGTCGACCGACAAGGTCAGGCCCGGAGCAAAAGTCGGCGTGAAGACCAATCCAACTGTCCAACTGTCGGCCGTTTCGTTTTCGAGATCGGTATTGCCCGACAGTGAACCACGTGTGGTAAAGTCCACGATGTTCGAAGTGAAATTGGCCGGCAGACCATCGGCAGCACAGTTTGCCTGTCGCTGCGCCGGGTTGGGGCCCGAGTTGATGAAGCGGGCGTCGCAAGGATCGTCAGCCGTCGTAAAGATGGCGCTGGTCGGGTTGAACAATTCTGTGATCGCAGGCGCACGTATTGAACGGGTGAAGTTGCCACGGAATGCCAGATCCTCGATCGGCTTCCATCGTCCGCCTGCCGTCCAGGTAATGTCTCCCCCGGTCAACGAATTGTCGACGTAGCGAATGGCACCCTTGGCTTCCAGCAGGTTGATGAAAGGTACGCCCATAGACGGTGAAACAATCGGAATTTGGAGTTCGCCAAACACCTCGTCGGTATTGTACGAACCGGAAACTGGATCGATCGGGATTGACCGTCCGAACTGAGTGCGCGGCGCATCTGGATCGTTAGGGTCAGGCTGACCAAAGAAGAACGCTCCCGGATCGAAATCTGCACTTTCCTTGCGATGCTCGTAGCCGATTGAGAAGCCTACTGGGCCGCTCCAGATGTTGAACAAATCGCCGCCAACAGTTGCAATGAAGTCATACTGCTCATTGGTTGCTGTCGGATCGGCAATGGTGGTAATATATTGAGCCACCTCGGGCGAGTTCTGGTTGCCGAACGGGTTGAACGGTACGCAGGTCGCGCTGATCGTCTGAATTGGCGAATTTTCGGCTCCAGCAGGGCAACCGGCAAGCGCATTTTCGAAGTTCTGTTGAACCAGTTCCCGACTACGTCCTTCGGTCCGCGAACGTCCATAAACCCCTGAAACTTCCCAATTCAGATTGCGCGAACCGAGCGAAAAATCGCCACGAAGCCCACCCGCGATGCGGTATACTTCGACGGTTGACGAACCTTCGCCTGAGATGAGATCGGTATTGGCGCGACCGAGAAAAAAGAAGTCTTGCCCAGCGGGGAGTTGCGCTGCGATCGTCGCGCGCGCCTCATCTGACAAAAACGGGTTGCTGAGCGGGATGATCAGGTTGCCGTCGGGCGTGCCGGCGTCATCGAACAGCCAAGTATTGTAGACCGGTTGCGAACGCAATTCCGTACCCTTGGAATTGGCGTACTGACCTTCGAGGAATGCGGTGATGTTGTCGGTCACGTCGTAAGTGGCCGAAATAGCGCCCAAATAACGTTCGACCGGCGAGAGCAAGTTTTGCACAGGAGTTAGGCTGAACCCATTGCCACCCGAAGAGTTTACAACGCCATAGCGTTCACCAAAGTCGAGTGGAACGAGATTGCCGTTGGCATCGAAGACTAATGAATTGCCGCTTGCATCATAGAAATCAAAGCCGAATCCCGGTACGATATCGATACTGGTGGGTGCGCCGAACTCATTGAGAATTGGGATCCTGCGATCGTCGATCAAGATATTGTCGAAAGGTGAGTCCGGATCGTTCGGCGCGACATAGAAAAGGCCCTGCGCAGTTCTATCGCGGTCCGAATACAGAAGTCCTTCGGTCTTGTTGTATTCAAATGCTGCGACAACGTTGCCGCGACCATCGGCAAAGCTCGTGCCAGCCATTGCGCCAAGACGATACTCCCTCGCATCACCTTCTTCGGCGAGGCCCATCTGCGCGTCAAACCGAACACCTTCGAAGCTGTCTCTTAGGATGATGTTGACTGTTCCGGCAATAGCATCAGCGCCGTAGATCGGCGCACCTCCAACAGCGATAGTTTCGATACGATCGACCATTAAGGTCGGAATTGTGTTCAGATCGACCTGCGAACCTGCCGCAACCGGACCGAAAATCGAGGCGGTATTCGAACTGACGTAGCGGCGACTATTGACGAGCGTAAGCGTACGCTGCGAACCTAGACCAAAGAAGTTGATGAACGTCTGTCCGGAACCGAAGCTGCCAGCTTGGCCGCCAACAGGGTTGTTGGACGGTGGACCGAAAGCTGGTTGGTCTTCCAGAGCTTCTCCGATACTTGTTAGGCCGCGTTCTTCGATCTGGTCTGAACCGACCACGATGGATGGCTCCAGCGTGTCGCGATTGGCGCGCCGAATGCGTGATCCGGTGACCACAATCGCATCGCTTTCCGCAGAGTTCGCTTGAGTTTGCTCATCGGCGATGTCTTCATCGGAATTCTGTGCATAAGCTGGAGCGGAGAATACAAGAGCGGCGAGGCCGGCGCTTGTGAGAAGTGCGGCCCGTCCACCCATGGTGGAAATGGTCTTTTTCATGTTGTTCAGTCCCCATGTTTGTGCCGGTTGACCCGGCCCAGAAGGGGATAGAAGCAAGGGGCGACCGTCTAGGCAACCCACACGACGACGATGTCGCAACGGTTCGAGGTCAAGAGTATCAATAATGTCACAATCTGGCTGCAATGACGTTATTTTACTCGATTGGCCTTCACGCCCCCCTGGTTGCCGATCCTGATATAATATGCCGACAGCGCACCGCTCTTGATCAGCAGTTTGTCACCCACCTTTGGTTCGAGCAGTCGGCGCGGCACGTCGGAAATCCGCCAGACGGCCCCTTCCGCTGTACGGATAGTGTAGCCTGAGGGATACGAGCCGCTGACCGCTGCCACCGTCGTTTCGATTTCGTTGATCTCTTCCTCTTCGTTGTCTCGCTTGCCGAAGATGCCCAGATCCGGGAGGGCGAAGCCGAACAGGCCCCGCCTCGTTTCGCGCACCGCCTCCCGATCAACGATGCGGAGTTCTCCGGCGTCTTCGGCAGAGACTATTTCACCCGCCGCGCGGTCGAAGCAGGCGAGTCGGCTAGCAGGCTCGGTTTCTGCCTGGCACGCTTTTAGCGCTTCGAGATACGTGTTCTTCGCATCGGAATCTTGTGCGCTTGCGGGTATCGAAAGTGAAGCGAGAGCTAACGCCAGAGCGGCTGTGAATCTACCGGATGATTCGAGTGCGATATCTTGACCCGCTTGCATGCTTTTATTCTCCAATCCGTGCCAATTAGACTCGCCATACACGACGGCCCTCAAAAACTGAAAGAGGCATTAGGGTTTTGGAGCCATCTCTGCTAACTCAAACGAGAATTGTGGAGGATCTCGAAATGAAATTGCCGAACACAGCCTTGGCTATTGTTGTGTCGATGGCTTTGCCAGCCGCGCTTACTGCCCAGGACGCCGCGGAGCAGCAGCAGCAGGAGCCGGTGGTGGGGTCAATTTATTCCGAGGCTGCATCATCGACCCATGTCGCTTCCAAGGAAGAAATCACTGCGGGATCGAACAAGGAAAAGGTGATCTGCCGTCGTGACAAGGTGATCGGCTCACGAGTCAAGGCTGAGCGAGTATGCAAAACTGCAAAAGAATGGGAATGGGAAAAGAAAGCGAACCGCGAGATGGTAGAACGAGGCCAGAACCAGCGGACTACCTCTGTGGGCGGCTGAATTTCGCTACGTGAGCGGTTATTCGGTTTCGTAGTTCATCTTTTCCGCCCAGGGACGCAGGATAGGAATAACCGGCGACAGTTGATCGGCGTAGCGGCGCCAGCGTCCTGCTGCCCGCGTATATAGTTGCTCGCCGATCTGCGAATAGCTTGCCGTTCGAACCCGGCCCCGCTGGCGGGCGGTTTCGGTGTGGTCCAGCAAGCGGTCGTCCCATTCCAGCCCCAGCCATTCGATCAGAGGCTCGAGTTCGGTACGAGGATTCTCCACCAGCCGTTCGTAGCGGACTGCGCGCCAATCGACCGCGAACAGTTCCGTCGCGCGTTTCCACGAGCTAAATGCTGCGTCGTAAGTTCGCGCTGCTTCCTCCAATTCCGTGAAGCTGCGCATGGCGTGATTGAGATTGAAATTGGCCATGAATGTGCTGAGTACGACGTCGTACGGATGACGTTCGGCCAAAATGATCCTGGCGTTGGGAAACAGCCAGTGGATTGTCGGCACACGGGTCATGTTGAGCGGATGCTTGTCCACCAGCCATTTGCCATCTGCCATGCCGAAATGGCAGGCTTCCTTGAAGTATTCTCTACGCAAGTTGCCGATAGTGGACATATCCAGGTCACCGAGATCATGGTCGCCGATCCTTTTTAGCGTACTGGCCATCATTGGCCTTTCCTCCAGCACGCACAAATCGTCGATGCCCATCAGCATGGTGTCGAGCAGCGTGGTGCCCGAACGCGGAAATCCGACCAGGAAGACCGGGTCCTGCAAGCCGTCCTCAACGGCGCGGTCTGTTGGCAAATTTTGAGCCCAGTCCGCGGTCCATCTTTCTAGTTCGCTCCCCACCTTTTCGCGGAAACTCGCGCCTTCGGGGGCACGGCTTCCCGCAACCGAACCTGCGTTCATTTGTTCAAAGGCGGCAAAGGCTGCGGGGGCGTTCCCTAGCCGATCCTCGATTCCGCCAATCAAGTGAAAGCGCGCGACCGAATGCACCGTTTCAGGAATGGCTGCAGCGTGCCTCGCCGCATCTTCGAAACGACCCTCGCGGCGAGCTTTCCATGCCTTGAGAAATTCCGCTTCCGCCGGCGCTGCGTCGATATCGATACTGTCCACCAGTTCCGCCAGATCGTCGAGGCGATTGAGCGATTCATAGACCAGTCCAAGTTCGATGTGCGCCGGGCCGAAATGGGGCGACAGCTTTATCGCTTGCCGTAAGGTCGCGATGGCGGAATCGAAGTCTTCCACACGTGTATAGGCCATCCCCAACTCGGTGAGGACGCTGACATCATCCGGGGCGATGGCCCGGGCATCACTCAACGTCTTGATGAGCGCTTCCCGACGATCGGCCTCACGCAGGACCTCCGCCAGATTCAGATAAATCGGGATATCGGCTGGTGCTAATGTAATCGCGCGCTCAAAGGCCGTGATTGCTCCGTCAAAGTCGCCAAGTTTGGCTAGTACGTTGCCGAGATTGTTGAATGCGGCGAGGTCATTCATGTCTGCGGCTACGCAACGCCGGTAAGCTTCGGCCGCTTCTGCCAGACGACCCTCAGCCTGTAGCACGAACGCCTCTACTCGGATGAGGCGCGGATCACTTTCGTCTCGCGCAAGCGAAAGCGCGGCTTGATGATTTTCGACCGAAACGAAGGCGTTGGCAAGATTGACTTTCGTCGCGACATCGCGCGGGTTGATCGTCAGTATCCGCTCAAGATGCGGGATAGCACGCGAATGATCTTCCATTCGCTGTGCCGCCATAGCTGCTATCGCGTGCCATGGTGCTTCCTCGCCCAATGGTTCAGCGTTGTTCTCGATCAGTGCCAGCGCACCTTCGTTGTCGCCTTGCCGCAGCTTCGTCATTGCTGCCATCACCTGGGAGGAAGGCTGCGGCCTTGTCTGGTTCATCCGAAGTTACTCTGTTTGGGGCGGGCGACGTCGAACGCGACGGTCATCCGCTCTCCTTGCGGGAAAGGGCGCGTACCATGCCACATCGTGGATGGGAACAGTACCAAACGACCGATCTTGGGCTCGATTAAACGATGTGGCGGGAGTGAAGGCACCAATTCCCGGCTCTGACCGAGCGACAGCCAGCCAGCATGCGGGTCGCCATCGGATGATGCGGCAGGTAGGCCAACGTAGAACGCCGAACTCAGCCACCCTTGGCTGTGCACATGATCGACATGAAATCCCGCATCGGTGAGGCGCACGGACCACGACCCGGAAACACGCTGTGGCTCGTGATCTTGGAGCAAGGTGGGGTGACGAGGCCGGTGCGGCGAAAGCTGTCGAACGTGCTTGGCAACCGCGCCTAGCAAAGCGCGCCGAAGCTCGCGAATGACGGGTTCCGTGCGAAGCAGCAGGTTTCCATCCGTCTGTGTGCCATCGCGCACCGATTGGTCGAGCGGGGCTGCCTTGGCGACGTGCAACTCGCGCAGATAAGAAACGAGCCGATCGAAGTCGCCGAATTGTTGTGAAAGATCATACACTCCAACCAGGGACGGGTCGCCCTCGAGCCATTGCCAACGCCGGTCGTCGGTCATCCGCCACGCCAGTGACAGATAAGGCCACAGCATATTGTCACGATCGCGCTCGATAAGGGGTTCTATCAGCGAGGCAGCGGCGTCCGCACGTTCTGTCTTGACCAGGTGCCGGGCATGAAGCGATGCATCCGCAATGTCGACAAGGGCATCCACCTTGCCAAAAGCCGTGTCCGCTGCCGCGGTATCGCCCTGCTCGGAATGGATATGCCCGGCGAGCACTTGCAACCAAGGCTTCTCGCCCTGACTCGACCGGGCCGCGTGCAGTGCCGAAGCTGCAAGGTCCAGATCGCGCGCTTCGAGTGCCAGATTGACATGAAGTCGAAGTAGCCCCTCCGACGCGCCCGGTTCACGGCTCTTGTGCGCCAGAGTCTCGAGTGGGGCCAGCCCCATCTGTCCTCGCAAATGGGCGAGGTCGCGCTGGCCGTCGAGCCATTCAGGGTTCGCTCCGACCACGCGGTCCAGGAACGCTATTGCTTCCGATGATCGTCCCTCACGAAACAGTGCGGCTGCGAGACCCTGAAAAATACTGCCGTCTTGCGGCGCAAGTTGCGCGGCCCGTTCGAAGAGGGCCACTGCCGGCACGCCCGCATCCAGCGATGCCCGCGCATATGAATGAGCAATCAGGCCGTCGGTCGGTGCGAGACGGGCGGCCTTGCCGAAGGCTTCGAGTGCGGTCTGGCTGTCGCCTACCGCTCGCGCAGCAAGACCGAGTAGCTGGTGCATACGCGGATCGCCTGCGAATGCCTTGGAAAGCTTCCGTGCCAGCGGCATCAACAGTTCCGGATAATCGGCCTTCAATAGGGAAAGACCTGAGGCAAAGGCAGCCTGGGCATCCGATTTCGGAAAGCTGGCGACGATCTTCCTTGCTTCTTGTCTGGTCATCCTGCGCCTTTGATCCGTCCCCTGTCTGACGAGCCAAAAAAATGGCGGACCCGAAGGCCCGCCATTCCTTGTCTAGATGTCGGTACGCTTAGAAATCAAGCGTAACGCCAGCATAGATGTAGCGACCGATTGCGTCGTACACCTGCGCGAAGGTGTTTCCGTTACAGAAACCTGCCGGACAGGACTGCGAGCCCGTCAGCGGCGGCGAGCGATCCAGAAGGTTGTTCGCGCCAAGGCGGAACTTGTAATGGTCGCCCACTTCGTAGGTGAATGCCAGGTCGAAGTAGTTCTGGGCACCGAAGCCAGCCGAACCCGGACGGGCTACGCCACCCGGAGCAGGACCCGAAGAACCACCGCTGAACAAGTTGGTGTTTTCTTCGACAGCGTCGAGCGTGACCGAACCAAAGTGGCGCCAGCGCACCGAAGCGCCGATGCCGTTGGTGAAGTCGAAGCCGACACGGGCCTGGTGGCGCCATTCCGGAGTCGGGACGCCGCAGGTGTTGCCGTAAAGGCCCACGCAGTCATAGGTGCGATCGAGACCGGGGATGTCGATACCGGTGTCGGTCGTGAGTTCATCAAGCCAGGTGCCGACGAAGCTCAGCGTCAGGCGGCCCGCATTGCCGATCTGGCGAGTATAGGCTGCGTTGACGTCGATGCCCGAGGTCTTGATGCCGCCGATGTTCTGCTGCGTGTTGGTCACGAAGCCGTTCGACGAACGCCAGATCGAACCCGAATTGTCGCGATTGATGAGATCGCAGAAGGCGGGGTCGGACGTCTGGGTGCAGGCCGACAGGATGGTGTCGGCGCCGATGCCGGTGATCGCATCTTCAATCTTGATGTTGAAGTAGTCGACCGAGGCGCTGAAGCCAGGCAGGAAAGTCGGCGTCAGCACGGCACCTACGGTGTAGGTGTCGGCCGTTTCCGGCGTCAGATCGGGATTACCACCAATCTGACCGTTGTACTGGCTGGCGGGGTTCGGAGCGACAAACTGCCCCGCAGAAAGACCCTGAGCGATACAGCCCGGATCGCCCGCTACGCCCGAACCGCCAGAACCGATCACGAAGCCCGAGCACGGGTCGGTCGAACCGTCGAGAGCGACACGCTGTGGAGCGAAGAGATCCTGCACCGTGGGCGCGCGCACCGCGCGGTTGTAACCGCCGCGGATGCGGATGTCCGCCGTCGGGGCAAGTTCACCTTCGATTTTGTAGGTGTCGGTCTGGTTTCCGGTGTTGTAATCCGAATAACGGTAACCGCCGGTGATCGAGAAGTCGTACAACCAGCTATCCTGCACGATCGGCAGACGAACTTCGGTGAAGATTTCCTTCACGTCGAACGAACCCGAAACCGGCAGCGTGGGTGCACCCTGTCCAGCGAGGTCGCCGGTCTGGAACGCCACGTCCGACTGGAATTCGAGGCTTTCCTTGCGGTATTCGGCACCGATAACGATACCGACACCTTCGGACGCCCACGGCGACTGCACGCCGTAGCTGCCCAGAGCACCCGAGACATAGGCCGAGGCCACCTGCTCGCTGACGATCCCGCGCGAGAAGCCCGGAGTCGAAAGATAACTCACGGCAGCCTGCGACGGTGCAACGGTGCCCGGCGAGAAGATGTTGTAAGGCACGCAGTTCGGATCGGTACCGTCGAGTACGGAACGGCAGACCGCGTCGATTTCCGGTGTACTCGGATTATCAACTACGTCCAGCGCGCGCGTCAGGCGCGTGACCGAGAAGTCGTTGAGATAGGTCTGAGCGAAGTTGGTACGGCCATAGAGATAGTAGGCGTCATACGACCACACCTCGTCCAGATCGCCGCGCATGCCGAGCACTGCACGATAGCTGGTGTGCTGCAGATCGTCCTGACGCGGACCACCTTCCACGTTCCGGCGCAGGATCTGCGCGAAGCCGCGGTTGTAGGTGTTGCCCGCCGCATCGAAGAAGTCGAAGGGGGTGGTCTGCAGCTGCGGTTCGCCGATATCGCGGTCGATCCGGGCCTGGTTCTCGGCGGCAACATTGCCGACGGTGGTGAAGGCATCGCCCGGCAGCGGGCTGACAAGAAGATTCTCGTCGTCGCAGAGCTGCGCCAGTTGCTCGGGTGAAAGCAAAGGATTGTCGCAGTTGATCGACAGCGTGTTACCGAAGTTGCCCGATTCGGCGATCTGGGCGACCGTACGGTCGTCCATGAACATGAACTCCATATACGGGTGCAACGCTTCGCTGATTTCGTAATCCGCGAATACGCCGGCCGTGTAACGCTCGTCAGGGCGCTGGAAGTAGTTGCGCGGAGCGAAGTTGTACGGCGTAAATCCTGGCAGAAGCGTGCGGTTAGGGCCGAACTGGCCGATTGTCGAAGTGAAAGAATCCGCTACGCCGTTGCCGTCTGCGTCCGTTAGATCGTCGAAATCGTCATTATAGAAGACCGTGCCGGTCGGCGAAGTTGCCGAACCGCCGCAAGTGTAGCGACCTGCACCGCCACTAACTGCTGCCGCCGTGGCCGACGAAAGCGCGCAAGCCGAATAATCGCGACGGCTTTGATTAACCGGGTTGATCTTGCGGTAGCCCACATAACCCATCGCGTGGCCGCGACCATCATCGAAGCTCGAGCCGAAGGCCAACGTCGCATCGAAGGTCCCACCATCGGTCGTCATGCCGCTGGGATACGGGAATCCACGGGCATCGAGCGCTCCGGTAACATCCGTACCGGCGCGGTTGTTGTGGTTGTAGAACGAATACTGGGTGTCGAACTTGAAACCTTCGAAGTCGGTGTCGAGCACGAAGTTGACAACGCCCGAAACGGCGTCGGCACCATAGACCGAAGAAGCACCGCCGGTCAGCACGTCGATCCGCTCGATCATGGCGGCGGGAATGACGTTGATGTCGGCAGCCGATGTCGTCGGGTCACCCGGAACCAGACGGCGACCGTTGACGAGAACGAGGTTGCGTTCCGAGCCAAGACCGCGAAGGTTCAGCGTTGCAGTACCGGTCGCGCCGTTCGAGACGTTCGAACCCTGGCCGGCAAAGACCTGCGGCAGCGAGTTGACGAGGTCTTCCACGCGGGTCGTACCCGTCTGGGTGACTTCTGCGGCGGTTACCACGGTAACCGGGCTGGCCGATTCCAGGTTTGGCTGCTTGATGCGCGTGCCGGTGACGAGAATTTGGCCGCCCGCTGCACCGTCGTCGGTGACATCGGCGCCTTCTGCCGGTCCAACACCGGCCTGATCGTCGGTGTCCTGAGCCAACAGCGGCTGGGCAACCATCGCGAGACCAACGACGGCGGTTGCCGCACTGGCCTTCAAATAGGTTTGGAGTTTCACTCTGTTAATCCCTCTATTGATCGACCGACCCCTGAGGTCGGATCTCCAAGGAGCCGCTGGGAGGGACTTCTGCAAAGCAAGAGCCACGCTCATACGCATGCTCCATCCCCCCAGCGGATGGCGACATGTGCCTTTACGGACGCTGCTAATGCAAAGCTTTTGTTACAGTCTGCGCGGTTTGGCGCGAGGGGTGTGACGCCTATGTCACACCTGCCAGCGGGCGCAGTTTGGCGAAAGATTTCTTCTTAGGGCTCTGTTCGGCAACACTCGAAAACTCGGCATCCCGCCTCGGTTGACGTTTACGTAAGCCACGCCTAGAAATCCGGTTCCTAATCGAAACCTAGATCATTGCAGAAACGTTGCGAGAGGATGACAATGCCCGAAGCCTATATCGTCGAAGCCGTCCGTACTGCCGGGGGGCGCCGCGGTGGTCGTCTGGCGGGTGTTCACCCGGTCGATCTCGCGGCGAAATCGCTCGATGCGGTCATGGAACGCAGCGGGCTGGATGCGCAGGCTGTCGACGATGTGGTGATGGGCTGCGTCAGCCAGGGCGGGGAGCAGGCAATGCAGGTGGGGCGCAATGCCGTGCTGGCATCGAAGCATCTTGGCGAAGGAGTTCCCGCGGTCACGATCGACCGCCAGTGCGGCTCCAGCCAGCAGGCGATACAGTTCGCCGCGCAGGCTGTGATGAGCGGGACGCAGGACGTGGTCATCGCCAGCGGCGTCGAAAGCATGAGCCGCGTCCCGATGGGCTCGACGGCGATGTTCCATATGAAGGAGGGCCTGGGCAACTACAAATCGCCAGGGCTCGAAGAGAAGTATCCCGGCATTCAGTGGAGCCAGTTCATGGGCGCGGAAATGATCGCCCGGAAACACGGCTTCTCCAAGGACGACCTCGACCGCTTCGCCCTTCGCAGCCATGAAAAGGCGATCGCGGCGACCAAGTCCGGCGCTTTCGAGAACGAGATCGTCGGCGTGGACATCGCAACACCCGAGGGCGAGGAATGCCACACGGTCGACGAAGGCATTCGCTTCGATGCCACGCTCGACGGCATTGCCGGCGTCAAGCTGCTCAGCCCGGAAGGCAAGATCACGGCTGCCACCAGCAGCCAGATCTGCGACGGGTCGAGCGCAGTGCTGGTCGTGAGCGAGCAGGCGCTGAAAGATCATGGGCTCACGCCGCTGGCTCGCATTCACAACCTCACCGTTACCGCGGGCGATCCGGTGATCATGCTCGAAGAACCGCTCTTTGCGACCGATCGCGCGCTCCGGCGTGCGGGCATGAAGATCGGCGATATCGATCTGTACGAAGTGAACGAGGCGTTCGCGCCCGTTCCGCTGGCCTGGCTCAAGCATACCGGAGCCGATCCGGAAAAGTTGAACGTCAATGGCGGGGCAATTGCGTTGGGTCACCCATTGGGCGCATCCGGCACCAAGCTGATGGCGACGCTGGTTCACGCGCTCAAGGCGCGCGGCAAGAAATACGGCCTGCAGACGATGTGCGAAGGTGGCGGTGTAGCCAACGTCACGATCATCGAAGCGCTTTGACGTTTTGCGTCATCCGGGCAAAGGCCGGGATTGCGTGCGGTCAAATCCGACGTTTTGGAAACCGATCCCGGCTGCCGCCGGGATGATGAACTGATTGAGAGGAATATCCATGGAAGTCAGCAGCAATACCCCAGCAGTCGTCACCGGCGGTGCGTCGGGGCTTGGGGAAGCCACGGCCCGCGCGCTCGCCGCGAAGGGTGCCAAGGTCGCCTTGTTCGACATGAACGAGGAGAAGGGCGAAGCAGTCGCCAAGGACATCGGCGGTATTTTCTGCAAGGTCAACGTCACGAGTGACGAAGACGTGGATGCGGGTTTCGCGAAAGCGCGCGAGGCGCATGGTCAGGAGCGTATCTTGGTCAACTGCGCGGGCATCGGCAACGCGATGAAGACCGCAAGCCGGAGCAAAGAGGATGGCAGCATCAAGCACTTCCCGCTTCAGGCTTTCGACTTCATCATTCAGGTCAATCTGGTCGGCACCTTCCGCTGTATCGCCAAGTCGGCGGCGGGCATGCTGACGCTCGATCCGCTATCCGAAGACGGAGATCGCGGGGCCATCGTCAACACCGCAAGCGTTGCCGGCGAAGATGGCCAGATGGGCCAGGCTGCCTATTCGGCGTCGAAGGGCGGCGTCATCGGCATGACCTTGCCCATCGCGCGCGATTTGATGAGTGAGGGCATCCGCGTCAACACCATCCTGCCTGGCATTTTCAACACCCCGCTGATGAACGCCGCGCCACCGCAGGTGAAGGAAGCGCTGGCCGCCAGCGTTCCGTTCCCGAAGCGCCTCGGCAATCCGGAAGAATATGCACGTCTGGCCATGACCATGATTGAATGCGGATACTTCAATGGTGAAGATGTGCGTCTCGACGGCGCGATCCGCATGGCGCCGCGGTAACACGTAGGGGCGGCCCGTCGCCTACAAGGGGCGGGGGCCGCCGCCGGGCAGGTTTGCGACGGCCCGGTTTTGCGGACGTTTGCCAACCAGACCGACAGCCTGTTATTCAATTACTACCGGACCGGAGAAGCCGCGAGCAGGCAACCAAACTGTCCGTCATGTCGTCAATCGTGGAAGTGGCTTCGCCCGCTAGCCAGCTTCTCAGCATCGCCAGTTGGGCGGCCGCGATCCCTCTTGCAGCGATAGCGGCAGCACTGTCTCCCAGACCAGCCCGAACCGCATGAGTTCGAATGGCCTCTGCCAGACTACGTTGGAAGACTGGCCCCGTGGTCGAATCAAGAAGTGCACGACCGACCAATCTGCGATCCCAAAGATGCCGGACGGTTTCGCGAATATAGGACCGAGCCGCCCGTCCTGACGCAGCCGTTGCGAGAGCCAGGACAACCGGTTGCATCGCGTGAAGCAACACATCGTTTTTGCCGCGAAAATGCTCGTAGAAAGTCGATTTCCCGACGCCCGCATTCGCAATGATATCGGATGCGCGTATCGTCTCATACCGGTGCCGAAGCGCAAGTGCGGTGAAGGCATCGACGATGGCCTTGCGTGTTTGCGTGCGCGGTACACGCTCGGATCCGGGCGGCGCAATGGCGGGCATATGCATGGTTTAGCATCGGCTGCCGCATGTGCGAAGCCCGTCGCACCGGACTTCTGCTGCGCGATGTCCGCTTTGTCGCATTCAAAGTGTTTTGGCACTCGTCAAAGATGAAGTGCGCAGTCAAACTGCGCTTGTATCCAATCCAGGAGGTGTCGACCATGGACCATCGGGCAGTCGCGATAATTCCAAGCAACAATCTGGACGAGAGCGAGGCATTCTATCGGCGCCTGAAATTCGATGTGGTAAGCGATTACGGCAACTACCGCATACTCGAGGACGGCCGCGGGTGGCACCTTCACCTCACTCATGTCGCTGGTTGGCCAAGGAACATCGAAGACAATCCGTTCGGCTTGTACCTTTACGTCGAAGACGTCGACGCGGCGGCCGACGGCGTGCGCGAACTTATAATCGAGGAAGGTGCGCCACATGAAAGGCCATGGGGCACATATGAATTCTCGGTTAGCGATCCCAGCGGCCTTCTTGTCCGTGTGGGTCGCATTATCGACGATCCATAGAGTCGCTTTTGGGATCTGTTTGGCGGTGGGGCCATGGTCGCAAGTGGACATCTTCTTTCCTACCGGGCCGGTCTCGATGTAACGTGTTTGCATGGTGGGCTTTCCTCTCGGTCTCCTCTCGCCCCGCCCGACCGGGCAGAGGCCACTTTGGGCCTCCACCCGTTTTTCCTTGCCAGGACAGTGTAACATGCGGTCCATGTTGCGGGACTGACCGGAGAGAAATCCAACATATGTCCTACAACCAGATCAAGCTCGACATCGATGGCGGCATTGCCACTATTACACTGCACCGTCCGGACAAGATGAACGCCTTCACCCGCGTTATGATGGACGAGTTCATCGACGCGCTCGATCACACCGATAGCGACGATGGCGTGCGCGCGGTCATCGTGACCGGGCATGGCGACCGGGCCTTCTGCGCGGGCGCCGACCTGACGCCCGAAGGTGGAGGGCACGTCTTTTCCGATCCGAATCCGGTTGAAGACCTTTCCGACGAACGCGTGCGCGACGGCGGCGGCCGCCTGACGCTGAGGCTGTTCAATTCGAAGAAACCGCTGATCGGTGCCTGCAATGGCGTTGCCGTCGGCGTAGGGGCAACCATGCAACTGCCCTTCGACATCCGGTTGTGTTCGGACAATGCGCGCTTCGGCTTCGTGTTCGCGCGGCGCGGGATCACGCCCGAAGCCGCGTCGAGCTGGTTCTTGCCCCGTCTCGTAGGTATGCAAACCGCGTTGGAATGGTGCATGACGGGGCGCATCTTCGATGCGAATGAAGCGCTCGATCGAGGCCTCGTGCGTTCGGTTCACGCGCCGAACGACCTGATGGATGCGGCTAGCGGCATAGCGCGCGAGATCGCCGATAACACTTCGGCGGTATCGGTCGCGATGACCCGCGCAATGCTCTGGCGATTGGGGGGAGGGGGGCATCCGATGGACGCGCATCGCATCGATAGCCGTGCGATCTACCGCCTCAGCCGCAGCGCGGACGCAAGGGAAGGTATTGCGAGCTTCCTGGAAAAGCGTTCGCCCGCCTATCCCGATACGGTCGGCGGAAACATGCCCGACTTCTATCCTTGGTGGGACGAACCGGGTTACGAATGAGTCGGCATGAAAAGGTTACAATCGCAACGGCCTTGCCAACTGGGAAGTGTCATTTAGATGTAACGCCATGTCCAGACGACAGCCCGCCCAGCGCCTTGCCGAATTCCTCCCTTACCAACTCTCGATCGCGTCGAACGCAGTGTCGGCGCGGATCGCGGAGCAGTATCGCAAGCGTTTCGCGCTCAAGACCACCGAGTGGCGGATCATGGCTGTGCTCGGCGATCATGGCGCGTTGACCCAACGCGAACTGTCACAGCAGACGCTGATGGACAAAGTGCCGGTCAACCGGGCGTGCAAACGCCTCGAGGATCGCGGTCTTGTGCATCGCTCACCCAATACCCGCGACGGTCGCTCCCACTTGCTCGAACTCACGGCAGAGGGCAGGGCGGTGCATACGGGTATCATGCCACTCGCGCTCAAGATCGAAGAAGAGTTGTTTTCGGTGCTGAGCGCAAAAGAGCGTGCGAGCCTCAACGACATGCTTCTGCGTATCCGCGATCAAGCAGGGGATTTCGACGCAGAAAGCCTGGCCGACTGAGAAAGTCGGCCAGGTGTCCTGTGCGAAGCTGCGCGGGAGAAATCGGTTATCCGATACCACCGCTGAAGGCGTCGGCGATCGAACACGCCGCCGGGCCGAGAATAACGATGAACAGTACCGGCAGTATGAACAGGATCAGCGGCACGGTCATGATGGCAGGCAGGCGCGCGGCCTTTTCCTCGGCGCGCATCATGCGCTCATTGCGGAATTCGGCCGACAGCACACGGAGCGCGGAAGCTAGTGGAGTACCGTAGCGTTCGGTCTGGACCATGGTCGTCACCACGCCCTTCACCGCATCGAGATTCACGCGATAGGCCAGATTGTTGAACGCCTGACGGCGTTCGTTGAGGAATGACAGCTCGATCGCGGTGAGGGTGAATTCTTCCCCCAGTTCGGGATATGCGCGGCCCAGTTCCTTGGCGACACGATTGAAGGCGGCGTCGACGGTCAGCCCTGCTTCGGCACAAATGACAAGCAGGTCCAGCGCATCGGGCAGGCCCTTGCGGATCGCATCGGAACGCTTCTTGGCGATGTTGCTGATGTAGAGTTCAGGGCCCTTGTAACCAGCGAAGAGAGCAAAAGCGAGAGCTGCAACACGCTTCATCTGCCAGTCGGGATAGACCTCTACCAGATAGAGCATGACGAAAGCGAAGCCTCCCAGCAATATAGGGAGCACGGCACGCAGGCCGATAATAACGATCGCCAGTTCCTTGTTGCGGATGCCGGCATGAGCCAGCTTCTGCTGGACGACCTCGACCTGACTCTGCTGCAGCACTTTCATGCTGCCGAGCGTTTCCTTGATTTTTTCGGTCGTATCGGTCTTGCGAACGAGGCTCTGGCGCTTCTTCGCTCCCGAGGCAACCAGGCCCATCTTGAGTTCTTCGCGGCGACCTTCAAGCGCTCTTACGCGCTTGGCCATCGGATCCTTGATGGTGACCGCTGTGTAGATCGCGAACACCACGGCAGCCGCCGCGATCCCGGCGAGGATCGAGCCGACGAAATAGACATCGAAGCCGAGGAGGGTGGGGCCGGTTGCGGGATCCATTGCTCTAGTCTTTCCTCAACTCAGATTTCGAAACTGACCATCTTCGCCATGATGAAGGCGCCGATGCTCATCCAGACAAGGCCACCGAGCCCCGTGACGATCAGGCGATCCTCGGTGAAAAAGCCACCGATATAGGCCGGGTTGACGAACCAGATCAGACCGAAAACGATAAAGGGCAGCGAACCGACAATATAAGCCGAGGCTTTGGACTCAGAGCTCATCGCCTTGATTTTCAGCTTCATTTGCGCGCGTTTGCGCAGAACATCGGCAAGGTTGGAGAGTGTCTCGGCAAGGTTACCACCGGTTTCGCGCTGAATGGCGAGTGTAATGCAGAAGAAGTTGAATTCGGGAATGCTGAGACGATCTGCAGTCACCTGGAGCGATTCCTCCATTGTGCGCCCGATCTTGGTGCGCTCGACAATGCTCTTGAATTCCTCTCCGACGGGACCGGGGATTTCCTGCGCAACTACGGCCAGGGTCTCGGTCACCGGCAGACCCGAGCGCAGGCCGCGCACGAGCAATTCGATGGCGTCGGGGAACTTCGCATTGAACTTGGCCGTGCGTTTCGTGATAGCGCGGCCCACGATAAAGTGGGGTAGTCCGGCGCCGACCAGAACTCCAACGCCAAGGGCAAGAGGGAGAGATCCGCTGCGCAGGTAGAGAAGTAGTGCAGCGGCAACCGCGAGGCCGAGCGAAGCGTAGCCATACTGGCTCAGCGTCCACCCCTTGCCCGTACGGTCGAGCCGATTGGCCAGAGCTTCGATACGCGATCCGGAGCCCGCCACCTTATGGGCTTTGGGGCGCCGGGCGGCGATGGCTTTTTTCAGCTGCGATTCGACCTTTGTATCCGTACTCTCCGAATGACGGTAGCGGACCTGCTGCAGCCGTCGTTGGCTGGCCTTGCCGGCGTTAGCGCCGGACAGCAGCACATAGCCGATCGCCAGCAAGGACAGGACCCCGACGGCCAACAGCACTAGCTGGATGATGTTCATACGTACTCTCCGTCCAAACTAGTCGGGTGCGCGGGCCTGCCCGCGCCGGCCGTCATTGCGCCGGTTCTCTGACCTGCGCGTCCTTCTTTTTCGCCAACAGGCCCTTGAGGTCGAGGCCACCGAGAAGCGATTTCTTCGCCGCCCCGAGTTCGGCGTTCTCGCTGCCCTCGTCGCCGGCACCGATGACCCGGGCGGAAAGCTGCTTGATCGCCGTCGTTGCCTTCGATCCACCATTGGCGTCGACAAAAGTCTTGCCCAGCTTGGCTGCGTTTGCTGCCGCTTTCTGGTCGAACGGGATCAGAACATCGATCTTCCGTTCGATCGATGCTTCGAAATCGGCCTTGCTAATCTCCGACACGCCGGGCTGAACCTTGTTGGCGACGATCACGACCTGAGCGTGCGGCGCATTGTTCTTGAGCCACGAAAGAATGCGGATCGTATCGCGTGCCGAGGCGAGCGACATTTCCGTGGCCAGAACGACGACGTTCACTTCGTTGAGCAAATGCGGAAAATTGATCATCATGTTGCGCGGCATGTCCAGCACGGTCATTTCGAACGTGTGCTTGAATTCTTCCTGCAGCTGCATGAAGGCCGCACCGTCGGTCATCAGCGGCTGATTGATTGGTGCTTCTGCCGAAAGAATGGCCAGATTATCGTTGGCGCGGATCATGGCGCGTTCGATGAACAGCCCGTCGATCCGGCTCGGATTGTCGATCGCGTCGGTCAGACCGCGTCCTGGCTCGAGATCAAGCGTAAGCGCGCCGGTTCCAAAATGGACGTCGAGATCGAGCAGCGCTGTCGGCATCCGCTTCTCGGCAGCGAAAATCCATGCCAGCGAAGTCACGAGTGTCGACGCTCCAACTCCGCCACGTGTGCCGATGACCGCGGTTGAGACATGGTGCTTTACACCTTCGTCCTCGCCCGTGCGGGGCGCCAGGAACACTGCCTGCGCTTGATTGAGCGAGTCGCGGACCATGTTCGCCGACAACGGCTTCAACAGGTAATCGTGAATGCCGCTCGCAAGCAGGTCGCGATAAAGGCGCACATCGTTGACTTGGCCGATGGCAATAACGACCGTGCCCGGCTCACAGACCTCTGCAAGGGCATTGATATCGTTCAGCGGGTCGCCGCTCTCAGACAGATCCACCATCAGAATGTTCGGGCTGGCCGAAACCGACAAGGACTGGATTGCGTTGCGCAACCCGCCCTTGTTGCATTTTTCGGGTTGCCAGCCGAGTTCGATCACCACCGGACGCAGCACGTCTAGGGCGTTCTCGTCGCAGATATAAGCCGCGAAGGCGTCGCGGTTGCCCGCATTGCCAGGTTTCAGTGAAGCGCTCATGGCTGGTTAGCCTCCTTCTGTGCTGCTGACTTCGGCCAGGTTGCCACCCGCCCCGGTCGGAGCCTGATCGCGATATGCCTTTATGGCTTTTGTCGAGGTGCTGACGACGGTTTCACCCGCCCCTTTCTGGCCTGTGATCAGGTCTTCCGGATTAGCGACCATCGCGGCAAGATTGCCGTTCACCGCACAACCGTAACCCGGGTAGGTGGCGTTCATGGAGTTGTGCTCGTTATTGGCCGACCAGTCGGGGCAGCCTGGAACGCTGGCCGTCGAGCGGGTGACGACAATTCGGGCCTGGCCCGGATCGACATAGCCGGCGGTGACCGGCGATCCTTCGCTCAGGAGGACGCCATGCCGACCGGCGAGCGCCGTCAGGTCTTCCTTGAGTGCTGGATTGCCACTCGGATCGTCTAGTGAAACGCGATCCCCGAAGCCAAGATCCATAGCGTCAAACCAACCGGCAATGCGCTGGCGTTCGTTGACGGGCAAACCGTCGCCAGCAGTGCTCACATCGAGGGTGAAATTGGTCCGTTCCACCACCGGCTGGCGCGCACTCTCGAGCGTACGATTTTCCATCGGCATGCCGCCACATGCTCCGAGCGCGAGGCCGAGCGAAAGGGCAAGCGAACCGGCGAACTTGCGATTGATTGCATTTGCCATTGTACTCGTCTCCATTAGTCGAAGCTGAAGCCGGGTTGGGCGGCTGCGGTGCGTTCATTGCGGCGTGCTTCGGGCTGCGTGCCCGCCTGCGGTTCGCCATTGTCCGTCGGCTCGCCCGGCGAAACGGCAGGCGCAGCCGGTGCGGTTTCGATCGCGCGGGGCTTCGGTCGTTCTTCGCCAGAGACGCCATCGCTCTGCTGGAAACCAAGCAGGCGCTGGAACTCGTTCGGCTTGCGGAAACCGTCGGTCGGCAGGTGGATATCGTTGGCGTCCACCGGCTTCACCAGATACGGCGTGACGACGATGACGAGTTCGGTTTCACCCCTGCGATAGTTGGTCGACCGGAACAGGTTGCCAAGGATCGGGATATTGCCAAGGCCCGGGGCCTTGTCGATCGTATTCGTCGCGTTGTTGGACAACAAACCGGCGATCATGAAGCTCTGGCCGGAGCCGAGCTCCACGGTCGTTTCCGCGCGGCGTGTAACCAGTGCGGGGATCTGGAAGCCTTCGAACACAACGGCGCCCTGGCTGGACAGCTCCGAAACTTCCGGCCTCACGCGCATGGAGATGCGCCCGTTGGCCAGAACGGTGGGAGAGTAGGCGAGGCTGACGCCGTAGTTCTTGTACTCGATCGTGGTCGTGCCAAGGCCTTGGCTGAGTGGTATAGGGAATTCTCCCCCGGCGAGAAATTCAGCCGTTTCGCCGGAAAGAGCAGTGAGGTTAGGCTGTGAGAGCGTCGTTACAAGGCCCTGCGTTTCCGCAAGATCGAGTGCCGCACCGATATCGAGCCCGAGAAACTTCCCGAATGCTCCCAATGTTGTGCCAGGAGAAATCGGGCTTACGGTAGATCCAGCCAGCGGGCTCTGGGAACCCCCGCCAAGCGGGCTGCCCGGATCTAGCACTGGAATCGCACCAGAGCGCCCCTGGCCGATCCCGAACTTGAATCCGCTGCTGCTGTCGATGCTGGTGAGGTTCACCCCAATAGCGCGAACGAAGCTGCGGCTCACCTCAGCGATACGAACCTGAAGGTTGACCTGAAGTGGGGTCGCCATACGCAGACGGCTGATGACGTTCGATTCTGCGCCGACAAAAGCTTCGACGAGCCGTTGTGCCTCTTCGGCATCCTCCGGAGCGGCAACCGTTCCGGTGAGAAGGATGACGTTCGAGCCCATGGTTGCCACCGAGATGTTGGCTTCGGGCATTGCGAGCGCGAGCAGCTGATCGATGCTGCCAATGTTCGAGCCTACGCGGACATTGGCCGACCAGACAATGTCGCCGGCATTGTTGCTGGCATAGATCGTGGTTTCGCCCCCGGCCTTGCCGAAGACATAGAGCTGGCGTTGCGACTTTACCTGCACGTCGGCGATTTTGTCGTCGGCAACGAAGACATCTGCCATGCTGCCAGGCACGTTGACGAGTTCGCCACGACCGATCGACAGAACGATCTCGGAATTTGGCCGGACGACCGACTGCGCGGTCGCGACAGTCGTCGGTGCAGCTGCCAGTGGCGTCATGGCCAAGCCGGCAAGCAGCAGTTTTGTGGTAAGGCGACGTTTCATGGAATGGCCCCCTGAATGGCTTTCCTGTTGTTGGGTCCGGCTCATTTAATGCCTGCTGCCTGGGCGGCGGGCATGGTGTTGGCAGTTTGGGCGACGCCGGCTGCCTGCTTGCCGAGCAGGGCGCTGCCGGCGGCCTTTACTCCGCTTGCACCGACCGCCACGTCTTCGGTTTCCTTGCCGCGAGTCACGCGTACACTCGGACCGCTACGAACTGGCTGGCTTACTCCGCCAACGACCTGCGGAGCTGCAGCTGCCGCGACACCCTGAGGCGGTGCCGTTCGGCGCTGGAAGCGAGATACGTCGCCACCGGTTACATATGTGCTCTTCCCATCATCGGGCCGCGACATCGCCTCGCGCAGAAGCTTTTCTTCTTCTTCGGGCGTGGCATTATCGGGAATGGCGACATCGCCCGAAGCGATAGCGCGCTCGAGTTCGCTCTGGTTGTCGGCGAGCGAGCGCAGCGAGAGACTCAGCGTGCCGATGGTTTGTGCTACCGCGACCTTCTCGGCGATGACCGGCGTCACCTCGATCGTGACCGTGCTGAATGCTTTCACGACGGTTGATCCATCTTCGGCCTTTTCCGAAACGGTCGACTGGTCGGTTGCGAGTACCCGAAGGTTACGAAGAATGGTTTCCGACGCTTTCAAAGCGGTACCTTCGCCTTCGACCTGCTGCGTCAGGACCATATCCACGCGGTCGCCCGGGAAGACGAAGCCGGCCACGCCCGATTGGGCTGTCACCGGTACGGTAATGGCGCGCATTCCTGGCGTAAGGGCTGCGGCAAGGAAGCCGCGATCGCCCGGAGCGACAAGCGACCCCTGAGTCACTGGTTCTCCGGCGGTGATCGGATGGCGCACGACCGTGCCGAGCAGCTTGCTGATGTCGGCTTCGCCATCGAGGAAATAGGCGTCCTGGACCAGTTCTTCCGGCCACGCCTGGAAGCCGATTGAGTCGGCCGTGATGATCGTTCCCACAGGCAGGGCGCGCTGCGCGACGAGGACTTTGGGGCCATTCGGTTCGACCTGTGCGGCAGCCTCGGCCTGCGGCGCACTGGCGCCTGTAAACATGCTCCGCGCGACAAGCGCCGTACCGACCGCTACGATCAGTGCTGCAACCAGCAGAACCAGTTTCTTTCTATCCATGGCTATCTAGCCCCCTAGTTCAGCTCGCCAAATCCCAATGCGAGCAAGTATGGTTTCACGCTGTACCGGCGAATTGGTTAAGATCGGGTTTTCACCCAAGGCCGATTGCATTGCCCGCCTGCAGCATCTGTCCGCTCGCCACGATCCAGATCCCGGCAAGCGAAATTGCCGGTCCATATGGTACCCACAGTTCGCGATCGTGGCGGCGAATGATCCGGATCGATCCCAGCGTGACGAGAAGGAGTATGACAAAGGGGGCCAGCACCAGTGCGATGGTGGCGATCGGGCTTTTCGAAGCGGAGTCGATCAGGCCTGCCGGCAGCGAAAGTCGTGGGCCGCCGAGCACAGAGCTCGCGAACAGTGCAGCGACTGCCGTGCCCATTACCAAAAGCACCGCGTCCCGCGCTGGATTTGTGCGGATTGTCGTGGAACGCGCCACCCGCCATGCGCCGACGGCCATGGTCAGGACCCAGCCAAGCATTGCCATGGCGACAAGCAGAAGCGTGAACTGCGAGGGAGGTACCCACAGGGCGAGGGCGGTCAAAAGCTTGACGTCGCCTCCGCCCATTTGACGGATCGCGAACAGCACGCAGCATACCGCAAAGACGATGAGCGAAAGCCCGATTTGAACAGCGATTCCCGGCCACAGCGGCAGCCCGACTGACAGCCAGTACAAAGGTGCGCCAAGGGCAACGGTGAGCGTCAGCCGGTTGCTGATCGTTCTGCTCTTGAGATCGGTAACGATCACCCAGAGGAGCGCGATTGCCAATCCGGCAAGCAGTACGTAGGTGAAAATTTCGCTTTGCATTTCGCCCCCAAGGCTTTGCTTCGGGGGGCGGTGCTACAGGAACGTGCTTACCAAAAAGTAACCATAGAGGAGGTCGCGATCACCGGGATACCAGCGCAGGGGCGCACATTCGACCGGCGTGCAATAGCTCCCGCGGCTCGCGAGTCGACATTTGCGTTGGCCGACGGCCATGACATCCGTCGGATCGATTGGCCGGGTGCCAATGATGGATTGCGCGGTTCGATACTGTTCCTTCCCGGGCGCGGCGATTTCTACGAAAAGTATCTAGAGACGCTCGACCAATGGCACCGCGATGGCTGGCGGGTAACGGCGGTCGACTGGCGAGGACAGGCCGGGTCGGGCAGGTTGGGCGAGGATGCCGTTACTGGCCATATCGCGGACTTTTCCGATTGGGTCGATGATCTCGCATATGTCTGGCGCTCATGGAAGTCGGAAACGCGCGGACCACATGTCCTGGCTGGCCATTCGATGGGCGGTCACCTGGTTTTGAGAGCGCTTGTCGATCATCGCATCGATCCCGATGCGGTGGTGCTCACCGCGCCGATGCTGGGCATGTCCGGACCGCCGTTGCCGCTGGCCGTGCTTCACGGTGTCGCACGCATTATGACCAAAGTTGGCAAGCCGACGCGGCCCGCTTGGAAATGGAGCGAAAAGCCGGGCGAGATGCCGGCCAATCGGCGTGACCTTTTGACTCATGATGCCGAACGTTATGCAGACGAGCTGTGGTGGCGCGAGAAGCGGCCCGAACTGGTCATGGGGCCGGGAAGCTGGGGCTGGGTCGAAAGGGCTTATGCCTCCGTCCGTCGGTTGGAAGAAGCGGGCGCGATGGAAGACGTGGAAGTGCCCGTTCTGGTGCTCAGCACGGCCGCCGACAAGCTGGTAAGTCATCCGTCCGCAGCTCGCGCGGCGCAGCGTTTACCCAAGGGTGAACTGGTTGCGTTCGGCAACGAGGCGCGTCACGAAATCCTGCGCGAGGTAGATCCTGTCCGTGATCGCGCCATGGCTGGCGTTGCAGAATTCCTCAACCGAGTGGCTCCGCCGGAGGTCGCGTGACGACCTACGATTTTGCATTGGTCGGTGCCGGTATCGCTGGCGCCAGTCTCGCTGCCGAACTTTCCCTTGGTGGTGCCAGGGTACTGCTGCTCGAAGCGGAGGACCGCCCTGGCTACCATGCAACCGGCCGCTCCGCAGCTTTCTGGGATGAGTGCTACGGCGGCCCCGAAATTGCGCCACTGACGCAGGCATCCGGACCGTACCTGAGTGATGGTAGCTTTCTGCAAAAGCGCGGTGCTCTCTATATCGGCCGCGCCGACGACAGGGAACTGGCTATCGACTTTGTGAGGCGCTTCACTTTGACCGGTGCGACGCTTCAACATCTTGAACGGGCTGAACTGCGCAAACGCGTTCCTGGAATTCGCTACGGATGGTCGGATGCGGTCTGGGCGCCCCTATGCGCCGATATCGATGTTGCGGCGCTTCACGCGCACTTTCTGGCGCAGGCGCGCCGGAACGGCGCGACGCTCGCATGTCGGGCGCGCGTAATCGGTTTGGAGCGCACTGCCGAACGCTGGACGATCGTGACCGAGCACGGCGATGAACATAGTGCGGCGGTGACCGTAAACGCGGCCGGAGCATGGGCGGACGGGCTGGCCAGAATGGCGGGGGCTGGGCCAGTGGGAATCACTCCCTATCGGCGGACTGTCGCGCAGCTTCGCGTGGATCCACCGGTGCCGGAGGATCTACCGCTTGTGCTCGATTTGGGTGGCAAGTTCTACTTCAAACCTGAATCGGGCCGCCTGTGGTTGAGTCCGCAGGACGAAGATCCGAGCGAGCCTTGCGATGTGGTGCCCGAAGAACTGGTTCTTGCCCAGGCGATTGCGCGGCTCGAGGCGGTGGTCGATTGGCGCATACAGGCGGTCGAACACAAATGGGCAGGCCTGCGCAGTTTTACGGCGGACAGACGGCCGGTCTTCGGCTTGGACCCGCAAGTCGAAGGGTTTGCCTGGTTCGCAGGGCAGGGCGGCTTCGGCATCCAGACCTCACCTGCGGCTGCGCGTCTGGGACGGCAGCTCTTGCTCGGCGAAAGTCGGGACGACATGACGGCTAATCTCGACGCCGATCTCTATTCACCCGCTCGGTTCGGGTAGCCATAGCTGCAACATTTGTTAGGTTGTTCGGCGAATCCTAACCGCAGGCAGGAGACCGCAAACATGGCGCATCATTTCAAGATCAAGAAGAACAAGGCCGGCGAGTATGTGGCGTATTTCATGTACAACTCGGAAGCGATCTTCTGGACCGAGGGCTACAGTTCCAAGGCCAGCGCCAAGAATGCCATCGAGTCGGTCAAGAAAAACGGCCCGGCCGCCGAGACCGTCGACGAGAGCTGATCAGCCTTCCGCGGCGATCCTCTCGGCCTCGTCGCTGGCGAGGCGATCGACGCGGTCGTTTTCCGGGTGACCCGAGTGCCCCTTGACCCAGTGCCATTCGACATTGTGGCGAGCGGTCAGTTCGATAAGTTCGTGCCATAGCTCTGCGTTGCGCACGGGTTTCTTGCTGGCATTGATCCAGCCACGCTTTTTCCACCCATGGACCCACTTGGTAATACCGTCGATCAGGTACTTGCTATCGGTGTAAAGATTGACTTCGCAGGGCTCGATCAGCGCGCTCAGACCTTTTATCGCGGCGGTCATTTCCATACGATTATTGGTCGTATCCGGTTCGCCGCCCGAAAGTTCCTTCTCGTGGCGCCCCATGCGCAGCAGTGCACCCCAACCGCCGGGACCGGGATTGCCCTTGCAGGCACCGTCGGTAAACAGTTCGACTTTCTTCATGTGAAGGCGCTCTGGCCGTTTGCGCGATAGAATTCCAGTCGTCGCATGAAATCCATGGGATCCTTGCGTCGCACCAGCGCATCCGCCGGCGTGTCGAGCCAGTCTTGTGCGCGGCTCGCAATGAAACGCAGGCAGGCTCCCTGAGCCAGCGACGGCAACGCTGTGCGCTCGCTTTCGCTCAACGGACGCAGGCTTTCATAGCCTTCGATCAGTGCCTTTCCCAATTCGGCGTAATTCCGTCTGCCGGATTGGTCGAAGCACCACGCGGCATGCGTTACCGCCAAGTCGTAGGCCATTGCTCCGCTACAGGCGAAATAGAAGTCTATCATGCCGGTCACGCGGTCGCCCAGCATCAGCACATTGTCCGGAAACAGGTCCGAATGGATGATCGACGCCGGTAGGTCGCTTGGCCAGCTTGCAACGATACCGTCGCCAAGCGCGAGAACGGCCGGCAATTCGGGATCGATCAATGCTAGCGCGTCGCGACCGCATTGGACAAGCATGGCGAGCGTCTGTGGCGGTCCGAGATCGTTTGCCCGGGTCATTGGAAAGCCTTGCGCGGCGAGATGCGTCTGGGCCAGCGCGACACCGACGGCCCGAAGCTGCGCCGGATTGGGCGTGGTGGGCGACACGCCCGGAAGAAATTCGATCAGCGCCACGGCTTTATCGTCGATCTTCCGCCAAGCGGCGCCGCTGCGATCGTGAATGGTGCGGGGCACCGGGCAGTTTGCGTCCGACAAATGATCCAGCAAGCCGAGAAAGAACGGCAGATCGGCGGGATCGATCCGCCGTTCGTACATCGTCAGGATATAGCGCGCACGGGTCGTCTCGATAAGCCAGTTCGAGTTCGAGACACCTTCGGCGATCCCCTTTGCGGAAACCAGTTCGCCGACATCGTATTCCGCGATCAGTCGCGCGAGGTCTTCCGCCCCGAGATGGGTGTAGACCGCCACTCTATTCGGTAAGTTGCCGCGGCAATTTGAAGATCATGTTCTCTTCAGCGGTCGTCACGATGTCTTCTTCGACAACCCGCCAATCCGACAGCCGATCGACCACCTCGCGTACCAGTTTTTCGGGTGCGGACGCGCCGGCCGTGAGGCCGACCGTACCGATGCCTTCCAGCCAGCTAGGATCGATTTCCTCTGCGCGCTGGATGAGCCGGGCATCGGTGCCCATGCGTTCGGCGACTTCCACCAGGCGGAGAGAGTTGGAAGAATTGGGCGCGCCGATCACCAGCACGAGATCGCAGCTTGGCGCGATTTGCTTGACCGCAGCCTGCCGATTGCTGGTCGCGTAGCAGATGTCTTCCGCCTTCGGAGCGACGATCTGCGGAAACCGTTCCTTGAGCGCGAAAATGATGTCGTGAGTATCGTCCACCGACAGGGTCGTCTGGGACAGATAGGAGAGATCGTCTTCGGCCGTGAACCTGAGATTGGCAACATCTTCGACCGTCTCGACCAGAGTGATCTGGCCTGCGGGTACCTGGCCCATCGTGCCAACGACTTCCGGATGGCCCGCATGTCCGATAAACAGGATGTGCTGGCCCTTTTCTATCTGACGTTCGGCCTGGCGATGAACCTTGCTGACCAGCGGGCAGGTGGCATCGACATAGAGCATGTTGCGCCGTTCCGCTTCGGCAGGAACGGTCTTGGGGACGCCATGCGCACTGAACACCACTGGCGCATCGTCGGGCACTTCATCCAGTTCTTCGACGAAGATCGCGCCTTTGGCTTTGAGGCTATCCACAACGTACCGATTGTGCACGATTTCATGCCGCACATAGACCGGCGCGCCGAACTTCTGCAGGGCCCGCTCGACAATCTCGATCGCCCTGTCGACACCTGCGCAGAAACCGCGGGGTGCGGCGATAACGAGCTTCAGGGGAAGGCGCGGATCGCTTCCCGGAGGAGCAGGCGTGGATTGAAAGGGAGCGTTCATGTACCGCCCTCTAGCGCTTTCGCGCGGTCCAAGCTAGGGCAAGCCGCAGCCCGCCGGGCGACGAATTCGAATGACCGCAATAGGGAAAATAGCCGCATGACCATCCGTACCCGCCTTCTGCCCGCGCTTGCCCTTGGCCTTGCCTTGGCCGGCTGCGCAAGGGAAGGCGATCTGATCATCGATCAGGGCGTCGGCATTTCTGCGGTTCGCAGCACCTGTCCTGCCGTGGGAATTCCCGACTATACCGGCGATATCACGACTTTTCGCACACCGGGTTCTACGACGTTTTCCGATCTCGATGTAACCGCAGCGATCACGAATCTGCGATCGACATGCAACGAGGGTGCGACCGATCGGGTGTATTCGGAAGCGACTTTCGATGTCGTGGCACGTCGTACCGATACACGGGGTAGTCGAACGGTCACGCTGCCCTATTTCTCGACCGTCCTACGTGGCGGATCGTCGGTGGTGACCAAACGGCTTGGCAGCGTCAACCTGCAGTTCGCCGATGGGCAGGAGCGGGCTCAGGCGCGCGGTGTGGCAGGTGCCTATGTCAACCGGGCCGAGGCCACGCTTTCCGATGATATACGTCAGCAGATCACCCGCAAGCGCGAGGCCGGCGATCCGGATGCCGCGCTCGACCCGCTGGCCGATCCCGCAGTGCGCGCGGCTGTCCAGCGGGCAACTTTCGAACTGCTGGTCGGCTTCCAGTTGACCGAGGAACAGCTGCGCTACAACGCGACGCGCTAGGGCATGGTATCTTGCCATTTCGTGCCGATAGTCTAGGCGCGCGCAATGGCTGACATGCAGACACTCCACGCGGCCTTCGCGGCCCGCATCGATGCGGTATTGAGCGCTCTCGAAATGGAAGGCGTGTTGCCGGCCGGCGTTTCGCGCGCCAACGTAACCGTCGAACCGCCGCGCGATGCCACGCATGGCGATCTGGCTACCAACGCCGCGATGGTCCTCGCCAAACAGGCGAAGACCAGTCCACGTGCTCTGGCAGAGAAGATCGTGCAGCACCTCGAGAGCGATCCCGCCATCGCCAAAGCCGAAATCGCCGGTCCGGGATTCATCAACCTCGGTCTGGAAAGCGATGTCTGGCGGCGCGAGCTGCAAGCGATCGCAGCACTGCGTGACAAGTATGGTCGTTCGGAGATCGGCCAGGGCAGGACGGTCAATGTCGAGTATGTCTCGGCCAATCCGACCGGGCCGATGCATATGGGGCACTGTCGCGGAGCTGTGGTGGGCGACGCGCTGTCGAGCCTGCTCGAATGGGCGGGATATCGCGTCACGCGCGAATACTATGTGAACGATGCGGGCGGACAGGTCGACGTTCTCGCACGGTCCGTGCACCTGCGCTACCGCGAGGCGCTGGGAAATGAGATCGGAGAAGTGCCCGAAGGTCTCTATCCGGGCGATTACCTCAAGCCGGTTGGCGAACGGCTCGCGCAAGAATTCGGGCCTGTTTACAAGGCTGCGCCCGAAAGCGACTGGCTAGCGCTGTTCCGCCAGCGGGCCGTTGCCGCGATGATGGAGATGATCCGGGCCGATCTCGCCCTGCTTGGTATCCACCACGATCTGTTTTCTTCCGAAGCTGAATTGCAGGCGGCGAAAAAACCTGAGGCTGCAGAAGCATGGTTGCGTGAACACGGCTTCGTCTATGACGGCGTCCTCGAAGCGCCAAAGGGCAAGGCGCCGCCCGAGGATTGGGAGCCGGTGGAGCTGCCGCTCTTCCGCTCGACCGAATTCGGCGACGATCAGGACCGGCCGATCAAGAAGTCGAATGGAGCATGGACCTATTTCGGGGCCGATCTCGCCTATCACTTCCAGAAGGCGGAAAAAGCCGACGCGATGATCGATATCTGGGGCGCGGATCACGCCGGTACGGTCAAACGCATCAAAGCCGCCGTGGCCGCGCTGACCAAAGGTGCCGGGCGCGACGTGCCGTTCGACGTCAAGCTGGTGCAGATGGTCAAACTGCTGCGCGATGGCGAGCCGGTGAAGATGTCAAAGCGCTCGGGCACTTTCGTCACGCTTGCCGACGTCGTGAACGAGGTCGGCAAGGACGTGGTGCGCTTTACCATGCTCACCCGCAAACCCGATGCGCAGATGGAATTCGACTTTGCCAAAGTCGTCGAAGCATCGAAGGACAATCCGGTTTTCTACCTCCAATACGCCCATGCGCGCATCTGCTCGACACTGCGCAAGGCCGGCGTAAAGCCCGAAGACGCATATCTCGACCGGTTGGGTGCGGACGAACTCGCTCTGGTTCGCGAGGCGGCGCAATTTCCGCGCGTGGTCGAGGCGGCAGCCAATGCGCGCGAGCCGCACCGCATCGCCTTCTTCCTTGGTGATTTAGCCGCCGCCTTCCACAGTTTCTGGAATGCGGGTAATGACGATCCCTCGAAGCGGATCATCCAGGAGGGCGATCCCGATCTGACTACCGCGCGGCTGTTTCTCGCGGCACAGGTCGGGCAGGTGATCCGCAACGGCCTCGCGATACTGGGGGTCGAAGCGGTCGAGGAGATGTGAGTATGGCGTCACCGCCCTACGGAACGGACGAGGAATGGGAAGGCGAGGGTCAGCTCGACCTGGCGGACGATGAAAGCCTGCCTTGGCTCGAAGCCGGCGTGGATGACGAAGAAGCCGCCCGGTTCGACACGTCGCGCCTGGTCCTTGTGGGCTTGCTGGTAGCAGCCCTGCTTGGGGTGGTCGGCGGCGGCGTATGGTTCTTGACCAGCCAGGCTTCCGACGAGCCTGAGCCTGATGGCAGCCTGATTGCTGCTCCTGACGAACCATACAAGACCAAGCCGGAAAATCCGGGCGGCAAGACCTTCGCTGGCACCGGCGATACGAGTTTCGCCGTGGGGGAAGGGCAAACGCGTGAAGGCAAGCTGGCGGAGCCGAGCGTTGCGCCCCAGAACGAAGTGGGCGCATCGGCCGGTCCGTCGATTGCATCCACGGTCGATGAAGCACCGCGTACCGCACAAACTTCGGGTACAGCGGTTCAGGTCGGTGCTTACCCAAGCCGCGAAGATGCGGAGATGGCCTGGTCGAATATTACGCGCCAGACCGAGGTCCTGAATGGCGTCCGCCACCGCGTAGTCGAGGCTCAGGTCGATATCGGGCGCGTTTTCAGGTTGCAGGCGATGGCTGGCGATCGTGCAGCGGCCAACCGACTTTGCGCGGCGCTCAAGGGTGATGGCCTGGCCTGTTTCGTCAAATAGGCTGGCGGTCGTGCTTGATTTCCACATCTCCCACGGGTCGCAAGCTTGCGGGATTCGAGCGAAAGACCCAATTTCTTGACATGACGCCTGCCATATTCGGTGTATCCGGCCTTGAACTGACGGCTGACGAGCGCGCCTTCTTCAAGGAGGCAGATCCGGCTGGCTACATTCTTTTTGCACGCAATTGCGAGAGCAAGGACCAACTGCGCAAACTGACCGATGATCTGCGTGCGATACACGGTCGCGAGCGGCTGATTGTCTCGATCGATCAGGAAGGTGGCCGTGTCGCGCGGATGAAGCCGCCCGTCTGGCAGCGCTATCCAGCCGGTGAACTCTTTGCAAAGCTGTGGGAAATTGCCCCGGCTTCCGCGATCGAGGCCGCACGGGTCAATGCCGAGGCGATGGGCCGGGAGCTGGCCGAAATGGGTATTTCGGTCGATTATCATGCCCCCTTCGATGTGCGCCGTCCTGAAACCGACGACGTGATCGGCGATCGCGCACTTGGCAGCGAACCGATGCAGGTGGCCGCGCTCGGCCGTGCGGTACTCGACGGTATGGCACGCGCGGGCATCGTGGGTTGTCTGAAGCACATGCCAGGCCATGGCCGTGCGACCTCCGATACACACAAGGAATTGCCGGTTGTCATGGCGAGCGACGAAGAGCTCGAAGTCGATATTGAGCCTTTCCGGACGCTTGCGGCTCATCCGCTGGGCATGAGCGCTCATATCGTCTTCGAAGCTTGGGATGCGACAACGCCCGCCACGCTTTCCGAAAAAGTGATCCGCGACGTGGTTCGCGGCAAGATCGGTTTCGAGGGCCTGCTCCTGTCCGACGATATCGACATGGAAGCGCTCGATGGGACGATTATCGAGCGCTCGATTCGCGCGCTTTCCGCCGGCTGCGACATCGTACTCAACTGCTGGGCCAAGATGGACGATCAGGTCGCCATAGCAGAGCGCGGTGGCACGATGGGGACGCAAACTGCAGTGCGCCTCGAGCGAGTCCACACGGCGATGGGCGAACCGCAGGACGGGCCGGAATCGGCAGAATTACTGGCCAAACGCGACGCCTTGCTGGCGATAACCCGTGAATGGGCCGCATGATCAGCGACGGCATCCTCTTCAATGACCCTGAAGTCGGGGAACGGGAGGACTGGGACGGGATCGCTGCCGAAGTTCCGGTAGATGAGAACGCGCTTTATCTGGAACTCGACGGATGGGAAGGGCCACTGGATCTCCTTCTCGATCTGGCGCGCCGACAGAAGGTGGATCTGCGCTCGATCTCGATCCTGTCGCTGGTTGACCAATATCTCGGTTATATCGACCGGGTCGAGGCGCTGAAGCTGGAACTGGCCGCCGATTACCTCGTAATGGCGGCATGGCTCGCCTACCTGAAATCGGCGATGC
Organism: Qipengyuania qiaonensis; assembly: GCF_019711515.1. Lineage (GTDB taxonomy): Bacteria > Pseudomonadota > Alphaproteobacteria > Sphingomonadales > Sphingomonadaceae > Qipengyuania > Qipengyuania qiaonensis. Next base: position 113,291 of record NZ_JAIGNO010000007.1, read on the forward strand.
TCTTACCGAAGGAAGAGCAGGAGGATCCGAGTCCCGAGGAATTGGCGCTCAAGCTGCAACTGCGCCTGCAACGTCTCGGCGCCATGCGCGATGCGGCGGCCCGGCTCATGGGCGGGGACAGGATTGGGCGCGACGTGTTCCTGCGAGGGAGCCCGGAGGGCCTTGAAATTGCGCGCAAGAACCTTTGGCAGTGCGACCAATTCGCCCTGATCGAGGCCTATGGCAGGGTCAAGGCGCGAACCGCGCCCGCGATTCACATGGTTCGCGAACGCCCCGTGATGACGCTCGAATCGGCACTTGACCGTGTGTCGAATATGCTCGGCGTTACGCTCGACTGGATGGAATTGCGTGACTTCCTTCCGCCCCATGCCGAACCTCGTTTGCGGCGTTCTGCCTTGGCCTCGAGTTTTGTCGCTGCGCTCGAATTGGCGCGCCTCGGCAAGGCGGAATTGCAGCAGGAAGACACCTTCGGTCCGCTTCATTTGCGACGGATGCCGGCCTGATGGATGAACTAGCCCGCGCCGTCGAGGCCGCGCTGTTCGCTGCGGAGGAACCGATGACGGCCGAGGCCCTGGCCGGTTTCCTTGGCAATGCCGCGGTTGGCGATGTCCGTGAAGCGCTGCAGAACGTGGCCAAGCATTATGAAAAGCGCGGCATCCATCTCGTCGAGAGGGGCAAGCGCTGGCATTTCGAAACGGCTCCGGATCTCGCCCATTTGCTCAGGCGCGAAAAGGAACAGGTTCGCCGCCTCAGCCGCGCTGCAACCGAGGTTCTGGCGATCATTGCCTATCACGAACCGGTTAGCCGCGCGGAAATCGAATCGATCCGCGGTGTGCAGACGAGCGGTGGAACTCTCGACGTGCTGATGGAAGCGGGCTGGGTGAAGATAGCTGGACGGCGGGAGGTCCCGGGACGGCCAACGATCTACTCCACCACGGCTGAATTTTTGGACCATTTCGGCCTGTCGAGTCGACGCGACCTACCGGGAATCGCGGAATTGCGGGCTGCTGGCCTGCTCGACCCGGTCGAGGACGCCTACGAGGAACTCATCGGTGACAGCGATGTCGCTGCGGAGCGGAACGACGCCGGGCCGAGCGTCGAGGCTGTCGACGAAGACTGACTAGCGCTTAAGCGCGTCTGCGCCTATACTGGACCCTGCGTTATCTAGAGAGAAGGTCCCATGGGTCTTAGTGTCTGGCAGCTTGCCATAATCGCCATCGTAATTCTCGTCCTGTTCGGCCGGGGCCGTATTTCCGAGATGATGGGAGATTTCGGCAAGGGTATCAAAAGCTTCAAGCAGGGCATGAACGAGGAAGAAAAGTCCGCGAAGCAGATTTCCCATGAGGCGAAACCTGCCGAAGACGGGCTGACTCCCGACCAAGTCAAGCAAACCGCCGACACCAAGTAATCCGCGAACAGGCGGAGGCAGGTCATGTTCGATATCGGCGCCAGCGAATTGCTGGTGATCGTCATCGTGGCGATCCTTGTGATCGGGCCAAAAGACATGCCCAAGGCCTTGCGCACAGCCGGTCGCTGGATCGGCAAGCTGCGCCGGATGTCCAGCCATTTCCGTGCCGGGATCGACGAAGTGGTCCGTCAGGCCGAGATCGAGGAAATGGAAGAAAAATGGGCCGCTCGGAACAAGAAAATCATGGCGACATATCCCGACGGCTCAAGCCCGGAAGGAGGCGCGCCGGAGAACCTGCTACCAGGCGAGATGGAACCGCTTTCGTCGGCTGACGAGGTGCCCGACGCCGACGCTGCGGCTGAAGCGGCGATCAGACGTGCGGCACCGGTAAGGGCGCCGGAGCACGCGGACCGATCGCCTCCCCCTAAGGATCCGCCCGCCGAAAAAAGGGACGCCTGAAATGGCGGTCATCAAGGATATCGACGAGAGCCAGGCGCCGTTGCTCGATCACCTGATCGAACTGCGTTCGCGGCTGGTGCGCTGTGTCTTGGCGCTGATCGTCGCATTCGGGATCTGCTTCTATTTCGCGGACCCCATCCTTGGGTTCCTGATCCAACCGCTCAAGAACGCCTTCCCGGAAGGAGAGGGGCAGCTGATCTTCACGAAGCTGTACGAGGTTTTCTTCGTCGAAATGAAGGTCGCGCTGTTCGCAGGTTTCTGCCTGAGCTTTCCGATCATCGCGAACCAGTTATGGGCCTTCGTCGCGCCGGGCCTGTATGCGCGGGAAAAAAAGGCCTTCCTTCCATTTCTGCTGGCGACCCCGATCCTGTTCACGATGGGCGCGGGCCTTGCTTATTACGTGGTGATGCCAACCGCCTTCAGGTGGTTTCTCGGCTTTGAGGGAACCGCTGGCGGGCTCGAGATTCAAGCGCTCCCGACGGCGAACGAGTATCTCGGATTGGTCATGCAGTTCATCCTCGCCTTCGGGATGAGCTTCTTGTTGCCGGTTTTGCTGCTGCTGCTGCATCGCGCCGGAATCGTGAGCAGAGAGCAACTGGTTGGCGCGCGGCGCTATATCGTCGTGCTGGTGGTGGCAGTCGCAGCGATCATCACGCCGCCCGATCCGGGCTCGCAACTATTGCTGGCCATTCCGCTATTGCTGCTGTTCGAAGGGTCGCTCGTATTGATGCGTCTTACCGACAAGCGCCGCAAGGCCGAGGTGGGAGCCAACGTTTCCGAGGATGCTCAGTCAGCGTCGTAGACCTTGCGCCCACCGACCCAGGTTTCCAGCACTTTGGTCGCCCGCAATTCGTCCGGGCTCGCGAGCAGGGGGTCGCGGTCGACAAGCACGAAATCCGCGCGCTCGCCCGGCAGCAGCTTGCCAAAGCGGCCTTCCGCAAATCCCGCATAAGCCGCTTCGCTGGTAAAACCGGCCAAGGCCTGCTCGCGATTGACGCGTTCCTCCGGACGCCACCCGCCAAAAGGCTTTCCATCGGCGTCCATCCGTGTGGTTGCAGCGGCCAGCCCGGCAAAGGGGTCGGGCGATTCGACCGGAGCGTCCGATCCGAAAGCCAGCCGCCCACCCAGCTTGAGTATCGAGTTCCAAGCATAGGCTCCCCCCAGTCGGTCCGAGCCCAAACGCGCTTCCGCCATCAGCCGGTCGCTGGTCTGGTGGACGGGCTGCATGGAAGCGATGATGCCGTTTTGGCCGAATTTCGGAAGGTCGACCGGGTCTACGATTTGCGCATGTTCGATCCGCCAACGGCGATCGCCGGGGAAGCTTTCCGCAATTTCGGCAACTGCGTTCACCGCATCTTCGTTCGCCGCCGTGCCGATGGCGTGAATTGCCGGCTGGAAATTGCCCTGCGCCGCGCGAACTAGGATATTGCGCAGCTTGGCGGGACCGGTCAGCGGCAGGCCGGTATTGCCCGGGTCGTCGGCATAGGGCTGCTTGAGCCATGCGCCGCGGCTGCCCAAGGCACCGTCGAGATATATCTTGATCCCGTTCATCCGCAGCTTGTCGTCATACAGCCAGGGCGATGGGCGCGCGCCGGCGATTAGCTCCATCTGTTCCGGCCCGGCGGCATAGGACATGATCCTGAGCGTCAGCGCGCCCTTGTCGCCCGCGCGGCGGTAGGTCTGCCAATCTTCGATCGTGGTGCCCATGTCGGCGACTGCCGTAATCCCAAAGCGATGCAGAACGATCTGCGCTTCCGCAAAGGCCAAATCGCGTTCGTTCGGACGTGGTGCCGGGATGGCGCGCGTCATCAACTCCTCGGCTGCATCGACGAACACGCCGGATGGCTGCTGCGATCCCGTCATTCGCTCAACCCGGCCGCCGGCAGGGCTCTTCGTTTCGGCGGTGATTCCAGCCGCCTGCATTGCGAGGCTGTTGGCCCAGCCGGCATGTCCATCTACTCGCTGGAGATAGACGGGTCGGTCGCCAACGGCGCTGTCGAGTTCGGCGGCTGTCGGGAATCTGCCCAGTCCCCACTTCTCCTGATTCCAGCCGCGTCCGAGAATCCACGGTCGTGATTCGTTCTCGGCTGCGAAAAGACGGATCTTTTCCAGCGCTTCCTGCAGCGAGTTCGTGTCCGAGAGGTCCAGCGTCAGCGCGCCGATGCCGATGCCCATGACATGTGCGTGCGCATCGATCAGCCCTGGAATCATTACCGCGCCCCCACCATCCTCTCGATAATCGGTCTGCGGCTTCTTGTCCTTCGACGTCAGTGTTCGCGCGACCTTGCCGTCATCGTCGATGACCAGTGCGCTGAAACGCTGTATCTCGCCATCTGCCCCGATGGTAATTCCCTCGACGTTGTCGACCAGCACGTCCGCAGTCGCTGGCGTGGAAAGTGCGAGTGCAAGCGTTGAGGCAAGGAATTTGAAGTTCATTTCAAGCGGTCCGATCCCGGTTTCGAGCGGCCTGCGATAAGGCATAGCTCAGACGAGGCAAACCCTTTCGGAGATTGCATGGCGTGGCGGCGCGCCGTAGGGGCAGGGCCATGACAAAAGCATTTCCCGTCCGTGTTGCCGCTAACGCGACCGAGCTCCTGACCGTAAAAGATGTACGTGCCGCCGCCGCGCGTATCGCAGGAGCAGTAGTCCGGACGCCGATGTTGCGCTCGCAGACACTATCGGAGATTTCCGGGGCCGACATCTGGCTCAAGTTCGAAAACCACCAGTTCACTGCAGCCTACAAGGAGCGCGGTGCTCTCAACGCACTCCTCCATTTGAACGATGAGCAGCGTTCACGCGGAGTCATTGCGGCATCGGCCGGCAATCATTCTCAGGGACTGAGTTATCACGGTCGCCGTCTTGGCGTGCCGGTCACAATTGTTATGCCGCAGACCACACCGAGCGTGAAGGTCATGCAGACCGAGAGCGTTGGGGGTAACGTTACGCTGTTCGGCGAAACGTTCGACGAAGCTTATGCGCATGCGCGCGAGCTGGAGCAGGAGCGCGGCCTGACCTTCGTTCATCCTTTCGACGATCCCCTAGTTGCAGCCGGCCAGGGAACGGTCGCGCTGGAGATGCTACAAGACAAGGACGATTTCGATTGTTTTGTTGTGCCTATCGGCGGCGGCGGTTTGATGAGCGGTATGGCAACGGTCGCCAAGGCGCTCAAGCCCACGATCGAGATGGTCGGTGTGCAGGCTGAACTCTACCCGTCGATGTATTCGGCGGTAACCGGGGACAAACGGCCTTGTGGCGGCGATACGCTGGCCGAAGGGATCGCCGTTAAGGAACCGGGTGAATTCACTCGGCAGATTGTTGGCGAGCTGGTCGACGATGTATTGCTTGTGAAAGAAGGGAAGCTCGAGCACGCGGTGGCACTGCTCCTGCAGATAGAAAAGACCGTGGTGGAAGGTGCGGGCGCAGCGGGTCTGGCTGCCATTCTCTCCAACCCCGAGAAATTCGCAGGCAAGACGGTCGGCCTCGTGCTCTGCGGCGGCAACATCGACACGCGCCTCCTCGCAAATGTTCTCCTGCGCGATCTTGCTCGCTCGGGCCGTCTCGCGCGCTTGCAGATTGTGTTGCAGGATCGTCCTGGCGCGCTGTTCAAGGTGATGCGCGAGTTCAACGAGCACAACGTCAACATCATCGAAATCTATCACCAGCGCATCTTCACCACGCTGCCTGCCAAAGGGCTCACGGCGGAAATCGAATGTGAAGCACGCGATGGCGACCAGATCGACCGGCTGGTGCAATCGTTGCGCGCGAAAGGCTACAGCGTGGAATTGGCCGAACTGGCCTGATTTCGCCAACTTCGCGCGATCGAGTCTCGTGTCAATCGGGCATCCCGATCGAGTTATTCGACGGGCCGACTGTGCTTTTCATGGTTAAGAGGGTTTTAACCAGGGATCGGCTCTGGCATTGATGCGTCTAGCAGGTAAGGATTTCTTAACCTTTGAAGGGATGCAGCACAAAGTGACCGCACCGATTCGCTTTCCCCGCTTTTTCGTGACCAGCCCCGCGCCGTGTCCGTATTTGCCGGGCAAGAGCGAACGCAAGGTTTTCACGGAGCTGCGCGGCGAGAATGCCGACGAGTTGAACGAGGCACTGGGCCGTATCGGCTTCCGGCGCAGCCAGACGGTCGCATACCGCCCCTCGTGCCTCGATTGTCAGGCGTGCGTATCGGTCCGCGTAGTGGCCGAAGAGTTCAAGCCATCGTCCAGTCAAAGGCGCACGCTGAAGGCGAATGAAGATTTGATCGCCACCGAATGCCGCCCTTGGGCGACCTCGGAACAGTTCGAATTGCTGCAGAAATACCTCGCTGCGCGTCATCCCGGTGGCGGTATGACGCAGATGGAGGAAACCGATTTTGCAGATATGGTGGAACATACCAGCGTATCGAGCTATGTTATTGAATATCGTGAGCCGGGGATCGGCGCTGAGCAGGGTCGCTTGGTTGGAGCTTGCCTCACGGATTACCAGGGTGATGGGCTGTCGATGATCTACAGCTTCTATGACCCTGAGCACGAGGGACGCGCCGGGCTTGGGAACTACATTATCCTCGACCACATCCGCAGGGCGGCACAGCGCGGCCTGCCCTACGTCTATCTCGGCTACTGGGTCGAAGGTGCGGAGCGGATGCAATACAAGGTCCGCTATCGCCCCCTCGAACGGCTTACCCGCGGTGGGTGGGAGCGTATGCCCGAGCGAGAGCAGAAACGGCTCATTGCCGACGCAACCGCCCCACGCGCCCGGCGCCGGGACGAAGCCCTGCCGGCAAAGGATGGGCTTGCTGCGGAATACAAGATCGCCGACTAGCCGGGCCGTTTCTCCGCTTGCGACTTGTTTAGCTGCCATTGCGATTGTCGGCGCAGCACCACTCGCCGCTCAAGAAGGCGAAGTACCATCCTCGCTTGAGGAACTGATACCCGACAGCGCGGTGGACAATCCCGATGCGTGGGCCGAACAGGGCACCGATGGAGAGAGCGTGCCCGAAGCGGACGCTTTGTCCGAACTTGAAGCAGAATCTCCTATCTCCGAGGTTCCAGACATGTCGGTGGCGTGGCCGGAGGATGTTGAACTGGAGCCGCTCGAACCGCTCGAGCCTGAGGATGACATAGAGTTCGTCCAATTGCTCGAAGATGCGCCGCAAATTGCTTTTGACGAAGCCGATATCGAGGAATTGTCCGATACGCTGGTGCTTGGTTTCCCGCAGAAGGAACCGCCGTTCAGCGAACGCGACGACTTTGTCGACCGGTTCGAGGCACTCTCGACCATCGAGGAACTCGACGACGGCGAAGAGAACGTCGCCCAGCTTGCTGCTAGGGCAAAGAAGGATCAGGAACTCCTCGATACGCTGCTTCGGGTTTACGGATATTACGATGGCGAGATCATTCGTACGATCGGAACGCGGGAGGCTGGTGATGATGCCACCGATCAGCGCCCGCGCGGTCGTTTCGATGTCATTCCGGGACCGCGCTACACCTACGGAGCTATCGACCTCGGCGATCTCGACACGTCGGTCGATGCCGTGACATTACGCAAATCCTTCGGGATCGAGATCGGTGACTACCTGCAATCCGATACGATCCTGACCGAACGCTTCAACCTTGATCGCGCTCTGGGCGAAAACGGCTACGCTTTTGCCGAGATCGACGAGCCTGAGTTGCTGATCGATCACGAGCGGGTCGAGGGAGATCTTACCGTACCTGTCAGTCCGAACGGAAAATACGTTTTCGGGGACGTGGTCAGTAGCGACGACGAATTCCTCTCGAGTCGTCACCTTGCCACTATCGCGCGGTTCGATCAGGGCGATGTCTACAAGCGCAGTCTTGAGTTCGATTTGCGCAGTGCCATTATCGCCACAGGGCTCGTATCGACCGTGAGTGTAGAAGCGCGCGAAGTCGTTCCACCTGCCGGAGACGAGCCAGGCGTGGTCGCTATGGATGTCACGATGGAGCGGGCCAAGCTTCGCACCATATCGGGCGCAATCGGATATGGATCGGAAGAAGGCGCACGTATCCAGGCTAGCTGGGAACACCGCAATTTCTTCCCTTCGGAAGGCTCGCTGCGGTTGCGCGGCATTCTCGGTACTCAAGAACAACTCGCTGGCGTCACTTTCCGCAAGAACAATTTCCGCGGCAGGGACAAGGTCCTGACCGTGGATGCCTATGCGTCGAGCGTGGACACAGTCGCCTACGATGCCGACACGATTGCGCTGACGGGTACTTACGAGCGCACCTCGACCCTCTTGTTCCAGAAGCCGCTGGCATGGGGAGTGGGTGCGGAGGTTCTTGCAACCGACGAACGTAATCGGGTGGTCGATGGCATTGCGCGCCCCCGCCAGACCTATTTCATCGCTTCGCTGTTCGGTCGGGCAACGATCGATACGAGCGATTCGCTACTTGATCCTACGCGCGGTTTCCGTCTGACCGGGTTTCTGGGCCCCGAGACTTCCCGGACCCAGGGGGAACAGTATTATTACCTGCGCAACCAGGTCGACGCGTCTTATTATCAGTCGATCGGGGAAAAGAACGTAATCGCCGGCAGAGTCCGTTTCGCCAGCATTCAGGGGGCGGAACTCGTTGGCATCGCCCCGTCACGCAGATTGTATGCGGGCGGTGGCGGATCCGTGCGCGGCTATGGCTACCAGGCGATCGGGCCCAAGAACGAATTCCTCGAGCCGACCGGAGGGCGCAGTCTGGTCGAAGTCTCGCTGGAAGGGCGAATCGGCACGGGCCTGTTCGACGGAGCACTGTCGGTGGTGCCTTTCATAGATGCGGGCAGCGTCTCCACCGGCACATCGCCGGACTTCCAATCCATCAAGTTCGGTGCCGGGCTGGGCGTGCGCTATGCAACAGGTTTCGGCCCACTCAGGCTTGACGTCGGCATTCCGTTAAACCCCGAACCCGACGATTCCGCCGTCGGCGTCTATATCTCGATCGGGCAGGCCTTCTAATGGCGGACAACGATGTTCTCGTGGATGCCGAGCCTGCTTCCGCACCTCGTCGCTCGCGCATTGCCCGAGCAGCCAAGTGGCTGCTGGGTATCGCAGTTGCATTTGTTCTGCTGGTCGTAGGTGCGGTTGTTCTACTCAACACCCCGCTTGGTGAACGCTTTCTCGCCAGCCGGATCGCCGAACAAACATTCCCGAACGGCCTCAATATCCGAATCGGACGAATAGAAGGCAATCTCTACGGCGCAGCAGTGCTGCACGATGTGAGTGTGTCCGATCCCGAGGGCGTTTTTCTGACCATTCCCCGTGCTGAAGTCGACTGGAACCCCGGGGCATGGCTGTCGAACCGGCTCGAAATCGACACGTTTGCAACGCGGCGGGCCACGCTCGCGCGGATCCCGGAGTTCCTGCCGAGTGAGGAAGAAGGCCCTATCCTACCGGGCTTCGACATGTCCGTCGAGCGACTGGAGATCGACAACCTTACGATCGCACGCGGTATAGCAGGCGACGGGCCGCAACGTGTCGATCTGACCGGCAGTGCGCAGGTGGCCGACCGGCGCCTCATGGTCGATATTGACGGGCGCTTGGGCGAGCGCGACCGGCTCGCCCTGTTGGTCGATGCCGAGCCGGACGGCGACGACTTTGACCTATCGCTCGATCTGGACGCCGCGGTCGATGGACCGATCGCGGAAATGGCCGGTCTGGAGACGCCATACGTTGCGCGAATTCGCGGCGACGGAACCTGGTCGCAGTGGACGGGACGCCTGCTTGTCCGCAGTGAGGATGAACGTGTCGCTGCGATGCGCATTACCAACCGCGCAGGCCGCATTGGTCTGCTTGGAAAGTTCGATCCATCCGATTTCCTTGCCGGAATTCCGGCGCAGGCACTTGGTGATGACGTTGCGCTGAAAGCGGATATCGCAATCGACAACCGGAGGTTCGATGGGCGGACGATTCTGGTGGGGAGCGGTCTGGGCGTGGATGCGGAAGGCCTGATAGACCTTGCCAAGAATAGTGCGGAAGAGCTCGAACTTACCGCGATAGTCCGCGATCCCGACCTTCTGGGAGAGGGACTGGCGCTACGCGATGCACGGCTTGACGCGACCATCGACGGCGCTTTCAACGATCTCGCAATCGTTCACGATGCCCGGGTAGGCGAATTCGACTTCGGCGGTACCAGGCTTGCCGGGCTGCGGCAGCAGGGCACTGCACGCTATGATGGCACACGCTGGACGCTGCCGCTTGCAGTTACGCTCGCCAGGATCACGAGCGGTAACGAGCTTGTTGATCCGCGGCTGGTGAATGGTGCGGGACGAGGCACGATCGTCCTCAGCGGCTCGACTCTGCTTTCCGACGATTTGCGGGTGACCTTTCCGGGCACTTCGGCAAACCTCGCCTTGCGTGGAGACCTGTCAGCAGGACGTTATCAAATTCGCGGTCCGGTCCAGGCACAACGTCTGGCGCTGGACAACATCGGCACCGTCGGCGGCACCGCCGTTATCGATTTCACACTTGCGCCCGAAGCGCCATGGCGCCTGTCCGCCGATCTCGATGCGCGGATCGCACCGGTCACCAACGCGACATTGGCCAACCTCGCGGGAACTCCCATCCGAGTGCGCGGCGGAATTGCGGTCGGGGGCAATGCGCCGCTCGACTTCAATAGCCTGCGCGTCAATGCGAGCAAGATACAGCTTGCTCTCGATGGCAGCGTTCGTGATGGGACGACCCGCGTAGCCGGGAGCGGCACGCATGTCGACTATGGCGCCTTTACCGTCGAGGCGAGCGTCACCGATGCCGGCCCCAGTGCTGCACTGGTTTTTGCACAACCCGCAACGGGTCTTGATAATGTTCGTGTCGCGATCGCCCCTACGGACAACGGTTTCGCCATCGACACCGAGGGCAATTCCATCCTCGGCCCCTTTGCGGGCCAACTGGGCCTGGTCGCGCCCGCCAACGGGCCGACCCGGATTGCGATCGAGCGGATGCGCGTGTCCGACACCAATGTCACGGGTGGCATTGCGCTGGTCGATGATGGCGCGGACGGAACGCTGACTTTTGCCGGAGGGGGCCTGAACGGAACGGTGGCACTGGCACCGCGGAGCGGCGGGCAGGGGCTCGACATCGACCTAAGAGCCCGCGACGCACGCTTCGGTGGAGACACGCCGTTGCGCGTCGCGCGTGCCGATATTGATGCGTCGGGCCTCATCGGCGAAGGCGCAACGAGTTTCTCCGGTTCAGGCACGGCCGCGGGGCTTTCCTACGGCACGCTGTTCATTGCCCGACTTGCCGCTCGTGGCGAGGTTGAGAACGGTGTTGGCAGAGTGGATGCTTCGCTCGCAGGTCGGCGCAGTGGACGCTTTGTTCTGGACGCAAATGCTGAAATTCGGCCCGAACGCGTAGCCGTTGCCGCTCGGGGTCAGTTTGCCGGTCGGCGCATATCGATGCCGCGCCGCGCGGTGCTGACGAGTGCCGAAAACGGTACTTGGCGTCTGGCACCTACCCAGCTTTCATATGGTGACGGGGGGATGATCGCGGCGGGCAGCTTCGGTGAAGGAGATCTCGATTTCGATTTCAAGCTTGCGCGCATGCCGCTTTCTCTGATTGATGTGTTCAGCTCCGATACCGGGCTTGGCGGCACCATTTCAGGTACGATCCAATATCGTACCGGTGCAAACATGGTGCCCGTCAGCGAAGCCAAGGTGAAAATCGACGACCTGACGCGTTCCGGCCTCGTGCTCACGGCGCGCCCTGTTGATGTTGCATTGGTGGCGAGACTGACCGAGGCCGAACTCGAGACGCGTGCCATTCTGCAGAACGAGGACATCCAGCGGGGGCGTTTGCAGGCGCGGATAGCTGATCTGCCCGCCGAAGGCCCTCTGCTCGACCGCCTGCGGACTGGCCGCCTATTCGGTCAGCTGCGCTACCGTGGAGCGGCGGAGAGCCTATGGCGGCTCGCGGCACTCGACACATTCGACATCACCGGGCCGATTGCCATTGCCGCCGATGCGACCGGCACACTGCGGGATCCAACCGTTCGCGGCTCGATATCTGGTGACGCGCTGCAGCTTCGCAGTTCGCTGTCGGGCACCGACATCCGGGACATCTCGATGCGGGGACGCTTCCAGGGCTCGCGCCTGCAATTCGCGAGATTCTCCGGGAATACAACGAATGGCGGGACGATAAGCGGAAGCGGGATTGTTGACCTCCGCACACTTGGTGAGAGGGTCGAGGGCAGGATACTGGAAATTCGCGGACCGACAATCGACCTTCGCGCATCGGCAAAAAATGCGCGCCTGCTCGATACCGGTGGTCTCAGCGCCACTATTACGGGACCACTTCGGATCGTTTCAAATGGGCTGGGTGGAACCATTGCCGGTAAGGTTCGCATCAACCGCGCGAGTTGGACATTGGGAACCGCCGCCGACGATCTGCGGATCCCCCAGATCGCGACCCGCGAGATCAACGCACCGGCCAACCGGGCCCCACAGGCAGCGTCCGCACGACCGTGGCGATATCTGATAAACGCCAAGGCAACCAGCCGTATCGATGTCGATGGCATGGGGCTGGACAGCGAATGGGCGGCAGATGTCGTCCTGCGCGGCTCGACGGACGATCCCCGCATTGGTGGCAACGCTGAAGTGGTGCGGGGTAACTATACTTTCGCCGGAACCAGCTTTGAGCTTACAAAAGGCGAGATCGAATTCGATGTCGACGTCCCCATCGATCCGCGCCTCGATATTGTGGCCGAAACCGATCGCGATGGATTGACAGTCGATGTGATGGTCAGTGGGAGCGCGACGCAGCCCCAGATCGCATTCAGTTCGGACCCCTCATTGCCCGAGGAAGAGTTACTCGCGCGCCTGCTGTTCGGAGAATCCGTGACCAGTCTTTCTGCAACCGACGCACTTCAGCTAGGCGCCGCGGTTGCGAGCCTACGCGGCGGCGGTGGGATGGATCCTATCAATCAGCTGCGATCGGCTATCGGGCTCGATCGGTTGCGTATCGTAGGCGCCGACGCTGCGCTGGGTCGTGGAACCGGTATCGCGCTCGGCAAGAACTTTGGTCGACGCTTCTACGCGGAAATCATCACCGATGGTCGTGGTTATAGTGCTACCGAGGTTGAGTTTCGTGTAACCAGCTGGCTGTCGCTGCTTGCGGCAGTCTCGACTGTTGGGCGGGAAAGTGTCGTCGCAGAGATCAGCCGAGATTACTAGGCGAGGGCTCAGCCTTTGGGCGGAAGCAGCACAGTATCGATCGGGATCACCACGCCATTGTTGGCGGCAATTGCCGTACCGCTGAACGTCGCGGTTCCGCCGTCCTCCATTGCTACGGTGAGGTTGTCACCCGTTTTGAAAAAGGTCACGTCGGCCTCGCCCAGAGTGGCCATCGTGACTGGTCCTCCGTTCTGTTCGATCGCCTCGCCGATGGCCTCGGGAGTCAAATGCCCAGGCAGTAGGTGATCGCGGAGGATCGCAACGAGTACGGGCCGTTGCTCTGCTTCCAACAGCGTCGAGCTTTCTTCGCCTAGTGCCTCGAACGCTTCATTGCTGGGAGCCAGAACGGTATAGCTGGCGGAGCCATCGAGAACGCCGGATAGCTCCGATTCCCCGATGGCTTCGCGCAGGGTGCCCAGATCGTCATTGGCACCCAATGCAGCAGCGAGCGTCAGTGTGCCGTCGTCCTTGGTCGCAGTTTGGAGATCGTTAGACTCCTCCTTGCCACAAGCGGAGACGAGCGGCAGCGAGGCGAGCGCCAGCGCGGCCAGACCCGTTTTCCATGTATTGATCATATCAGCCACCTCAGATCAGCAAGTCGATCGCAGCGGAGATCAGCTGCGTTTCGGGATCGATCTGATACACGTAGCCGTCCGAATATCGATATGATGCGTCCGACGTATCGTAGTACCTGTCGCGATAAGCGTAAGGGACGTTGTACACATCGTAACCCTGCGGCATCGATTGCCCGATCACGAATTCGTTTCCGGTCAGCAATGCCGCCACCGAGATGATTGCGGCATCGCTGGGATCGACCCGATAGATGACATTGTCGGCATAGCGATAGGACGAGGCGGGGCCGAGATCGTAGTAGTCGACATAGTAATCTGGAACGGCGTAGCTGTTATAGTTCGATGGCCACGGGTTCCCAACTGCCAAAGCGCCGCCGAGCAGGGGAATATAACCCGCTATCAGCCCATTGCTGGCGGGGCGCAGCAGATAGCCGTCGTCATAGTAATAGCGGCCTGTGCTGTAGTTCGTCAGCCCGAACAGGCGCGGCCGATAATCGTAGCCATTCCATGGCCGGTAATTTTCATAGCGCTGCTTCGCTTGCCCTGGTGGCATGCAGCCATTGTATTTCTTGGCGAGGCCCGGAGGGCACCCGTCAATCACGCTGCGATCGCGATCGCGGACAAGGAAAGTCCGGTCACGGTCGTAACGCGCGCGATCGACATAACGGATAGTCTTGCGATCATATTGGCCAGAATCGCGGCGGTCCGGACGCTGATCTACACGACTGTCGGTGCGCTTATCGGCCTGACGAGACGCTTCTTTTCGATCGTCGCGTCGCTTAACTTGTCGTGGAGGCTCTTTGCGTTGATTGCTACGCTCTTGCTGCTGAACGACCCGCTTTTCGGTGCGTGTTTCGGCCTTGCCGCGATTGTTTCCATTGTCGGGGCGCTGTGCGCCGAGGTTAGACTTGGCATTGCCCGACTTCTGCGCACTGCGATCTGACTTTCCGCTATCCGAGCGTTGTGCGCCACGGTCGGCCTTGCCGCGCTCGACCTGGGCTGCAGCCTGATTCTTGCCGTTGCCCTTGTTGTTGTTACCCTTTCCCGGCTCGGCATAGGCTCCGCTCGCAGCCAGTGCGATGGCGGCTGCACCCATCAACAAGGTACGCATCTTAGAACTCCTTTGTTCGCCCAACGGGAACGACGGGCTTCCGGTTCCGGCTAATCTTGGTGCAAACAATGGCGGTATTCTGCGGTTCCTACCGGGAACGATAGAGTGCTGCCTCTGCGGCTCGGCGGCGGACGAGCCCTTGGAGAACCCGACCTGCCGCACGGTTCCAGCGACCGAATTCCTTTGCAGCAGCGTCGTAATCACCCGACAGATGCCGCTTGAGCAGGGTCGAATGTCCGATGGCGCCAGTGTTGTAATGGAAACTGACCAGCGCATCGAATTGAGCCTGATCGGTCGGCGCGCCGTCTAGCGCTTCCGCGACATCGCGCGCATGGCGCTCGATATCCAGGGCCAGGCGCGCATCGCATTGCTGCTGGGTCCAGACGGTTCCTTTGCCGATGCCCGGGCCCGTGGCGCCCCAGCCAATTGTCCAGGGGCTTCCACCGGTGCCGGGGTCCGGATAGGCCTCGACCAAGCCGTCCGGTCGCAGGCGCGCGCAACCTTCGAACTCTCGGATGAGCCGGATGCCCTGAGGGCCGATACTGTGCGACAGAGTGCCACAATCATCGATCCGCGGGAGATCGCCCATTGTCTCGATTGCAGTGTCCAGGGCTTCGACTTCGGGTTGACTGAATGTCCTGCCCAGCAACTTCCTGACGGCATCGAATAGCGGTTTGCGGTACATCTGAGGCCTCCGTGAAATGAGGCCGACGTATTAGGCACGCCCGGCGGGAGTAGGAAAACGAATTCTGGCAAAAAAATGGGCCGCCCGGTTTCCCGGACGACCCTTGCCGCTTGAGCGCTGACTCCGCAGTTCGGTCAGAACTTGAAGGTCGCCATGGCCCGGTATGACTGTGCATTGGCGTTCTTGCGCGAGATCGTTGTGTCGACGCCAAGGCCGAACTGGACTGCGCCGGTACCGAACTGCGCCGATAGCCCGATTTCGCCCCAGTCCGAGTCCGTACTGGCTACGGCGAATGGCACGGCCGGACCATTGCCCGCTGCGAACTGCGCGCCAACGGCGAGAGGTCCGTCTTCGAATTCGTGCACCCAATCGGCATGAGCATCGATCTGCACCGTACCGCTAACCTTCTGGTAATCGAGCCCGATCCGTCCTTGCAGACTTTCGAAATCCTCGCGATCGATACGCAAGGCCAACGGACCTCCGGTCTCCTCGACGACATCGAAGGAATGGTCCGCATAACGCAGCTCGACGCCCGGCGAGATCGTACCGAAGGCACCTTCGATATCGTACGAAACGCCTACTGCGGCGGCAAGCCCGCCATCGCTGCTTTCGCTCGTCAGTGTTTGCGTATCGCCGACGAAAGACACCGTCCGGGTGGTATCGATATCGACATCTGTGAGGCTGACCTGACCGTCGACAACGATACCGACCTCGGTTTTAACACTGCCGTAGAGCGATACGGCGAGCATCTTGGAGTCCGCTTCCTGACCGAGAACCACGTCCGCTTCGAGATCCGAGTAGTAGGCCGACAGGCCGACCATCGAACTCTCGCTGGGGAAATACTCGATGCCCCCAGCGAAGAAATAGCCATCCACATCGGTTTTCTCGGTGGTGTAGCCGGGCGTGGACGTCCCGCTGCCCCGGATAAGCCCGCCAGCTACATAGATGCCCACATCCTCGCGAATGGCGCCTTGCTGGACGCGGGTCGGTTCGCTGGCCTGGTCGAGGCCTAGCGCGCCGGCCAGCACCGGTTGGCTGCTGCGCGAGGTCGTCATTTGAGCGGTCTGGATCGGGCTCCCGAGTGTGGCAATGGTGCCGCCCGAGCTGGCCAGATCCGATTCGCGCAGACGCGAAGCGTTGAACGACTGGAGATGGTTGTAGGATTGTGCCGTCAGCTGACGGACAGCTGATTCCGCGACCGGGGCCAGGCCTTCAAAAGTAGCCTGGATGGTATCGGCATCGGCAAAGTCCAACACATAGAGGTAGGCCAGGGCCGCGTTGGTGCGGTTCTGGTCGAACAGCTGCGCATAGCTTACCTGCACCGGGTCGGTGCTGTCGATCGCCGTAGCGTAGCTCGCAACGATGATCTCCATCAGCACGGCGGTATCGGTGTAGGTGAACGTCTGGCTGAGAATGGCCGAGATATCGCCCTCGACGAAGGTACCGGTCACGCCGCCATCCGCAGTCAGCACGGTAAACTGCTGACCATTGCCATAGGCCGGCGTCCCACTGCCTAGACCGATGGCCACGACGCCACCGACCGATGCTTCACCCGTAACCGCAACGAGGTCCGAAGCGCCGTCCGCGCCGATGTCGATCATCAGGGTCGAACCTGAGGAGAGGACGAGCGAACCGTCGATGGTCAGCGTGTCGATGCCGCCGATCGTACCCGGCGAAATCGCGCCCATGATGTTGGTCACGAAAGGCGCCGTGATCGTGCCGCCTCCCTGAAGGGCCCCGCCAAAGAGCGTGTAGTCGCCAACCGAGTTCAGTGCGCCATCGACTGTGATCGTGCCGCCGAACTGGCTGATGTCGATCAGCGAAGTCAGGCTGCCATCGGCGGTGATATTCAGGCCGGCGGTGCTCAGCACGGTCAGGCGGTCGATCGTAACCGCGCTGCTCAGCGTAGTGGTTCCAGCATTGCCCAGTGTTACGTCGAAGTAACGTGGGTCGACGTTCACGGTGGCATCCGTGCTGACGACCGGATCGATATTGTCGGGCACGAAGTCCGACGCGCCGGGCAGGCCGTTGTCTAGCGTCGGATCGGGCAGTGGATCGTCCGAAAATTCAGGACTGCCGCCATCGCTGGCATGTGGTGCTTCCTCGGAGAATTCCGGAGCGCCGTTCTGGCTTTCATGGGCATTGATCAGGCTATCACGCGATAGGGCACCGCTACTACCGAAGGCTACGCCTTCCGCGGCACTGGCCGTTTCGGGAGTAGCACTGGTGCCGCCGCCAAGCGCGTCGAGCATGTCGGCGTCGGCTTTGCCGATACCCGAACTCATTGTGTCGCCAACGTTGCGGGCCGGAGGGGTGAACTCGCCGGTGGACAAATCCTGGCATCCATCGCCGAGATTGTCGCCTTCGGGATCGAAGCAGACCTCGCCCCACTCGGGAGCGCCGCCCTCGGTCCCGGCCCCCGGCGATGTCGGCACACCGTTCACGATATTGCCGTCTGCGTCGATGATGCGGTAGTTCGGATCCAGCGTGGTTTCCCAGTGGCTTGCATCTTCCCAAGCACCGTCGCCCGCCTTGGCGGTGACGTAACGGTAGGGATTGTTCGCGGCGATCCAGTCCCAGTACAGGAACAATGGCTGGTAAAAGCTTTCGGTACCGTAGCTCGAGAACTCCTGCGCCCCAAAGAAGCGCGAGCCGCCCGACAGAACACCAATGACAAGATCTTCATCGGTGATCGCGTTGTTGGCGGCGTCGAGGATCAGCGGACCACCCGAGTCGCCACCGGCTGTCGTGCCCTCGTTTTCGCGGGGTTCGTCTTTGTAGAGGTTGAAGTCGAACGGGTTGGTCTTGTTGGGATCGTCGAAGTCTAGACGATACAGGACCTGCGGCAGGTCGCCGGAAGGATCGCCAAACAGGAAGGTGTTGCGCGCGTCGAACGAGGTGAGCGAACCGATCATGTTCTCGGCCGCGCGGCGGCGCCAATCGATGCCTTGGATGTCGCCATTCGTGCCGTTGCCAGAACGGCCGTAACCGGTGATGTTCACGTGATAGCCGGTGCCGTCGACATCGTCGATCGCGCCTGGGTCCGGGAGCGGCGAGAACAGCAGCGACCAGGTCGGCAGATTGGCTGCCGGAGTGTCGAGGCTGGCGATCGCTACGTCGCCTTCGAGGAAGCCGAGCGCGGCTGGATCCTCGAGCGAACGCGGGTCGTAGTAGATGCGGTTGACATTGAAGACCGCCAGATCCGGGTTGCTCTGAAAGCCTGCAAACCAGTTCTGAAACCCGGGAAGGGCGTTAGGGTTGAAGGACCACGCAGCGGGGACATTGTCGACGTTGTAATCGGTCGCGGCGCGATCGTTGACGCAGTGCGCCGCAAAAAGGACAGTTCGCGGATTGATCAGAGATCCCGAGCAGACGAAACCATCAGCGCGAAAAAACATGCCTATGCCGCTGAATTCGTCATCGGTATCGAGGGCACCGCCTTCCGAACGATCTGCGTTCGGATCGACATTGTCGTTCGGCACGATCGCATGCGCAGGCGTGCTCAGTGCAACCGCCGACAGGGCAATAGTAGCCGCGCCAGCCATAAGCCGTCCGCCCATGCGGGTGAAATTAGATTTCATCAGAAATGTCCCTCCGGAAATGATATACGTCCGCGCGCCCAACTCGCGCATGCGATTGTTCTAGAACGGGGAAGAACGAAAAGAAAAGGCCCTAACCTTCTCGATGCGTCGGGTTTACCGCATGCCTGTGGCCCCGAAGACGCACTTCTTTACACTTCAATGAAAAGGGCGACCGGATCGCTCCGGTCGCCCTGTCACTTCACTGATTTCCGCGGCTGAGCGGTCAGCAATCAGGCACTGTAATACATATCGAACTCGGCCGGGCATGGCGTGGTTTCGACGCGCAGGACCTCTTCCCACTTCAGTTCGGCATAGGCGTCGATCTGATCCTTGGTGAAGACGTCGCCCTTGAGCAGGAATTCGTGGTCGGCCTCGAGCGATTCCAGAGCTTCGCGCAGCGAACCGCAGACGGTCGGAACCTCGGCAAGCTCTGCGGGCGGCAGGTCGTAGAGGTTCTTGTCCATCGCTTCGCCCGGGTGAATCTTGTTGGTGATGCCGTCTAGGCCCGCCATCAGCAGCGCGGCATAGGCGAGATAGGGGTTTGCCATCGCGTCGGGGAAGCGGAACTCCACGCGCTTCGCCTTGTCACCCGCACCATAGGGGATACGGCAGGAAGCCGAACGGTTACGCGCCGAGTAAGCCAGCAGGACTGGGGCTTCGAAGCCCGGCACCAGCCGCTTGTAGCTGTTGGTGGTCGGGTTGGTGAAGGCGTTCAGCGCCTTGGCGTGCTTGATGACGCCGCCGATGTAGTAGAGGCAGTTTTCGCTGAGACCACCATACTGGTTCCCGGCGAAAGTCGGCTTGCCGCCGTCCCAGATGGACATGTGGGTGTGCATGCCCGAGCCGTTATCGTCCTTGATTGGCTTGGGCATGAACGTCGCGGTCTTGCCGTAGATATGCGCGACCTGGTGCACGACGTATTTGTAGATCTGCATGTTGTCGGCGGTTTCGACCAGCGTGCCGAAGGTCAGGCCCAGTTCGTGCTGCGCCGCGGCCACCTCGTGGTGGTGCTTGTCGCAGTTGAGGCCCATTTCGATCATGGTGGAAACCATTTCACCGCGGATGTCGACAGCGCTGTCGACCGGGGCGACGGGAAAATAGCCGCCTTTTGCGCGCGGACGGTGGGCGAGGTTCCCGCTTTCATATTCCTTGCCGGTGTTGGTCGGCAGCTCGATATCGTCGATGGCGTATCCCGAGCCGGCATACCCGTCTTCGAAGCGAACGTCGTCGAACATGAAGAATTCCGCTTCGGGGCCGACATAGATCGTGTCGCCAATACCGGTCGACTTGAGGAAGGCTTCGGCGCGCTTCGCAGTCGTGCGCGGGTCCCTAGCATACCATTCGCCGGTCGACGGTTCGACGATGTCGCAGAACAGGATCATCATCGGTTCGGCGCTGAACGGGTCAACATAGACACGTTCGAGGTCAGGCTTGAGGATCATGTCGCTTTCGTTGATGACCTTCCAGCCGGCGATCGACGAACCGTCGAACATCAGGCCATCTTCCAACTGGTCCTCGTCGAGCGTCTTGGCGACCATGGTAAGGTGCTGCCATTTGCCCTTGGGATCGGTGAAGCGCAGGTCGACCCACTCGATACCGTCGTCCTCGATCTGTTTCAGGACCTTCTTTGCACTCGACATTACAATTGCCTCCGTTTGAATTGAAATGGGTATGCGGGGCAGACCCGCAGGCGATCAGATTGCGTCGTCGTCGCGTTCGCCCGTGCGGATGCGCAGGGCCCCTTCGATCGACGAGATGAAGATTTTGCCGTCGCCGATCCGGCCGGTCTGCGCGGCCGCGGCGATGGCTTCGACGGTCCGGTCGGCAATGCCGTCGGACACGACCACTTCGAGCTTCACCTTGGGCAGGAAATCCACGACATATTCGGCGCCGCGATAGAGTTCGGTATGGCCCTTTTGACGTCCGAAGCCCTTGGCCTCGGTGACGGTGATGCCGGACACACCGATTTCGTGCAGCGCTTCTTTCACCTCGTCCAGCTTGAACGGTTTGATGATCGCTTCAATCTTCTTCACGTTGTTTCCGAACCTCGGGAGAACAATGTCAATCCATCCATCGCGCGTTTCTTTCCAAGAATCGTGCCAAGGAAGCCGGCGCTAGGCGTAGCCGAAGATTACGTGCGCGCCAAACGTACTCGACGCAATTTTTGCATCGATCGAGCGAAATTCGCGCAATCCCGGCGATGCCATTTCCCGACACTGCTTATGTGGCAGTCAGAAAATGCCCAAATATTAGGCATTCTGTAGGAGAAGGCCGGTCATCTCGGGGAGTCCGCACATGAGATTGAGGCTCTGGACCGCTGCCCCGCTGGCGCCTTTGCCGAGATTGTCGAGCCGCGCGACCAACCGCGCATTCCAGCCGCCCTCGTTGCCGAAGACAAACAGCTCGAGGCCGTCCGAGGGCGCGGCGTCCGTTTCCAGCAGGAGCTCGCCCGCGGGCGTATCGTCGTGAACGGTGACGACCGCTGAGGCTGTGTAGAATTCTGCCAGCGCGTCGCGCAGGGCGTCGGAGTGCGGATCGTTCTGCATCGCACCGAGGTGCAACGGGACCTCGACGATCATGCCCCGATAGGCGGGAACGACCGATGGCGCGAACAGTACCGGATGGTCGAGGCCGGCATGCACCTGCATCTCGGGCAGGTGCTTGTGCGCCAGATCAAGCGCATAGGTGCGAAACGCAATGTTCGGCTTGTCGATCATACGCTCGATTAACGCCTTGCCGCCACCCGAATAACCGCTCACGGCGTTGACCGTATATGGCCAGTCCGCCGGCAGCAGCCCGGCGCGCACGAGTGGTGCGACCAGTGCGAGAAAGCCCGTCGGGTAGCATCCCGGGTTGCTCACCCGCAGGGCATCTGCCACCCGTTCTCTGCCCACGAGTTCCGGAAAGCCGTAGCACCAGCCCTCCGTTGTCCGGTGGGCGCTCGATGCATCGATCACCCGAGTTCGGCTGGCTGTATCGATCAGTTCCACAGCTTCGCGCGCGGCATCGTCCGGCAGACAGAGGATGGCGATGTCTGCCTCGTTCAACGCGTCGCGGCGGGCCTCCGCATCCTTGCGCCGGTCATCGTCCAGTCGCAGAAGTTCGAATTCGCCACGCCCTTCGAGCCGGTCGGCAATCTCGAGGCCGGTGGTCCCGGCGGCGCCATCGATGAATATTGTGTGTGTCATTGCTCGGAGGCGAGCATGCCGAGCCGGACGTATCCGCTCGGGCCCGCCGGGCCGCAGGCAATCCATGCCCAATCGCCCGCGCAATCGAGCAGCTCGATCTCCTGGCCCGCATCGAGCGTTGTGCCGTTGCCAGCATCGTCGCGCATGGCCAGCTTCAGGGTCGCGGCTGTGTCGCCGATGCGGCGCCGTTGCGGAATGACATAGTGCGCCGCCAGATAGTTCTTCGCGAGTGCGATGTGGGCGAGGTCGCCGCGCAATGGCAACGTACCCGGCGCTGGTTTCTCGACCGGGCCGTTCAGTCCAACGATATCTTCGGGTAGGGAATAGCTGGCTTGAGCAGTCACGCTGTGTGCAAAATCCGGTTGTGAACGTTGCGGGCGCTTAGCCCCGCAGGGCCATTCAAGCAAGGCAGCGCCCGTCAAGCTTCACCGAAACGGCCACGAAGCATATGCCATGCAGCCCGAAGACCATAGGCATCGCCGCCCTTCGGACGGCCCGGTTTCGGCTGCGGACGCCAGGCAAAGGTATCGAAATGTGCCCAATCGATGCCTTCGCCGACGAACCGGTCCAGGAATAGACCCGCCACGCTCGCCCCGGCAAACGCGTTGCCATGGGCATTGTTGGTGTCGGCGATGTCGGAATTGAGCCATTCCCGGTAAGCGTCGGGCAGCGGCAGACGCCAAGGTTCGTCGTCATGCGCCTTGCCTGCCGCGATCAATTCCTCCGCCGTCGCATCCTCACGCGTCATAAGCGCCGGATAGTCGGGGCCAAGGGCGACACGTGCGGCACCGGTAAGCGTTGCGAAGTCGATGATCAGTTCGGGCTTCTCCTCGCTCGCGCGCTGAAGCGCATCCCCAAGTATCAGACGGCCTTCGGCATCGGTATTGCCGATCTCGACCGTCAGCCCCTTACGGGTCTTGAGCACGTCGCCCGGTCTGAAGCTGTTGGAACTGATCGCATTTTCTACCGCCGGAACAAGTAGATGCAATCGCACGGGAAGACCGGCGCCCATAACCAGCCCGGCCAGCGCTATGGCATGGGCCGCTCCGCCCATATCCTTTTTCATCAGCAGCATTCCGGTCGAGCTTTTTACATCAAGTCCGCCGCTGTCGAAACAGACCCCCTTGCCGACGATGGCCAGGACGGGGTCGCTCTCTTTTCCCCAGGTTAGATGCATGATCCGCGGAGCATGGTGACGCGCTGCCGCGCGACCCACTGCATGGACCATGGGATATTCCTGCTCGAGCGTGTCGCCCTTCGTGACAGTCAGCTTGGCCGAGTGCTCTTTCGCCAGCTTCTCGCATTGCTCTTCCAGCGCCGCGGGACCCATGTCTTCGGCCGGTGTGTTCACGAGGTCACGTACGAGGCAAACGGCCTGCGCTTCGGCAATCGCCGGATCGATTGCCTTCACGTCCTTGGTCAGCAGCACGCGTGGGCCGACCGGCCGATCCGCCTTCTTGTAGCGGTCGAAAACATATTGGGCCGTTTGCCAGCCATGAACGGCAGGACCCGGTTCTCCCTCGGCGCGACGGTAGGTACCTTCGGGCAGGCTCTCGGCCAGCTTGGCCATGCACCAACTCGAAAGATCTGCGGGATTTCCTACGCCTCCGACCGCGAACCAGCCGTCCCCATCAGGCACGATCCCGACCTGGTAACCACTGCCATCGAATTTCTGCGCATCGAGCGCCGCCCGCTGGCTCGCAGAAAGCTTCTTCAACCAGCCAGGATATCCGTCGCGGTTGACGAGGTGCAGGGAAATCGCATCCTGTCCTCGGTCGGGCTGGATAAGCGGCTGGTTGTCGGCCATATTCGGAACGTACCCCTGTCTTTCGTCTTCGCAAAGGAAACCGTGATGCGTGCGCCCCTGTTCCTGATTTCGCTCGCCCTGTCGAGTGCGGCCTGCTCGGACGGGGCCGAGTATGCGGAGAAAGCCGGGGTCGAGGAGACTGTAAGCGCAACGGCTTCGGCGACTACTGCTCCGGATGCCAAGGCCTATTCGGTTGAGCAGGAAACCGAACGCTACCAATTCGCCTATTCCTGGCCAGTCGAAGCGGCAGCCGAAGCCGGACTTGCCGCATATCTGAAAGAGAAATCCGATGCGATGCGCGCCGGTCTCGAGAAGGAAGCCGACGACGACTGGAATGCGGCCGAGGGCCAAAGCTGGACCCCGCGTCAGCATAGCGCCTCCGAAGAATGGAGGGTCGTAGCCGATATTCCGGGATATCTCAGTCTTTCGGGCCACCTCGCGACCTATTCCGGCGGGGCACATGGCATGTACGGTGTACAGTCGCTCGTGTGGGATCGGGAAGCGGGCAGGACCATGAAAGGTGTCGAGCTTTTCAACTCGCCTGTTGCGCTGGAGCAGAGCCTTGGCAAAAGGCTTTGCGGTACGCTCAACAAGGAACGCGAAAAGCGGCGGGGCATGAAGATCGAAGAGGGCAGTGACGACATGTTCGACAAATGCCCGGGTCTCGACGAGGCGAGCGTGCTTGTCGGTTCTTCCAACGGTACTACCTTCGATCGGATTGCCGTCTATTTCGGACCCTATGTCGCCGGTGCGTATGCGGAAGGCGACTACGAGCTTGATTTCGACGTCACGGCCAGCGTGCTCGATGCGGTTAAAGCGGAATACGCTGACGCATTCAGCGTGCGCAGCTAGGTATCTCGCAATTTCCGCCTGAGCGCACTATGTCGTGGGCATGACGGAATATCAGGTAATCGAGGCGGACGAGACCGTCTATCGCGACGGCACGATCAAGCTCCACGGGTCGGATGGCTTTGCGGGCATGCGCAAGGCCGGCCGCTTGGCCGCCGAAATCCTCGATGAATTGACCTCTTTCGTTCAGCCTGGCGTGACAACCGGCGCGATCGACGACAAGGCGCGCACCATGATGCTCGATGCGGGGGCAGTGCCCGCCACCATGGGTTATCGCGGCTATACGCATAGCTGCTGCACCTCGATCAACCATGTGATCTGCCATGGTATTCCTTCGGACAAGGCGCTCAAGGATGGGGACATCGTCAATATCGATGTGACGCCGCTGCTGAACGGTTGGCATGGTGATACCAGCCGGATGTATTTCGCCGGCGAGCCTTCGATCAAGGCCAGCCGTCTGGTTGAGGTGACCTATGAATGCCTTATGCTGGGGATCGCGGCGGCATCAAAGCCGGGTGCGCGTCTGGGAGATATCGGTGCGGCGATCGAAGCGCATGCCCGCCAGTACCGCTATGGCGTGGTGCAGGAGTTCTGCGGCCATGGCTTGGGGCGCCTATTCCACGACGCGCCGGAAGTGATCCACGCCGCCCGCGCGGGCACTGGTCCTGAACTCAAGCCCGGTATGTTCTTCACCATCGAACCGATGATCAACGCCGGTCGCCCGCACGCCAAAATCCTGCGCGACGGCTGGACCGCCGTCACCCGAGACAAGTCGCTCTCGGCCCAGTTCGAACATTCAATCGGCATTACCGAAGACGGCCTCGAAATCTTTACCGAAAGCCCCAAGGGCCTGCACAAACCGCCTTACTGATCCGGCACCCATTCATACCAAACCACTGGATGCCCGGTACGGGGGTGAGCAGATTCGTGCGTCGACAACATTCCGGCCCGTTCGTAGAAGGCGCGGGCAGAAAGGTTGGTTGCGGCAGTATAAAGCGCGAAGCCATTCGGCATTTCCTGCTTAGCATGCGCGAATAGCAATCCGCCAGTTCCCGACCCGATTGCTTTGGGAATGACGAACAATTGATCAAGTACCTTGACCGACGGTTTAGTCGCTAGGAAGCCGACGACAACGTCCGAATCCGTTGCAAGCGTGATCGACCAACCTTCAGCGATTTCGGAATCGATGCGTTCGCGAAGGGTTTGTCGGGAAGGCATCGTGGGAGGCCCAACGCCCGGGAGGCTCGCACTCAAATGCCATATCTCGGTGATTACTTCGAAATCGCGGTTATGTGCAGGGCGAAGGCGGGGCACGGGCTGATTATCCCTCTCGCGCAGCCTTTATCGCGGCGCCGGCCGCAAATGGGGACACGGCGCACAGCGCAAGACTGATCGCGCCAGTCAGGAGCAGGGCTTCAGGGTCGGGGCGTGCGAGCGAACCGGCTCCGAAGATCAGGATCGGCACGGCCAGTGGGATGACCATCAGACCGGCGAGTGCCGCGCCCCCACGAAGGCTCGCGGTAAGCGCCGCAACAGCGAGCCCGACAGCGGCAAGTCCCGGTGTCCCCGCCAGCAAGCCGAGCACTACCGTTCGCGTCGTTTGTCCATCAAGACCAAGAAGGGCGGCAGCGGGGAGTGTAGCCAGCAACAGGAGCGGCGCGAAGGCCAGCCAGTGCGCCAGCAGCCTGACGGCCATGGTCATTTCCTCGCTGATCCCGCGCAGGTGCAGCTGATCGAACATGCCTGCTTCGAGGTCGCCGGCCACAAGCTTTTCCAACGGCAAGATTGCCGCGAGCAGAGCTGCCACCCAGATCACGCCGCCACCCGTCCGCGCTAGCAGTTGAGCATCCGGACCGACCGCAAACGGATAAAGCATTGCCACTGCTAGGAAGAATAGCAGAGGCAGTATCCCGCCCCCTCCGCCACGACCCCCCGGTAACAGAAGTGCGAGATCTCGGCGAAGAAGCGCCTGGATCACGCTGCATACCCCGCAAGGTCGATTGTCCTTGGCGAGGGCAGGGCGATGGGCTGGTGCGAGGCCACGATGGCGATGCCACCGCCGGAACAGTGAAGGGCGATCAGCGTTTCGAACGCCTTTTGGGCATCGGCATCGAGCCCGTTCAGCGGTTCGTCGAGCAGCCAGATCGGACAGCGCCGATTTAACAGGCGCGCCAGCGCAGCGCGTTTTTTCTGCCCCGTTGAAAGATAACGAACCGGAACATCCATCAGCGGTAAGAGCTGGAGCACTTCGAGAGCGCGGCCCGGATTGGTGCAGCCGTCGAGCTTTTGCCAGAACGCCAGTGCGTCGCCCAGCGAATGGTTGGCATCCAGTGCCAGCCGATCGTCGACCAGACCCATCGCACCTTCGCGCTCGACGGTCCCCGCAAATGGCCTTAGCAGGCCTGCAAGAATACGGATCAGACTGGATTTGCCGATCCCGTTAGCTCCGGTAATGTGGTAGGCGTCGCCCGATCTTCCGGGTAACGACAAGCCACGAAACAGCAGCCGATCGCCGCGGCGGCAGGCAATGTCCGTTGCGACTAGGTGAGCTTGCATGGCGAGGGTCGATAGGCAAAAGGCGCCCACGCGACAAGCAAGAGGAGATTCGCGCGTCATGACGGTCGAGCAGCTAAGCGAGGAAGAACGCAAGAGCTGGTTAAGAGCACTGCCGGGATGGTCGTTGTGCCGCGATGGCGACGCGATCGAGCGAAAGTTCGAATTTGCCGATTTCTCCGAAGCTTTCGCGTTTATGACCCGCGTCGCGATGATCGCGGAGGCGCGCGATCACCATCCCGAATGGTTCAACGTTTACAACCGAGTCGAAATCACCCTGACCACACATGATGCGAGCGGTTTAAGCCTGCGCGACGTGAAAATGGCGCGCAAGATCGATGCGCTGCTGGCCTAGGGTGCCTTCGCGAGCCCTCGAGCCAAGGTCGTAGAGCAGACTTTCCTCATAGGGCTTGGGCCTCATAGGGCTCAGGGTCCACTACCGGCGGCGCCAGTTCGTGCCACCTGATCACGCTCTCGATCCCGACAAGGATGAGGGGATCGAACGACCAGTTCATATCGCGGCTTTGAGCGATTCCGGCGATGTGCTCGAAATTCTGCTCCGGCCCGCCATCCAGGACGTAAACGACGGGGTATTTCCGCTCGGGCTCCTTGTCGTATCCGGTCGGCAGCCGGACGGTGACCTTGCGGTTCTCGCTTTCCAGGATTGCGGTCTTCGCAGTGTAGGTGGTGGCACCACCAGCGGCTCGCCGCCCGCCAGCTGGGTGCTGGCGGGTGCCGCAAGGCTCACCGACCAAGAGGGCGGAACGACGAGCGCGTCTGCTTGCGCACGCGGCCCGGCAGCCAGCGCGCGGCGAAAGCCATACTTTTTGCGGTCTTCCCGACGGTCGTGTGCAGCCTCTTGCCATGGACAGCGGCCCAGGCCGCAGCTGCAACTTCTTCAACTGGCGTGATTTCAAGCCCTGCTGTCGTCACGCGCTGGCGAATATCTTCGTTGGAGCGCGCATTCGGATTATGGTCGAGCAGCGGCGTGTCGATGAAGCTCGGCATGAGCGAGCGCACATTGATCCCATCTTCGGCCCATTCGCCGTCGAGACTTTCGGTCACCGCGCGGACGCCGAATTTGGTCGCGGAATAGACGCTCGCACCCGGAGTTCCGTATATGCCGGCAGCGCTTGCGGTGTTGAGCAGGCACGATCCCGGCGCGGTCTTCCTGAGATGTGGATACGCGGCCTGCGCGCCGAACAACACACCCTTCAAATTGACATCGAGGCACCGCTCTATTTCTTCGGCGCTGTTCTCGATTAACGAGCCGCCGAGCGGAATACCGGCATTGTTGAAGACCACGTCGATCCGGCCACCCGTCGCAACCGAGAACGCGTCGAGCGCTTCGTCCCACGCGCTACGATCGCGTACGTCGAGCTGATGCGAATAAACGAAACCGTTGCCGATCATCTCTTCGGTTATGCCCATTCCCGCCTTGTCGATATCGCCGAGGCCGATGAACCAATTGCGCTGGGCGAAAAACACAGCGACCGCCTGCCCGATGCCCGAACCGCCTCCGGTGACAAAAATCGCCTTGCGCTCGCTCACATTTTCTCTCCCTCGTGTGCCACTACAGCGCGGCGCTATTGTATGTGTGCCAGGTAAAGATAGCCATGGCGCCGCGATAGGGACGCCATTTGTCGCCCAACACCCGCGTTTCCTTCTCGCTCGGCCTCTCGGGCAAACCGAGCAAGCGACCGACTGCTTCCTGAACGGCCAGGTCGCCGGCCGGCCAGATGTCCTGCCGGCCTTCGGCGAAGAGGAGATAGATTTCCGCCGACCAACGCCCGATGCCTTTGATGCGGGTAAGTTCGAGGATCGCAGCCTCGTCATCGTCGGGCAGGTTATCGAACTGCAGTTCGCCGCTCGACACGAGTTCGCACAAGCTTCGCGCATAGCCCTGTTTCTGGCGCGAAAGCCCGCAGGCGCGCAGCGTATCGAAGTCGCGGGCGAGCAGTTCGTGCGCTTGCATTTCCTCGCCCAGTTCCGCTTCGAGTTTGTTCCACACCGAAGTGGCCGCTGCCACGCTGACCTGCTGCCCCACTATGGTCCGCAGCAAAGTCTGGTAGCCGGTCGGCCGAATGCGCTCTTCCGGATATCCGCAACGCTCGATCGCGGCGGCAACGGTCTTGTCCTCGGCGGCAACGGCGTCGAGATGTTGGCGTAGCTGTACGTTAGTCAGACCCATGGCGAGTATGCTTGCCTTCCCCGTCCCGATTGAATAGCAGCGCGACGCATAGGTTGGGCCAGTGGCCCTTTGCAACCGAGGATAGATGCAAATGCCGAAACTGATCGTCACCACCCGTGAAGGCGACACCAGTGAAATCGACGTCGCCGACGGTCTGACCGTGATGGAAGCGATCCGCGACAACGGTTTCGACGAACTCCTCGCGCTGTGCGGCGGCTGCTGTTCCTGTGCCACTTGTCACGTCCACGTCGATGCCGCCTTCAGCGACAAGCTGCCACCTATGACCGAAGACGAAGACGATCTGCTGGAATCGACAGATCATCGCAAAGCGACGTCGCGCCTGTCCTGCCAGATCCCGTTTGCTCCTGAACTCGACGGCCTGAAGGTTACTATCGCGCCTGAAGATTGATGTTGTTTGCGGGTTAAGGCCCGCGCGCCTAGTTCCTGACCATGACTGCCATTCCCGTACGCGAGCGCACGCTCGACCTTATCGGCAATACCCCGCTCGTTCGCCTTGAAGGGCCGAGTGCGGAGGCCGGCTGCGACATTTTCGGTAAATGCGAATTCGCCAACCCCGGCGCATCGGTCAAGGACCGAGCGGCGCTGTATATCATTCGCGATGCAGAGGAGCGCGGCGAACTCAAGCCGGGTGGCACGGTCGTCGAGGGAACCGCCGGGAATACCGGCATCGGCATAGCGCTGGTGGCCAATGCGCTGGGGTACCGCACGATCATCGTGATGCCCGACAATCAGAGCCACGAGAAAATGGACACGATACGAGCTTTGGGCGCGGAACTGGTCACCGTTCCGCCGACCAAATATGCCGATTGCAACCATTTCCAGCACGTCTCGCGCCGCATGGCGGCAGAGATCGACGGGGCCATATGGGCGGGCCAGTTCGACAATACCGCCAATCGCAAGGCGCATATCGAAACGACTGCGAAAGAGCTCTGGGAACAGCTCGATGGCAGGATCGACGGTTTCACTTGCGCCGCCGGCACGGGTGGGACGATTGCCGGGGTCGGACTGGGCCTCAAGGCGTTCGACGAAACCATAGTCATCGCGTTGACCGACCCGCACGGCGCGGCCCTTCACAGCTACTTTGCGCACGGTGAACTCAAGGCGGAAGGGTCCTCTGTCGCCGAGGGGATCGGGCAAGGGCGCATTACCGGCAATCTCGAAGGAGCGCCGATCGATACCCAGTTCCGGATCTCGGATCGCGGAGGTCTTGAATGGGTCGCGCGGCTCTTGCGCGACGAAGGACTGTGTCTCGGCCTCTCGAGCGGAATCAATGTGGCGGGCGCGATTGAGCTGGGCAAGCAACTGGTCGCTGAAGGTCGCGAGAACCCGCGCGTTGCGACCATATTGTGCGATACCGGCTTCCGCTACCTTTCGACGCTGTACAATGCCGATTGGCTGGCTTCGAAAGGATTGCCGGTCTTCGATTGGTTGCAATCGGGCGATTGACTGGCAGGCAATGGTGCCTAGGCTAATGCGCGTGCCGCAGTTTTTCGACATGAGCCGCAAGCCGCCCGTCGGCGAATTGCCGGATGTACCCGGAACGGATGCCCGGCGCGAGCGCACGGTGCAACGCCTTCAGATAGGTATAACGGGAATTGTGATGATGATACTGCTCGTCGGGCTGGCGAGCATTATTCAGAACCGCGCTGCGGAAACCGACGCGACGACGGTTCCCGATGCTGCGCCCACGACAGAACCGACCCAGGCCGCGCCGCGGAACGATCCTCTGGTGGAAGCAGGGGTAGTGCCGGATCTTCCCGCTGAACCGACGGCGACCCCAAGCGCTACGCCGACTCTTGGGCCACAGGTCGAGACCAATGCCCCCTTGGCTACGGACTAGCATTTCGCTGACATTGCTGCTTGCGCTTTTGGCAGCTTGTTCGCCCGGCCAAGCCACCGAGGAAAGTTCGGAAAAACCGACGGTCGGCCTGTTCGCAAGCTTGCCGATATTTTGGGGCGAGGGTGGCCCGTCGGCCATACTCGCCGGCACGGAACGCAAGGATTGGGTTCGCTCCCTGATCGAGAAACGCTTTGCAATCGCACCGCTCGATACGCTGGAGGCTGAAGCAGTCGACGGCGTGGCCCGAATAATCATGGCTCAGCCGCGTCCGTTGGCGCCGTCGGAAAACGTGGCGCTGGACAACTGGGTGCGCCAGGGAGGGCGATTGCTGATATTTGCCGATCCACTCCTGACGCGACACAGCGAATTGGCTCTCGGCGACAAGCAGCGACCGCAGGACGTTGTGCTGATCTCCCCTATCCTTTCCCGCTGGGGGCTCGAGCTTCGCTTCGACGAAGATCAGCCCGGCGGAACGCGATACATTTCTGCCTTCGATCGCGATTATCCCGTGAACCTGGCAGGGCATTTCGTGCTGGTCGAGAATGACGGGTGTACCTTGTCCGAAACGGGGCTGCTTGCCCAATGCGACGTCGGCAAGGGGCGAGTCACGCTGATGGCGGACGCGGCCATACTCGACGACGACGGTTCTTCGCCAGGCCGCGCGTCGTTGGAATCGCTGATCGCCATCGCGTTTGATCGCTAACGCGGGATTTCGCGGGACAGAGTCGAAGGCTTCGGTGATGTCGTGCACGAATCCGCGGAAATGCGTGCATTTCCAGAATCTTCGTTAGGCAATCAGTATGAAATTCGAGATTCTCAAGTCGAAAAATATTCTTTATAAACAGTGTTTTAAATCGTTATCCCGTAAAATCCCGCAATTTTCCCTTCCATCCCCGCCTCACCCGCGATAAACCAAGCACACATCGGACAACCACTGTCTATGCGCGCCTCGCATGATTGCGGGGCGGCTCGCCAACATGTGTGGGCGAGCGGGGGAGGTGTTGTCCGATGGGGAGGTAATCGAAACCGTATTCGGGGTTTGGGGAAAGTGTCTTTCGGAGGGTATAGCGGTCAGGCCTATTCGCCCGCGGGCGACAAGGGTCGCTTTGTGCTTCCGCCACTTTTCCGCAAGGCTGTAAAGGAATCGAGCGATGGCCGCGTGCTCTGTCTGACGAAGCACCCGACCTGGAACTGCCTTGTCGGCTTCGGCCTTTCCCGTAAGCCGGAACTTGAAGCCCAACTCGACCGCGAAGAAGAAATGGCGGTTCGTCTGGGCAAGGAATTCGACCGCGATACCCGGTCGAGCCAACTTTTCGGCTTTCAGGAAATGCCCTTCGACGACAGCGGCCGCTTCGTCATGCCCGAACATCTGCGTACCCTTGGGGGGGTCGAGGACGGCCTCTATTTTCAGGGCGGCGGACGCTTTTTTACGCTCTGGAATCCCGATGAGCTTGCCAAGATGGGCGATGATTGGGCGGGCGCGAAAGCGGCCTGCGAAAGCTTCCTTGCCGATGCGAAGGCGAAGGGCAAATGACCGGCGCTCCGCATATCCCGGTGCTCCTGGAAGAGGTGATTGAAGCGCTCGATCCGCAACCGAACGACGTGCTGATCGATGCGACGTTCGGTGCTGGCGGTTACACGCGTGCGCTGCTCGAGCGCGGCGCAACCGTGCATGCCTTCGACCGGGATCCCGATGCCGTGGCCTCGGGTCGCACATGGCGCGAGACGGAGGAAAATCCGCCGCGCCTAATCCTTCATCCGCATCGTTTCTCCGAAATGCTCGACGTCATGAAGTCGGTTGGCGTCGTGAGGGTAGACGGCGTGGTGATGGATATTGGCGTATCGTCCATGCAGCTCGATCAGGCCCATCGCGGATTTGCCTTCTCTTTGGACGGCCCGCTCGACATGCGCATGAGTCAGGAAGGGGCGAGCGCGGCGGACTTCCTCAATAATGCAGACGAAAAGGCGATCGCCGACGTGCTTTACACCTATGGCGAAGAACGCCAGTCGCGCCGCGTAGCGCGGGCGATCGTCGCCGCGCGCCCGCTGGAGACGACTGGCGATCTGGCGCGCGTCGTGCGCAAAGCTCTCGGTCACAAACCGCACGACAAGAAGGACCCGGCCACCCGCACCTTCCAGGCCATCAGAATTCATGTGAACGGCGAGCTCGACGAACTGTCCCAAGGCCTGAGGGCTGCCGAACGCCTGCTGTGTGAAGGAGGTCGCCTCGCGGTGGTCAGCTTCCACAGCCTCGAAGACCGGATCGTCAAGCGCTTCCTGCGCGAGGCATCCTCAACCCCGAGTGCCTCGCGTCATGTCCCTATGGTAACGCAGGACGATCCGGTTTTTTCGAAGGTCTCGAAGGCGATCAAGCCGGGCGAGGCGGAGATCGCACGCAATCCACGCGCTCGTTCCTCGGTGCTGCGTTCCGCCGTGCGCACCGCCACCGCTGCACGGGAGGCCGCGTGATGGTTGGCGGGTCCCGCATCCGGCAGATCGGCTGGGCTCTCGTCCTCGGCGTATGCTTTGCGCTGCTCCTCGCGCTGACTTTCAAGGTCAACGCGGTAAAGAGCGACGTGCGACTAGCCGAGCGCAAGATCATTGCCGCGAAGCAGGCCAAGCTGATGCTTGAAACCGAATTCGAGACACGCGCCAGTCAGCAGCAGCTTTCGGACTGGAACGCGGTCGAATTCGGCTATTCCGCGCCGCGTGCGGACCAGTATCTTGAAAGCGAGCGTCAGCTTGCCGCGTTGGGCACTCCGCGGGGGATCGATGCGCCGGCGCCCGTTCGCGTGGCTCTCAACCGACCCGTGCCGCAAAAGGATGGTCTCTTCGCCGACTGGATCGATGAAGGAGACGATGATGCGGCGGCGACCGGCCCCAAACGACGCGAACTTGCTGCCGCAACGGCGAAAGGTCTGGCCGAACGTCTGGCGAGCCCGACCGTGAGCATGGTCGCGGTTGCGGAAGCGAGCCAGTGAACGCCCTTTCCGGCTTTGGCCCTGCCATCGCCGCGGGCAAAAGCGGGCATGGAGCGGTGAGCATGGCAGTGGCTTCGGGCCGGGTCCAGCTCGTCACCATCCGCCAGCGCTCGCTGACGCTGGCGCGCTGGCGAGTGCTCTGGATCGCGCTCGGCTTTGCATTCATTGCCTTGCTGGCACTGGTGCGCATCGCCTATCTCGGCATGTCGGACAGTGGCCTGCGCGGAACCTCGCTGGAAGAGGCCCTGTTGCCGCCGCGCGGTGAAATCACAGACCGCAACGGCGTTCCCCTTGCGCGCGCATTTCCCGCCTATGCCCTGTGGTTCAATCCCGAGGCACTGGGTGCCGATGGCGCACCTCTGGTGCGGGATCCGGACGTCGTCGCCGCGAAACTCAAAGCTATCTTCCCCGATCTCGACGAAAAAGCGGTGGCGGCGCAGTTCGCTGCCGGCAAGCAGGGCTACATCCGTCGGCGCGTGCTACCAGAGGAAGCGAACCGGGTTCAGGAAATCGGCGAACTCGCGCTTGAAATGCCGATGGAGAACGACCGTCACTATCCGCAAGGATCGATGGCGGCACATGTTCTGGGCTACGTTGCGGCCGACGGCAACGGTCGCGTCGGGATGGAACAGGTCTTGAACGAACATCTGTCGGATCCTGCGACCCGTGGCAGGCCGATCGCACTGTCGATAGACTCGCGCGTCCAGGGCGCTCTCGAAGACGAATTGCGCCGCGGCATGAAGCTGGTTCAGGCGCAAGGCGGAGCAGGTATTGTGCTTGATGTGAATACCGGCGAAGTGCTGGCCCTCGCATCCTTGCCGGAGTTCGACCCCAACAAGATCGATGCGCGCGGCGAAAAGCTGATGTTCAACCGCGTGACCAATCAGGTCTACGAGCTTGGCTCGACCTTCAAGCCTCTCTCTGTCGCTGCTGCGATCGATGCCGGCGTCGTGCGCAACCTTGGTCGCCGCTGGGATGCTACACCGGTGAAGGTCGGACGTTTCAGCATTAAGGACAGCCACGATTTGGGGTCGACGCTCAACGTGGTCGAGACGTTGATCCACTCCTCGAACACGGTGACGGCTCGGGTTGCGGATGAACTCGGCCCGGAACGGATGCGCCGTTATATGATCGACATGGGTATGAACGAGCGGCCCTACATCGAATTGCCGGCCAAAGGTTTTCCGATTTGGCCGGGCGAGAACTGGCCACGGCTGCGTTCCATGACCGTCGGATACGGGCACGGTATCGCCGTCACGCCGCTGCATCTTGCCAGCGCGTATGCGGCGATGGTCAATGGCGGCATCTGGCGCCCGGCGACGTTGAAGAAACTCGCGCCGGGCGAAGCGCCAAAGGGACGCCGCGTGTTCAAGGCGTCTACTTCCAGCCGCATGCGTCAACTGCTGCGTGCGATCTCGATCTACGGTACTGGCCGTAATGCCAACGCACCAGGATACCGCGTCGGGGGAAAGACGGGCTCGGCGGAAAAGCCCGGCGGTACGGCAGGCTATCGCAAGACCGCACTGGTATCGACATTCGCGGCAGCATTTCCCATGGACCGTCCACGCTATGTGGTAATCGCCATGCTGGATGAGCCGCGCGGAACCGTGGCCAGCTCGTATCAGCGCACGGCCGCCTGGAACGCAGCGCCCATCGTCGGTCGCCTCGTGCCGCGCATCGGCCCACTGATCGGTGTACGGCCCGACGATACGCGCGATGTCGACATTTCGGATATCAAGCCGCTGATTCCGGAGGCAAACAAGTGAAGCTGGCCAAGCTCTGTGGCGCCGTAGGGATTGCTTGCGATTCCGACGTCAATGTGACCGGCTTTGCCATCGACAACCGCAAGGTAGCCCCGGGCACGGTCTTCGGCGCATTCCAGGGCACCCAGGTCAATGGCGAGGACTTCATTTCCGCCGCCGTAGACAGCGGCGCGGTCGCCGTAGTCGCGCGACCCCAAGCCAGAGTCGAGGGTGCGCTCCATATCGCAGACGATGTCCCGCGCCGCGTGTTTGCCGCCCTAGCGGCGCAGTATTTTACGCCGGTGCCCGACCATATCGTCGCGGTGACCGGCACGAACGGCAAGACCTCCACGGTGGAGATGACACGCCAGATATGGCGCATGGCAGGCGAACGTGCGGCGAGCATCGGCACGCTGGGCGTCACGACCCCGGACGGAAGTGTTTCGACCGGTCTGACGACGCCCGACATTGTGACCTTCCTCTCGAACCTGAGCGGTCTAGCGCGTGAAGGCGTTACGCATGTCGCTTACGAGGCATCGAGCCATGGTCTCTCGCAATTCCGCAATGAGGGAGTGCCGGTCGAGGCCGCAGGGTTCACTAATTTCAGCCGCGACCACCTCGATTACCATGCGGATATGGAAGACTATTTCGCTGCCAAGATGCGGCTGTTCGATGAAGTGGTTTCGGACGGCGCTACTGCGGTGATCTGGATGGGATCTGGCGATAGCGGCTGGAATGCCCGTGTGATCGAACATGCCGAGCGACGCGGCCTGACCGTGATGACGGTCGGCGAGCAAGGCGCGGCCATCCGGCTGACCGGGCGCGAGCCGACCCAGCTTGGCCAGTCCTTGACTGTTGAGCATGCTGGAAAGAGCCGCACGATCAACCTGCCTTTGATCGGTGCTTATCAGGTGTCCAACGCACTTACTGCCGCCGGATTGGCGCTCGCGACCGGGATCGATGCCGGACTGGTGTGGGATGCGGTTGCGCGACTGCAGCCCGTTCGCGGCCGCCTGGAACGCGCGGTCATCGCGCCGTCGGGCGCGCCGGTCTATGTCGATTATGCTCACACGCCCGATGCTCTAAAAGCTGCGATTCAAGCGCTTGATCCGCATGTTTCGGGGCGACTGATCACCGTGTTCGGCGCCGGCGGCGACCGCGATCACGGTAAGCGTGGGCCGATGGGCGAGGCTGCGGCGAAGGCGAGCGACCTGGTGATCGTCACCGACGACAATCCCCGTGGCGAGGATCCTGCGGATATCCGCCGCCAGGTGCTTGAGGGAGCGCCACAGGCGCGCGAAATAGGCGACCGTCGCGAAGCCATCCTTGCAGCCATCGCCGAAGCGGGTGCGGACGATATCGTCCTCATCGCCGGCAAGGGACATGAAACGGGTCAGATCATCGGATCGGGAGAAAACATGCGGGTCCTGCCTTTCGACGATGTCGAGGTTGCGCGCGAATGCGCGGCACAGATTGCCGGAGGTGACGCGTGAGCGCTGCGATCCTGCGCCATCCGGCCTATGTCGAATGGCCCACCGATCCACGCGACAGGTTGCCCCTGACCCTGTGGGATGCGAAAGCCATTGCTGCAGCCGTCGACGGTGTCGCCAGTCATGATTTCCAGGTCGCGGGCGTCGAAATGGATAGTCGCGATGTCGTCAATGGCGATCTTTTCGTGGCGCTCAAGGGAGAGGCGATGGACGGTCATCGCTTCCTCGACAAGGCGTTTGCCAACGGCGCGGCGGGCGCCATCGTCGACCGACCGGTGGACTGGCCGCATATCCTGGTGGACGACACGACGGAGGCGCTGAGGGCGCTGGCCAGCGCGGCGCGCAATCGCGTCGACGCGATGATCATTGGCGTCACCGGATCGGTCGGCAAGACCGGCGTGAAGGAGGCCATCTTCGCCAGTCTCGAACGGGCCAGTCGCGGCGCGGCGCACCGGTCGACGCGCAGCTACAACAATCATGTCGGTGTGCCGCTAAGCCTTGCGCGCATGCCCGCCCGCAGCCGGTTCGGCATCTTCGAAATGGGGATGAACCATGCCGGTGAGATCGAAGGGCTGACGGCGCAGGTCCGCCCGCATGTCGCGGTAATTACTACCATCGCACCGGCACATATTGAAAACCTCGGCAGCATGGAGGCCATCGCCGACGCCAAGGCCGAGATCTTCGTCGGGCTGGAGCCAGGCGGCATTGCCGTCATCCCGGCGGATACCGAGCATTACGAGCAGCTCAAGCTCGCTGCCCTTCGGGTCGGCGCGAAAGTCGTCAGCTTCGGCAGGGCACGCTTTGCCGACGTGCGCTTGCTCGACGCGATACCCAGCGCCAACGGCGGCAGCCTCGTGACCTGCGAATTCCCCGAAGGACGGCTGTGCTACACCGTCGCCGAACCCGGCGATCATTGGGTAGTGAACTCGCTTGCCGTCATGGCTGCGGTACGCGCGGCAGGCGGGGATATGGCTGCCGCCGGGCTCGCTCTGGCCGAGATGGGTGGTCTCAAAGGTCGCGGGGCACGTCATGGGATCGACGTGCCCGGCGGCAAGGCCTTGCTGATCGACGAGAGCTACAACGCCAATCCGGCCAGTATGCGTGCCACTCTGGCGCAACTCGGCCAGACACCGTCCGGTCGGCGGATCGCCGTCCTTGGTGCGATGAAGGAACTGGGCGACTTCGGACCGCAATTTCACGCTGCGCTGTCGGAACCGGTTCTGGCTGCCGATGTCGACTATGCCCTGCTGGTTGGCGACGAGATGTCCGCCCTCGCGCACGAGCTGGGGAAACCGGAGAGTTCGGTCCTTGGCAAGCCCATTGCCTGGGCGCATTGCCGTACTGCCGACGAGGCGATCGAGTTGCTCGAAGATTTCGGTGTCGTCGCGGGCGATGCCGTGCTGGTCAAGGGCTCCAACTCGGTCGGCCTTAGCCGGCTCGTGGATCATTTCATCCGCGCCCGCTAGGCGCGACGAGAGGCCGAATTGCTTTATCTCCTCGCCGAATGGTTGAACTTCGAAGGCATCTTCAACCTCGTGCGCTATCAGACGTTCCGCGCCGGAGCGACGCTGATGACGGCACTCGTCATCGGCCTGCTTATCGGCCCGCGTTTCATCGACATGCTGCGCGTGCGGCAGGGCAAGGGCCAGCCGATCCGAGAGGATGGGCCGCAGACCCATCTTGCCAAGCGCGGCACGCCGACCATGGGCGGGTTGATGATCCTCATCAGCCTGGCTCTTGCCGTGCTCATATGGATGGATCTGCGCAATCCGTTCATCTGGGCAGTGCTGGCGGTAACGCTCGGTTTCGGCCTGATCGGTTTCCTCGACGATTATGACAAGGTTTCCAAGGCGAGCCACAAGGGTGTTTCGGGCAAGGTCCGATTGCTGATGGAATTCATCGTCGCGGGGATCGCCAGCTGGATTATTGTCAGCCAGATCAACACGTTCCTCTATGTCCCGTTCTTCAATTATCTCGGTTTCGAACTTGGGCCGTTCTATTATCTCTTTGCCGCGATAGTCATTGTCGGCGCGGGCAATGCCGTGAACCTGACCGACGGGCTCGATGGGCTGGCAACGATGCCGGTCATCATTGCCGCAGGTACTTTCGCGCTCATCGCCTATCTCGTGGGGCGTGTGGACTATTCTGAGTATCTCGGCATTCCGTATGTTCAGGGTGCGGGCGAGCTGGCCATTTTCTGTGCCGCGATCATGGGCGCGGGACTGGCCTTTCTGTGGTTCAACGCGCCGCCTGCAGCCGTATTCATGGGTGACACCGGCAGTCTCGCCCTCGGGGGTGCGCTAGGTGTGATCGCAGTTGCGACACAGCATGAAATCGTGCTTGCCATTGTCGGCGGATTGTTCGTGTTCGAGGCATTGAGCGTGATCATCCAGGTCTTCTGGTTCAAGCGCACAGGGAGACGGGTTTTCCGTATGGCGCCGATCCACCACCATTTCGAACAGCTCGGCTGGTCGGAGAGCAAGGTCGTGATCCGGTTCTGGATCGTGGCGATCGTGCTCGCACTTATGGGGCTTGCAACGCTCAAACTCAGATGATCACGTCATCCGCCTGGAAGGACAAGAAATACGCCGTTCTCGGACTGGCGCGCTCCGGCCGGGCCACGGTCGAAGCGTTGCTGACGAGCGGGGCCGACGTGCTTGTATGGGACGATCGCGCCGAGGCGCGTGAGCCCTTTGCCGGGCGCTGCGCGATCGGCGATCCGCTGGAGGCGGAATTGAGCGGTTACGCGGGCGTGGTGGTCAGCCCGGGAGTTCCGCTCAATACCCACCCAATCAAGCCGCACGCCGACAGCTTCGGCGTGCCGGTCATCGGCGATATCGAACTTTTCGCGCAGTCGAGAGCGGAACTGCCCCCGCACAAGGTTGTCGGCATCACCGGCACCAACGGCAAGAGCACCACCACCGCACTGGTCCACCATATCCTCAAGACCGCGGGTGTGCCGACGACGATGGGCGGCAATATCGGCCTGCCGATCCTCGAACAGGAACCGCTACCCGAAGGCGGGGTCTATGTGCTGGAACTGTCGAGCTACCAGATCGACCTGACCTATTCGCTCGACTGCGACGTGGCGGTGCTGCTGAATGTCACACCGGATCACTTAGATCGATATGAGAGCTTTGAGGATTATCAGCAGTCCAAGCTTCGCGTTTTTGGAATGCAGTCAGTTCAGCACTCTGCGGTCATCGCGGTAGATGACCCGAGTTTGCGTTCTTATATTTTTGATTTGATGGGTGGACCGGGCGCGCTGTCCGAACCTTCGACCAACGGATATGGCGGAGTA
Source organism: Qipengyuania qiaonensis (assembly GCF_019711515.1). GTDB lineage: Bacteria > Pseudomonadota > Alphaproteobacteria > Sphingomonadales > Sphingomonadaceae > Qipengyuania > Qipengyuania qiaonensis. The sequence continues at coordinate 154,236 of NZ_JAIGNO010000007.1, forward strand.
CCGGATCAAGCGGATTTCCCCTCGCTAAAAGGCCCTCATAACACACAGAACATTTGGGCAGCCATGTGTGCGGCGCGTGATCTCAGCGTGGATTACGACAGGTTTCTATCAGCTCTCCGCACCTACCCCGGCCTTCCACACCGCATGGAGCGTGTCGCCGAAATCTCCGGGGTTGCTTATGTCAACGACAGCAAGGGCACCAACACCGCAGCCTCAGCGCCTGCGCTGGCGGCGTTCGACAACATCCACTGGGTCGTCGGCGGGCTGGCCAAGGAGCCGGGGCTGGGCGAGTGCGAGGCCGAGTTGGGGCATGTGAAAGCGGCCTATACCATCGGTAAGGCGGGCGAGGATTTCGCCCGGTTGCTGGAAAAAAAGGTGCCGATCAGACGCTCGGTTACGCTGAAACAGGCGGTGTTCGACGCTTCGAACGCCGCAGTGTCCGGCGATACCGTTCTCTTGTCGCCCGCTTGCGCCAGTTTCGACCAGTATCGCGACTTCGAAGCGCGGGGCGAACATTTCCGCGAGCTGGTTGAGGCGCTGAAATGAGCACCATGCAGCCATATGTTCCCGGCAAGCGGCAGCCTGCGCATATGCCCAAGGGCAAATTGTCGCGCTGGTCCGAACTCAAGATCTGGTGGCGCGAGATCGATCGCGTGCTGCTACTGCTCGTGCTGCTGCTGATGAGCTTCGGCACCATTGCCGTCGCCGCCGCCAGTCCGGCCAGTGCGGATCGGCTTTCGACTTCGAGCGAGACACTCGACCCGCTCTACTTTTTCTATCGCCACCTTGCTTGGCAGGTGTTGGCGCTCGGCACCTTGCTTGGCATTTCGATGCTGACGCGGGAGAATGGGCGCCGCTTGGGCCTGCTGCTGGCCGCTGGCATGACCGCCTTGCTGTTCGTTGTGCCGATAATCGGTGTGGAGATCAACGGAGCGCGGCGCTGGATCAGCCTCGGCATGCAGTTCCAGCCATCGGAATTTCTCAAGCCCGGATTTGCCATCGCCACGGCGTGGATTCTGTCGTGGCGCATGCGCGATCCGAACATGCCGGTGGCGGGTATCGCGACCGCCTATGTCGCTCTGATCGCGGCGCTGATGATGATGCAGCCCGATCTGGGCGGCACGATCCTGTTCGGCGGCGTCTGGTTCGTTTCCATGATCCTCGCCGGGATAGACGTAAAACGGTTGAGCTTGGTCATAGGCGGCCTCCTGGCTCTCCTGACGGCGACATACTTCCTTTATGACAATGCCCGTCACCGCATCGACAGCTTCATAGGCGGGGGTACGGCTTACGATCAGGTCGATCTCGGCGCTCGTACGCTTGCGGCGGGCGGCTGGACAGGCGCGGGCTATGGGCTTGGCATTCGAAAGATGAGCCTGCCCGAGGCGCATACCGACTATATCTTCAGCGTCATCGGCGAGGAATTCGGCCTGATCGCCTGTGCAGCAATCGTGCTGCTCTATCTGGCGATTGTTGCGCGCGTACTCATGCGTCTTATCGATGAGGAAGATCTTTTCGCATTGCTCGCCGGTGCCGGGCTGACGACTTTGCTTGGTGGACAGGCCTTCATCAACATTCTCGTCAACCTGCAACTGTTTCCGTCCAAAGGCATGACGCTGCCGCTCGTCAGCTATGGCGGCTCCTCGACCATTGCCATCTGTCTCAATGTTGGCCTGCTCCTGGCGATCACGCGGCGTAATCCGTTCCTGAAAAGCCAGACCAGGGGTCTTGGAGATTTGCTCGGCATGGGGCAGACGGCCCCTATGAAAGACCAGACGGGTATCGCACGCCGGGAGATCTACCCATGACCGGCGCCAGCCGCCACTACGTTCTCGCTGCTGGAGGGACGGGCGGTCATCTGCTGCCCGCCTTTGCATTGGCCACAGAACTGGAACGCCGCGGGCATCATGTCGCGCTGATCACCGACTCACGCGGGGCCGAGATTCCTGGCAAGCCCGATTTCATGCCGGCGCATGTCATTCCGGCAGGCCGCTTCGGCAAGAATCCGCTGAGCTGGTTCAAGGGAATCAAGGCGGTGCTGGAAGGCCGGCGTATGGCGCTGCGTCTGTTCGAAAGCTTCGAGCCGAGTGCGGTGGTCGGTTTCGGCGGCTATCCCTCGCTCCCCACGATCCTTGCGGCTACCAGCGCGGGCGTGCCGACCGTCGTGCATGAACAGAATGCCGTGCTGGGCCGGGTGAACCGTTTGTTTGCCAGGCGCGTCGACGCGATCGCCACGGCCTATCCCGAGGTCGAACGGCTCGATGCCAAGCATCGTGAGAAAGTTCATCTCGTCGGCAATCCGGTGCGCGCCGGTGTGCTCTCGCTGCGCGACGAGCCTTTCCCCCCTCTCGGTGAAGACGGACTGCTCAGGGTGCTGGTGACGGGCGGCAGTCAAGGCGCGAGGGTGCTGTCGGAAATCGTACCCGATGGCCTGTCCATGCTTCCTCCGGCACTGCGTCAGCGGCTGCAGGTCATCCAGCAATGCCGTGCCGAGGATCTCGAGACGGTGCGCGAGCGGTATCGGACGCATGGAATTCCCGCCGAACTCGCCACCTATTTCGAGGATATGGCGGCCAGGCTGGCCGATGCGCATCTGTTCATCGGGCGTGCAGGCGCTTCGACGATAGCCGAATTGACCGCTGTCGGACGGCCGGCGATCCTGATTCCGCTGCCGATCGCAACAGATGATCACCAGGCTGCCAATGCCCGCGAACTCGCCAAGTCGGGCGGGGCACGAATGATCCGGCAGGAACGGTTCACCGCCAAGGAACTGGCCAAGCAGATCAAGGCGCTGGCGGACAATCCGCAGGGCCTGGCCAATGCCGCCCATGCTGCGTGGAATTGCGGCAGACCGAAGGCGGTGGAGGATCTTGCCGATCTCGTCGAGAGCTTCGGTGGAGTCGACATGATGGACGTCATCCGCGTCGGCGGAAACAATGCGCGCCGCGCGTCGCAAGGTGCCCCGGTCGGTCAGGCACTGCGTCGGCCGCAGCGCCAGCGGGCGGCGCGGGAGACGGCGAAATGAGAGGCGTTCCGACGGATATCGGCACGATCCATTTCGTCGGCATTGGCGGCATCGGCATGTCCGGGATCGCCGAAGTGATGGATAACCTCGGCTATCGGGTTCAGGGCTCCGACATGAAGGAGAGCGCGACGGTCGAGCGCCTGCGCAAGCGCGGCATGACCATCGCCATCGGCCACGCGCCAGAGAATGTCGAAGGGGCGGCAGTCGTCGTCACCTCGACTGCGGTGAAACGCACCAATCCCGAAGTCGCCTATGCGTTGGAAAACCGCATTCCCGTGGTGCGCCGCGCGGAGATGCTCGCCGAACTCATGCGCCTGAAATCGACCGTCGCGGTCGCAGGTACACATGGCAAGACCACGACCACCAGCATGATCGCCGCGCTGCTCGACGCCGGGAATATCGACCCGACGGTGATCAATGGCGGCATCATCGAGCAGTACGGTTCCAACGCCCGGCTGGGCGACAGCGAATGGATGGTGGTCGAGGCCGACGAGAGCGATGGCAGCTTCCTGCGCCTCGACGGCACAATTGCCGTCGTGACGAATATCGATCCCGAGCATCTCGACCACTATGGCGATTTCGACGGGGTGAAGGACGCCTTCGTCGAATTCATCCACAACGTGCCATTTTACGGCGCGGCGATCCTGTGCATCGATCACGAAGAAGTGCAGGCGGTGATCGGCAAGGTTCGCGATCGCAATGTCGTGACCTATGGCTTCAACCTGCAGGCCGATATTTGCGGCGTGAACGTGCGCCCGGACGCGGGCGGCAATTGCTTCGACGTCATCGTGCGCCGTCGCGGTCAGGAAGATCGCCGGATCGAAGGCGTGCGCCTGCCCATGCCGGGCCGTCACAATGTCCAGAACGCGCTGGCGGCCATCGCCGTCTCGATCGAGATGGGCTGTCCCGATGAGGTCATCTGTAACGGATTTTCCGCCTTCGGCGGCGTCCGCCGCCGTTTCACCAAGGTGGGCGAGGTGCCGAGCGGCGATGGCGTGGCCACGATTATCGACGATTACGGCCATCACCCGGTGGAGATAAAGGCCGTGCTGGCCGCCGCGCGCGAAACCGCCGATGACGGACGGGTCATCGCGGTGGTTCAACCGCATCGCTACACGCGTCTGCGCGATCTGATGGACGACTTCCAGAGCTGCTTCAACGCGGCGGACGAAGTCTATGTGACGCCCGTCTACGCGGCCGGGGAAGACGCGATCGAGGGCGTGGATGCGGATGCTCTCGTCGCAGGTCTCAAGGCACGGGGCCATCGTGCAGCACATACGGTCGAGGATGAGAAGGACCTGGCCGACAAGCTGGCCAAGGACTTGCGTCCGGGCGATTTCGTCGTCTGTCTCGGGGCAGGCGACATCACGCAGTGGGCGGCCGGACTTCCGAATGGCATCGCCAGGGCGACCACATCGTGAGCGAGATGGAACAGCCCGACGATGTGTGGAACTGGGATAGCGGCATGGCCCCGGATTGCGAGGTCGAGGGTGGCATAGCGGCGCCCATCGACACGCATGGCGTGCGGGGCAAGCTGACTCCCGATGCACCGCTCGCAAAGCTGGTGTGGTTCAAGGCGGGAGGTCATGCCGACTGGCTGTTCGAGCCCGCCGATCTCGAAGATCTCAAACTGTTTCTCGAACGCCTCGATGGCGATCTGCCGGTCATGGCTCTCGGTCTCGGATCGAACATGATCGTGCGCGATGGCGGCGTTCCCGGTGTCGTGATCAAACTGGGCAAGCCCTTCGCCGGGATCGAACTCGGCGACGACCACACACTGGTTTGCGGTGCAGGTGCGCACGGCATTCTCGTCGCCTCCGCAGCGCGCGATGCCGGGATTGCGGGCATGGAATTCATGCGCGGCATTCCCGGCACTGTCGGCGGTTTCGTGCGCATGAACGGCGGCGCTTACGATCGCGAGGTCAGCGATGTTTTGATCGATTGCGACGTGATCATGTCCGATGGCCAGTGCATCACTTTGCCGGCGGTCGATCTGCAATACACTTATCGTCACTCGGCCTTGCCCGAAGGCGCAGTGGTGGTTCGCGCCCGCTTTCAGGGTGAGCCGGGCGATCCCGAAGCCATCGGCGCAAAGATGGATGAAATCGGCGCTGCCCGCGAAAACTCGCAGCCCTTGCGGACCAAGACCGGCGGGTCGACGTTCAAGAACCCGCCGGGAAGGAAAGCCTGGCAACTCGTCGACGAGGCCGGGTGCCGCGGTCTTCGCAGGGGTGGCGCGCAGGTGAGCGAGAAGCATACCAATTTTCTCATCAATGTCGACGATGCGACGAGCGCCGACATCGAAGGGCTGGGCGAAGAAGTGAAGCGCCGCGTCTACGAGCATTCGGGCGTCATGCTCGAATGGGAAATCCAGCGTGTGGGGCGACCGTAAAGGCTTGAAATGACAGAACTCCCCAAACTCCACATCGCCGTTCTCATGGGTGGCTGGGCGAACGAGCGGCCCGTTTCGTTGATGTCGGGCGAGGGTGTCGCACAGGCTCTCGAGGAGCGCGGGCACACGGTTACGCGGATCGACATTGATCGGCAGGTTGCAACCCGCATTGCCGAGGTTGTACCGGACGTGGTGTTCAACGCGCTGCATGGTGTACCGGGAGAGGACGGCAGTGTGCAGGGTATGCTCGACCTGATGGGCCTGCCCTATACCCATTCCGGCCTCGCCACATCGGTCATCGCGATCGACAAGCAGCTGACCAAGCAGGCGCTGGTGCCGCATGGCATCCCCATGCCCGGCGGGCGGATCGTCAGGAGCGCCGAGCTGCACGAACGCGATCCCATGCCCCGCCCCTATGTGCTGAAACCCGTCAACGAGGGCAGTTCGGTCGGCGTCGCCATCGTCACCGACGAAGGCAATTACGGCAATCCGATCGCGCGCGACGCGAAAGGGCCGTGGCAGGAATTCGGCGAGCTGCTTGCCGAGCCCTATATCAAGGGCCGCGAGATGACTGCGGCAGTGGTCGAGTTCGAGGATGGACCGCGCGCGCTGGCCGTGACCGAACTGAAGCCGAAAAGCGGCTTTTACGATTTCGATGCGAAATATACCGATGGCATGACCGACCATGTCTGCCCCGCCGATATCCCGCAGCACATTACCGACTTGTGCCTCGAATACGCGCTGAGAGCGCATAAGCTGCTGGGTTGCCGCGGCACCAGCCGCACCGATTTCCGCTGGGACGAGGAACAGGGCGAGGATGGTCTCTTCATCCTCGAGACGAATACGCAGCCCGGCATGACGCCGCTCAGCCTGGTGCCGGAACAGGCGAAGTATGCCGGTCTCGATTACGGCGAATTGTGCGAATTGCTAATCGCCGCCGCGATGCGTCATCATGCGGTGAAATTCGGGGGCGGCGGTGGCTAGGGTCAAGCGCAAACCTACCGGCGTGCGCCGCTCGGCCGCGGCGCGCAATCGCAGCCAGAAGGCGCGTGCGGCGCGCAGCCACACGACCGGCCTGTTCGACCGGGCAATGGCAGCACTGCCCTTTACCGATGAGCAGTGGCACAAGTTCTTCCTGTTCGCGATCATCGCTGCTGGGGCGGGGATCGCCTGGACGATCGCCAGCTATGCCGGTGTCCCCGAACTGGCACGGGTGGAGCTGGCCAAATCCGCTTCGCGCGCCGGGTTCGAGGTCAGCCGTGTGCGGGTCTCGGGCGTCGAAAGAATGAATGAGCAACTGGTCTATGAGCGCGTGCTCGCCGAACAGGATCGCCCGATGCCGCTGGTCGACCTGACCGAGGTGCGCGAGCGGCTGTTGGACTTGCCGTGGGTCGCCGATGCGCGCGTGTCGCGCCAACTGCCCGGCACGCTCAAGATAGATATCGTCGAACGGGTGCCCCACGCCGTGCTGCGCAAGCCCGGACGGCTGGTTCTGATCGACCCGCACGGCCACGAGCTCGAGCCGATCGGTGCCGAGGATGCAAAGGGCAAACTGTTGATCGAAGGGCCGGGCGCGGCGCGGCAGGTTCAGGAGCTCGGCAGGCTGCTCGATGCGGCGCCCGCGCTGAAACCGCAGATCGCTTCGGCCGAATGGGTCGGCAATCGCCGCTGGAATCTCACCTTCAAGACGGGGCAGCTGCTCGCACTTCCCGAGGGCGATCTCGGCGCCCCCGCGCTGGTCAAATTCGCCCAGCTCGACGGGATGCATCGCCTGATCGGCGGCAAGCCCATCGCGATCGACATGCGCGTCCCCGACCGGGCCTATCTGCGCTGCCAGGGCGGTCCCTGCCCGAAGCAGATGGCGCTGAACGGGAGGGGCGAATAGTGGCGACCCAGCAACCCCGCATTGCCCGGGTGTTCGGTGCGATCAATATCGGCTCGTTCCGCATATCGACCATGATCATGGGGCAGGTCGAGGGTGGCGAAATGGTAGTCCTCGGTTCGAGCCACCGGGCGAGCGAGGGGATCAAGCGCGGCTATGTGACCGACATGCGCGCCGCCAGCCACGCGATCCGCACCGCGGTCGAGAAGGCGGAAGCCAACGCCAATACATCGATCCAGAGCGTGTGGATCGGCTGCGCGGGAGCGGGACTTTCGAGCAAGATCTGCAGCGTCGAGATAGCGATTGGCGGGCGCCGGATCGAGGAAGACGATATCGAACACCTGCTCTACGCGGCGCGCGATCACCTCAATCCCGATGGGCGGATGGTACTGCACGCGCAACCGGCGCATTATACGCTGGACGGGGCGCATGGCGTGGCCAACCCCAAGGGCCTGCATGCCGAGGCGCTGGGGGTGGACGTCCATGTCACGCTGGCCGAAGGCGCCCCCGTCCGCAACCTGATCGAAGCCGTACAGACCGCGCATCTCGACGTCGAAGGGGTGGTCGCCAGCCCGCTGGCTGCGGCATATGCCTGCCTCACCCGCGAGGAACGCGATCTGGGGGTGGCGCTGGTCGAAATCGGCGCGCAGGTCACCAATGTCTCGGTCCACGCGGCCGGCATGCTGCTGGGCCTCAAGTCCATCCCGATCGGATCGAACGACATTACCGATGCGATTGCCTCGTCGCTCGGCATTCGCCGCAGTCAGGCCGAGCGTCTGAAATGCGTGTCCGGTTCGGCGATCGCCACGCCGACCGACCATCGGGAGATGATCCCGGTCAATGCTCCTGGCGAGGAAGCAAGCGCGCGATTGGCGCGCGGCGCGGACGAACACAACCGTATCGCCAGGGCCGAACTCGTTTCGATTGTGACCGATCGGCTGGGTATCTCGACGGCCGAGATCGGCAAAGCTCTCAAGTCGATGGGGTTTTCCGGTTCGCAGGGCGGGCAGGTCGTGCTCACCGGCGGGGGCGCCGAACTGCACGGTGTCGCCGAATTCATGCAAGGTGCGCTCGGTCTGCCGGTACGGATCGGCAAGCCACCGGCCTTGCAAGGCCTCCCCGAAGCGCACGCGACACCGGGATTTGCCACGCTGGCCGGCCTGTGTCTTTATGCCGCCGAAGATCCGGTCGATATCCGTTCGGTCGGCCCGCGCTACCAGCCGACCAAGCGCTATCGCGGCATGGGCCTGCTGAACCGTGTCTTTCAAGCGGCGCGCGAGTATTTCTGAGGGTTGAATCGGCGCAGCAGTGCGGCATTAGCCCTTGTGGATAAGGCACTAATCGTTTCGACCTGCGATTCGCTTTGTGCCAGAGTTGTGACATAACGCCCAAGGGCGACATTTGAATTCTACGGGGACTCTTCAATGAGCATCAATATCGGACCGGCATCTGACGACGACCTTCGTCCCAGGATTATGGTTGTGGGCGTCGGAGGCGCAGGCGGCAACGCCATCGCCAACATGATGCAGGCCGAAATCGAAGGCGTCGACTTCATCGTCGCCAATACCGATGCGCAGGCTCTTAGCAGTTCGCCGTCCGAGAAACGCATCCAGCTCGGCCCGGATATCACCGGGGGCCTCGGCGCGGGTGCTCGTCCCGAAGTGGGCAAGGCTGCGGCCGAGGAAACTGTCGAAGAGATCGAGGACGCGCTGGCAGGCGTGAACATGGTCTTCATCGCGGCCGGCATGGGCGGCGGCACCGGCACCGGTGCGGCACCGGTCATCGCCGAAGCAGCGCGCAAGAAGGGCGTGCTCACCGTCGGCGTGGTGACCAAGCCGTTCCTGTTCGAAGGCACGCGCCGCATGCGCGCCGCCGAAGCGGGCATCGACGAGCTGCAGAAGCATGTCGATACGCTGATCGTCATCCCCAACCAGAACCTGTTCCTGGTCGCCAAGGCGGAAACGACCTTCAAGGAAGCCTTCATGCTCGCCGACGAGGTGCTGCAGCAGGGCGTGCGATCGATTACCGATCTCATGGTCATGCCGGGCCTCATCAATCTCGACTTTGCCGACGTGCGTTCGGTGATGAGCGAGATGGGCAAGGCGATGATGGGCACCGGTGAGGGCGAGGGCGACAACCGTGCGCTCGAAGCGGCCGAGCGGGCCATTGCCAATCCGCTGCTCGACGGCGTCAGCATGGCCGGCGCCAAGGGCGTCATCATCTCGATCATCGGCGGCGAAGACATGAAGCTGCTCGAAGTCGACGAAGCGGCGAACCACATTCGCGAGCTGGTCGACGAAGATGCGAACATCATCTGGGGATCGGCTTTCAACCCCGATCTCGATGGCAAGATTCGGGTGTCGGTGGTTGCCACGGGTATCGAGCACGACGGTTCGATGAACGCGGCACCGTCGCGTTCGTTCTCGATGCGTGAAAGCAACGCGCCCAAGCGTCCGGTCCTTGACTTGCCGAGCGAAAGCCAGGCCGACGAAGAACCGTTCGAGCTCAACGAAGGCCTGTCCGCCGAGCTTGATACCGCCCCTGAACATGAGTCGGCCGAGGCGGAAACCGATACGTTCGACCTGACCGACGAAGCCGAATATGACGGGGCGGATCGGCCTTTCGGCCTCTCGCCCGCGAACTCGGCGGACGAGGGCGAGGAGGATTACGACGACGTCGACGATATCGTCGATCCGCTGGCTGGTTTGCGCAACGAGCAGACCGAACGCTTCGACGCGGATCAGGATGACGGCGTGCCTCCGCCCGCTGACGACAGCGAATTCGGCGGGGCGCCCGCGGAAGAGGGGTGGGGCAACGAGCGGCAGCCGCTCGATCTGTCGGAACCCGCTGGCGGTTCGCAGGATGAATTCGAGCTTGGCGACGAGCATGTCGCGAGTGAAAGCCCGCTGGCAACCAAGCCCGGCCGCAGACGTCCTATCGTGCCGGGCGGCGGAGAAGGCGGAGACGCCGGTGGCTCGGGCGATGGCGGAAGCGGCGCTCCCGGTTCGGGCGGCGGCGGCGGATCTCTGCCGGGAAACACCCTGTTCGAACGCATGGCGAATCTGTCGCGCGGGGCAAGCCGCTCCGACGACGACGATGATGATGACGACGACGATGGCGGCAACGGTTCCGGTCTCAACATCCCGCGGTTTCTCGGGCGTCAGAACAACCAGTGATTTCGACTGGGTCAGCGCTGGTTAACGCCCGGGCTGCGAAGGACAGGATATGGTTTCAAGAGGGCGATTAGCTGCTGCCGTCGCGCTGCTGGCTCTGGCAGCGCATTCCGTGCCCGTGTCCGCTCAGCGAGAGATCGTCCAGCCGCTGCCCGCTGCTGCGGAAAGCGAACTGGGCGACGCTCTTTCGCGACTGGCGAGCAATGCGGCCGATGTTTCGGCCTTGCTGGATGCGGGTGAGGCCTCCCTCGAACTGGGCGATATCGGCGCAGCGATCGGCTTCCTCGGACGCGCCAACGAGCTTTCGCCCGGCAATGCGCGAACCAAGCTCGGGCTTGCCAAGGCCTATACGCGGTCGCGCAGACCCGTCGAAGCGTTGCGCCTGTTCGCCGAAGCCGAACAGGCCGGCGTGTCGAACGAGCGCATGGCCGAAGACCGTGGATTGGCGTTCGACCTCGTGGGCGATGCGGCCAGCGCGCAGCAATTCTATCGGCAGGCGCTGGCCAACGGCGCGGGCGAGGAAACGACCCGTCGCCTCGCGCTCAGTCAGGCCATTTCGGGCGATAGCAAGGCGTTCGAGGCGACATTGCTACCCTTGCTGGAAAAACGCGATATCGCGGCCTTTCGCACTCGTGCCTTCGGCCTGGCGATCCTGGGGCAGACGCGGGAAGCCAAGGATATCGCCAACACCATGCTGCCGGAAGGTACCGGCACGCGGATGGCGGCCTATCTCGACTATATGCCGCAGCTGACCAAGGCGCAGCAGGCCGCTGCCGGCAATCTCGGCGTATTCCCCCGCACGGCTGCCATCGGGACGGACGATGCCGGGATTGCGGGCTATACAGCGCCACCGGTGCGGATGACGCGCACCGTCCCGCAACTACGACGTCCGGCCACTTCTGCGGCGCCTGCCGCGATAGCTTCTTCGCCGCCACCTCCGCCACCGTCGCCGCCGCCACCTCCGCCACCGTCGCCGCCGCCACCTCCGCCACCGGCCCCTGTGACGAATCCGAGGCCATCGCTCGCTGCGACAGTGACCGAGCCCGAACAAACGCCCTCGCCAGCCGAGGCGCCTGCTGCCACCGCGCGGATCGAGCCGTCTTCAACCTCTGCCAATGTCGACCCGAGCACGGACCCGCCGGCTCCACCGCCCGAGCCGCAACCGAGCCTCATCTCGGTCGCGGATGCGTTCAGCGGTTTCAGTCTCGAGCCAACATCCGCAGTTTCCGCCACGAGCGGGGCCGTGGACATCACCAAAATCGAAATTCCGCGCGAACGCCTGGAACCCAAGCCGCCCCTGCCACCTGCTCACCCGTCACGCCATTGGGTTCAGGTTGCGACCGGCAAGGATACGACTGCGCTCGGCTTCGACTGGCGGCGAATTTCGCGCAAGGCCGACGGCAAGCTGGAGGGCAAGGGGCCGTTCGTGACGCCCTGGGGGGAGGCCAACCGGCTGTTGTCGGGCCCGTATGACACCGACGCCAAGGCGCGTGAAATGGTCAAGGAACTCAAGGAATTGGGTGTCGATTCCTTTACCTTCACCAGCTCGGCCGGCGAGGCGATCGAGAAGCTGTGAGGGTGTGTCCCGGCGGTGGCGGCCCGGCGAATTGTTCACAGGCTTTGCACAGGCCTTAGCGGTTCTCCCCAGCGCCGAAGCCTGCCTCCATTGCCAAGCGCCCCGTCGTTTCTGCATCCAGCCAACCATGACGCGCATGGAACAGCCTCGATGAAACCGTCGGAAGACCGTTACGAAGTCGACGAAGGGGCAGCCCCGCTCGACATGCTCATCGCCCTTTTCGAGGCGCGTGGATGGCCCTGCGAATCGACGCCGAGCGAGATGAGCGGCGAAATTCAGGGCAGCTGGACCAAATACCAGCTGCGCGGGATCTGGCGGCCGGACGATATGGTGCTTCAGATACTCTGTTTGCCGGACATCCGCATTTCCGCCGACAAGATGCCGCAGGCGCACGAACTCGTCTCGCTGGTCAACGAACAGATGTGGCTCGGTCATTTCGACATCTGGTCGAATGGCGGCGTGCTGCTGTACCGCAATGGCACCATGCTCGGCGACGACGGGTTACTCAGCCTTGATCAGGCGCAGGCGCTGGTCGAAATCGCAGTCGATGAATGCGATCGCTTCTATCCGGCGTTCCAGTTCATCTTGTGGGGCGGCCGCACGCCGGCAGAGGCGCTGGACGCGGCGATGGTCGACGCAGCGGGCGAAGCCTGAGGGGTGACCAAATCCGGTTAATTCCCGTTAGGACCGATCTGTCCGGTTTCGCTTGAAATCGGCGACGGAAATGCCGATATTGCCACCCTAGGAGCAAGGCGTATTTCCGCACTGCCAAGAGGAGTTGAGAAGAGATGGCCAATTGGAACGACACCGACCAGAGGCAGGGCTTCGGCTCCGTGCCGCGCGCTGGCGACGCCGTTGCCAGGCAGGAAACCTTCGACGCCGGGCTGCGCAAGCACATGCTGTCGATCTACAATTACATGACCAGCGGCATATTGCTGACCGCCGTTGTGGCACTGCTCACAGCGCGTAGCGGGCTGGCGCTGACCTTCGCCAGCGGCCCGCTTATGTGGATCGTAGCGCTGTCGCCGCTCGCAATCGTCTTCGCCATGAGTTTCGGCGCCAACCGGTTCAGCCGCACTACCCTGCAGATGATGTTCTGGGGCTTTGCCACGCTGATGGGTCTGTCGATGTCGACGATCTTCCTCGTCTTCACCGGTGAATCGATCGCTGCGACCTTCTTCGCCACCGCTGGTGCCTTTGCCGGCCTCAGCCTGTTCGGCTACACCACGAAGAAGAACCTGCAGGGTTTCGGCACCTTCCTGGTGATGGGGGTGATCGGCCTGCTCATCGCGATGGTGATCAACATCTTCCTCCAGTCGAGCATCATGGCACTGGCCATCAGCTTCATCGGTGTGCTGATTTTTGCCGGCCTCACGGCTTACGATACCCAGCGTCTGAAGATGGAATACCAGTATCTTCGTGGCACGGAGTTCGCTGGGAAGGCCGTGATCATGGGCGCACTGAGCCTGTATCTGGACTTCATCAACATGTTCCAGTTCCTGCTCAGCTTCATGGGCAACCGCGAATAGGTGTAAACCACTCGTCGCACACAGGAATCGGTTGAACGTGCCCGGGGTGTAACCGACACTCCGGGCATTTTCTTTGGCAACGCGACCGTCTACCACAGGCCTCGCTTCATCCCCCGTCAAGGGACGGCGGCGCAGGATGAACAACAGGTTTATCGAGGAGGGTCACGCGCCATGAGACGCGGTTCACATATCACTATTCGCATCGCGGCCATTGCTGTCGGGATGGCCGTGCTGGGTGCTTGCGCGACGCCCCCGCCTCCTCCCCCCCCGCCGCCGCCGCCGCCGGTAGAGGCCGTGCCAGTGCGGCCCCTGCCTCCGGGCCAGGCGTCCTATGTCATGGATATTCCGCAACTCAATTCGATGGGCATCCGCGAGACGGTCAATCTGGGTATCTCGGACGATGAGAAGGTGTGGCACTTCCGCTCCGCCTGGAACGTGGCGGCGCTGAACTGCCTCGACCCGCAGTACCAGCAGATCCTCGAAGGCTACAGCGGCTATATCAAGGATCATGCGCGACCGCTGAAACAGGTCAACGACCGCATCGATGCCGACTATCGCAAGGAACACGGTAAGGGACGGCCGGCAATTCAGGCTCGCGAGAGCCAGATGACGATGGTCTACAACTACTTCGCCTTGCCGCCCGCGCGATCCGATTTCTGCCGCACGGCGCTTGGCATTTCGCAACAGTATGTCGCTTCGGAAACGGTCGATCCGGTTGCCTTCGCGCTGACGAATTTCTCGGTACTCGAGGGTCCGTTCGAGCGTTTCTTTGTCGCCTATGAGCAGTACCAGCGAGATTCTGCCGCCTGGGACGCGCAATATGGTGAACGCTACGGCGCATCGCAGCCCGGATATGTAGCGGTCAAGAACTCGAGAGCGTTTCAGGTGCCGCAGCCGGGTTCCGATCCTGCGGCGCTAAGTGTGGCGCCCTTGCAGGAAACGACGGTGATCGATCCCGATACCGGGGCTCAGATCCCGGTCGTTCCCGTCGATGAAACCCGGGTATCGGTGCCGATTGTCCAGCCGATCCCCAACGATGCCGGCGAAGACGACACGCCGAAGGACTGATCGCCTCGTATGGATGCTTTGCAGGCGTGCCGTCATTCGCTAGATGGCACGCCTTGCACTGCATATATCTGCAGTGTTGCAGACCTGGAACGGGGCCGTAGCTCAGTTGGGAGAGCGCGTCGTTCGCAATGACGAGGTCAGTGGTTCGATCCCGCTCGGCTCCACCAGGAAATTCGGCTAGCGGTCTAGATCGCGCCGAAGGTCCAGCCTTCGGTGCGGGCGATAGCGGGCGTCAGGCCACGCGGCGACCAAAGGGCCGGATCGTTTGCCGCTCTTCGCAGCCATGCGGCTGTCAACATCGCGTCTGTCGAGTGGTCGTCGTATCGCTCGAGTGATGGATGCGGTTCTGAACCGAGGTTGGCGAGCATTCGATTTAGGGTATCGCCATCGCGAATCTTGCTACGTCCTTTTGGCATTCCAGCGGCACGCGCTGCGATTGAAGTGTAAATCTCAACGATTAGCGGCCCCCTCAGCGGCACGTCGTCGAAGGGCCAAACCGGTACTTTTCCGCGCAGCCGGTTTAGTAGACGCATTCCGGTAAGACTCGATTTGCCAACTTGTGCGGCGCCTACAAGATTGAAGCAACTCACCGGATTGACCCCATTCGTTCGCTGCCGATGCTCGGCCTCACGGAGACGTCCTGCCCCTCCGACAAAAGCATCGCCTGTGACCGTTTCACCAGGATATTGGTTGCGAAAGTGAGCTTTGAAATTGTCGTTCTTCGGGAATGTCGACGCGCTTAAGTGCGCCTCTTCAGCGCACTTACGGTCCACCAACTCCCAAAGCGCTTTGGCGTCCTTGGGTGAGCTTGGATTGCCGGGGAAATAGTCGCCAGCGTCTACAAAAGGTAGCCCGGGCGACAAGTCGAGGCCGATCAGCATGTCGGTCTGCGCCTTCGCATGATCAAGAAGCCATTTCAGAATGCTTTCTCGTGACCAGCCACGCGCTGGTTTCAACAGCCTCGGAGCGAAGCTTCCCGTAGTGCAGTGCGCCATGGCCAAGCCTTTGGGCCGTGCAACCGCCTCGCCTGACCAGTCAATACAAACAAAGTTTTTAAAGCTTCGCACGGTCTTTCCGCAGTTTGTCCCAATATTCGAGCCGTTTCTTCACTTCGCGCTCGAAGCCGCGCTCTGCGGGTTCGTAATAGGTCTGCGGCTCCATCTCCTCGGGCCAGTAATTATCGCCCGAAAAGCCCTCTTCGGCGTCGTGGTCGTAGCTGTAGCCCGAACCGTAGCCGATATCCTTCATCAGTTTTGTCGGCGCGTTGAGGATGTTTTGCGGCGGCATCAGGCTCCCCGTTTCCCTGGCCGATCCGAGCGAAGCCTTCTGCGCCTTGTAGACCGCGTTCGATTTGGGGGCGGTGGCAAGATAGGTACAGGCCTGCACCAGCGCGAGTTCGCCCTCGGGGCTGCCCAGAAACTCGTAAGCGTCCTTGGCCGCCATGCATTGCACCAGCGCCTGCGGATCGGCCATGCCGATATCCTCCACCGCCATGCGGATCAGGCGACGGGCGAGGAAGCGCGGTTCCTCCCCGGCAGTGAGCATGCGCGCGAGGTAATAGAGGCTCGCCTGGACGTCGCTGCCGCGCACCGACTTGTGGAGCGCGGAAATGAGATTGTAATGTCCTTCGCGATCCTTGTCGTAGACCGCCACGCGGCGCTGCAGGAAGCTGCCGAGGGCCGCCGGATCAAGGGGCTCTTCGATCTTCGCATTGTAGAGCGTTTCGGCCTGATTAAGCAGGAATCGCCCATCGCCATCGGCACTCGCCACCAGTGCATCGCGCGCTTCGGGGGTCAAGGGGAGCGAGCCTTCGAGCTTTTCCGCGCGGTCGAGCAACTGGCCGAGGGCCTCGCAGTCGAGCCGCTGGAGAATCAATACCTGTGCGCGGCTGAGAAGCGCGGCGTTGAGCGCGAAGCTGGGGTTCTCGGTGGTCGCGCCCACCAGTGTCACCGTTCCGCGTTCCACGAAGGGCAGGAAGCCATCCTGTTGCGCGCGGTTGAAGCGGTGGATCTCGTCAACGAAGAGCAAGGTGCGCTGACCTGCCTCGGCTGCCTTGTCGGCAGCGGCGAAGGCCTTCTTGAGATCGGCAACCCCGCTGAACACCGCGCTCACGCTTTCGAAGCGCATGCCGACGCTGTCGGCGAGAAGTCGGGCGATGGTGGTCTTACCGGTGCCGGGCGGCCCCCACAGGATCATGCTCGACAGCTTGCCCGCCGCGACCATACGCCCGATCGCACCTTCCGGACCGGTCAGGTGATCCTGCCCGATGACTTCGCCCAGGCTTGCCGGGCGCAAACGGTCGGCGAGCGGTGCATCTTCGCGCGGCGCCTCAGGGGCGGATGCCTGGGGCAGGTCATCGGGAAACAAATCGGCCATTGGTCGGCTGACATAAGGCGTTCGCCGGAAAATTGCAGTGCTGCCTTGCAGAACGTCAACTAAGATATATCTTAGACCTATCGAAGATAACTCAAGGAACAATTGAATGTATAAGGCACATAAATGGCGCAAGATGCGCAGAATGGGCGGCTGGCCGTTCGTTGCGGCCATGATCGCGGAGGCCGATTGCCGGGATGAGCTCGGTGCCTCGGCCAAATTCGGCGGACCCAACTGGTCGTTCGATTTCGGCCCGCGCGGAGGCGGTAGCCGTCGCGGGAGGATGTTCGGTCCGGGCGAACTGCGGCTCGTCCTGCTCAAGCTGGTGGCGGACGAACCACGCCATGGCTACGAACTCATCAAGGCGATCGAGGAACTGACCGAGGGCTCCTATTCGCCCAGCCCGGGGACGATCTACCCCACACTCTCCCTGCTCGAAGACGAAGGCGCGATCGCGCAGGCGGCAGGCGACGAGACGCGGAAGGCCTATGAGGCAACCGATGCTGGCCGCAGCGAACTGGACGATCGGGCAGAGGAAGTAGAGGCGCTGTTCGAACGCCTCTCGGGCCACGGCGAGCATCGCCGGGCCTATGCCACGCCGGAAATGTTTCGCGCGCTCGGCAATCTGGCGGGCGTTCTGAAAAATCGCGCACGTTCCGGCAAACTGGACAAGCAGACGGTTCAGGACATCGTCGATCTCGTCGACGAACTCGCCAAGAAGATCGAACGGCTCTGACAATCCTTCCCTTGCGCCCTGCACGACAGGCGATAGTCTGCTGCGCGGGGTCGCAAGAGGGAGGGTTCTTGCATGAATACAGACATAAAGGCGCCGTGGCACCTGTGGGCGGTCGGCGTGATCACGCTGTTGTGGAATGCCGTCGGGATCATGAGCTACACCATGACAGAGCTGGGCCAGCTCGAAGCGTTGGGAATGACGCCGGAGCAAATCGCCTATTTCGACACCTTCCCCTCCTGGGCGACCGCCGTGTGGGCCCTGGGAGTCTGGGGCGCCTTTTTCGGCTCCATCCTGCTGCTGTTCCGCTCGCGTTTCGCCGTATATTCGCTGGCGATATCCGTCGTCGGCCTCGTGGGGACGACCTATTTCCAGCGGGTTGTCACCGACTTGCCTGCCGATATGGAAAATCCGGCGCTGGAGCTTGCAATCTGGGTGATCACGCTCGGCACGCTATGGTACGCCATCAAGATGCGGCGCTCGGGCGTCCTGCGCTAGCTATCGGCCGCGCTGTGCCTGGAGCCTCAGATACGTATCGACCACAGCTTGGTTGATCGTATCCCAGGAATAGGCGCGGGCGGCCATTTCGCCGTTCGCACCGTGCCGCAGGCGTAACGCATCGTCGGTGCAATAGGGCGCCAGCGCTTCGGCGCAGGCCCG
Organism: Qipengyuania qiaonensis; assembly: GCF_019711515.1. Lineage (GTDB taxonomy): Bacteria > Pseudomonadota > Alphaproteobacteria > Sphingomonadales > Sphingomonadaceae > Qipengyuania > Qipengyuania qiaonensis. Next base: position 172,647 of record NZ_JAIGNO010000007.1, read on the forward strand.
GGCGAAGGCGTCCGGCTTCGCAGCCGGAACCAGGCGACCCGTCGTGCCATTCGTCACCAGGCTGGCGGCACCCGTCGCGCCCGCCGCGACCACTGGCAGACCGCAAGCCATGGCTTCCAATGTGACGTTGCCGAACGTCTCCGTGGTCGAAGGATTGAAGAAGACGTCCCCGCTCGCGAGCGCGTGCCCGAGATCCGCCCCGGTCTTGAACCCGGCGAAGATCCCGCCGGGCAGCGCTTTCTCGAACCACCCCCGCGCAGGACCGTCGCCGATTACCAGCACCTTGTGCGGCACTTGCTGCTTCCTGAGCTGAACGATCGCCTCTGCAAAGACGTCGAGCCCCTTTTCCATCACCAGCCGACCGAGGAATACGATCGCGACATCGTCGTCGGCCAGCCCGTGCGCACGACGCCATTCGAGGTCGCGCTTCGACGGATCGAAGATCGTTCGGTCGACGCCGCGAGACCAGATCGAGATGTCGTCGTGCATCCTCTGAGCCTTGAGCTCATCGATCTGGCTTTGCGAGGGAGCGACAAGGGCGTCGCAGCGCTGGTAGAACCGTCGCAGCAGCGTCTCCACGACCGGTTCGAGAAAGCTCATATTGTAGTAACGGGGGTAGGTCTCGAAGCGGGTGTGCACCGATGCGAGTACCGGCAGATCGTGCTTTTCGGCCCAGCCGAGGGCCGAATGCCCGGTGAAATCGGGGGCGGATAGATGGATGGTGTTGGGCCGGAAGGCCTCAAGGTCAGCTCGCGCATTTGCGTCGAGCGGCAGGCCCAGCCGGTATTCGCCCCGATTTTTCACCGGCATACGCATGTTGGGAACGTCGATCAGATCTCCGACCGGCTCGAAGTCGGGCTTCGCCACCACCGGGGAATACACGCGCAGCGCCGCACCTTGCTGCAACACATAGTCGGCAAGGCGGTTAAGCGCTTGGTTGCATCCGTCGCGGGTGTAATTGTAGTTCCCGCTGAAGAGCGCGATGCGGAGATCGGTCACGTCCATTGCCGGCGACATAAGGCCGCTTGCACGGTTTGGCGAGAGGAAGCCGGTCGTATCGCAGGGACACTTCATCGCTGCATAGCTATTTCGTGTTGACTTGTTGCGACGCAACTTTAGTTCGGCTGTCGGGCCACGCGGTCCCAACGCCGCGCGTGCTCTCTGCAAGGAGAGAATACATGACTGCCGAACCGACGCTCAAGCCTGAGCGCCCCTTCTTTTCGTCCGGTCCGACCGCCAAGCGTAAAGGCTGGTCTGCCGCCAATCTCAAAACCGAATCTCTTGGACGTTCGCATCGCAGCGCACTTGGCAAGTCGCGGCTGAAATATGCCATCGACCTGTCCAAGGAGATGCTCGGCGTGCCCGAGGATTATCTGGTCGGCATCATGCCCGCCTCGGACACGGGCGCGCTCGAATGCGCCATGTGGACGATGCTGCGTCCCGATCGTCCGGCGACTGTCGCCGCGTGGGAGAGTTTCGGCAATGTCTGGATTCAGGACGCGGTCAAGCAGCTCAAGTTGCCGCAGCTGACCACGCTCGACGCCGATTACGGCGAGATTCCCGACCTTGCGAGCATCCCGCAGGACAATGATGTTGTTTTCACCTGGAACGGCACCACTTCGGGCGCGAAAGTCCCGAACACCGATTGGCTTGCGCCGGGCCGCGCAGGGGTGACGATCAACGATGCCACCAGCGCCGTCTTCGCGATGGAGATGGACTGGGCCAAGCTCGATGCCACGACCTATAGCTGGCAGAAAGTGATGGGGTCGGAAGCCCAGCACGGCATGCTGATCCTCAGCCCCAAGGCGGTCGAGCGAATCGAGAGCTACGATCCCGAATGGCCGTTGCCCAAGCTCTTCCGTCTCAAGAAGGGCGGCAAGATCAACACCGGCATCTTCGAAGGCGCGACGATCAACACGCCGTCGATGCTGGCGACCGAGGACTACATCGACGCGCTGGAATGGGCGCAGGCGCTGGGTGGCCGCAAGGCCATGTTCGAACGGGCCGATGCCAATGCCGCGATCGTGAAGGACTGGATCGAGGCAACCCCCTGGTTGCGCAATATGGCGTCCGATCCGGCGCAGCAGACAAATACCGGTGTGTGCTTCGTCTTCCAAGGCGACTGGTACGATAGCCTGTCCGACGAGGACAAGGCTGGCGTTCCGAAGAAGATCGTCAAGCTGCTCGAAGAGCGCGATGTCGGCTACGACTTCAACGGCTATCGCGATGCCCCGCCGTCCCTGCGCATCTGGTGCGGCGGTACGGTCGAGCAGGAGGATCTCAAGCGTCTCCTGCCCTGGATCGAGTGGGCCTACGAGACCGTCAAGAACGGCTGATCACGATAACCCTCTCCCCTTGAGGGGAGAGGGTTGGGAGAGGGGTTGTCCCTCTCGATTTTCCAACCATTTGAAGGGCCGGGTGCAGTATCCCTCACTCCCCGGCTCTCTCCCCTGAAGGGGAGAGGGAGTAAATCATGACCAAACCCAAAGTCCTCATCTCCGACAAGATGGACCCGAACGCCGCGAAGATTTTCGAGGAACGCGGCTGCGACGTCGATGTCATCACCGGCGAAACGCCGGAGGAATTGAAAGCCCGCATCGGCGAATACGATGGCCTCGCCATCCGTTCTTCGACCAAGGTGACGTCCGAAATCCTCGACGCGGCGACCAATTTGAAGGTCATCGGCCGTGCCGGGATCGGCGTCGACAATGTCGATATCCCCTATGCCAGCGGCAAGGGCGTGGTGGTGATGAACACGCCCTTCGGCAATTCGATCACGACTGCCGAGCACGCCATAGCCATGATGTTTGCGCTTGCCCGCCAGATTCCCGCAGCAAACACTCGAACGCAGGCGGGCGAATGGCCGAAGAACGACTTCATGGGTGTCGAGGTTACCGGCAAGACACTCGGTCTCATCGGCGCGGGCAATATTGGCTCTATCGTTGCCGCACGCGCGCTGGGGCTGAGGATGAAGGTCGTTGCCTACGACCCCTTCCTGACCGAGGAGCGCGCAATCGAAATGGGGGTCGAGAAAGCCGATCTCGACACGCTGCTGTCGCGCGCCGACTTCATCACGCTGCACACCCCGCTGACCGACGAGACCCGCAATATCCTCAGCCGCGAAAATCTCGCCAAGACCAAGCCGGGCGTGCGCATCGTCAACTGCGCGCGCGGAGGGTTGATCGACGAAGCGGCGCTGGCGGATGCGCTCGACAGCGGGCAGGTCGCGGGCGCGGCGCTGGACGTGTTCCAGACCGAGCCGGCAAAGGAAAGCCCGCTGTTCGGCAAGTCGAACTTTATCTGCACGCCGCACCTCGGCGCGAGCACCACCGAAGCGCAGGTCAATGTGGCGCTGCAGGTGGCCGAGCAGATGGCCGACTACCTCGTGAATGGCGGTGTCACGAATGCGCTCAACATGCCCAGTCTGAGCGCGGAAGAAGCGCCCAAGCTCAAGCCCTATATGACACTGGCCGAAAATCTCGGCAGCCTCGTCGGCCAACTTGCCCATGGCAATCTCACCAAGATCAGCATCGAGCGTGAAGGCGCCGCGGCAGAGCTTTCGGGCAAGCCCATCGAAGGCGCTGTGCTCGCCGGCCTGATGCGCCAGTATTCGGACACGGTGAACATGGTCAATGCACCCTTCCTTGCCAAAGAGCGTGGGTTGGATATCCGTTCGGTCCGTCACGAGAAGGAAGGCACCTACAACACCCTGATCCGGGTCACGGTGGGCACCGAGCAGGGCGATCGCTCGGTCGCGGGCACGCTGTTCGGGACGGACGCACCGCGCCTCGTCGAAATGTTCGGCGTCGGTATCGAGGCGGAACTGGCTGGCGACATGCTCTATATCGTCAACCTGGACGCGCCGGGCTTTATCGGCCGCATCGGGACGCTGCTGGGCGAGAACGGCATCAATATCGGTACTTTCCACCTCGGTCGTCGCCAGGCCGGTGGGGAAGCAGTATTGTTGTTGAGCGTCGATGCCCCGATCCCGCAAGACGTGGTCAAGCAGGCTTGCGCTCTGGAAGGCGTGAAGGTTGTCATGCCGCTGGCCTTCTGACGATCCAGCAGATCGCCATACCGGGCTTGACCCGGGGTCGCTGTCGGCTAGTCGCTTGGACGATAGCGATCCCGGCTCGGAGCCGGGATGCCGAATGAGGACATATGAACGCCCCTGACGAACTCCTCCCCGTCGGCCTGGAAGACGCGCTGCCCGAGCGTGCCCGAAGGATCACGTCCGCCATGCGCGCCGTGCTGGACGCGATGGATGGCCACGGCTACGATCGTGTCCGTCCGCCTTTGGTCGAGTTCGAACAGTCGCTGGCCGGCCGTATGGACGGTGTAGCGACGCGCCGCATGGTGCGATTTACCGATCCCGACTCCCTGCGTACCCTTGCGCTTCGCAGTGACATCACGGTGCAGGTCGGGCGCATAGCCGCGACCGGCCTCGCTGCCGCGACGCGACCCCTGCGGCTATGCTATGCAGGCGATGTCGCATTCCTCAGCGCCAGTCAGCTCGATCCGGCGCGGCAGCGCCTGCAGATGGGCGCCGAACTGATCGGTGCCGACAGCGTCGGGGCCGCAAGCGAAGTCGTTTCGGTTGCTATCGATGCGCTCAAGGCGGCAGGCGTCGCCAATATCTCGGTCGACTTCACTCTTCCCGATCTTGTCGACACGCTGGCTGAGGAATCGCTGCCGCTCGATCCCGCGCAGCGTGATGCGGTGCGGCGCGAGCTGGACACGAAGGATGCAGGCGGGTTGCGGGATGTGGGCGGCGATGCCTATCTCCCCTTGCTCTATGCGACCGGCGATTTCGATGAAGCGATCGACAAACTTGCCGCGCTCGATGCGGGCGGGGCGCTGACCAGCCGTATCGAGGGTTTGCGCGCCATTGCCGAAGCGATCGGCGGTCGCGCACGCGTCACTCTGGACCCGACCGAACGGCATGGCTTCGAATACCAAAGCTGGTTCGGCTTTACGCTCTACGGCGAAGGCGCGCGTGGCGCTCTGGGCCGGGGCGGCACCTATACCATCCGTGGCAGCGAGGAGGCCGCGACAGGATTTTCGCTCTACATGGACCCGCTGCTCGATGCGCTGGGTTCAAGCCATGGCGACGAAATACAGAAAATGTTTCTGCCCATTGGTCACGACCGCGATGCCGCTGCGCGCTTGCGGACGATCGGCTGGCGCACGGTGGCTGCAGTCGAAGCCGGTGACGACGCCAAGGCACTTGGGTGTTCGCACATACTGGATGGCCGAGAACCGAAATTGCTTTAGGCGGCTTTCCATTGCGGGTGCTTCTGCATCACGCGCTCAAATAGGTCGGATCCGACCAGGTCAGCCAGCCAATCCTGCAGCTTGGGAAGCTCTTGCGCGTCGAACCATTCGCGGTCGGCATTGGCGAACTGGCGAATGAACGGGAAAATGGCGATATCCGCAAAGCCGCGCTTGTCGGCGCAAAGGTAGGCGCTCTCGGTGAGACGCTGTTCCAGATGGCCGAGGATCCGAAGCGCAGCGCCACGGTGTTCTTCGGGGTCTGCGTTCGCGTAGCGGGTAGAATATTTGTAGCGGTCCAGATGATGCTTGAAGGAGCCGTCATTCCGCTCGACCAATGCGGCATCGTCATGCTGGAGCCAGTTTTCCGGATCGTGCAGTGCAAGTGCCCAGCGCATGATGTCGAGGCTTTCCTCGATGACTTGTCCATCGTCCGTCACCAGAACAGGGACCGTGCCCTTGGGAGATGCTTCCAGCATCTGCACAGGTTTGTCGCGCAGGACTACCTCGCGGTGTTCGTGTCGTGCGCCGCTTACACTGAGAGCCATGCGGGCGCGCATGGCGTAGGGGCAGCGGCGGAAGCTGTAGAGGATCGCTTCAGCCATCGGCTTCGGAGTCGACCTTTCGGCCGATATGACCCCGACCGCGTATCCCGGCCAGCATCTCCTGCCGATGCCGTTCGGCATAGCGCGTGCGTTGTTCTTCGCTGCGCTCGTCGTAACAGCGATGGCACGAAACGCCGCGAACGTAGTTTTCGTGCGCCATGTCGGCTTTGCTTAGAGGACGACGGCAGGCCCGGCACAACGAATGGTCGCCGGGCTTAAGGCCATGACCTACGCTGACCCGCTCATCGAAAACGAAGCATTCCCCGCGCCATAGGCTGGCTTCCTCGGGCACGTGTTCGAGATAGTTCAATATTCCGCCTTTGAGATGGTAGACTTCCTCCACCCCCTCGGCGCGCGCAAAAGCGGTAGATTTTTCGCACCGGATACCGCCGGTGCAGAACATGGCGATCCTGGGAGATCGGCCCTTGGCCTCCAGTTCGGCAAGCCTGGCGCGGAACCATGCGGGAAATTCACGGAACGAACTCGTCTCGGGATCGATCGCTCCCTGAAAAGTACCGATCTGCACTTCGTAGTCATTGCGCGTGTCGATGACGATCGTGTCTGGATCGGAGATCAGCGCATTCCAATCCTCCGGCGGGACATATGTTCCGACACCGGCCAACGGGTCGAGATCGGGTTGCCCCATGGTCACGATTTCCTTCTTCACGCGCACCTTGGTGCGGTGAAAGGGCGTCGTGGCAGCGCGCGATTCCTTCACCTCGATAGCGGAACAGCCGGGTAAAGTCCGTATATGAGCGAGTATCGTCTCAATGCTTTCGTCCGATCCGGCGATCGTACCGTTTATTCCTTCACGCGCCAGCAGCAGCGTACCGCGCACCCCGGCATCTTCCATGCATGCCAACAAGTCCGGTTTGATGGCGGCAGGATCGTCGAACCGCGCGAACTGATATAGCGCGGCAATGCGGATCGGGAGGGGCGGGCTGTCGGTCTTCACGGAGCCGCCTCTAGCAGCGCCAGATAGAATCTGCATCCCCCCAGCGCGCAGCGAATAATTCGTTAAGCTTGCCCGGATCCGAGCCCATCCGACCGCCGGTATCGTCCAGAGCGGTCATGGGATAAGCGGGCATGAAGTTTCCTCTGCCCCTTCGATCGCAGACGACTGCAAAGTTTCCACGGCTTGACTGGAATCTTTCCGCCGCTTAGTGCGCGCACCGCATTTGAAGCGCATTCGCTTCTCCATTCCATCCCTTGGTCGAGTCCTGTCGAAGGACCTTGTGGATCCCCGGGCAGGGGAAAAGGCGTAATCATGGCAAACGTGACGGTAATCGGTGCCCAGTGGGGCGATGAAGGCAAGGGCAAGATCGTCGATTGGCTCGCCAGCCGTGCCGATGCCGTTGTCCGATTCCAGGGCGGCCATAACGCCGGACACACACTGGTCGTCGGGGATACGACCTACAAGCTATCCCTGTTGCCCAGCGGTATTGTCACCGGCACGTTGAGCATCGTGGGCAATGGCGTCGTGCTCGATCCCTGGCACCTGAAGAGCGAAGTCGCAAAGCTCGAAGGGCAGGGTGTCGAGATCAATTCCGACAATTTCGCGATTGCGGACAACTGCCCGCTGATCCTGCCGATCCACCGCGATCTCGACGGATTGCGGGAAACGGCCGCCGGATCGGGCAAGATCGGGACCACCGGGCGGGGCATCGGCCCGGCTTATGAGGACAAGGTCGGCAGGCGTGCCATCCGCGTATGCGATCTCGCCCATCTCGACCATCTCGAACCTCAGCTCGACCGGCTTTGCGCGCACCACGATGCGCTGCGGGCGGGCTTCGATCAGCCCCCGATCGACCGCGATGAGCTGCTCGCGCAGTTGCGCGAGATCGCGCCATTCGTGCTCCAGTTCGCGCAGCCGGTGTGGAAGCGGTTGAAGAAGGTTCGTAAGGCGGGCGCGAAGATCCTGTTCGAAGGCGCGCAGGGCGTGCTGCTGGATATCGATCACGGCACCTATCCCTTCGTCACCAGCTCGAACACGGTCAGCGGCACGGCAGCAGCGGGCAGCGGCCTGGGCCCCAATTCCACCGGCTATGTGCTTGGTATCGTCAAGGCGTACACCACCCGTGTCGGCAGCGGTCCGTTTCCGACCGAGCTCGAAGACGACATCGGCAAAGGACTTGGCGAGCGCGGCCATGAATTCGGAACGGTCACCGGACGTCAGCGCCGGGTCGGCTGGTTCGATGCAGTGCTCGTGCGCCAGAGCTGCGCGATCAGCGGCGTGACCGGTATCGCGCTGACCAAGATAGACGTGCTCGACGGGCTGGATGAGGTGAAGATCTGCACCGGCTATCGTCTGCGCAACAATGTCTACGATTACTTTCCCAGCCATGCTGCCGATCAGGCTGCTGTCGAGCCGATCTACGAAACGATGGAGGGCTGGAAGGAATCGACCGCAGGCGCACGCAGTTTCGCCGACCTGCCAGCCAATGCGGTGAAGTATATCCAGCGCGTGCAGGAACTGATCGAAACGCCGGTAGCGCTGGTTTCCACCAGTCCGCAACGCGACGATACCATCCTGATGCGCGATCCATTCATGGATTGATGCAGCGAATGCGCTATAGTGTTCCGGCTATGCGCATCATCGCCATCTCGCTGGCTCTCGCTATTGCCGCCTGTTCGCAGCCGGTACCGGAAGCGCGAGCGCAACAGGCGCACACCGGCGAGCGGGCGGATTTCGTGCTGGTCGACAAGTCGGAGCGCAAGCTGTGGCTTTATCAGGATGGCAAGGTGATCCGAAGCTATTCGGGCCTGCAATATGGCGACGCACCTGTCGGCCACAAACGTTTCGAAGGCGATGAGCGCACGCCCGAGGGACGCTACACGATCAGCTATGGCAACGAGCAATCGAGCTACTACCTCAGCCTGTATATCGATTATCCGAATGCACAGGACAGGGCCTATGCGCGCGCTCGCGGGCGTTCACCCGGCGGACTGATCTTCATTCACGGCCAACCGAACGGCATGCCGTTCGACGCGCGCGTACCGGGAGATTGGACGGATGGGTGCATCGCCATGTCGAACGCGGAGATCGCGGAGCTCTGGAGTCTGGTCCCCGACGGCACGCCCATCGAAATTCGGGCATGAGCAACGCTTTCCGGGCTGCGGCCCGGAAAAAATGAATTCTTGATCCAATCTTTTTTGTTCTTATTATGTTCCACTTACTCGAGTGGGAGCACGAATCGATGCAGGAAGATTTCCTCTACGAACCGGTCTGCGATGCTGCCGGTTGCCAATTGACCGTTACGGTGCTGGCAGACCGCGATCATGTACGTGCCGAAATGCGCGAAGATGCTCTGGCAGCGGGCTTCCGTGTCCTCGAAAGCTGTAGTCTTGAAGAATATGCGCAAGGTTCTCTGGCCGCTCTGGGCGATCTTGTGCTGCTCGATTGCGCGGAGGCCACGACCGATGCAATGGCGCTGCTTTCACGGCTCGATATGCGCGCGGGCAAGGCGGGGACGCATCTGGTTATCTCGACCACGATGGATGCGCTAGGGTCTGTGGGGATTTAGGATTCCCATTTGCGTGGATTTGTGATTCACGCTTTGGATGGAACGCTTTGTACTGA
>NZ_JAIGNO010000008.1 GCF_019711515.1 Qipengyuania qiaonensis
CTTCGTCACTACGACGAAGCCCAAATCCTCCTTAAATCACAACCCCAAATCTGTGCCATAGGCGCTGACGGGGAACAGGCTTCTTCGGCCGGCGTCAGAGAATGCCCCAACCAGCGCCGAATGACTGGGCAAAGCTCATTCGCCTCCGGATGCGCTTCCAGATCACAGCTCTTGCCCCTTAGCCGACAGGCCGCTTCCGCGCTTTCCGGTTTCAAACCGGACCAGCCGCCAAGACCCTAATTGCGGACATCAACCGTATCGTGAAGAAGTGCCAGAAGCGGACACAGCCATTTCGAGCTTTGGATATCTCTTAATCCAGTTTTTTGCGGATACGCGTTCGAAGAAAATCGGCAACTTCTCTTCCCGAAATGGTGGCCCAGGACGCAGTTGAAATGTGATTAGATCTTCAAGCCCGAGTGGAGCGTTGACCTCGATTAAGCCTGTGCAATCAATCCGCACTGCGATCGCGGTTGCTGTCTCTGGCCAATATCTCATAGCTTCGGCCACCGATTGGTAAGGTCTATCTGCATTTCGACCATGCATCCGCGCCTGATTTTTCACAGACTGATGTGACCCCCAGCTTTCCTCCAGCTGGGATTAGAGCCGGGCGGTTGTTTTGCGCATCTGCGCGGTTGAAGCAATGGGCTGCGTAGCGGAGCCCGTAGGGCGTAGCGAAGCAGGCCATTGCTTATCCAGTTCGGCGGCGAACGCCGCCGGGGTTGCGTAGCCAAGAGACGAGTGCGGTCGCTCCCGGTTGTAGTCATCGACCCATGCGGCGATCTCGACACGGGCCTGTGCCAGGCTCATGAACAGCGTCTCGTTGAGCAGCTCGTCGCGCATCCGGCCATTGAAGCTCTCGACGTAGCCGTTCTGCATCGGTCTGCCCGGTGCGATGTAATGCCACTCGACGCCCAACTCTCCGCACCATGCCAGCACGGCGTTGGAGGTTAGCTCGGTGCCGTTGTCGCTGACGATCATGCCCGGCTTGCCGCGCTGTTCGATCAGCCGTGTCAGTTCGCGCACGACACGGCGGCCCGAGATCGAGGTGTCCGGCGCCGCTGCCAGGCACTCCCTCGTCACATCATCGACCACGTTGAGCACGCGGAACCGGCGACCGGAGGCCATCTGGTCATGCACGAAGTCCAGGCTCCAGCGCTGGTTCGGCAAGGCGAGCACCGGAGCAGGTGCCCTCGTGCCGACAGCACGCCTGCGGTTGCGTCGTCGTCTGACCGCGAGCCCTTCCTCCTTGTAGAGCCTCTGTGTCTTCTTCCGGTTGATCATGATCCCCTCCCGGCGCAGCAGGATATGTAGACGGCGATAGCCGAACCGGCGACGCTGGTTGGCCAGCTCGCGCAGCTTCTCACGCAGATCGGCATCATCGTCCCGCGTGGAACGGTAGCGCACGCTCTTGCGATCGGCATCGATGACACGGCACGCCCGCCGCTCGCTCATCCCGTGGCAGGACTGGAGATGAGCAACAGCCTCCCGCTTCGCGACGGGCGTCAGAACTTTTTTGCCAGAAGATCCTTCAGTGCAGCCTGATCCAGCATCGCATCGGCCAGCAATCGCTTGAGCTTCGCGTTCTCGCTCTCCAGCTCCCTCAGTCGCCGGGCCTCGGACACCTCCAGCCCGCCATACTTCGATTTCCAGTTGTAGATCGTCGCTTCCGACACGCCATGTCGCCGCGCAAGGTCGGCGGTCTTCGCGCCCGCCTCGGCCTCCTTCAGCACGCCAATGATCTGCTCTTCCGTAAACCTCGTTCTCTTCATCTTGTCCGTCCTTTTGTCAGGGCCGGACTCTAATCGAACTTGGGGGGAAATCAGGGGGTCACGTCAAGACGAGCGAGATGTGTCCAACTCATGATCAAGTTCTTTCGCTTTGTCCTCGATCTGCTCTTGCGCGGACTCGTATCGTTCGTCGAAGGTCGGCTCGTTTTCACACGCGGCGAGAGCAACGAGGGCGAGCAGGCCTGCTGAAGCGCGCATCAGTAGTTCTTCCGATACCGGACATTGACGTTTGTTGCGCCTGAACCACCGGCCTGACTGAGGATCGACAGGAACGGCGTCAGGCTCACCTCGAGCTGCGTTGCGGTAAAGCCGCGCGCGTCGGTAATGAACTCGACGTAGATATCGTCGGTCAGATATTGTCCTGCGGCAAGCGATGTTCCACGACCGTTGGTATCATCGGGGCCGAGGATGCGGAGCCGGTCGACGCCCGTCGCAGAGCGCAGCTTCCCCAGTGGATTGAGCCCACCACCACTGCCACGGAGCGAATTCAGCGACGCAGCAAGCTGCACGGCCTGAATGGTGGACAGGTTGCCGATGGAACTCCCGAACAGGATACGAGAGACGATTTCATCCTGCGGCAGTCCAGGGACGCTGGAAAACGCAATTTGGGGGTCATAGGCACGACCGGATACGTTCACGTTGACCGTCACCTCCTCGATATCCTCGGTCGCCGTCAGGCGGATAACCGGATTGATCGTGCCGCCGCCCGTGAAGTCAACCCGACCTTCGCTTAACTCGAACGATCGTCCTGCGAAGCCGAGTGTTCCGCGTACCAGTTGGACGTCCCCGGATACGCGCGGCACGGTGCTAGTACCACTCAAGCGCAGGTCGGCGCTCCATTCGGATTCGAGACCCATTCCCGACACATAGAGCTGCTCAGGTGCGCTCAGGGCGATGTCGAGCCGCAACTGGTCGAATAGTCCCGGCTGTGATTGGGCAGGTTCATCGCCAGTAATCCGCTTCGGACCGCGCGGCGGCTTGAAGCGCACGCCGGCAAGTTCCGGAACTTCGACCGATCCTTGGCGAATTATCTCGTAGCGCGTCTCCGGCAAAGTAATTTCGCCTGACAGCAGTGCGGTCTGGCCCGCGGCCTTGGCCAAGCGCAGATTACCGGTAGCGGTGGCGGAAAGCGCATCGCTACGTGCCAGCCGCGCATCGTCCAGAGCCACTTCGACATTCATGGGATAGCCGCTTGCTTCTGCCAGGCTGACATAACCTTGGGCAGCAACCGTTCCGTCACCCGCCGTCGCCGTCAGGCGCTCTATGGCGAAGCGGTCGCCGGTAAAACGACCATCGATAGCTATGTTCGACAGTCTCGTGCCATAAGTCTGGTTTTCGTATGTCAAATCGTTGGCGCGGACGATGCCGGCCAGTTGAGGACTTTGTACGCGGCCGGAAAAATCTGCTGCGACGCCGATCGGACCCGAAAGGCGCTGATCGGGCTGGCTGGCGAAGGAAAACAGCGTATCCGCCGGCCCATTATACCGGATCCCGCCGTCCAGCGGTGCTGCCAGCAGCCGCGTTGTCCAGCTGCCCGAACCCGGCGGCAGGGGCCTCAGGGAAGCGTTCAGACGTCCGATCACGCTGCCGCGGCGACGCATCACCGCGCGTGCTTCGCCACCATCCGGAAGAAGCTTGCCGACGAAATTGATATCGATGGGCTGGCTGACCGAAACCGCCGTGGTGCGGCTGAAATTGGCGATCTGCAACCGGGCATCGGCGCGCGGGAACGCAGACGTATTCGGTTGGTCGAAATCCAGGCTACCGGTCGCACGGCCGTTGATACCCAGACCGGGAACAAATGCTTCGATTATCGTCAGGTCGAGCGAATCGAGGCGGCTCTGAACCTTGATTCCCTCTCCATAATTACCAGCGAGCCGGATATTGCCACGACCAAAATCGATGCGGGTGGGCAGTAACTCGTATCCATTCGCATTCGGAATGATGCGGGCCGGGCTAGTGGTCGCGAACTCGATCCCACGCACCCGGCCTTTCAGTGCAGTGCGCCACAGATCAGGCTTCAGCTCGGCATTGGCAGCGATACGGAATGGCACACCGCTGACACCTTCAACCAGCACACGCGCGGTTCCGTTGCCATCGCGGTAGTCGATCTTGGCACGTGCTGCGGCGAGATCAAGACTGCCGAAGGTCGTTTGAGAAAGTTGCGCATCGGCAACGACATAGGGCTGATCGTACAGAATGATCCGTGCGTCGACGATGGCGGAGCCGATCGCAAGATTGGCAGGGCCGGGAAGCACGGTATTCCGGGCGCGCAGGTTTATCAGGGCCTGCTGATACTGTCCGGCTGCATCAAGGCGGACGATGCCCGCCAAGCCTTGGCCATCCGCATCGAGACGACCTGCAAATGGCCCCGCCGGTGTCTGCCGCAGCGATCCCGCAAACCCGATACCCGCGAGGTTGGCGTTGTTGATGTCAAGCGTTAGCTGGTTGCCCATACCGAGGACAACGTCGGCGGTCAGCGGGCCGTAATCGGTATCCCCGGTCGCGGCGAGACGGTAGCCGTTCGGCGCCCCGGTAATATTGGCGCGGAGATTTGCCAGGCCGATACCCAGATCCGGCCTTTCAGCGGTCACCACGGCATCGGGATCGGTGAGCGTACCAGCCACCCGCACACCGATGCGTCCATAGGCATCGGTCATGCCGTTCGCATTGAGCGCCAGCCTTCCGTCGGGGGCGTAGAAACCGCTTCCGCCGGTGATGCGAGCGGCGGGCGCGCGCATGGAAAGGTTCGAGAAGCGGATTATCCCGTCAGGTCCGTAGCGAACGTCGGTCGCAGCAACAGCATTGCCGCCAAGAAAATCGCGTACCCCTTCGTTAAACAGGCTGGTGGAGCGTGCCCGTACGCGTCCTGCCAAGACGAAGCCACCATCCTGAGATTCAAGATCGACATCGGTTTCGATATTGAAAATGCCGACGCTTTCGACGCGGTAATTGTCGATCTTGCCGTCGATGGCCCCGGTGTAGAGCCCGGTTGAAGTGTCGGCGAGCAGGATCAGGCCGGCATCGATCCGGTCCGAGCGGATACGCATGTTGTCCGACAGGATGCGGGTGCCGTCGATCGCGACATCGCCTGCAAGGCGGACATTGCGTAGCGTTCCCCCGGCAACGGTATCCAAGCCGACGATGCGCGAGACGCTTGCCTCCACCGGGATCATGATCCGATCGGCATTGACGGTTGCTTCGCCGCTGGCGCGCAGGTTTTCCAGACCCATATCGTTCATCACCAGGCGGGTGGCGTTGAGCGCGTATTCAACGCGCGGGGTCGCGAATTCGCCATTGAGCGTAAGCAGCGCGCGCAGGCCGCTGCCACGCAGGTTTTCGGCCATTGCCGAAGGTCTGAGCAACATGAAGGAGAGCGCCAGATCTTCGAAACTGTTGTCCGACAGATCGACCAAGCCGTTCGTGTTCAGGCGGAAAGCGTCGCTGTTGAGATTGCCCGCCAGCGTTACGCGGCGCTCGTCCATGGCGGCGGACATCTGGACGTTCATGACTGGTCCGAGCAAAGCGGCGGTCGGCCCTTCGAACATACGTGCAATCCGCGTTGGCCCGCGGACGGCAAAGGTCCCATCCCGGGCGGTAATTTGCAAACGGGCGAGTTCGTTGCCTGCCAGGTTTGCGTCGAGCCTCCCGTTCCACGCTTCCCAGCTTCCCTGGCCGTCGAGCCGAATTCTCAATGGATCCGACAGACCCGCCATTGCAGCAAGGACGCCGTTACCGGGAGCGTTCAGATCGAGGTTCAGATCGAGCCGATTATCCTCCGGAACCGCGTCGACGACCAAGGCGATACGATCGCCCCCCGCGCGGTTCCGACCGGAAATGGTCTGGGCATCGAAGGTCGCATGAGCGCGTCCGTCGGCAATATGCGCCTTGCCGCCAAGTGAAGCCACGCGGACCTCGCCGCTGACCGGGGCTTCAGCGACAAAGCGGTCGATGCGCAGCGTGCCGATATCGATATCGTAATCCGGCAGCAGCGGTTCTTCCGAAGGAGTTGTCTCGGCGAATTCGGGGAGCCGCTGCAAGGTTATCAGACGTGAGGTGAGCGAGCGGATGTCGATATGCCTGCCGATGAACGCAAAAGGGCGCCAGTCCATCCGGAGCTCGGGTGAAGTGAGGAACACGCCTTTCGGATCGGACAGCGACACGTCGTGCAGCACCATCTCGCCATATAGCGATCCGTCGATGCGCCCGACATCGATCTCCATGCCGTTCTCAAATTCGAGCGCTGCGATCTGACTGGCGACGAACCGCTTGCCCGGAGCCGTGTTAAGGCCAAGCACCAGCGCTATGACGAGCACCATAAGGCTGGCGAGCACGACCCCGGTCCATTTCGCGATCTTGCGGGCGCGATGATGGCGCGAGCTGACCATGTCTGTTTCCTCGGCCATCAGAACGCCTGCCCAATAGAGACATAGACGGCAAACTTGCTCTCGCCTGCACGTCGGTCAAGCGGCATGGCCAGATCGATGCGCAAGGGGCCGAAATTGGTGTAGTAGCGCCCGCCGATGCCGGCACCGAAACGAAGATCGCTGAAATCCGGCAAAGAGTCTTCGTAAACCTGGCCGGCATCGACAAACCCGACGACGCCGAAATTACCGAAACGATAACGGACCTCTGCCGCCGCTTCGTTGAGGCTGCGTCCGCCCAGCGGGCGGTAGATGAAGGGATCGGCTGTTTCATCCGGATCGTCCGGATCGAAGTCGGGATTGTCGAGAATGACGCGCGGCCCAAGCTGCTGATAACCGAAGCCGCGGACCGATCCGCCGCCGCCGGCGTAGAAGCGCCGCGATGGGGCGAGATCGAAGCGATCGATGCCCTGAATGGTGCCCACTCTCACGCGGCCCGCGAGCGTTAGCGCATCGGTAGGCGAGAAATAGGCCGAACCGTCCAACCGCGCGCGAACGTATGGCGTAAATCCGTCCTGGAGTGATCCTTCCGGTTCGATGAGCGCCGTAACCTTGAAACCTTCGGTCGCGTCGAGAAGGCTGTTCGTACGGTCAATCCCGATCTGACCGATCAGGCCGCCGATGAAGAACGTCCGCCGGTCAAGGTCCTGCAGCGTAAAATCGTAGTCCTGTTCATTGGTGCCGATCAGCTGGACGCCATAGGCATAGGTAAACGGCTTCTGCCAGATATTGGTTGAATCGTAGCTGATCAGTGCGGAAAGTCGTCCCGTGAAGGCCTCGTAGGCGTCGTAGTCGCTATGCAGCGCTTCCGCAGTCACCTGGAACGTGCGATCGCGCTGTCCGGCATTCGAGCGGCGGAAGGTCAGGCCCGCGCCCTGTTCCTGAGTTCCAGCAACACCGCGGGCTATCAGAGCTCCTTCGGGCGGGAACAGGTTGCGATGCGTCCAGCTGCCTTCGATACGGAAGCCCTGCCCGGTGCCGAAGCCGGCGCTTCCCGCTAGGGTCCGCGGCGGTCCGGCTTCCTGCTCGACGACTATCGTCGCGTATTCGGTGCCGTCGCCAGCCGGTTCGCCGCTCTGCTCAGGCAGCACGGAGACAGTGTTGAACAGGCCGGTCGCGACCAACGCCTGCCGCAGATCGTCGACCATGCGGCTATCGTACAGTTCGCCGCTTTCGAACCGGGCGAGGACTTCCACATGGTCGGCATCGAACGCGAGATTGCCGGTCGTCCGGATCTCGCCGAAGCGTGAGCGTGGACCGGTGGTGACTGGCAAGGTGTAGACCCCGTCGCCCGTTTCCTGATCGAGGAGGATGTCCCGCTGGCCAATCTCGGCGAAAGGATAGCCGTTTTCTGGAAGAGTGACCGCTACCTGCGCCTCTGCACCTTGCACGCGTGCTGCAACGATCGGTTCGCCCACCTGCAACGCGAGATTGTCGCGGATCAATCCGGGAGGTTCGGTTCGATCGGCATCGATGATTATGTCGGAGAAGGTATAGCGGGACCCCGGGACGACTTCGATCACTGCAGTCAAAGGTTGCCCGTTGACTTCATTGGACCGATCTATCCGGGTGGCAGAGCGCGCCTCATACCATCCTTCCGCTGCGAGAATGCGCTGCATAAGAGCGCTATCCTCGGTCAGCCTGGCGGATACCTGAGCGACATTGGCGGCTTCACCATCGCCATCTTCCAGCGCGGAGAGATCGTCGAACTGATCGCGAAGGCTTGATTCCGTTTCCTCGTCGGCCACCTCGAGCCCGTTAATCTGAACTGCGTAGGCGACCTCTATGACTTCATCGTCATTCTCCTCCTGCGCGAACTCTACCGGCTCCACTTCAAACTGCTCAAGCGGAGGAAGCGGTGCTGTCAGTTCGGCGTCACGGATAGGCGCATCGCCGATTTCCTCGGTCGTATCACCGTCGGCCAGCACCGGATCGCCGAGCGGTGCCGCTTGGCCCTCCGTCGGTTCCGCATCGGCTTGTTCGGACGCAATCCGTCGCTCGAATTCCTCTATCGATTCAAGCGGCGCGTCGAGCGCAGGATCGCTAGAGGGGTCCAGGTCCGGTACCGTTTCTTCGAATTCCTCGTCGGTGATGACCGGGTCGATGACGGGCAGGTTGGCGTCGGAAGGAGGGGCGGGGACGTCCAATCCGGAGGCTTCGCTATCATTGATCTCGCTGTTCTGCGCTGCCGCGGGGTACGCAAGGAGCGCCATTGCCAAAGCGAAAATCGAGGAGGCGGACCGCTCGGCCCGGGCACGATTGCTCTGCAGCGGTGTTTGAACAACAAACGAACTAGCGACGACCATAGAAAGCGACCCAAGGTGCACAACGAAGGACGAACCGGATCGTCGCCAAGCGGTCGGCAGGATACCAATGAAGTCGACAATCTCTCCCTCGGACCTGGTTCATCCCTCAAAGACCCGCCCGGCGCAACTGCAAAAAGCCCTTGGCAGATGCCAAAAGCGGCTTGGAAACAGATTCTTAGGCGAGCGTGGACCATGTGGGGCTTTCACAACCTGTCGCTTTTGGGTGCTGGTGTGGCATTTTTTACCTTTCTTGCGCTTACCCCGCTCATCGCTGCGACGGTTATGGTTTACGGACTGGTGGGTGATGTCGACACCGTGCAGAGGCAGATGCAAGCCATCATCGAAGTTGTTCCCCGCCAGGCAGCCGCCGTCATCGAAGACCAGCTCATGGGTGTGGTAACTGCCAATGCCGGAGTTACAGGACTGGCGTTAGTTATAGCTCTTGGCTTTGCTATTTACGGCGGGATGCGCGCGGCAAACGGGCTGATCGGTGCTCTCAACATCATCAATGAGGAACACGAAACACGTGGGATCATTTCGCTTACTTTTCGGGCCGCGGCGCTTACGCTGGCAGCGATCTTCGTCGCATTGACCGGCTTGATCAGCAGCGGAATGTTCGCGTGGCTGCAAACACAGGCAGGTGGTCTTTTCGGTGAAGCCGCGGAATTTGCGATCAAGTGCCTGACCTGGGTTGCATCCGTATTGCTCGGCAGCGCCGGCTTCGCACTCATAATGCGATATGGGCCGGACCGTGAGCCGGCTCGATGGCGCTGGCTGGCTGTCGGCGCCATGGTTGCGACACTGCTCTGGATCGCGGTTTCATTCGGGTTTTCGATCTATGTGGCTTATGTCAGCGATTACAACGCAACATACGGGTCGCTGTCTGCTATCGTGGTCTTTCTGATGTGGCTGTTTCTGTCCGCCTACGGGGTACTCGCGGGCGCCTTGCTGAACGCCGAGATCGAGCGTCAGACGACGGTCGATACGACGACCGGTCCAGAATTACCGATTGGAGAGCGTGGCGCGGTTCTTGCCGATCTGGCAGAAGGCGGTCTTTCAATCAGGCAATGGATGGAAAAAGCAGAACGTCGTGCCGTCCGACGGCATCTGCGGTCCAGCATGTTCATATCGAAATCTAAAGTCTAAGACATTCGAATAAGATGCATTGACCAATTGCAATCGCAGCGAGCCGGAACGGTAGCTGGTAAGTCAGCTCTGGGGCCGTGTATGGACGTCCCCTCGTTGACAAGGGTTTCCGGCGTTGAACTTTCTGCTGATTGAGGCGGCCATATGTCCAGAATTTGAATGTGGCGCTGCTGGCCACGGTGCCTTTCGCGCGAACCGGGTCCCGACCTATGGCACGCCACTGCAAACGCAACGGCTCCGAATGAGGTTTCCCGGTTTGGGAGTTTCAACCGGCTTTGCGCATCAACTCCTCCTCGCCCTTTCCAACATCGTCGGCGCGGCATCCCCGCGCCTGAACTCTACGGCGCTATCTCCTGCGGGTAACGGTAGCGTTCGCCACTGGTCTCAAGCGCCCAGACCATGCGCGTGTTCTTGTTCGCCAGCGCGACGGCAAGGACTTTTGCCGGTCGGCGAGCCAGCAGTTGAACGAGCCATGGCCAATTCGTGCCGTGCCGCTCGGTACAGCGGATCACGGCCATCGCTCCGACCACCAGTACCTAACTGCCGCTGGATTAGTTCCGTTTGGGTGCAAGATCGATCAAGGCTGCGAGGTCGCGACCGGTCTTGAACACAACCAGGTCGGCAACCTACGGACCAGTCACTTCTGGGCAAATATTATTAAAACAGGTAACGATCGGCTATCCGATTGCGTCTTTTTAGCCATAGCAGCCGCAAAACTGGATGACGTAAATCGTAGTGCCAGCGCAGAAGCCTCTGCCCGCGGCTTGGCGCGCGCATCTCGCATCGCGCCTCGGCGCTGGACAAAATAGCGCGCGGTTACCGCAGGTCGTTCAGATCATCGATCAACGCCGCAATTTTCTCTACTGCTTCGCGCGTGGGCCCTTCATATCTAAGTGCGTCTTTGCGAACATAATCGCCAACCGACGGGTGGGCCATGTAACCGACCGCAGCAGCGCGATAAGCCATCATCGCCTGATGCAAGGCATCGAAACTAGTCGATTTGCCGTCTTTCGCCGCAATCGCCTTCTCAGCGACTGCCCGTGCACGACTGGCAAGATCGTCTAGACCCTCTTGCATAGCCTTTACTCCTAGTTCGCCAATATGAATTCAGTTCACATTTGTGAGATTGTGCACAAAGGCAACACCGCTGACAATTATCGCGGAACACAGGGAACGAAACCCCTATGTCGATCGCTTGATGTATCTCCGGGTCGCGTCGGTTGGCGGTACATATTTGACTTCAAAGCCCACCATTCTGATCGTCGAAGACGAAGCGTTGATCCGTCTCTCCCTCATAGAAATCTTCGAGGATGCGGGTTTTGTCGTTCTGGATGCCGATAGCGCATCGAGTGCTGAGAAAATGCTTGATGCAAAATCGGAATCCATCAGCATTTTATTGACAGATATCCGTCTCGGCGCTGGGCGAGACGGATGGGACGTCGCGCGCCATGCAAGATCTAAACGAGAGGATTTGCCTATCGTATTCGTTTCTGGCGATAGCACCGATGACTGGAAGGACAGCGGGATCGAGCGAAGCGTTATGCTTGCCAAGCCGGTTCGCGACGATGATCTCTTAGGGGCGGTGAGCGAAGGCTTGGCCGGTGTAGGGCGCGCCTGAAGTTAGCTCCGAGGATTCGAAACCGACGGTCCGGTCTAGGCGGTAGGTGGCTAGAAGCGGTCATTCCGACTGGTTGTGACTTCTGTCTAAATGAGGTCGTCTGGGAAACCCAAACAATATAGGAGTCACTCGATTAAAGCGCGGACAGCTTCCCATTTCAAATTTGCAGTTCTCGCGGCTCCCGAACCAGCCGGTCTACAGGGCAAATCACACCACGGAACAATTTCCTGGTCTGGTTTCCTTTCTGCTGTCTGCGAGGTACCATCGCGAAGCTTCCCCAGTCTGGGCGGCATTGTGATAGCAAACATCGGTTGCCCCCGATATAGGGTCTACGAGCACAGCCCACTGATGATCGTCGCAATTGTGCTGCTGGCACCCCCATGACCCGATCTTTCCCTGGTATCTTGAGATTGGCGCTGATGGGCCGCCAGGCGACTGCATGGCGCGCAAAACTGTGGCGTCGGTTACGGTCTTGGCAATGCCGGCGGTAACCACTGGGTGATCGTGCCAAGTCACTCCGCCCACCGTCTCGAAAGGAAACTTGCCGACGAAGGCGACAAGGTCGCTGCCGGCGCTGGCAACTCCGGGCGACGGCGAAACCATGTTCTCGCCGATAGAGCCAGTCGTATGGAAATTGGTAGCATCTGACGAAACTTGCGCGACTTGTGTGTCATCAAGCACTCCGGCAGCTGGCTTCGGGTCGCCCTCGGCCTTTTCCTCCGGCGGAGCGCCACTGCTGCATGCAGCCAAGCAAACGGCAAAACTAGCCAATATCGCTGGATAGACATTCCTCCGCATCTTCGGTTTCTCCATGATCGATGCAACCCAAGAGATATTTAACAGACGGTTTCGTGCGCGACCAGATTTAGGTGTCTTCGGCAATTCGCCGAATATTTTCGTCCGAACTGACCACAGAGCTTGTCACAACAACTCGACTGAGGCGACAAAGCAAAGGCTTTCACAGCCGATTATGATGTGCGCGAAGCTCGCCTCATCTGGGAAGATTCTCTCACTGACGCAGTTCTGGCTAGTGCTACCCATTCATTGATCAATCAGGAACCTACAAGGCCATCAGCTCATGCTGCGCCCAGCGCTACAGCAGTCCACTGTGTTCACGAATGCTCAAAGCAACCGCCCGCCCATTGCAACTCCGCAAGGCGCTATTGCGAGGCATTCGCGTTGACACGAGAGTGCGGCCCGCATAGTCGAATTGCAAACGATTCGCAGGAAGGGCTGCATGAGGTCAACCATAATTTACGCTACCTTAGGCGCATTGCTATTACCGAGCATGGCGAACGCTCAAGAGAGCACGTCTGAAGCCGACGGCGACGAGGGGCGCGGCACGATCATCGTGATCGGCACAAGGGCCGAGCGCGAGCTGGTCGACACTCCCGATAGTGTTGTGGTGCTCAATGGCAAGGAGATCGAGGCGCGGCAGGCGGATCGCGTCGAGCAGTTGCTTGCGCAAACGCCGAATGTGCAACTTGGCTCGGGCGAACAAGGCCCGGCGATCCGTGGGCAGAATGCCACCGGCGTCTTGCAAGGAGCCGATGCCTTTCTCGGCGGCACCCGTCCGCGCGCGACCATTCGCCTCGACGGGCGCGACCTCGGTTTCAACGAGCTGATCTACGGCGCCACCGGGGTATGGGACGTGGATCGAGTGGAAATTTTCCGCACGCCGCAGACCACTACGCAGGGCCGCAATTCGATTGCCGGGGCGATCTTCATCCAGACCGCCGATCCCACCTATGAGTTCGAAGGGCGTGCCCGCGCGCTCGTCGGCAATTACGACACGCTGGGCCTGTCCGGCGTCGTTTCCGGCCCCATCGTGGCCGACCAGCTCGCCGCGCGTGTCGCGGTCGACTACCGCGAAAGCCGCGCGCAGACCGTGGTGCCAGATTTCATCGACGGTGTGGACGAACGGCGTGACGATTTCTTCAATGTACGCGCCAAATTGCTCGCCGAGCCGGAAGCTTTGCCGGGATTGCGATTGGAATTCATCTACGCCCACACCGACACGGCTGCGCCGCAGGCCGACACGGTGCGCGAGCCATTCGAGGACCGTGCCAACCCCGAAGGCGGCGGCGGACTGTGGCGCACGGATACAGACTCGATAACTGCGGTTGTTCGGCAGGAACTTGGCGGCGATAGCAGTCTGGCGGTGACCACGTCCTATGGCGACAGTGTGATCCGCCGCCTTTCGCCGCCGGGCCAGGGCGTCGGGCGCATCGATGTCGAGGATTTCGCGATCGAGGTGATTGCCAGCAGGCGGCCGGCCGAAGGGATCGGCGGGGTTCTCGGCATTTCCTATCTGACGACCAGCCAAACCGATTTCATCGACCTGACCGCCTTTCTGGGTAATGGCGATTTCACCGACGATCAGGAAAGCTACGGTATTTTCGGCGAGGTCGAAGTGACGCTTGCTCCGCGCTTCTCGATCACGCTGGGAGGGCGCTACCAGAACGACAGCCAGGATCGCGACGGATTTCTCGGAACATCGGACTTCGGCTTCACGGTCGATTATGACCGCAGCTTCGATGCCTTCCTGCCCAAGGCGGCACTGACCTACGAACTGTCGGACGATGCCACCATCGGCCTGCTTGTCCAACGCGCCTACAATCCCGGCGGGACCACGATCTCGTTCGAGACCGGTCAACAGGACACGTTCGGAAAGGAAACACTGTGGAACTATGAGGCGTTCTTGAAAGCAGCGTTGCTGGACGGACGCCTCCGGCTCGGCCTCAACTCCTTCTACGCCGACTTCGACAACGCGCAGCGCCCGCAGACTTTCGTCACCACGCGACCGGATGGCTCGGAAGTCGTGTCGGTCGAGATCGACAACGCGCCCGAGGCGCGCACCTATGGCCTGGAGGCCGAAGTCGATTTCTCGGTGACCCCGCGCTTCCGGTTGGGCTTTGGTATCGGCCTGCTCGATACCGAGATTACGCAGACGCTCGATCCTACCGATCCGATCCTCGGCAATGAATTCGAGCGTGCGCCCAAATTCAGCGCTGCTGCGTCTGTGAATTGGGAGCCGCTTGACCGCCTCAATCTCAATGCGCAGATTCGACATAATGCCGGCTACTTCAGCGACGACGCGAATACGCGCGCGCTTGCGATTGGCGACACGACCGTAGTCGACGCACGGGTGTCCTATGGCTTGGGTCCGCTAACCCTTTTCGCTTATGGTCGCAACCTACTCGACGAGTTCTACCTGACTCAGCTCTACACACCCGATTTCGGATCGCTCGGCGAACCTCAAGAGTATGGTGTCGGAGTCGAGGCGCGGTTCTGATGTCCGTGCGCCGCTTCCTGCGCCTGACGCATGGCTGGATCGGGTCGGTGCTCGCATTATTCATCGTGCTCGTGGCGGGAACTGGCGCGAGCCTGGCTTTCATGAGCGAGATGTTTTTGGCGCAATATGGCGAGGTGCTGGAGGCGGAAGCGCCCGCTCCTGACGCCAGGCCTGTCGATATCGACGCGCTGTTCGCCTCGGCTCAGGAAGCACGGGGCGATGCCTTCACGCCGATGGGCCTGCTCATGCCGCATACGCGTGTGCCGAAGGTCGAAACTGCAATGGTCTTCGGCATGGAGGACGGCGGCGATCCGGATTATCCAATGATGGTCAGCGTCGATCCGTGGACCGGCGAGACAAAGGGCGCCTTTTCCCTTGGCGATGCTTTTGGCCATGACATGATCGATTTCCACTACGAGCTGACGATGGGACAGGCCGGGGCCACCTTCGTAGCCCTGCTCGGCCTTCTCCTCTTGGGTTTCGCGCTGACCGGCTTGTGGCTTTGGTGGCCGCGCAAGGGATCGGTCTGGAAGAAGGCACGTGCGCCTAGCCTCAAGGGCAAGGCGTCGATGCAACTCTTCTCGCTCCATGGCTGGCTCGGGGTCTGGGCCGCATTGTTGGTCGTCGTGTTCGGTCTCAGCGGCACCGCAACCGCGCGCCCGGACTGGTTCGGGCCGGCGCTAGCCGATGCCGACGCGCTGGAACCGGTCGGAGCAGAGTGGAAGCGGCTATGCGATGGCGCAGTCTCGCCCGGAATGGCAGCGGCGAATGCTCTGACGCGGCTTCCTGGACGTGAGGTCTCGACTATCTATCTCGTTCCGAACGAGCCAATCCACGTGTTCCTGCGTGGTCGCAACGACCTCAACCGTATGGAAGGCGATGCCATCTATTGGCAACATCCGACATGCGCTGGAACTGGCAAAGCTATCCATGTGGCTGCAACTGGAATTCCAACGCAGCTGGGCAACATGATGCTCTCGCTCCATGGCGGCTATGTGTTTGGCCCTGTATTGGGGCCGATCCTGGTTTTGTTGACGGGTTTGTCTCTCGTGTTTTTCAGCGTCAGTGGCGTGATCGTGTTCTTCACGCGCACTCTGAGAGGCAAGCGTCGAACACCCAGTCAGCCGGATTGGTTTCCCGCCGAATAGCTCGCGAAAAATGCCGCAAGATCGTCGCTTGCCGCTGTGATACTTTGAGCCAA
This sequence comes from Qipengyuania qiaonensis, assembly GCF_019711515.1. Lineage (GTDB taxonomy): Bacteria > Pseudomonadota > Alphaproteobacteria > Sphingomonadales > Sphingomonadaceae > Qipengyuania > Qipengyuania qiaonensis. The sequence continues at coordinate 15,778 of NZ_JAIGNO010000008.1, forward strand.
CATGTTGAAGGCGCGGCAGCGGAATGGAAACTCAAATATATCAAATCGAACGTCGGCCTCGGGCTAAACCGATTACAATCGAATGACCATATTTGGGGCGCGTAGCTGTCATCGACGCCAGTCTTAACGAACGACCGCTTTCGGGAAAAAACCGCAAGCATTCGAATGACCGAGATGAGGGCGCAAAGCGGCCGTTGCCTTTGATGACAAAGCATCGGATATCGGGAAAGGTGGGTTGAAGGCGCAACTGGTCGAAATGCAGGGCGTCATCGAAGCCTCAATCTGCAAGCATCCTGACCTAAGGGTAAAAAGCTTGGGCAAAGCGGGGTACTTGTGAGGGTATTACATCAATGTCTGGTCAAATGGAATCAATATTTCCATAGACTTAGCATGCTAGATCGAATCCCTCCTGCTCCGCCACCTGGTCTGGGTTCTTTGCAAGATTTGCGGCCGGGCCTCCTGAAGCCCGCAATTCCGCCGCGTTCTGCGACGCTCTCCGGTGGCGGCGGCGAGCCAGAATGGGAAAGGGCATTGCACTCAGGCCACATGGCTTCGACGAGGAGCGACATCTCGAACCGAGTAACGCCAGCCAGCCATTCCGTCGGCTCCTATGCAAACATGGAGCGCTCGGCCTGAATGGCAGCGACCAGACGATCGAGATCGTCCTCTGTATTGAACAGTGCTGGCGTAACCCGCATGACCGCGCCCGAGGCAAGACCTGCTTTCGCAACGACCAGAACCCTGTGTCGCTTTGCGAACAGACTTTGCACCCGTTTCGCCTGCTCCAAGTTCTTTTGTCCGGGAAGGCGAAATGCGCCGATGACCGCGTAGCGATCGCGGTCGTCGGGTTGGACTATCTCGAGGCCGGGAATGTCCTGGATCCCTGCCACCCAACGATCGCGCAGACCGCGCAGATAAGCTAGCTTGCGCTCCGGACCGAGATCGTGATGCTGCGCGACAGCTTGCGGAACCGTCAGCCGGGCGGCGAAGTCGATCGTTCCGGTGGGCACGCGGGCGCGGATGTCGTCGGGATCGCGGATGCGGTTGCCGAGCCAGGGCGCGATGTCCGCTTTGCGCTCTTCACGGATGTAGATCGCCCCGGTGCCCAACGGAGCCGCGAGCCATTTGTGGAGCGAGAAGCCCATGAAATCGACGCCCATCGTTTCGACATCGACTGGCAACAGACCGACTGATTGCGCGGCGTCAAGAATGATGTCGATCCCGCGCGCCTTTGCCATCGTGGCGATTTCCCGGACCGGCATTGTCAGGCCGTTACGGTTTGATACATGGGTGAGCAGCAACAGCTTGAGGCGCGGCGTTTCGCGGAACAAGCGCTCGTAGGTTTCGAGAATAGTGGCTGTTGTGGAGGGCTCGGGCATCGTAATCCGCTTGAGCTTGGCGTCCCGCGTCACTGCGAGATGCTCCATGGCGTACTGCATTTCATCGTAGTCTACGTCGGCCATGGCGATGGCATCGCCAGCTTTGAGCGGCGCGTAATTCACGATCAAGCCGTAGAGCGCTTCGGTTCCACCAGCACAAAGGGCGATCTCGTCCGGCGAGGCTCCGATCAGCGTGGCGGCCGCATCGGTCGCTGGCTGCAAGCGTTCGTCTCGCGACAGACCAGGCAAAGCGCTGCGCAGAAAGACCGAGTGATGACTGTTCACCCATTCGGTATTCTCGCGATAGAGCGCCCGCGTCGCGCGGGTCATCGCACCGTAATAGGCCGCATCGAGGCTGACGATGGACCTGTCGATATCGTAGAGATCGGTAAACGGTCCCGCGCCCGGCGAGATAGCAGGCATCCGCGCTTTAATTTCCCCGGGCATCATGGCCGCTGCGGGCACGGCCGCCCCTGCAGCAAGCACCGTCCGGCGACTGATTGCTCTTTCATTCGACATCGATTGCACCACCCTTTCGTCTACGAAACACAGGCACTGCCCGTGAGACGAATTGCTCCTTGATTAACGTTCGAGGCTCTGCTTTGGGCACGTTACATCATTACATCAAGGGTATTCTCATGCGTTTCCGCTTGTCGTTTTTCGCTGCCATGGCGGGCAGCACCGCTATAGTTTCCCCGGCGTTCGCGCAGCAGGGTCTGCCGGAAGAACCGACATCCGATCCGGTCGAGATCGGTGTCGATGACGGTATCGCCGACCAGGAAGCCATTATCGTTACCGGCACGCGATTTCAGCCGCGCACCGCCACGCAATCGGCGGTGCCGGTCGACGCGATCTCGCGCGAGAGCCTGCAGCAGGGCGGCCGGGTGGATCTGCTGGACCAATTGCGGACCCAGGTGCCAAGCTTCTCGTTCCCGCGGCCTTTGGGGTCGGGTGTTGGCGATTATATTCTGCAGCCTTCACTCCGCGGGCTTGGACCAGGTGAACTTCTCGTTCTCGTAAACGGCAAGCGCCGTCACACCACGGCGGACCTCAACGCCAGCAACGGCATCGGCCGCGGCGACGTGGCGGTCGATCTGAACGCGATCCCGACGCTTGCGTTGTCTCAGGCGGAGGTGCTGCGTGATGGCGCCGCCGCGCAATACGGTTCGGATGCCATTTCAGGTGTGATCAATCTCATTCTTGATCGGTCCGTCGGCACGCGTGCCATGGCAACTTACGGGATTACCGAAAGGGGCGATGGCGAATACTACGAGGCCTCCGTTTCATCCGGTATCGACCTCGGCAACGATGCCGTGCTGCGGCTGACTGCGAGCTATCTGGACCGGGAAGGAACGAACCGGTCCGATCCCGATACGCGCCAGCAATATTTCGGCACGGATGCGGTCGGACAGCCGACCGCCATTTCCGGGAATTTCGGGTCGGGCACAGGGCTGACGCCGTCGAACGGAACGCTGGACCCGCGCGAAGCGACATTCGATCGCAACGTCTTCCGGTTCGGCGATCAGCCTTTCACCAATGCCCAGTTCTTCGCGAACTTCGTGGCGCCCGCCTCCGATACGGTCGAGGTCTACGCGTTCGGCGGATATAATCGGCTAGAGGGCGACATCGAGTATTTTTTTAGGCGGCCTGGTCAGAACGAAACCATCCGCGCTTTCTATCCCGATGGCTTCCGGCCACGCTTGGACAGCCGGATAGAGAACTTTTCGGCAGCTTTCGGTTTGCGTGGCGAGGATCTCGCGGGCTTTGGCTGGGACCTCTCGACGGTCTACGGGGTCAATACGCAGGACCTGTTCTACGAGAATAGCGCCAATGTGTCGCTCGGCCTTGATTCTCCGACCCGTTTCTATCGTCTCGGGGCGGATTTCTACCAATGGACGTCGAACCTCGATCTTACGCGCGACATCTTTATCGGGGACGGATCGCCGGTTCAGCTCGCTTTCGGCGCCGAATATCGTGAGGAAGATTATCGTCTGTTCTCAGGCGATATCGACGGGTTCCGCAATGGCGGCGTGCCCATTCTCGACGGCCCCAGTGCGGGCAGTCCTGCCCCGATCGGTGCACAGCCCGGACCGACGGCCGGCCCCGATGACCGAGCCTCGATCGGTCGCAACAGCAAGGCCGTGTATGCCGAGGTTCAGAAGGTATTCTTCGATCGCCTCCTGCTTCAGGGCGCAGTCCGCTACGAGGATTTCTCCGACTTCGGCAATACCACAAATTACAAGGCGGCCGGGCGTTTCGAGATCGGCGGCGGGCTTGCGGTTCGGGCATCCTACAACACGGCCTTTCGTGCACCGGCTCTTGCGCAGTCCGGATACAACGCTTCGAACACGCTTATTCTGAACGGACAGCAGGCGGTCGTGCGCGTTGCCGCGGTAGGCAGTCCGGCAGCGCGACTGGCGGGTGCACAACCGTTGCGGCCGGAGAAGTCGGAGAACATTTCTGCCGGCGTCGTATTCGAAAGCGGCGCATTCTCTGCAACGGTCGATGCCTATCGCATCGATCTGAATGACCGCATTGCGATCTCGTCCACGTTCCAGGATCAACGAATAACGGATTTCCTCGCGGCGAACGGACAGGCGGGGTTCGGAGCGATCTCCTTCATTACCAATGCGGTCGATACCATCACCGAGGGCATCGACGTGGTGATGAACTATCGCCACCAGTTCGCGGATTCGAGCGAGCTGACAGCGACGCTTGCCGGCAATTACAATACCACGGAGTTTGACCGCATTGCCGATACGCCGGCGCCCCTAGCGGCATTGGGTGTGACGACGCCGCTGTTCGATCTGACGCAGCAATTACGCTTCTCCGACAGCCTTCCGCGAAGTAAGGTAACGCTCGATCTCAATTACATTAGCGGACCGCTGAGCATCGGGGTGCAGAACACCCGGTTCGGTGAGGTCTCGACCGTTGCGCTGACAAACCGCACGCCTGCGCAAATCGTTGCATTGACGCCCGGTTACGATGTCGAGCTGGTGCCGGTCGCAGGAAGCGCGAATTCGGACATCATCCAGACATTCGGTGCGAAGATCCTGACCGACGTCCAGCTAGGCTATGCGCTCACTCCCGCCCTCAGATTGACGGCGGGTGTCCGCAACGTGTTCGATGTCTATCCGGACGAGAACATCCGGTCGTCGGTAGAGAGCGTTGCGGAAGGCACGAACGGCGCGGATGCTTCGGGGACCCAGCCCTACAACGCGATCTCGCCCTTCGGTTTCAACGGCCGCACCTACTTTGTGCGGCTAGGTCTGGATTTCTGATGGAGCGGAGGGAGCATGCCCAGCGCCGCTTGCCATCGGCGGCCGGTCAAGTGCTTCCGATCGCGGACCACGCTCGGAGGTATCGACCTCGTCACCCGCGTGGGCGAGGTATACGCGTTGCTGGATCCGATCTGCCCTCTGCGTCCGCGCGGAAAAGGATGACAATGCGCGGCGATATTCGCGTCCGGCCTCGCTAAGTCCATCATAATCGAGTAGATCTGCGCCATAGACAAGGAAGGGCTCTTGCCAGTCCATTGCGAAGCGGTTGGCGGAGGCGCGCAGCGGCGCGAGAAGCTCCATGACACTGAAGCGATTGCGTCCTTCCGGTCGATAGGTAGCCTCTTCGGCGCCCATTGTTGCTGCAATCATGATGGGCTTTCCGGCAAGGCCGACGCCCTCGGTATCCTGGTGCAGATATCCCATTCTGGTCAGGACCGTGTCCTGCCATTGCTTCATCAGCACGGGGGTCGAATACCATTGCATCGGGAATTGCAGGACGATGCCATCGGCGTCGAGAAGGCGGGCTGCCTCCCGGGCGCCGTCGCGTTCCATCTGAATTCCTTTTGGGTATAGAGCACTCATGTCAGTGATCGAAGTATAAGGCAGGCTCGCGGCAGACTGTGCCATCGCGGCATTGACCTTCGACCGTTCGAGGTTCGGGTGAAAAAGCAGGATCAGGATTGTCGGTTGGCGGTGTTCTATCGGCATGTTTCAACTCGGTTGGCGTTCGTTGCACTACGGGTGTCAAACTAGGATGTGGCAAGCGACAAATTATCCTTCCAATCGATAATCATTATGAACTATTATCCACGGCATGAATTTGCGATCGGTAGATATGAACCTGCTCGTCATTCTTGACGCGCTTCTCGACGAGCAACATGTCGGTCGCGCAGGTGAGCGTGTCGGTCTTTCGCAGCCAGCCATGTCGGCAGCGCTTCAGCGTTGTCGCGTTCTCTTCAGGGATGAACTGCTCGAGCGAACCCGCGGTAACATGCGCCCGACACCCAGAGGCCTCAGTCTCCGCCAACCTCTCAAGGAACTGCTCGCGGCGGCCGAATACGTTATCGACCCGCCCACGCTGCCAATCGGCGAGGTCGAAGCAACGCTGAGGCTCACGATGTCCGATCTATCGGCTCTCCTTTTGCTGGAGCAATTGCTCGCCGAGCTTGCCGTATCGGCTCCTCGCATAGACATCGTGCTGCAACCGTGGAACGGAGCAGATGGAGCCTGCCAGGCGCTCAAAGAGGGTGCCACCGATATTGCGGTCTCGATAATCGATACCGGGGACGAGGATTTGTGCCGCGAAACGCTGAGTGAAGAGACCTATGTTGTCGCAATGCGCGAAGATCATCCCGCAGCGCGCGATTTCGCGATCGAGCGATGGCTCGCTTTCCCCCACATCGTTGTTTCGGGTCGGGGGAATGCGCGGACATCATTGGATCGCGATCTTGCGGAACGCGGTCTGAGGCGACGAACCGGTGTCGTGGTTCCCACTTTCGGTTTGGTGGTGCCCCTACTGCGCTGCACCCACATGATCGCCATGGTGCCCAAAAGACTGGTCAGCGGCACAGCCGGACTCGCAATTTTCCAGCCACCCATTGCCGTGGAAAGCATAAGATTATCACTGGCATGGCATCGTCGCCGCAGAAGCGATCCGGTCGTGCGTCACGTCGCCAGCAGTCTCGCGGCCAGCTCGCGTCAACCGGCTAGCTGATCACACTGAAATCGGCACGGCGTGCCCCCCGGAATGCCATTTCGGGGGATATTCGTAGGCTCATCAAGAAAGTCTGGGCCGCCATGTTCAGGCAATCTTTGCCTTTCAGTTGAGCGCGAACAGCGCATCATGCGGGGTCGGCGAATGGCTCGGCCTGCGATGTGCCAACTGAAAGGACGAATCATGCCCCCACACCTGAGAAACAAGATCCTTCGACCCGTTAAGAGCTTCGGGCTTTTGGCGCTGCTTGGCGTCTCTGTTGCTGCCTGCTCGGCGGACAGCGGCGACCTGAGAAGTGCCGCGGCTGCAAATCTTGCCAGTGAAACTGCCCTCAATGCGCAGATCATGTCCGATCGCGCGCGCGCCCAGCGATGCGATCGCGACCCGAGCCGGAAGGAGTGCCCCCGCATCGACCGTGAGCAGGCCGAGCGCGATCGCGCATGGCGCTGCGATCGCGATCCGGATCATCGCGAGTGTCGTCGCCGCTAATTGAAACGGTAGCCGCCGTTTCCTAGGCGGTTCTCAACGTCGCCGATGCGCCGGGAAAGGTCAGGCAGCCGGGGGAGCGGCAAGTTCGCTCCCCCATTTGTTTGCATTCGTGACCGACCTGGGATCGCAAAGCGAAACAGTCGGGTTATGGCACGGCGACGTACGCGCCGACCTATGTATTGTTCGGAGCGAGCGTGATGAACACACCGAGGCAGGTCACAATGGTCCTCGATAACTGGCAAAGTCCCGGCAGGCCGGGTTGGGCCAGCATCGGAGTGGGCCTCGCAACCTTCGCGATCGCTCTGAGCATCGTTGCCCTGGCAATGGGATATCTGGCAGACGGTCTGCCGATTTGGCAGGGCGTGATTGGATCCTATGGCGGCGCCATCGCCGGTCTTTGCGGATTCGCCGCCGCGTACGCGGTGCGACGCACCCCTTCCGATCAGTTCGGCATCGTCGCCAGCCGCCTGCTCTGGTATGCCATCGCGGCAGGTCTCGCCATCGCTGCCTATGGCCTGAGTCTGCTGATCATCGATCTTAATGCAGTCGTGACAGGTCAGGTCGATCAATCCCAAGCGGTTCTTCATGAGGCAGTGCGCGGCGGAGCAGTCCCATTCTTGCTCGCAGTTCTTGGAGGCGCTATTTTGACCCCATTGGGAGAAGAGCTCCTCTTCCGCGGCGTTATTGCCAACGCCCTCAACAAATATGGCGTCTGGGCGGGGGTCGGTCTGAGTTCCGTTATCTTTGGCCTTGCCCATGGCACCGGCGTGATCCTGTGGGTAGCAATCATGGTCGGCCTGATCTCCGGCGCCCTGTTTCGCAAGACAGGATCTGTTTGGCCCTCGGTCCTTCTCCATGCTGTCTACAATGGTCTGCACTCGGTCGAGTGGCTAATTTTCTGAAACAAGCGGGCTTTTGCGCCGAACAACTTCAAGCGCGCACTTCTCGTTTAAAGAAATAATGGACAACGAAGTGAGCGGGAGAAACGACCGCTACCAGTTCCCATCCCTCGGCGCCGAGGCTGTCGAATTCGTCAGGCTTGAGTGTTTGTTCGACGACTTTGTATTCCCATTTCATTCGATCTTCTCCTTAAAGCGCTGCGAGCGGCCAATTTGCCTTGGCTTGGGGACCTGACCGGCAATCATGGCCGCCAGCTTTCATGATGGCAGGAGGTAATCAGGCGAAGATTGCGCGAACATTGCCGGGCGCGAAACGTGAAGAGCTAGTCGGCGCCTCCAGATGCCGCCTCGGATATCCGGGTCTGATCGGCCCCCAGCCTGACACGCACAATCGTACCCCCTGTGGCCGTATCGCGAATGGCCACGGAACCCCCGTGGCGAGTGACAACCTCCCGCACAAGATTCAAGCCCAGACCACTGCCGAAGTTGGACGGGCGCAACCGGTAGAAAGGTTCAAACACACGTTCGCGCTCATCCGGCGGAATGCCGGAGCCGTCGTCCTCGATCTCGAACCCCGAATCCGTCACGCGCGCGACGACATGCCGTCCACCATGCTCGGCGGCATTCTGCACAAGGTTCATGACCACCCGTTCGATGGCTGAGGGATCGCCAAGGTACTGCTTGTTCGCCAGAACCTCGACTTCGATCGTCTTTCCTTTGGCAATGATGATCGGCGCCAGTTCAGCAGCCACCTTGCGGACAAGCGATACAAGGTCGAAGCGCTCCTGTTGCTGGTGGTTCTCCATGCGCTGAAGGTCGAGCAATTGCTCCGCGAGGGTCGCAAGGCGCTGAATGTCGCTGGCCAGCGCGCGGGTCTTATGGTCTTCTGCGCTCTCCACCTTGCTGAGCAACACCGCAATAGGCGTGCGCAGCTCGTGCGCTGCGTATCCAAAAAAGCGCTTTTGCCTCTCATGCGCCTCATCCAGTCGTCGTAAGGCTGCATTGACTGCACTGACAAGCGGCGCAATTTCCCGAGGAGCATAGTCCTCGCTGAGGTAGCGTCCTCGTGTGTGCGCATCGATGGTCGATGCTTCGTGCGCGATGCGATGGACACCTGCGAGCGATCGCCGCACGATCCAGGGCGTGACCAGAAACGAGGTTAGTGCCAGCAGCACGAAAATGGGCAAGACGATGACGTTCGAAGCAAGGGCAACTGTGAGGTTCAGGTTCGAAAGCGCGCCATGCCCCATGATCGTGAGATCGCCGATATCGGTTGCCTGTCTTCTCACGACTGCAGCTAGGTCATAGGGCGGTTGCCGGTCACGTAATTGAGCAAAAGACAAATCGCTCAGTCGCCCGGTGAACGATACGTAGTGCTGCGGCACCGTCCCGAAGCTTACGCTGCGCCCACTATCATCTTCCGCCACGAACCATAATTGCGGTGTCTGTGAGCGCAATTCGGCCAGTTCAGGTGTCATCACGACCGAGAGCTGCCCGTCGTCGCTGCGCTCAATCGCGCTGGCTATGATGGGAATGATCTGTTCATCGGTGTATGGACCACCGCTGTCGAAGCGGATTGCAATGGCAGTGATGATCGCGAAGGAGGCGAGCAGAATCAGAAAATTGACCGCCAAGGGGTAGATGATCAGTGGCCGTCTGAGCGAGGGAGATCTATTCATGCTGGCTCGCGAAGCAAATAGCCGACGCCCCTGATTGCGTGGATTTCGACACCCGCTGCGGATCTGTTCAATTTTTTTCGCAGCCGCGAGATATGCGAGTCCAGCGTATTGGACTGTACATCGTCATCGAAGCCGAACACGGCTTGCTCGAGCGTTTCACGCAGCACTGTTCTGTCCCCACGTCTCATCAGCGCGGCAAGAACACGCAGTTCACGACGCGGGAGATCCAGGCGTACTCCGCGTATTTCGACCTCTTCATTCGCTGGATAGAAAACCACTGAACCCGCCCGAATTTCGGCAGCATCCAGTTCGGTCGGACGACGACGGACGGCACGGATGCGGGCAAGCAGTTCATTGAGGGCAAAGGGCTTTACAAGATAATCGTCCGCACCTTCATCAAGCCCGGCCACACGCTCGGCCACCTCACCCCATGCACTTAACACGATGATATGGGTTCCGGCATTTTTGGCTCGCAGCGCCGGAATGAGCGACAGGCCGTCGCCATCCGGCAGCTTTCTATCCAGAAGCACCAGATCGAATACTGCCAACAGGCTGGCCTCTCGCGCCGTCGCAAGCCGGTCGACATGATCGACAATAAACCGCTCCTTTCTCAAGGCGGTACACACGGACTCGGCGAGGCCGGGCTCGTCTTCGATAAGCAAAATTCTCACTGCGTTTCCCGATGCGTCAGAGCGCGTAAATGCGCGAGGCGAGTTGCATTCAATCCTTAGTAACAGCAGTGTTGACGAAGCGATCCCTCGCGCACTGCAGTTTAGGTCAGGTCAGTTTTCAAACGCTGCCCAAATTGTTGATCACCTGGGTCTTTTCAGCCCAAAAATTGCATGTGCTGGCGCATCTGGTCACTTGAAAATTGCCGAGGAGCGTGTCGGCGAATATTCAGATCAGCAGTCCGGCGCCCTTCTCGGCGATGTCGCCTTTGCTGTTGAGAGGCATGCGAAGAAAAATGGCCGCTCGGTGGTCGTGGATTATTGCGGGCAAGGGATTGGTCGCGAGATGCACGAGGAGCCACACGCCCTCAATTTCGGTCGTATCGGCAGTGTTTTGGCTTCTTGAAGCCATGGTCCTCACTATAGAACCCATGGGCAACGCAGGCCGACGGCAGGTGGTGACCGACAGCGATGGCTGGAATGTCAGAACACGTGACGGCAGCCTTTCCGCCCAATTCGAGCACACCAAAGCAGTGACTGATGCAGGCTTCAAAATGTCGACGTTGAAAGAGCGCGAGACCCTACCAGCTTTAGTACGTGGCAGAAGATCCGAGCTGCGCGCTGCATTGTGGGGTGTGCGCTTCTAAGCGCCTTGTCATCATCAAGCGTGAGGCGAACGCGCCCACCTTTGCGACGAACAGAGATTTCTCAGGTTGAACGAACAGATGAGCTTTACCGACAGTGATCAGGCGCGCCTTGCTGTATCCCGCCACGCCGCGGAGCTGTTCTGGAAAAATGGCGTCGGTCGAACCACCGGTGATGCAATTGCGGCGGCGGCGGGCCTGTCCACGCGCACGATATGGCGATATTTCCGATCGAAAGAGGCCTGTATCGAACCGCTGCTGCTCGCAACAGAACTGGCCTTCGTCACCATGTTGCGGAAGTGGCCGAGAGATCAATCGATCGAGGCTTGTCTGGGCGTCGGAATGCCCACTCTGGTCGAGACCGAACAGCAGCTTCGCGATGCCGTCGCAGCGGCGCGGATCGTGTCGATCCTGCCGCGCGAGCCAGCGCTGCGTTCGGCCTGGCTGATGGCCTGTCATCAATCGGAGGCAACCCTGGCGGAGATCGTCGCGGAGCGGCTCGGCGTCGCACCCTGCCTTGAAATTCGAATCTGTTCTGCCTCCATTATGGCGGCGCTCCGCGTCGTCGACGAATATATCAGCTCGTCGGCGATAAACCACGGAAAGACATTTACCATGAAGCAGACGAGCGACCTTCTGGCCTCGGCGTTCCGTACAACCGACACGCTCTCGATCTGCGACCCGGTGACCTGAACAGCAAGTGCGCGCGCTTGTCAGAGATCGGGTTTCGAACCGCAAACCAACGAGGATGAGATGTTCCCGACCAATCGCATTCACAAGGCGGATCGCAAGACAGCGCACCGCGACCCGCGATATACCTCGCTTCGGCGATGGCCAATCCGCAATACGCTCGGGCCTGTACTGCTCGTGCTTCCGGCGCTTCTCGGCGGCTGCGCTACAGGAAACTCGCCTATGACCATTCATGAAACCAAACGCGGCAGTGCCGTTGAGGATCACTTCGGCGTGGCTATCGCCGATCCTTATCGCTGGCTCGAGGCGGATATGCGCCGCGATCCGGAGGTCGCCGCCTGGGTCGAGAAGCAGGACAGTGCAGCCCGTACCTATCTTGAAGAACTCCCTAGCCGCGACGTATTCCGCTCCCGGTTGGCCGCGCTCTATAACCACGAGCGGGTGACGCCGCCGCAAAAGGAAGGCGGGCGCTATTTCTTCACGCGCGACCCGGCTGGCGATGAGCCGATGCGCCTGATCATGCGCGAGAAGCTTGACGGCGAGGACCGTGTCCTTGTCGATCCGCGAGACTGGGCCCAAACCGGCGCCGGGGCGCTAGCCGAATGGTCCGCATCCCCCGATGGCAAATATGTCGCCTTTGGCCTGCAGCAGGGCGGAACCGACTGGCGAACCATTCGCATCGTAAATGTCGATAGCGGCGATCCCCTTGCCGAAAAGCTGTCCTGGGCCCGTTCCACACTGATTGCGTGGAGCGGCGACGGTCGCGGTTTCTTCTATTCCCGCCTGCCCGAACCCGAAGAAGGCGAAGAGCTCAGTGCATCTTTTGCAGGCCACGCGGTTTACTATCATGAACTGGGCACACCTCAGTCCGCCGATCGCCGGATTTTCTCGCATCCCAATCTGCCCAGTGTGCTCGATGTGGTCGGGAACGGCCGCTACGCAATCATCTACACGTCGGCCGTGTCAGGGGGCAATGGTCTCAGCGTCATCGATCTCGAGAAGCACCCGTGGAAACCGCAAACCCTGGTAAAGAGGGTCGACAAACCATGGGTCGTGATGGGCAGTGCAGGCTCCAAGCTATTCCTCAATACTAAGGAAGGCGCCGAGCGTGGTCGGATAGTTACAGTCGATCTTGCCGAAGAAGAGCCGACCTTTCGCGAGATCGTCGCTGAGGACGCGGCTGTGCTCGCAAGCGCCTCTATCGTCGGGGAGCGGATCGTGGCGGTCTATCGCGTCGATGCGAAGTCCGAAGTACGGCGGTTCCGGCTCGATGGAGCGCCCGACGGCAGGATGGACCTTCCCGGTATTGGCAGCGCAGGGGTGTTCTCAGGCGAGCCGGGCGATCCCGAAGCCTTTTTCACCTTCACTGCACACGATGTGCCCTGGTCGGTCTATCGCTACGATGTTGCCACCAACCGGGTTGCCCCCTGGTCTGTTCCCCGGACCGCCTTCGATCTCGACAAGGTCAAGGTGGAGCAGGTCTTCTACCCTTCGAAGGACGGGACGCGCGTGCCGATGTTCATCATCCGGCGCAAGGACGTGGCAGGACCGGTGCCGACCATCCTCTACGCCTATGGCGGTTACGGGATCTCCATGGTGCCCTACTACTCGCCGGACGTGATGGCATGGGTCGAGCAGGGTGGGGCCTACGCCATCGCGAACATCCGGGGCGGCGGTGAATATGGAGCCGCCTGGCACGATGCAGGCCGGCTCGGCAACAAGCAAAACAGCTTCGACGATTTTATTGCCGCCGGTGAGTTCCTCAAGGCGCAGAGGATCGCCTCGACGGACGGGCTGGTCGCGCAGGGGGAGTCGAACGGCGCCTTGATCGTGAGCGCTGCCGTAAACCAGCGCCCCGATCTGTTTGCCGCGGCCCTGCCCGGTGTGGGCCACTACGACATGCTGCGTTTTGCCCGGTTCACGGGCGGCAAGCTGTTCATCAACGAGGTCGGCGACCCGTCCGTGGAAGCCGATTTTCGAACAATCATCGCTTATTCACCGCTGCACAACATCCGCCCCGATCGCCCTTATCCGGCAATGCTCGTGACCACTGCGGACGAAGATACCCGTGTGGCGCCACCCCATTCGTTCAAGTACGTCGCGGCACTGCAGCACCTCGTCCAACCCACGAAGCCAATCCTTTTACGTGTTGCACGCGGTGCGGGCCATGGTGCCGGAACCCCGCAGGACAAGGCCATTGCCGAGGTCGCCGACCGCTGGGCCTTTGCTGCCCACTGGACGAAGCTGCATGTAGACGATCGCCCCTGAACCGTCATGTTCGTCTGAGAGGAGCCATGTTCACGCAATCTGCGAGTACCACCAAACCCATTTTGACCGACGGTTCCATGGTCGGTTCAATGAAAGAATGCAGAGTTATGTCAGTCAAGAGTGAGAGTTGGTTTTTGCGGCCCGACGAGATTGTTAGAACATCTCGGGTGCCACCTGGCGTCGAATACCATCGTGTGTACGCGGGTGAAAAGCGACGGTTCGGCCGCGGGATCGTTGCGATTTTCCTTCTGTTTGCCGGGCTCATTGTCTTCGGGCAGGCGTGCCTCGCCGCCGCCTCTGCAATCGACAGTCAGCTATTGGGACGGACGGGCTTCACGCCCCTGCAGTTCGCTGCCGGGGCGCTCTCTCTCGCTCTTCTGATTCCGTACAGCATGCTTCTCCAGCGCTGGCTTTATGGAGTCCCGGCGCGCTCATTGCATTCCGTCGCCGGCTGCTTCCGGTTCGGCGTTTTCGGCCGTGCATTGCTCGTTTTCGGTCCCTTGGTCCTTATTGTCATGTCCGTCGGCTTTTTCGCGCCCGATGACAGAATCCCTTGGGGCACCGCGGATCTCATAGCATTTTTCGTCATCGGCATGACGCTTACACCGCTGGCGGCCGCTGGCGAGGAATACGGTGTTCGTGGCCTCATGTTCCGCGTTGTTGGCAGCTGGACACGCGGTTCGCTTTCCGGCGCAATCCTCGGCATCACGCTTACGACGGTTCTTTTCTCGCTCTTCCACGGCAGTCTCGACCCATACATTCTGGGCTCATATCTCGTACTCTTCGGCGCGATGGCGATCATAACCTGGAGAACGGGAGGCCTTGAGGTCGCTGTCGTGCTGCATGGCGTCTACAATGTCAGCGCTATTGTCCTGGCGACAACGCTCCACCTCGACCTTCGAGGCGACCTCAGCAGCCGCGGCGAGATTGTCGGTACACCCGTCAACCTCGTGCCAAGTGCAGGGCTCGCGGTCATCACCGCCATTATCTGGTGGACGACACGCAAATCCGGACCAGCACGGACGCCGGCGATTTCAAGCGAACAGAACGTAGCGGTCGGCTCCCGTTCCTGAGAAAGTAGAGCCACTTGGAGCAAGCCGACGAACCTGAATGGACCAAAATCACTGGCTGGGTCCCACCTGCGCAATTCGATCATGCGTTCTGCGAAAGGGTGCAGAGTTCGCTACATACGAGCTCCCATGGGCCTCGTAGCAACGGTACATCAACTTCGGCTGGCAGATTGCGCACGAACGGTTTGTTGAACAACACAAGGCGGATCGATCATTGACTGATATCGAACGTAATGCACACATACCGGTGCGCACGATACCTCCTCCGAGATCGATTAGCGGCGAAGCGCGACTGGCACTTTCGCGCCTTGTAGGGGAGGACGGCACATCAGTGAACGCGCAGTACCAGATGCCGGAGCCCGATGACTTTGACGGGTGGATGGCAGTCAAGAGTGCTGCTGACGCACATTACGCGGCTGCACTCAAGAGTGTGGCAGGCAGTCTGCGGTCCGAAGTCGAGACTATTGCGGTCGATCAGGCCACGATCCATGTCGCGAGGCCTTCGTCTCCCTTCGATGAGCGCGGCGCACTGATAGACCTTCATGGCGGTGCGCTTGTCTTCGGCGGCGGAGAAGCCTGCCTGACGAGCGCGCGTCGACAAGCCGACCGACACAATCTGCGATGCTATGGTGTCGATTACCGAATGCCACCCGAGCATCCTTTTCCCGCCGCGCTTGACGACTGTGTAGCAGCATATCGCCATGTCCTGGAGCACCACGCGGCGGAACGTATAGTGATTTGTGGCAGATCAGCAGGCGGGAACCTCGCCGCCGCGATGCTCTTGCGAGCGAAGGCGGAAGGCTTGCCGATGCCCCGGGGGCTGACGCTGTTATCGCCTCAAGTCGACCTGACCGAATCCGGCGACAGTTTCCAGACCAACCGGATGGTGGATCTTGTGCTCCCGCGCTCCTTGATGTCGAACAACCTGCTCTACGCGAACGGTGCGGATCTTGCCGACCCCTATCTCTCCCCGCTCTTCGGAGATCTGCAGGACTTCCCTCCGGTATTTTTGCAGACCGGTACGCGCGACCTGTTCCTGTCGAACACGGTCCGCATGCATCGGGCGTTCTTGAACGCCGGAGTCGATGCGGCGCTACACGTATTCGAGGCGATGCCCCATGGCGGTTTTATGGGCGGAACGCCGGAAGACCAGGAGATCGAAGCAGAACTCGGCAAGTTCATTGCCGCTGTTTTCGAATGAGGCGAATGACGGCGCGCGAGCAACCGAAGGCCATGGATGTTCATCTTTGTAGAACTCCATCAAAGCAATCGAGTCCCGTATGCCACCCCGATGCGCGGTAGTTTGCGGGCCGAATTGTCCGTTTTTTGAGGTGTCCATCAATTACTCGGGTCGAACTGTGAAGGACCTCGGTCATACCGGTCGACGAAGCGCCAGCGAGAACAGATTTTCGCTAGTTCCATGCAGGAGGGGGGTGGCCATCAGGCGACGTCGGTCAATTTCGCCTCCAGGGATGGAAAGGCGAAGCCCTTCCATCCCCATTTCCACTGCTTTGCAGCACCACTCATTCGGGCCCGGCGCAGGAAAACTCGGACACGATGGCGGCAATTTCGCGGGCATGCGTCTCAAGCGCGAAATGTCCGGCGTCGAGCAGATGGACTTGAGCATTGGGAAGATCCCGCTTGAAGGCGTCTGCCCCCGGCGGGATGAAGGCAGGATCGTGTCGCCCCCACACAGCCAGTAAAGGAGGCTGCTCCTCGCGGAAGTAATTCTGAAAGTCGGGATAAAGCGCTACGTTGCTTTTGTAATCGCCAATCAGATCGAGCTGCCTCTCCTCGGCTCCCGGCCTTGCCATGTAAGCGATGTCCAACTCGTAGCCATCCGGCGCCAGGCGGTTCTTTCGAGCGCCTGTACCGTATTGCCATTCTCGAATCGTTTCAGGAGCGAGTGATGGCCGACACGCTTCACGTGTTTCCGGGGTCGGATTGCGCCAGTACTCTTCCCACGGACCCCATTCGTCGCTGAAGCCTTCGACATACGCATTGCCATTCTGGGTGATAATGGCTTCGATCTTCTCGGGATAGCGCATAGCGAGCCGGAAACCGATCGGGGCGCCATAATCGAAGACGTATAGGGAAAAGCGATCGAGCGCGAGATTCGCGCAGAATCCCTCGACGATCCGGGTCAAATTCTCGAAGCTGTAAACGAATTCACGCCCGTCTGGCACCAGCGTCTGCCCAAAGCCGACAAGATCTGGCGCGATCAGGCGGAAGTCTTTTTCCAGCAAGGGAATCAAGTCGCGAAACATGTGGCTTGCACTAGGAAAACCGTGCAGCAGCAGCAGGACCGGTTTGTCCTGCGAACCGGCTTCCCGGTAGAAAACATCGATTCCGTCGACAGTGGTTGTTTTGTAGCGTGTGCTCATCTGAAGCTCCATTCTCGTTCAGTCGGCACCTCATTTGATGATTTCCTTATTTCAGATAAGGAGACAATCCTGAAATGCCTCGTTGCATCAACTGAAAGGCTGCCATGGACCGGATCGCAGCGATGCGCATTTTCGGGGCGATCGATCCCGACAGCTCCCTTGCGGCAACTGCGCGCACCCTCGGCATTTCGCCAGCTACCGTATCCCGTGCTGTGACGCTCCTTGAGAATGAGGCTGGCGAAGTCCTGCTCGAACGTTCGACACGACACTTGTCTTTCACCAGCAAGGGACGCGAACATCAGTCGGCCTATGCCGAAATCGTGGCTCGCCTGGATAGCCTTGCTCGGCGCGAGCCGGAGGGCGCGCTATCCGGTAATGTTGCCATTACTGCCCCAGAGCTCTTCGGCCGTCTCGTCGTGGTGCCTGCGCTTCATTCGCTTAGGCTGGCGAACCCCGAACTGCGTATCAGACTCCTCCTCCAAAACCGTCTGAGCGATCTGATCGGGGAAGGTATCGATCTGGCGATCCGCATCGCGAAAGCACCGGATGCGAACCTGCAACTGATCAAGGTGGGGCAGGTTCGCCGCGTGACCTGCGCTTCGCCTGATTACATCGAGCGCGCCGGGGAACCGCGGAGTCCCGACGAGTTGAAAAACCATCTTTGCATCGGATTGAACGGTGCCGGTTTCGACGAACAATGGCATTTCAACTATAACGGTCGACCGCGTTCCCAGAGAATTCAATGCAGCATGACAACCAACAATGCGGCGGCGTCGATCTGCATCGCCGAAATGGGTGGTGGCATCATCCAGGCCCTCTCTTACCAGGTCACCTCCCAGCTAGAGCATGGGCTGCTGCAGCCCGTTCTGGGCAAATATGCTGCGCCGCCGCTCGACGTGCAGATCGTGCATCGCCATAACCCACCAAACCCGAGAAGCGTAAGGCGGGTTGCCGAACATCTTGGCAAGAGCATGGCGATCTAAGGGCCGGTTGAACAACCGACCGCCAAAGAGGTGGTCGCGACAACAGGATAGGGCAAGTTAGTCTATGAGAGCTCTTCTCGACGCGCGCCGAAGCCGCGTCAGTATTTGAGCTTAGCGAGGCGTTGCTCGATTCATGCGTTCACGAGGCCGCGGGTATTCCGCGACATTCACTGACAATTCTTCGCCGTCGATCGCTGTCATAGCTGGGGTCGGCTGGGAGCGATCGAGCAGGCGCTCGATCTGCTGGCCAACGCGCTCTTCAGTGTCTGGACGATAACGCGAAACCCAGTCTGCCCTTGCTGTTGTGCACTGCCTATGACTTTCGGCAAAGGCCTGCCTTACGGAACAGGCAACACCGAACGCCCGCTTTCCGATTGTGTCTGTGGGAGCTGCGACTGGTCGGGCACACAGGGCAAGATGCCAACCTGTAGTGGTTCCGGTTTTCGGCAATTGTTAGCTGGGCCGAAAATCCATGGAACGATACGAAGGGAATTCTATGATCAAACTTGCCACCATAGCGACCTGTGCGAGCGTGCTGGCTTATTCCGCCGGCGCGACGCCAGCGGCGGAGGTGCCGATCGAGGCGCAGGGACCGGACGGCTCGCTGTCGGGGACGATGCTACGCAGCTCAGAGGGCGAAGAAGCGGTCGCTTTAATTATTCCCGGTTCCGGCCCGACTGACAGGGATGGAAACAACCCCATGGGGGTCAAGGCATCGAGTTACCGCCTGCTGGCAGAAGGGCTTGCGGCACAGGGCATCACGACCGTCCGCATCGATAAGCGTGGCATGTTTGGCAGTGCCGCAGCGGTCTCCGACCCCAATGCCGTGACCATCGCCGATTACGTGTCCGACACCGCATCATGGGTACGCGAGATACGCGAGCAAACCGGAGCATCCTGCGTCTGGCTGATTGGCCATAGCGAGGGCGGGCTTGTTTCGCTTGCTGCAGCCCAAGAGGTCGACGGTCTGTGTGGCCTCGTGCTTGTCGCCGCTCCCGGCAAGCCTATGGGCGAGATGATCAGGGAACAGCTTCGTGCCAACCCTGCAAACACGTCCCTGATCCCGGCAGCGGATGCCGCGATCGATAGTCTGACTTCCGGCGAGAAGGTTGATGCCCCGTCCCTGCCGCAACCGTTGCTGCCCCTGTTCAGTCCGACGGTGCAGGAATATCTGATCAGCGCATTTGCGCTTGACCCGGCCGAACTGTCGGCGCGTGTCGACCTGCCGATGCTGATAGTACAGGGGGGCAAGGACCTGCAGGTACCGATTGAAGACGCGAAAAGACTGAAATCGGCCAATCCTGCTGCCATGATCGAGATATTGCCTGACGCCAATCACGTGCTGAAGGACGTCTCGGGCAACGATCCGGCTGACAACCTCGCCACCTATGGAGAGGCGGACCTTCCTATTTCAGAAGAAATTGTCACGATCATCGCAAACTTCACCCGAAGCCGAGGCCCGGCGCTCTGATGCGCCGGGATCAAGTTTCTTTCGACCTGACGGTGCGATTTGCCAAGCTTGGGGCCGCGCAGATGGAGCACTGGAGCTAGAATCGCGACGATCGAGTGTCGATTTGCTTAGGACAACCAGCAAAAACGTCATTCCCTCCTACTTATCTACTCATAAATCATTGAAATAGAGAAATTATTGAATCTGAAAAAAGCCGCGCCGTCCGGCTCTCGAATCCAGATGCCGGATGATCTGGGTGTTCTTCTCTACCGCCTTTTCGCTGGTATCGAAAAACAGGTTCCGGGGGGTAGGGCGTTCTCGCGTTCCGCTCGAAGCGGACTGCAAACTGTCACTTTCGGCTCGTATCCGGCGCGCGGAAACACGCTGATGGGGTGCGCAAATGTCATGGCTTCGTCCGATCGACCAATGGTTTGCCGACCAGGTCTTTGTCTATCGAGCAAAGCACCGCGCCTATGCCCTGAGACTGACGCGCGACGGCGACGAGGCTGAGGATCTGGTGCAGGAGGCCTACGCCCGGCTGTTCCGCCTGTCCAACTGGGCCGAGATCGCCAATCCCAATGCGTTTACCTTGCGTATCATTCACAATGAAGCGGTCGAGCGCTTCCGCAAGGCTCAGGTGGTGCAGCTTGACCGGTCGCTTTCGCTACAGGCGCTGGAGCCGGTCGACGAGCAGCCTCTGCCCGATCGCGTGGCCATTGCGCGGCAAGATCTGAATCGCATGGCAGGCTATCTGGAGAGGCTGCCCCCTCGCTGCCGCGAAGCCGTGTGTCTGCGAAAAATCGACAATCTTTCACCCCGCGAAGTAGCGGCAAAGATGGACATTTCCGTCTCGACCTTGGAGAAACATTTGTCCAAGGGTCTTCGTCTGCTTGCCAAATGGCGGTACGCCGATGGTTCTGACACTGAAGAAACACGCGTAACGGAATCCGTCGGCGAATGTCGCAAGATGCGAAAGCAGGGGATGAAATAGCGGAGGCCGCCGCCGACTGGCTGGTCCGGCTGGATACCGGCTCGGCCGATCCCGTCGCGTTCGAGGCATGGCGCAGCAGCGATCCGCGTCATGCATCCGTCTTTGCTCAAATGGCCGCCACCTGGAAGCGGATCGGCGATTTGCGCTGGGCTTCGACGGACGATGACGCTGTCGGTCCTTCAGCGATGGAGGCAATCGAGCCCGAACTGCCGCGACGAGGCATAGATCGGCGCGCAGCAATTACAGGTCTTGCCGCCAGCATTGCCGCCATTGCGACCGGTGCCGGGTTCTGGATGCATATGCGGCGCGAAACCGCCACCACCGCTATTGGCGAACGGCGCGTCGTACGATTGCCGGGCGGCGCACTTGCTAGTCTTAACACAGCCACGGAAATCGCGTGGCGCATGGGCGAAACGCTCGAAATCTGGATCGAGAGCGGTGAAGCGGCGTTCAGGCTGGCGGGCAAAGGCGCGGTGGGTGCGGTACTGTATGCCGCCACGATGCGTGCAGAGCTTGCCGGTGGCAGCTACAATGTTCGGCTGTTCGAACAAGGTCCCCGCTTTGCCGTGATGGCGGGCAGTGCTGCGGTCAGCGCCGCCGGTGGCTTCACGGATATGTTGCATGCCAACGAGGTGCTTACCGCCAGCGCATCCGGCTTTCTGACTCTGCCGCTCGCCAGCGAGGAACTCGCGCAAACCGGTGCATGGCAGCGCGGCGAGATCATCTTCGACGGAATGGAATTGTCGGCCGCTTTGGATGAGTTCAATCGCTACTTGGCCGAGCCGATCCGGCTGGGCGATCCAGCAATCGGCGCGATCCGGTTGGGGGGGCGGTTCCGCACCGACGATCCATCCGGCTTTCTGCAAAGCCTGTATGACGGTTTCGGTATCGCCAGCCGTCGGAGCGATACAGCCATTCTGCTCTACCAAAAATAAAAACCGCCGCGATTTGGAGCTTTAGCGCTCTATTCCGCAGCTCTTCGTAAAAATTCTGCACCTTCGATGGCGGAATTTTCGCTCTCCTCCGTCTTGGGATCAGAGTGTTCAAAGATGGGCTCGGCAATGCCGCCAACCGGTACGCACGCAGCGAAGCGTGAGCGATGCCGGACGCGGCGAGGTCGTGCCCGAAGCAAGAGCGCTCGCAAACGGATTTCACCTCATGGGGGTATTATGAAGAAGCAGTTGATCGCGGCTTCGGCCATCTCTCTCGCAACGGCATTGGCGGCGCCCGCCATGGCACAGGATGCCACCGACACGGACAGAGAGCAGGAAGCAAGCGAAGCCGAAGGCCAGCGCGGCGGCGGCTTCGACGAAATCATCGTCACCGGCCGGGCCGGCACCAGCGAATTGCGCAAAGCCGAAGCAAGCTATGCCGTCACCACACTGAGCGATGAGGCATTGCGTATCACCAATCCCGCGTCCGCTGCGGAAACTTTCAAACTGGTCCCGGGCTTCTGGGTCGAATCTTCGGGCGGCGAGGGGTCGAACAATGTCCGTGCGCGCGGTATCCCAACCGATGGTTATTCCTCGGTTGCGTTGCAGGAAAACGGCATTTCGGTGCAGTATGACGGTGGCCTCGGCTATCTGAACGCCGACCAGTCGTTCCGCTTCGACGAAACCATCGCGCGAGTCGAAGCCGTGCGCGGTGGCCCGGCATCGATCTATGCGCCCAACGCGCCGGGCGGTGTCGTCAACTTCATCACGCGCAAGGGCAGCGACAATCCGGGCGGCCTCGTAAAATACACCTGGGGCGATTATGGATTGAACCGCGTCGATGCCTATTACGGCACCAGCCTCGACGACAACTGGGGTGTTTTCGTCGGCGGCTTCTATCGTGAAAGCGATGGTATGCGTGACATGGGGTTCAAAGCCGAGAAGGGCGGCCAGATCCGCGGCACCATCGACTACGACGACGGTCGCAACAGCTTTGCGCTCGACGTCAAGCATATCGAGGACAAGGTGCCTTTCTATCTGCCCGTCCCGCTGACCTATGATGAGAACGGCGATATCGCCGACGTGCCGGGTTTCGATTCGCGCTCGGACACGCTGGCGGGCGGCGACACGACACGCATCGACATCCTGAATGTCGGCCAGCCTTACGATTTCGACTTGACCGAGGGCTCGCACACTCAGCTGACGCAGGTCACCCTGACCGGTGCGTTGGCCTTGAGCGATGTCGTGAGGCTGGAATCGAAGACGCGATACAAGAATGCGGATATGCTGCGCAATGCCGTGTTCCCAACCGGCAACGTCACGCCAATCGACGATTATCTCGCCTCGCTGTCGGGGGCGCTGGCAGCGTTTCCGGGTGCGACCGGGCTGCAGGCCCAGTATGTCAGCGACGGTGAAGTGTTGACCTCATCCACGAATGGCAATGGTCTCGTTATCGGCGGCAATCTGTTGTCGGTTTCTGTACCGATCGACGAAATCATTGCCGACAACCGTCTCGTCGCCGAAGTCGAAGCAGGCGGCACGCATAACCTTGCGCTGGGGATTACGTATGGCAGCGCGGATTACCGGTTCGACCGCTATATGGGCACATCGCTGCTCGACGTGCAGGGCAACGCTCGATTGGTTGACGTCGTCGCCCTGGATGCCAACGGCGATGTCTTCGGTTCGGTTACGGACGGCGGCTTTCTGCGTTATGGCTCGATCTACGACAACGTCTCAATTGGTGCGGAAAACGTGGCGATCTATGGCGGTGACGAGTGGCAGATTACGCCCGAGCTGCGTGTGGACGCCGCGGCGCGTTGGGAGAAGATAAATATCAAGGGCTTGGTCGCCCAGAAGTCGACCGTAAGTCTAGGTGACGACAGCACGCTGGCCGACGATAATGTCCTGACTGGTAACGGTGTTTTCACCCCAGTCGACCGGTCGTTCGACGACTGGGGCTGGACCGTCGGGGTGAACTATCAGTTCTCGCGCTATGCGGGCGTGTTTGCACGCTATACCGATACATTCCGCCTGCCGAGTGCGGGCGAATACAACGGAAATCCGACGCGTACCGACCAACGTTCGGTACCGATCAAGATGGCCGAGCTGGGCGTCAAATATGGCAGTTCCGTCTTCAACCTGTTTGCCACTGCCTTCTATTCGAAGTTCGAAGGTGTCAGCTTCACCAATTACCGCTTCAACGAGGAAACGAACCAGTACGACGATCCGCAGGTCGTGATCGCCGATACCGAGACGTTCGGCGTCGAACTGGAAGCTCTGGTGAAACCTGCCGAGTTCTTCGATTTCGCGCTGCAGGCGACATGGCAGGATCCGCAGTACAAGGGGTTCACCTATACCGATCAGGCTGGCAATGTGGTCGACTATGACGGTAATCAGCTGATCCGCGTACCCAAGCTGGCATTGCGTGCGGTGCCAGGGATCAACCTGTTCGACGGTCGCTTGCGCGCCGAACTTGAAGTGGAGCACTATACCAAGCGCTATCCCGATATTGCGAACAACCAGACGCTTCCCTCTTATACGCTGCTGAACATCAATGCGCGCGGCGAGGTGACCAACAATATCATCCTTGGCCTCAACATCACGAACTTGACCAACGAACTGGGCCTGACCGAGGGCAATCCGAGAGCCGGTTCGTTCGACGCCGGCGATGCCAATGCGGAATATTTCCTTGCCCGCCCGGTGTTCGGCCGTACGGTTCGCGCATCGTTGAGCTTCATGTTCTGATGCGCAATCGCTTTGGAAGAAGAGTGCCGTTCTTCAGAGCGGCACTCGTGCTCAGTGAATTGATGCTTGGAGCGCTGCCGATCCTGATCGGCAGCGCTCTGGCCCCGGCAGCGATTTTCGCGCAATCGCCGGAGCAAGAAAAAACGCTTCCCGCGCGCGAAGCCGATTTGCAGCTTACCGGCACAATCGAGGGTGCCGACCACCAAAGCTACAAGCGGGCAGCATTCAACGTGCCCAAGGGTGTGGACCGGTTGGTCGTTGCCTTCGACTACGATGGTCGCGAAGAAAAAACCGTTATCGACCTCGGCATAGAAGACATGCATGGGTTCCGCGGGGCAAGCGGGGGCAACAAACCGCGATTCACCATTGCGCGCAGTGACGCGACACCGTCCTATTTGCCGGGCCCGATCGATGCGGGTGAATGGGCGCTGGCCCTGGCAATTCCAAATATACGGCAGGGCGTGACGGCACGGTGGCATGCAAGAATCTGGTTCCTGCGCGGAGCCGAGGCGCAAATGCCGCCATCCCCTACTGCCGGACGCGGACCAGGATGGTATCGCGGCGATCTGCACATGCATACAGGCCACAGCGACGGTTCCTGCGACAGCCTTGCCGGTCGCCGCGTGCCTTGCCCGCTGTTCCGCACCGTCGAAACGGCCAAGGCACGCAGGCTCGATTTCATTTCCATCACCGAACACAACACCACCAGCCACGCGAGCGCCCTGTTCGAAGCGCAGAACTATTTCGACGATATGCTGCTGATCCCGGGGCGCGAGATCACTACGTTTTTCGGCCATTTCAACATCTTCGGTATCACCAGCCCGATCGATTTTCGCATTACCGAGGGCGGCGAGATCAGTTTCAACTCGATTGCCGACCGAGTTCACGAACTGGACGGGATCGTATCGATCAACCATCCCGGCCTACCCAGTGGAGAAATCTGTATGGGCTGTGGCTGGACCATGGACGATGTCGATTACGCCAAGGTCGATGCGATGGAACTGGTGAACGGGTCCTCGCTGGCATCGACGGATCGCGATGCGGAAGGATCGATTTCGGCCATTCCGTTCTGGACGAAGCGCCTGGAGGATGGGTTCGCCTTGACGCCGCTGGGCGGCAGCGACAATCATGATCCCGATGTACGAGAGCTGGGTGCGATCGGACATACGCTTACCGTGATCGAGGCGCGGGATCTGACGCCGCAGGCGCTGTTCGACGGGATTCGCCATGGCCGCAGTTTCGTTGTGGTCGATCCATCCGTCGCTCCACTACATCTCGACTTTTCGGCTACCGGAGAAGGTAGGACCGCGCGCATGGGCGGGACGTTGCAACTCAATGGACCGCTGGTACGGGTGATGCCCGATGTGCAGGCCCCGGAGGGCAGCACGATCGAGGTCTATGACGGCTCACGCCTGATCGCGGACCTGCCGCTGGCCAATGCCGCTGGCGGCGTTGAAGTCGAACTCGCTTCCGGACACCATCCGGTTCATCTGCGGATCAGATCCGCGTCTGGTGCCTTGCTGGCTGTCGGCAATGCGCTACGGATCGAGACCGGAGAGCGCTAGGGCAGTCAGCCTGCTGACACGATAGTGACCAAATGGCGGGCTAGAGCCGTGTTATGTTTGGCCCAGTACGCACTGCGCTGCGTGCCCTTTCCCCAGCCTATGTTCTTGCCTTTGGCGTGCAGCTCTGGATGGGCTTCGCGCTGTGCGCTATTCCATCGACGGTCCATGCGCGGGAAAGCCAGCGTACATTCGATGTACCGGCTGACGATTTGGCCGACGCACTTCAGCAATTTGCGCGGCAGGCCGGCGTGCAGATCCTGTTCCCCTATGATGCCGCAAAGGGAAAGCGCAGCCGCGCGCTGAAGGGCCGGATGACAGTGGCGGCAGCGCTGGAGCGACTCTTGGCGGGGCAGGGACTGTCCATGGCGACCCATGATGCGCGACGGATAACCCTGCGCGCGGTTGCAGCGCGACAAGCCGCCAAACCCCGCGCGACACCAAGGTCTGCCCGATTGCCGTCGCCATCGGCAGATCCCCCTTCTCCAGCAGAACCGCTCGAGATCGTAGTGACGGGCCGTGCCGTCGACTCGCCGATCGCGGCCAGTAAAATGAGCTACGCTTTAACGTCTATCTCGCGAGAGCGTCTGGATTTCACCGCGCCGCCTTCCACTGCGTCGTTGTTCCGGCAAGTTCCCGGTTTTTGGGTCGAATCGTCCGGCGGAGAGGCGGGAAACAATGTCCGTTCGCGCGGTATACCGACCGACGGATTTTCGGCAGTCGCCTTTGCGGAAAACGGCA
Organism: Qipengyuania qiaonensis; assembly: GCF_019711515.1. Lineage (GTDB taxonomy): Bacteria > Pseudomonadota > Alphaproteobacteria > Sphingomonadales > Sphingomonadaceae > Qipengyuania > Qipengyuania qiaonensis. The sequence continues at coordinate 42,347 of NZ_JAIGNO010000008.1, forward strand.
TTGCGGTTCAGTATGATGGTGCACTTGGTTATCTAAATACCGACCAGTCTTTCCGCATCGACGATACGATCGCGCGCGTCGAAGTCGTGCGCGGTGGTCCTGCAAGCCTGTTCATGCCCAACGCGCCCGGCGGCGTAGCCAACTTTATAACCCGATCGGGACTCGACGAACAGGGTGGGCGCGTTACGCTCACGGGCGGCGATCGCGGCTATGCGCGGCTCGATGGCTATCAAGCGCTGCGGCTTTCGGACGAATGGGGGCTGGTAGCCGGTGGTTTCTATCGCCGTGACGGCGGACGCAGATTGCCCGGCTATACCGCCGACAGCGGTGGGCAGCTGCGCGTGGCACTCGATCATCGCAGCGGAGGGAACAGCTTGTCGCTAGATGTCCGCCATCTGGACGACCGCGTGACATTTTACCTGCCCGTACCTCTCGGTCTGGGAGACGACGGCCTGCCCGAAGCAATCGCGGGGTTCGATCCCCTGCGCGATTCACTTGCTGGTCCGGAGACGCTGAAAGTCCCGCTTTACGACGGCCTCGTACCGACCGTTTTCGACCTTTCCAAGGGAACGCATACGCGTTTGACCGCGATCACGCTGCGCGGAACGCTGGACCTTGGTGGCGGCAGCGAATGGCATGGCGCGCTGCGCTGGCGCGATAGCGCCACGACGCGCAATGCCCTGTTCCCAACCGGCGCCCCGATGACGGGGGAAGATTACCTCGCCTCGATCGAGGGCCAGATGCGAGAAGCCTTTCCCGATCTCGAACAACTGGCACTGAAATATGTATCGGATGACGCGGCATTTTCGGAATCCGCGAATGCATTGCTCACGGGTGCCAACCTGCTGGCCGTCTCCGTTCCGCTAGATGAGGTGCTCGCCGAAACCAAGCTGACGTCTACCCTGTGGGGTGCCGGCCAGCATGATGTCGCACTGAGTATCGGTGTGGCGCATTATGCATATAGCTTTGACCGCTATATGGGCACTGCATTGCTGGAAGTCGCGGACGAGGCGCGATTGATCGATGCAGTCGCGCTGGATGTGTTAGGGGATGTGACGGGCCGCTATACCGATAGCGGCATACAACGCTACGGCTCGATTTTCGACTCTGCGCGGATGGCCGTCGATGCGCTGGCAGTGCATGCATCCGACGAATGGCAGATATCTTCGGCGGCACGCGTCGATTTCGGAATGCGCTGGGAAGTGAACCGGATCGACGGCGAGGTGGCTGGGCAGGCAGCCATCGACCTCGGCGATCCATCGACCCTGGCCGACGACCAGCTGCTTGGTCCCGATGGTACCTCCATTCCCATTCGGCGCCGCGACACCGGCTTCGGATGGTCGGTCGGCGGCAACTACACACTGTCACCCGATCTGGGTGTGTTCGCACGGTACACGCGCAGCTTTCGCCTGCCCAGCGCGAGCAACTTCAATACCGCCCCGCTGCGCACCGACCAAGAAACAGTGCCAATCACCATGGCCGAGCTGGGGGTGAACTACGTTGCCGAATCGTTGAGTCTGTCGGCCACTGTATTTGGCACTCGTTTCAAGCGCCTACCCTTCAGCGATTTCCGCTTCGATACAGCCACAAACGCCTATGTCGAGCGGACCGAGATCGCCGATACACGAACCATCGGGGTGGAACTGGAGGCACTCTGGCGTCCTACCGGTGTATTCGATCTGGCGGTTCAGGCGACGCTGCAGGATGGGCGCTATCGCAATTTCGCCTTTACCCAGATTCTGGACGATGCACCGGTGCTGTGCGATTATTCGGGCAATCGGCTCATTCGCGTGCCACGCCTGTCTCTGCGCGCGGTGCCGCGTGTCGCCTTGCTGAATGACCGACTGAAGATCGCGCTGACCGGCGAGTATTTTTCTCGCCGTTACAGCGATATCGCCAATACGCAGCCATTGCCCGCATATACGCTGATCGGTCTGAACATTGGCGCACTGCTGACCGACCGGATCACCCTGGCTGCGCATGTCACCAATCTAACCAACGCATTGGGACTAACCGAAGGCAATCCGCGCAATGGCTCTTTCGATCTCGACGCGAATGCTGGCGGCTATCTCTACGCGCGTCCAGAATTTGCCCGCGCACTACGGGTTGAGCTAGCTTTAGCTTTCTAACTGTCGAGCTTGAAAGTGCCGGGAGGTAGTGCAGATGCGCCTCGTTACGACCCGTCAGTGGCTCTGCTCCGCATAACGGCACCGGCCCATGGCCCGGTAGATATTGCTGTTGAGCGAGCCTCTGACCCCCTGGCTAGCGGTGAAGAGATGGCGGTGGATATGCCTCGCGTGGCTTCGATTGTGGCGCTCCCGGGGATTGCCGAGTGCGCGGACAAAGCGAGGATGCTAATCCGGACGCATGAAGCATCGATCGTCAAACCAGCTTACGTCTGAACCAGAGTCATCAACCCAAACTAGTTCGCCGGCTGAAGTGTCTCCGGTAATTGTGTACGATGGTCATTGCGTGCTGTGCTCGGCGAATGCACGGTTCGTGCTCAAGCACGACCGGCAGGGGCGTTTTCGGCTTGCCGCTATGCAGGGACCGGCAGGTGCGGCCCTGATGAGACGCGTCGGGGTCGACCCAGACGATCCCGATACGCTGATCGTCGTCGATGGTATGCGCGTGCTCCGCGATAGCAACGCGGTACTGGCGATCTGGGCGGGGCTGGGTTGGCCGTGGCGTGTCTCGACCGTGTTCCAGCTCATCCCGCGCGCGCTGCGCGACTTCGTCTACCGTCTGATCGCTCGCAACCGCTATCGCCTGTTCGGCTGGCGCGAACAGTGTTTTGTGCCCGATGCACGCTGGCAGGACCGTATCCTGTGAGCCTTATTCTCGTGCTCGGCGGCTATGGCGGTTTTGGCGGGCGGATCAGCCGCAGATTGAGCGACGCCGGGCATGAGGTCGTGGTCGCCGGCCGCTCTCTGGCGCGGGAATGGGAGGAGGGCGGCGTGTTACACTTCGACGTTCCGATCGCGCTGCCGTCGGTGCGGCGCATCGTGCATTATCGGGGGGTGCTGAGACCGGCATAGTGGCGGTTTAGAGGCTGGAAGCGAAGTAACCACTTCCAGACCGCACGTCTCAACGCCGACTTTGGTCTCGCGACCGATTGCTGTCGCGCAACGCCGCTCCGCCAATCTGCTGAAGGCAACATGAAGAAGAGCCAATCTTGGACGAAGGCTTCGTCCCATCATCTGATGTCTCACTGCGTATTCATGTCAGCCAGATCCCGATTATAGCATGGCAAATCGCCAGCTTGGCATTCGCGCACCAAACCCTTGCGGTATCGACCAATAGGAGTGGCTATGCCTATCTGGATCAGTCTGCTCACACCGGGCCGCCCTGCCATCGCGCCGGTCCCGCATGTTGCGGACGCGACCATCAAGGTGGCCAATGCCATCGTTATGCCCACAAGGTTTCTCCCGGCGGTCGCAGCGGTCCCCCTGCGAGCCGAATTTCTGCCTGTCGCAAGCCACCGGACAAGCTGCGCGTTTGCAAAAAAGCGCGCCTCGCTCGCGGCGTTCTTGCGGCAGGAGATGGGCGCCGGACAGGTGACCGGTTCCCACAATGATGGGCGAACACGGATAACGAAATCGTGCTTTTCGTTCGCCCCGTATGGCTCTACAGGGCCGGCACTCAGGCCTGCCAATGCAATTCAACGAACGCATCTATGAAATCGCGCTTGTCGAGGATGACGGCGCCCTTCGCACATTGCTGACTCGGCATATCCGACAGAGCGGGTTCCCTATTCGAGGCTATGCGACCGCGGCGGAATTCCGCGCGTCGGCGGAGCGATACGATCTGGTCATCCTAGACGTCATGCTTCCCGGCACGAGCGGCCTTGATCTGTGCCGATGGCTACGTCAGCGAAGCACCGTGCCGATCATCTTCATCAGCGCGCGCTCGAGCCATACGGACCGCATAGTGGGGCTTGAGCTAGGGGCCGACGATTATCTCGTCAAACCGGTCGATCCAGGCGAATTGGTCGCGCGCATCCGCTCGGTCCTTCGGCGACATGAACAGCCAGCCGGCCGCGACACGCAGGACCATTCGGCGATCGCGCGGTTCGATGGCTGGCAGATTGATCGGCGCCGTCGAGAGCTGTTTGCTCCGGACGGTGGACGCCTATCGATCTCGGAGGCAGAATTCGATCTCTTGAACGTGCTGGTGGACATGCCGCAGCGCGTGATCGGCAGGAACACGCTTCTAGAACATTCTCGCGACCGCCTGCCGGGACGCGATAGCGGCGATCGCAGCGTCGATGTCTTGGTCAGCCGGTTGCGGCGCAAGCTCGGTTCGGTCGAAGGGGGGCGCGAACTTATCCGCACCGTCCGCGGTGTCGGCTACGTTTTCACCGGGCAAGTCGAACGGTGATCGGTCGCGGCCGGCTCTGGCCGAAAGGGTTCACGGGCCGTGTCACGCTGGTCCTGGCGCTGGCCGTACTCGTGCAGTTCCTGGCCGGAAGTCTCCTGATGGGCGCCGGCGAAACCCACATCCAGCGCCAGCATCTTGGCAAACGGATCGCCGAGCAGCTGTTGATCGCAAAACGGGTCGTGGAGGCCGTTGCACCGTCCGACCGTGTACCGTTGCTCACAAGCTTTTCGACCATACATCTACAAATGTGGCTCGTCGAAGGGGAGCCCGAGATCGGCCCAGGCATCGAATCCGACGCCAGCGAAATCGCCCAATCGATCATGCTCTGGGAGCCGGAACTTGGCGATCATTCCCTGCGCCTGGCTCTGGTCCGCAGGTCTCCGCTCGATCTCGATCGCCATCTAAAGGGAGCCCTCGAAATAGACGAGGGTGTCTGGATCGCGTTCGAGGCGAACGAACCGGTGGCCGGCTGGACTGCACTGATCGGGACATCGATACGGGTCGGCATCGTGGCGCTTCTGGTCCTCGGATCGGCAGCGGTGCTCGTGCGAACTCTGAGCGCGCCGCTCAGACGCTTGTCCTCAGATGCACAATTGATCGGTACGTCCGCGCGCATTTCGTTCGACGAGCAGTCCGGACCGCTTGAATTGCGCCAGGTGTCTCACGCGCTCAACTCGATGCAGGACCGCATTGAGGGCGTCATGAACCAGCGCACGCAGGCCCTGATGGCCGTCGGTCACGATCTGCGCACGCCGCTTGCCCGGTTGCGGCTTCGGATCGGTGCGATCAGTGATGAGCAGGACTGTGCAGAGGCTCGCGCAGACATCGATCAAATGACTAGGATGCTGCAGGAACTGCTCGATTTCTTCGAGACCGGCGATTTGCAGAAGGATTACCAGCCGACCGATCTGTCCAGCCTGTGTCAGACCATTGGAGAGAAATTTGACGATCTGGGGTTCGACGTCCGCTACCGGGGACCCGAACGGGCGATTGTTGATGCGCTGCACGGTTCTCTGACCAGAGCGATCGAAAACCTAGCCGACAATGCCGTGAAGTACGGAAGGGATCCGACGATAAGCCTCGCCCTAAATGGCGGTTGCGCAATCATCGCCGTGGAGGATCGAGGTCCCGGGATACCTTGGGCGGACATGAGGCGCGTGATGCAACCGTTCGAAAGGCTCGATACCGCCCGGTCCGATCGCTATCCCGGCATGGGCTTGGGACTGAGCATCGTGGTCAACGTAGCGGAAGCTCATGGCGGAAGGCTCGAGCTGTCAAGGCTGGAACCAACGGGTCTGCGCGCCGCCCTCATCATACCGCGAAAACAGCCACCGGAAAAACTTTGAAATAAAGTGAGCATCTTGCGGAAACGCGCGGATCAGATTGTGCACTGCGACAAAGGGCCATCGGCCTGCAACCAAGGAGTGCACCATGAAACGATTGATGGAAGGCGTCACGCGGTTCCGCGAGGATATCTATCCCGAACACGAGGAGAACCTGCGAACCCTCGGACGCGAAGGACAGAATCCGAAGACGCTGATGATCAGCTGTTCGGACAGCCGCGTCGTTCCTGAACTGATCACCCAATCGCTTCCCGGCGACCTCTTCGTGATCCGGAATGCAGGCAACATCGTGCCGCCGTGGCAGGCGATCAACGGCGGTGTGACCTCGACCATCGAATACGCGGTGGTAGGGCTCGGGGTGACGGACATCGTGATCTGCGGGCATGCGGATTGCGGCGCGATGAAGGCGCATTTCGCACCCGCCGGCGCGCTCGACGCCATGCCGTCCGTCAAGGCATGGATCGGCCATTCCACCGCCGCGCGCGACATTGTCCACGCCTGTTGCGAGGGCGTCGGCGAACAGGACAAACTCGATCGGCTGGTGGAAGAAAACGTTATCCTTCAACTAGTGCATCTGCGCAGTCACCCGTCCGTTGCCGCCGCGCTCGCCAGCGGTAAGCTGAGGCTGCACGGCTGGGTGTTCGATATCGAAAGCGGTTCAATCCGTGCGCTTGATGGCAGCACCGGCCGGTTCGCCGCCTTGGGCGAAGGAGGCGATCCGCCTGTCGCCGACGCCCGCTCAGAGCCTGCCGCACAAAAAGAAGCGGCCTAAGCCCCTCGCTTTTGAGCCGGTGCGTTGTTCGCAGGAGAACCCGCCGCGCCGGCTCAACCTTCTTTCTACCGCAGACGATTGCTGCCGGTCGGAATGGCTCGGCACGCGCTCAAATACTCGAATGCATGCAAAGGAATCGACGTGATTGAGAAAACGACATTCTTGTCCTCGCTGGGCAAGGATATCCCCGCATCGATCGTTGTGGCGTTGGTGGCCCTGCCACTGTGTCTCGGCATCGCCCTGGCATCCGGCGCTCCGCTCTTTTCGGGTCTGATCGCCGGTATCGTCGGCGGCATCGTGGTCGGCACCCTGTCCAAGTCGCAGTTGTCGGTTAGCGGGCCTGCGGCAGGCCTGACCGTCATCGTGCTCGATGCCTTGGAGGTCCTTCCTAGCTGGGAGGTCTTCTTGCTCGCGGTGGCCCTGTCCGGCCTAATCCAGGTGGCGCTGTTCTTCACCCGGTCGGGCACGCTTTCGGAATTCGTTCCCAGTTCTGTCATCACCGGCATGCTGGCGGCTATCGGCCTAATATTGATACTCAAGCAGATCCCCCATGCCCTCGGCTACGACGGCGATTTCCAAGGCAGCCTCAGCTTCCTCCAGCCCGATGGGCTCAACACGCTTTCCGCGTTGTTCTACGCTGCGCGGGACTTCTTCCTTCCAGGGCCGATGCTGATCGCCCTGATATCGCTCTGTTTCCTGTTCTGGTGGGATGCGAAAAAACCGAAAGACGGCCCGTTGCGGCTACTTCCTGGCCCGTTGGTCGTGGTGATCTTTGGCGTTCTGGCCAACGAGGCCTTCAGGCTGTTTGCACCAGCGCTCGCCATCGAACCGAGCCACTTGGTACAGGTTCCAATGGCCGGTTCGCTGGGCGAGTTCGTGGGCCAGTTCCGCACGCCTGACTTTAGCGCCATCGGCATGGCGGATGTGTGGATCGTGGCTCTCACGCTAGCGATCGTCGCGAGCCTCGAATCCCTGCTCTGTGTCAAAGCGGTTGACGAGCTAGATCCTCGCCGCCGGACGACCGACAAGAATCATGAGTTATTGGCGCAGGGCGGAGGCAACTTCCTTTCTGGGCTGATCGGCGGTCTTCCGCTCACTTCGGTCATCGTGCGCTCCTCAGCCAATGTCGCGGCAGGGGCCGAAACGAAGAGTTCCGCTATCCTCCACGGCTTTTGGCTTTTGCTCAGCGTGCTACTGGTCCCCGCGCTGTTGAACCTGATCCCGCTCGCGGCTCTTGCCGCGATCCTGGTCCAGGTCGGCTACAAGCTCAACACGCCTGAACTCTACCTTCGGCGTTGGCAGCAGGGATGGCACCAGTTCGTGCCCTTCATCGCGACGATCTCTGCGATCCTGTTCACGGACTTGCTGCGCGGCATCATCATCGGCCTCTCCATTGGCTTTGTCTTTGTCGTCGCGCGCAATTTTCGCACTGCGGTCAGCGTGGCGAACGACGATGCGTTCTGGTTGGTCAGCGCCAGGCGCAACCTCTATTTCATCCACAAATACGAACTGCAAAAATCGCTCGGCAAGGTGCCGGATGGCGCCAGCGTAGTGATCGATCTCGAGCGGGCGGAGTTCGTCGATCCTGACAATGTCGACATCATCAACAGCTTCGCGCGTAACGCGAAATTTCGTGACATCACGTTGAGTATCCGGGGCGATATCGACCACCTCGACGCCGTGCGGCTCGATGCTCCACGAAAGAAGGTTGCTTACGCATGAAAACCATCCGCGAACTGATTCTGTCGAACAAGACGTGGTCTGCAGAGATGCGGGAGCGCAAGAAGGACTACTTCGCGCAGCAAACGTCTGGTCAATCGCCCGAGATTATGTGGATCGGCGGATCGGACAGCCGCGTGTCGCCACAGCACATAACGCAGACCCGCCCTGGTGAGTTGTTCATTCACCGAAATCTCGCCAACCTTGTTTATCAGGATGACGACAATCTTATGGCGGATCTCCAGCACGCGATCGAGGACTTCAAGGTCGCGCATATCATCCTTTGCGGCCATTACGGATGCAGCGGTCTCCAAACGGCGATGACGGATGGTGGGTCCGGTCACGTGCGTTCGTGGCTTTTGGCAGCGCGAGAGGTTTTCGCCATGCATCGCGCGGAGCTCGAGGCGATCGACGATCGGGTGCAACGGCAGGACCGAATGGCCGAACTTAACGTGCGCGAACAATTGGTCCGCCTGGCGAACACCGACACCGTCCGTTCCGCCTTCGAACGGGGGCAAGATCTGACATTGCATGGCTGGGTCTACGATTTGCGCAGCGGGCTCTTGGCTGAGCTGTTGGAAATCGACCCGACCGGGCAACTGTCAGAAATCGCTGTGCAGGATTTGGAAGAGAAAGCAAAACGTAAGGCGGGCGGACACGCTGCCTTGTCCCCGCCAGCACTGATGGCACAGGTTTGAGGTCATGATTTAAGGTGGAATTGGGCTTCGTCGTAGTGCCGAAGGTACAAAGATGAAGCCCAAACGCCCAAGGTCCAAATCGCTTGCCGGGCAGGCGAAAGAATTTCCCCGCCCGCTCGCCCTCAGCATAACCGACGAATTCTGCTGAATGTTTTGACGACGGACAGACTTGAGCGAAATCTTCAAGCCCGCTTTCGAGAGCCTGTTCAGTCCGACGCGGCCTGATCTGGAAAATCGCGAAACCGCATAATGGTCATTTATCAACCTGGCCGTTTGCCCGGCGCGTAGTTGGGGCAATCAGTAGTTCTCGCGGTGCCGAGTCGAGCCAACTTAGAGGCTGACATCGATAAAGCTGAGATGGGGCTCGTAGTCTGTCACCGCACAAGAATACCTGATGGATGCATCGTCATTTTCGTCGACTAGAGTGAAGCCCAGTCTTGTGTAGAAATCGGACACCATACCGTTCCGGTCCGTAGGGATGTAAAGCGCTTGGATTTCTTCGATTCTCGCTTGCGCGGCGGCTTCGAACAGGTTGTTCATCACGGTCTGCTCGACACCTCGTTCTAACACACGACATGACTGCAGCCATGTGTCGATGGACCAGGCATTGTCATCTCTTCGCACGATCACCACACCGATCATGCCGTGCTGAGCAAACTTGTCTTCTAGGCGAACCTGCCATCCTATCAGGCCCGGATCGTCCTCCATTCTCCTGACCTCATCTTCGCTGTAGCGCCGTGTGGTCAGATTGAATTGATTGGATTTGTTGATCAACTGAGCGATGCGGCTACGCCCGGCTTCGTCGAACGGCGCGATCGTCATGCGCATTTCGAGTGAAGTTAGGTAATCCTCGTAGTTCCCGATTTTGGCTCGAATTTCGGCAGCCGCTGCCCGCCCGCCATAGCTCTCTGCCCGAGAAACATCCTCCTTGTTCAGAGGAAGATGATCGAACAGGCCCGATTGGGCGATCCGTTCGATGTAGAAAGACGGATCGTCGCCGATTTCCACCGTCGAAACGAGAGGCAACTCCTGCCTTACCCGTTCGCGTTCGGCGGCATTGTCGTCGACGAATACGAAGGACTCGAGACCTAGACTGAGCGTTTCGGCTATCGTTTTGATATTCGTAGCCTTGTCGCTCCAGTTCGCTTGAAACACGGCGACATGGTCTTCCTTAAGAACCATCTCGGTATGCTTGCGAAATGGCTCGCGGGCGATTTCATCGGTGTTCTTCGAACATACGGCCAGCACTACACCGCGTTCGCGCAAGCTCAGGACAAAATTCTGAAATGCGACAAACGCTTCTCCCTCAGGCGAATTCTGGCCCAGCCTGATCCCAGCGAGACCGTCGTCGCCGATAACGCCGCCCCACAACGTGTTGTCGAGATCAAGAACAAGGCCGCGCGCTGCCTTCCCTTTCATCGCTGCCAACAAAGCGGCAATATTGTCGGCGGCCAAGGGACACACATCAACACTGAAAGGTATCTTGGCCGCGTGGTAGCGGACGGGATCGAGCCAGGTTTCCAGTCCAACCCGGCTAGCCAGCGCCGCTTGATCCCATATTAGCCAGCGACCCTCCCTGGCGCCTTCTGCGAGCAAAAGGTTGATGCGATGCCGGAAGCGCGCGGATGTGCCGGGTGTTGCCAGTTCCGACGATGAGACCTGTAGAGCCCCAGGAAGAGTACCAAATATTGCTTGGCAGCCCGATTTCTCTTGAGCGGCGGCGGCTAAGGCAGCGACAAGGTTCGCTGCATCCGCAAGCGCTTCGTCTTCGGCAGCTTGATCGAGCATCGGTCGCTTGCTTGCAAACGCGCTTTCATCGAGCACTACCAGCAGCGCATCCAGAGAACGACCAAAACAGTTGGCAGGCGAGTAGCCAAAACTTGCGACGCTGTCGTAGGGTGCCTCTACCGAAGATATTTTGAGACCCCGGGCCAAGCCAGAGGCGGCCAGTGGATCAGGAAGATAGCTCAGCGTACGATTGCCAAGAAGTCCGATGGTTACCGGCGTAAATGAGGAACCCGTTAGACCCGCCTTATCCAGTTTTTTGGCAAGGCGCTCGATCCGCAATTGTTCGCGCATACCCAATTGCTGGTTGGCCAAAGTCTTGAGCGCGACATAATCCGGCTCGCGACCGTCTGCGAATACACCTTCGATATCGGTGAGCCGTTCGGCCCAGTCCTGCGCCAAAGGAGGTCGCCAGGGAAAATTGCCGACCGTCATCCGCTCTGTTTCGCAGCCGCTCTGACGAGATCTCCGAGGTTCTTGAAACTCTGCATTTCGGACGTGCCGAAATGAACGCCCAGTTCCATCTCGATCATGACCATCAACCGGACATGCGAAAGGCTGTCCCACTGAGCCACATCGTTTGCGGTTGTTTCCATGGTGACGGGACCGTCATATTCATCGAACAGGTCCCGGATGATTTCGGTGACCTTGTCGAGAATGGCTTGGTGTTCTGACATGTTTTCAATCCTTCTAGTCGGCTGACTATGAGGTGCTCGAATTCGATCGCGTGTTTTCGGATGGTTCCGTGGCGGTCGCGCGACCCAGATAGCTGTTTGTGAGGCGATAATTTTCAACTGCGGAGCGAATGGCTCTTTCGTGGGTCGGAAAGTTGTCGCGGGTCAAGCGACCGGTTCCGGTCGTTGTAGCAGTAACAAACCTGCGCAGGATTGCAGGGTCGTACACATGTCCGACCTCACGAAAATTGGCGAGGTCGCCGGCTACGGCGGGATCGTCGTCAAAAGCGAAGATGTTCACATGTGGCAGGTCGCCGACGGCATTCACAAGGCAGCGCCGCGCGATCATCTGTTCGTCGAGCAGGGTTGGGCTGATATCGTTTCGACGGACATAGTAAAAGGCATAGGAGGCGATGGGGATCATTATGTCCACCTTGACTCCTCTGTCGGAGAGCGCCCTCACATCCGGGACGAGTTGATCGTTTATGGCATGAAAACTGGCGCAATCCCTGCCGCTCGAAGCCCCGATCTCCGTTCGATGGCGCTCGACCAATCGCGCGATCTTGGTCATTTCCGACGGATGCTGAAAGCCCTCATACATCTTATCGACATAGGTTTTGTAGGTCGCATCGTCCGGATTGCTGTACGATAGATTGCCGCCCAGTATATCGAATGCTTTTCGGATGGTGGGGAAGTTCACCATACGAAGGTCGTTGGTGATATCGCTATCATAGAGAAACGCCGGAAAGCTGCGATTGGTGACTTCGGGGTCTTGAATGTATGTCCAATCGAATGTCAGGATCACATGCTGGATCGTCGGATTTGCAACCAGCCGATCGAGAACCAGATCCCGGTCGCGAGGTCGGGGACCACCATAGCTGAGATTTGCAACATGGGCGTCTGGGCCGAGAACACCCTTCATGTATTCTGGCGTGTACATCGCGGTTACCGAACTTCCCACGAGGAACGTGTTGTAGGCCGGATCCTTGGCCGCAACATCGATCCAGTCGATAACCAAGTCTCTGGGTGTGTCACCTCGTTCTATGCGCGGTTCGGCGCCCCAGCTGTAGATGTTGTGGGGATCGACCGCGATTACGATGGCTGCAAGCGACAGATAAATGACTGTGATAAGAGACGCCGCCAAGATCATCGGGCGTGTCGACCGCCAGCGAATCGCGGATAGAGAGGCCTTGACGGGGGCTCGCGCCCCAGGTGGCGCAAAATTCGCTGACAGGATCGGTTTCGTCATGCCGTCAGAATCCCTGATAGAGGAAAGGCGGCTGGCGGGACACGTAATAAAGCGAAGCGATGACCAGTATGGAAATATAGCTCGCTTGTACCCAGCCCGGACGCCAGAGGCCACGTAGGAACGCCGGCCCGTAACTCTTGTTTTCGTAGGTCATGATGGCAGGCCGGTATCGCCGCATGATCTCGACGCTGTTCGGGCAGAGGTAGATGATCGAAAATGCCACCGTCAGCATCACTACGGGCTCGCGCATGTTAAAAAGCGAACGAGCGTCGATCGCGGTGCCGAACATCTGCGAAAACAGATGAAAACCGCCGCTCACGCTTTCCGAACGGAACATGGCCAGGCTGAGCAGAAGCGGCAAGAAAAACACCGCTCGCTCGATAAACCCGAGGATGATCGGGGACGCCGTCTTCTTGACTGCCTTGTACCATTTTGTCGCCCGGACTTCCGTCTCAAGAGCGTACCAGAAACCGTGCATGAGTCCGAAGACGCAGAAAGTCCACAAGGCTCCGTGCCAAAGGCCGATGATCTGAAAATTGATCAACATCGGCAGCCATAAGCTGAGGAGATGCGCCGGAACCGGGGCAAGTCGATTGAACATGCTGTAGCGCGTTCCGGCGACCGACAGGGGAGTATAGAGGAACCGGGCAATTACTCGCGTGAGGGTCATGTGCCAGCGACGATAGTAGTCGATGATTCCGTTCGCTTTGAACGGCGAGAAGAAGTTTATGGGGTAACGCAATCCGAACATGCGCGCGAGACCCAGTGCCATGTCCGAATAGCCGGAAAAGTCGAAATAGAGCTGGCCCATGTAAGCCAGCGCACCAATCCACGCCTGGAGCGGGTGAATTTCGGCGCCCACGTGAGCGGCGCCGAAAACGATATCGACTGTAGGCGCCAGATTGTCGGCAATAACGACCTTCTTGAACATGCCGATCGATATGAAGCTCAGCCCGACAGCGAGATCGATAGGGTTCAGGCGAAGGAACCGTTTGGACTGTATCTGAGGGTTGAACTCGCTGAGATAGGTAATCGGTCCGATTATGAGCTGCGGGAAGAAGCTTACGAATGCGCCATATCTGCCGAAAGCCGAGCATATGGATTTCGTCGAGCCCAACCCGCCGAGGAACTGGGCGACGTTTTTCTCGCGTGCATAGGCGTCTGCCAGAAAGGCGGCGCCTTGGAACGTATAGAAGGAAATGCCCGCGGGAATTGCGATCCCGGCGATATCAACCATAATACCGGCGCTTGGACCGAAAAGAAGAGTTATAATCTTGTACTTGAAGTAACACAGGGATATTATATTATAAGCTTGGCCAGCTAGATAAATCTTCCTTCTGTTTTTATTGTCATCTCCGATAATAGTGATTGCTGCCGCGACGGAAAAATTAACGACAAGTGCTAATATTAACAAAATGGCAGATGCTATTCCATAGGGAATATAAAATACTACAGAGGAAATGAAAAGTACGGCCAGAGCATAATTCTTACCGAAGAAATATGCAATCATATAGAATGCAATCAAGGAGATCGGTAGAAATGCAAACAGAAATAGAGGGTCGGTAAATATCAAATCTTCATCCCTTCAACATTGATATTTACACAATCTGTTTTTGCCTATGCCATTGCCCGGCGCGCGCCGAACCTTTCAAGATCTGGTGCAACGAGTTGCCAAATTTGCTCCGTTAGAAAAAGAGGGCATTGGTATATCCTTGCGCCCGCAATGAGATGCCGGAAATCAAAGTGGTTACTGCGAAGGGGTGCTTGAACGATCGCAGCCATTCGTTCACTCAAGTTGTCGCGCCGGTGGATTTCCGCTCCGCAGGGCATGTCAAAGACTTCGCCAAGTGTGAGACCGCCTCTAGCTGTGCGATTTGATGGCGTGTTTCGCTACCCGTTCCAGCGCATCAACCAGAGGTGCCAGCAGCCAATGCAGCTAAGTGACATCGATTTTGTTATCATTGGTGCCGCAAAGTCGGCAACGACTTGGCTCCAAACACAATTGCAGTCGGATCCGGCGGTTTATATGCCGGACCCGGAGCTCCACTATTTCTCAAGGGAGTATGATCGGGGGCGGGATTGGTATTTGTCGCAGTTCAGCGAGGAGGGGGCCGGTAGGACTGTTGGCGAGAAATCCAATTCCTACCTCTATGTGCCCGAAGCGGCTGCCCGTCTCCATCGCGATCTGCCCCAAGTGAAGCTGATCGCGCAGTTGCGCAATCCTGTCGAGCGGGCATATTCAAGCTACTGTATGCTGTTCAGGCGCGGCGAAGTGAGCGCCGATATCGAGTCATATCTCAATCCTTCACTAAGCGAAAATATGCAGATCCTCGGTTCGGGGAGCTTCGCGTCTCACCTGCAATCCTTTATCGATCTCTTCGGCCGACAACGACTTCTTATCCTGTTTTTCGAAGGGGTTTCGGAAGCTCCCGAGGCGCAGATATCGCGGGTCCGTGCCCATTTGGGCTTGCCGCCGCGTGCTCTGGCACGAGAGGGGCAAGGAAAAGTAAAAGACAAGGCTGCGCCGCTCGTGCCCGCCGGATTGCGCAAGCGACTTGCATGGATGAAGCCGGTGGTTCGCCCCCTGCGTGGGACCGCGCCGTTCGAAGCTGCCCGGGGGCTGATCGCGCGCAAGACGGAGTACCCCCAGCTGACAGAGGACCTCAGAAAGCGGCTAGATGAATATTATGGCCCTTCTGTCGAGGCACTCGAGCAGATAAGCGGCCAGTCTCTTCGTCACTGGTATGGGCGGGCGGATAGCGCCAATTAGGGTTGGTTCACCGGCCTGGCGGTGTGCAGGCTGTCCAGTGCCGATGCCCGTTTCCGCCACCCAAGCCGCCCGCTAGGCCAGAAGGCGCGGTTGCGATGGTCAATGTGGGTAAGCGCTCAAAGCGGGTTTCGTGCAGACCCAATTGGTCGGCAGGAAAGTCAAATATGGGCTAACCGATTATTCCAACTGCGCTACGGCACACCGTCTGGTAGTTCGCACGACGAAGGCCTCGACGGTAGTGAAGAGGTCACCAAGCCAATGGGTCTCGGCGGCGCCGCCGCAGCAATTTTCGACTGGCATCGAGGCCTGTTTTCAAGTTTTGCCAGCGGATTGAACGGTGCTCGGATACCATTAGGGGGTATCGAATATCACTACGGGACCAAGGTTGCTGGCAGGCACTCAAACGCCGAGGCGAATAATCATCAAGAGGGCTATTACGTAACATGAAAAATTTCGTAATAACTGGCATACAGATGAGAAACAAAGGCTCTCAGGCGATGTTTCTATCGTTATATTACGGCCTGAAATCTCTATTTGAGAACTGCAATGTAGTCGGGTTCGCCAATAAATACGACCAACCGGAGCAATATTCGTTCAATTTGCTCCCCTATGACGACTACACGCGACTCGTGTTCAAATACCGGTTGAACAGCGTGCCACTGTTGGCTCCGCTAGTGACAACCCTAGCCTCAGTCTCGAGGAAGACCGACAAGTGGAATGGCCAGATCGCCAAGATGGAGAAAGCCTTACAAGAGGCAGATGCGATTCTGGATGCAAGCGGATACACGCTCGGCTCCGGGTGGGGCAAAGGAGGCGGCAGGCTGCTGCTGCAAACGATAAAGATCGCCAAACGCTACAACAAGCCGATAATATTGATGCCGCAAAGCTTTGGGCCATTCGACTGGGGCGAGGAGGACGACGCGGAATTCCTCAAAGAGGTGAAAGAGGAATTGAGCTATTGCACGAAGATCTACGCTCGCGAGATCGAGGGTTATAAGTGCCTGAAGTCGCTGGGTCTGGATAATGTCGAATTATCTGCGGACATGGTCATTCGGGAGAAAGCCTTTCCCAAAGCCAGCGACATTCATGCATCATATGAAGAAGAAGTAGATTATCCTTCTCCAGGGTCCATCGGCTTCATCATCAACGAGAATGTATTCAGGATCGGAGACCCCGATGCGGTGCTCGACCTGTATGCACGCATACTGAATAAGCTGGTGGACGACGGTGAGAAGGTTTGCATTCTGAATACATCCACCGCCGATATACACCTTGTTGAAAGCGTTCTCGACAAAGTCAAAAACAGAGACAAGGTGAGAATAATATCCGGAGAATATTCAAGCCCGGAGCTGATCGATATCATCGGTCGATTCAAGTATGTCGTCGCCTCACGTTACCACTCCGTCGTATTCGCTTACAGGAGCGGTGTTCCTGCAATCATACTCGGTTGGGCCAGCAAATATATCGATCTGGCGGCACACTTTCAGCAGCAGGATAATGTGTTCGATATCAGGGAGCCAGGTGTCGATCGGATCATCGAACGGATCGACCAGATGGGCGCGAAGTACGCAGAAGAATCACAGAACATAAAAGACTGTCTGGAAAATATGCAGACCACATCTGTGGTGCAGCAAGCTGTGAGCGCATTGGAGGCGTGACATTTCTTGGCGACAGTCAACGGCATGCGAAGTCGTTTGCAGGACCTCGAGTCTCATATGACTGATATCGCAACGATCCTATGCGCTAACGATGCGCTGCCAAACCCCAGGAAAGATATACCTATGGAGGCCGTCTGGCGATGAAACCGCTCGTGAACAAAATCCTACCCGAGGACCAGCGCGATCAACTTCGCGACGCCCGACTCTTCTTTAATGCATCGGGGGTGAGACGATTGGCCAGATCGGCGCAGACCGCCGGTTTGAGGTTCGCGTCGCAGGTCAAGCCACTGGCGTCCGCGTACTATTCTTTGCTGTCGCGCCAGTTTCAGCGAGAGGAACGCGCGGTCCTGCTCGGGCTCGCGAAGTACCACGCGGAGCTTCAAGAGGACGATGCCAACATCTTCCTGATGCGCAGAAACGTCCATCGGCTGGAAAAAGGGCTGTTGATGCGTCCCCGACGCCCGGTGTTTGCGAAGGAATATATTCTCGAAACGGTCAACGTATATCGCAAGATTGTTGCGGAGCCTGTGCGCTCCGGCGAGCGTGTCGCGGAGTCGTTGATCTGGGCGTACGACGTACTCGGCGAATATTTCAGAGCTGTAGCCGCTGACCCGGTACTCGATCACGCGCGCGAGATTTTCGGGCAATGTCCGGTCCCTGACGGCAGTGGCGAGGGAGCGGGGAACAGGGTTCCTTACAAGCGCAACCTTGATGAACACCCGGTCTCCTTCGGGCAGCTGGAGCGGCTGGCCGTCAAGCGGCGATCGGTAAGGTGGTTCGAGCAGAAGCCCGTGCCCCGCGAATTGCTGGACAAAGCCTTCACGGTGGCCGGACTGTCGCCGAGCGCCTGTAACCGGCAACCTTACCGGTTCCTCGTTTTCGACGACCCGGAGATGGTCGCAACGGTGGCGGGGGTGCCGGGAGGGACCGCTGGCTTCAAGCATAACATTCCGGTGATGGTGGCAGTCTTGGGCACCTTGGATGCGTTCTACAGCGAACGTGATCGGCACGTACCTTACATCGACGGTTCCCTTGCCGCGATGTCATTTGCCTACGCGCTGGAAACCCTCGGTCTAAGCTCCTGCATATTCAACTGGCCGGATATCGAGAAACGCGAGAAGATGGCGGAGAGGGTCCTGGGCTTGAAGGGATACGAGCGTCCCGTGTTCTTCATGGGAGTAGGCTACCCAGACCCCGACGCTATGGTCGCGTACTCCCAGAAACGCCCGCTCGATGTCATGCGCGTGTACAACCCCCCAATCAACCCGTTCTGAGCCTTTACGATACGGTCGATGGCCATTGCTTAGCCTTGGCTATCCAACTTTAGGCCCCTTGAATTACCCATATTTGCACTCGCGTAGCGCGGTGCCTGGCGTAAGCTTGTAGGCATGTGCGGAATTGCGGGCTTCGTAGATTTTTCTGGAAAATTGCAGGTCGACCCGGCGCGCTTGCTGGACGAGATGCGCGATACGCTGCTCCATCGTGGACCCGATGCGGGCGGATCGGCAGTGGAGGCAGAGGGGCGGGTTGGGCTCGGCCATCGCCGCCTCTCGATCATCGACCTGTCCGAAACCGGGGCGCAGCCGATGGAGTCTGCTTCCGGACGCTATGCCATCGTCTTCAATGGCGAGATCTACAATTTCCAGGCTATCCGTACCGAGCTGATGGCGTTGGGGGCGACCTTTCGCGGAACGTCCGATACCGAAGTTCTGCTTGAGGCGATCGAGCGCTTTGGCTTGGTCGCGGCGCTCCAGCGGGCCAATGGTATGTTCGCGCTGGCGCTCTTTGACCGGAAGAAAAAGGAAGTTGCATTCGCGCGTGATCGGCTGGGCAAGAAGCCGCTTTATATCGGCTTAGCCGGGGGCTCGCTGGCGTTCGGATCGGAACTGAAGGCGCTGCGCCGCCATCCGCTGTTCACGAAGCTGGAAATCGACCGACAGGCCGCTGCACATTTCGCTCGGCTTGGCTATATCCCCGCACCGCTCTCGATCTACAAGAACGTCGGCAAGCTGCCGCCGGCGAGCTACATCGTCCTCCCGCTCGAGGGGAAAGAACCGGGCCTGGAGGTCATCCGGGCGGAAACCCGCGCATACTGGAGCATGCATTCCGCCGCCCAAGACGGGATCGAGAGGCGGTTTCAGGATGAGGCCGAGGCGCTTGATGCGCTTGAGGAGCGATTGGGAGTTGCGGTCGAGCAGCGGCTGGTATCCGACGTGCCGGTTGGCGCCTTCCTCTCGGGCGGCGTCGATTCAAGCCTTGTCTGTGCGCTGATGCAGGAACGACTTAGCGGCAATGCGAAGACCTATACGGTTGGGTTCGCCGAAAGTGAGTTCGACGAGACAGCGGATGCGGCTGAGCTTGCCGCGCATATTGGATCGCAGCATACGGAGCTTCCGCTCAACCCGAGCGCAGCGCTCGATTCCGTCGGCGAGATGCAGCAGATATTCGATGAGCCCTTCGCGGACCCTTCGCAAATCCCCTCACTGCTCATTTCTCGGCTCATCCGATCCGAAGTAACCGTTGCCATCTCGGGCGACGGGGGCGACGAGTTTTTCGGCGGCTACAAGCGCTATCCGCGCATGCTGGCGATGGAACGGCTGGCGCAGCGGGTGCCCGATGCACTGCGGCATGCGGCGAAAGCCACGCCGTTTTGGTTGCTCGACGCCGGCGCCAAGGCAGGCCGTTTACTCAGGCCTGGAGGGCGCGCCGAGGAGCTAAGCGGTGATCGGGCGGAAAAGATCGTTGAAATCGTTGCTCAACCTGACTTCCGTCACCGCTACGAACACTTCAATTCGCAGTGGATCCCCCCGCACGGATCGCCCCCTAGCCCTTTCACCGCGGTAGAGCTTCCCGAGGGTCTCGGTCAACTTGAGCAGATGATGTTCCTCGATGCGATCTGTTACCTGCCAGACGATGTTCTGGTGAAGGTCGATCGGACATCGATGGCCACCAGTCTGGAAGTTCGTTCTCCACTGCTCGACTACGAATTGATCTCCACTGCCTGGCGTATGCCCGACAGTCTGCGAATGCCAGATGGTACGACAGGGAAGATTGCCCTGCGTAAACTACTCGCGCGGCGTGTGCCCGAGCACATGATCGACCGTCCAAAACGCGGCTTTGGAGTGCCGCTGAACGAATGGCTGCGGGGCCCGCTACGCGAACTTGCGGAGGATCACCTGAACCCCGGAAAGATGGAAGCGCTCGGCTACTTCGATAGCCAGGCGGTCAGCAAGCGTTGGGTCGAACACCTTTCGGGCCGCCGCAACTGGGGCTTCCATCTGTGGAGCTGTATCTGCTTTAGCATGTGGCACCGTCAATGGATGACCGCTTGAACGACTTCTCAGGTCAGTTCCACGGCGTCCTCGGAAGAAGCTTGCCGATTTAAGTTCCTCCACATCCAGACGTCGAGCAGAACGGCGGTAAGGATGCCGAAGCCGATATGCGCAAAGCTTGCTCCGATCGCGCCGTATATGGGTATCGCGTAAAACGCGATTCCAAGGAAAAGTACGGTCGAACATGTTGCCGTCATCAGCACATATTGCGGACAGTTCATGGCCAACAAAGCGGAGCGCGCCGGGGCGGAATGCATGATGAGAAAGACCGCCACCAGATGTGCCATGAGGATCGTATAAGCAGG
This sequence comes from Qipengyuania qiaonensis, assembly GCF_019711515.1. Taxonomy (GTDB): domain Bacteria; phylum Pseudomonadota; class Alphaproteobacteria; order Sphingomonadales; family Sphingomonadaceae; genus Qipengyuania; species Qipengyuania qiaonensis. The sequence goes on from NZ_JAIGNO010000008.1 coordinate 63,032, forward strand.
TGCAAATTCGGCTCCGAATGCAAGCAACACCAGCGGTTTGCCGATCACTGCGGCGACGACCAGGATACTTCCCATGATCAGCGCGAGAAGGCCTTGTATGCTGACAACGGTCTTGCGGAATTGCCGCTTTATCTTGCCCGCCCACATTCTCGCAAGATCGGGGTATACGACCATCTGGATCATCTCGCCGCAGGCCATGGCCACCTTCGCCATTCGCTTGGCGATATGGTAGAAACCCGCCGCCTCGGAGCTGTCGGTCAGCGCGCCGACGATCAGTGTGTCCGCCTCATGCGTGATCGTTCGCAGGGCGCTAGAGGCATTCGTGGTGAAGGCGAAGCCAAGAAAGCCCGGGAAGTCCTGGATCAGATTGCCCACGCGCGCCCGCAGAGGCGAAGGGGTGCCATCGCGTGAGAGCTGGCGAAAGGCGACAAAGTTATACAGCAGCGCGTCGACCACTTGGGAGATGGTCCAGACCCAGACGAAGGTCATTAACCCGCTGCCGGCCCAGTAGAATATAGCTGCCAGGAGCAGACGCAGAAACCCGGCAATGAACACTATATATGCCATTGTCCGGAACATGCCCGCCATCCGCATCACGGCCGACGACATCCCGCGCAGGTTGAGCGCGATGGCGACGGCGTAGATTGCTACGAGCGGGAGCATCTCTCGAGGGAAATCGAAGTAGGACGTCAGAACAAAGGCGACGATCACCGAAAGCAACGCGGCAACCAGCGCGCCCGCTATGTCGAGAATTAAGCCGAACAGGTAGAGTCTCGATAGTCGCTCGGGATCGCTCGTTCCTTCCTCTGTCGCAGCAAAGCGCACGAGTGGCTGCCACGATTCGAAGCGCACGATCCGTTCGCAAACGCGCCCGACCGCCAACGTCATTGCGAGGATGCCAAACGCCTCGGGGCCGAGCGCACGAGTGGCGAACGCAATGCTGCCGATCATCACGAAGGCATTGCCGACACTGCCAGTCATTAGATGCAGCACACTTTCGATGCGCGAGCGCAGCACCGACTTTGCGGCCGCATCGGGCTTGACGGTGCCTTCGCTCATCTGGGCATTTCCAGAACAGCCGTTTGCCGGCGCTGTTCTGCGTATTGTCGCATGTATCGATCGCGGGGAAGCGATCCTGGCTTAACGGGCTCCGCCTTGAGGCAGGTCAGCAAGGCGAGAAAGACCGGTGCCAGCCAAAGTCGTGCGTACATGTGCGGTACTGTCAGGGTGAACAGAGAGAAGATCAGGAGCACGCCAACGCAGATTATCCCGCGGTTCGGATCTTTAGACATTCCCGAGAGTGCCTGGAACCACATTAGTCCGAGCAGGCCTACGAATGCGACCAGTCCAAGCAGGCCTGCCTCGGTGAGCAGTAACAGAGGGAAGACGTGAACTGGCGCCTGATGCATGCTGATCACTCGGAAACTGTCTGCTCCGAGGCCGATTACGAGCGTATCGCCAGCAATACGCCAAGCCTCCTCCGCCAGTTCCATCCGACCTGTAAAAGTGCCCGCTTCCTCAAGGCCACCGCCAGACAGAGCCCCGAGCACGCGCTGTTCGAATGGTGCGGGCAGCGGCAGGCCGCTCGAAATATAGAACACGCCGAAAGCCACAACGGCCAGCAGCGCGAAGATGGCTTTCTGCGGCCAGCGAACGAGCATCACAAGAGCACTGGCCGAGAGGCAGATGACAAAGCCACCAAAGCTGGCCGAAGAGAGCAGTCCCCACAGGAGGAATACTGCACACACCAGACTGAGCAACGGATTCATCAGCCTGTGGCTAACCACGTAGAACAGAAAGACCAGGGCAAAACCGGCCATGGCACTGTTGTTATTGGCGTTCCCGGAAAAAGCTCCAAGCCGTCCCATGCCGGTGATGAAGTTGTTTCCCAGGTAAGGTGCCGTATCAGCGTAGTCGAAGAATATATTGGCGATGTTGCCAACTGCCTGAGAGAAGGTTACGCCCAGAACGTAGAAGACCACGCAATGTTGCAGTGTCTTGTGGCCGAAGCTGGCGAACATCATCGGCAATAGCAGATAGGCAAAGCTATACTGAACGGCGACGATCAACCACCGCGTTATCTCGCCATTTATAAGCGTGCTCACGAACAGGGTGCCCAGCATGATCGTCAGCGAGAATAGCCAGGCCGGAGAAAGCCCCCCCATCGGAGCAAGGTTCAGCCTGGACGTGCCGACCAGGCCGAGAATGACAACGAGAAAGGCTGCGTCCGAAATCGTAAAGTTAACGTCGCCCGGTCGAGCGATGTGCCACGAAACTGAAAAGACACCGATCAGCAGAAAGACAGCCAACAGCTTGTCGAGCGCGACCGTCGGGCCCGAAGCCGAGTTGCCGGCACCGGCCCTGCCATAGAGGGCGGACGGATTGGAGCGCGGTTCGTCTTCGAAAATGCTCATTGCACTGTTGTTTAAAGCATTGGCGGACACCGGCCAAACGAGGGTTTGGCTATCTATGTCCCCTAAGGCGAGGCGTGTTTGGCGATTATGAGGACGCGACTACACCCTATGAGGGAGTGTCGTTGAGCCGCCGGGCAACTTTGTTGCTGCGATTACCCCAGTGAGTGATGGACAGCCGCCAATGCGCGATGCACTTTTTCTTCGCGTTCCTCAGCAACGACAGTTGGGACCATCGGATATTGTGATTGTGATGCGATTAAAACGACTCCTCCCGTTGCGCTACTTGTGGCTGACGCTTTCCGTGGGCCTAGTGGCCTGTTCGGGCCCGGCGGAAAGTGGGACGCAGGTCGATGAGGGCCGGGAACTCTGGCGAGCTCCGCAAAATCCGTCCTTTCCTGGCGCCGAAGGCTATGGTTCGCGCAGCAAGGGCGGTCGCGGCGGCAGGATTATGCAGGTTGTTTCGCTGGCAGATTCCGGCCCGGGAACACTGCGTGAATGCATCGAAGCGATGGGACCGCGCGTATGCGTGTTCCGCGTTTCCGGGGTAATCCGCTTCACCGGTCAGCCGCCGCGCATACGCCACCCGTTCATCACCATCGCCGGCCAATCCGCGCCGGGTGAGGGAATCACCTTGGCACATAGTGGCGGCGAGATGGGCCGCACCCCCTTGGTCATCAAGGACACCAATGACGTTATCGTGCGTCACATCCGGATTCGCAATGATCGCGTCGGCGACCGTCGTGGCAGCGAAGACTCGATCACGATCGAGAAAAGTTCGCACGTGATCATCGACCATGTCAGCGCCAGCTGGGCGCGTGACGAACTGGTCAATGGCTACGACAGCAACAACTTTATCACTGTCAGCAATTCGATGTTTTCGTGGGGGATTCCCGACCACGACAAATGCGCCTTGCTCGCGTCCGACCCTGGCTCGGCCCAGCACTTCAGCTTCATCGGCAACCTTTGTGCGCACAGCGGAGATCGCAATCCCGACATCAATTTTCCTCCAGGGTCGTGTGTCGAGGTGCTCAACAATGTGTTCTACAATGCAAAGTCCGAATTCGCCGAGGTTTGGGAAACCTATGGTGGGACGCCTGTCGCGATCATCGGCAATATTTTCGTCGCCGGTCCCGATACGTCGAAAGATGCGATAGGCATTGTTAGGCAACGCATCTCAAGCGGCGGGCCAGCGCGAGTTTATGTCGCAGACAATCAATTCGTCGGCGAATTCCGAAAGCAGGATCCATCGCTGGATGAAGTTTTGCTGGCACAGGCCGATTGCACGACGACGATTGCGCCCACCTCACCGAAGCAAGCTTACGAAGCGGTTCTCGGTAGGGCTGGGGCGTTCCCGCGCGATCCTCTTGATCGGCAAGTCGTCGGAGAAGTACGGAGCCGGTCGGGCGGGATCATGCGTGCGCCAGGCACCATTCCGCCGGTCGCTGCTGCACGTGCAGCCCCCGATACCGACCGCGACGGCATGCCTGACGAATGGGAAGAGGCGCATGGGTCCAGCCCCGAGTTCCCCGACGCGTGGGAAGATGCCGATGGCGATGGCGTAGCCAATCTCGATGCCTGGCTTGAAGAGCGGCATCTCGAAGTAACCGGAACACGCACGCCGCAGGGTAACGGTTCGTGATCCGCTTCTCGGCGAAGTTATCCACGGGATGAAGGTTCTGCATGTAATTACCGGGCTCAATATTGGCGGGGCCGAAAATATGCTCGCCAAGCTGATCGAGCAGGGTGGGGCGGATGAGGCTGTGGTGCTTTCCCTTTTGTCGCCTGGCCCGATCGCGGAGCGGATCACTGCACGAGGGGTGAGTGTCCATTCGCTAGGTATGCGGCGCGGCATTGTGGGGCCGGGAGCCATGCTGCGATTACCGCGACTGGTCGAAACGATAGCGCCCGACTTGATCCACGGATGGATGTACCACGGCAACCTCGCCGCCAGCTTCGCGCGCCGCCGGTCGCGGCGCAAACTGCCCTTGGTGTGGAACATCCGCCATTCGATCCCCGATCTTGCGATGGAGAGCCGGCAGACGCGGGTATTGCTCAAGCTGAGTGCACGGATTTCCGGTGGCCCGGAGGCGATCGTTTACAACGCGTATGTCTCGCGCGACCAACACGAGGCGATCGGCTATTCGGCTGAGCGAGGGATGGTCGTTCCCAACGGCTTCGACACTGCGCGGTTCGCCCCCGATCCGAACGCGCGGAATGCGGCGACGGCGATCTTCGGCTTGGCCGAGGACGCATTTCGCGTGGCCTGCGTCGCACGGCTGCACCCGATGAAAGACCAAGCGCGGCTAGTTGAGGCGGCAGCTATCGCCCGTGAACGTGGGTGCGACATCCACCTCGTATTTGTGGGCCACGGCCTTGAAGACCCTCCTGCGGAGCTCAAACGACTTATCGAGAAGCGTATTCCGGCTGATCGAGTCACTACCAGCGGCGCACGTACCGACGTTGCGGACTGGTTGCCGGGTATTGACCTGCTCGCGGTTCCGTCGGCTTGGGGGGAGGCCTTTCCCAATGTGATCGGCGAAGCGCTCGCTTGCGGGGTTCCCGTGGTTGCAACCGATGTCGGAGACAGCGCGCGGATCATAGGTCGGAACGGATTGATCGTTCCGCCCAACGACACCGACGCCATGGCCGACGCAATCATCGCAATGGCAGCACGATCGGCGTCGGAACGCGCAGCTATGGGTGCAGCTGGCCGCGAGCGAATTGTGCGCGAATATGCGCTTGCGAATGTCGCTGGTAGATACGAAGAGTTACATGCTGCCTGTCTTGAACAGATGGCGCGAAACGGCAAACAATAAGCGCGTCTGTTACGTTCCCCGGTAATTCTGGATCAGCACTTCGGTCGTTACCACCTCGTTAGCTTTTGCTCCCAAAAAGTATACTCCGCTGGCGCCATCCATGGCGTAGCTTTCCGGAATGAAAGCGTCGAAATATTGGGCCCAGAAGAAGGTCAGTTTGGCGATTTTACCTGCCATGCGCGAACGAAAAACGCCGCGCGCGAAATAATCGACCGCCCACATCAATGTGCGCCCCGGACCGGCGGACGCACCTGAATCGATACACGCAAACCCGCAGAACAGGTAACGGTGTCCTCGTTCGGTGAAACGAGTGAAATCGTAAGCGCCTTCATGAACTTGCTGCATGAAAGGCGTTTCGGCGTAAACCAAGCCACCCGGCTTGAGGACGCGCCAGATTTCGCTGGCGACCCGCTGCGGTTTGAGGACGTGTTCGAGTACAGCCTGGATCACTACCCCGTCAAAATGTCCGTCAACGATCGGGATATCATGTGCATCGGCGACAAACTGGACCCGCGGTGTGGCATAGATATCGAAAGCATAGACCGCCATGCCAGGATCATCGTAGAGTGCTGACAGACCTTGCCCAACGCTGCCGCCGCCAATCACCAGTACCTTCGGCCGTTCTGCAGCACTCTTCAGCTTGTCGATGAATGTAGCGATATTGCGCTTCGTCGACTTCTTCTCGGGCGATAGCAGCGATTTGACAAACTTCGCCAAGAAGGAATGGTTCGGTCGCTCGACTACGCTTGCGCCGCCGCTATCGGCCACGTCGTCGCGCTGGATCACCGATTTGTCGAAATCAATAAGTACAGGCTTGTTCTTCGCGATCAGGTAGTCGCACAATTCGCCATCCTCGTCCGCCCCCTGAAACATCACCTGTCCATCGGCGAAGCGGATCGGTCTGGTCGTTCGCGGGCACCGGAGGGCGCCGTCTAGTTCGTCGATCGTGGCAAGCATTGGTCCGGTCCGCCTTTGAATGTTATCGCCTCCGCCTCAAGAAGCGGAGGACGGAAATGAAGACGCTCCGTTGCCGGCCGGAACCGGGACTCCGGGACGGCGCTGCTTGTCGACCAACTCCCGATATACGTCCGTCACTTGGTCCACGTGGCGCGCACGGGTAAAACGTTTCTCAGCCATGTTTCTGGCCCGGCGGGTTAGGGCCTCGCATCGATCAGGGGCCTCCAGGAGATCGTGCACCGCTACCGCCATGGCGTGCGGATCGTCCGGTGGGACTATAATCCCGCAGTCGGGAGTGAGCGCTTCGGCATTGCCCCCCGATTGGGTCGCTATCACGGGTGTTCCGACCAACATGGCTTCAACCAGCGTGCGGCCGAGCGGCTCGTTAAGCGCAGTAACCAATAGCGCGTCGCACGCGGCGATCCAATCGTGCCCGGGCTCGCGATAGCCCATCAGTTTGACCGGCGGGCGTCCGGAAGGCACGTCAAGCCGCTCCTGCATTTCTGCATAGAGCTTGTCGTCTTTGGGCTCGCCAAACATCACACCGATGACAGGGCGTTTGGATCTCCGCTCCAGTTCCGCCACCGCGTCGATAAAGGCCACAGGGCGTTTGCGGACAATGTATTGCCCGAAATAGCTGCAGATGATGGTATTGTCCGGGCAGCCGAGTTCGGTCAGCAATCGCTGCCGCATCTCCACGCGATCGACCGAGACATCAACATCGAAGGGGCTGTGGATGACCCGTGCTTTGTTGAGTTTCCCCCAGCGGCGGCGCGGGAGCGAGTATTCGGACACGGATATTATCTGGTCCGCCAAAATGGGCGCAACCAGGCTGGTGCCCCGCGCATCGGGATCGCCGCGGTGATGCCAGACAATCCTCGAACCCGCGAGTTTGCCGGCAAGCGCCCAGCTTGCATGGCTTCGACCATCATTGGTGTGAACAATGTCGACCCCCAGGTCTTTCAGCAACCGCGCTCGACCAAATGCACGCGGCAAGGTGCGAAACGCGCTCCCAATGCCGAAGCTGCGTCCTACCTTGAAGGGTTCTTCAAGCGCGCAAGGATCCTCGACCTGCTCATACTCGCTGAAATACTCGGCAATCCGTCCATCCGGAACCTCGAGGATCACAATCACGCGGTAGAGGCTCTCTGGAAGGGCATCGAGCAAGCCCTTCAGCGAGATATGGCTGCCACCAAGTCTGTCGCCCGCGAAGGCGATGCCGATCGTTATTTTTTGCTCGGTCGTCATCCGGACAGGCCCAATATGCTCCAGTTCCGTTGTGCCGATCCTGTTTCGCCGCGTCACGCAATCGAGCGTGTGACGGAAACGGGGCCGGGCACGAGCTTGTATTCAGGGCCTGATAGTCGATGCGAAGAGCGGGAAGCTCAAGGTATCATTGGTATAGTCCGAAGCGGCATCCGGTGGATGAGCTTTCGAAGTAGTTCACCGACACCCTCATCTACCGCAATTTGCAGCCGGGAGCTGACCCGTAGAACTGAAGAACTCGTCGGGGCCGTAGCGTGTGTGATCTGCGGCAAGCATGCTCAGATATTCTTCGATATTCGGATAGCCATCGCCATCCCTATCGTCGTTTGCATCCCAGCGGTTGGCATCGGCGTTGTTGAACCGGTTTTCCCACGCGTCCGGCATGCCGTCGTTGTCGCTGTCAGCCAACGGATCATGACCCGACGCAATGCGGGCAAAGCCGCCATAGTCAGCGGGGTTGCCACTCGTGAAGCCGCCCTGGAACAGATAGGGCGCGCGGTCGCAGGTTCGCAGGTCATCGATATACATTGCGTCCACATTGTCGCGGCAGGAGCCTGACCGGCAGAGGGTCGCACCCGCCTGTTCAAGGACAGTTCGCTGCGACGTGGCTGCATTCGCCAGCATCCACGCAGGAAGGTAGTTCTGAGTGATCCCCGGTGCATAGGTCCAGTCGCTCTTGTACGCGTTGGGGCTGATCGTCGAACCCGGATAGGCGCCGAAGCCCCGGCGGCTCTGGTTGCCTGCCCTGTAGATCGAGAAACCGAACGATACGATACTCGCGCGGTCGAACAGTGCGGGAAAGAACGATTCAGGTCGGTCTTGAGACAGCACACCTTCCATATGACTGTTGTTCACCCAATTGAGGTAAACGCTACCGAACTGGTTGGAAATAAGACCCGGCTCGCTGATGAAGTTGTAAACCGTGTTGCCGATGTAATCGATCTGGCCGGTATTGCCGGCTATTTCCTGGGGTATCCCGCCCGCGATGTTGGCGCCGCGTTCGTCCCCGTGCTGCGACAAATTGTACGCTACCGTTACTCGGTTTACTGGCTTCATGAAAAACGTCTTGCAATGGTAGTTGCCCGGATCGTGGCCGGCGTCGCGACAGAGGTTCGGCCCGATCATGGAGAACTGCACGGTGCAATCGCTGCATACGGCGTCGAGACTTTCATCGGTCCCGAACATGGCTGTGACGTGATCCAGCACTTGCAGGCGACTGTCACCGATACGAACGGAATCGCCATTGCTGCTAGGCGCATCCGTGTGGTTGCCATAGCGAAAACGCATATGCCTTACGATAGTGTTGGCCTGCCCCCGCGTGTAGAATAACGGCGCGTCGACCAATCCCTTGCCGCGCACCACTTCGATGCCTCTGGGGGAGGTTTGGCCGGCGACGTAGAGACCGTCCACGGTAATGCGCATTTCCGACTGGACGACAATCTGCCCGCTTACGTCGAACACGCAATAGCGGGGACGCCCTGCAGGGATGGCATAGGGGGATGTAACCTGCAGCGCGAGGGCGCATTCACGCAGCGTGATCAGGCCGTCACTTGGGTCTGCTGTGTCGGCAAGGCTATTGATCCGGTAGACCACCGCGTTCGGGCTGCGCACGCTGGTCCGGGCTCCGAAGCCTATCGCTGTCGGAAAGGCCAGGGGATGACGGTTAGCCTCGGGAATTCCGCCGTTGTCCGGGTCGGCAAAGGCCGCCCCGTTCCCTGTTGCCGGCGTTGGCGTGGGTGCCGATGTGGCTGTTGGGCTGGGTGCTGGAGTGACGCTGGGCGTGGGCGTGGCCGAAACGGGCGCCGAACCATCTCCCGAACCGCAGGCGGAAAGAAGAGCCAACGTCAATGTTGTCAAAGAGATACGGCCAATAAAACCACTAGTCTTGTTGGCCTTAAACTCTTGTATTGTGGTTGGCATCTTATATCCGTCTGCAGTGAACGAAATCGAACATGACAAGTTCTATGAAAGCCGGCCTATGACGACTTTGATGATCTAGAAAACGGGTATGAAGAATTACGCCAAGAAAGTTGACGAGTCGTGCATTGAAAGCGTCGAGTTGTGGACCTCCGGTCCGTCGACCAGACTCGCGCTCGGTTTCTACCGATCTGCCAGTAAATAGGATGTTGCGTTAAAGTCTTGACGCCGGCTTCTCAGCTGCCGAATATCGACCGTACGTGCATGAACGCCTCGGCCGCTGGCAGATGAACGGTCGAACCGCGTACGGCAGCGAGTGCGCGTAGCGTCTCCGGGCTGCGTTCGTCGGGGAAGGGGCGGACCTGGCTGGCAAAGGCTGCAAAGGCTTCGAGCTTCCGCTCGAGCGTACGGGAGATGTCGACGAATACGTCCGGAACGAAGGCGGGAGTGGTTGGAGCGGCGTACCAGTTCGTCTCGCTCACCGTTTCGTAGCACAGGATTTGTCGCGGGGCCGCGGCGTGCCGTGGACGGGCAGCCACCATGGCTGCCAGAAAGGTCAGTTGATGGTCCAGATGGATATCGCCGACAAATGGCAAGAGTAGCGTGTCAGGGCGAAGCGCGTCGACCAATTCCGCGAACGGGGCATTGCATTCCCGGGCCGGTATCGTGTCGAGTTCGGCCGCTGGCAGGTTCAACAGCCGGGTATCGGTTACGCCGATGATGGCATGCGCGCGCCGCATTTCCTGTTGTACCTGCTCAACCTGTTCGCGAGGGAAGCTTGGCTGCTTGCCGGTTGTGGCAATGGCAATGGTGACTTCGCCGCCCTCTTCGACCAACCGTGCAAGCGTTCCCCCGCAGCCCAGGATTTCGTCGTCGGGATGGGGAGCTATGGCGAGAACGCGGCCAAACCGGTCAGACAGTTTCATGACTGCTTTCTACCCAATACGGCATGTTGAAGGGGCGCTCTGCCTGAGACCGTTTCCCATACTTCCACCTTCAGCAAGCCTTCAGCGGTCATGACAGTAAAATGCTCCTCCGTGCGCTCTACGATCTGGCCTCGCATGGCGTGGTAGTTTCCGCTGTCGGGCAGCACGCGGCTTTGCCAGATCGTCAGACGGTCTTCGCCGTTGCTAGTGAAAGCCCCAGGGTAGGGCTTGCCGACCGCGCGCACCAGACGTTCTATTGTGCCGGCACTGTCGTTCCAGTCGATCAGCCCGTCAGCGGGCGTCCGCTTCGCCGCATAGGTGGCGTAACGCGCATCCTGTGGCTGGCGCGGCAATTGCCCGCTGGCGATGGTGGCGAGCGACCTTTCGAGCATTTCCGCCAGCGCGGCCTGGTGTTTCGCGTAGAGCGATTCCGCAGTCTCGTCGGCGGCTACGTGGAAGAATTGCTGATCGATCAGGTCGCCGTTGTCGACATCGTCGCCGAGCCACATCAGTGAGCCAGCCGTAATCGGTTCCTGCAGCAGGATCGTCCAGGGCAGTGCCGCGCGCCCGCGCAGCCTCGGAAGAGCGGCTGGATGATAGCCGATGATCCTGTCCGGCTTCAGGTTCATGAACTCCGCGCGGCAAATCTGGGACCAGCCGATAACGAAGATAAAGTCGACATCGGCTTCGACTATCGCCTGCAGGCATTCGGCACTGTTGGAACTGAGCGTGCGGAAGAGCCTGGCGCTGGCGGCATCGGCTATCCCGGCAAGATCTACGAAATCCGAATGGCGTTTTGCAGCCGCCAGTTCCAGCGTCACGACCAGCTCGAGCGACCAGTCCGGTGAGCGGGCCAGGATTTCGGCGGCTAGCGCTGTACTGCCAACACATCCAACAAGGGCTGCCTTAAGCATAAAAATTCAGTCCCCGGGGCTGGCGAAAGAATGGCCCGGCGGCACATGTTCCGGTGAGCCATGCACTCCAGCAGATGCCCGCTCGCCGACGATGCGCAACAGGCCCATTTCGCCAAGCAGCTGGCGATTGACCTTATGCACGTCGTATGTCTCCCGCGCCACTTTCAGCGAGGCTTCGCCCATTTCCTCGACGAGGCCCGGTTCCGCAGCAAACCGCATCATGGCCGTCGCTAAGTCCCCGGCATCGCGCGGGCGAACCAGGAAACCGTTGACGTCCACCTCAATGGCATCGCGACATCCGGGTAGATCGGTAGTGATCACCGGGCGCGCGCTGGCCAGCGCTTCGAGGATCGTACGGGGCAGTCCCTCGCGATAATAGGAGGGGAGGACGAATACCGAGCAAGCGGCCAGATAGGGGCGCACGTCATTGGTGCCGGGCACGAATTCGACATTGTATTCGGCGGCCAGTTTCTCGCTTTCCCTGCGGGAAATGCCGGCAGGATTTTCGTCCTCGCATCGGCCGACGATCTGAAACTCGCACGCCGGGTATTTTCGGCGCACGATGCGCGAAGCTTCCAGAAATTCCATGATTCCCTTGTTGCGCATGAGTCGACCGATCATGAGAAACCTTATCGACCGGATAACGGGAGGGCAGGCGGGAAAACGATCCAGCGACACGCCCGACCCGGGAACCTGGATCACCTTCTGCTTGCGGTCGACGATTCCCAATTCGATCATATCGTCGCGATCGTCGGCGTTGAAAACGAATGTGGCCTGCGCCCGTGCAAGGGCAGCGCGATAGAGCCGGGCTACGACCGCCTGCAGTCGGTTGGAATAGCCGCCGTCCATGCTGAACACCTGGCCAAGGCCAGACATCAGCGCGAAGAACCGCGATTTCGCGCCGACGAGTCCGGCTATCCGGGTCGCTACGCCCCCGTAGATGATCGGCTTTTGCGTATAGGCAAGGACGATATCGGGCCTCTCCCGCAGCACCTGTCGAATGTAGTCGAACACCAGGCCGAGATCGGACAGGATATTGGTGCCCGTGCGCTGCATGGGTGTGATCCGAAACTGGACGCCCATCGCTGCCAACTTGCTCTCGGTATCTTCATCACGGTCGGGCGCGCAGGCGATGACAGTGTGCCCGTTGTCGACCATCGCCCTGAGCAAGTCACCGCGAAAATTGATTAGCGAATAGGCTAAGCTCGAGAAAACAAGGACTTTCACCGAAGCCAATCTCGCGCAAACCCGGATTTGGCACCGCAGGGGTTCTGACGAGCACGTCGAGCGCCCGGTAATCGGTGATCAATCCCAAAAGTCACTCTCGCGATATGAGGGCAAAGGCCTTGGTCAAGCAACCACGGCAGACGGCTACTATCCTTTCGATATGTTCGGGCGGACCATTTGGAATATCGTCCTGTACCGTGGGTAGTGAAGTTCAGCCAAAATGTTGCAACCTTAGCTGACCGGGTGCTTCATGCGGGCTGACGACTAATCCGGCTATTGCCTGCTTGCTCATGCCCCAGTGTCGGTCCGGTGCGCTAGCATATCCCCCCAGCACGAAGTTGTCGTGCCCAACGAAAAGATGCGGGATCGGGCAACAGGGGAATGGACCAGAGCTGATGAACAAGCCTGAGAAGATAATTCAAAGCAGGAATCCGCAGCTCGGGGACGAGCAGGCCGGCTACGTTTCGTCACGCATGCGAAAGAGGGTTCGGCGCCTGACCCGCGACATGGCGGTGATAGGCATCGACTTTACCATCGTTTTCGTAACGCTCTATGTCGCGCTCATCCTGCATCCGGTGGGCATCTTCGATCCGTGGCCCGGTCTTGCGGTATTTTCTTTGGCCTTTGCGGGTGTCGCGACCACTGTTTTTGTCCTCTCGGGGCTCTACAGGCGCAGTTGGAGGTTTGTGGATTTCACCCATTCCAGCTTCCTTGGCCTGGTTATCCTGGGCGGGCTCGTGCTGGCCTGGCTGGCTGCCTTTGCCCTGTCGGTGACCCGAGCGGACGCGGCGGCGCTGGTTCCGGTGGCTGCGGTTCAGTGGGCATTCGCGACTCTCGGCATGCTCAGCGTGCGAATGATCCGGCGGGTCGAGCGGCAATTTTCCGAGCGGCAGTTTTCCGTGCGGCAGAGGTCGGCTGTCCGCCAACGGCCCAAGGTAACCGTCCGCAAGAAAGCAATTCTGGTCGGGTCGTGGCAATGGGCGCGATTGTCCATAGACCTTGCGCAGACCGACCATGGATCCTCGGTGGAAATCCAAGGCGTGCTCCTCCCGCGCCAAGAAGACTCGCTCGTGCGGGTAGATGATGTTCCGGTTCTGGGCAGTCAGTACGAACTTGCGGCGGTGTTGCGCCAACTCGAATTCGAAGGCAACCTGCCCGATTATGTGATCGTCTGCGACGACGGGACTTTCCTCAGCAACCGAGACGTGACGCGCATTATCCATACATGCCGCGAAAATGAGGTGGAGGTTTCCCGGGTGCGCGACCCCTGGGGGCAGCTGCTACAGCATTCTTCCGGGCCCAAAGCGCAAGGCCTGCCGATCGAGGAACTGTTGGGCCGCAGCGAGTACAAGCTCGACAACAAGAGCGTATCGCGACAGATCGCCGGCCGCAGCATCCTGGTGACCGGGGCAGGCGGAACCATCGGTTCGGAGCTATGCCGCCAGATCGCGCAGATCAAACCATCGAAACTGGTGCTGCTCGATTCGAGTGAGTTCAATCTCTATAAAATCGAGATGAGCTTGCGGGAGCTCTATCCCGATATCGATATCGTAGCCGAAATCGCCAGCATCTGCGATGCGGCGGCGGTCAATCGCGTGTTCGAAGCGAACCGGCCGCTGATGGTATTCCACGCTGCCGCACTGAAACATGTGCCGATCGTGGAAGCCAACCCCTGTGCTGGAGCAATGACAAATATCGTTGGGACCCGCATCGTTTCCAACGCGGTGTGTCTGTACGGCGCGAAGGCCATGATTCAGGTTTCGACCGACAAGGCGGTCAACCCGATCGGGGTGATGGGCGCGACCAAGCGCGTCGGCGAGCTTTATTGCCAGGCGCTCGACATGTGCGGGGTGGACGACCAGGATGCCCCGCGCTTCATGACCGTGCGGTTCGGCAACGTCCTGGGATCGAGCGGATCGATCGTCCCCTTGTTCGAGCGCCAGTTGCGCGAAGGCAAGCCGCTTACCGTGACCCATCCGGACATCGAACGTTTCTTCATGACCGTGCGCGAGGCGGTGCAACTGATCCTGCAGAGCAGCTCGAGCGCGCTCGAATCCAAAACCCAGCGAGGATCGATCTTCGTACTCGATATGGGCAACCCGGTGCGGATCGTCGATCTCGCCCGGCGCATGATTGCGCTGTACGGTCTCGAACCGGAAGAGGACGTGCCGATCGAGTTCGTCGGCCTCCGGCCGGGCGAAAAACTCTACGAAGAGCTGTTCGACATTTGCGAGGAGCAGGTGGAATCGGGAATCGAGGGCATATTCGAGGCGCGCTCCCGGCCGATCCCGCTGCCCTTCATCACCATGGCCATCAATCGTATTGCCGAACGTGCGGCAGCCGGGGAGGACGAGGGTATCGTGAGGCTCGTCCATGGGCTGGCGCGCTATCCTGCCAACGGCAATCACCAGGATCTGCTGCTATATTCGTCGGCCGCCGATCTGACCATGCTGTTCGAACGAGCCTATCTGGCCGAGGCTAACAATGACCGTTAACGCCATGCCGATAGCGGCCGTGCCGCAACAGGTCCGTTCATCCTGGCCGCTCTTCGAGGCAGACGAGCGCGAGGCCGTGATGAAGGTTCTCACCACGGGCAAGGTCAATGCGCTGGTCCATGGCGACGAGTGCAACGGCTTCGCCGATGAATTTGCCGAGTTTATCGGTGCCAACCAGGCGATCTGCATGGCCAACGGCACGGTGACGCTCGAGATCGCGCTGCGCGCGCTCGGCGTGGGGCCGGGGGACGAGGTCATTGTTCCGGCACGCAGCTTTTTCGCCACCGCCAGCTGCGTTGCAGCGGTGGGCGCCTTGCCCGTGTTCGCCGACGTGCTGTCGCCTTCCCAGAACATCGATCCGGCTTCTGTCGAACGGATGATCACCTCGCGCACCAAAGCCGTGATCTGCGTGCACCTCGCGGGCTGGCCCTGCGACATGGCAGCGCTGTGCGACATTTCCGAGCGGCACGGCCTGTTCCTGATCGAAGATTGCGCACAGGCTCACGGCGCAGCAATCGACGGGCGCAAGGTCGGCACCTTCGGTGACGCCGCCTCCTTCTCGTTCTGCACCGACAAGATCATGTCGACCGGTGGCGAAGGCGGGCTGCTGATCATGCGCGACGAGGCGGCTCACCAGCGCGCCTGGTCCTTGAAAGATCATGGCAAGAACCCGACGAAGATCGCCGACGGCAAGGGTGCGCCCGGGCAGTTCCGCTACATCCACGACAGCTTGGGCAGCAATGGCCGAATGACGGAGATGCAGGCGGCAATCGGGCGGGTGCAACTGAGAAAATTGCCCGATTGGCTAACGGCGCGCAGGGCAAATGCGGAATTTCTATCGGAAGCGTTGACGGGCCATCCGCTGCTGATCGTGCCCGAGGTTCACGCGGCCATCACGCATGCCTGGTACAAGTTCTATCTGCTGTTGCGTCCCGATGCGGCCGATACCGAAGCGCGTCGGGCGGCAATGATCGGCCAATTGGTGGCGAAGGGTATTCCCTGCGGTACAGGTTCGTGCCCCGACATGAGCCTCGAGCTGGGCCTTCAAGGCCTTGGTTGCCGACGCGATGGCACGCTGGCGAATGCGCATATGCTGGGTCATCAGACGCTGATGCTTCTGGTCGATCATACGCTCGATCAGCAAGACATGGCGCTTGTCGCGGAGGCCCTGTGGGAGCTCGCGACGTGAATAGCGCCACAATATCGCGACCCTGGCCTGCTGGAAACGGGATTCGAATTCGATGGGCTTGACTGAAACGAAACTAAGGTTTTCTCTACATGAGGGAGTGGCGAAGTTGCGGGTGTATCTCGAACTGGCCACGATATGGGGCCGGGGAGCTGCCGGACTGATCCGGACATCGACTTTCCGGCAGATTGAAAAAATGGGGAGGGCTTTGACATGATGCAACGCACCAGGGACCTGATACGAGCTTTGATGTGCATGGCGGGATTCGCCCTGCTTGCCGCGTGCACCACCTCGCTTTCCAGTCTGCCATCGACGCCGCCCGCAAGCATGGCGGATTATCGGATGCAACCGGGCGACGAACTGCTGGTGACGATCCAGGATGTCGAACAAGCCGATCGTTCCTACATCATCGATGCCGGCGGGATGATCTCTTTGCCGCTATTGCAGGAAGTCGAGGTCGCGGGGCTCGATTTGCGCGCAATCGAAGAACGCATTGCGGAAGGATATCGCTCGCGCAATGTACTGACCAGTCCGATAATATCGGTTCAGCCGGGAGCTTTGCGGCCGTTTTACGTGATCGGCGAAGTCACGTCGCCGGGCGAATTCACCTATCGTCAGGGCATGACGATTCTTTCGGCGATCTCAGCGGCCGGCGGCTACACCTACCGCGCGCAAGAAGGCGAGGTCGAGGTGGTCCGCTCGGTGAACGGTCGAGAGGTCCGCTCGCGGGCGAGCGAAGATGCACCCATTCTGCCGGGTGACCGGATTCGCGTGTACGAGAAGTGGTTCTGATGCGCCGCCAGCACTGCTGGCTCGCAACAGCAGCGGTTTGCGCTATCGCCGGTTCCTCGACTTCTGCTTCGGCGCAGGAGATCGGATCGACGGCTGCTAGCGTATTCGGAGACGATCCGGAATTTCGGCGGGACCCGATCTCGGTCGGCCCTTTCACCATCGAGGTGGGGGGCGAAGCGCAGCTCGAATACAACAGCAACATCTACGCCGAGCCCGTCGATACCGAGAGCGACGTCGTGGCCCGGATCCGCCCATATGCCGAGATAGAGCACACGGCCGGAGCGTTTAAGACCACGCTTTCGACAAGGCTCGATCTGCGTCGCTACGCGGATTTCGGCATCGAGAATGCGGAAGCGGCAACGGCACAGCTCACCACGCTGTGGAGCCCGCAAGAGGGCGAATCGTTCTATATCAGTGGCTCGGCCAATCGCGTGGTCGAAGATCGCGGGGACCCTGAAGCGCGGCAGATTCAGGGCATCGGGCCACGCATCTATCGCATATTGGGGGGCACGGCCGGCTATAGTCGCCGCGGATCTCGTTTCCTGGTCGAGGTCACGGGCGATATCCAGAATGTCGACGCACTCGCAGCAATAGACGACGATCGCGATTACGATACCTATTCGGGCCGGGTGACTTTGGGTTATCGCTCCGGCGGGCCGTTCTACTTCACTGGCACCGGCTATTATACTAGGCGCGAATTCCGGCTTCCCGAGGCGATCACCAATATCGATCGCGATGTGTCCACGATCGGAGGTCTCCTGGGTATCCGCTTCGACGATGGGGGGCTGATCGAAGGCAGAGTGGGGGCGGGCGTCTTCAGGCTGACAGCCGACGATCCGGCCCGCCAAGGCCGCACGGGCTTCTCCTTGCAGGGCCAACTGACCTATCGCCCGCGCCAACGGACCGCGATCAGGCTAAATCTGTTCAACGGGGACGTTACATCCTTCCGCTCCGGTGGTTCGACGCGAATCGAAACGAACATCGGGTTGACGGTCGATCAGGAAATTCGCCACAATCTGCTCGGATCGATCGGCGCCGAATGGGAGCGGGTCAAGTTCTCCGGCGGGAGCTCCAACCAGGAGCGGTGGCGAGCGACCGGCGGCCTGGAATATCTTTTGAACCGTCATCTGTCGGCGTTCGGCAGGGTGAGCTACAGCAACCGCAACAGCGACGACCCGCTGGATGAATACAGCCGTTTCCAGGCAGGTGCGGGCTTGAGGCTGCGTTTCTGACGACCCGAATGCAGCGCCGTTACCGCGGGCTTGCGAAATCCGGCGCACAATTGCCCGACAGGCATATCAAAATGGGCTAACCTATATAAGTCGCCCGCGATACCGATGATGAAGTGCCGAAATGCGCGCGATGTGCTCATTATCTGGCGCAGGAAACTTTCAAGGGGGCTGCTTTCGAACAGGTAGCAGCAGGCTGAAAATCGCATGGCAAATCTGGTAGAAGTCAACGAATTCGAGAACAATCTGCCAGCGGAGCGGCGCCTCCCCTGGACCTATCGGCCCGAAGCCGTTGCGCACCATACACTCTCTTTGCGCGATTTTGTGCGTTTGCTCGAACGGCACAAGCGCATGATCCTGGCTGTGATTGCGCTGATCACCCTGCCGGTCCTCGCATATCAGCTGCTTTCGCCGAACCTGTATAGCTCTACCTCGCAAGTCCAGGTTCAGCTTATTGACGAGGTCGGTATCAACCAGGCCGACGTCAGTAACCGCAACGAGGTGCGCGTGACGAATGCGGTGCGCCTGCATCGTTCGCGATCTTCGGCCGAAGCGGTGGTTCTCGACCTCGACCTTATTAACGATCCCGAATTTCTCCACGAAATGGGTGAGTCCGCCGAAGGCGGCACGGTGAAAATGCACAGAGCGATCAACACGCTGCTCGACAAGCTCACCGTGACCAGCGAGCCGAATTCCGACCTCATTCAGGTGACCATCACAACGGAATCGCCCGAGCTTTCAGCGCGAATTGCCAATCAGTATCCGCTATCGGTGAGCAAGGTTCGCACGCAGCGCGGTGCCGAACAGCGGGGAGAGCTGCTGCAATCGCTGCTCGCCGAGCGGGACGAACGCGAAGAAGCTGCCCGAAGCGCTTCGAACGAACTGGCGGCCTTCCGGAGCGAAGCGCGCATGCCCTTCGGCCTCGGGGCGAACGAGAACCTGTCATACATGAACCAGATCGCCGCCGAAGCGGCCTCTGCCAGCGCCAACAGCGCCGGGTCGTCGTCGCGGAGCGCGGTCATTGCGGGTGCGGCTGGCCTTCGCAGTACCGCGCAGGCAACCTCCGCCGCAGTCCAGCAGCTCGAGCGCCAGCAGGCCACGCTGGTCGCCGAACGGGCGCGGCTGGGAGCCACGTTCGGATCCGGTCATCCCGACATGATGCGGGTAACCAGCGAACTGGCCTCTGTCGAAGCGGCGCTGGCTTCGCAACGCGCCGATGCGCGCAGCGCGGCCCAAGCCGTTGCCGACGCCGAATCGGCTCAAATGCGGGAAATGGCACGCAGCCAGGCAGCGCAAGACGCGGCGCGTGCAAGCCGTTTGCAAGGGGCGCTTGCCTCTGTGCGGTCGCAGGCGTTCCAGAACAACGAGAATTCGGTCCGGTTGTCGGAGCTCGAGCGCAATGACGCGCTTGCCAATGCAGCCTTTGCATCGATCGTCGAACGTATCGAGCAGGTGCGCGCGCAGATGCAGCTCGAAGGGGTGAATACCACGGTGGTTTCGCCGGCGGTTGCGAACTACGATCGTATCTCGCCTGCGCCGGCGAAAATGACTCTGATGGCGATGCTCGGCTCGGCCGTGCTGGCGGTGATGATTGCATTGGGGCTCGAGCTGGCAGATGGCCGGTTGCGGACATCCGCACATGTGGCGCGGCACTTCGGTCTGCCGACACTCGGCATGTTGCCGCGCATCGAAGCCGGATTGTCCGACAAGATCGGCGAGAGCCCGGTGATCCAGGACCCTCATTCGCTGTTCGCCGAGGCCGCGCGTTCGACTTATTCGGAGATGCGCTCGCTACGAACGCAGCGTGGGCCGCAATCGGTGCTGATCACCAGCCCACTTCCCAATGATGGCAAGTCGACCGTATCCCTCACGCTGGCCGCCGCTGCAAAGGTGATGGGGCAGAGCGTGGTGCTGGTCGATCTCGACCTTCGTGTCCAAGGCTTGCTCAAAGAGGTTCAAAGCAACCTGGATACCCCGGATATCGTCGATGTCCTGACCGGTCGTGCGGATCTGGCTGAATTGCTGCGGGATCCGGAAGTCAAACCCATGCTCGATACCCCCGATGGCTTGAGCCCCGACGAAATCGACAGCGCGTTCGCGCAGGACAATGGCCGTATAGTAATTCTGAGCGCCAAACGGGCGGTCGAGAATCCCGCTGCGATACTGAACGCACAGAGCCTGCGGCGATTGCTGACCGAGCTTAAGAACCACTTCGATCTGCTGATCATCAACGCGCCCGCTGCGCTTGCCGTACGCGACGCGCGTGCCATGTGCGACTTTACCGATCATACGCTGGTGGTTTCGCGCTGGGGAAGGACCACCATCGAACAAATGAGTGCCACGCTGGAGACGCTCTCCGGTCGCGCCGACGGGGTCGTCTTCGACCATGTGGACTATGCGGAACACGCGCGCCGGCAGTATGGCGATGCCATCCAGTTCTACGTTGCCGCATCGGATTATTACTCCGATCATCACGAAGGCCCGCCATCGCTCAAGGACCGCATCATGCGAATTTTCCGCAAGAAGCGGGCCGAAGATGAGTTCGCCTACTAGCCTTCGCGAAGCATCATGGTGTCGCGACTGGTTGCCTTGTTTCTGCTGATCCTGGCGCTTCCGCTGCTGGCCCTGCTGGCGCTGCTGGTGAGACTTTCAATGGGTCGGCCGGTCATTTTTCGCCAGATCCGGTCCGGCAAGAACGGGGCAGACTTCGTTCTCATCAAATTCCGCAGCATGAACGATGCGCGCGATGCGCAAGGCGAACTTCTTCCCGACGCCGATCGCACTACGACGGTGGGCAGCCTCTTGCGTCGCACGAGGCTCGATGAATTGCCGGGTCTGCTGAATGTCGTGCGTGGCGAAATGAATTTCGTCGGGCCACGCCCGCTGCTGCCGCATACCATCGCACAGAAGGGGCAGGCGGGGCGGCGGCGCGGCGAGGTCCGTCCCGGGCTCACCGGTTGGGCGCAGGTCAACGGCAACACATTACTCACGCTCGACGAGAAGATGGCGCTCGACATCTGGTATATCGACAATCGGGACGTCTGGCTCGATCTGCAGATCATCCTGCGGACGCTGCTGGTCATGGTCGGCGGTGAACGGCGGACCGGCTCCGCGGTGCGCGAAACGGGAAACTAGCCAGCCGTGGCCAGCACCGAAGCCAGTTCATCCAGAGAGCCAATTCGCATCTCCGCCGCGTGATCGGAAGATTGCGGTTCTGGTGAGTGTACTCGCCCGACGCGGTCAATCTGCACTGTACGCCAGCCGAGCGCGCGAGGGGCGATGAAATCCTTCATGGGGTTGTCGGCGATGTAGACATGCGCAGCCCCCGTTTCTCCCGACCACGCCATCACCTGTTCGAAGGCCCGCGGATGCGGCTTGCCCATACCATGCGGTAGCTCCCCTGTCGGGATGACAAGGTCGAACTGGTCGGCAATGCCGAGCGCGTCGATCTTGGCGCGTTGCATTGCGGCCGGGCCATCGGTGATGATCGCACGGCGACGGCTGTCGGCGGAGAGGAAGCGCGCAGTATCGGGGCACGGGCGGATTCGCGGTGTATGCCCGCGATAGACCTCGACCAGCGTGGCTATTGTGTTCGCGTCGGACGCGATCCCGAACCTTTCGAGTGCACGATTGAAGATTTCGCCGCGCACACCGTGCTCGAACAAGGTTCGGCAGGTGCCGGGAACTACCGCATCGCCATGCAGGACACGCAAATGCCGCTCTACCGCGGCAAAGCCGCTAAAGGCGAAGTCCCTCTCGAGATAGAGTGTGTCGTCGAGGTCGAAGACGAGGACGCGCACGACCGTACTGCTAGACGAAAACGGCATTGTCATAGCGCAGCATAGTCAGCCCATCCTGCCAGTCGTCGCAAGCCACCAGCGGCAGCCCGATGGCAGTGCGCAGGACGTTCTCGGCGAAATGTCCGCCCGCCCGATCGGCCAGCGGATAGCCGCCGCCGAAGCGGGCGTTGATCTCGATGATCCGCGGGCCCAACCGCGGATCGTCGAACAGCTGGAAGCAGAGAACCCCCCGCGCCCCAGGCAAAGCTGTGGCGAGATCACGAGCGATGATTTCGAAATCGGCACGGCGGACAGTGCGGCCCTTTTCCACCTCGCCGGCGCGCACGGACATCCGCAGATGCGGGATCGCAGCGTGCATGACGCCGTCTTCACCGACAAAGAGGTTGATAGTATACTCGTCGCCGCCAAGCGCTTCTTGCACCAGCATTGGCTCGGAGTATGCGCCCTTCAACTCGGACAGGTCCTGCAGCAGCGCGATGCCCCTGCTGGCGCTGCCAGCGACGGGCTTGATAAACAGTGGCCAGGCCCAGCCTTCGTGATCCTGCCGGAACTGTTCGAGCGTCGCTGTTCGAGGAACCGGAACGCCCGCCTTGGCCAGCACATCCATAGTGCGCTTCTTGTCGCGCACGATATCGATCGCCTCCTCGGAAGAGACATGCACATAGGTGCCCTGGGAGGCAAAGTCCGTGCGCGCGGCGGCGAGCGGCTGCAGTTCGGTGTCGATCGTAGGTACGACCAGCCCGATGCCGTTGTCGCGCACGTAATCGAGCAGCCTGGGAATATAATCTGCATCGGTGCAACGCGGCGCGGCGAAGCGCGCGTCGGCCAACGCGCAGGCTGCGCTCAGCTCGGGATAGAGATCGCAGGCGTGTACTTCCAGCGCCACGTCCATACGCGCTGCGGAAGCACGAAAACATTCGACCAGACCTGCGCGCCTGCCGGCGGAGGTAATAAGCATTTTCAGCGCTGGCTTGCTCATTCGGCAGGCTCTTCAAGGCTGTTTACCGACCCCTTCGGAGTGGCGATATGCGAAGAAAGCGCCTCGGCAAGTACCGCATCCCATCGCCGCATCACCGATGCCGGAGCAAATTTGCCGATTGCGCTTTTTGCGGTGGTGCCCAGCAACTCGCGCAGTTCCGCATCCTCGATGCAGACCTGCATGGTTCTGGACAGCGCGTCTACATCTTCAGGTGGCACGAGCAGACCAGATCGACCGTGTTCGATCATTTCGGCGGGCCCGAATTCGCAGTTGCTGGCGATTACCGGCAGTCCTGCGGCCATCGCCTCGCCGAGCACGTTCGGGAAGCCCTCGTAGCGCGATGACAGGATAAACAGATCGGCATTTTCCACCCACGCACCCGGTGCGGCACTATTGCCCGCCAGTTGCACTTTGTCGGCGATATCGAGGCGGGCGATCTGCGCTTCGAGCGCGCCGCGGAGCGGACCTTCTCCGAAAATCTCCAATCGCCAATTCGCCGCCCGTGTCCCAAGTGCGGCGAATGCATCCAGCAGGATATCGAAGCCCTTCTGTTCGGTCAGCCGCCCCACCGCAACCATTCGCAAATGTTCGCTGTCCTTGCGCCGTTGCGGCCAGGCGCTGACGGGATTGGGAATGACGCGCAGACGGTCGTGAATATCCTCTGAAAAACAGCGCTTGACCGCCTCTGTCTGGCAGATGATCAGCCGGGCCCGACGATATGCCAGGCCGAGCATGGCATTCCATGCAGGGTGCTTTTTCTGCCGCTCGGGATTGTTCCGCTCGCAGCAGACCACCGGTATCGACAGGCCAGCCGTTGCAATCAAAGCGAGCAGGTTGTTCTTTGTGAGGAAGGGGATGACCACATCCGGCCTTTCCCTGCGCAATAGCTGCCTGAGATCGCGCAGATTATGCAATTTAGAAAGTCTGCCGCTAAAGCTACCGCCATCGGCCCGTCTCAGTCGGTAGCGGGCGATCTCGGCGCCGAACTGGTGAAATTCGGGATCTGCGGGGGAATCGAAACTCGCAATCCCAACTGTGACGCCGCGCGCCTGCCAGTGGTCGGCAATCTGCGAGATCACACGTTCCGCGCCGCCCGCGCCGAGCCCCGAGATGACAAACATGGCCTTGGGCATCGCATACCTTGTCGTGTCCACGGCGCCTGGCGCCCTCCAAAGATCTGACAACTCTTATAACAGACAAGCAGTCGTCGATGCGTATGCATCAGAGATACCACGATTGGACAGATCGCTACCCGGAAGAGCATCTCTCTTGATGCTGCCATGCGATTGGCCGTTGGGGGGCAGACGGCCAACCGGTTGTCCATGGCGTTTCACAGTGCCTTCGAAAATATCGAGCCGGCGCCGACACCGACCGGAGAACGCGTTCCGATGCCGTCAGGCAGGCGAAACCCAACGCCCCGCAGGTTCACGGCCTTCGGGTAGACGGTCAACGGCCGACACCGATATATTTGATGCCGAGCATTTCGATTTCGTCCCGATCATAGATATTTCTGAGGTCGACAAGGACCATTCCCTTGAGCTTGGCCTGTACCTTGCCAAGGTCCAGCGCTCTGAACTCGTCCCACTCGGTAACGATGGTGATCGCTTCGGCATCGTCCATGGCTTCGTAGGGATCGTCGAAATAGACAACATCTCGAAGGACATCGCGGGCGTTGGGCATGCCCTCCGGATCGTAAGCATGGACCACGGCGCCCGCATCCTGCAACGTCTGAACGATAGCGATTGCCGGGCTGTCGCGCATGTCATCGGTGTTGGGCTTGAAGGTGAGGCCAAGAACGGTGACTACCTTGCCGCGGACGTCGTCACCGATCGCCTGGATCACCTTGCGGCCCATTGCGCGCTTGCGTTTCTCGTTGGTCTGCACGACGGCTTCGACTATGGCCTGCGGGGCCTCGAAATCCTGGGCTGTCTTGAGCAGCGCCAGCGTATCCTTGGGAAAACAGCTGCCTCCGTAACCGGGGCCGGCATGGAGAAACTTGCTGCCGATGCGGTTGTCGAGTCCTATCCCGCGCGCCACCTGCTGCACGTTGGCGCCGGTCTTTTCGCACAGGTCGGCGATTTCATTGATGAAAGTGATCTTGGTCGCCAGGAACGCGTTTCCAGCATATTTGGTAAGTTCTGCGGAGCGGCGGTTCATTTCGAGAATCGGCGACTTGTTGAGGCTGAGCGGGCGGTAAGCCTCGCGCATAGCCGCAAGCGCACGCGGATCTTCGCTGCCCACCACTATTCGGTCGGGCCGTTTGAAGTCCTCGATCGCGGCCCCTTCGCGCAGGAATTCGGGGTTGGAAACCACCGCAAAATCACCGTCGGGCCGCGTGGCCGCAATGATCCGCTCGACCTCGTCGCCGGTGCCGACAGGAACGGTCGACTTGGTCACGACTACGGTAAAGCCGTCCATGGCGCGGGCGATATCCGCCGCGGCAGCTTCGACGAAACTGAGATCCGCATGGCCGTCGCCTCGACGTGACGGCGTGCCGACCGCGATGAACACGATGTCCGCGCGAGCGACGGACGGAACCAGTTCGGTGGTGAACGAGATTCTTCCGGCCTTTACATTGCGCTCGATCAGTTCCGCGAGCCCGGGTTCGTATATGGGCACTTTGCCGCCCTTGAGTGCATCGATCTTGGCGTTGTCCAGATCGACGCAAACGACATCGTGGCCGAAATCGGCAAAGCAGGCCCCTGAAACCAGGCCGACATAGCCGGAACCGATCATCGTGATCTTCATAGCATTTCCGTTTCACCAAGTGGGATCTGGAACCTGCGACCGACAACTACCGAACAAATCACCGATTTGCCGCTTCGGGAGAGTTGGATGGATTAGATCATGGACCGCAGTTTGACCATGCGACGACAGCCATCTCCAATATCCCGCAGGTCGAAACAGGATACATTTCGACCTGCGGGATACGGTTTTCTTTGGCGGTCTGGGCCGTTTGCCGTTGCGGTGTTCAGGCGCTCGCTGGGCGGGCCTGAGCGTGGTTGTCCGCCAACATAAAGGGTGCCACGCCGTTCGTGTCACATGTTTCCTCAAGCCCCATCGCGTCATTGGCTTTAGTGCCCAGTGCGCGCAGATTGAGGTCGGACATGGTGGCTTGCACGCCGTGATTGACCGCGCAAATCGCTGCCTGCGTGCGATTCTGTACATTCAATTTGCGCAGAATGGCCTTCACATGGACTTTCACTGTCGCTTCGCCGATGTCGAGACGACGAGCGATGACCTTGTTCGGGTAGCCCATGACGAGACAGCGCAGCGTTGCAATTTCGCGTTCGGAGAGCAGTTCCGAAAGCTCACCTTCGGCCTTGGCTTGATCGGCCGTGGCGCGAGCAAAGTGAGGCAGTTGCTTGACGAGCTGACCCGGGACGACCTTCTCTCCGCGGGCCGCCAGCTGCAAGCAGTTGACGAGTGATTCGCAGGAGATTTCCTTGAGGATATAGCCGTCTGCGCCAGCGTCGAAGACATCGACGAGCCTTTCGACCGTGAGATCTTCATGCAAGACTACGACACGAGATTCGGGAAAGGCCTGACGGACCTCTACCACTTCCTTCGCCACGTTGCCGAGCGCGTCGGCGTCGACAACGATCATACCCACGTCTACCCCGCCTTCTTCTTTGGCGGTGATCAGCGCTGCACAATTTTTATGTTGACCGACAATTGAGAATTCTTCGTCAAGCAAAATAGACTTCAGTCCTTCGCTTGTGATAGAATTGGAACAGATAAGAGAAACACTTGTTGATACCGTACGCATGATTGCGCCCCCCGGTTGCCTAAACTATGCTTCCCATTTTTTATATCCTTGGCTGCGCATAAATCGGTGATCTACGCCAACTTCGTGATCTGATCGATCTTTGAAAGTAGCCAAGTTGTTTGATTCGTTAACGGTTGGCTAACCCAATTCTGCTTCACGGGCTAGTAGATTTACGCCATTTTGGCCGTCATGTCCCAGATGGGGACCGTGTTGGAATGATGCCTCTCCAATTGGTGCTCCTCCTCGGTCGGGACACTTTCACGACAATCCTATGACCGATCCTTGGGATAGACAGCCGGCAGGCGAAGGTTCGGGCGATCGAGGTCGCCGAGCTTATTTCCAGGTCGATGCGCAGGGTCAGTTTGAACTATTTGTCAGGCGCGCGACGGCTTTTATCGGCATGACCGTGAGGGTGCGAACACTCCCTCCCTCGCCGCCAAATGCGACAAGAGCTCATTCGTTCGACGACAGGAGTAGATAGCCCCAGGCCGGGATGGTTATCGCCTTGCCTTGCCCTATTGCGACCGACCGATCTTGGCCAAAGGCTTCGTAGATGCCATCGGCCAAGGCACTTGTCGGGGTCACGTTCACCGCATTGCCGCTGAAGTTGAATAGACCGGCAACCTTGTTCCCGTCCGCTTGGCGTACCCAGGCGAAGACCTGCTTTGGCATGTCTGTTTCGAGCTTGTGCATGCGCGCACCCCACTCGCCATTGGCCAGGGCCGGGTTGGCCTTGCGGAAGGCGATGAGGTCGTGAAGGAGCTTGCCGTAATCGCAATTCTCGCGCTTGCCCCATTCGATTGGGTCCTTTTCGAAGAACTCCAATCGCCTCGCATTGCATGCTTCCATCCCGTTGTGGATGAGGGGGAGGCCCTCGCCCGTAAAGGAAAGCACGGTCATCGCTTCGAGTGCAGGGCCGTAATTCTCCTCCATGGTGCCTTCCCAGGCATTGGAATCGTGGTTCTCGATATAGGTCATGCGCATCGCTGAGCGCGGCCACAGACTTTCGTTCTCGGCGTAGTAGCCATAGAAACTGGTGGCGTTTCCCTTGCTCTGCGCGACATTCTTGGACGCGTTGTGCCAGTCCCAGGCATAGGTCGCATCGAAGGCAGCGTGGTGGAAACCTGCCTGCTGCACTTCGCCGAGCATGAAGACCGGTCTGATCGCCTCGAGCCGGGCGCGGGCCGTTTCCCAGAAATCCAGCGGGACATATCCGGCGACATCGGCCCGGTAGCCGTCGATGTCAAACTCGCGCACCCAATATTCCATCGCCCCGCCGACATGTTCGCGCACGCCGGGCTTGGACCAGTCGAGAT
The DNA here is from genome assembly GCF_019711515.1 of Qipengyuania qiaonensis. Lineage (GTDB taxonomy): Bacteria > Pseudomonadota > Alphaproteobacteria > Sphingomonadales > Sphingomonadaceae > Qipengyuania > Qipengyuania qiaonensis. The sequence goes on from NZ_JAIGNO010000008.1 coordinate 91,035, forward strand.
CGATAATGTCCGACCAGTCCCACCAGGGAGTGGGGCGAAAATCGCCTTTCCAGTCCTTTTCGTACCAGTCGGGGTGCTCTTTCGCGAGGTCGTTGTCCCACGCCGTGTGGTTGGCGACGAGGTCGAGGATGACATGGAACCCTTGCGCATGCGCCGCATCGACGAAGGCCCTGAATTCCTCCTTTGTCCCGAATTCGGGGTTTACTTCGTAATAATCCCGTACCGAGTAGGGGCTGCCCAGCGTGCCCTTGCGATTTTCCTCGCCGATCGGGTGGATCGGCATCAGCCAGAGGATATCGACACCCAGTTCCTTCAGGCGCGGAAGTTCCGCTTGTGCGGCCTTGAAGGTGCCTTCCGGTGTGAATTGGCGGGTGTTGATCTGGTAGAGTACCGCATCGCGGGCCCAATCGGGGTTCTCGATTTCGACGAGCGACTGCGGCGTCCATGGATCGTTGCTCGCCTGGGCGCCGGAAGCATATGCCGCCGACGACAACGCGAAGAGTATCGGGGCGAGTGTCTTTGCTATCCGCATTGTGTTTGCAGTTCGCGCATCGCGGCGGCGAACTCCCTGCCTAGAGTCACGTAGTCCTGCGAACGATAGTGCCAACCGTCGGGCAGAAAGCCGAAATTGTCGCTCGCGGTGACAAGCGTGGCGCAGCGATCGCCTTCGACGAAGGCTTTCTGTTGCGCGCGGACGACGGGTGAATAGGTCATTACCCGAGTTTCCTCGGTGTCGCCCGAGTCCTTTATGCGCCCGATCACCACCGGCAGGTCGTCGTCGCCCAGTGCTGCGCGAAACAGCGATATCAACCGTGCCAGGTTGGCGGCGTAGTTGACGGCGGCGGGTTGATTGTCGAAGGCGTCGGCTTCGCCCTGCATCCAGACGATCCCGGCGGGCACCAGCCGGTCGGCATGACCGTCGCCATCTACATCGCGGGTACGCAGGGCTTCGGAGATTGCGGTGAGCGCGTTGTCGTACTGGTTGCGGCCGTTTGCGTCGGTGTAGTCGGGATCCCATGAACCGAACCCAGAAACGCCGTCGATCAAGCCGGTGCCCCCGCGCGAAAACTTGACAATGGCAATGCGTGCTGTCGGCGCGGCTGCGCTCATGCTGTGGGCGAAGGTCAGCTCGGGGCCGAACCTGTCGGAAAGCATGTTCGTGGTGCCATCGGTGTCGAAACCGAGGCCATGGCCGGGCTTGAGTGGTGCCCACAGCCCGGCACCGCCGCCATCCTTGCCGTCCTCTACCGATTTGCCGTGGTAGATAACGACATTGTCGGGCGTTGAACGCAGCGCCGGATCGATTTCCGCGACATAGCCGAACCCCTCCATGTTCGACTGACCGCCGAGGAAATATAACTCGTAGACATGGCCGGGATTGCCCACGTCCGCTTGTGCGGCGGTGGTTTCGATCTGCATTGGCGCACAGGCAAAAAGGCTTGTTGCGGCGAGCAATGGAGCGAAGCGCGTCACATTTACTTCTCCCCTCCATATGAGATGGTGGTGCGTACCCGGAGCATCGCGGCAGCCGAGATCAGCCACAAAATGGCGGCGAACAGCATCGTCCAGATCGGTTCGCCCGGGAAAAAGGCCTGCATGACCGATCCCATCACTGTCGCCACCAGCAATTGCGGCACGACGATGAAAATGTTGAACAACCCCATGTAAATGCCGAGCTTGGCCTGCGGCAGGTTGCTGGCGAGGATGGCGTAGGGCATCGCGAGGATACTTGCCCAAGCGATGCCAATGCCGATTTCGGCCAGCAAGAGGATATTCGCATCGCGAACAAGGAAGAACATCAGGAAACCGGTCGCGCCCAGCGTCAGGCAGATCGAATGCGTGATCACCTGCCCGAATCTGCGACTTAGCGAGGGTAGCAGAGCGAGGGCTGCGACGGCGGCGACGCCGTTATAGACAGTGAACAACACATTCACCCAGTTCGCGCCTTCATTGTACGCGGCGCTCGCGGTATCGGTGCTGCCGAAGACATATTGCGTGACCACGGGGGTGGTGTTGATCCACATGATGAACAGCGCCGACCAGCTGAAGAATTGTACCAACGCGAGGCGCTTCATCACCTCGGGCATGCCCGAAAAGTCGCCGACAATGCTGGAGAGCATGTTGGCTGTCCTGCCTCGTTTGGCGAAGTGAATGCCGAAGGCGCTCAAGAGACCGTACAGGGCGAGCAAGGCACCGAGTAGCAGCACTTCCTTTTCCAGCCCAAAGCCGTCGACCGTGAGGATGACCACCAGGCCTGCGGCGATCCACAGCGCGCTGCCCAGATAACTCTTGCTCGCCAGCGCACGGACGGGTTGCAGCGATGCTTCCTCCGGCTCGGCCCCGGCGAAAGCGGCCTGCTCTTCCGGGCTGTATTCATGGGTCGTGAGTATGGTCCACATCACAGCGGCAAACAGTGCGAGGCCACCGCCCCAGAAGCTCCACCTGACCGTATCTGGGAGGCCGCCATCCGCGGCAACGTTGCTCACCCCCAGGTGTTCGAGGAACCAGGGAAAGATCGAACCGACGACGGCGCCCGCGCCGATAAACGCGGTCTGCACGGCATAACCTGCCGCATGCTGGTCCGCGCGCAGCATGTCGCCGACGAAGGCGCGAAACGGCTCCATAGAGATATTGAGCGAGGCATCCAGCATCCACAGCATCGCAGCCGCGAACAGCAGCGGTGCGCCCATGGCCGGGCTTAGCGGCATCAGGAACAGCGCGATCGCCGACAGGATCGCGCCGGTCAGAAAATAGGGGCGTCTCCTCCCGAGGCGGTTCCAGGTGCGGTCAGACAGATGGCCGATGATAGGCTGAACGAGCAGGCCGGTAAGAGGAGCGGCAACCCACAAGGCGGGCAGGTCATCGATGCTCGAGCCGAGTGTCTGGAAGACGCGGCTCATATTCGCGTTCTGCAGCGCGAAACCGATCTGGATGCCGAAGAACCCGAAGCTGATATTCCACAGTCCGGCGAAATTCTGACGCGGCTTTTCCCGCAGCATCTGGTCCATGCAAAGTTCCTCGTCCCTGTCCATGCGGTTTTTCTGGTGCCGCTATGGAATTGCCAGCACAGGATTGCTGGCACGGCGTGCCGTCAGCGCCAAGTGCGTATACGAATACGCTGGACTAGTTTGCGGTCCCGCTGCTGCCCCGCACGACGAGCCGGCCGGGCAGCCTGCGGGGTGGGAGATCGCGTTCTTCGATCTGCGCCATCAGCGTTTCTACCAGCGCTTGCCCGGCGCCGCGAATGTCCTGCATCACCGTGGTTAGCGGTGGGGTGGTGAGGCTGGCGGTGGGGATGTCGTCGAAGCCAACCACGGCAACGTCCTGCGGAACCTTGCAGCCTACTTCGGTCAGCGCACGCATGGCACCGATGGCGATCAGGTCGCTGGCGGCAAAGATGGCGTCGAACGCTGTCCCACTGTCGATCAGTGCCTGCGCGGCTGCGTGACCCTCCTCCTCGGTGGTGAGCGCATCGAACTGCAACGCGGGATCAGGTGCGATACGGGCCGCCTCCAGCGCTTCGACCAATCCGCGGTAGCGCCCGGCAAATTCGGGATAGTGATCGTCGGCATGGCCGAGGAAAGCAATCCGCCGACGTCCGCGTTCGATCAGGTGTTCGCCTGCCAGCCTGCCGGCCGAAACATTGTCGGTTCCTACGGTTACCCCGCTCGCATCGCTCGATACCGAACCCCACCGGGTGAAATGCGTGCCCTGCCGCGCGAGTTGCTCCATCCGCTCGCGGTACTGGGTGTAGTCGCCATAACCGAGCAGGATCAGCCCATCGGCGCGGTGGCTATCCTGATACTGAACGTGCCAGTCGTCCTCCATCCGCTGGAACGAGATCAGCAGGTCGAGCCCCCGGTCGGCGCAGGCCCGTGTGATCGAACCCAGCATTGCGAGGAAGAACGGATTTATCATGCTCTCGTCGGGTGTGGGGTCCTCGAAAAACAACAGCGCGATGGTATTCGAGCGCTGGCTGCGCAGCGACGACGCATTTTTGTCGACCGTATAGTTCAGTTCACGCGCGATCTGTTCGATCCTGGCGCGAGTCTTGGCGCTGACCGATTTGTCGCCGCGGAGCGCACGACTGACAGTGGGTTGCGACACCCCGGCCTCGTAGGCAATATCGAAACTGGTCGGCCGACCGGTCGGCTTTCGGCCCATGGCTCTCTCCCGCTCGGGCCATGCCCGGGCTCTAAGACACTTGCATAGAAAGACCGCCGCGCCAAAGCAACGACAAGGCCTTGGGAAGTCCCGGATTCCATCCGTTTCGTGATGATATTGTAAAGTTGCACCGTCGGGTGTTGCCACGCAATCACATACGTATGCTCTCTATCGCAACCGCCTGATCCCGACATATGCGGTTCTCGAACGGAAATCGCAACAGAATGCGAAGTCCGTGGGAGCGAGGAAATACAGCCTAGGCAACCGCGCAAGGTTCCGGGCACTTGGGGAGTGCATTGAAATGGCAATTCGCAGCAAGCTTTCTGCAACCGTCAGCCTGTCGGCATGCGCGGTGGTGCTCGGCAGTATAGCAGTGCCGGCTTTTGGGCAGGACGTCGACGAAACCGCTGAGACTCAGCCGACCGAAGAGGCGGGCGAGAGCTCTGACGATGTCATCATCGTTTCCGGTTTTCGTGAATCGCTGGCAAGCTCGGTTGCCGAAAAACGCCGTAGCGACCTGATCCTGGAATCGGTGACGGCCGAAGACATCGGCAAGCTGCCCGACGATTCGATCGGTGAATCGATCGCGCGTCTGCCTGGTGTAACCTCGCAGCGTCTGAACGGTCGCGCCAACGCCATCGCGATCCGCGGCCTCGGCCCGGATTTCTCGCAGACGCTGCTCAATGGACGCGAGCAAACCTCGACCGGCGACAATCGGGCGGTGGAATTCGACCAGTACCCGTCCGAGGTCGTCAATCAGGTGGTGGTATACAAGACGCCTTCTGCCAGCCTTGTGGGCCAGGGACTGGTCGGCACGATCGACGTGCGCACGATCCGGCCGCTCGAAACATCCGAGCGGGTCATCGCGATCGGTGCGAAGGGGTCCTATGCGGATCTGGGTGCGCTCAACGCCGGGTCGAAAGAGTTCGGCTATCGCGTCAATGCGACCTATGTCGACCAATTCGCTGACAACACGCTGGGCGTTGCGCTGGCGGCCGCCTATACCGACGAACCCTACCAGCTGCAGGAATTCAACGCTTGGGGCTATGCGGGCGACGGAACCGCGGGTAACCCATTCGTGATCGGCGGCAGCAAGAGCTTCGTCACCTCGACCCAGCTCAAGCGCTTCGGCGTCAACGGCACGGTTCAATGGGAAGCCTCGCCGACCTTTATGGTAACGGTCGACGGTTTTTATTCGAACTTCAATGACGACCAGTCGAAGCGCGGCATCGAGCTTCCCCTGGCCTTCGGCGGTGGGTTCGATGTCGATCCATACGATCCCGCGACCGGGACTACGACCAGCACAGCCTTCGGGGAGTTTGCAAACAGCGGAACCTTTACCGACGTCCGGGGTGTTGTCCGCAACGATATCTTCCAGCGCAAAGCCGATCTCTACTCGGGCGGCATCAATCTCGATTACGAGGGCGACGATGGCTGGAGCGCGTTCTTCGACTTCGGTTATTCGCGTACCGACCGCAACGAGCTGAGCATCGAGAGCTATTCGGGCACTGGCTACAATGGCGACGGTTTCGATCCTCAGGGGGATGGCACCAGCTTGTCCGACACGATCGACTTCATTTCGGACAGCAATGGAACGAGCTTCAATCCGACGCTCGACTACAGCGATCCGAACCTGATCGTGCTGACCGACCCTCTCGGCTGGGGCGGAAGCCGGATTCAGGCCGGCTACTACAACAACCGCATCATCAAAGACGAGCTGTTCCAGTATCGTCTCGGCGTGGCCAAGGAGATCGAAGGCTTCTTCTCGGCGATCCGTTTCGGACTGAATTATACCGATCGCGCCAAAGGCCTGACGCCGGACGAATTCTTCGTGTCGCTTCCCGATGGTGCGACCGAGGCGCCGATTCCGCAAAGCGCGCTGCTGCGGAGTACCAATCTGGATTATCTCGGATTGGGACCTGTCGTCAGCTATGATGCCCGCGACTTGATCGCCGACGGCACTCTGATCCTTGACCCGAACACGTCGAACGACATTCCGGCCAAGGCCTACCAGATTTCGGAAAAGCTCATGGCCGCCTATCTCCAGGTGGATATCGAGCAGGAGCTCGGCGCAGGGGTGCTGACCGGTAATCTCGGCGTGCAGGCCATCAACACCGAGCAGAACTCTACCGGTCTCGCCTTCATCGATCTTGATAATGACGGTACCCAGGATCGTGTCGACCTGTCGCTCGGCGACAATTTCTGGGACGTGCTGCCGAGCATGAACCTTTCGCTACGCTTCGACAGCGGGTGGGTCTTCCGCTTCGCCGCCAGCCGCCAGATACAGCGCCCACAGCTGGACGACCTGCGCGTTGCGATCAGCTACGGCATCAACAACAACGAGGCCGAAAGCCCGACCGGCCTTGCGCCCTTCATCAGCGGCAGCGGCGGCAATCCGCTGTTGCGTCCCTATCGGGCGAACGCCGTCGATTTCAATGTTGAGAAATACTTCGCGGGCGGTGCGGGCGTGGTCGCGCTCCAGGCTTTCTACAAGGACATCGTCAGCTATATCGACGGCTCGCGGACGATATTCGACTATAGCGCTTTCCCGGTCCCGGCGGGCCAGACGCCTGCCACGCCGATCGGTTTCCTGGATACCGAGATCAACACCGGTGGCGGCGATTTCTACGGCGCGGAACTGTCGGCAACTATCCCGTTCGACATCTTTACCGGCGCCTTGAACGGCTTCGGCGCTACGGGCGGCGTCGGCTATACGAAGACCAAGATCGAGAACGCTCAAGGTGATGTCGACCAGATCCCCGGCTATTCGGAATGGGTCGCCAACGGCACGCTGTATTACGACCTGAACGGGTTCAGCGCACGCGGCAGCGTTCGGTATCGCTCGGAGTTTCTTGCCGACTTCACCGGCTTCGGCGGTTCGGCGACACGTCGTCTGGCCCGGGCGGAGACCATCGTCGACGCGCAGATCGGCTACGAATTCCAGTCGGGCAGCGCGCTTGAAGGTCTGTCGCTCTACATACAGGGGCAAAACCTGACCAACGCGCCGTTCGTTTCGCAATTCGATGTACCGGTACCCGAAGCGGTGATCGACAACCAGAGATACGGTCGCCGTTTCCTCGCCGGGTTCACCTACAAGTTCTGACCGCTAAGGGTGGGCGGAGAGATGCAAATGCGCCTCTCTCCGCCCACCGAGCGGTTCGTCGCGCTTGCAGCCGATGCTGGACGTGGCGATGAGGGAAAGTCTTTGTGACCCAACGCACTCCCCCTCGATTCGTGATTGCCGGCGGCGGCACCGCCGGCTGGATGGCAGCGGCCACACTGGCGCGTTTCGTCCCGCGGGGAACGGACATCGCGCTGGTCGAGAGCGACAGCATAGGCACCGTCGGGGTCGGCGAAGCCACCATCCCGCAACTCCATCTGCTGCATCGCGCTCTCGGCGTGAACGAAGCGGAGTTCGTGCAGGCGACCAAGGCGAGCTTCAAGCTCGGCATCGAATTCGACGGCTGGTCGCGCGCAGGCGAACGCTACATGCACGCCTTCGGCCCGGTGGGGCGCGCCTCAGGCCTGCTGTCGTTCCACCATTACTGGCTACGTGCGAAAGGCCTCGGTCTCGCCAAGCCGGTGGGCAGCTATTCGCTCAACGAGCAGGCGGCGCGAAAATTGCGCATGCAGCGCGGGCGACGCGCAGCGCGCATGCACGAGATGCCCTACGCCTACCATTTCGACGCCGGGCTCTACGCCGCCTTCCTGCGCCGCTATGCCGAGGCCCGCGGGGTGGTCCGCCACGAAGGTCTGATCGAGCACGTCGAACAGGACGGCCAAAGCGGCGCGATCACCGTTCTGCGGCTCGACGGCGACCGCACGGTCGAGGGTGACTTCTTCATCGACTGCACTGGCTTTCGCGGGCTGCTTATCGACCAGGCGCTCGGCACCGGTTACGAGGACTGGACCGACTGGCTGCGTTGCGACCGCGCGCTGGCGGTACCCTGCGCGAACGGCGGCGATTTCACGCCCTATACGCGGTCGATCGCACGCAAGGCGGGTTGGCAATGGCGCATTCCGCTGCAGCACCGGATCGGCAACGGCCTAGTCTATTCCAGCGCACATATGAGTGACGAGGAAGCCGCCGATATGCTGCTGGGCAATCTCGACGGCGAACCACTGGGCGAGCCGCGCGCGATCCCCTTTACCACCGGCAAGCGCCGCAGGATGTGGGTCGGCAACTGTCTCGCGCTCGGCCTCGCGGCGGGATTCATGGAACCGCTCGAATCAACCAGCATCCATCTGATCCAGAGTAGCATCAGCCGGTTCCTGAGCGTGCTACCATCGGGCGCTCCCGACCCGGCCGCGATCGACTGGTTTAACGCGCAAAGCGATTTCGAATGGAGGCGCATCCGCGATTTCCTCGTGCTCCACTACACCGCCAATGCACGCGAAGGCGAACCCTTCTGGGACGCAGTGCGCGCCATGGACTTGCCCGACACGCTCTCCGCCAAGATAGACCAGTGGCAAGGCACAGGCTTCATCCATCGCGAGCACGAGGAACTGTTCACCGAAGTAGGCTGGTTTCAGGTGCTGGCCGGGCAGGGCGTCGAGGCCCGCCGCTACAATCCGCTGGCCGATGCATTGTCAGAAGGCGATCTGCGCAAGCTGCTCCACGATACCGAAACCGCACTGGTCGAAGAGGTCGGACACATGCCCCGCCATCTCGATTTCGTGCAGCACCTCGTTAATTCGCTCCAGTCACAGGAAGTACTCGCATGATCCGTTTCGCCCTGCCGCTGCTCGCGCTCGTCCTTCCCGCATGCGTCCATGCGCAGGCCGCGCCGGAGCCCGCCGAAAGGAGCTTCCGTGAGCGCGCGCCGTCCGACGAGATCGTCTATTTCGTGCTCCCCGACCGGTTCGAGAATGGCGATCCGTCGAACGACACGGGCGACTTCACCGGCGACCGCCTCGCCACGGGCTACGATCCGACAGCCAAGGGCTTCTTCCATGGTGGTGACCTGAAGGGCTTGACCCAGCGTCTGGACTATCTCGAACGGCTCGGCGTCACGGCCATCTGGTTCGCGCCGATCTTCCAGAACAAACCCGTGCAAGGCCCGGCGGGCGACGAAAGCGCGGGCTATCACGGATACTGGGTGACCGACTTCACCCGGCCTGACGGGCATTTCGGCACGCGTGAGGAGTTCAAGGCGTTCGTCGATGCCGCGCATGGCAGGGGGATGAAGGTCTATATGGACATCATCACCAACCATACGGCCGACGTCATCAGTTACGCCGACGGCGATGCCACCAACTTCGAATATCGCAGCAAGGGCGATTATCCCTATTCAACCCGCGGCGGGCCCGAAGGTGCGCCGATCAATCCCGGTTTCATGGGGGATGAGGACTCTAGCGAGGAAAACTTCGCGAAGCTGGTCGATCCGAACTACGCATACACGCCCGAAGTGCCGGTCGCGGAACGGGAAGTTAAAATTCCCGCCTGGCTCAACGATCCGATCTTTTACCACAATCGCGGCAACAGCAGTTTTACGGGCGAGGATAGCAGGTTCGGCGATTTTGCGGGACTGGACGATCTGTTTACCGAACATCCGCGCGTGCGCGCCGGGATGATCGAGATCTTTTCGAACTGGGTGCGCGATTTCGGCGTCGATGGCTTTCGCATCGATACTGCGCGGCACGTCGATCCGGGTTTCTGGCAGACCTTCGTCCCGGCCCTTGAACGGGTGGCCACGGAGAACGGTATCCCGAACTTCCACATGTTCGGCGAGGTCTACAAGGAAGCTCCCGAGAGCGGATACATAGCGGAGTATACCCGCCGCGACAGGCTGCCCGCTGTGCTGGACTTCGCTTTTCAGGCAGCGATGCGCGACGTGCTCGGCCGGGGAAAGGGTACGGTGGTGCTGGCGCATATGTTCGATGGCGACGTGCTTTATGAAGGCGGCGAGGAAACTGCGCTCGGTCTGCCGACCTTCCTCGGCAATCACGACATGGGCCGCTTCTCCACGCTGATCAAAGCGGACATGCCCGATATCTCCCAAGAGGAACTGCTCCAGCGCGTCATGCTGGGCCACGCCATGATGTTCAGCCTGCGCGGTTCGCCGGTGATCTATTACGGTGACGAACAGGGCTTCGTCGGCGACGGCAACGATCAGTCGGCGCGCGAAGACATGTTTCCTTCCCAAACCGCCGTCTACAACGACAACGACCTGATTGGCACCGATGCCACTACGGCGCAGAGCAATTTCGACGAGCAGCATCCGCTTTTCAAGCTGATCTCGGAATTTTCGGCCATCCGCAAAGCACACCCGGCTTTGATGCGTGGCAGGCAGCTGGTCCGTCAGTACGAACAGGAGCCCGGCATCTTTGCCGTCAGCCGGTTCGATCCCGACACGGGAACGGAATATCTTGCCGCTTTCAACACCACCGGGGCTGAGCGCAGCGCGAATATTGCCGTGGGTTACGCGGCGCGCAGCTTCGAGCAGCTAACCGGCGATTGTCCGGGCGCCGTGACAGCACCCGGAAGTGCTGCATTTACCTTGCCAGCGTTCGGTTGGGCGCTTTGCCGCGTGACGGAGACAGCCGAATGAACCGCGCCGCCACCTTCGAAAACGTCAGCTCGGAGTTGTCTGCCATGCCCTGGTGGAAGGGTGCAACGATCTACCAGATCTATCCGCGCAGCTTTCAGGATTCCAACGGCGACGGCATCGGCGATCTTCCCGGCATAACGCAGCGTCTGCCGTATGTGGCCAGCCTCGGGGTCGATGCGGTCTGGATATCACCCTTCTTCAAATCGCCGATGAAGGATTTTGGATACGACGTTGCCGATTATTGCGATGTCGATCCGATTTTCGGCACGATCGCCGATTTCGATACACTCGTGGCCCGTGCGCACGAGCTCGGGCTTAAACTCCTTATCGACCAGGTCTATTCGCACACCTCGGACGAACATCCCTGGTTTGCCGAGAGCCGCTCGAGCAAAAGCAATCCGAAGAGCGACTGGTATGTCTGGGCCGACGCCAAGCCCGACGGGTCGCCGCCATCGAACTGGCAATCGGTGTTCGGGGGGCCGGCATGGACGTGGGATGCCCGGCGCGGTCAGTACTATCTGCACAATTTCCTCAGTTCCCAGCCGCAGATCAATATGCACAACCCGGCCGTGCAGGACGCGATCCTGGGCGTTATGCGGTTCTGGCTGGATCGCGGGGTGGACGGCTTCCGTATCGATGCGCTTAACTTCGCGATGCACGATCCCGAATTGCGCGACAATCCGCCTGCACCGGCGACCGACAGGCCGCGCACCCGGCCGTTCGATTTCCAGCTCAAGAAATACAATATGTCGCATCCCGACATACCGGCATTCATCACCCGGATCCGGGCATTGACGGAAGAATATGACGGCATCTTCACGGTCGCGGAGGTCGGTGGCGACGAAGCGGAAGCGGAGATGAAGGCATTCACGACCGGGGAAAGCCATCTCAACTCCGCCTATGGCTTCAATTTCCTCTATGCCGAGAAGCTGACGCCGGGCCTGGTCTGCGCCGCACTGGCCGAGTGGCCCGATGCGCCGGATGTGGGCTGGCCGAGCTGGGCCTTCGAGAATCACGATGCGCCGCGTGCAGCAAGCCGCTGGTGGCCGGAAGAACACCGCGATGCCGCATTGCGCATGAAGATTCTTCTGCTCTCCTCCCTGCGGGGAAACATCATCCTCTATCAGGGTGAAGAATTGGGGCTGGGCCAGGTCGATATTCCGTTCGACCAGCTTCACGATCCCGAGGCCATCGCCAACTGGCCGCTGACCCTGTCGCGCGACGGCGCCCGTACGCCAATGCCATGGAATTCGAATGCGGCGGATGGCGGTTTCGGTTCGCTATCGCCCTGGCTGCCGATGGGTGAGGATAATCTGGCCCGTGCCGCCGATATCCAGGAGCTTGACGAGCATTCGCTCTTCAACGCAACCCGGCTGGCGATTGCGCTCCGCAACGCACATGCGGCGCTGCGCTACGGCAAGGTCGTCGATTGCCATGTGGAAGGCGACCTTCTGGAATTCCGGCGCGAGGCTGCCGGGCAGACCATCGGATGCCGCTTCAACCTGGGAGCCGGCACTATCGCACTGAAACCGGCAAACGGGAACATTCTACACGCCGAAAACGGCGCATCGGCAGATGCCCTTCCCCCCTTCGGCACGTTGATCTGGGAGATTTAACGATGAACCGCCTGATCGCGCTCGCCTGCGCACTATGCGTGCCTGCAGCCGCCGCCAATGCCGGGACCGTGACCTCTCCCAATGGCCGGATAGTCGCCACGCTCGACGCCGACGCGGAAGGTGTTCCCTATTACGAGATCACCCGCGACGGTGAGGCGCTGATCGCCAAATCCAATCTCGGTTTCAATTTTACCGATGCGGATCCGATGCGCCGCAATTTCGAAGTCGCAGGCGAAACGAAGAATAGCGTAAAAACGCGCTGGGAACAGCCCTGGGGCGAGCGTCAATGGGTCGATGACCATCACAGCGAACTGGCACTGACGTTCCGCCAGCGCGACGAGAAAGCGCGGCAGGTAACGGTGCGGATGCGCGTATTCGACGATGGCGTCGGGTTCCGCTACGAACTTCCCGAAAGTGCCGCCCAGCCCGAATACCGCATCGCCGAGGAACTGACCGAGTTCAACATCGCGGAAGATGGCACGGCATGGTCGATCCCCGCGGGGGACTGGAACCGCTACGAATATCTCTATTCCAAAACCCCGATAAGCGCGCTTTCCACCGTCCACACTCCGGTGACGATGAAGCTAGATGGCGGCACCTATCTGGCCTTTCATGAAGCGGCGCTGGTGGATTATTCGGGCATGTGGCTCAAGCGGATGGACGGGACGCGCCTGCGCGCACTGCTGGCCCCTTCGAGCCGCGGCGCAAAGGTCGTTCGCAAAGGCGCCGTCGTAACACCCTGGCGTACCATACGAATTGGCGAGACACCGGCCACTCTGGTCGAAAGCGATATCGATCTCAATCTCAACGAACCGAACAAGCTTGGCGACGTTTCCTGGTTCGAGCCGGCAAAATACATCGGTATCTGGTGGGGCATGATCCGCGGCGACTGGAGCTGGGCACAAGGTCCCGATCATGGCGCCACGACCGAACGAACCAAGCAGGTTATCGACTTTGCCGCCGAGCATGGTTTCCGCGGTGTGCTGGTCGAGGGCTGGAACGTCGGCTGGGACGGTAACTGGTTCGGCAATGGGCGCGACTACAGCTTTACCCAGTCCTATCCGGATTTCGACCTGAAAGAAGTCACCGATTACGCGCGCGGCAAGGGCGTCCACCTGATCGGTCACCACGAAACCGGCGGCAATATTCAGGTTTACGAAGCGCAACTGGCCGATGCCATGAAACTGTACGGCGAACTGGGCGTCGATGTAGTCAAGACCGGTTACGTCGCCGATGCTGGCGGGATCATCTCCTGCAATGCCGACATTGCCGACCCGTGCGGCGAGGAAATTTTCGAGTGGCACGATGGTCAGCGTCAGGTGCAGCACCACCTAAAGGTCGTGCAGGAAGCGGCGAAGAACAAAGTCGCGGTGAATCCGCACGAACCGATCAAGGATACGGGTCTCCGCCGCACCTATCCCAACTGGGTCGCGCGTGAGGGCGCACGCGGACAGGAATACAATGCCTGGAGCAAATACGGCAACGGACCGGATCACGAACCGACGCTGGTCTACACCCGCATGCTGTCGGGGCCGATGGATTTCACCCCGGGCGTTCTCGGACTGGTCGGCGGCGATGGTGTACCCATGTCCTCGACGCTGGCGAAACAGCTTGGTCTGTATCTCGCGATCTACTCGCCGATCCAGATGGCCGCAGACTTCCCGGAAAGCCTTGCGGAACATCCCAAGGAGCTCGAATTCATCAAGCAGGTTCCCGCGGACTGGGCCGAAAGCCACCTGATTGCAGGCGAGATCGGCGATTATGCCATATTCGCCCGCAAGGACCGGAACAGCGCGGACTGGTATGTCGGCGGCGTCAACGATGCCACCGAGCGCACCGTAACGCTGACGTTCGATTTCCTCGAGCCGGGCAAGACCTACACCGCCACTGTCTGGAAGGATGGCCCGGACGCGAACTACGAGACCGAGGCGCGGCATCAGATTGCTTATGACACACTGACCGTGAAGCAGGGCGATACGTTTACCGTCCGGCTGGCTCCTGCAGGCGGTCTGGCGGTGCGGATGACACCGCGCAATTGATCGAACGGCCGTTGATGAATGCCGTAGCTGTATCGACCGGTGAAACGATCAATCCGCTACGGTATTCTAACCACCCGTTGCGCTCATATGCCGGGCCAATGCCGGTGCACGGCGCGTGATGTCGAATTCGTGCCTCAACGGCTTGCCGGCAAGCAGTCGATCGAGCGCTTGATCCAGCCCGTCAGGTCCGCCTGTTCGGATGATGTCGCGCAATTCGACCTTCTGATCGTGCCCTAGGCATCCATACACCGTCCCAGTCGCAGCGATGCGAATGCGGTTGCAGCCGGAACAGAAATTGTCGCTCAGCGGCGTGATGAAGCCGATACGCGTGCCGGTTTCGGCAATGTCGAAATAGCGCGCCGGACCGCCGGTTCGGTGAGCGGACGGAATCAGCGTGAAATCCCGCTCCAGCGCCGCACGCACTTCTGCCAGCGGTAGATGGGTCGATTGGCGATCGATCGAAACTTCGCCCAGCGGCATGGCTTCGATCAAGGCGAGATCGAAGCCGCGCTCGCCGCACCAGGCAAGCAGAGCGGGCAGTTCCCGCTCGTTCAGACCACGCATGGCCACAGTATTGATACGAATGGCAAGGCCGGCTTCGCGGACCGCCTCTATTCCGGCAAGGACCCGGGCGAATTCGTCGCGCCGGGTAAGTCGCGCAAAACCTGCCGGATCGAGCGTGTCGAGGCTGACATTGATCCGGCGGACCCCGGCCTTGGCCAGATCCCCAGCCAGTTCCGGCAAGCGTGTACCGTTCGTGGTCAGGGTCACTTCTTCCAGGCCACGTTGCCGCAGCTTTGTGAGCCGCGCGATGAGATCGACTATCCCCTTGCGCACCAGCGGTTCGCCTCCGGTGAGCCTGATCCGCTTCACTCCGCGCCGGACCAAGTGCCGGGCCAGTTTCTCGATTTCTTCGAAGGTCAGCAATTCGCGCCGCGGAACGAACTGCATGTCCTCGGCCATGCAATAGGAGCAGCGCAGGTTGCAACGATCCGTGACGGAAAGGCGGACATAGTCAATTCTGCGACCGTGCGCGTCGTGCATGCACACATCTTTACACAGTGGCAGCACATGTCGAAACGGAATAATCGGCTCGCCGGGCTTTGGCGATGGTCTGAGATTGCCCGAAGGTGCCGCCTCGAGACCTTACGCGGAATTTCGCATCCGTCCGAACAGCGCCGGAAACGGGTCGATGGAGCGCGCTTTGCCCATCGCTTGCGCCAATGCGGGTGGAATGGAGATTTCCGCCGCGTGTGCTTGACCCTCGCTGAGGCCTACCGCGACCATGTAACTGCCGGGATCGATAACGAACTTGCCGTTCCTCTCGAAACGTCCGAGCTGATTGCCGCCGATCTCGAACAGTAGCCTGCGGCTTTCGCCTGCCAAGAGGGACACGCGCTGGAAATCCGACAGTTCGGAACGCCCGTATCCTCTGCCCGCTGGACGCTTCAAATAGAGCTGGACCGTCTCCAGTCCTTCGCGATCACCCACATTGTGCAGCACCGTGCTGACGACTACGCGGTCATGGCCCAGTTCGGCACTGTGGTCTTCGAGCGCGAACTCCGAAAATCCCAGCCCATGGCCCAGCGAAAGACCGGTGCGGCCCTTGTCGATCAGGCCTATAGATAGCCGTCCGCACGGAGCAAATTTCCCGGCCAGCACCTGAGCGATGGCATGGCCCGACGTTGTACCCAACTGCCCTGCATGCAGCACGCATGGCAGTTTCTCCCCCCCGATATCGGGATCGAGCGGGCGCGAGCCCAGCGTAACCAGCACGACGTTGCCGTTTGCAACCCGCAGCGCTTCCAGCAGGGTCTGCTGTGCTTCACCCAGCTCGTCCGTCTCGCCAAGAACCACGATCACCGTTCGGGAACGGCGGGCAGCCTCACTGGCCATGCCGATTGCCATTCTGTCGGCATTGACCAGTCTGCCCGACTGCGATTGGTCGCGCTCTTCGCGAAGGGCCAGGCCCGGAACGTATTTGTGCCTGAGACCCAGCGCGTCGAGACCGTCGATGAGGCTGGCCCCATCGCGGTTCGCTTGGGCGGTAGGCAGCGAACGGTCCGTTGCGGCGAGGCCCACGACGAGAATTGCGCCGGAGTCGACGCTCAGCGGAAGCAGGGCCGGTTCGTTGCGCAGGAGAACGATCGAATGCAGCGCCGCGTCGAGCGCAACCGTACGTGCGTCGCGGGGTGTTTGTGACCGCGACGGGCGTTCGTCCGGGCCATCCGCGCGAAACAGGCCAAGATCGTATTTCGCGCCCAGTACTCTGCGGACCGCATCGTCGATTTGCAGCGCGGTAATCCGGCCTTCGTTGAGCGCCGCCATGACGGCGCCGACCGAAAGGCCGACATAAGGTGCGCGGCGACTGTCCTGACCGGCTCCGCGTGCGACTTCGCCCCATTCGGCCAGATCGATCCCCTCGTATCCGCCGGGTCCGCCGATCGAGAAGGCTGGGCCATCGGCGTCGCCGCCAATGTCGAAGGCATCCTGAGTGACCGGGTCGAGCGCCACGCTTGCAGGCTGCGATTCGCGCAGAACACCGGCTACCAGCCTGAATTTCTCCGCTATCGTGTGAGGCATGCGACGATTGGTCCATGACGCATCGTCCACCCTGAGGCAGGCGAGAGAACCTTCGTCACTACCATCGTCGTGCTGGATTCCCCGCACGCTGGCCGATGCGAGCGACCGCGCCAGTAGTTCGGATGCGCTCCAGGTCGACGAAATGTCCGCTTCGGTAGGCCAACTGCTCAGCGACACGTCCGGTCCGAGCAGCCAGTTCTTCCCCGCATCGCGTGCTTCGCCGGCTATGATTCTAGTCGCATTCTCGACGATATCGGGTGCCCAGCTGGCTGACAGCGCGAAAGGGCTGGGCATGACGACCGTGTCGCCCCGGCCCAATTCGTCCGCGATAAGCAGCGGTATGCCAAGGCGTGTTTCCTCGATGGCAATGCGTCTGAACTTGGCGAGTTCGACCTGCGATCCGCTGCCGACCAGACCGCAGAGTTGACCACGCTTCAACTGATCGCGCAGATATCGCGTATCGCTGGTATCGCCCTGGGCCGGGACCGGGCGCAGCACGAGCTGACCGATTTTCTCTTCCGTCGACATGATATCGAGCAGGTCTTCGACGAAGCGCTCGCGTTCGGCGGCGTTCTGGGTTGGGCGTAGGGCCATGCCCACCGGTTTCCGGCAGAATGGTAAATATCAGGTTTGGATTTGAAATTTCGTCGCTGCGAAAGCACAATTGGTCGCCAACATCCTCAGGTGATTTACAGATATAAAAATATCTTTATATCACCTGCTGCGATGCGCACCGACACCCTCTTTCGCGCCCTGGCCGATCCGACGCGTCTCAGGATAATGCGTCTGCTCGGTTCGATGGAACTGGCCGTCGGAGAAGTGGCGCAGGTTCTCGGTCAGAGCCAGCCGCGGGTATCGCGTCATATCGGTATTTTGTGCGATGCTGGCCTTGCCGAACGTCGACGCGAAGGCAGCTGGGTGTTCCTGCGCGCGTGCGCCAGTATCGGCGAAGCGCCGCCGCTTAATGTTGCGATCGTCAACCTGTTGGCCGAAGCGGAAGCCGTCGATCATCGGTTCGCCGAGGAATGCGACCATGATCGGCGCAGGCTCGCCGAAATCCGCCAGCATCGGGAGAGTGAGGCCCAGGCCTATTTTTCCGACCATGCACATGACTGGGACGAACTGCGTCGCCTTCATTCTCCGGACGAAGCTGTCGAAAAGAAGCTGGCCCATGCCCTTGGCGATGCGCCGTTGGGTCGCCTGCTCGACATAGGCACGGGCACGGGGCGAATGGCGGAACTGTTCGCCGAACGCGCCGAACGGATCGTCGCGCTCGACAAGAGCCTCGCAATGCTCCGCGTGGCACGGGCCAAATTACAGCATTTCCCGACGGAGCGGGTTGAACTGGTGCAGGGCGATTTCGGCTCGCTGCCATTCGCCGCCGCGAGCTTCGATACCGTGCTTTTCCACCAGGTGCTGCACTTCGCACAGATGCCCGGCGCGGTGCTGGGGGAAGCCGCAAGGGTCACCCGACCTGGCGGACGGATCGCAATCGTCGATTTCGCCGCGCACCAGCGCGAAGAACTGCGGGACCGGCATGCCCATGCGCGCCTTGGTTTTGAGGACGGCCAGATGACGGGATTGCTCGATGGAGCGGGGTTCGAACCCACCGCGCCGATCGCGCTCGACGATGGCGAACTGATAGTGAAAATCTGGATTGCGCAGCGAAGCGCCGAAAGCAGGAAGGCAGAATTGTGAGCCCGACCCTCGATCAGATGCGCGAGGCCCAGCGCGCGCTCGAAGCGCCCCTTTTCTCCGGCCTGCCAGGCGATATCGACGTAAGTTTCGAGTTCTTTCCGCCCAAGAGCGAAAAGATGAACGGCACGCTGTGGCGCAGCGTGGAAACGCTCGCTCCTCTCGGCCCGCGTTTCGCCAGCGTCACTTACGGTGCCGGCGGCTCGACGCGTGAGCGCACCCACCAACAGGTCGTGCGTATCCAGAGCGAGGCGGGCATTCCGGCTGCGGCGCACCTGACCTGTGTCGAGGCGACGCGTGAGCAGGTCGACGAGGTCGCGCGTCATTATTGGGAAGAGGGCATTCGTCACATTGTCGCGCTCCGTGGGGACCCACCCGACGGCCAATCGCGCTACGCCCCGTATCCCGGCGGCTATGCGAACGCCGCGGAATTGATCGCGGGGCTGAAGAATGTGGCCGATTTCGAGATTTCGGTTGCCGCCTATCCCGAAACCCATCCGGATTCGCCCGACCGTCAGGCCGATCTCGACAATCTCAAGGCCAAGTTCGATGCGGGGGCGACGCGCGCGATCACCCAATTCTTCTTCGATCCGCAATGCTTCTTCGATTTCCGCGATCGGGCAGTGGCGGCCGGGATCGAAGGCGAAATCGTGCCGGGTATCATGCCCGTTCTCAGTTTCGCGGCGGTCCAGCGCATGTCTGGCCTGTGCGGCACGGCCATCCCGTCCTGGATGGAAGGATTGTTCGACGGGCTCGACGATCGTCCCGAAGCACGCCAGCTGGTCAGCGCGACCATCGCCGCCGAACTGTGCCGCCGTCTGTATGCCGGCGGGGTACGCCAGTTCCATTTCTACACGCTCAACCGCGCGGAGCTGAGCTATGCGATCTGCCACATGCTCGGACTGCGCCCCAGGATAGAATCATGACCAAGCGCGAGGAATTCGAAGCTGCCGCCGCGCAGCAAATTCTGATCAAGGACGGACCCTATGGCACTGCCATCCAGCGGGCCAGGCTTTCGCCCGAGGACTATGCCGCAGGGACCGATCTCGAGCAGGAGCAGAAGGGCAACAACGATCTCGTCAATCTGACCCAGCCGGATGTGATACGCGGAATTTGCGACAGCTATATCGACGCCGGGGCGCATATCCTCGCGACGAACACGTTCAATGCCAATCGCATCAGCCAAGCCGATTATGGCGCCGAACACCTGGTACACGAGATCAACGTCGCTGCCGCGCGCATCATTCGCGCAGCTATCGATGCCTGCGATGACGGTGTGCCGCGCTTTGTCGCGGGCGCGGTCGGGCCGACGAACAAGACCTTGTCGCTGTCGCCGGACGTTGAAGATCCGGGATTCAGAGAGGTGACCTTCGATGAAATCGTCGAGGTCTATCGCGAACAATGTCTCGCGCTGATCGAAGGCGGGGCCGATTTCATTCTTGTCGAGACGGTGTTCGATACGCTCAACTGCAAGGCCGCGATCATGGCTGTGAAGCAGCTTGAAAGTGAGCTCGATCGAGATATCCCACTGATGATTTCGCTCACGCTTACCGATCTCTCCGGCCGCAATCTGTCGGGTCACACGGTGGAAGCCTTCTGGTACACGGTCAGGCACGCTAGACCGCTGACGATCGGGCTCAATTGCAGCTTCGGTGCGGAGCAGTTGCGCCCGCATGTTCAACTGCTGTCCGACATCGCCGACACCTGGTTGATGGCTTACCCCAATGCCGGCCTGCCCAACGATCTCGGCGAATATGACGAACTGCCCGAGACGACTGCCGCGCTGACCCGCATCTGGGCGCAGAATGGCCGCGTCAACGCGCTGGGTGGTTGCTGCGGTTCGACGCCCGAGCATGTCGCAGCGATGGCTGCAGCCATGAAGGGCCTCGCACCGCGCGTGTTGCCGACCGTTGCACCCGATATGCGGCTGGCCGGGCTCGAACCATTTTCGGTGGCAGCATGACCGAACGACGGTTCGAACGCATCGTCAAGCGTGACTTCGATGTCGGCGAAACCCTTTACGACGCAGTCGTGCCGGCGCGCGATTTCGAACGGACCTGAATCTATGAACGATCGCACGACCGCCCGGTTCGTCAATATCGGCGAACGCACCAATGTGACCGGGTCAGCCCGGTTCAAGAAGCTGATCATGGCGGACGATTACGAAACCGCCGTCGAGGTCGCGCGCGATCAGGTCGAGAATGGCGCGCAGGTGATCGACGTCAATATGGACGAAGGCCTGCTCGATGCAGAAAAGGCCATGACCACCTTCCTCAAACTGATCGCCGCCGAACCCGATATCGCGCGGGTGCCGGTGATGATCGACAGTTCCAAATGGAGCGTGATCGAGGCCGGGCTGAAATGCGTATCGGGCAAGCCGATCGTCAATTCGATCAGCATGAAGGAAGGCGAGGACGCGTTTCTCGGCCATGCCCGCAAATGCATGGCCTACGGTGCTGCCGTTGTCGTCATGGCGTTCGACGAGACCGGGCAGGCCGATACGAAGGAGCGCAAGGTCGAAATCTGCGCGCGGGCCTACGATCTGCTCACCGGTATCGGCTTCCCGCCCGAAGATATCATCTTCGATCCCAATATCTTCGCCGTGGCGACCGGGATCGAGGAGCATGATCGCTATGGCCTGGATTTCATCGAGGCGGTGGAAGAGATCAAGGCGCGCTGCCCGCATGCGAAAACGAGCGGGGGCCTGTCCAATCTGAGCTTCAGCTTCCGCGGCAACGAGACCGTCCGCCGCGCGATGCATTCGGTGTTCCTCTTTCACGCGATTCCCGCCGGGCTCGACATGGCGATCGTCAATGCGGGACAGCTCGACGTTTATGACCAGATCGATCCGCAATTGCGCGAGGCCTGCGAGGACGTGATCCTGATGCGCCGCGACGATGCGACCGAGCGGCTGATCGAGCTTGCCGAAAGCTACAAGGGCAAGAGCGCGGCCGATGAAAAGGCGGCGGAGGAATGGCGCGGATGGGATGTGCGCCGACGGCTGGAGCATGCGCTGGTCAAGGGCATCGATGCGCATGTCGTCGCCGATACGGAGGAGGCACGCCAGCAATTCGACCGCCCCATCGAAGTGATCGAAGGCCCGCTGATGGACGGCATGAACGTCGTCGGTGACCTGTTCGGCAGCGGCAAGATGTTCCTGCCGCAGGTGGTCAAATCCGCCCGCGTGATGAAGAAGGCAGTGGCCCACCTGATCCCGTTCATCGAGGCGGAAAAGGAAGAAGGCGCGCGCGCCAAGGGCAAGATCGTGATGGCGACCGTCAAAGGCGACGTTCACGATATCGGGAAGAATATCGTCGGCGTCGTCCTGCAGTGCAACGGCTACGAAGTAATCGATCTGGGCGTAATGGTGCCGTGGTCGAGGATTCTCGAGGCGGCCAACGAAAACGATGCCGATATGATCGGTCTGTCGGGCCTGATCACGCCCTCGCTCGACGAGATGGTGACCGTTGCGGAAGAGATGAAGGCGGCGAACATGACCATGCCCCTGCTGATCGGCGGGGCGACGACCAGCAAGGTGCATACGGCGCTGCGGATCGATCCGGCCTATCCGGGGCCGGTCATCCATGTGCTCGACGCGAGCCGCGCGGTTGGCGTCGCCAGTCGTCTGCTGTCCGACACCCAGCGCGACGGGTTCGTGGACGAAACGGCGACCGAGTACGCCAAGGTTCGTGAGGCACGTGAGGGGAAGGCGCAGAGCGTACTGCTGACCCTCGACGAAGCCCGCGCCAACTACTTCGATGCCTATCTGAGCGACAAGGCGGCGCCTCCCTTGCAGCCCGGCTTACATAGGTTCGGGAATTGGGCGCTTGCCGATCTGCGGGATTACATCGATTGGACCCCGTTCTTTCGGGCCTGGGAATTGCATGGCACCTATCCGAAAATTCTCGACGACGAGGTGGTGGGGGAAACTGCGCGGCAGCTCAAAGCCGATGCCGATGCCATGCTGGACCGGATAATCGGTGAGAAGTGGCTGACAGCCAAGGGGGTGGTCGGGTTCTGGCCCTGCGCGCGCGACGGCGACGACGTTACCATTCACGATGCAGAAGGCGAAACGCACACGGTTCTGCCGTTCCTGCGCCAACAGGTGAAAAAGAGCCGCGACCGGGCGAATATGTGTCTGGCCGACTTCATCGATCCGGCAGGTGACTGGATCGGCGGTTTCGCGGTCGGCATCCACGGCATCGAGGAGCATTCGAAGCGTTTCCTTGCCGACAAGGACGACTATTCGGACATCCTTCTGAAGGCGCTGGCCGATCGCTTTGCCGAGGCATTCGCCGAGCGGCTGCACCAGCATGTCCGTACCGACCTGTGGGGCTATGCACCGCAGGAACAGCTGACCAACGAGGCCCTGATCAAGGAAGAATATCGCGGCATCCGTCCGGCTCCGGGCTATCCCGCCTGCCCGGATCACAGCCTCAAGCCGATTCTGTTCGGCCTGCTAGATGCGCAAGCGCAGACGGGCATCAGTCTGACCGAGAATTTCGCCATGTATCCCACCTCGGCGGTCAGCGGCTTCTATTTCGGTCATCCAGAGGCGGAGTATTTCGGTGTGGCCCGGATCGGGCGCGACCAGCTGGAAGACTATGCTGCCCGCCGCGGTGTGGACATCGCCACTGCGGAGCGCTGGCTGCGGCCAAACCTGGATTGACCGGGGCGCGGTAATCGCGCAGGGCTGTTCTGTCGGCTGCAGGAGCGATTCTGCGGCAGGCGCGCATGGGAGAGCCCGGACGGCGACGTCCATCCGGCGCCGAAGGAGCAACCGCCCCGGAAACTCTCAGGCCAAGGGACCGTGCGCACCATCGACACTCTGGAAAGCGCCTCTGCACATGCGGTGGCCACCGAAGGGGTAAGCGTACTCATCAGTGCGCCAGTCTCTCAGGTTTCCCGACAGAGGGGGCATGGATCACAGCCGCTCCGGCAACGGGGCCGCCATGCTGTCGGGATAGTTGATGAGCGACCAGGACGAATTCGAGGAACCGGAAACCGAGACGCTGCCACTGGATGCGTGGCATCGCCGCAAGGGCGCGCGAATGGTTCCGTTCGCCGGCTATCACATGCCGATCCAGTTCGAAGGGATCGTCGCCGAACATAACTGGACGAGACAGCAGGCGGGCCTGTTCGACGTCAGCCACATGGGACAACTGCTGGTTACCGGCGAGAAGGCGGCCGAAGAGCTGGAGAAACTGCTTCCGGGGGCGATCGCCTCGCTGAAGCCGGGCAAAGTCCGCTACTCGCTGCTGGTAGACGAGAATGGCGGCATTCTCGACGATCTCATGGTCACCAACGCGACGCCCTGGATCGAGGGCGACGAAGAGGCCGGCTCCGAAGGCCGTTGGGGTGAACCGGCCTATTACCTCGTCGTCAACGGCGCGACCAAGTGGGACGACATCGGTCATTTGCGTGAGTTTATCGATGATGAAGTAACACTAACCCACATGGACGAGCATGCGCTTATCGCGTTGCAGGGGCCCAATGCGGCCACTGCGCTCAACCGCGTGATGCGCAATGTCATCGACGACATGGTGTTTATGGAGAGCGTGACGCATGATTTCGGCGAATGGCCACTGCGCATCACGCGCTCGGGCTATACCGGCGAGGATGGGTTCGAGATATCGGTCCCCGCCGAGTTCGCCGAAGCGCTTGCAGACCGGCTGTGCGCGGAAATCGAGGTGCGCCCGATCGGCCTCGGCGCGCGCGATAGCCTGCGCCTCGAAGCGGGTCTGCCGCTCTATGGCCACGACATCACCGCCGAAACCGATCCCGTCTCTGCAGATCTCGGCTTCGCGCTGACCAAGCGCCGCCGGGAGGAAGGCGGCTGGATGGGTCATGATAAAGTGATGAAGGTGCTCGAAGATGGTCCCGCTCAGAAGCGCGTCGGGCTTGCCATCGAAGGCCGCATGCCCGCCCGCGAGGGAGCGCTGGTCTATTCCGGCAACGAGCAGGTTGGCCGCATCACTTCGGGTGGTTTCTCGCCTACGCTCGAGCGGCCCATTGCCATGGGCTACCTTGATACTGCGCTCACCGCCGAGGGAACGGAACTCGAGGTCGAGGTTCGTAACAAGAGACTGCCCGCGAAGGTCGCATCGCTGCCCTTCGTCCCCCATCGCTATCACAGAGGGAAATGACAGTAATGGCTCGATACTTCACCGATGAGCACGAATGGATCGACGTCGAGGGAGACACCGCGACCGTCGGCATCACCGACTACGCGCAAGGCCAACTGGGTGACATTGTCTTCGTCGAACTGCCCGATGCCGGCACCGCGATCGATAAGGCCAAGGACGCCGCTGTGGTGGAAAGCGTCAAAGCGGCGAGCGACGTCTACGCTCCGATTAGCGGTGAGGTGATTGAAACCAACAGCTCGCTCGAAGCTGATCCGGCGCTGGTCAACACCTCGCCCGAACAGGACGGTTGGTTCTTCAAGATGACCATCGGCGACAGCTCGCAGCTCGAAGGCTTGATGGACGAGGCGGCCTATAAGAGCTTTTGCGACGGGCTCTAGTCGTCACCCCAGCGCAAGCTGGGTTCGGTTTCAGTAATGTCCGGCTTGGCGGACAGCGATCCCAGCTTGAGCTGGGATGACGGGATATTGAGATGCGCTACCTACCCCTGACCGATAGTGACCGTTCGGCAATGCTCGATGTAATCGGCGCTCCCGACATCGACGCATTGTTCCTCGACGTGCCCGAAGAAGCCCGGATCTCCGGTCCGATCGAAGGCCTGCCGATGCACGCCAGCGAAATGGCGGTCGAGAAGCACATGCGGCGGTTGTCGAAGAAGAACCTGGCAGCGGCGGACGCGGCCTTCTTCCTTGGCGCAGGCGCCTACAAGCATCACATTCCGGCGAGTGTCGACCACATTATCCAGCGCGGCGAGTTTCTGACAGCCTATACTCCCTATCAGCCGGAAATCGCGCAGGGCACGCTGCAGATGCTGTTCGAATTCCAGACGCAGGTTGCGCGGCTCTATGGCTGCGCGGTGGCCAATGCCTCGATGTACGATGGTTCGACCGCCTGCTGGGAAGCGGTGGCGATGGCTAGCCGCATCGCGAGGGGCAAGAAGCGCAAGGTCGTGCTCTCCGGGGCGCTGCATCCGCATTACGCCGAGGTCGTGAGGACCATGGCGAAGTTTACGGACGACGAGATTGCCGGTGCGCCGCCGAGCCTGACCGCCAAGCCCGACGATGAGGGCCTCATAGCTCGCATCGATGAAGATACGAGTTGCGTCGTGGTACAATATCCCGATATCCTGGGCCGCTTGCCCGATATCGCCAAAATTGCCGAGGCCGCGCACGAGAGGGGTGCTCTGCTGATCGCGGTCAACACCGAACCCGTTGCGCTTGGCGCGGTCAAGTCGCCGGGCGAGCTCGGCGCGGACATCGTCGTCGGTGAAGGCCAGTCGATCGGTGTCGGTCTGCAGTTCGGCGGTCCTTATCTCGGCCTCTTTGCCGTGCGCGACGAGAAGCACGTCCGCATGATGCCCGGCCGCCTGTGCGGCGAGACCGTGGACGCGGAGGGCAAGCGCGGCTTCGTGCTGACGCTCTCGACCCGCGAACAGCATATCCGCCGCGAGAAGGCGACCTCAAACATCTGCACCAATTCGGGTCTCTGCGCGCTGGCCTTCAATGTCCACATGACATTGCTTGGCGAGAAGGGGCTGCGCCGTCTGGCGATGGAGAACCATCGGCTCGCCTGCCTGGCTGCTGACCGGCTGGCGAAAGTACCTGGCGTGAAGGTGCTCAACGATGCTTTCTTCAACGAGTTCACCCTGCTGCTCGACGGCGATGCGCGTGCGATCGTGCGGAAGCTGACCAAGCAGAATATCCTCGCGGGCGTATCGCTCGGACGTCTTTTCCCGGGGAATGACGGTCTCACCAACGGCTTGCTGGTGGCAGTGACCGAAACGACTACGGAGGAGGACGTGGAAACGCTTGCCGCTGCCCTTGAGGAGGTGCTGGCATGAGCGCGCCCAATGCATCCGGCTGGAAACCCGGAACACCCGTCGAAGGCCACAACGCGATGAGCGGCCCCGATACAGCTACGGGCAACCGCGCGCTGATGCTGGAGGAGCCGCTCTTGTTCGAGATCGGTCATATCGAGACTACGGGGGTCGATTTCGACTTTGCCGGCAAGCTC
This sequence comes from Qipengyuania qiaonensis, assembly GCF_019711515.1. Taxonomy (GTDB): domain Bacteria; phylum Pseudomonadota; class Alphaproteobacteria; order Sphingomonadales; family Sphingomonadaceae; genus Qipengyuania; species Qipengyuania qiaonensis. Next base: position 117,839 of record NZ_JAIGNO010000008.1, read on the forward strand.
GACCTCGCGGGCGTCGAGCAGCCTCAGCCGCCTAGTCCAGCGCCATCTTCGCGCCTTGGAGGATTCGAAAGAACAGAGCCGATTGGGCTGCCCGGCCTCTCGGAGCCTGAAACCGTTCGCCATTACACGCGCCTGTCCCGCCAGAACTACGCGATCGATCTCGGCCTCTTCCCGCTCGGTTCTTGCACCATGAAGCACAACCCCCGCCTCAACGAGAAGATCGCGCGCATGCCCGGCTTTGCCGACGTCCACCCGTTGCAGCCGGTCGACACGGTGCGCGGTGCGCTGGAAGTGATCAACGAACTGGCCTTCTGGCTGATCCATCTCACCGGCATGCATGGCGTCGCCATGAGCCCCAAGGCCGGAGCTCACGGCGAATTGTGCGGAATCCTGTGCATTCGCGCGGCTCTCGAAGCCCGGGGGGATGCGCGCGAGGTCATTCTCGTCCCCGAAAGCGCGCACGGCACCAATCCCGCTACCGCGGCTTTCGCGGGCTACAAGGTGGAGGACATCCCGGCGACGCCGGAGGGCCGCGTGGATCTCGAAGCGCTCAAGGCTCGTCTCGGACCCGATGTCGCGGGCGTGATGATCACCAACCCGAACACCTGCGGCCTGTTCGAGCGCGATATGAAGGCGATCTCCGATGCGGTCCACGAAGCGGGTGGCTTCGTCTATTGCGACGGTGCGAACTTCAACGCCATTGTCGGCAAGGTTCGCCCTGGCGATCTGGGCGTCGATGCCATGCACATCAATCTGCACAAGACTTTCTCGACCCCGCATGGCGGCGGGGGACCGGGCTCGGGCCCGGTGGTGCTGTCCGAAGCGCTGAGTCCGTTTGGCCCGCTGCCTTATACGGCGCGTACCGGAGATGGGGTCGTTCATCTCGTCGAGGAAGAGGACGCCGAGAGTTTCGCCAAGGAGCATTTTGGCGGGCCGTTGCAGCATTTCGGCCGCATGACGGCTTTCCACGGCCAGATGGGCATGTTCACCCGGGCGCTGAGCTATATCCTCAGCCATGGGGCCGATGGCCTCAAGCAAGTTGCGGAGGACGCCGTTCTCAACGCGAATTATGTGCTGCGCAGCCTCGACGGCGTGCTCGATGCTCCATTCGGGCCGAGCGGGCCATGCATGCATGAGGCGCTGTTCAGCGATAAGGGCTTTGCCGATGGTCTCTCGACGCTGGATCTCGCCAAGGCGCTGATCGACGAGGGCTATCACCCGATGACAATGTATTTTCCGCTGGTCGTTCACGGCGCGATGCTGGTCGAGCCAACCGAGACCGAGAGCAAGGCCGCGCTGGACCAGTTCATTGTGGCCCTGCGCAGCGTGGCGGAGCGCGCCAAGGCCGGAGACGAAAGCCTCAGGACCGCCCCTCATTACGCCCCGCGGCGGCGGCTCGACGAAACGCTGGCCGCGCGCAGGCCGATGCTGGCTTGGAACGATCCCGATTTGGCATGAAGAGTCTCTCAGCCCCTTGGCGGCAATTCGGGTTTGGGCTTCACCGTGATGGTGATCTGGGCGAGCGAGATGATCGCGACCCAGAACCCGATCACGGATAGTGCACTGGAACCTAAAACGGTTAGGGCTGCGCCCTTCAGCCCGTTCCAGCCCATCGCCACCTCCAACAGCGCCAGGGACAATAGGGTCGGTACCGCTCGCATGACGAATGCCGTTCCTGCGCGGCCTGCGCTGACCAACAAGGATTCAAGGCTCGCGCCGACAAGTTCGATTGCACCCCCTATGGCGAGAATGACCATCGCCCAATAGACTACACCGAATTCGTCTCCCGCGATTACATCGAGCGCCCACCGACCGAAGAACAGGGTTACCAACACCGCCAGTACCCCGGCCACCAGGGCGATATTGGCCATGCGGCGGGCCATGTCATGAGCGGTGTCCTGCGCGTGGACAAGCTCCGGATAGATGGCTTTCGAGACCGCTTGCGCCAAACTTACAAGCGCTTGTCCCAGTTGGCTGGCGACGCGGAACCCACCTGCTGCAGTCTCGCCGCCGATCGCGCCGACCAGCAGGATCAGCACCTGTTTCGCACCGACATTGAGGCTGCCCGACATGTTGGTCGACCAAACGAAACGCCAGGCACCCGGGTGCGCGGCGGGGATATGCTTCAGGCTGATGCGCGTAAGGTCGATACGCTCCAACCGGCCCGCGGCGATCCAAAGAGCTAGGGCTACCGCAATCTCCGCGGCGGCCCACGCAAAGACGAAGCCGCTGACCGTCGGCATGGCGATGGCGGCAAGCACTGCTCCGGCGGCGCGAACGATCGGCTGGACCGTCTCGGCTGCCGTGGCCGTGGCATAAGCGAAGCGCAGTCGCAGAATGCCGATAGGCGTTGTGCGGATCGCCAGTAGCGAGATCACGCAATAGCCGAACGCAATGGGCAGCAGGTCGGGAGGCAGCGGCAACCATAAGGGGGCAGTCGAGACCAGCACCGCCGCGAGTACGAGGCCGAGCAGGACCGAAAGCATGTCGAGCGCGATGGCGAATCCGGTCGCGTCGGCCGGGCCGTCCGCTTCCGCACCCCAGCGGACCACGAACTGCCAGGTCTGGAAATTGGCAAGGCCGGTGACTGTTTGCCCCAGCGCGAGGATGATTGCGAAGTAGCCGAAGCCGTCCAGTCCCAGCGTCCGCGTCGCAAGTGCCAGATAAACGATACTCAGCACGGCATTGACGCCGCGCCCCGTCAGGAGCCAGCCGATATTGCGGATCAGGCGCTGCATAGTGCCGGTGTCGGCGTCAGGCTGTCGCGAGCCGCTTCAACAGCAGCTTTTCGGTGACTTGGAATGTGCGCTCGTTGTCCACGTCGATGGCACAGTAACCGTGGCTCATCTCGATCGGGATCATAGCAAAGCCGAACCGGCGCGAGACCTGCGCGAAGATTTTCTCCTTGGTGCCCCAGCCGAGGAAGAAGCGGATCAGGTTGATCACACCGAATGCTTTGGCGATCCGTTTGGGGTACTTCACGAATTGCCCACCGCCCCGCATGATCTCGGCAGCTGCGAGAGCCTGGGCATTCCCGATCCAATAAGCATTGCAATTCGAATAGCCGCCGTCGGAGAATTCGTAGAACTTTGCCTGGCCGTGCGGATCGGCGGCCATCACGTTTTCCTTGCGCGCCAAGGCTGCTGCGGCTCCGGCCTGGCTGGCAATCGCCTTGTCGGCAAATTCGGTGAAATCTTCCGGCAACCACAGGCAATTGTCCGCCGTGGTGATCAGCATCGGATAGGTTACGCCCTCGGCGCCTGCGAAAACGCTGTCGACGAGGTTGAATGCACCCGGTTTGAACTGCAAGCGCCCATCTTCCATGAGCTTGGCGATCGAGGGGATGGAGGCGATCTCGTCGGCGTCGTGCGCAACGATGCGAATCTCCCCGATACGTGGGCTCTGCGCCGCATTCATCACCACGCGCTCGATCATCGGCATGCCGCCGACCGGGACCACGCACTTCTGGGCAACGCCTGCACGTTCGGCGAGCGGATCGAGAACGCCCGAACGCTTGCCGGCCATGATCAGCGCGGTGACCTTGCCATCGTTTTCACTAGTCATGGGCGGCCAGATAGGACTGAAAGCTGTGCTTGTCACTGTTCGGCCGTTCGGGCACGTGCGCCCGCATGCGGATCGTCTTTTCTCGCAAGGGTTTCGATAGCGCCGCTGGCGGCGGGCCGTCGCCCATAGTGGACGGGAGGCCGGTGAGCTTGCCGATCCCGGCAGGCGCGGCCTCGCGGACGACCTATCGCGATCTCGGGCTGGCAGAGCAGGCAGAGAGGGCGAGCCGCGGCAAGGTCGGCGCGGACGACCTTTGTCACCATGACCCGATGTTTCTCGACAACGGGATCTGCCTCTTCGGCCAATGTGGAGCGGCGCAGACGCATCTCGCCAATCGCGGAGTCGGGGTGGGCGATATCTTCCTGTTCTTCGGCCTGTTTCGTGAGAAGGGCGGCGATCCCCATCATCGCATATTCGGCTTCCTCGAAGTCGAGCGGATCATCGATCTGGCCGACGGCGTGCCCGGCGATCTGGTCCGGCGCGGCCATCCCCATGCGCTTGCATTGCATGCCTCGAATAACGTGGTCTACGCAGGTCCGGGTCTGCAGGCGGCGCGGGCGAGTGACGCGCTGCGCCTCACGGTTTCCGGAGGGCCGGTATCGCTATGGAACCGGCCGGCGTGGCTGAAAGCGGGCGGCTTGAGTTATCACGACCGCGCCGATCGCTGGCTGCGGGGTGGGCGGCTCAGAAGCGTAGCCAGAGGTCAGGAATTCGTCGCGGATGTCGGACGAAGAAAAGCTCCGCGCGAGTGGCTGGCGCGGGTATTGTCCGAAATCAGAGCGTCTTGATGATCGCCGAAAAATCGAGCCCGGCATTGTCCTTGGCGAACTGCTCGTAAAGCTCCCCGGCGTGGCGACCGAGTGGGATGGAAGCATCGGCGGTCTGTGCCGCTTCCATCGCAAGGCGCAGGTCCTTGAGCATCAGTCCTGTAGCAAAGCCGCCCTGATAATCCTTGTCCGCCGGGCTTTCGACGCCGACACCGGGCATCGGAGTATAGGCGTTCAAGGACCAGCAATAGCCCGAGGACTGGCTGGAAATCTCGTAGAATTTCTGCGGGTCGAGGCCGAGCTTTTCAGCCATTTTCATGGCTTCCGCTGTGCCGATCATCGAGATGGCGAGCAGCATGTTGTTGCAGATCTTGGCGGTCTGGCCCGCGCCTGCATCGCCCGCGTGAATCACGGCCTTGCCCATGGCGTTCAGCACCGCTTCGGCGCGCCGGAAAGCCGTGTCCGTGCCGCCGACCATAAAGGTGAGCGTACCGCCATTGGCTGCCGCGATCCCGCCCGAAACAGGGGCGTCGACCATGTCGTAACCTGCGTCAATCGAGCGTATAATTACGTCCCGAGCAGTCGCTACATCGATGGTCGAACAGTCGACGAACACCGCACCGTCCGGCGCTTTCCCGATTACGCTGCCTTCATAGACCGATTTCACGATCTGGCCGTTGGGCAGCATCGTCACGACCGCTTCGACGCCCATTACGGCTTCGGCGGCATCGGTAAAGGGTGTGCAGCCATTGTCCCTGGCCGTCGCAAGCGCTTCTTCGCTGAGATCGAAGGCGTTCACCTCGTGCCCCGCCTTGACGAGGTTGGCGGCCATCCCGCCGCCCATATTGCCGAGGCCGATGAAGGCGATTTTCATATCAGGTCATCCATGTGCTTGTTATCGCCGAGCAAGATCGACGCGGTGTCGCCATCGTGTTTCCATGCCAGGTAAGTGAGGTATGGCAGCAGGAAGCCGGCGCCGCCCAAAAACGCGACGAGGGCCAGAGCCAGCCCGGCGACCGAAAAACGATTGCGCCAAGCCGTCCAGCTTGCCGAGAGAAACAGCATCATCATGAAGTCGAGGTTGAACTGACCGGGCCAGTTCCATCGCATCATGTCGCCGAAGAAAAAGGGAAACAGGTTGATGCCATATTCGGCGATGACGTGGCCAGTGTAGACGGCCAGAGCGCCCCAAAGGAGCATCAGAAAAAGGTAGAAGGGCTTCATCCTACCGACCCTTCCACTTGCCCTCGCGCTTTTCGACGAAGGCGGCCATGCCTTCCTTCTTGTCTTCGCTGGCTGTCAGGATCTGGAAGATACGGCGTTCGACGATCAGGCCCTGATCCAGCGAGGTTTCGAAAGCGGCGTTGACCATTTCCTTGTTCGCGATGGCGGCCATCGGTGGCATTGCAGCGATCTGCGCGGCGGTTTTCATGGCTTCATCGAGCAGGCTGTCATGCGGCACCACGCGCGCGACGAGGTTGGCGCGTTCGGCTTCCTCGGCGTCCATCATGCGGCCGGTGAGGCACATTTCCATCGCTTTCGACTTGCCGATGGCCCTGGTAAGGCGCTGCGATCCGCCCATTCCCGGTGCGACGCCGAGCTTGATTTCGGGCTGGCCGAACTTGGCGTTTTCCGACGCGATGATGAAATCGGCCATCATGGCGAGTTCACAACCGCCACCCAGCGCGAAGCCGTTCACCGCGGCGATCCACGGTTTGCGGGTCTTCCTGACGATCTCGCTGGTCCAGGGGCTGAAGAAATCCTCGAGATAGAAGTCGGCCGCTTGCTTCTCGCTCATTTCCTTGATGTCGGCGCCCGCGGCAAAGGCCTTGTCGCCCGATCCCGTAAGCACGGCGCACAGCTGGCCGCTGTCGGCCTGATAGGCGGCGAAGGCCGCGATCAGTTCTTCCAGAACCTTGCTGTTCAGCGCGTTCAGCGCTTTGGGGCGATTGAGCGTGATCAGTGTGACGGCCCCATTCGTATCTGGGCGCTGTTCGACTGTGATGGTTTCGTAGCTCATATAGTCTCCGTCATCGCGAGGAGCCGCAGGCGACGCGGCGATCCATTGTGCAGTTCCATGGATTGCTTCGCTTCGCTCGCAATGACGCGTCAGGGAGCAATCCGCGTTTCATTCAATTCAGCGGTGTCCATTCCTCAGCTTCCGGAAGTGGGGCGAAGATGCTGTCGAGCAGTTCCTCGCTCACACCTTCGGGCGTGGCCGGATCCCATTTGGGATCGTTGGTCTTGTCCACGATCACCGCGCGGACGCCTTCCGCGAAGTCGGGGCGTACCAGCACGCGGCTGGCGACGCGGTATTCCATCCGCATATTGTCGGCGAAATCGTCCAGCTTCCCGCTTTCCGCAAGCTGGCGCAGCGCGACCTTGCAGGTTTGCGGGCTCTTGGTGCGCAAAGTGGCGAGTTCCTTGGCCGCCCATTCGCTGTCGTCGCCTTCGAGGCTGGCCAGAATGCCTTCGAAACTGTCGGCGGCGAAGTGTTTCTTGATTGCGGCTTCATTGCTCTCGATCCGCGCTTCCGGTGGTGTCTGGCCAAGCGCGCTCAGGACTCGTCCAGGCTCGTGCCCCGCAGCGATGCGGGATTTGGCTTCGGTCAGGTCGGCCGTGTCGAGATAATGCGTTGCAATTCCCGCCCAGACGCATTCCGCGCCGTCGAGCCGCGCGCCGGTGAGCGCCAGGAACTGCCCGAGCCGACCACCAAGGCGCGACAGATGCCAGCCGCCGCCAACGTCCGGGAACAGCCCGATCCCCGTTTCCGGCATGGCGAAGCGTGTATGCTCCGTCGCGACACGATATTTGCACGGCATGGCGATGCCGACCCCGCCGCCCATGGTGATGCCGTCCATGAACGCCACGATGGGCTTGGCATATTCGAACATCTGGTGGTTGAGCTGGTACTCGTCGTGGAAAAAGGCGCGGCCGCTCTTTCCGCCGTCATTGAGTGCCGAATTGCGCAGCAGGTTGATATCCCCGCCAGCGCAGAACCCGCGTCCTTCGGCATGGTCGAGGATGACGGTCTGGATATTGTCGTCATCGGCCCAGCCGGTCAGTGCCGCGCTCATCGCGTGGCACATGTCGAGCGTCAGCGCATGCAGCGCCTTGGGGCGATTGAGAGAGATATGGCCGGCATGGCCGTGAGTGTGAATGTTGACCTCTTCGGTCATGCGGCCTTCCTGTGTTCGATCAGATCCCAGCGGTTGCCCCAAGGATCATTGAAGACCGCGACCGTTCCATAACGCTCACGACGCGGGCTTTCGGTGAATTCCACACCCCACGCGGTCATCCGGGCATGGGTGCTAGCGAAGTTGTCGGTATGAAGGAACCAGCCGACGCGCCCGCCAGTCTGGTTGCCAATTGCAGCGCGCTGCTGTGCATCCGCCGCACGCGCGAGCAACAGTTTGCCGCCATGCGATCCGGCCATCACGACCCAACGTTTAGTCCCTCCAAGATCGCTGTCCTCTTGCAGCGCGAAACCCAGTGCATCGCGGAAGAAGGCAATCGCCTCGTCGTAGTCGGGCACCATGAGAGCCGTCATGGCTAAGCTGGTCACTGGCGCAGCATTTCCCGGCCCACGATCATGCGCATGACCTGATTGGTGCCTTCAAGGATCGAGTGGACGCGCAGGTCGCGCCAGAAGCGTTCGATCGGATATTCCTTGAGGTAGCCATAGCCGCCGAACAATTGCAGCGCATTGTTCACGACATTGCTGCCGCTGTCGGTCGCGAGGCGTTTGGCCATGGCGGAGAACTTGCTCTTGTCGGGCGCGTTGTCGGTGACCTTGGCTGCCGCGAGGTAGAGCAGGGCGCGCGCCGCTTCCAGTTCTGTGGCCATGTCGGCAAGCATGAACTGCGTGTTCTGGAAATCGGCTATCGGCTGGCCGAATTGCTGGCGTTCCTTGGTATATTTCACCGCTTCATCAAGGCAGCGCTGCGCCCCGCCGAGCGAACAGGCGCCGATATTGAGGCGGCCCCCGTCGAGCCCTGCCATGGCATAGCGGAAGCCGTCGCCTTCGGGGCCGACACGATTGGCCACGGGCACCCGCGCATCCTCGAAGATCAGCTGCGCCGTCGGACTGGCATTCCAGCCGAGCTTCTTTTCGGGCTTGCCGAAGGAAACGCCCGGCGTGTCCTTGTCGATGACGAGGCAGGAGATGCCCTTCGTCTTGTGCTCGCCGGTGCGGACCATAGTCACGTAAACATCGTTGAAGCCGCTGCCCGAAATGAACTGCTTGGTGCCGTTGAGGACGTAGTGATCGCCGTCGAGCTTCGCCGTGGTTTTCAGTCCTGCCGCATCGGACCCGCTGCCCGGTTCGGTGAGCGCGTAGCTGGCGACCTTGTTCATCGTGACGAGGTCGGGAAGGTATTTTGCCTTCAGGTCATCGCCGCCGAAGCGGTCGATCATCCAGGCGGCCATGTTGTGGATCGAGATGAAGGAGCTGGTCGCCGCACAGCCATAGGCCATGGCCTCCATGATCAGGGCCGCTTCGAGCCGCCCGAGGCCGATGCCGCCCGATTCCTCGCTGACATAGATCGCGCCGAAGCCAAGCTCGGCGCTTCGTTTGATCACGTCGATCGGGAAGTGGGATCTTTCGTCCCATTCTCCGGCGAACGGCGTGATGTTGTCGGCGGTGAAGCGCTGCGCCATTTCCTGGATCTGCAGCTGTTCGTCGGTGAGTTGAAACTGTCCGGCCATGAGCGGGCGTGTAGCGCCAGCCGCGACGCTAGGAAAGGGCTACCCCGACGTTACCGCGGTTGCGCAAGAAAGTTCGACATTCGAAGTCGAATTCGACAGTATGTAACCTTCCGCAATTCTTTATCGTATTTGTTGGCGTGAAACAGCGAACTGCGACTCTCCTGATGGTCTACAATGCGGACTCGGGCATCTTCAATGCTCTGACCGATGCAGTGCGCAAGACCGTTTCGCCGGACACTTATGAATGCTCCTTGTGTGCCGTAACATACGGCATGGTCTCCATGCGGCGCGACTGGCGAAAGTTTCTCGACAGACTTCCGGTGGAGAAAAAGTTCTATCATCGCGACGATTTTTCGCGCGATTATCCGGACCGTCCCATTCCGTTGCCAGCCATACTGCTCGACCGCGGGGATCGCGATCCGGCAACGCTTGTCGGGAGCGAGGAACTGGGCAGGATCACCGACCTGTCCGAGTTGATCGAACTGACGCAAACGCGGTTGATGCGGAACGGGCTCGCACCCACGCATTAGTTACGAAGGGGCGATCAGAGCCTCCGCCTCGATTTCGACTTTCCATTCGGGTCGGCAGAGCCAGGCAACGCCGGCCATGGTCGCGGCGGGACGGGCCTTGCCGAAGAAGCGGGCATGGACCGCGCCCACAGCCTCCTGGTCGGCCGGGTCGGTCAGCAGCATTCGGGTGCGCACGACGTCTTCGGCCGTACCGCCAAGTTCCTCGATCGCCCTTAGCATCAGTACGAAACAGCGTTCGGCCTGGGCGGCGGCGTCGCCCTGCGTGGACGATCCGTCATCCTCGACCGGCCCGGTGCCCGCAACGACGATGCGACGACCGTCGCGCACGGCGCGGGCGAAGCCGAACTGCGCTTCGAACGGAGAGCCGGTAAATGCGTGGCTGCGGGTCACCCGCAGGTAATCTCGGTGATCTTCCGGGCTTCGTCGTATTTCACGTTCACGCGATCGGGCCGGTAATCCATCGTCCAGGCGCTGTTCGGCGAGCCCCAGCGCAGGGTACGGGCGCCGCTCTCCTTGAGGATGGCTGCCCCCATCGCTTCGGTCGCATCGTGACCGATATGGTACTGGGCCGGCGCAGCATCGCATTCACCGGCATTCTCGACGGGGGGCTGGTCCGCAGGCGCGGCAGGTGGTTCGGACGAGGCCGCACATGCGACAAGCGGGGCCGCCAATACGCCAAGGGCGAGGATACGCATTCGAAATCTCCCTATTCGCATTTGATGAGGGGTATGGGATCGAACTGTTCTTCCGCATCGACGGCGGACGGCGTCAACGTCCGGCCATCTTTCGACAAGGTGAACATTCGTGCCATCTGCCATCGTTCGCCTTCGCCCTCCATGGTCAAGGATACGACGATCCTTTGCGGGCTGTCGACTTCGACGCGGGTCACGTCGCCATGCGATTCGTAGAATTGCATGGTTTCGGGGCCGATATCCGTCCGCATCGTGGATGCGGGTGCGCAATTGCCGTCCGCGGTATCCCATACGCCCAGGAATGCGACGGGAATGCTGTCTGCCGTTACCGGCTCCGGCGGTCCCGCCCCGTCGCCGATCCCGCCATCGGGCTCGACCACCAGACCGGTTTCGGACGCGTCTGCTTCGCCGGGACTGTCCGGTCTATCGGAGCAGGCGGCAATCGCGAGTGCGAGCGGTAGGGCGGCGGCGAAAGTTATGCGCTTCATCATTCCCTCCCAACGCTCATGCTGCATCCCTATCCCATCGTCGGTATGACAAAGGCGTTCGAGCCATCGCCACCGCCGTCGGGCCAGCGCTGGGTGACCTTCTTGGCCTTGGTCCAGAATTTGAGACCTTCCATGCCGTACTGGTCGGTATCGCCGAAGCCCGACCGCTTCCAGCCGCCGAAGCTGTGATAGCTGACCGGGACGGGGATAGGCACGTTGATCCCCACCATGCCGACATTGACCCGGTGCGCGAATTCGCGCGCGGCATGGCCGTTGCGAGTGAAGATCGCCACGCCGTTGCCGTATTGGTGCTCGCTCGGCAGACGCACGGCGTCCTCGAAGTCCTTGGCGCGGACGATCTGGAGGACGGGGCCGAAGATTTCTTCCCGGTAACTTTCCATGTCGGTGGTGACTCGGTCGAGCAGGGTGGGTCCCACGAAGAACCCTTTCTCGTAGCCCTGCAGGGTGAAGCCGCGCCCGTCGATGACGACTTCGGCGCCTTCCTTCTCGGCAGTGTCGATCCAGCTTTCGACGCGCGCCTTGTGTTCGGGTGTGACCACCGGGCCGTAATGCGCGTCCTTGTCGGTCGAGACGCCCACCCTCAGGCCATTGATCGCCGGGATCAGCTTTTCGCGGAGGCGGTCGGCGGTATCCTCGCCAACGGGAACCACGACCGGCAAGGCCATGCAGCGTTCGCCGGCCGATCCGAACGCGGCCCCGGCCAGATCGTTTACCACCTGATCGAGATCGGCGTCGGGCATGACGATGCCGTGGTTCTTCGCGCCGCCCATGGCCTGTACGCGCTTGCCCGCGGCAACGCCGCGCTTGTAGACGTAATGCGCGATGTCGGACGAACCGACGAAGCTGACCGCGGCGATGTCCCGATGGTCGAGGATCGCGTCGACCATTTCCTTGTCGCCATGGACGACCTGCAGCAGGCCTTCGGGCGCGCCTGCTTCGAGGAACAGCTCGGCCAGGCGTACAGGCACGCTGGGATCGCGTTCCGAAGGCTTGAGAATAAAGGCGTTTCCAGCAGCGATGGCCATGCCGAACATCCACATCGGGATCATCGCCGGGAAGTTGAACGGGGTGATGCCCGCGCCGATGCCCAGTGGCTGCCGCATCGAATAGACATCGATGCCCGGGCCTGCGCCCTGTGTATATTCGCCCTTGAGCGCCTGCGGGATGCCGCAGGCATATTCGATTACCTCGAGCCCGCGCTGCACGTCGCCATGCGCGTCATCGACCACTTTGCCATGCTCGCTCGCGAGCAGTTCTGCCAGTTCCTGCTTGTTCGCTTCGACCAGCCGCTTGAATTCGAACATCACGCGGGCGCGCTTCTGCGGATTGGTGGCCGCCCAGTCGGGTTGGACCTTTTTCGCAGCGGCCACCGCCTTGTCGAGCAAAGCGGCATCGCCAAGCGCGACCTCGGCCTGCACTTCGCCCGTGGAAGGGTTCCATATCTGGTGAGTACGGGAAGCGGAGCCGCCTCCGCCGCCGGCGATGAAATGGTCAACCTGGCGCATCATAAATCCTCTCTTGCTTTGGCAACGCGCCATACGCGCCAGAGGTCCGAAATCAACCGGTATCCGGCAGAAACTTTATGGGCCGACCGCTGCCAGCCGGCTATCCGGCCGCAAAAGTGCCAGTCTCGAAGAAATGAGCGATCTTGCGGCGTTGCGGGAGGATGTCGATCCCCCGCTGAGCAAGCCAGTCGGCATCGAAAATCGTATCGGAATAGCGCGCGCCATCGTCGCACAGGATCGATACGATCGATCCTTTCAACCCACGTTCGGCCATTTCTGCGGCAATCTTGGCGCAAGCCCACACATTGGTTCCGGTAGAGCCGCCGCAACGACGTCCAAGTCTTTCGCTCACTTCGTGGGCAGCGGCAATAGAACAGCTGTCGGGCACGGGTTCCATCCGGTCGATCACATCGGGCAGAAAGCTGGGCTCGACCCGCTGACGGCCGATGCCTTCGATATGTCCCGAGGAGCCGTCGGCACGTTCGATGGATCGGTCGGCCCAATGGAGATGAAAAACCGAGCCTTCCGGATCCGCGACGCATACCCGCGTGTCGTAGCGATTATATCGTGCGTAGCGTCCGATTGTGGCCGAAGTGCCGCCAGTACCCGCTCCGCATAGTCGTAGGTGTCGGCGTTATCCGGACGTTGGGCAGACTCTAGGGTCTGTGGGGATTCATTTTGAATTGAGGATTGCGGCGGCGAGGTAGATCATGGCGGCGAAGCTCTGATCGGT
>NZ_JAIGNO010000009.1:0-102500 GCF_019711515.1 Qipengyuania qiaonensis
CTACGCTTCATTCGTCCGTCTCCTTGTCGAACGCCGGACTCTACTTATCGCTGGAGGAAATCTAGGGGCTCAGACCAAAAACCCTACTGGCAGGCGAGATGATGTCGAAGTTGCTGTACGCTCGATTTTGCTGCTCACGGGCTGCGCTGGGTCGGAAAGCTGCGAATTGTGCCTTAACGCACCTACCTGGTCGGCAATGAGCATGACCGGCAAGGTCAAATCTGGATCGCTTCTTGATAAGCCTCGCCTCTGACACTCACTCGGCGAGGCTTGTGCCTGCTTCCAGCCCTGCTCGCGCGAAGCTTTCGTCGTTCGTCGGTGATGAACCGCTTACGCCGATGCCGCCCACGACCCGCTCGTCCCGCAATATTGGCAGGCCTCCGGCAATCGCGACAAGACCCTTCACCGTCAATAGGGAGAGCATACCGCCATCTATGGCATTCTGTATGGCCGCGCTGGGCATCCCCAGGGTGGCAGCTGCAACAGCTTTGCCCTCCGCAACGTCCAGAGATGTGAAGGACGTCTCGTCCATCCTCTGAGCCAGGACGACACGCCCTTCGCGATTGACGATAACTATAGAGACCTGTGCATCCTTTGTCAGGGCGGCCGATTGGGCGCCTTCAGCGATGACCTTTGCTTCGGCTAAGGTGATGCTGTTGCTATCTTCTGCGAAGATCGGTCGGCCCAACATCAACATGCTTGCGAACACGGCCAAACGAACGAGTCCAATCATCACGCAACACTCCAAGCATAATCAAGAGGTCTGAGAAGGCGCGCCTGAACAAGCGGACGAACTCGATATGTCATGCTCAGTCGTTGTCGCCTGTCAGGATCGGTCAGACAGTCAGACGAACAAATGGCATGACTCCCAAAGGCCGTGACTGGGATTCCCACCGTGCTGTCAATCATGGGACTGCGGTCGACGAAGCAAAGTCTCTTTCAGTCACTCGGCAAGCCTGCACTATCGATCGCGCAATGGAAACGCATAAATCCTTACAGGCAGAATCAGTTTTCGTAAGCCTGGCCGGTCCCTTTCGGATATGGTGCCGATCTATTCTGCAGGTACCTGCACTCCACGTTGTCGCGAGATCTCCTCTATCCGGCAAACAAGCGATGAAGAACCAAAGCTCGCAGGCCTTATTCAGTGTCGTAGACGTGCCACCTCCCGTCAGAATTGCCAGCCCTGACCTCGCTTTCTGTTGAAGGAAGATTGCATCAGCCCGAGCCCGGTTAAGGCTGTCGGCCAGATTTACTCGCTGGATGAAACGCAACCGATCTGTCAGCACATTTAGGCATGTCGTATCGTGTGTGGCTTGGGACCGGCACGTGCCGGCATCTCCAGGCTCAGATGCACTTGCAGCCAAAAGGATCGGACCAATGAGCAACTCTGCAAACCTGTACCCGGAGACCTGGTCTGACCGGCTCTATCCCGCGATCGAGCCCTATGAAACCGGAGAACTAGATGTTGGCGATGGGCACCGGATCTACTATGAGCGGGTCGGCACGCCAGGGGGTAAACCGGCGGTTTTCGTGCATGGCGGTCCGGGCTCGTCCTGCTCGCCTTCCCATCGACGGTTGTTCGATCCGGCACGCTATGACGTGCTCCTATTCGATCAGCGTGGCTGCGGCCGCTCAACGCCTCATGCCTCGCTCGAAGCCAATACCACCTGGCACCTGGTTTCTGATATCGAACGCCTTCGTGCGCTTGTCGGTGTGGAAAAATGGCTTTTGCTTGGAGGAAGCTGGGGCTCGACACTTTCGCTAGCCTATGCGCAAACCCACCCTGATAGGGTGCGTGCTCTGATTCTGCGCGGAATCTATCCAGCCGATCGTCGCTCGACTGATTGGCTTTACAGCTTCGGCGCTTCGGAAATCTTTCCTGACAAATGGGATGCGTTCCTTGCGCCAATTCCGGAAGCGGAGCGAGACGATCTCATTGCGGCATACAACCGGCGTCTGACGAGCGATGATCGGGAAGCCAGACTCAGCGCAGCCAAGTCATGGAGCCGTTGGGAGGCTGAAACAATCACTCTCAGGCAGGATCCCGAACTTGCTGCAGCCTTTACCGCCGATGACTACGCCATCGCGATTGCCAGGATCGAAAACCACTTCTTTTTGAACGGCTGCTGGCTTGAGCCTGATCAGCTGATACGCGACGCTGGCAAGCTCAGCGGCATCCCCGGAGTTATAGTGCATGGCCGTTATGATGTGGTCTGCCCGCCGCGCAACGCATGGGACCTGCATCATGCCTGGCCTGGATCGGAACTGAAATTCGTCATCGCGGGGCACGCTTATTCTGAACCTGAAATCCTTGACGAACTTGTCACCGCGACAGATCGCTTTGCGGCATGACCCTTGGAACCAAGGGATATCCGCCAAGGCTATGCGAAGCCGGCGTTGATCGCGCCTGACTGTTCAACTGCGATACTGTCCTCTTCGCGAGCGTTGTCGTGTCGCCGACCACCACGTTTGGCGCAACGCAGCCAGCGCCAACCCAGCCTGCGTCCATTGCGCCGGATCTGGCAAATGCTGTCGGGCGCAGCGGGGCAATATCAACCCGCAATCCTTCTAAGCGATGAGTCTTGAGCATGGTCTGGTGTTATCTGATCTCGGAGACGATAACTGAGGCCTCACATGAAGCCGGACGAACTCCTTACCGAGCGTACCTCATCGCAGGATGTCTGGTTTCGCGGCCCGACTTTGGCCTTCTGGCGATCTACTCTTCATGAACAACCGGGATGCGCCCGGAAAGGGACATCATCAACTCTAGCGGGCTCGCACCGGTCCAATGCGCCCAATCGTCCAGGGTGATCTCTGCATGCCCGACACGTCCTACAATCGTGGCTTGGTCGAATAGGGCCGCACAGTTCTCACCTCCAAGGTCGATCATGAGATGTTCGAGCGTAAACGCCGCCACTGGCACACAACGCCCTCCCGCAATGACTCTTGCAGAGTGTCCGGATGCTGCCGGCCGGAGGCCATCGCCCAATCCTATCGCCACTGTCGCTGGCCGTCGCCTTTTGGAAAGGGCATAGCCACCAGCCTGCGAGGTTGATTCAGTCGCGTAATCTACTCGTATAATATCTGCCGAAAGGGATTTGACCAGCGGCTTTAGTTCTTTGCGAGAGGCAAGCTCGGGCGTAAGCGGTGAAAGACCGTACAATGCATGGCCCACGCAGACGGCAGTAGAGGAATCCGGCGCGCCGGAGAGCAATCCAGAAGATCCCCACGCTTGAGTGACGGGAATAGAGACCCCACTCTGCGCCAGATCGACAGTCAGCTGCTTGAAGGCGCTGTATCGATCAATCGCCCAAGCCCGCCCATCCTGGCTCGCGAACGGCAAATGCGTATAGACACCGCGCAGCTCAAGCGCTGGTTCGCTGGCCAGTCGCCGAATGAAAGCTCCGGCCTGCTCGAGCGGAACGCCCAGGCGACCGAGTCCGGCGTCAACCTTCACCCATACCCGCGCGCGCTTGCCGGCGGCCAACGCCGCGGCCGCGAGCAGTTCGGCAGATTGATCCTCGAAGAGCGTCGGCTGCAAGTCATATGCAAGCAGCACCGGAAAATGCTTGGGTCGAACCCCACCGAACAGCAGAATCTGGGCTGTTATGCCTGCCTCGCGCAAGGCGACCGCTTCGTCGGGATTGCCTGTCCACAGTTTCTCGACGCCTGCATCGACTAGCGCTTGGGCGATGCCAACAACTCCTAAGCCATAGGCATTTGCCTTGATCGAAGCGATCACTTCGCGAGGGCCGGCGCAATGCCGGACAAGCGCCAGATTGTCGCGCAACGCAGACAGGTCAACGACCATTCTTGGCGAACGCAATGGCGGAGTCATCGAAATGGCCCCCCGCTGCCAAACTCCGACTGTATCGCAAAATGCAGCATGGAGAGCTTAGGGAGGGTGACTCTTCGGTTCGGCATGGCCATCGAGCCCACCCAGGGCGGTACGAATTCGCACTTGAAGCGCGTCGGCCATAATTCACGAACGATTGGTAGAGCAGCCATCCGGACCTCAAAAATGTGAATGGGCATGGTGGTCAGCAGACATCTTGTTGGGCAACTGCTCTCGAGTTCGGATTTGTAAGGTGAGCGACGCTATTGCCGAATGTGCATTCTGGCTTGCCGTCGCCAGCATTGAGCGATAGTTTCTTTAACTCATAAGGCGCACGGGCTGAAGATGTCAAAGGTTCCTATAATTAGTATTTCTATGTCAATGGGAGGGATTTTCTAACGATGCGGGAGACCCCGAACCTCGATTGGTTGCGTGTTTTTGCGGAAACCGCAGCAACCGAGAGCTTCGCACTCGCGGCATTGCGCCTTGGCGTCACGCCGGGCGCGGTGAGCCAGCGGATAAAGGCCCTGGAGTCGTTTCTTCGTGTCAGTCTCTTCGAGAGGTATCCGCAGGGCGTGAAACTGACCGATGCAGGCCAGCGTTATGCTCAGAGCCTGGCGCCTGCACTGGACCAGATCATCAACGCGACCCGCGAGATCACTTCTGCCGGGAGCAACAAGAGTGTGAGGATCACAATCCTACCAGCCCTCGCGCAGTTGTGGCTTGGGCCGAAAATGGAAGCATTTCACGCGTTGGGCACCAACACCAATGTCGAGATTTGGGCTGACCCCAATGTCGTTGACCTGCGAACATCGAATTTCGACATAGCGATCCGGCATGGCCGACCACCATTCCCTGGCTGCGAAATGACCGAACTTTTCTTTGATGAAATCGTGCCGGTGGCAAGCCAAAACGTGATCGAAACGGCCGAGAGGGATGAGCGTGGTTTGCCACGCGATGTGCCCCTAGTGGTCGATATTTATTGGCAGCACGACCTTAATGATTGGCTTGGGCGTACAGGGCAGAACGCGCCGCCCACGATCACTACGAAGACTTATTCACTTTATTCCATGGCAGTCGAAGCGACACTGCAAGGCGCTGGCTTCATGATCGGGCATACCGCGCTTATCGGCGACAAAATTGCTGATGGCCGACTGGTACCACTATCGGAGTTGCGCGTTCCATCCCCCAACCAATTCTACCTGCTTACGAAGTCGGCGGTGCCGTTGTCAGTTCCGGCCAAAACGTTTGTCACGTGGCTGCTCGATCAAGCCAAGCAAGACGCGGCACCGAGCACTTAAGACAGATTGGCAGTTTAAGGCCGCGGCGGATACCTAAACCCCGGACCCAGCCTTGCTATTCGAACCGGTAAGTCTGCAAGCCTTGGGAACTTCCATCGCGCCTTGATGACATGTGCACACGCGTAACGCCGGCTTTCGGCTAAACGCCGACCGGCAGCGATCGCGTCGTTTGTCGGGCTTCGGTGTCGGCCGGCTCGTCCCGGACAAAGTGAAGTTCATCGAAACGCTTCCGCAATGCCGTTACCCTCTCGGCTGCTTCTTCCGGACGCTCGCTCGAAAGTCCTTCGACGATAAGGTCAGCCAATTCCGGCATCTCGCGCGCAGTCATGCCCCAGCGGACAATCTCAGGAGTTCCGAGACGCAACCCGTTCACATCGCCCTCCACCGGCTCGACCGGCAGACCGATACCCGAGGCAAGGATGTTTGCCTGCCGCAACCGCTTTGCCGCGGCTTGACCGCCTCCATAGGTCGCGGCCCGGATTGCCAATTGGTGCGTTTCCGTGAAGCCGCGCTGTTCTCCGAACACCGGCACGTCCCGATCGGCAAGCGCTTTCGCCAGGGCAAGAGCGGTATCGCACATTTCACGAGCGTATTCTCGGCCGCAGGCCTTCCAATCCAGTAGTGCGAGAGCGAGCGAGGCGGTCTTGGCCACATCAAAATTGGCGGTCAGCCCTGGGAATGCAATCTTTTCAATGCGCTCGGCAAGGCGCGGGTCATTGGTCATCAAGAGGCCCGAAGGTGGGCCGCCCAAGCTCTTATAGGTGCTACATCCAAGAAGATGGGCACCCTCTTCCAACGGCTGCCGCCACTGGCCTCCGGCTATCATGCCACAAAGGTGCGCCGCATCGAACAGGACGTAAGCACCGACCTCGTCGGCGACCGCGCGGATGTCCGCCACGGGATGATGCCACAAGTTGAGGCTGCCACCGATAGTGATGAGCTTTGGCTTCACTTTGCGTGCCAGCGTGGATAGCGCGGCAACGTCTACCGTGTAGTTGTCTCGATCGATCGGTGCCTCGAAGATCGTAAGACCGTAAAGGCCCGCTGCACCGGGTTCGTGATGAGTAACATGGCCCCCGATTTGTCCGGGTGGAACGATGATCGAGTCGCCCGGCTGACAGGTCGCCATAAAGGCATACAGATTGGCCATGGCGCCGGAGGCAAGACGAATCTCGGCGAAGCGAGCACCGAAAACCTCGGCAGCAAGTTCGGCAGCTAAGATTTCGATCTGCTCGATCGCTTCGAGACCCATCTCGTACTTGTCGCCCGGATAGCCGAGCGATGGACGCGTCCCAAGTCCGCTGGCAAGCAGAGCTTCGGCACGCGGGTTCATTGTGTTGGTTGCAGGATTCAGATTAATGCAGCCGACTTCGTGGATATGCCGGTTCTTTTCGACCAGGGTTGAAAGCAAACGGTCGATCTGATCGGGAGAGCTCTCAGCGACTTTGCTTGCCACCGAATGTACAAGAGCCTCGCTTTGCTCGCCTACCCACGCACGTCGCGCCAACATTGTCATTGATTCTCTCCAATTGATCGAAATCGCGCCGCATCGTGCGATGTTGCGCGGAAGGACCGGGCAGCGGAATTCAGGATATCCGCTCAAGCAGGCAGTCGTCGGCCAGCGGTTGTATGGGGGAGAGATCGCGATGATGCTGATGATCTGGCCGAGCCTCCTTCTTGTAGGCATTCGTCACCGGATTTGCGATCATCGAGAAGATGCTGCGATTCCAGGGAGAGATGTTCGGCGGCGAACCGTGCAACATCAAGTCGCCGAAGATCAATGCTGTCCCGGCCTTGCCCGTCATTGACTGCAGCGGGCAGGTTTCCGCGACACGTCGGACGTCAACTTCCTCGATCACCCAGAGATCCCAGCTCGTCGAGACAGTGTCATGCCAGTTCCGGAGTGGACCAAATTTGTGAGACCCCTTGAAAAAGTAAAGTGGGCCATTGAACTCATTCACATCATCAAGAAAAATATGAAGATTGAGCGCCAGTGGTTCTAAGACACCGTCCTCCTGATTGTGAGTCGAGAAGTCCTGGTGCCACTGCCACTGCTCACCTTCAAATGCGGCCTTCACATTTATCTTGCACTGTTGAACATAGAGATCCTCACCGCGCAATTGTTTGGCAGGCTCGATCAGTCGCGGATGACGCACGAGACGCGAGAAGGCCTCGTCGCGAAGGTGCAGACCAGTTGCGGTGCGGACGAGCTTGCTCTTTTTCTCGCGGATGTTCGCCGGTTCGTCCCGGTCGAAAACGCGAGCCATCGCGTCGCGGATCACTGCAACCTCATCTGTCGAGAAGAGTTCTGGGAGGATCAGAAACCCATTCTCCTCGAACTCGTCAATACGCTCACGCGAAAGCTTCATATCATACTCCTGGTGAAGCAAGCTGCGCCGTTAGGTGATGGCTTCAAAGCCGAACACAGTTTCATGCTGTCCACAGACTACTCACGCGAAGCCCTCGCGAAGGCAAACTAAAAAAATTGAGGGAAGAAGGAGCTTATCTCATTCTTTCGATAAACATCTTCTGAAAATACATAATTGCAGCTCCGAACCAAGGCGATAGAGAGTATAATAGATCGACAACTTTCGATTATATAAATAAAATGTCGAAAATAGTGCAATATATTATCATATAAACAAAATTCGCACCCATCATGAATGGGGGGTAAGCGAATATTTTTTATTCATGTATGTCTGATATTCGTTATCGGGAGTGAAATTAGGGTTCGGACCCTAGAACCTCATTGCTCATGCCAAACCACTCCCTTTGCTCGTGAAACGAGAGTCCCGAGCCTAATCCTGCCAGGGTAACGGTACTTCTTCGTGCGGCGGCTGGTATAGTCTTCCGTCCTGCAACATTAGGCGACCGTTGACGAATGCGGTCCGCACCTTGCGAAGCGCTGCCAAGTCTTCATCTGGGTTGCCGTCCACAACAATTATGTCCGCGAGCTTGCCTGTTTCGATCGTTCCAAGCCGGTCGCCCATGCGAAGAATCTCGGCTCCTGTTTTGGTCGCAGCCACAAGCGCTTCGGTCTTCGTGAAACCGATCCGCATGAAGGATTCGAGCTCGTCGATGTAAGACCCCGGGAGGAAATCCGTCCCTGCCAAGGCGACAACGTCCAGCCCGATCCCCAATTTCACTCCGGCACGCCGCATCTTTGCGACCATTGCCTCGTGGATTTCCTCATTGAGCTCGAACCGCCGCGACGTCGAGCCGAAATAACCTCCCGAGCCGCGTACGATGACCCGATAGGCGACGAGTGTCGGGACCGATGCGATGCCACGCTTTGCCATCAGAGACACCGCAGTGTCGCTGCGTGGCAAGGGGTGTTCGATCGAATCGACTCCAGCCTTGATCGCCATATCGATGTATTGCGTTTCGGCATCCACCGTGACTGGCAGGCCGAGCGAATGCGCTTCGTCGACCGCGGCGGTAATCTCGTCCTGCGTGTATTCGCTCGCAACCTTGATAAGGTCGGCACCTTTCGCAAACTGGATACGCACCGCCTCACGCCATTCGTCCGGGCCAGAAGCAATCCGAACCATTGCGTTGGGATTCTTGTCGGCGACTTCGGGATATCCAGGCTGAAAGGCGTGAATCGCGCCGTGGCCGCCGGTCTGCGTAATCAACTGGCCGGCCGCAAAGATCCGCGGGCCGGGAATTTCACCTGTTGCCTGTTTCGCCTTGAGGACGAACGGCACGTCGCCATGAGACCCGACGTCGCGTACGCTCGTGACGCCGGATTGGAGGTAGGTTTTCATGCGCAACAACGCGCGCATTGTCGATTCCACACTACTGTAATTTGCATTGCTAAAAGCGCTTGCCAGATCTTTGCCAGTTAGGAACGACAGGTGGGTGTGCAAATCGATGAGTCCGGGCATTACGGTCTTCCCGGTGACATCATAAACGACCGCTTCTTTCGGCCAGTTCGTCTCTTCAGGGCCAAGTATTGCAGTGATCGTTTTACCTTCCACGACCACCGTAGCGGGCCGGGCCGGTTTGCCCGTTCCATCGAAAAGGCGCCCGCCCACAAGCACGAACGAACCCTCGGGTGCGTTATAGTCGGCAGGTACCGGAATGCGCAGAACGTCATCAGATGTCGGGACGTGATCCGGCAGAACTGCTGAACGATCGTAAATCGGACGAGCTTCTGGGCCGCCGTCCTGTGCAAAAGCGGGACCTGCAATCGCCGCAGCCGCAAGCAAAATGCCGGACAGCAAGGTCAGTTTTATCATATAATGTGCTCCCAGTAACACAAGCCATCGCGAATTTGCGGGTGAGCGTAGTTGGCCCAAGGGTCGAGTCAACAAGGGGAAAATTGAAGGTTTGAGCTAGAAAATCTATTGGTTGGCCTGGTTCCCGGCCAGCAGGTGTCAGGCGAAACAGCCATCCCCATCGCCTTAGGAATCGGGGTGCTGATTATCTCCGAAGCGGTTATGACATGGGACCCGGCGTCGGGATCGGCCCGGCAAAATGCAGCCAATCAACGTTGCGCATTGCGCGATGATAGTAACCTGTTTTGCATACAGCCCAAGTGCCGCATGTCTCGTCGAATTCGCGCCGACCTACCATCGGTCCGATCGGTACCGGCGGAGAGATCGGTGATCAGTGAGGCCGCACTTCTGTCAGACGAGAAATCAGCGCTTGAAATGCGACCATTTGATCGCGTGCGCCTCGCTTGAGTTGCGCTCTCGCTTTTGGAAGCGCACCTATAAGGCCATCAGTCACTGAATTTGAGCGTACCATGGCCGGAATAATCGTCCGCAACCTTTCTGACCAACTCGTCGACCTGATCCGCGAGCGCATTCTGGATGGAACGGTCCCTCCCGGGCAGCCGATCCGACAGGACGCGCTCGCGTCGGAACTCGGGGTCAGCAAGATCCCGCTGAGGGAGGCCCTGACGAGACTGGAACAGGAAGGCCTCGTCACGAGCCAGGTCAATCGAGGATATGTCGTACGATCGTTGCGCTCGGATGAAGCGGAAGAAGTCTACGCGTTGCGGCTGAAACTCGAACCCGAAACAGTGGCGCTCGCGGCGATTCATGCGAACGATGCCGATCGGCAGCAAGCCATTCAGGCCAGTCAGGAACTCGATGCGGCCACGAATGTCCATGGCGCAGGCGTCGGCGCGTTCAATCGAACCTTCCATCTCGCCCTCATCCGACCCTCCGGCCAGGCGACCACAACACTGTTTCTCGAGCGTCTGCACATATTGAGCGAACGCTATGTTCGTAAGCATCTGGAGCCGCTCGGGCGCGATCAACGTGCAAACGAAGAGCATGGCACGATCCTCCAGATGTGGCTCGATCGTGACACTTTGGTGGGTAAACTGGTGCAGGCGCACATACGGAAAACGGTCATAGACCTGCGGCGCGAACTGTCGCGACAATCGGAAAACTGAACGATCAACGTGGCAACCGTTTCGCCCACAGGCAAATCTGGGCTTGCTCTATTTCGTATACTATGTACGATCACCTCTTCTGTTGAACACAAGGGGCGAAGCGTGAAAGGGAGTTGGCTTGGGCCGCGGAAGCCGTTCGAACTCGCATCTTCAGATGTGAGCGGGTTGCGCAAGACTTTGAGTTGGCCGCATCTTGTCGGCCTTGGCGTGGGTGCGATCGTTGGCACCGGCATCTATACGCTGACCGGAGTGGGCGCAGATCGGGCGGGCCCTGCAGTAATTGTCGCGTTTGCGGTGGCTGGTATCGTTTGTGCCTGCGCCGCGCTGGCCTATGCAGAGATGGCGACGATGATGCCGACATCGGGCGGAGCTTACACATACACTTATTCGGTCCTCGGCGAGAAACTGGCATGGATCGTCGGCTGGAGCTTGATCCTCGAGTATTCGCTGGCCTGTTCGACCGTCGCGGTGGGGTGGTCGGGCTATCTGGTCGGTTGGCTACAAGCCGCGGGCGTCGATCTCCCTACTGCTGTTCTCGCTGGGCCATACGCGGGCGGAGTAATTAACCTGCCTGCAGTGTTCGTGGCTCTCGCCATCGCAGGGATGCTGATCGCTGGCACCCGCGAAAGCGCAACCTTCAACATAATCCTTGTGGCCATCAAGCTGGCCGCTCTGACCGCTTTCGTCTTACTCGCCTTGCCCGCGTTCGATCCGGCCAATATGACCCCCTTCTCGCCCTACGGCTTCGGCAGCGAGGTCATCGAAGGGAAGACCCGTGGTGTGATGGCCGCAGCCGCAATCGTCTTTTTCGCGTTTTACGGTTTCGATGCCGTGGCGACCTCGGCCGAAGAAGCCAAGCGACCCGGGCGGGACCTGACTATAGGCATTCTGGGTTCGATGTTGATCTGCACGCTGATCTACATGTTTGTGGCAATCAGCGCGATCGGTGCTGTCTCCTACTTGGACCTCGGACGCTCTGTGGAGCCTCTTGCTTTCGTACTGCGGGCCCTTGGCCATCCCTACGCTGCCTGGATGATCGGGCTCGCCGCCCTTATCGCGCTCCCCTCCGTCATCCTCGTGATGATGTACGGCCAAAGCCGGATATTCTTCGTCATGGCCCGCGACGGGCTTTTGCCACAATTCCTCAGCCGGGTGTCTGCGCGTTCAGGCGCACCGACCACCATTACGGCTGTCACCGGCCTGTTCGTCGCGCTGGTAGCGGGCTTCTTTCGTCTCGACGAAATCGCAGAACTGGCAAATGCAGGTACGCTGGTAGCCTTCATCGCGGTTGCTGTCTGCATGATGGAGTTGAGACGCCGAGCACCCGACCTGCCACGTGTTTTCCGATGTCCACAACCTTATCTGATCGGGACGCTGGCATCGCTTGGCTGCCTCTATCTTCTGATCAGCCTTCCGACACACACCCTTACGCGCTTCGCAATGTGGAACATTGCAGGCCTCGCATTTTATATAGTGTACAGCGGTCGGCGCAGCCTGCTCGCAGCGAAATCGGAGGGGTAAATAGGATCTTCGCGAGCGCTGCATGTCACGACAACGAGCCGGGCTGATCGCGACAGGGTGTCCGTTGTCAGAACATTTGGCACAACTCGCGACGTAGGGTTGTGGAGCGTGGGCTTCGTCCTGAATTGATGCTCAGATGGCGAGCTCGCAGTGTTGCAAGCGCCGATGTTCGCGGGTTTTTCGTTTGATCTTTTATCGTCTTTTGATGATGCCGGGTGATACGGTCGTACGAACACCCCCTCAAGGCGAAGTTTAACGTTCTGTTTATTAAGTGCGTTAGGTACTCTTTCAGCACCCTAGCCTAGGTCCATGCTCTAAGGAGCAGTCGGATGGCATGGAAGTTGTGTCTATCAGCAGTCTTGGCGGCGACATGTATCGTCAGCACTTCGGCATCCGCACAGAGTGCGTCCGTTTCAATCAACGCTCGCGTCAACACAATCTGTACAGCCCAGATTACAGGCGTGCCACCTGCGCGTTTCGATCAAGGGCTTAACTTGATTGGTGAAATTGTCGAACTGTGCAACAACGTCGATGGTTACCGCCTAGTCGTCAGGCATTCGGAGATGTCGAGCGGAGCATATTGGACGCTTGACAACAAACCTATCAATATCAGCGAGTTAGCGAATACGACGGTGCTCGTCGATTCCTCGATACCTGCATACCGAGAACGGCAACTTGGTCTTTATCTGACCGAGCCGATGTCGAACGCAGATCCGTTGATATTATATGCCGAGCCGAAGGGAGTGATCTTTTAGTCACGGAGTTATAATCGAACAACCTTGCCCGCCCGGAAGCCCAAGACGAGGCGAGAAAGTCAGCGTTACCACATCGCTGTAAGTACCCGCGGCGGCCGTCTTGACTTGTTCCGCGGCAATTTCGGCCCTCAGCAGATGAGCCTGCCCCGCTGGTGCCGTTCCCCGACTACATGCCAGTCGCGCTCCCGTTTTCACGGGGACACCGGACAGCCACAGCGAATAGTCGAGTTTTCGGTCGTCTTCGGCATACCGGCGAAGCGCACCGTTCTCCGACCTGATATCGATATCGTAAGGTAGTGTGGACTGGGCGGTGATCGAAAGGCTTCGCGAAACAGCGCCGCCAGTTTCCGGAACCACACCGAAATCGAGCCTACCGCGTTGCAAACCGGCGGATCCGATGAACGTGCTGATCTGCTCGGGAACGTGAAGATCGATCGCTAGCTGCGCTCCAGACTGAAAACCGGGGGTTCCGACTTCTGCATCTCCCATTAGACACTGGTAGCGGACCTCCAGCGACTGGTAGTAGTTTCCAGCGCCGACATCCTGACCTGCAGGAATACGAAGGCGGAAACTCTCGTTCTGCACGGTCTGCCCGCCGCGGCTGGAAAATCCGATCAGAGCGCCATTGGTCGCGTTCGGCTGTTCCGGGCCGATCGCGAAGACATGCCTGCTGGGATCGCGCGACCAGACGACGTCGTAGCGCGAGACACCGTTGAGCCCCATTAGCGGGTCCGGGCCCGCCGGGTCGGGATCTGCCAGAAGAATGCGGACTGCGGAAACCTTCGGATCGACCCGGCGCACCTGAATGTTGAAGGAGCGATCAACCATCGCCGGAAGAAAAGGATCATACGTCACGCGCAGATCGGCTGCCGTTGCGGAAAATTCCGCACACTGGCCTTGAGCATGAGCGACGGTGGCGGGGGCGCAGGACGCCGCCAATATCAGGAATCCGAGTAATGCTCTCATTCTTCATTTCCCGGTAGGAGTGGTTCGGATCTCACCAGGCCTTCGGCGGCGGCGGGTATCTCGAAAACATATGTTTGCAAACGATCGCCGAATCCAGCCTCTGCCCGCCAGCGACCGGGCCGCAAGCCCATCGCAACGAACTTGCCGAACCGGTTCGTGAATGCCTGGACCGGCGGACGATCGGGCGCATCGACCTCGTATACGAGCGCCGATGTAAGCGTAAGAGGCTCGCCATTGGGCTTGAGTAGCGCGCCCACGAAGGTAATCGAATAATCGGATCCCACATCGATGATATAGCCCGATCGATAGGGCGGCACGATGGCTGCTAGTCCCGCACCGAGATCGTATCCGAGTGGAGCGTCCGGGACGTCGTAGGTGAATAGCTGGGGCGTGTAGGAGGACAGATCGCTTGCGACCGCGCCGCCCAATGCGCCGGACCGCGCCGTATAGTCGTCACCGTCCGGCTGGAGATAGACCGGCGCGTCGTTCAGGGTTCGATGCGGAGCGAAAATAGCGAAACTGTTGAAGATCGGGCGGCTCAGAGCGATTTCTCCATCCGCAAAGGCGATCGAGGTGCCGAGCCTCAGCGATGTCCGTTGATCTACAATAGACCGCGTATCAGTCGAATAGGAGGTGCTATGGGCCGCGCCTACTTCCGCGCGGTTCAGCAGGGCGGTAATGTTGCCGTTCCCCGCAAGCTGCTGGTCGAAATATTCAACCGTGGCCTGCGCATTGAACGAACCGACGCCACGACCACTGGAAGTCTGGTAGGACAGCCGCCCTCCTTCACGTCTCGTATCTATTTCGGCAGTGGCGGTCGACCGAGTGCCGAACCGCATGGTCAGGGCAGCACGTACGCCGTACTCTCGGTTAAAGCCGCGGTCCTGATAACTGGCCTCGGCGGTGAAGAGCATGCGCGTGTTGATGCGCCAGCCATAAGTGGTTCGCGCGGTATACTGATCCGGACGCGATCGACCGACCGAGTAGAACCCGTCCGCGCTGACATAGTGATCGCGACTGATCCCCATCGAAAAGGTCGCGCCGAACTCGTGACTGAAGAGATTGACTGCGGTTCGCGCGTCGGCGTTCGCGAAATCCTCGCTCACATACTGGTATGTCGCCACGAGCGATCGGCGGTGCGAACTCGCCGTGCCGAAATCCCGTTCCAAACCCAAGTTCAGTGCATATCCTGTACCGACCCCGTCGACATTCGATGCGGCGAGATCGAAGCCAAGCGTACCGATGGGGGAAGCCCAAACCACTTCGGCTCCCGCGACGCCGCCGCGTTCGCCGACTTGGAAGTTCCCGCCTGCCGTTACCGTCTCGCTGATACCGCGGCGGTAGAAGCCAGAGGCGGCGGGGGAACTGGTATAGTCCCGACCACGACCGTCGAACGGAGTGGCGACACCGGCATATACGCCGAATTCCGACAGCCCTTTCGCCAGAAGATTGCGATCAAAAGCGATCGAGAAGCTGACAACGCTTTCTCTTCCGTCATCGGCCCGCACGACCAACCGCACATCGTTGGCACCTTGGGCGAAGGGGAAATCGCCTATATCGTAAGTGCCGGGCTGCAGGCGCGTCTGCTGGACGGAAACGCCATTTACGAAGGTTTCCACCGTCGAGGTCTGGGTGATGGTGAAGCTGCGCTGTCCGCGCGGCTGGATGTTCCTTTGCGGATCGAGGTCCGCATAGATTCGCTCGGCAGAGATTCCTGCGATTGGCGACGCTCCCGAGAATCCGCGCGAAACGGGCCGTAGATCGCCACCGGCAAAGCGCATGGAGCGTCTCAGGTCATCGTACACAAGTCTTGTGTTCTCACGCCGAAAATCGTCCTGAATGGTAGCTTCGTTCTCCAGGACGAAATCGTTGAATCGTACGGCACTGTCGACAAGTATGTTCGGATTTTGAAGCCCGGTGTCGAATCCCCGGTGAACGTAATCCAGATTGCCAAGTATGGTCACGTACCCCGAGAGACCGGCAGGGGGCGTGATTTCCGAGATCGCGAGCGGGGGGGCGCCGGATACGCTGATCTCCTGCCTCGGCCGTTGTGCAACAGCGATGGTGAGTTCGATCGCGAAAGTCTGGGGATTGTAGGAAATCGGAACTCCCAGAGCACGCAACTCGCTGGCCGTAACCGTTGGCTTGCCGGTCAGATTCTGAGCAACGCTCTGTCCTGATTCGGTGTTCAGGCGTGGGAGTACAAGTCCTAGAAACTGCGCAGCTTCGAATTCGATCTCTCCGTCGGTACGCAGCAGATAGTCGATCTGCCCGATCACAAAGCCGTTGTCGATCAGCGGGCCACCAAGCGGAACATTGCGCCCGGTCGGATTTATCTCGTTAGGCTGGAGGGGCGGCGTTTGGACCGGATCGGCATCCCCGACAGCGCCCGACGATGCCGTTTGTCTCGCAACGGGATGGAGGACGTCCTCGAGAGTAGGGCGCTCTCTCAGGATCGATGCAGGAGCACCGAACGTGTGAAAACCCATGATCGAGCTCGAAGCGGGAAGCAGAATGCAGGCTAGACTAGTCACTTTCCTGCTGCACCATTTCGATGGTGACGGCACCATTGCTGCTCGGCAGTTCCAATCCGATCGGCAAGGTGCGTGTAGTGCCCGATGGGACGAGGCCGAGGCCCATCTTGTGCTGGATGTCTTCGGGCTGGAATACCTCGCGGAAGATGACGCCGCCGGTCTCATCGCGCTGTGTGACGGTCACCCGATTTGTACCGACATACGCGTAATTGTTGCCTGTATTCTGTACGTCGATCACTGGCTGCGCGATCCCGTTCTCGTCGGTCCGCAAGCTTGTGGAGACGATGTTCAGTTCTGCGTCGCCGTCCGTGCGACCGACACTGACAAGAACCCGGAAACGGTGAAGTACCTGGATGGCATTCTGGTTCGGATCGAAAGCAACAGGAAGCTGCGCGATCGTCACGAAATAGTGTTCGCTGTTTTCAGGTTCGGGGTCGCCTATCCACTGGACTCGAAACGCCTGCGTCGCGCCCGGTTCGACCGTGGCCTGCGATGGGAATACGAGAAGATTTTCGGCCTCCTCTTCCTCGAACTCAACCAACTCCCCGTCGACGATGCGTACCGGATGAACGACCACCTCGATGGGTGCCGTTTCGGCAAACGCATTCTGTAGCGTTATAATGGCCGATGTTTGACGTCCGGTGGACTCGAGGTCGATGATGACCGGCTGCACATTCAACGCATTGGCGAGGTGCGCGCCAAGCAGGAATTGGGCGGATAGCGCTATCGACAGAAAGCGAACCAAGCCGGTTTTGAAGAGGGAAAGCATGTCAGATCGTTCTCGATAAGAAGAGGGCCGGGGCGCCGTGACGCCCCGGCCCTCGAACTTGATCACATTATGCGCCGGGCGTCAGGATTACGTTAACGTACCCGGTGTAGTTGCCCGCCGCGAGACGGCGGTCGGTCAGCGACGACCAGTCGGTTGCGATCGGAGTCGAACCGTTCGAGCTAGCAACAGCCTGACCGTTCGAGGCCGCCTGGGCGAACTGCAGATGGGTCGCGGTGCTGCTCAGGCTGATGTGGCCGCCGAAGCGATTGGTAACCGTCGACGAACCCGCAGTCGAAGTCGAGTCGAGAGCCAGGCCGTTGATCGAAGCGTCGAGGTTGTAGCGAACAAACTGGCTGAAGCCGCCATCGGCCAGACCGGTGCCGGTCGAGCCGACGCGAGCCAGCACAGCGCGCTGGACTTCGACCTGGCTGTTCGGGGCGTTGCAGAACCCGATGATGCGAGCGTTGTTGAGAGCCGTAGCGATTTCTTGCGTCACGGCGCTGCGGACCTTGGCATTGCCGTCGGTCAGGTCGCCGAGAGTGACCGAGGTCTGCTGGGCCGAGATGCCACACTTGCTGGCAACATTGGCATTGATGTCAACCTGCTGGTTGACCGACTGGGCCGAAGCGGCGCCAGCGAGACCAATCGAAAGGGCTGCAGCGACCGCTGCAGTTGCAATCTTTTTCATCGTTAACTCCTGTTTATGGTCGGGATCGATCAAGAGTGGAAACCGGACGACGCATGATCGTGGCGTCGGCGGAAGGCGATGAAGTAAATGTCACTCCATCAATACTTGCGGTCGGAAGACTGCAATTCGCGGTCGGGACAGGGCGCAGGTCATGTCCGCGCTCCCACCACCAGAATTAGGGTATCGCGGTAGCGACCCGGGGCCAGCCTACGACTCAGTTCGCGCTGGTCGGGCCATTGGACCTCAAGTATGGCATCGTGATCGATTGCTATCCCGTCGCCGGAGCTCAACCCCTCGCCGGAAATAGTCGATGCGAAACTACAGGGCCCTCCGGCAACTATCTCGGATGAAGCGCAACGTTCGGACGTTTTGAAGCCGCGGTCGGTATCTATGCCAACGGTGAGGTAATAGGTTTTGGCAAACGCAAAGCCCGAACCGTCGGGCATCGCGTCCTGATTCAACAATTCACCGTTCGTTGCCATAACGCCCAAGGAGAAAGGCGTGTTGCAATCCAGTGTGAGCCCGAAGCGCAACTGCGCCGCATTCTCCAGATCTCCCGGTGCCGACGCCGCTGCAGGGCCGGAACCGGTAAAGCCGCAACGGGGTGCTATCTCCGCGCTGATGTCGACGGTCACGGTTTCGGATTGGGCGAAGGCAGGTGCGGCAATCGCAAACACCACTGCGAAAACCAGCGAGAGCATCGCGGAAGTTGGACGCAGCGCGAACGCCCGCGTCTGGCACAGTAACCTTCTACACATTGACCCCCGCCCCAAAAAAGTCTGGCAACCAGACGGCACGACTGGAAAATTCAATCGCGACAGCTGCGACATCGGAACTGCCCGCAAGCAACCGGTTAACAATCTCTAAACAAGGGCGATATCGGCTTTCTGCTTTGCTAAACAGAGAATTAGGCGCGCGTCCCAAATCGGTACGTTTCGAGAAGGAGGCAATTCAAGTAAATGCTGATCGAGCGCGGTGCTACGTCTTGTCTGTCTGCACGGGCAGCATGACGATGCCCAATCGCCAACTGGCTATGCTAGTCGCGAAGTAAGATTTCACCTCGCTGCTCCAGTTTGAACTACGTAGGAAAAGCGACGACTACTAACGCTGTGCCGTTGTCAGAGACTCACGCGCTCCTTTGAGGCTGAACGAGCTCCAGCATAGCCAATGCAACTTCTGGTAAGTTGCCTCGGGTGGTGCCGGAAGCTGCAGGTACTTGCGGATAAAAGTACCAAAGCCTGACCTGCGCCCCTTTCCTGCCGTCGGCTTTCCTAGACCAAGCAAAGCAGCGAACGCGCCAGAAGAGCGCCCGCCGTTTCCGTCACTTCAGCGGCAGGATCTTACCGATGATGTAGTCGGCCGCTTCTTCGGGTGTCATCTCCACCGTGTTGACGCGGATTTCGGGATCTTCCGGGGCTTCGTAGGGGCTGTCGATCCCGGTGAAGTTCTTCAGCTTGCCTTCGCGGGCCTTCTTGTAGAGGCCCTTCACGTCGCGCGCTTCGGCCACCTCCAGCGGGGTGTCGACATGGATCTCGATGAACTCGCCGCCATCGATCATGTCGCGCACCAGCTGGCGGTCGGCGCGGAAGGGGCTGATGAAGGCGGTCAGTACGATCAGCCCGGCATCGGTCATCAGCTTGGCGACTTCGCCGATGCGGCGGATATTCTCGATCCGGTCGCTTTCGGTGAAACCAAGGTCCTTGTTGAGACCGTGACGGACATTGTCGCCATCGAGCAGGAAGGTGTGGCGGTTCATCAGCGCCAGCTTCTTCTCCACCTCGTTGGCGATGGTCGACTTGCCCGATCCCGACAGGCCGGTGAACCACAGGACGCGCGGCGTCTGGTTCTTCATCGAGGCATGGTGTCCGCGCGTGATGTCGGTCGGCTGCCAATGCACGTTCTGGCTGCGGCGCAGGCTGAAGTGCAGCATCCCGGCACCGACCGTCCGGTTGGTGATCTTGTCGATCAGAATGAAACCGCCCAGCGTGCGATTGTCGACATAGGGTTCGAACACGATGCGTTTGTCTGTCGTGACTTCGCACACACCGATCTGGTTGAGGTGCAATCGCTGCGCGGCGAGGTGCTCCATCGTGTTCACGTCGATCTCGTATTTCGGCTCGGCCACCGTGGCGCTGACCGTCTGGGTGCCGAGCTTGAGCCAGTAGCCGCGGCCCACCACCAGCGGTTCGTCGTCCATCCAGACGATGGTGCTCTCGAACTGGTCGGCGACTTCGGGCGGGTCGTCAGCGGTTGCGAGGACATCGCCGCGCGAACTGTCGATCTCGTCTTCGAGCGTGATCGTGACCGACTGGCCCGCGACCGCTTCGTCCAGATCGCCGTCCATGGTGACGATGGATTTCACCTTGCTCGTCTTGCCCGACGGCAGCGAGCGTAATTCGTCGCCTGGCCTCACCGTCCCGGTGGCGATCTGGCCGGCGAAGCCACGGAAGTCGAGATTGGGGCGATTGACCCACTGGACCGGCATGCGGAAGGGTTTCGCCTGATTGGCGGTGCTGTTCACCTCCGTGGTTTCGAGGTGGCGGATCAGGATCGGGCCATCGTACCAGCGGGTATTGTCAGACCGGGTCGTGATATTGTCGCCTGCGAGGCCCGACATCGGAATCGCGGTGAAGCTTTCGATACCGATGCTGTCGGCGAATGCGCGGTAGTCGGCAACAATGGCGTCGAACCTGGCCTGATCGTAATCGATCAGGTCCATCTTGTTAACGGCCAGCACGAGGTTCTTGATGCCGAGCCTGTGGCACAGGAAGCTGTGGCGCCTGGTCTGGACCAGCACGCCCTTGCGTGCATCGATCAGGATCACGGCGCAATCGGCGGTCGATGCGCCGGTGACCATGTTGCGCGTATACTGCTCGTGGCCCGGGCAGTCGGCGACGATGAACTTGCGTTTCTTGGTGGCGAAGAAGCGATAGGCGACGTCGATCGTGATACCTTGTTCGCGCTCCGCGGCAAGCCCGTCGACCAGCAGCGCGAAGTCGATCTCCTGCCCTTGCGTGCCGACCTTCCTGCTGTCGTTTTCGAGCGCGGCCAGCTGGTCTTCGAAGATCATCTTCGAATCGTAAAGCAGGCGGCCAATCAGGGTCGATTTGCCATCGTCCACGCTGCCGCAGGTGATGAAGCGCAGCATCGACTTGTTCTGGTGTTGCTCGAGATAGGCCTCGATATCGTCGGCGATAAGGGCGTCGGTCTTGTAGATCGGATCGGTCATCAGAAGTAACCCTCCTGCTTCTTCTTCTCCATCGACGCATCGCCTGCGTCCTTGTCGATCACGCGGCCCTGCCGTTCGCTGGTGGTGGTCAGCAGCATCTCCTGCACCACTTCCTGCAAGGTCGCCGCTTCGCTTTCGACAGCGCCCGTCAGCGGGAAGCAGCCGAGCGTTCGGAAGCGGATCGAGCGTTCGGCGATTTCCGGGCGATAGCCCATGACCTTTTCGAGCCGGTCGATATCGTCGGCCATGAACAGCCCGCCTTCATATTCGTAGGTCGGGCGCCTGGCGCTGAAATAGAGCGGCACGATCTCGACGTTTTCGGCCATGATGTATTGCCAGATGTCGAGTTCGGTCCAGTTGGAGAGCGGGAAGACACGGATGCTCTCGCCCTTCTTCTTGCGGGCGTTGTAGAGGTTCCACAGTTCGGGGCGCTGGTTCTTCGGGTCCCAGCCATGCGTGGCGGTGCGGAAGGAGAAGATGCGCTCTTTCGCGCGGCTCTTTTCCTCGTCGCGCCGCGCGCCGCCGAAGGCCGCGTCGAAACCGTATTTGTCGAGCGCCTGCTTGAGACCTTCGGTCTTCCACATATCGGTGTGGAGCGGGCCGTGATCGAACGGGTTGATCCCGCGCTCGGCGGCTTCGGGATTCTGATGCACGATCAGTTCCATGCCGGCGTCCTGCGCGGCCTTTTCGCGCAGGGCGTACATGTCCTGGAACTTCCAGGTGGTATCGACATGCATCAGCGGGAAGGGTGGGGGCGAGGGATAGAAGGCCTTCTTGGCGAGATGCAACATCACCGCGCTGTCCTTGCCGATCGAATAGAGCATCACCGGTTTCTCTGCCTCGGCAACCACTTCGCGCATGATGTGGATGCTCTCGGCTTCGAGGCGCTGGAGGTGGGTCAGGGTCATTCGCGGGTCCTCAAGTTGATGAAACACATGCGGGGGCGACATCCCTCATGGACC
The DNA here is from genome assembly GCF_019711515.1 of Qipengyuania qiaonensis. Classification (GTDB taxonomy): domain Bacteria; phylum Pseudomonadota; class Alphaproteobacteria; order Sphingomonadales; family Sphingomonadaceae; genus Qipengyuania; species Qipengyuania qiaonensis. Next base: position 21,968 of record NZ_JAIGNO010000009.1, read on the forward strand.
TCCCATATGGGAGGTGTTAGAGGAAATGCATGCGTATTCCCAACCTCGGCGAAACCGAGCTGCTTGTGCCCCTCCATTCGGGTATGTTCGAGCAACCCATGTGGCAGACCTTCCTGCGCCTGCTGCGCTTGGTCACCGAGGCCGACGGGGTTGCCATTGTGCTGACGGGCACCGGCGAGGCGGCGGACGTGATGCTGCGTGAAGGCGAGCCCATCGATCCGCCGCGCACGGACATGCGCGTGGGCCGGGTCTATTCGGGCAACGACCTGGCCCATCCGGAGAGTGCCTTGCGCGCGATCAGCGTCCGCGGGGATGCGCTTGCTCTTACCCTGATCGTACTGGCGCGCGATGCCCCCGGTGCGGAGATCGGCAGCCTGCTTTCGGCACTGGTCCCGCACCTGCAGGTCGCGCTGAAAGTGCTCGAATCGATCGACCGCGAACGTGGCCGTGCCTCGGTCGGTGCGGAAGCGTTCCGGCGCATGAATTTCGGCTGGATCGCATTGGACGAGCGCTGCCGGATCGTGGATCTCGATGGCCAGGCGGACAGCTTTCTCCAGCGGTCGGGTGCCCTGCGCCGTGGGCCCTACAACCGACTCATCCCGTCATCGCCCAGCGTCGACCGGCAATTGACGAGCATTGCCAAGGCGATGGCGGCGGATAGTCGCCACCGTCCGCAGGCGATCAATATCGGCCAGGACCCGTGGATCGATATTCTCGTCGTGCCCATGCGGATCGACGCGCTGGCGGGCGAGAGCAAGGCCGTCGCGGTGATCTATCTGCGCGGCGACCGGTCGTCGTCGGCCGACCGGCACGAACAGCTGGTCGACCTGTTCGACCTGACGCCCGCCGAGGCACGGCTCGCCTGGTCGCTGGCGCAGGGCCTGACAATTGCGGAAGCGGCCGAAGCGCATGGGCTGACGGTGGAGACGGCGCGGTACTATTCGAAGCGCATCTACGCCAAGACCGGTGCGCGCGGGCAGGTGGACCTCGTGCGCAATATCCTCACCGGAGTGCTGGCTTTGGCGTGATCATTGCCGCGTCGCCTGCGGCACCTCGCAATGACCTGTTATGGGTCGGTGCGCGCCGTCAGGTTCGGCCAGAATGCATCCGCGCCGTCTTCGATCACGTGCTCGCCCAGCCTGCGGCTCCAATAGGCGTCGTTGCCGTATTCCGAGCGCCACTGCCACAGCCGCCGGGTGAGATGGTGGAGAGCGTATTCCTGCGTAAAACCGATCGCGCCGTGGACCTGATGCGCGACCGTGGTGCCCACTTCGACCGCCCGGTTCGCGCGCAGCTTGGCCGCGGCGATCTCGAACCCGGCGTCGCCCCGGTCGAGCGCCTGCGCCGCGCCCATCGCTGCGCAGTTTGCGGCGGCGGCCTCGCAAGCGAAGCCTGCCAGCGACTGCTGGACCGCCTGGAACTTGCCCAGCGGGCGTCCGAACTGCTGGCGTTCGTTGGCGTAGGCGACCGATAGCGCAAGGGCCGCGTCGAGCGCGCCAGCGATCTGGCAGGTCCGGGCGAAGGCCATCGTCTGCTCGCACTGGCCCCCATCTGCTCGCTCCACCGCCAGCGCCGGAATGTCGATCCCGAGCGCGTGATAACCCGCGAGGCGAAACACCGTCAGCGCATCGATCCAGTCGCCGCCGAAACCGCCTTCGTCCTCGGGCACCAGCAGCAGCGGCAGGCCCAGTTGTTCCAGACGCGAAAGGTCTTTCGCTTCGGTCGCGTCAGGCCCCAGTTCGGCAAAGAGCGGATCGACCATTTCGGCCAGCATGCGGCGGGTATCGCTCATCGCAGGCCCAGCCCGCGCGCGATGATCCCCTTGACGATCTCGCGCGTTCCGCCACGCAGCGAGAAGCTGGGGCTGACCTGCAGCAGGTAGAAACAGACGGCGCGCAGCACTTCGTTATCCGGACTGCCGAAATCGACCGCCGCCTGCACCAGTTGCGGGATCGCCTGTTCGTAGGAATTGCCGAGATCCTTGACCATGGTCGCTTCCAGCGCCGGGTCTTCGCCGCGCGCCAGCTTGGCCGCGACCGAGGCGCTCATCAGACGCAGGGTCCATGCTTCCGCCGCAAGACGGCCCACCAGCATATCCAGTTCAGGATTGCGGTGCACGCTGGCGTGGCGGACCAGCTCGAGGAACAGCACCATGGATGACAGATACCGCTCCGGCCCCGACCGTTCGAGCGACAGTTCCGCCGTCGCCTGCTTCCACCCTTCGCCTTCGGTGCCGAGCAGCGCGCTGCCGGGCAGGCGTACCTGGTCGAAGAACACTTCGTTGAATTCATGCGCGCCGGTAAGGTCGACGATCGGCTTCACCGTGACGCCCGGCGTATCCATCGGGACGACGAGTTGCGACAGGCCCTTCTGTCGTTCGCTTCCGGCCTCGGTGCGGACCAGCGCGATCATGAAATGGCTGACATGCGCGCCTGTGGTCCAGACCTTCTGTCCATCGAGAACCCATCCATCGCCATCGCGACGCGCAGCGGTGCGGACGGAGGCGAGGTCCGAACCAGAACCCGGTTCGCTAAGGCCGATGCAGGCGAAAGCTTCGCCCCGCGCGATGGCCGGTACCCAGCGGCGTTTCAGCTCCTCGTTGCCGAGCCGGAGCAGCAGCGGTCCGCTCTGCCGGTCGGCGATCCAGTGCGCGCCAACCGGCGCACCCGCCGCCAGCAGTTCCTCGATCGCCACATAGCGTTCGAGCTGGCTGCGCTCGTGCCCGCCATATTCCTTCGGCCAGGTCATGCCGAGCAGGCCCGCCTTGCCCAGCTTGCGGCTGAATTGCGGGTCGGGCTTGGTCCAGCTGTTGGCACGGCGCACCTGATCGCGTTCGCCATGTTCGGCGACCAGCGCACGCACCCGTTCGCGCAGCGCGGGGGCGGTATCCGGCCAGTCGACCGCTTCGGTAACGAAGGTCTGCATCGCGCTCCTCTCGCCGTCTTTCTCACCAATTTGCCACCCTGCCGCAAGACCCGTTGCATCGAGCAACGAATCCCGACACTGTATTGCCCGGAGACGAGTCCCCCCAAGATTCCGACAAGGAGAGAGACGATGGCCGACTATAAGAACCTGATCGACGGCGAGATGGCCGACAATGGCGAATGGCTGGAGGTTCTGAACCCCGCGAACGAGCAGGTCGTGGGTCGTGTCCCCGCCTGCGGCAAGGACGAGCTGGATCGCGCGGTCGCCGCCGCCCGCCGCGCGTTCAAGGAGTGGAAGAAGACCACGCCCGAAGAACGGCAGAAGGTCGTTCAGGGGATCGCCGCCGCGATCAAGGACAATGCCGACGAACTCTTTCGCCTGCTGACTACCGAGCAGGGCAAGCCTCACGCGCAGGCGCAGCAGGAGATCTACGGTGCGGCCGGACTTGCCGCCGCGCAGTCGACGCTGACGCTGGACGATGTGATCAACCAGGACGACGACACCCGCCTGTCGCGCACGCGCCGCGTGCCGGTGGGCGTGGTCGGCGGCATCGTGCCGTGGAACTTCCCGGTGATGATGGCGATCCAGAAGATCGTGCCCGCGCTGATCTCGGGCTGCACCATCGTGCTCAAGCCCTCGCCCTTCACTCCGCTGACGACGTTGCGCATCGCCGAACTGATCAAGGATGTGGTGCCCGCGGGCACGGTGAACATCATCACCGGCGAAGACAGCCTCGGCCCGCTGATCACCGAGCATCCGGATATCGACAAGATCACCTTCACCGGGTCGACCGCGACCGGCAAGAAGATCATGGAAGGCGCCAGCGGCGATCTGAAGCGCATCACGCTCGAACTCGGCGGCAACGACGCCTCGATCGTGCTGCCCGATGCCGATGTCGAGAAGGTCGCCGAACAGCTGTTCTGGTCGAGCTTCTCCAATGCCGGGCAGATCTGCGTCGCGGCCAAGCGGATCTACATCCACGAGGACATTTACGACGATCTCAGCAAAGCGATCGCCGAATACGCCAAGGGCGTGACCGTGGGCGACGGGTCGCAGCAGGGCACCGGGGTCGGCCCGATCCAGAACAAGAAGCAGTACGAGCGCGTGCTCGAACTGATCCAGGACGCCAAGGACAATGGCTACAAGTTCCTGACCGGTGGAGACAAGGACCCGTCCGGCACCGGCTATTACGTGCCCATCACCATTCTCGACAATCCGCCGGAAGAGGCACGCATCGTCGCCGAGGAACAGTTCGGCCCGGTCATGCCGCTGATGAAGTTCTCGACCGACGAGGAGGTGATCGCGCGGGCCAACAATTCCGATTACGGGCTCGCCGGCGCGGTCTGGACCAAGGATACCGATCGCGGTGTCGCCATCGCCGAACAGCTCGAGACCGGTACGGTGTGGATCAACGAATTCCTCCACATCAATCCGCTGGCGCCTTTCGGCGGGCACAAGCAATCGGGCTTCGGCGCGGAATACGGCGTCGATGGGTTGAAGGAATTCACGTACCCGCAGGTCATCACGGTCAAGCGCGACGCCGTGGTCTGACGCCTGCGATCATGCCGGGCGGGGAGGGCCGTAGCCACCTCCGCCCGGAGTCAGCACCACGAAGCGGTCGCCGGGTTCCATCTCGGCCGAGCCGGTCGCGCCGAGTTCCTCGCGCGTGCCATCGGCCCGCTCGATCCAGTTGCGTCCCGGCTGGGCGTCGGCGCCGCCACAAATGCCGCGCGGGGCGATGGCGCGCCGGTTGGCGAGCATATTGGCGCGCATCGGCGCGAGAAAGGTCATGCGCCGCTCGACGCCGTCGCCGCCGCGATACTCGCCGTTGCCGCCCGAACCGGCGCGGATGGCGAAACTGTCGAGCCGAACCGGCAGGCGCGTTTCGAGGATTTCCGGATCGGTCAGCCGCGAGTTGGTCATATGCGTCTGCACCGCGCTGGTGCCGGGATGGCCGGGGCCGGCGCCCGATCCGCCGCAGATGGTCTCGTAATACTGGTCGGTGCCATCGCCGAAGGTGAAATTGTTCATCGTCCCCTGGCTGGGCGCAAGGCGGCCGGTCGCCGCGAACAGCGCGTCGGTCACGACCTGGCTGGTCTCGACATTGCCTGCCACCACCGCCGCGCCGGGCCGGGGATTGAGCATCGACCCTGCGGGCACCACCAGTTCGATCGGACGCAGGCAGCCATCGTTCATCGGGATGGCATCGTCGATCAGCGTGCGCACGGCATAGAGCGCGGCGGCGCGGGTGATCGATTTCGGGGCGTTGAAATTGTCGGGCAGTTGCTCGCTGGTGCCGGTGAAATCGAACACGGCGGAGCGGCTGGCGCGATCGATCCGGATGGCGACCTTCACCACCGCGCCATTGTCCATGGGATAGGCGAAGCTGCCGTCCTCCAGCCGGTCGAGCAGGCCGCGCACGCTTTCTTCCGCATTGGCGAGAACGTGATCCATATAGGCCGCGACCACGTCCGCCCCTTGGTCGCGCGCGGCGGCGTGAAGCAGCTCCTGTCCGCGCGTGCAGGCGGCAAGCTGCGCGCGCAAGTCGGAGATGTTGCGCGCCGGATTGCGTGCCGGATAGGTGGCCGAGGCCAATTGTTCGCGCATTTCTGCCTCGCGGAAATGGCCCTCGTCGACCAGCAAGGCATTGTCGATCAATACGCCTTCTTCCTCGATCGTGCGGCTTTCGGGCGGCATCGATCCGGGCGCTATGCCGCCTATATCCGAATGGTGACCGCGCGCGGCGACGAAGGCGTCGGGCTCGTCCGCGTCATCGGCGAAGAATACCGGCACGATCACCGTGATGTCGGGCAAGTGGGTGCCGCCGCGATAGGGATCGTTGAGGACATAAGCGTCGCCGCGCCTGAACCCCCTCCCGTCGCGCGCTTCCCCACGGGTCTCGATCACGCGCGCGATGCTGTCGCCCATCGACCCCAGATGAACCGGGATATGCGGCGCATTGGCGATGAGTTCGCCCGCGCGGTCGAACAGCGCGCAGGAAAAATCGAGCCGCTCCTTGATATTGACCGAGGTCGCGGTCGACTGGAGCACTACCCCCATCTCCTCGGCGATCGCCATGAACAGGTTGTTGAAGATCTCCAGCCGCACGGGATCTACTGCGGTCCCTGCCGCGCGCGTGCGGGTCAGTGCTTCGGCGCGGGTGAGAACGAGGCTGCCTTCGTCCGCAAGCCGTGCCCGCCAGCCCGGCTCGACGACGGTGGTCGAGGCGGGATCGATTACCAGCAGCGGGCCGGCGACAGTCTCTCCGACCGACAACGCGGCACGCTCGATGGTGCGCCAGCTGCCCGAGGCTTCACCGCTCGCGGCAACGGGCTCGGCCTGCGCCGTGCCGATGCCACCGGACGCGCCGCTGGCCTCGACGCTGAGCGCCTCAACAACGATCGGCGCCTCGGCGTCGGAATAGCCGTAGCGCCGGCGGTGCAGTGTGCGGAACTCGCGGTCCATCTCTTCGCGCGGCGCACAGGCGATCGTCAGCATGCTGTCGCTTCCTTCGAAGCGCAGCCGCGCGCGGCTTTCGAGGGTGACGGCGGATGGGGCGATGCCCTGTTCAGCCAGCGCTGCGCGCGCCTCGTCTTCCAGCACGGTCAACTCGGGTCCGAAATCGTCCGCGAGCGGGCGCACCAGGCTGACCTCGCGGATCGCCTTAACCGGAGCGAGGCCGATGCCATAGGCTGAGAGAATCCCCGCCAGCGGATGCACCAGCACGGTCTCCATCCCCAGCGCATCGGCCACGCGGCAGGCATGCTGCCCGCCCGCTCCGCCGAAGCAGGCGAGGGCGTAGCTCGTCACATCGTGCCCGCGCGCGACGCTGATCTTGCGAATGGCGTTGGCCATGGAATCGACTGCGATGGCGAGGAAACCTTCGGCGATTTCCTCGAGCGATGCCGGGTCCTCCAGCGCGGCCGCGATGTCCTCCAGTCGCGTGCGCGAAGCCTGCGGATCGAGCGCTTGATTTCCGCCCGAACCGAACACTTTGGGGAAGAAAGCCGGGTCGATACGACCGAGGAACAGGTTGCAGTCGGTCACTGTCAGCGGACCGCCCTTGCAATAGCAGGCGGGCCCCGGATCGGCGCCCGCGCTTTCAGGCCCGACGCGGAAGCGCCCGGCATCGTACTGACAAATCGACCCACCTCCTGCCGCGACGGTATGAATCTGCATCATCGGCGCGGCGACGCGGACTCCGGCGACCAGGCTGTCGCCGGTCAGTTCGTATTCGCCCGCATAATGCGCGACATCGGTGCTGGTCCCGCCCATGTCGAAGCCGATCAGCTTACGGTGGCCGAGCGGTTCGCTGGCGGCGACCATCCCCACTACGCCGCCGGCGGGGCCCGACAGGATCGCATCCTTGCCGCGGAACGCGCCGACTTCGGCGAGCCCGCCATTGGACTGCATGAAGCGGAGGCTTTCGGTGTCGGGCAGACCCGCCTGGAGCGTATCGGTGTAGCGCCGCAGCACCGGCGAGAGATAGGCGTCCACCACCGTCGTATCGCCGCGCGGGATCAGCCGGATGAGCGGCGAAACTTCGTGACTGACGCTGACCTGCGCGAAGCCCGCCTGGCGCGCGAGCGCGGCGAGCCGGGCTTCGTGATCGCGATATTTCCAGCCATGCATCAGCACGATGGCGAGCGCATCGAAGCCGGCTGCCCGCAGCCGGGCGAAAGCACTGCGCGCCGCATCCTCGCCCAGCGGTTGCAGGACTGCGCCATCGGCACCCACCCGCTCGTCTATCTCGATCACTTCGGCGGGCAATTGCTCGGGCAGCACGATATGCCGCGCGAAAATATCGGGCCGTGCCTGGTTGCCGATCCTGAGCGCGTCGCCGAAGCCGCGCGTGATCGCCAGCGCCAGCCGCTCGCCCTTGCGTTCGAGAAGGGCATTGGTGGCAACCGTCGTCCCGATCCGCAGCTCGGCAATGGGCGCGCTGCCATGGCGCTTCATCAGGCGCCGAACCGCTTCGCTGGCGGCGTCGGCATAATGGCCTGGGTTCTCCGAAAGCAGCTTGTCCGTCACCAGTCGCCCATCGGGCGTTACCGCTACGACATCGGTAAAGGTACCGCCCCGATCGACCGCGAAACGCCAGCTTCCTGTGTTGGTATCTTCACCCATAGGAAGCGCTTCGCATGGGTGCGGGAGCAATTCAAACGGTTCGAAGCCTGTCGGCCGAGGTCGGATGTTCCCCTTTCAGGGGGCCGTTGTCGAGCGCAGGCCGATATTCGCAGGCCCTGAGCCTCCGAGGATCCGAACTCACTCTTGCGGAGCGCTGCTCCGCGTCCAGCCCGTTCGGTAGCGATCGAACCATGCCAGGATAGCCGAGGCCTTGGCGGCCGATTGCGAGGGGCGCGCGGCGATGCCGCCATGGCTTGCCCCGGGGACCTTTACCAGCGCGGTCGGGACACCGCGCAGGCGCAGTGCGGTGTAATATTGTTCGGACTCGCTCACCGGAGTGCGGTAGTCCTCGCTGCCGACGACCACCAGTGTCGGCGTTTCGACGTTTCCGACCAGCGACAGCGGCGAAAGGCGCCAGTAGGCGTCCTGATCTTCCCATGGCTGGGCGCCGATCCAGTATTTGCCGAAAAAGGCCGGTCCATCGGCGGTGAGCGCCTGGGTCGTCCAGTTGATCACCGGCTTCTGGGTCGCCGCGGCCTTGAACCGGTCGGTCTTGCCGACGATCCAGCTGGTCAGCACTCCGCCGCCCGATCCACCGGTAACGAAGAGCTGGTCGGGATCGGCGATACCGAGCGCGATCGCACGGTCGACGATGGATATGAGGTCGAAATAATCGTTGCCGGGATAGGCCTTGTCGATCTCGTTCGCGAAATCCTTGCCATAGCTGGTCGAGCCGCGTGGATTGGCGGACAGCACGGCATAGCCGGCTGCCGCGTAGAGCTGGTTGTCGGTCGAAAAATGCGGGCCGTAGGCGGCGAACGGGCCGCCGTGTATTTCGAGGATCAACGGGACGCGCTGACCCTCGACATGGCCGGGGGGCAAGGTCAGCCAGCCTTCGATCTCAAGCCCGTCATGGCTCGATCGGGTGGCAATCCGGCGTACTTCGCCGAAGGATTTGACCGCCCGCAGCGAGCGGTTGAGGTCGGTCAGCATGCGCGCTGCGCCGCCTGCGCGGGCAAGCTGGACTTCGGCGGGACGGGTCGCCGTGCCGCCGGTGAAGGCGATCGCATCGTCATCCGATACCGAGAAGCTGCCGCCGGTATAGGGACGGTCGAGACCGCCGCCGGACAGACCTTCGGCCACGTCCCGCACGGCCCCGTCGAGCGCGATGCGCGCGATGCGGGTCTCCCCGCCGATATCGTATTGCGCGTAGATGCCGCGTCCGTCGGCGTCCCACGCGATCCCGTCGGGATTGTAGCCCCAGTCCGCAGTGAGATTGCGGATGTTCGACCCGTCGCGGTTCATGACATAGAGGTCGTTATCTTCGTAGGCGCGCGATACGTCGTCGAAACCGAGATAGGCGATCAGCCGGCCATCGGGCGAAACGACCGGATTGCCGTCGGGGCCGTCGCGATCCGTCAGCTGCTGTACCGATCCCGTCGCAACGTCTAGCGCGTAGACCTCGCCTTCTACCGGATCGTCCTCCCAGTCCGGGCGTCGGTTGGCACCGAAATAGATGGTCGAGCCGTCTGGCGACCAGCTCAGCGGGCCGCCATCGTGATATCGGCCGAAGGTCAGCTGGCGCGGTGCGCCCCCGGTGGCCGGGACGACGAAGATTTTCTCGAAGCCGGGCTCGATATAGCCTTGCCCGTCGGCGCGGTAGGTCAGCAGATCGCGGATTTCGAGGGGTTCGGCCCACTCGGCGCCTTCGGGCTTGTTGGCGGGCGCCGATCCGAGTTTGGGGCCTTCGTCCTTGACCAGCATGGTGTAGGCGATGGACCGCCCGTCGGGCGACCAGGCAATGCTCGAGGGGCTGGTCGGCAGCCCGGTCAGGCGCACCGCTTCACCGCCACCCATCCAGTGAACCCACAATTGCGGCGCTCCGCCTTCGGTCGACGCGTAGGCGATCCGGTCTCCGCTTGGCGACCATCGGGGATTGAAAGCATCGCCGTTGCGGCCGGCGAGCGGCGTTTCCCGGCCGGTGCGCGTGTCGATCAGCCAGATCGAAGCGACCGCCCGGTCGGACATGATGTCGTTAGACCTGCGTACGTAGGCGATATAGCGTCCATCGGGGCTTATCTGAGGGTCGCTGGCAATGGCGAGATCGAACAGGTCGGCGCCGGTGAAGCGCCGTTCCGGCCCGACACGATCTCTACCGGCCGCGGCACCCGACATCGGTGGTGCTGGCTGCGGGACCTGCACCTCGGTCGAAGCCGCCTCTTCCGGCTCGGGCTGCTGCTGCTGCTGCGCAAGGGCCGCCTGCATCGGGAATGCCAAGAGCGCGATGCCTGCCGCCAACTTGCCTCGGATCATACCATTCTTCCTTTCGTTGAGGTTTCCGATTGCCCTGTGCGCCCGCAGCACGGCTCGACAGCGGTATGGTGCAATTACCGCTCGCGGAGCAAGAGCTGCCGCCATAACGCCGGCCCACGCCGGTGGGTGGGTCGATACCGGCGCCCGTGTCCGAAAGGATGGTTCTTTTCCGTGTCGCTCCTCTCGCGGCACTTGTTGCGAGAGGAGCAAGACCGGAAAGATCAGAAAGCGAGGCGTGCCGAGACCCGAATATTGCGGCCTGCCAGCGGAACGAAATCCTTCGTAAAGCTTGCATGGCGGCGGGCATCGACATCGAACAGATTGTCACCCGACAGCATCAGCACGGTTTCGCTGTCGCGCCCGAAGGGCTTCCAGGACAGCGATGCATTGACGAGGGTGAAGTCGTTGGTGGGCGTTTCGAACTCTGCCACGCGGTCTTGCGTGGTGACGTGTTCGACTTCCACGCGACCTCCGAAAATGCCGGTGTCGGCCGACAGGCCCCCGAGAACGCGGAGCGGGGGAATGCGGGGAACGGGGCCGCCGCCATCCTCGATCGTCGCGCGGGTGTAGTCCGCGACACCGTCGATCGTGACGGTCAATCCTTCACCCGCGACGACGTCGTAAGCCGCCTGCGCCTCGAAACCCCAGAAGTTGGCATCGTCCTGCAGGAACTGGAACAGCGGCAAGCCGTCCGCCTCTTCACCGGTATCGGTTTCGTAGATGAAATCGTCGAACTTCGTGTAATAACCGGCGAACTGGAAACGTGCCGGTCCGGCCTCGCCGCGAAGATAGGCTTCGACGCCCAGTGCCGCCTCCTTGTCGAAGAAGGGATTGCCGACTTCGAAAGACTGAGTGGCGATATGCGGGCCGTTCGAGAACAGTTCTTCGGCTGACGGAGCGCGTTCGACCCGGCTGAGATTGACCCCGATCTTCACTTCGCGAGCGAGCGCGTAACTGACGCCTCCGGCGATCGAGAAAGCATCGAAACTACGGTCGATCGCCGTGATCACGGCATCGTCTTCCAGCCCTATCGCAACGCTGTCGGAACTGACATCGGTGCTTTCGTAACGGGCGGACAATTCCAGACCGATGCCATCGAAATCGAACTCCTGAAGGGTAAAGAAGCCGATCTGATTGGTTTCGTTCGGCGGAACGAAGGCCTCTTCCCCGATCGCCGAAAAATCGCGGGTCATCAGCTGGACGCCGGTTACACCCTTCCAGCCGTTGCGATCGGCCTGGACGAGCTCGAGACGGCCTTCGAAACTGTCCGAATTGAAGACGGTGCCGACCTCGTCGCCTTCGAACTCGGTATGTTCATAGTTCGAATAGCCGAGGCGCACGCGGATCGATTCCAGCACGTCGCCACCGGTAAAGACCTCTCCACGCAGATCCGCGCGAAGCTGGTTCAGGTCGATGGTGACGGGGCCTTCTTCCTCCTCGCCCTCTTCCTCTTCGCCTTCCTCACCATGCGCGTGCTCGGCTCCGGGTCGCGCCGGTACGCCATAGCGGGTATCGAAATAGCTGATGGAAGCGCCAAGGCTGCCACCCTCGTTGATGAAGGCAAAACCACCGCCAAGCGTGTAGGTTTCGGTCGCGCTGTTGGGCAGAACGCCGCGCTGCTCGGCCAGTTCGCGCGCTTCGTCGGATTCGTCGAAGTTGCCCTCGTCGAATTCCTCTTCGGCGATCTCGAGCTGTTCGGCCCGCAACTCCGGCGTGAGAACGAAACCGCCGACTTCTACGTCCTCGGTCTTGCTGTAGCTGCCGTCGACATGAACCACGAACGTGTCGCTCAGCGCCAAGTCGAAGCCGGCACCGCCATTGAACCCATCGAATGCCGATGAATAGCTGCCGATGGCATCGACGTGATATCCGTTCTCGGGCACTTCGCGCGGGATGCGGCGGTCCAACGCATTGACCGCACCGCCGATTGCCTGGCTACCGAAAAGAAGCACGGCCGGGCCGCGCAGAATCTCGATACGCTCGGTCACCAGTGGATCGATCGTCACCGCGTGGTCGACCGAGGTGTTCGAGACGTCCAGTGTGCCGATGCCGTCCGTGAGCACGCGGACGCGTTCGCCCTGCAGGCCGCGCAGCACAGGGCGCGATGCGCCGGGGCTGAAGGAGGTTGCGGAAACACCGGGCTGTTTGATCAGGATATCGCCGATCTGAGGCTCCAGTTCGCGCAGGATATCCTCGCTCACGAGAACCGAGGTGCCCGCAAGCAGATCGAGATCCTTGATGTAGTTGGAGGTGACGATGATTGTCCTGTCGTCGGACGCGTGCACCGAACCGCGATCACTGTCGTCGGCGGTCTGGGCAAGCGCGGGGCTGGCCAGCATCGAGGTTACGAGCAGGGCATACTTCTTCAAAACTGCAAACTCCGAAATTTTAATGTTACAACATTCCGCGCGGTCTAAGGCGATCCGTTGGACAAGGCAACCGCCGTCAATGTCGAAGGGAGCCGCCATACGTCGCTATCGAAGGATGGAAACCGCTTCGCGAGGCCATCTTTCAAGGGCGCCTACGACAGTAATTCGACAGAAAAGACACAGGAGTCGACAAATGCAGATCGTGAAATCCGTTGGCTGTCGCGATAGTGTCATATGTCCGGAAGAGACGGCGGGTCCCCGCGCGTCGATGTGCAGGGCGGCAACAGGAGGCCCGGTTTGAAGACAGATATCGACCGTCGCGGATTCATCGGAGTTACCGGTGCAGCTTTCACCGGGCTGCTACTCAACGGGTGCACGGGCCGGTCGGGGCCGACTTTGCCGGCATCGTTCGCGGATTACGGGCCGCTGGTACCTGATCCCGCCGGGATGCTCGATCTGCCGCGCGGATTCTCCTACAATGTGCTCTCCAGCCTGGGCGACGCCATGGACGATGGCGGTACCGTGCCCGACAAGGCCGATGGCATGGGCTGCCTGCCGCTCGGCAATGACGAGATCGTGCTGATCCGCAATCACGAACTGGTGCCGACCGACGATGCCGGTGGCGCGCCCGCACATGGCTACGGCACGCGCAATGGTGCTATCGTTCCCGGCGGGACGACCAACATCGTGCTCGATGCTCGCACCCTTCAGGTAAAGCGCCAGTTCCGCACGCTCGCAGGCACGATCCGAAATTGTTCGGGCGGCGTCACGCCATGGGGCAGCTGGCTGACCTGCGAAGAGGCGCCGACCGGCCCGGGCCAGCCTTATGGCGAAGGTCTGGCGGTCGAGCACGGCTGGGTATTCGAAGTCCCGGCCAATGCGACCGGACTGATCGATGCGGTTCCTCTCAAGGCCATGGGCCGGTTCAATCACGAGGCTGCATGCGTCGATCCGGCGACGGGTGTGGTGTACCTCACCGAGGACCGCGACGACGGCGTGCTTTATCGTTTCGTTCCCACAACCGCAGGGCGTCTCCGTGATGGAGGTCGCCTGCAAGCCATGGTCGTCGAAGGCCTTGCCGATACGCGCAATTGGACGGTAGCGGATATGCCGGTCGGCAGGCGCTATCCCTTGCGCTGGATCGACTGCGACGAGGTCGAGGCTCCGAAGGACGATCTGCGCAATCGCGCTGCGGCGCGAGGCGCCGCAGTCATCGCACGAGGCGAAGGCATTCACATGGGCGCGGACGAGGTGTTCGTCTGTTCGACCAGCGGCGGACAGCGCAAGCTCGGTCAGATCTTCCGTCTGGTGCCGGGCCGGAATGGGGCCAGCGACACCATCGAGTTGTTTTTCGAAAGCCAGAGCGAGGAGCAGTTCAACTTCGGTGACAACCTCACTGTAGGACCGAACGGCCACCTGATTGTCTGCGAGGATCAGTATACCGATGTGGTCGACAACCATCTGCGCGGCATCACACCCGATGGTCGAGCCTATCCTTTCGCACGCCTCCGGATGCAGACAGAACTGGCCGGCGGATGCTTCTCGCCCGATGGCAAATGGTTCTTCGTCAATGCCTATTCGCCAGCCCGCACTGTGGCGATTACAGGTCCGTGGGTAGCCTAGTTCGTGAGCTGACGAGGCCGGCTTCAATTTTGCCGATAAGGCCTGTAGAGACGGCGAAATCGGCCAGCCATTTCGTGTAGATGGCCGCAAATCGGAACAATCTCCGGTGCAAGAGGAACAGTCACATGCAGTTCGATCGAAACGCGCTCGCCGCCGCCACCGCCCTTTGCGCTCTCGCCGCGCAACCCGCGATGGCCGATGAGGGGATGTGGACCTTCGACGGGTTTCCGGCCGAGCAGGTCCGCGAGCAATATGGCTGGGCGCCCGATCAGGCCTGGCTAGATACAGTGCGAAATTCTGCCGTTCGACTGACCGGCGGATGTTCGGCCAGCTTCGTTTCGCCCAACGGATTGATCCTGACCAACCACCACTGCATTGCGAGCTGTCTGTTCGACAATTCTTCCGATGCAAAGGACTATCTTGCCGAGGGTTTCACGGCGCAAAGGCGCGAGGACGAACTGACCTGCCCCGGCCAGCAGGCGGAAGTTGTCACCTCGATTGCCGATGTAACCGGCGACGTTATGGGCGCGATCGGCAGTCTTTCCGGCGAAGCGCTGACCAAAGCGCGCGACGCCAAAATTGCCGAACTCGAGAAAGCGGGCTGCCCCGACACCGAAGCCACTCGCTGCCAGGTCGTCACACTTTTCGGTGGCGGACAGTACAAGCTCTATACCTACCGCAAATATTCGGATGTGCGCCTTGCCTGGGCGCCCGAAGACCGTGCGGCGACCTTCGGCGGCGACCCCGACAATTTCAATTTTCCGCGCTATTCGCTCGATGCCAGTTTCCTGCGCGCCTATGAGAACGGCCAGCCGGTGGCGACGCCCGATCATCTGCAATGGAATCCGCGCGCGCCGGAGGAGGGCGAGATCACTTTCGTCGTCGGCAATCCCGGATCGACCAGCCGGTTGTGGACGGACAGTCAGCTTGCGTTCGAGCGTGAGGTGCGCCTCCCTGTGACCGTCGCAACGATGAGCGAATTGCGTGGCCGGTTGATCCGCGCGATGGAAGAAAGCGACCAGAAAGATCGCGAAGGCCGCGATCTCCTGGGCGGTGTCGAGAACAGTCTGAAAGTCTATATCGGTCGTACCAAGGCGCTGAACGATCCGGGCTTTACGGAAAAGCTGGCTGCGGCACAGGACGATCTGCGCGAGAAAAGCGCCGGGAACGCCGAGATCGGCGACCCCTGGACCACGGTCGATGAGGCAATGAACGCCTATCGCGCGCTGTATTATCCACTGCGCTTCACCCAGCCGTCGGGCGATCTCTACGGCTACGCTCAGACGCTCGTCTTCGCCGCGCAGGAACGCGGCAAGCCGAATGCCGAACGGCTGCCCGGCTACACCGACAGCGCGCTGCCGCTGACCGAGAAGCGGCTGCTCGACGAGCGGCCGATCTATCCCTGGCTAGATGAGCTGACGATGGGGTGGAGCCTTTCCAAGGCGCGTGAATATCTCGGGGTGGACGATCCCGATTCGCAGCTATTGCTGGGCAAGGAAAGTCCCGAGCAACTCGCCGAAAGACTCGTCGGCGGGACATCGCTGGCCGACCCCGAAGTGCGCAAGGCGCTGTGGGAGGGCGGAATTGAAGCGGTAGAGGCTTCGGACGATCCGATGATCCAGTACGCACTCCGCCTCGTCGAGCGCCAGCGCGAACTGAAGGCGCTATCCGATGCGCAATATTCGGGCCCGCTCGCGGCCGCTGGCGCCAAGCTCGCCGATGCGCGCTTCGCCGCCTATGGCGAAAGCCTCTATCCCGATGCGACCTTCACACTGCGGATCAGCTACGGCCAGGTGAAGGGATGGACCGAGCGCGGCAACGAGGTTCCGATCCGTACGACGATGGGCGGAACTTTCGAACGCGCGACCGGCAATGCTCCGTTCGACGTCGCCTCCGCCTTCGCCGCGAACGAGGCAAAGATCGACAAGAACACCACCTACGACTTCGTCACCACCAACGACATCATCGGCGGCAACTCGGGCTCGCCGGTAATCGACAAGGCGGGCACGGTGATCGGCGCCGCGTTCGACGGTAACATTCACTCGCTCGGCGGCAATTACGGATATGACGGCACGCTCAATCGCACCGTGGTCGTCTCTACGGCTGCGGTGCAGGAAGCGCTCGAAACGATCTACCCCGCATCCGCGCTGGTGGAGGAACTGGCCGAACGGTGAGGCTTCGTCGACAAGCCGCAGCCTGTCGTTGAGCCTATCGCTTGGCGGCAGGACCCAACCGGGCTAAGCGCACTGCCACCCGCCGCTTGCAATTTCAGTCGCGTGAAGGTGACCTTGCCCTTAGCCCGAGATGGCCGCCAAATGGACCCGTCGTCACGCTCTCCACGGATTGCGTTGGCGCCGCGGTCGGCCAAGTTCAATCGTTTCACGGGCCTGTTCGGCGACGCGCTGGAGAGGTGCGGGGCCAATGTCGTAGCGTATAAGCCGTGGCTGGCGGACATCGCGCAACAGGATATTGTCCTGTATCATTGGCCGCACCGTCTGTTCGAGGGCGAAGGCTTCCTGCATCGGCTGAAAACCCTCACCCGCTTGCTGATGGCCCGCTGGCGCCGCAATACGCGCATTGTGTGGGTGGCCCACAATGTTACCCAGCACGAGGGCAATGCCGACCCATCGCTGATGGAACGTTTGCTCGTGCGCAATCTCGACGGAATCGTATATTTGTCGGAGACGTCGCGGAACCTTGTGCATAGCACCTACTCGACCGCCGGCGGCATTGTCGAACTGGTGACCGTTCACGGCGCTTACGAGAGCGAGCCTCCGCAGCCATTCCTCCCACCCGGAGCAAGAGAGCCAGTGAGGCTACTCAACTTCGGGCTCGTACGGCCTTACAAGAACCTGGACGATCTCGTTCGCGCCGCGGGACAGCTCGATGCCGCGACCGCAGAGGTGACGATCTGCGGCCGCCGCCACGACCGCGAATATGCGCGCACGCTCGATCGGGCGGCTGCCGGGCTGGATAGCGTGCGGATGGCGCTCAGCGATGACATTGTGCCGGACAAAGATCTCGACCGGGCGATCGACGCTTCTCACGGCGTAGTCCTGCCCTACCGCGACATCCTTCATTCCGGCGCTGCCATCCACGCCTTGTCGCGGGGGCGGCCGGTACTCGTTCCCGCGATCGGAGCGATGCCGGAGCTGGCCGAGCTGATGGGTGATCGTTGGGTCCAACTCTACGCAGACGAGCTTACCGTCGATGTACTCGACGGTTTCGCGCGTCATGCTCGGACGATTCCCGCGTCTGCCGTTCCAGATCTCGAGCAGCTGAGCTGGCAGCGCGTCGAAAGAGATCTGTCCGGGTTTTTAGCACGACTAATGGCTGTTTAACCCGACCGGAAATGCCAGGGTGGAGCTTGTCGCTTCGCCCGCCGACGATGACGTTTGCGGTGCTCGGCTGGCCGGATACTCTCTGCCAACGGGACGCTGGCAGGCATCGAGGAACCGATCACGCGCGACCTGGTACGAGCCGCCGGATAACCTTGGCGGCCATGCCTATCAGCTCCGTTTCCGGGCCGTTCGGTCGGCCTGCCAGACGCCAAAGCAGCAGGTTGGCGGCGATGTATACCACAGCGCCAAGCGCTGCATTTGCTGCGATATCGAGGACCGCTTGCATCAGCGTACCATCCGCAAGTCCGGCGGTTCTCTGAAATAGAAGAACGACAACGGCCATCGCTGCGGCCGATACGAGGCTGCGAATGTTCACGGCGAGTTGCTCCCATACGCCCAGCTGTACAAGCTGACGCACGACCAACATATTCACGAAAGTGCCGATCAGTCCGGAAATAACTCGCGCTCCGATCAGGCCGGCCAACCCGAACATCAGGGTGCCGGCGACAATGATCGGCAGACGGATGAAGAACATCTGCAGGTCGCGCACGAAAAGCAGCTTGGTGTGCCCGCGAGCCATGCCGAGCGAAGACACCATGGAACCGATCGTCTGAACGGCAAAGATCACCGACAGCGCCTGGATGATCGGTACCGCCGGCAGCCATTTGCTGCCCATCGCGGCGAGGACCAGCGTATCTGCCACCAACGCCACGCCGATACCCATCGGCAGAGCGACCAGCGTAATCAGAGCTTGCGCGCGCTGATATCCCTGGCGCAGGCGAGGAGGATCGTCCGCAATCTGCGACAAGGCGGGAAACAGCGTCTGTCGGATCGGATTGGTGGTCTCGCGTGTCGGAACCTGAGCAAGATTGCTGCCCACTGCGTAGTGCCCCAACGTGGCGTTGCCGAGGAGACCGCCGACCAATAACTGATCGAACCGCCAGTTGATGGTGTTGATTGCCTGCCCCAAAGTCAGCCAGACCGAAAAGCTCCACAGCTCGCGCGCGTGGTTGAGGCCCGGGCGCGGTAGGAACGGCAGGATCGCGTAGGACACCAGGGTTTGGACCAGTTGGCCCAGCAGAACGCCCACAATCAACGCCCAGTAGCTATCCCACACGATTGCGAGCCAGATAGTGCTGACGACCATCGTTACTCGGTTCGTCACTAGCAGAAGGAATTCCTGCCAGAAGATCAGCTTCTTCTGAAACATGATCCGGCGGGGATTGCCCAAGCCGCTGATAACCACCCCGATCGCCATCACGCACACCACCGGGATCAGCCGATTGTCTTCGTAAATGATCGCCATCGGCCACGCCGCGCCACACATGATCAGTGCGAGCACAATGCCGCGTAGACCATTTAGTGTCCAAGCCGTATGGAAGTGCTCCTCGGTCGGATTGCGGTGTTGAATCAACGCTTGGCTGAGCGAAATTTCGGTAATCGAGCTGAGAATGGCCATCAGCGTCGTACCGAGCGCGACGATACCGAAGTCGGCTGGCGCAAGAAGTCGTGCCAGGACTATGGTGCTGACGAAAGACAGGATATTTGTGACGATACGGGCGCCGGAAAGCCATGCACTTCCAGACAACATGCGGCTGGCGATGGTTGTCAAACGGCGCTCCTGAACACGAATGCTGCAGTGCAGCGATTTTCTTTGCTGTGCTGCACAATCAACGGTATCGACCCGCTACAAGATGCGCTTCCTGCAATGCAATGCTAATTTGAGGTTCTATGTCTGAATCCCCCTCCGCCTCCTACGTTGCGGCAAACTCGGCCCTTATCGATCAAGCTCTTTCATCGAAGCCCCTCGATGGCACGTTTGCGCTGCTCGATTTCCCCGACATCCGTAATGTGGGCGACTCTGCGATCTGGCTGGGTGAAATGGCCTATCTGCGGCGTCGTGGGCGTTTGCCGGCATATGTCAGCACAATAAGAAGCTATGACGTTGAAGAACTCAAGCGACGCGTTCCCGCTGGCCCGATCCTCCTGCGTGGGGGCGGCAATTTCGGCGACTTGTGGCCGGGCCACCAGGCCTTTCGGGAAAGAGTCATGGCCGATTTCCCCGACCGGCAGATCATCCAGATGCCGCAGTCGATCCATTTCTCTTCGGAAGAAGCGTGCGCAAGAGCAGCCGATGCGATCGCTCGGCACGGTGCGTTCGACCTGTTTGTGCGCGACCGCCAGTCCCAGCAACGCGCCCGAGACACACTCGGCTGCGAAGCGACCCTTTGCCCGGACATGGCTTTTGCGATCGGGCCGGTGGAGCCGCTGGGGCAAGCGGAGCTTCCGGTGCTTGGTATGCTCAGAGCCGACAAGGAAATGAGCGGCCGCGCGTCCGGCGACGGTTTGCCGGACACCATTCCGGTCGAGGACTGGATCGAGGAGCCCGCCGGGCCAGTACGGCGTGCGCGATGGCTGGGTCGCCTTTCCGCCCTGGGCACTCTGGATCGCGGAGCCATTCGCCTCGCAAGCTACAAAGCCGTGGCCAATCAGCGTTTCGACCGTGGGCGCCGCCAGCTCTCGCGGGCGGAGAAAGTGATCACCGATCGCCTTCACGTTCACATCATCAGTTTGCTGATGGGCAAGCCTCATGCGGTGCTCGACAACAGTTACGGCAAGATCCGGCACTTCAGAGAGGCGTTTCCCGAGCCCGCAGGCCTGACTTTCGCTGCCACTTCTCTTGCAGAGGCGTATGACTGGGCGAGATCGAGCGACAGCTGATGACCTTGGTAGCAGAGACACCGGCACTCACATTCATCGTTCCCGTCCGGCATCAGGACAACGCATCCGACTGGCCAAAGCTCAGGGAGAATCTGGAGCAGACACTTGCATCGCTCTCAGCACAGCTATCCTCGAACTGGCGCGGTGTGGTGGTCGCCAACCACGGTGCTGACTTGCCGCAAATGCCCGATGGCTTCACTGTCGAGCGGGTCGATTTTCCGGCCAACAAGCTGCACGACATGGGTAGCGCTTCGCGCGACCAGGTGCTGGACGCTTTCCGCCTGGACAAGGGAAGGCGGGTACTCGCCGGCATGTTGGCCGGACGCGACACCGATTACTACATGATCGTCGATGATGACGATTGCGTCAGCAACCGATTGGCCGGTTGGGTTCGCGAGAATTCGGGACCAGTCGGATGGAAGATCGGGCGCGGATATGTCTGGAACGATGGCAGTCGGCTGCTGTACGAGCATGATGACTTCAATCACGTCTGCGGAAGTTCGCTGATAATCCGGCGCGATCTGTACGAACTCCCGAACAATTTCGGGGATGCCGACATGGAATTCGTCAAAGCCATGATGGGCAGCCATCACGGCGTCGACAGCCGGATGGAAGCCGAAGGAACGCCCCTCCAGCAAGTGCCGTTTCGGGCGGCAGTGTACAGGGTCGGACATGCAGGTTCCCACAGTCAGACTGCGGGCATCTTCCGGAAATACGTGCTGGCCGGTCGCTGGAAACGCCATCCGCTGGGAACGCTTCGCCGTTTTGCGCGGCTGCGCCGTGTCACCGCTTCGATCCGCCGGGAATTCTTCGGCGGTCGCTGATCAGGCGTCCCACAAGTCGTAAGGAAAGGCGGCCATCAGTGCTTCGGCATCATGGGCGATTGGCGGCAGCGGACCACGATCGAGTGCTTCGGCAACGCTTGTCGAGGACCAAAATTGGGACCTTCCGGCCCCCTCGCAGTAATCGATATATTTGAAGTCCGGTTCCGTATCGCTCAGTCGCAGATGGGCGCAGGGTATGCCGAACGCATCCGCGATCACCAGGCCGTGCAACGAACTCGACACGATAAAGTCGCATGCGCAGATAGCGGAAATGACGGCGTCCCAACGCCATGTGGGATCGATTATGTTGTCGCCCACGATCAGCCCTGTGTCATGAAGGTTAGGGACAATTCCCACGGCCTGTTCGCCCGAACGGCGACGAAACCGGTTTGGGAACAGCTTGGGGATGAGCAAGGCGGGATCGCCGTAGATATCCGGCACCGCATGCCCCAACTCGCCAAGAAAGCGTCGCGTGAGAGGCCCTCGCACCGCTCTGATATCAAGCGTCTCGAAGCGGTGGCGATCGACCCCCATCTTTCCGTTACGGCCGGTTCCCCAGATCGCATCGCCCGTCTGGGCAAAATGCAGCACCGATCCCACGCTGAACAGGCGCCGATGCCTGCTGACGGGCTCATTCACCAATAATTCTTTGGCGGCCAACATACGCTGGACGATTGCAGAGGCCAGATAGTCGCCGAAGTTCAATCCGACTTTCGGTTTCCAGAAATACGGATCGACGACCGGGTAGCCCTTGGTATCGGCATCGCCGTCCTCACCTCGCTTGGGTGGACGGACTTGGCGGACTAACTTGTTTAGCATAATGTGACTTTCGGGAATCCGCTGCCTTCAATAGGCACTTGGTCCGAACCGGGCAATTGGCGAAAGGCCATCCCGGGAGGGAAAGTGACGGTGGTTTGCCCGCCTTGCACTCAGCATCTACGCAAGAATGAAGGAAAATCAGCCATCCGCCATGCGCTTTCGATGGACGCATGTGAACTGCATTGCGGCTCCGCTGTAAATTCCACTCGTGGATTCGGTGTGAGGTCGAATGGCTCACTGCTCTTGTCGAGCGCGCAGGGCGGACCAGGTTTTCCCAAGGACGGTGAGATATGGCGGAGACGGAGGGGTTAACCCTTGAACATCAACCCGCCGGCAATGAGGTCTTTGTCCAACCAACACTACATCTCTTTCCCTCACCAATACCCCGCTTCGATTGAAAAATGAGCTCGCCTTCAAAAGTTTCCTACTACGACCAGTGATTACACTTTCGCCCCAAGCCTGATGCGTTCAAGACGTACGCCAAGTCCAATCGACAGTACCAAGGGATGGCAACTTTGCGCCCTCTTGGTTGGCCATCGCCCGAGTTACGCTTCGTGCTCGGAAGCGGACATTCGCCTGCGGGTTATATGTGACAAAAACCGAACCTCAAAGTTGAGTGCCGGTCCTTGGTGCGCGCGTAGGGGAAGGGACCGATCTGTCGGCGGATCCAATCCTCACCCTACTAAATTGTGTTTCCAGGAACCTCTTGAAGTGTCGCAGTTCCAAGTATTTCGCCGGTCGGGGCATCATGTGGGGCACTGTCCCGCGGCTCTATGGTTATCGCCATCGTCGCTCCGTCGCGGAGAAACGAGCGCAGTTCCGGCGACAAAATCACGGTCAACCGCTCACTGTCGATCAGTCCGAGAGACCGTGGTGTGCCATCTTCTGGGATGACCCACAGTTCGGGACCGAATTCCGGTTGTTGTAGATCGGCCAGCCGCAGGGAAAGACTACCCGAGCCCGGATCGTAGAGTGCGCTCAGGAGCGGGACGCCTTCGGCATCTTTGATTTGCGCGACGTTGGCAGATGGTCGAGCTAACTCAGCGATCGGGGCATCATCTTGATCTGGTTCCTGATTGGCAGAAAACAGCGCCACACCCAAACCGACAGCCAGTGCCAACGAAGCGGCTGTGGCGGTAATGGCCCAGGTGCGCCAAAGCTTCACCGAATGCCGGTCGTTTGCAATCGGTTGTGCTGGGGTTGTGCCCATAGCCCGTCGATCGAGCAATGCTTCGATTGAAGAGAGCGCATTTGCCGGGGCCTCGATAGGCTCGACATCTTCCAACCAGCTACCGGCAGTCTTCTGCCAGGCGTACACTCGTTCCGCGAAGCCTGGGTTCTCCAGTTGATGGCGCAAGGCCTCCGCGCGCGCGCGTTCGCCTAGTAGCCCGAGTGCAAGGCCGGCCGCCATGACTTCGAGGTCGTCGGGAAGCTGGCGATCAGTCATCGGTCAGCTTCTTGCGAATCTTGAGGATTGTTCGGCGCACCCGGCTCTTGAATGTGGTGACGGGCAAATCGAGCCGCTCGGCGGCTTCCGGATAGGTCAGTCCAAGAAAGAAAATCGACTTCAATTCGGTTTCGCTTTCGGTGTCGAGTTCTTCGACCGCCGCCAAAGCACTACGTTCGCGGTCCATAGCAATGATACGGTCGTCGGCCGCGATCGCTTCACTCTTGTGCAATTCCAGCCGCTCTTCACCTACATGGCGATGCCGAGACTGGGTCCGGTACCAGTCAATCGCGGTATTGCGGGCGATGGCGCACAGCCAAGCTAGCGGCCTACTGCGGTCGGGATCATAACCTCCAGCTCGGTCCCAAATCTTGAGATATGTTTCCTGCAGCACGTCCTCGGCGGCGGCATGGTTGCGCGTTACCCCAAGGGTGATTGCAAACAGCTTGTTGGCAGAACGCGCATACACACGCCGAAACGCCTCTCTGTCGAGGCGGCCAACCAGTACGATATCGCGCGAAAGCAGCTCGGTTTCAGAGCTCTCTTGTGCGGTATGATCTGCCTGGCTTTGCGGGGGTTGCGGATCAGGCACAGAACATCACGTAGCCGGATATCCTCTTGAGCGACAGTCCAAACTTGGGTTGCAGCCGGAAACTCGTCTGTAGGCTTTCGCCCTTTCGGAGTGCTGGAAATTTTTCTTGGCGCGATGTGCATCGATTTGCGGCTTGGAGTCGTCAGTGTTGTCAGGGTGCCTTCTCGCGAGGGCGCTCGAAAGGCCCGGAAACGACACTGGTTCCGTATTTGAGCCTAGATGGGGAGATCGCGATGAAATATTCAAAAGCCTTGCCATATGCATTGGGAGGGCTCTCGCTTGCGACAGCAGCCATCCTTTTTGCGCCAGGGGTCGGAATAATTGCTGCCGACCACCTCGATCCGCCGGCCCGAACCGATCCTTCGATGGATAGCACCCCGGACCGTGCTGCAGACATCGCCGATATCTATGCCTGGCACACGGACACATCGGTCATTGTGGCGCTGACCTTCTCGGGGCCACAGGCGACCGACCAGCCTGCAACCTATGATCCCGACGTCCTTTATTCGATAAATGTTTCGAACACTGCGCCGCGGACGACCACCGACATACCGATCCGGTTTCGTTTCGGAACGGGCGCGATGGACCAGTTCGGCATTCGCGTAACCGGCTTGCCGGGAGTTACCGGAGCGATCGAAGGTTCGGTCGAAACGACATTGGAAAAGGATGGCGTGAGGGTCAGGGCCGGCCTTTTCGACGATCCTTTCTTCTTCGATCTTCAGGGCTTCAGAGACACTCTGAGTACGGGAACGTTGAGCTTCGATTCCGATCGTGATTTCTTTGCGGGTCAGAATCTGACCGCTGTCGTCATCGAAATTCCCAAAGATCGCATCGACACTGGCGCGCCGGTGGACGTCTGGGGAGCAACCGCACGATTTGGAGGGCAGCTCTGATGAACACTAGGACCTATCTTCCGCTTCGTCGCCTGGCCATGGCGACCTCGCTCATCGCTTGTCTTGGTACACTTTCCGGATGTTTCGATGGGGACGACGACGATGACGATGACGATCCTATCGCGATGCCGTCGCCAACACCAACGCCGACACCAACTCCAACTTCCTTCAATGTTCAAGCATGCCTCGATCAGATGATCCCGGGAACCGGCGTTACAGTGGCGCAAGCTGTCGTCCCAGACACTCTTACTCTGGATCTGTCAGCTGCTTCTGGCTTCCCGAACGGTCGACAACTCACAAACCCGGTGATCGATGTGACCTTGGCGGTCATTTTCCTGGATCTGTCTGTCAACGGGCCGGGGACTCTTGCCGGCCTGCCGCTCAATCCACCGGCTAACGATGTCTCGTTCAGAGATACGTTCCCGTATCTGGCGCCGCCGCAAGGATCACCACCGATTGCGGACAATAGTGGGGCAATGTTCGCCTTCCGAAGCGATCCAGAGTCGAGTTATGTGAGGGTCGACCGTATGGGCATGCCAGCCGTTTCGACCGCGCTCATCCCGTCTGGCCGGAAGAATGCCTATAACGATGCAGGGCCGGCGCAGGACGCCAATGGCGATTTCGTACCTGATCTGGCGGCAACACTGACTGGGCTTACAAATGCGCTTGCAGACGACCTTACAGGCGCCGGACTGACCCCCTGCGCAACGCCCGAATAGTGGCAAATTTGGCGGACGAGCCGCGCTCGTCCGCCAATACACTTCAAATTGAGAGCCGCAGCAAGAGCGTCGCCCTTTATGCCTGATGCGCTAAGACAATTTCGCTATCTTGCCGTTCCGATCGCTGCCGTCGCCCTTCTCACTGGCGTCGAGTGGTTGGCGAATGAGAAGACCGAAGCGCGGCTTAGTGCGGCCGATTGGCACCGTTCCGGATTCGGACCTGCTTCCTATAGCGCGGCGATCGCGCGGTCCGAGGCCGACATCGCGCTGGGAGGAGAGCGCGTGCGAAAGGGACGGGATCAATGGCTTCGCCACGAAAGCCTCGCGCGGGCATATCTGCTGCGCTCGCACCTGAGCTACACATATGACGAGCTTGCGGCTGCGGGCGAGGCATTGTCGGAGGCGAAACGCTTGGCACCTGCCGGCTCCGGTCCAGTGTTGTCCGATGCCGTCTTTGCCCAGATGTCCCACCAGCTCGGACGTGCCGAAGCATCTTTGAGGGTGATGGACGGATGGGCGGTAAAAAGCGAGCCTACGGAACTCGCCGAGAGTGCGAGCCTGAAAGGCGACATTGCATTCTACCGTGGGGATATGAGCCTCGCGCGTACTCGCTACGAAGAGGCCGGCCGCTACGGTCCTAGTGCAGGTGTCGCCTATCGGTTGGCGATACTCTCCAAATCACGCGGTGATTTCGATGCCGCGATCCAACATTTTGCCGATGCCAATCCGGACCCGCAAGCAACGACACCCTTCGCCAACGCCAACACCGCTATGCAGATCGGAGGCGTAAACCTCGCTCGAGGCGAGTACGAGTCTGCGAGAGAATGGTTCGAAAAGGCCGATCGTTTGTTCCCCGGTTTCTGGTTGATTGAAGCCCATCTGGCGCAGGCTCAGGCTTTGGAAGGCAATCTGGATGGTGCAATCGCGCAAATGAGAGATGTAGCGCTACGCGCTCCGTCGGCTGAAGTGCTTGACGCGTTGGCCATGCTTTTGCGGGCGAACGGGCAAGCCAAGGAAAGCCAATTGTGGGCCGCCAAGGCAGCAGCGATATGGAATGAGCGTCTCGCTCAACTTCCCGAAGCGACGTACGGACATGCGGTCGAGCACGAGCTTGTTTTCGGTTCACCAGACAAAGCTCTCGATCTTGCGCGCCGCAATCTGGCTGCTCGACCTTATGGAGAATCTCGCATCCTGCTTGCATCAGCCCTGCTCTCCAACGGGGAAATGAACGAGGCACTGGATCAACTGGCTTTGGCCGAAAAGTCGGGATGGCGGAGCGCTCCGCTCTATGCGCTTCGTGCACAAGCGTTCGAACTGTTGGGAAGGGAAGCAGAGGCAGCAATGGCACGAGATGAGGCAGAGACGCTGAACCCGCACATCTTCAAACGGGAAACTTCTCTGATCTGGCTGTCGCACGGATGATTGAAAAAGTGCGCTCGTTCTTGCAGTTCATCTTGCTTGCGGCGCTGGCCATTATAGCGGCACCGCTCGCCGCGCACTCCACTCCCAATTCGGAGGTCCGGTTGAGCGTGTTAGATGAAACAGTGATTGCAGACATTATCGTGCCGCGTGGCGAATATGCCTTTGGCACCGGCAATCCGGTTGATAGCAGCGACCACTCTCTTCGCGCGGCGCGCGAATACCTCCTCAATCATATCGATGTCGCGACCCCAAGCGGGCAGCGATGGCAGGTGTCCATCAGCAGTGTCGAGTTCGTCCAAATCGATGGCCCGCCCGATTTGCACGCCGTTGCAGAGTTGGTGCCTCCGGGCGGGGCGTCTCCGCTTGATCTTACGATGGAATGGCGGGTGCTGATCGATACGTTGCCCGGACATTTTGCGCTTTTTCTCCTCGATGATGGTCCGGGCGGCGGCGAACGGACAATCATCGGGGCTGTGCGGAATGGCAGTCCTCCGCTGAATATCACGCTCGCCCGTGAGGGCGCGCTCGAGCCCCTTACCAGCGCAATCGGGCTTGGCGCACATCATATAATCGAGGGATACGACCACCTGCTGTTCCTTCTGGTGCTGCTACTACCCGCTCCGCTCGTCGCCCGGTCCGGACGCTGGGCAGGGCATCGCCCGACAGGCGCGACGCTTATCAAGCTCGCCAAGATTGTTACGGCTTTCACAATTGGTCACAGCCTCACGCTGATCGCAGCAACCGTATGGCAATGGTCGCTGCCGACCGCCCCTGTCGAAATTGCAATTGCCGTATCGGTTCTCATCTCCGCGATGCATGCCGTGCGCCCACTTCTGCCCGGTAAGGAACCGCTCGTCGCGCTTATCTTCGGGCTGGTTCATGGGCTTGCCTTTGCAACACTTGTTCAAGAAGCGCATGCTGGAATGGTAAGCGGCGCGCTGACACTGTTGGGGTTCAATCTCGGTATCGAACTCGTTCAATTGGCCATCGTTGCTGCCGTTGTTCCGTCATTGCTAGTCCTGTCTCGTCACTCCTTTTACAATGGATTGCGTCAGGCGCTGGCCTATCTCAGTGCTGCGGCAGCAATGGCTTGGATTGTCAATCGCACGACAGGACAAGCAGAAGGTGTCGTAGCGTCAATGGAAACGGCGATGAGTCATATGGCGTGGCTGATACCTGTCGCAGCCTTGCTCGCGCTCGGCCTAATCGCTCAGAGCCTTATCCGCGATGGCTATGGCGCGAGGAGCGTCCGCACATGATCCACCACCAGAACTTGCACCGCCTGGCCCCGACAAGTTATTGCCCGAACTGTGGATGCAATTTGCTCCAGTTCGAAGAATTCACTTACGGCAACATTGCCATAGACAGGCGCGGCGATCTTCTTTTCGAAGGTTGCCCGCTCCAGTTACCACGAAGCCAGCACGTCATGGTAGAAGCTCTGGTGAAAGCCCAGGGCCGGGGACTGACGCGATCTGTTCTGGCAACCATCGCTGGAGGCGAAATCTACGACCAGACCGTCTCCAAATATATCGAGCGCGTGCGATCGAGTTTTCGCGACATCAAACCGGAGTTCGACCAGATCAGTTCGATGCGGGGTTTCGGGGCATATCGCTGGAACTATCAGCGGTAAGCTCTCCAAACGACACGCCAGCGATCGTGAGGCCTAAGCTGCCCGTGGGATCGACTAGAACCGATAGCGCAGGCTGAAACGAAATTGTCTCGGTTCGACCGGATGGAAATGCCGGTCCGCGACCGGGGTGTTCTCGCTGGCAAGCTGCGATTCATAGAAATAGGTGATATCGGCGTCGTTCGCATCGAATAGGTTGAAAACTTCGATCCCGGCCCGCAGGCTCCCCAGACTATAGAACGCGCCCAGATTGACCAAAGTCGTTGGGTCGGAGGTGACTGATCCGTCCTCGATCAGCGGCGCTTCCCCGAAGTGGCGCAGGCGCATCGTCAGGTCGAGTCCTCTCATGGGCGCTGCGGAAATCCCTGCCGACAGTACGTCAGCCACCGCACCCGGAATCTCGGTCAGTCCGGGGGCAACATCTCGAAACTCGGCGTCCGTATAGGCATAGGCGGCGTCGAGTGTCAGCCACGTGGCGGGTCGCCAGAAGGCTGTGGCTTCTACCCCATAGCGCCGGGTCGCGTCGTTCGGCTCGGTCGTTCCCGCATCGCCGACGAAGACAAGTTCGGAATCGAGGCCGAGATAGAAACCGACCAGCGAGGCGGTGAAATTCGGCCTCTCGAACCGTGCACCCAATTCCGCCCCGCGCGCACGCACGAATACCGGCACCCGGTCGGCCGGATCGCCGCTCGCAGGATCGATCGAGATCGTGGCTCCGCGCACGTCGTTCGAATGAAAAGATTCGCCGTAATTGGCATAGAGTTCGAGGCTGTCGACAGGGCGCCAGGCGAGTGCGGCTTTGGGGGAGAGCAGCGTATCCGAGCCACTGCCTGAATTAGCCGATAGATCAGCGTTGACGTCATAGCTCATCAAATCGCCCCGCACTCCCAGGTAAGCCCGGAACCGCTCGGTTAGATCGAACTCACCTTCCAGATAAAGCGCGCCACTGAACTCGTCGACCTGATCGCGGCGTATAGTGTTCGTCGGAACGGCACCAACGCTTTCGAACAGCCCGACATTCTCGATCGCGTCGTAACGCAGATCGCCACCTATCGTCAGTTTCATAGGCAAAGGCGCAGCGGTAACTGTGAAGGTCTTGCTCGCTGAACCGCCAAACACGTAGCGCCGATCCTGCTGCTGGAACTCATCTCCATCCACGGGATCGTCCAGAAAGTACGTGAAATTGGAGGTCAGCACCAGATCGTAATAGGTCGCAAAAGCATTGAACTCGGCCCCTCCGAGCGAACCGTTGGCGACGAGACCGAAGCGGGTCGTTTCTCCGCCGAGATCGTCGTCGATGAAGCCGAATCTGTCGATCAGTCCGCTTTCCACGGCGCGTTCTGGAATCTGGTCGGTCGAATCCCAGCGCGCGTGATAGCCGTTTAGCTGGACCGAAAAGCGATCGTCTCCCAAATCTCGGTTATATTTCAGGAGTGCGTTGTACTTCTCGAGGTTTTCGTCCCGGACCCATGGGCCATTCGAGAATGTACCATCGAACGCGAGCAGCAGATTCCCTTCTGCCAGTGGAGTACTGCCTGCCGCCGTGCCTCGATAGTAGCCGAACTCGCCCAGCGTAACCTGGGCGAAGGGCCGCAGCGTATCGTATGTCTTGAAGGCCACTGTTCCCGCGCCCGAGAAGTCACCGACATCGGCAAAATAAGGGCCTTTGCGATAGTCGATGCGCTCGATCGTCTCGGGAATGACAAAGTTGAAATCGAGATAACCTTGGCCGTGGCCGTGGGTGCGCATGTTGATCGGGACGCCATCCACGAAGCCTGCAAAGTCTGTACCGTGATCGAGATTGAAGCCGCGCAGGAAGTACTGGTTCGCCTTTCCTGTTCCCGAATGCTGTGTTGCTATAACGCCCGGAACATTCTCTACCAACTCACCCGTGCGACTGATGGGCAGCGTTTCGAAATCGGCATAACCCACGGTGCCCTGCGAGCCGGAAACGGCAATACCGATCTGTTCCAATGCACGCCCGTATACAACTATGACATCGGTTTCGGGTTGTGACACGTCGCTTGGGTCATCTTCGTCAGACCCGATGCGCTGTTCATCGGCTGATGCTGCTATGGCCGTCACTGGTTGGCACAGACAATAGAAAATCAACCCAGTCTGAATGATCGTAGCCTGTCTCAAATCCACCTCCCGAAACCTTCCCTACACAATGGGTACGAAGGTTCGGGCAATTCGATGCACGTCCAATTTGTCTCAAAATCGCATGGCTGTAGCGATCGGTACCTCTCGATATCGGTACTGGCTGCGTAAGGGTATTGATGCTGTTTAAGGGTCATCAGCCACTGGCCAGCATCTAAATGGAGTTATCCGTCAGCTATGCGCCCTCATGTCGGTCATTCCGAGTTTATCGAGATGTGCTGAAAAGATGCCAAATGTCCTGACGACGGACACTTAGCGGTGGTGAATGCCGGGATATCGGGCAATCGCCTGCTCTCGCTAGGCATGGGGCAGCCGGTGCTCGAACGGGTCGTGAGCGAGGTCTTTGCGCTCCCGAGGGCGGACACGGTGGTGGTCCTGATCGGGACCAACGACATCGCTTGGCCCGGCACGCCCTTCCGGCCCGACGAGTCTATGGTTACGCTGGCAGCGCTGCAGTACGGGATCCGCAGCCTGATCGCACAGGCGGACCTTCATGGCACCCGGATGATCCTCTCCACCATCGCCCCCTTCGGCGATGCGCTGCCCGGCACGCCGATGGAGGGCAATTACTGGACGGCCGAAAAGGACGCGCTGCGTCGCGCGTTCAACGACTGGCTGCGCGCCCATCACGGACCGGCAACCGTGTTCGATCTCGATCGCCTGCTCGCCGACCCGGCCGATCCTGTGCGGCTTCTGCCCGCCTACGACAGCGGCGACCGGCTGCATCCAGGCGCGCAGGGAAACCGTGCGATCGCCGATGCGTTGGTGACACTCATCCAGTCAGGAGACAGACATTGAAACTCGATCTATCCGGCCGTTCGACCCTCGTGACCGGCTCCACCGCCGGGATCGGCTTTGCGGCCGCCAAGGCGCTGGCCGAATGCGGCGCGCGCGTTTTCGTCAACGGGCGCGATGAAGCGCGCACCGCCGAGGCCGCCGGACTAATAGCAGCGCGCGCGCAGCCCGTGGCCGGCGATGTCGGCACGGCGGACGGGTGCAAGGCGATCCACGCCGCCACTGGGCCGGTCGACATCCTCGTCAACAATGCCGGAATTTTCGAGCCGGTCGATTTCTTCGATACCGACGACGAGACGTGGGATCGCCACTGGCAGGTCAACGTGATGAGCGCGGTACGGCTGTCGCGCGCCTACGCACCGGCTATGGTGGAGAAGGGCTGGGGCCGGATCGTGATGCTGGGCTCCGAAAGCGCGTTCAACATTCCGGCCGAGATGATCCATTACGGCGTGAGCAAAACCGCCGACGTCGCCTTCGCGCGCGGTCTCGCGAAACGGCTCGCGAGGACCGGGGTGACGGTCAACTCGGTCCTGCCGGGGCCGACCCTGTCCGAAGGGCTTGAAGACATGCTCGCCGACCGGGCAGCGCAGAGCGACAAACCACTGGAGGAGGTTGCCGCCGACTTCGTGATGGAGAACCGCCCGACCTCGATCATCCGGCGTGCGTCAAGCGTGGAGGAGGTGGCCAACATGATCGCCTACGCCGCATCGCCGCTGTCCAGCGCCACCACCGGCGCATCCCTGCGCGTCGATGGCGGCGTGGTGGACGCCCTCTAGCCACGCACGCGCTCAGCCAGCGAGGATGGCCTGCGCGAGTTCCTCGGGATACGTCAGCGCGAACATGTGCGGCGCATCGAGGATGACAGTCATGTTTGCGGCAGTCGTCGCATCAGTTCTGGCGGGGCCGACCGGTCGGTGCCCCTGCCGCTGCGCCGAAGCCCCTAAGGTCAATCGCGACGACGCGGTGGTGCGGCGTGAGACGGGGAATGACGCGCGACCACATGCGCCAGTCCAACCCTAATTCATGCAGCAGGACCATCGGCGGTTTCTCGCCGCCGCTGTCGAACAGCGCGGTCGTGTGATCGCGCAATGGGAAGGGACGCGCGGTGACCAGGGTTTCCCCATGTTCGGCGGCGATCTCTTCGACAAGGCACGCCATCGTCAGCGCACGCGGCCAGATGCATCAGCATCGCGATGGCCTCTCAAGTTCGGCTATCCGGCATGCTTTTAATGCTGTGCCTGCTTCAATAGCTTATATGACCGAAGGAGAGACCTCCGCTTGCCCTATTCGTCGAGCATCATTGCGGCAGCCAAGATTTGTTGCACCGAGTTTGCGACCCTCTTTCGCAGTATCTCGCTCCTGGCGGTGGAACGCCTCAATCGAGTGCATCGTCGCCGTGGATCGTCATGAGTGATTTAGCGAAGTCCTGTTCGCGACTCGCGCAAATGCCTAGGACATGAGCTTCGTCATATCCTTCCGCCACGACATAGGCATGACCCATACCCGAATCGATGTAAATTCCTTCGCCCTGATTCAAGGTTACGGGATCGTAGAACTCCGTGTGAACGACGATACTGCCATCGATAACGTGAATATATTCCTCGCCCGAGTGGCGGACTAGGCTGCCAAATTCCTCTACCGTGCGAGCTCGAATCGTCGTCACGATCGGAATCATGCGCTTGTTCCGCAGTTCCGGGCACATGTAATAGTAATCGTAATTGTCGGTCGTTACACGCACTGCGCGATCGAGCCGACCGATACTGCGACGTGCGGTGACGGAACGTTCGCCGCGTTCTTCGGGCTCGGCAAACAGCTCTGACAGGCGGATCCCCAGTCGCTGGCTCAGCTGGAGCAGCTTGTCATAGGTCAGCGTGAGCCGATCGTGCTCCACCTTGGAAAGCGTGGACACAGGTATGCCGCTCTCTTCGCTCATCCGCCTTAGAGTCCACCCGTGGCGCTTGCGCAAGCCGCGCATGAGGCTTCCGAGGGTCTGATGTCGTTCCGTCACAAACGTAGCCCTTGCAGACCTGGATTTGACAATTTTCTAATTAGGATCATTATGTCCTGATCATGCCATTTGATGTTCGAGCAAGCTAGCGATGAACACGGATCGAAGCAATAAGCCGCAGGGGCGGGGGACAAGTAATGTGTTTGAAGAAAGAAATCCTCACCGCGTTCGCAGCGATGGGCGCGTTGCTACTCTGGGCAGGCGGAAGCGGGTTTGCCCAAACGCCGCAACTTGATCTGCCCGTCGCGGCGGAACCCGAAACCGCTGCCGCGGTCCGCACCAGCGATGCGTCGCGCAACCGACCGACCGGCGCGGATCTGACCAAGTCCGATCTTGATACTTGGCTCGACGGGTACATGCCATATGCATTGGGTGACGGAGACATCGCGGGTGCGGTGGTCGTGGTGGTCAAGGATGGTGAGATCCTGACTCAGCGCGGCTTCGGACTTGCCAATGTCGAAGATCGGATCGCGGTGGACCCCGAACGCACGCTGTTCCGACCGGGATCGGTCTCGAAGCTGGTGACCTGGACTGCCGTAATGCAGCAAGTCGAACAGGGCCGGATCAATCTCGATGCGAACGTCAACCAGTATCTCGATTTCGAAATTCCGGAGCGCAACGGCGAGCCGGTCACCATGCGCCAGCTGATGACCCATACCGCTGGCTTCGAGGAACAGATCAAGGATCTCATCGGGCATGATCGCGATGAGATCCCTCCTTATGACGACCTGCTGAAGCGGTGGGTGCCGGAGCGCATCTTCGATGCCGGCGAAACACCAGCCTATTCGAACTACGGTACCTCGCTTGCGGGCTATATCGTCGAGCGCGTCTCGGGCGAACCGTTCAACGATTATGTGGAGCGGCATATTTTCGATCCGCTCGGCATGGATGATTCCACGTTCCGCCAACCGGTTCCCGAAAGCATGCGCGGCAACCTTGCCACGGGCTATGACAAGGCCTCTGGCGAGGTGGTGCCGTACGAAATCATCGGGCCCGCGCCCGCCGGATCGATGACTTCCACCGGAGCCGACATGGCGCGCTTCATGCTGGCACACCTCAATGGCGGCGAGTTCGATGGCAGCCGTATTCTGGAGACCGACACCGCGCAGCAGATGCACACCAGCGCGACCGACATGATCCCCGGTCTTGACCGGATGTTGCTTGGTTTCTTCGAAACCGGCGTGAATGGGCAGGACGTGATCGCCCACCTCGGCGACACCCAAGGTTTTCACACATCGCTTCACCTCTTCATGGACGAAGGTGTGGGCCTGTATGCGTCGTTCAACAGCGGCGGCGAAGAGGGTGCGGTCAACGGCGTGCGGATCAACCTGTTCACCGAATTTGCGGATCGCTATTTTCCCGGCGAGCCGGAGACGCGCAGGGTCGATGCCAAAACCTCCGCCCAGCACGCACAAATGCTCGCCGGGAACTGGATGGCGTCGCGCCGCGCGGATTCGACCTTTCTCAACCTGACCCAGCTTCTAGGCCAGACGTCGGTGGGCGTTGACGCGGATGGTGACCTCGTGTTGCCCCCCGGACTCGGCCTAACGGGGCGGCCGGCGAACTGGGTCGAGGTCGAGCCCTTTCTTTGGGAGGATATCAACAGCCATCAGAAGCTGGGCGCGGAAGTGGTGGATGGCGAAGTGACGCGCTTTAGCCTCTCGATCATGTCGGCTTTCACCGTATTCGAGAGGGTTCCTTGGTACAAGGACGCCTCGCTCCTGATGCCGCTGCTTTATGCGAGCCTTCTCGTCCTGCTGCTGACGGCGCTGCTATGGCCCACCCGTGCGCTGGTCCGGCGGCACTATTCCGGGGTGCTGGGATTCGAAGGGCGCGAACTACTGGGCTATCGCCTGTCGCGGATTGCGGCGCTTGCAATCCTCCTCATGCTGGTTGGCTGGGCAGTCACGATCACGCTGATGTTCGGCGACCTGACCAATCTCGGCGGAGCATTCGACACGATTGTCATCATCCTCCAGTTGGCCACTGTCGTCGTGTTCTTTGGCGCACCGGCCGTGTTCTGCTGGTATCTCTGGCAGGTCTGGAGTGGCGGGCGTCCA
Organism: Qipengyuania qiaonensis; assembly: GCF_019711515.1. Classification (GTDB taxonomy): domain Bacteria; phylum Pseudomonadota; class Alphaproteobacteria; order Sphingomonadales; family Sphingomonadaceae; genus Qipengyuania; species Qipengyuania qiaonensis. Next base: position 57,753 of record NZ_JAIGNO010000009.1, read on the forward strand.
TGGACGGCTAAGGCTTGGAGCGTTCTACTGGTGCTTGCAGGCTTGGTCGTCCTCTGGATCGGTCTCGTATTCCACATGATCGGGTTCGGGACCAACTTCTAATGACACAGCTTAAGCTGGCGGCGCGGCGCGAAACGCTACGCCTCGCTGCCCCATTCCGCATATCCGGGCATGTGTTCGAGAACTGCGACGTGATCGTGGCAACCTTGTCCGATGGAGAGCACGAGGGTCGCGGCGAAGGCGGCGGAGTTTATTATCTGGGCGACGATGCCGATCATATGTTGGCTGACATAGAGAAGGCTCGTTCAGCAATCGAAGCGGGGATCGACCGGGAAGGTCTGCTGCAGACCATGCCGGCAGGGGGCGGACGTAACGCCATCGACTGCGCATTATGGGAGCTTGAAGCACGGCGGCAGGCCACACCGACCTGGCAGGTTGCGGGAATCAATCAACCGCAACCGGTGGTGACGACCTTTACCCTTGGCGCGGACACACCGGAGGCGATGGCCGCCGGAGCGACACGCTACGCCGAAGCGCAGGCCATCAAGGTCAAGCTAACGGGCGAACTCAATCTGGACATTTCGCGTGTCGCCGCGATCCGCGCCGCTCGGGACGATGTCTGGATCGGAGTGGATGCCAATCAGGGTTTCGCCGTCGGCGAACTCGACCGTCTGGTGCGGGCGCTGGTGGACTGCAATGTCTCTCTACTTGAACAGCCGCTCGCGCGCGGATGCGAGAACGACCTGATTGGTTTCGACTGCCCGATACCGCTGGCTGCCGACGAAAGCGCGCTGACCAGTGCAGACGTCGCCTCGCTGGTCGGCAAATTTTCAGTATTCAACATCAAGCTCGACAAGTGCGGCGGACTGACCGAAGCCCTCATTACAGCAAAGCGGTGCCGCGAGGCCGGGCTCGAAGTGATGGTCGGCAATATGGTCGGCACGAGCCTTGCCATGGCACCTGCATATATCCTCGCTCAACTGTGTGATTACGTCGACCTTGACGGGCCGACCTTCCTGGCAAAGGATCGGGATCCATCGATTTCCTACGCCAAGGGAAAGGTTCGCTGTGATCAGAACGTCTGGGGTTACGCAGGGTGACCGAGACGCTGGCAGCCGACGGCCAGAAGACTTGGTTTGGCCAGCCGCGCGGTCTGACCGTGCTGTTTCTCACCAATATGTGGGAGCAATTCTCCTACTACGGCATGCGCGCGCTGCTTGTCTATTACATGACGATGGAACTGCTGATCGAGCAGAGCGTGTCTTCCTACATTTATGGCACCTACACCGCGCTTGCCTATTTCACGCCGATCTTCGGCGGAATCATCGCTGACCGCTGGCTGGGCAAGAGGTGTGCGGTCATTCTTGGCGGCACCATCATGGCGTTGGGCCACTTCCTCATGACTTTCGAGCTCATGCTGTACGTCGCGCTGGCCACGATCGCGCTGGGCAACGGCTTCTTCCTTCCGAGCCTGCCGAGCCAAATTAACGATCTTTACGCAGCGGACGATCCGCGCAGGCCGTGGGCATACAACGTCTACTATGTCGGCGTGAACATCGGCGGCTTCTTGGCACCGCTGATCTGTGGGACGCTGGGCGAATTTTACGGCTGGCACTACGGTTTCGGTGCCGCGGGCATCGGTATGGTCTTCGGGCTGGCAATCTATCTGATCGGCGGAAAGTACCTGCCGCCGGAAACGCGGGATCGGCCTGCGGAGGAGGAAGTTGGCGGAAGCTGGCAAGGTTTCGACCGTGCCACGCTGACGCTGCTGGGTGCGCTGCTGCTGGCGGTCACTCTGTTTCGCAGTGCTTACGAACAGGTCGGCAACACGGTTGCCCTGTGGGCCAATGAAGGCGTGGACCGCATGGCAGGCGCCTTCGAAATCCCGATGACCTGGTTCCAGTCGCTCAACCCGATGATCGTCATTCTGCTAACGCCCTTCCTGCTCGCGCGGTGGCGGCGGCAGGCGGAGGCGGGAACGGAGCATTCGCCGCTTCAGAAAATGGCGATCGGCGCTTTGGTTGTTGCGTGCGCATACGTGCTGCTCGCCTTCGCCGCGGCGATCGAACAACACGGACAGGCCAGCTGGATCTGGCTGGTGGCGTTCTTCCTGATACTGACGACCGGCGAGTTGTACATTCTTCCCAATGGCCTCGGCATTTTCGCCCGGCTCGCCCCGCAACGTCTCGGCGCCAGCACGGTCGCCAGCTGGTTCTTCGCGATCTTCACGGGCAGTCTGGCCGGGGGCGTGGTCGGGAGTTTCTGGAGCCAAGTTTCTCCGGCGATCTATTTTAGCTTGCTTGCCGGGATCGCGGTGATTGCAGCCTCGTTGCTGCGGCTGCTGGATGCCCCGGCGCGCAAGGTATTTGCCGTGCGTTTCGACGAGGATCCCGCGGCTGGCGACACGCAGGACCAGCCGAAGGCAGAAATTTGACATTTCTCTTATAGAGACATTATTGTCCTGATTAGAAAATATTGGCCTATCGAGTCGAGTGGGATGAGATTTCGACAGGCCAAAGTGAGAAGGGGGATAGTGGATATGAGGAAAGCAACGATTTCGAGCCGCGCCATTCTCGTAAGCGGTGCCGCCCTGCTCGGCATGGCGATGCCAGCGGTTGCGTCGGCCCAGGTTACTGGCGACGACGACGTGGAGGAAAATAGCCTCGACGAGCGAAGCGGAGTCATCATCGTCACTGCGCAAAAGCGCACGCAGGCGCTTTCGGAAGTGCCCCAGTCGATCAGCGTCGTCGGTGGCGACACGCTGGATCGGCAGCAGGCGGACAGCTTTACCGACTACGTCGAACTCGTGCCCAGCCTCAGCCTCACACAGAGTACTCCGGGCGAAACCCGTGTGATACTTCGTGGTGTGAACACCGGCTCGGTCGGCTCCACGGTTGCCATCTATGTCGACGATACGCCGTTTGGCTCCAGCTCGAGCCTAGGAAACGCGGCCGTTCTGGCCGGGGACTTCGACACTTTCGATCTTGAGCGGGTGGAGGTCCTGCGCGGGCCGCAGGGTACGCTGTACGGGTCAAATGCACTGGGCGGGGTCATCCGTTTCGTGACTGCTGCGCCGAAGCTCGGCGAATTCGAGACCAGCGTACAAGCTGGTATCGACACGGTAGACGCGGGCGGGACGGGCTACCATGCAAACGGTGTGCTGAACGTGCCCCTCGGTAAGAACCTGGCAGTGCGGGCAAGCGGTTTCTATCGCAAGCGGGCAGGCTTCGTGGACGCAATCGGTCGCACGCCCGAGAAAGAGATCGACGAAGCAGAAATCTACGGCGGTCGTGTTTCCGCCCTTTTTGAGCCGACCCCGGACTTCTCTGTTCGCCTGACAGCACTTGCACAGAATATTCGTGCAGGCTCGCCAAGCTCTTTCGACGCCGACCCGGTCACGGCAGAGCCGATCGACATCGACCCTAACACCGGCAACCCGGTCGACGGTCTGGTTCGGACCGAGTTTTATGCCGAAAATAACGATGTCGACTATCGCCTCTACAACGGAACGCTTGAATACGATTTCGGACCGGTCTCGCTGACCTCGGTGACCAGCTTCGGTCAGCTCGACCAGCGGCAACGGAGCGACAACACTATCGGGTTCGGGCCGACCGTGACCTTTGTCTATCAGACTTTCGGCGGGCGTACCGACGATGTCGGCGTGTTTCTCGACGCGCCCCTGAAACAGGAGAAGTTCACGCAGGAGCTGCGCCTCTCCTCGGCCGACGGCCCGTTTGAATGGCAGATCGGCGGCTATTACACCGACGAGACCGTCAATATCGAACAGAGCCTCATTCCTTTCGTGCAGGACACCGGGGCGCTTTTCGATCCGACTGTCCTCGGCTTCGCGGACCTTCTCGTCCTCAATCTCGATTCCCGATATGAAGAGATCGCGGCCTTTGCGAATGTGAACATCGAGCTGAAACCGCGCTGGGAATTGGGCGGTGGCATCCGCTATTCCAAGAACGACCAGAGCGTAATCCAGACCGAGCGGGGCGCCTTCCAGCCGCTGCAAGGTCTTCCTTCGCCAAACATTAACGAAGGCAAATCGAACGAGGACGTGGTCACCTGGTCGGTCGATACCCGATACGAACTGAGCGACTTCAGCTCAGTCTATGCGCGCGTCGCCAAGGGGTATCGGCCGGGTGGCCCGAACGTCGTTCCGCCCGGAGCCGCGGCCGACTTTCCGATTCAATACGACGCGGACACGCTAGTCAGCTACGAGATCGGCTTCCGGGCGGAAACAGTAGATCGTGGCTTCGCGCTCGACGGTGCGGTCTATTATCTCGACTGGAACGACATCCTCATCTTCGGCGCATTCGACAGCGCGATCGGCCCGGTGGGTGCGAACGACAACGGCGGTGGCGCACGGGTCTACGGCGCGGAACTGACCGCGACGGTTCGGCCGGTCGACGGGCTCACCGTCATGTTCAACGGAGCCTATAATGATGCAAAACTGACCGACGACACGCCGCCGGTGACTGGCGGCCTCGACGGCGACCAACTGCCTTACACGCCAGAGCTAACCGCCACGATGAGCGTCGATTACGAATGGAACATCGGTGGAAGCGCGCTCGCCTTCGTCGGCGGCGATGTCCGGCTGGTGAGCGATCAGGCAGGCGCGTTCGACCAGACCTATCGCACCCTGTTCGGCCGCAGGCTGGAGATCGACGGCTACCAGAAGGTTGATTTGCGTGCCGGGGTGGCGTTCGACAATTTTAGCATCACTGCCTTTGCAAACAACCTCACCAACAGCCAGGGGCTGACCAGCTTCGGCGACCTCGGTAACCGGCCAGGCACATTGCTGGCCGCCTCGCCGATCCGCCCGCGGACCTTTGGCTTGACCGCCGCAGCCAGCTTCTGACGATGGATAGCAAAGGTGGTAAACTGGCGCTGGCGTCCGGTGCTATCGCGGCCAATACGCGCTCGAGTACGCAAGGGGAGATGACTGAAGAAGTTTGCGGACTTCGAACTCCCTATCTGCTCTTCATCGGGGATTGCACGGAGCCGGGCTATGCCAAAACCGCTTTCGGACTGCGGGACTGGGCAGGCGACAAATGCGTGGGCGAGTACGCCTTGCCGGGCGCGACCGTCTCAACCGGGCTGCCCCGAATGGACCCGGCAGAAGCGGCCGCGCGCGGCGCGAAATCAATGGTCATCGGTATCGCGAATTCCGGCGGGCGGATCGCCCCGCAATGGCTCCCGGCATTGGAAATGGCGCTGGCGGCGGGGCTGGACCTGGTAAGCGGCATGCACGCGAAGCTCGGAGATCTGCCAGGCTTGCGTGAGGCTGCCGAGATATCGCCCGGGCGCCTCATCGATGTCAGGCAGCCCCCGGCGGAATTACCGGTGGCCACGGGTCGCAAGCGCAGCGGAAAACGTCTTCTGACGGTCGGCACCGATTGTGCGCTGGGGAAGAAATATACCGCGCTTTCGATCGCCAAGTCTTTCGCCGCACGCGGGGTGGCGAGCGATTTTCGCGCCACGGGCCAGACCGGCATCCTGATTGCGGGCGCGGGCATCGCACTCGATTCGGTGGTCGCTGATTTCGCCGCCGGAGCAGCAGAGGTTCTCTCGCCCGACAATTTTGACGATCACTGGGACGTGATCGAAGGGCAGGGATCGCTCTATCATCCGGCCTATTCGGGTGTCGCGATGGCATTGCTGCACGGCAGCCAACCCGACGTGTTCGTCGTTTGCCACGATCCTTTGCGCACGCATGTGCTCGGGCACTCCGAGTTCCCTCTTCCCGATATCGAACAGGTTGTCGAACTCACGATTCAGCTGGGCCGCCGAACTAATCCGGCGATCCGTTGCGTCGGCGTATCGCTAAATACCTCGGCGCTCCGCTTAGATGAGGCAAACGATCTGCTCGCCCGGGAGGCCGTACGGCTGAGGATGCCCGTGGCCGATCCGATCCGCAGAGGCGATCTGTTCGACAGCCTTGTCGAGAACTGTCTCGCCCCATGAGCGAGGCGGCCGCCTCGAACGGCTTGTTTCGGCGGCTGATCCTGCCAGGCCTCGCGTTCAAGGCGGTGGTGATCGGCGGCGGCTACGCTACGGGACGCGAGATTGCGGAGTTCTTCATCGGCAGCGGCCCCCAGGGTGGGCTGCTGGGCCTGCTGCTCGCGATGGCGATCTGGAGCGTCGTGTGCGCCCTCACCTTCGAATTCGCCCGTCAGGTTCAGGCGACCGACTACCGCGCATTTTTCGCGAATCTTCTCGGTCCGGGCTGGATCATGTTCGAAATCGCCTATGTCCTGTTCATGATCCTGGTGATTGCGGTGATCGCGGCGGCGGCGGGCGAAATCTTCGCGGCACTCTTCTCAGGGCCGGGATGGATCGGCACGGCAATTCTCCTGACATTCGTCATCGTCGTGGTCAGTCTCGGCACCGCCGCAGCGGAGCGCATGTTCCGATATTCGTCCGCACTGATCTACGCGGTCTATGCGGTCTTCGTGGCGCTCGCGCTGTGGGCGTTCGGCGATCAGATCGGGGGTAAGCTGGCTGCCTCGACACCCGGCTCTGGCTGGATCGTGGGCGGGGTCACCTATGCCAGTTATAACGTGATCGGTGCGGTCCTCATCCTGCCATTCCTGCGGTACCACGGGACCCGTCGCGATGCATTGGTGTCGGGGCTGCTCGCAGGCCCGCTGGCGATGTTGCCCGCTCTGGGGTTCTACCTTAGCATGGTCGCCTTCGTGCCGGAGATTAGCGAAGTTGCATTGCCGTCGGACTATCTTCTTTCGCGCATCGGCCTGCCATGGTTCACCTTTGCATTCCAGGCGATGATTTTCGTCGCGTTGCTCGAAACCGGGGTCGGCATGGTCAATGCGCTAGGAGACCGGGCAATATCTGCAGCGCGCAGCCGTGGGATGATCATCCCGGCGGCCGCACGCTTGAGCTTCAGCGCCCTCATAGTCCTTGGAGCGGGCGTTCTAGCGACGAACCTCGGCTTCATCGATCTGATCGCCGGGGGCTACGGCGTGTTCGGCTGGATCATGCTCGCCCTATTCGTCGCGCCACTGCTGACGATCGGCACGTTCCGTATTTTTTCCAAACCTATGGAGATCGCCCCATCATGACCTGCATGAGACCGCTCCGCATTCTGCCCCTTGTCGTCGTCTGCTTCGGCCTTGTCGCCTCGCGCGCGGCATCCGCGCCGCCAGCGAACCTCAACGAGCGCGCCGACGTCCTGCTGGAGCGGTTCGAAGCGCCAGGACTCTCGATCGCCATCGTCGAGGACGGCGAGGTGACCTTTGCCGACGGCTTTGGCATCACCGATCTGGCAAACCCCGTCGCGGTCGGCCCCGATACCAATTTCGCGATCGGCTCAGTCACGAAGGCCTTCACTGCGACCGCGCTCGCGATCCTTGTCGACGAAGGGCGTATCGGTTGGGACCAGAAGGTCGTCGACATTATGCCCGAGTTCCGGATGAAGGACGCTTGGGTGACGCGCGAGATGACCGTGCGCGATTTGCTGGTCCACCGAAGCGGCCTTGGCCTTGGCGCGGGCGATTTGCTGTTCGTTCCACGCAGCGTCTTGACCCGCGCCGACGTGGTGGAGCGTCTGGGCGAAATCCCGCTCAAAACCAGTTTTCGCAGCAGCTACGCGTACGACAACATCCTCTACATGGTTGCGGGCCGACTGATCGAACGGGTGACCGGCGAAAGCTGGGAGAGATTCGTTACCGACCGCATTCTGCGGCCTGCGGGGATGACGCGCGCGACCGTGGAAAACGACATGCGCGGGCCCGGCAATTTGGTGGCCGATCCACACGCTCGGATAAATGGGCCGATCCGCGGGCTCGGCACGATGGAGCGGCTCGACGACAAGCTCGTCGTGGCGCAAGTCGCTGCACCAGCGGGCGGAATCGCTGCCAGCGCCAACGACATGGCTAAATGGATCGAACTTCAACTGGCGCTCGGCGACCTGCCCGGCGATGCCCGCCTGTTCAGCGAAGCGCAGGCACGCGAAATGTGGAATCCGGTCGTGCTCATGCCGACGCCGATATATGCCGGAGAGATTTCCGAGACCGCACCGCTATTCAACACCTATGCGCTTGGCTGGAACGTTCGCGATTATCGCGGCGAGCGGGTCATCATGCATGGCGGGGGGGTCTATGGTTCGATCACGCGTCTCGTCCTGCTGCCCGATCGCAATGTCGGGTTCTTCCTCGCCACCAATAGCGAGGAAGCAGGGTTGCTGACCGGGCTGCAGTTCGAACTACTCGACCATTATCTGGGCGTCGAAGGCAACGACTGGCCCGCGGCATTCGGCGATTTCATCGCAGCCTACTTCGGCAATGCGGCAGAGCAGATGGGCGCGCCGGGCAAGGAGCCTGACGATGTCGGCCCTTCGCTGCCGTTGGCAGGCTATGTTGGGAAATATGCCGATCCATGGTTTGGGACGATCGAATTGACCGCAGAGAATGGCGCTCTCACTGTTAGCTACCCGCATTGGGATGGGATTACCGCCCGGCTCGAACACTATCAGTACGATACCTTCATCACCCACTACAACGAGGACAGCCTTGAGCCAGCCTATGTCACCTTCGCCCTGGATGCCGAAGGGGCGGTGGAAAGAGTCACTATGAAGGCCGTCTCGCCGGTCGCCGATTTCAGCTGGGACTACCACGATCTTCTGTTTGAGCCCGTCGCTGCGGGCGGGCAATGATGGAGCAAACCACAATCCGGAAGGGCACGTCCAGAATCGTCAGAAGCATCGTCGTTGCGCTCGTTGTCACGACCCTTGCCGGCTGCGCTACAAGCCAGGGAAGCGACCCGCAGCCTTCGGCGGACGAGATTCACCGCGACCTCCTCGTGCTCGACGCCCACATGGATACCGCGATCAATTTCGGTCGCGAATGCTGGGACTTCTCCGAGGCGCATCCTTTGGAGAGCGAGATCGCGCAGGTCGATCTCGGCCGGATGGCGGCGGGAAATCTGGACGGCGGATTCTTCGTTATCTTCACGAGCCAGGGTCCGCTGACGGCCGAGGGGTACCGTGCCGCGCTGGAGCATGCGCGGCAACGCTCCGACACGATCGACCGCGAACTGGCGAAGTTTCCCGAGATGGTGGGCCTCGCCACGACCGCCGCTGAAGCGGAAGCGCTGAACGCGCAGGGCAAGCTGATCGCTTTCAAATCGATCGAAAATAGCTATCCGATCGGCGACGATCTTTCGCTGATGCGCGAATTCTACGAGGCCGGCGTGCGCATGGCGGGGCCGGTTCACGGAGGCACCAACCAACTGGCCGATTCGTCCACCGATGACGTGCGCTGGAACGGGCTGAGCCCGCTCGGCAAGGAATGGGTCGGCGAAATGAACCGGCTGGGCATCATCATTGATGCCAGCCACTCTTCCGACGCCGTGCTCGACCAGATGCTCGCGCTGTCGAAAGCGCCGATCATCCTGTCGCATTCCTCGCCGCGCTCGGCCTACGACCATCCTAGGAATATCGACGACAATCGCATTCGCGCGATCGCCGCGAAAGGCGGTGCCGTCTGCATGTCGTCGATCTTCCTGAGCGAACTCGATTTGTCCGGCGAACGAGGGGAGCTTTTCGACCGGTACGACAGCATCGCTCAGATGTCGCCCGCCGAGCAGCGCGAACTCAGCCGCAGGTGGCGCGCTCTCGACGCGACTCAGCCGCTGTGGGGCTCAAGCTTCGATCAATATGTCGAGGCGCTGCTGCACCTGATCGACGTAGCGGGGGTCGATCACGTCTGCTTCGGAACCGATTGGGATGGCGGCGGCGGGATCGACGGCCTGATGGACATCACCGACCTCCCCGCAGTCACCGCCCGACTGATCGATGCCGGCTATTCCCGTGAGGATATAGCGAAAATGACCAGCGGCAACGTTCTTAGGATCCTGCGCGCCGTCGAGGCCATGCGGGAGCGCTAAATGGTCGCTATATATGCCCGATGGAAAACAAGTCGGCACCACTGAAAAAATGCATCACTGAACCAAGGTTATTGAAGTGCTGGCATAGTTTTAAGCCTCTGATGGTGATGTCGGCCTTCAGGAGAATAAAAGCGGGATGGGCGGAGATAGGAGCGCATTCTTACCATCTGCGCCAGTCAAACTGAACGAACGGCCGCTTTCGAACGAAAGTCGCATCTACTTGAACGGCTAAGACAAGGGCGCAAATTTGCCACTTTTCCCGGCGAGCCAATACTCCAGCGAGGCGTCATTCTCTTCCTCTTCGTCAATCTCCGGCGTACGGTAGCCCGCCAAAATCGGAGAGTTTGTAAGCCTTATCGCGAGGCTTGGTTGCCAATGGCTGCGTCTTTCAGCATGCCCCCAGATGCTTCGGCGAGTGCCCCCAAAGTACCCCACGCTTGTCCGGATGGGGCCGGAAGCGGTCGGACGGTACGCTGAGAAAGAACTGAGGAATTACAAATACGTTTGGACGCATTCGAATTTTGCCGGACGAGTAAATGGCGGAGACGGAGGGATTCGAACCCTCGATACCCGTTACCAGGTATGGCTCCTTAGCAGGGAGCTGGTTTCAGCCACTCACCCACGTCTCCGCATGTCGCAGCGTTGGCGATGCCGACTGCGAGGGGCGCGCTATAGCCACGGCCCCGCATGCCATCAAGGGGAGTTTTGCGCAGGGATGCCAAGAACATCCCGGCCCTTGTGACGACTCGACTCGCCGCATTTTCGATTCGGTTCATCGCCGTTTCATTGCCGGCACGCTCAAAGAGGATTCTTCTCGTGCCGCAACTGTCTGCGTACGGGCCGCCGACACGGAGGGATCGATGATCAAATTCGCACAGAAACTGCCACGCTTCGGCCTGGTATTCGCCGCTTTCGGCATGGCGGCCGGCCCGCTTGCAGCGCAGGTCGAGACGATCGATCCGAACACCGCGATCGATGGCGACTTGGCCGAACAGCCGGGTGACCAGCCGATATATCCTGAATATCAGGAGCCGGATGACGCGACCACTTATACGACCGAACCGGATACCAGCGCGCCGGTCGATGCTTATCCCGAACAACCGCAATGGTCCGAGAAACAAGCTGAAGAGGCGGCCAGCGATGCCGTGAGCAGCGCCGGGGTCGATGATCCCGGCACGACCTACCGCGAAGACGATCTGATCGGCGCGGCCGAAGGCGTCTTCGGCAAGGGCGCCAAGGGCGTGGCTGACATGATCAAGAATCTGCTCGCCAAGCAGGGCGAGCCCAACGCCTACATCGTCGGACGCGAAGCGGGCGGTGCCTTCATCGTCGGTGCGCGCTACGGGTCCGGCACGCTTTACCACAAGGTCGAGGGCGAACGTCCGGTTTACTGGACCGGCCCTTCGGTCGGCTTCGATGCGGGGGCGAATGCCGGCAGCACATTCGTGCTGGTCTACAACCTCTACGATTCGGAAGAGCTGTATGAACGCTATCCCGCCGGCGAGGGGCAGGCATATGTCATCGGCGGGCTGACGGCGAGCTACATGCGCAAAGGCGACGTAGTGCTGATCCCTATACGTATGGGCGCAGGGTTGCGGCTGGGTGTCAACGCAGGGTATATGAAGTTTTCGAAGAAGCAGCGCTGGTTGCCCTTCTGATACCGGACAAGGAGCCCTTCGGGTCGCCCAACGATAATTCCTGAAGAGCTCCGGGGCCGCAACGGGATTTCCTGTTGCGGCCCTTTCCATATCCGGCAATGAGACCGCATGCTTGACCAACTCGAAGCCCAGGCCCCCGACGCGCTCCTCGCGCTCATCAAGATGTACGCGCAGGACCCGCGCGATGATAAGATCGACCTTGGTGTGGGTGTCTATCGCACCAATGACGGCGCGACGCCGGTCTTCCGCTCGATCAAGGCGGCCGAACAACGCCTGGTCGATACGCAGGATTCGAAAAGCTATCTCGGGCCGGAAGGTGACACCGGTTTCGTCGATGCCATGAAACCCTATCTCTTCGGCGATGATGCCGGCATACGCGGGCGGCTGGAAGGCATGCAGACACCTGGGGGCACCGGGGCGGTCCGCCTTGCGGTCGCATTGGCCAAGGCGGCTGGGGTGACGCGGGTTCATCTCGGCGTGCCGAGTTGGCCCAATCACGCGCAGATCCTGCGGGATGTGGGTGTGGAGACGGTCACGTTTCGACACGCGAGGGCGAATGGCACCGCCGATACGGATGCACTGCTCGAAACCATCGCCAATGCGCGCGAAACCGATGCAATTCTGCTGCACGGCTGCTGCCACAACCCCACCGGCATCGACTACACCGCAGATGACTGGGGCCGGATCGCCAAGGCCCTTGCAGACAAGGGCATCCTGCCGATCCTCGATGTCGCCTATCACGGGCTGGGGCAGGGCCTCGAAGAGGACGTTGCGGGCGTGCGCACGGTGCTGGTCAAGGTGCCGGAAGCGCTCGTCGCCTATAGCTGCGACAAGAACTTCGGTCTCTATCGTGACCGTGTAGGCGCGTTCTACATGGTCGCGCGGAGTTCTTCCGGCCTTCCCGCCATCGTGTCCAACGCCAATGCGCTGGCGCGCGCCAACTGGTCCATGCCGCCCGATCACGGCGGCGCGGCGGTTCGCACGGTCCTATGCGACGAAGGCCTCACCACCCAATGGCTCGAAGAGCTGGACGAGATGCGCGCGCGCATGCGCCGGGTTCGCGAACGGCTGGCTGCGGCGGACAACGAGGCACCTGGGCTGAACCTTGCTATGCTGGGCGAACAGAACGGCCTTTTCGCGATGCTGCCCCTGTCGAAGGACCAGATCGTCAAACTGCGCGAGGACCACGGCATTTACATGGCCGGTTCGGGCCGGATCAACGTGGCCGGCCTGCATGCCGGCAATACCGACCAGTTCATCGCCGCGCTGGCCGACGTCACGAGGCAATGAGTTGCCATGGATCGCCAGCCGACACTCGAGACCGCTCGGCTGGTCATCGGTCCGCTCGTCGAGGCCGATCGTGAAGCGCTCTATGCGATTGCGAGCGATCCCGCAGTGTGGGAACAGCATCCCATGCACGATCGCTGGCGCCGCGGGGTTTTCGACGCTTTCTTCGATCAGGGACTGGCGAGTGGCGGTGGACTGACAATAGCAGACAAGGCGAGCGGAACGATTCTCGGCTCTTCCCGCTACGACCGTTTCGATCCAGAAGAGGGCGGGGTGGTTGAGATCGGCTGGACCTTCCTCGCGCCCTGCTATTGGGGCAAGGGCATCAATCCCGAGATGAAGCGCGCCATGCTCGCCCATGCTTTCGAGACCGTGGCGTTGGTCGAATTCCGCGTGGGCGACACCAATTACCGCTCGCGCAATGCGCTGGAGGCCATCGGCGCCGTGCGCTCCGACCGCTACGAACTGGAAAAATATCAGGGCAAGCGCGTGGTGCATCTCATCTACGAGATTACGCGAGAGGCATTCGGGCGGCTTTCGTCGGTGGACTCGGAATGAGCAAACGGCTGCTCAAGCGTTTTCTCGGCGGCGTGATCCAACGCGGCAAGCTGGGTATCGCCTTCGCCGATGGCGAGGTCGTGGAACTGGGAAGCGTCCAACAGGGCTTTCCCGATGTAGCTCTGCGCTTCACGGACAAGAAGGTCCCGCGCGATATTCTGCTCGATCCACGCCTTGGCGCTGCGGAAGCCTATATGGACGGGCGTCTGCGGCTAACGCACGGCAACATCATGGACCTGGTGCAGCTTCTGCGTTCGAATTCACCCTGGGAACGTGGTGGCCGGCTGCGTGCGCAGAGCCTGTTCAAGCGCCTGCGCAACCGGGCTGCCTTCGCCGCGGAGTCCGTCAACAACCGGGTCGGTTCGAAACGCAACGTCGCGCATCACTACGATATCGGCAACGACCTTTATCGGCTGATGCTCGATCCAGGGCATATGCAGTATAGCTGCGCCTATTGGGACGATGGCGTCGAGACGCTGGGTCAGGCCCAGGAAGCGAAGCTTGCCCATATCGCCGCCAAGCTGGCGCTATCCGATGGCCAGCATGTCCTTGACATCGGCTGCGGCTGGGGTGGAATGGCGATCTACCTTGCGCATCATTTCGGCGTTCGCGTGCTCGGCATTACCCTGTCCGGAGAGCAGCTTGCGCTGGCCCGGCACCGGGCCGAGGCGGCGGGGGTGAGCGACCGGGTCAGTTTCGAGCTCGTCGATTATCGCGATCTGGCCGACCGGGGGACAAGATTCGACCGGATAGTTTCGGTCGGGATGTTCGAGCATGTGGGGCGTCCGCAGTTCGAAACCTTCTTTCGTGCCGCGGCCAATCTGCTCGAAGATGACGGCGTCATGCTCGTGCACACTATCGGCCGCCTGGGTGGGCCGGGCATCACCGATGCCTTTACCCGCAAATACATCTTCCCAGGCGGCTACATCCCGGCACTGTCGGAAACTCTTGCGGCGAGCGAAAAGTGTCGCCTGATCCACACCGATATCGAAACGCTGCGGCTGCATTACGCCAAGACGTTGCGTGCCTGGTACGCGAACTGCGAAGCCAATCGCGAGACGATCGTCAACCTCTATGACGAGCGCTTCTACCGCATGTGGACGTTTTACCTCGCCGGTGCGACGGCTGCTTTCGAATGGGGCGGAATGGTCAATTACCAGATCCAGTTCGTGCGCGACCGCCGGAGCCTTCCGCTGACACGCGGGTATATGGGCGCAGGCGAGCAAAAGCTGCTGCAGGAGCCATAGGTCCCCATTCGTCATTCCGGATGGCACAGATTGGCTTGGCGATCGGCCATTGTGTTGCGCACTCCGCCAAAGCCCTTCCAATCCTGCCTCACCCTGCTAATGCGAACACTTATCAAAAAGAGGATATCCGTTCATGCGTAGAATGATACTTGCCGCCACCCTGTCGAGTGCCGTGCTCGTCCTTGCAGCTTGCTCGGGCGGCGCCGAGGAGGCCGCGGAAAAGCCCGACATGGTGGAGGCCAGCGATGCCGCAGCCGAGGACACTGCTGCCGAGGCGTCGACGGTGCTCGACGCCAATACAGCGACGGCCGAACAGCTCGCCGGCGCGGAAGGCGTCACTCCCGAGCTTGCCGAGGCGATCGTTGCCGGCCAGCCTTATGCCAGCGTCACCGATCTCAACGCCAAGCTCGTGGAAACGCTAAGTGACGAAGAAGCGGCGAATGTTCTGGTGAATGTGTTCGTTCCGGTGAACCTCAATACCGGCACCGAAGAAGAAATCCGCCTGATCCCGGGCATGACCGACAAGATGGTCCACGAGTTCGAGGAATACCGCCCCTATGCGGACATAAGCGTGTTCGATCGCGAAATCGGCAAGTATGTCGACGAAGCCGAAGTCGCACGCTTCAGGAGCTACGTCACTCTCTGACGCCGTTGCAGTGCAATCCTGACGATCTCGACCGCGGCCAGTATCCCTACATGGACCCAGGCCGTGGTCGGATCGAAGGCCGACCAGACCCAGTGCAGGAAAGTCAGGATGGCGGCGGGATAGACCAGCCGATGCAGCCGTTTCCATGATCGCTTGAGCCAGCGCACCGAAGCGTCGTTGGAAGTGATGGCCAATGGCAGGAACAGGGCGAGGGCGATCCAGCCGACCAGGACATAGGGCGTGGAAAGCTCCGCAAGCACAAGGTCGGGCGATCCCTTCCTGACGAGATAGATAATTGTGTGGCCCAGCGCATAGGCGAAGCTGGCAACCCCGATATCGCGACGGCGACGCATCAGCCAGATCACCCAGGCCTGTTTGCGAAACATCAGCCGAAGCGGGGTCACTGCCAGCGTGGCCATGAGCAACCATACGGCCCAGTCGCCGCTTTCCCCGATCGCGTGGCCATAGCCGTAGAGATCGGGCGTGGCGATCCAGCGCCAGGCAATCCAGAACCCCGGCAAGGCGAGGACCAGCCACAGGAGCGGGCGGGAGTTCGCAGCTGCTCTCAACACGTGGACGCCGGTGTTCTCAGACCGCGAGGCTCTGCATTCGCCTGAGGTATCGCGCCAACACGTCGATCTCGAGATTGACCGCATCGCCTTCGGACAGATCGCCCAGCGTCGTCACCTCGCCGGTGTGGGGGATGATGTTGAGCGCGAAACGGACATCGCCGCTTTCCTCGTCCTCGACATCGTTGACGGTCAGTGACACGCCATCGACAGTGATCGAGCCCTTCTCCGCCACGTAAGGCGCGATATCTTCGTCGGCGAGAATTTCCAGCCGGGTCGACCCGCCGAAATCCTCGGCGAGGGCCACCCGGCCGACCGCATCCACATGACCTGTAACGAGATGGCCGCCAAGTTCGTCGCCCAGCCGCAATGCAGGTTCGAGATTGAGGCGGCGATCCGCACGCCATTGGTCCTGCGCGGTGCGGCTGACCGTTTCGCCGGACACATCGACCGCAAACCAGGCATCGCCTTCCCTGCCGCCTTTCTCGACCACGGTCAGACACACGCCCGAACAGGATATCGACGCGCCGATATCGATCCCTGCCGGGTCCCATGGGCAGCCGATGACGACACGTATGTCGCCCTTGTCCTCGATAGTCTTGACGGTGCCGATGGCGGTGACGATCCCGGTGAACATGTGTGCTCCTGGCTACCCTCTATTTCTGGCGCAGGCGGCTGTAGGCTTCGAAGCTGTCGCTGCCAAGCTGGCGGCGTTCGGCCAGCGTCCAGTGGCCATGCGCTTCGGCAAGGCTCTCCAGCCCCAGATCGCCGACTGCGCTGCGCCCGCCGCCGATGACTATGGGGGCGCGATAGAGTTCCAGACGATCGACCAGATCGGCCTCGAGGAAGCTGGCCGCGATATTCGCGCCCGCCTCGACATAGAGATATAGCGCGTCGAGCTGGCAGATCTGGTCAGGCGAGTTGATGACTTTGACTCCATCGGGTGCAACCCCGCGGGTGAGTACCACGCGCTGCGGGTCGCGGCCCTCGAGCCCGGGAAGGCGCACGTCGAGCTTGGGCTTATCCGCCCGCCAGGTGCCGCCGCCTACCAGTATCGCATCGGCAAGGGCACGGCGCGAATGGACGTGCGCGCGCGCAACCGGGCCCGTCATCCACTGGCTTTCGCCATTCGCCATCGCAATGCAGCCGTCGAGCGATATGGCTAGCTTCATCGTGACATGCGGGCGCTGATGCCGTGCGCGGGCGAGATATCCCGCAAGGCTCGTTTCGGCTGTGGTGGAAAGCAGGAGATCTGCCGTGATCCCGGCTTGGCGAAGCCTCGCAAGACCGTCGCCGGCGGTACGCGGATCGGGGTCCTCGACGCCCGCTACCACTCGGCTGACACCAGCCTCGATCAGTAGGTCGCTGCAGGCGGGGCCGCGTCGGGACCGGTGCGCGCAAGGTTCGAGAGTCACGTAAGCCGTTGCGCCAAACGCCTGCTCTCCCGCCTGTTGCAGCGCGGCAGCCTCTGCATGAGGCCGGCCTCCCGGGGCGGTCCAACCGCGGCCGACGACCGCAGCGTCCTTTACGAGGATGCATCCCACGCCCGGATTGGGGTAGCTCTCCGGCCGGGCGCGACTGGCAAGCCGTGCCGCCGCGTCGAGCCAGCGCGAGTCACTCGCCGCTGTCGTCAACCGTTGTGCCTGCCGGATAAAGTTCGCGGCGGCGCGCTTCGGCAGCGGCTTCTTCGCGCGCATTCTCGATCTGTGCTTCCCGCTCCATCTCGTCGACATCGAGCCCGGTTGCGCGTCCGAGGGTCTTGTACGCCTCCACTTTCTGCTCGCGCAGTTCGGCGAGTTCTGCCTCGCGGGCCTCCTTGCGCTTTTGGTTCTCGATATTCGTCTGGCGGATTTCCTCGTCGCTCCGGCCTTCGGCAAAGGTTGAAATGAAGGTCACCTTCGGCGCGTCGGGCGGGCGGAAGTGCGATTCCTGCGCCAGCATTGCGATGGCAACCAGCGGTATGAGGATCGAAATCGTCAGAAAGGTCCAGCGATAGGGCCGCGGTTCGCGGATGTAGTCCCACAAATCCGCGAAGCCGGCCTTGGCATTGAAGCGTGTCTTGAGGCGCATGGGCTACAGGATAGGGTTTTTCGATGAACCGCGCCAGTATGCGCTAGTCGAATGCCGCGTAGAGTCCGCGCCCATGTTGGCTGAGCCAATCGTTCGCCTGTGCGATATCGCCTTCGTAGAGCCGATCGAGCAGCGCATGGAAGGCGGGTGAATGGTCGAAATAGGCGAGATGCGCGACCTCGTGCGCGACGACCGAGCGACGGACGAAATCGGGGGCCTGAACCAGCCTCCAGTTGAGCCGCAAAACGCCTTCTGAAGAACAGCTTCCCCAGCGTCGTCGGGCACGGGTCAGCTTTACCTCCGCATGTTTCAACTTCGCACGCGCGCAGTAATCGGCGGCATCCGCGCCGAACAGGTACAAGGCTTCGTCCTCCAGCCAGCGCCGGAGACGCCTGGATAGCGTATCCCGCGGACCTCCGACGATAAGCGCGCCATCTTCGAAACGGGGCTTCCGCGGAAGTTCTTCGCGCCAGTCGACAGCGATTTCGCCGCCGCGATAGAGCAGGCTTCCGTCACGCACCGGATCGCGACGTTGGGGCACTTTGGCGAGTTGGGCGCTCAGCCACTCGCGCCTCGCATGGGCGAAGGCGATAGCCTCTGCGCTCCGGCACCACTGGGGCAAGGTGATGCGTATTGCACTGCCGTCCGGCGCAAGCCGCAGGGTCAGGCGTTTGGCGCGGCGGTTGCGGGCGATCTCGATTGGCAACTCGCGCCCGTTGAGCTTGATCACCGGCTCCAGTGCTTCGCGGCGGAGCCAGTCGATCACGCCGCGCTCTCTTCATTATCGTCGCCCCAGTCGACGATGTGATGCTCCAGCGGCCCGGCCAGGTCCTCGCCGATCACGCGGCCTGCCACGGAAACGCCCGCGCTTACCACGTCATCGCGGTCACCCGAGATGAGATAATGCCAACGTGGAAGCGGTAGCCCATCGGCCCTCAAACGGTAGGCACAGGTAGGTGGCAGCCAGCTTACCTTGTCGACGATCCTGAGTGTCAGCCGCAGGCAGTCCGGCACGAATGCCCGCCGGTGCCGATAGTCCGTGCAGCGCGCGGTCTGCGTATCGAGCAGCTTGCACGCGACATTCGTATGCTCGATTTCTCCGGTGTCCTCGTATTCTACCTTGTGCAGGCAACACCGCCCGCAGCCATCGCACAACGCTTCCCATTCCTCGGTGTTGAGATCCGTCAGGGGCCGTTCCCAGAAGCGGTCCCTCAGCGCACCCATTTTTCCAGTTCCGCAGCGACTGCTTCCGCGCCCTCGTCGGTCGGCAGCAGGGCGAGTGGCTTGCCATCGGGACCGAACAGATAGGTGATGTTCGTGTGCCCGACGAGGTAGCCCCCGCCTTCCTGTTTTTCCCCGATCGAATAGGTCACCGCGAATTCGCCTGCGACCCGATCGAGCTGCTCCCTGGTCCCGGTCATGCCGATCAGTCGGGGATGGAAGTTGTCGGTGAATTCCGCGAGAACCTGGGGCGTATCGCGTTCGGGGTCGACGCTGATGAAGAGCGGCTGGATCTGCGCGCCGAGCTGCGGGCTGTTCTTCTCGAAAGCTTTCAGCCCCGCCATCGCACGCTGAGTATCGACCGGGCACACGTCGGGACAGTAGGTATAGCCGAAATAGACTGTGCGGTATTCTCCGTCGAAATCGCTCCAGCTGACCTGCTTGCCGTCCTCGCCGGTCAGCGTGAATTCCCCGCCGATTGCGGCGCCAGCCAGCGGCGGTTCGGCAGCAGGGGCGGCATTGCAGGCGGATAGCGTCAGCAGGGCGGCGAAAATCGCGATGCGGTTGTGTAACATGGTCTGACGGTTCATGCTCTGCTAAGCGCGCATCGGCAAGGGCGTGCCGTCCATCTACTTGCGGATAATAGGGGCTTTCGCACGGTGAAGCGTTTCACACAAAACATTCTTCTGGCCACGCTGGCAGGGGCGATAATGACATCGCCGCTCTATGCTCAGTCTCAGAGCGACGGCTATAAATTTCTCGACGCGGTGAAGAAGCGCGAAGGAGACGAGGTCACGCGGTTTCTTGAACAACCGGGCAGCATACTCGTCAATTCGCGCGACATCACGAGCGGTGAGACCGCGCTGCACGTCGTCACTCAGCGGCGCGATGCGGTATGGCTGCGCTTCCTGCTGTCCAAGCGGGCGAACCCCAATATCGCCGATAAGAACGGCAGGACGCCGCTGCAATTGGCGGTCCAGCTCGGTTTTGCCGAAGGCGTCGAAATTCTCGCCGATCGCGGCGCGGCGGTCGACGTGCCCAATAGCACGGGCGAAACCCCGTTGATCACTGCCGTCCACCGGCGCGATAGCGGCTTGGTACGGTTGTTGATCCAGAAAGGGGCAAGCCCCGATCGGGCGGACAATTCCGGCCGGACGGCGCGCGACTATGCCAAGCTGATGGGAACAAATTCCAGCATGTTGGAGGAGATCGAGCGGGCCGAAACCGATCGCGGCGACCAATCCGAATCCTACGGGCCGAGCTGAGATATGGAGGTCGAGGATCTGACGCTCGACGAGCTGCGGCTGGCGCTGGCCCCCGGCATTGCCGAGGCGGCGGTGTTCGATGGCTGGAGCGCGGATGCGCTCGACATGGCCGCCGACCAATTGGGCGCGGACCGCGATGTCGCTCGCCTCGCTTACAAGAACGAGGGCGCAATGGGCATGATCTGCGCGTGGATCGAAACCATCGATCGGCAGATGGCGCTGGACCTTCCGGCAGACAAGCTGGCCGAAATGAAGATCCGCGAACGCATCCACAGTCTCGTGCAGTATCGTCTCGATGCCGTAGCCGGGCTCGAAGAATCGCTTCGCCGCGCGCTCGCGATCATGGCCATGCCGCAGAATGCCCCGCGCGCGCTGCGGGTCGGCTGGCGCAGCGCCGATGTGATGTGGCGGCTCGCGGGCGATACGGCGACCGATTACAACCACTATACCAAGCGTGCGATTCTCGCCTCGATCTACGGTGCCACGCTGACCGTGTTCGCGCAGGATGAAAGTCCAGACAAGGCCGATACCGGTGCGTTCCTCGACCGCCGGATAGAAGGCGTCATGAAGTTCGAGCGGACGAAGGCCAAATGGCTGAATCCGGAGCGCGAGAGCTTCAGCATGTCGCGCTTCCTGGGGCGGCTGCGCTATCCCGCGCGGTAGTTCCTTATTGATAATCGGTTGCAATAGGCGATTGCATCTGGCAGCGGCCATGGCATGACGCTCGACGGATACGAACACGACAAGACCGCGCGGATCGTGGCGGTCAACTGGGTCGCACTGGCCGAGGATGAAGGCAAGCGCCTGAAAGCCCTGGGAGTAGACGAGGGGGCCGAAGTCGCCGTGATCCATCGCGGCATTTTCGGCACGCGCGATCCGCTGGCCGTCCGCATCGGACGCATGACCATCGCGCTGCGCCGGTCGCACGCCCTTGCGATAGAGGTGGAACCGGTATGAGCCGCAAACGTACCGCCGCTCTCGTCGGCAATCCCAATGCGGGCAAGTCGGCCCTGTTCAACGCGCTGACCGGCGCACGACAGAAGATCGCCAATTATCCCGGCGTGACGGTGGAGCGGAAGGCCGGGCGCCTTATCCTGCCGAGCGGTGAGCCTGTCGAACTGATCGACCTGCCCGGTTCCTACAGCTTCGATGCCGCCAGCCCCGACGAGGAGGTGACGCGCAAGGTCGTCCATGGCGAATTCGAAGGCGAAGCGCTGCCCGACGTGATCGTGCTGGTGATCGATGCCGCCAATCTCGAACAGCATCTCGTCTTCGCGCAGGAAGTGCTCGAGCTCGGCCGGCCGACGGTGGTTGCGCTCAACATGATCGATCTCGCCGAGCGCGACGGGCTGGTGCTCGATCCCGCGGCGCTGTCCGAAGCGCTCGGCGTGCCCGTCATCCCGACCGTCGCCGTCAGGCGCAAGGGGCTCGAGGACCTCTCCGCCGCGATTGCCGAAGCGGAAACCCATGCGGACGAGGAAGCGCATAAGCGCTGGCATATCACCCTGCCGGAGCGGCGCCTTGGGGCCAAGCACATGGCGCGCGGGGCGATTCTCTCGCAATCGGCGCGCCATACGATCGAAAACGGCGTCGACCGCGTGCTGCTCAATCCCTGGATCGGGCCGGTTTTGATGTTCGGCCTGCTATTCGTGATCTTCCAGGCGGTGTTCGCCTGGGCAACGCCTTTCGCCGACGCGCTGGAGGGCGGGGTCGGCGCGATTTCGGGGCTGGTCATCGACACCATGCCCGGCGGTTTCTTCCGCGATTTCCTGACCGAAGGCGTGCTGGCGGGTGTCGGTGCGGTGGTCGTCTTCCTGCCGCAGATCGTGATCCTGTTCTTCTTCATTCTGATCATGGAAGCGACCGGTTACATGGCCCGCGCGGCCTTCCTGATGGACCGGCTGATGGCGGGCGTAGGCCTGTCCGGCAAGAGCTTCATTCCGCTGCTGTCCAGCTTCGCCTGCGCCATTCCCGGCATCATGGCGACCCGCAGCATTCCCGACGCGAAGGACCGGCTGACCACCATTCTCGTCGCGCCGCTGATGACCTGTTCGGCGCGCCTCCCGGTTTATGCCGTGATTATCGCCGCGGTCATCCCGCAGACCACCGTCGGCCCGGGTATCGGGCTGCAGGGTCTCGTGCTATTCGCCCTCTATATCGCCGGGATCGTCGGCGCGATGGTGGTGGCGCTGGTGCTGCGCAATTCGGTCGCCAAGGGCGCGGCCAGCGGCTTCATCATGGAAATGCCGCGCTACCAGTTGCCGCGGATTAAGGATCTCGCCATCGGCCTGTGGCAGCGCGCCTGGGTGTTCCTGCGCCGCGCCGGCACGATCATCTTCATGGTCACTATCGCTCTGTGGCTGATGCTGAGCTTCCCCAAGGCGGAGCCCGGCGAAAGCCAGATGGATGCGAGTTTCGCCGGCATGGTGGCCGATGGAATCCATCCGATACTTGCTCCGATCGGCTTCAACCGCGAGATGAGCCTGGCGCTGGTGCCGGCCATGGCCGCGCGCGAAGTGGCAGTTTCGGCGCTCGCCACGACCTACGCCGTCGATGCCGACGACGAGGATCTCGCCGCCGAAGGCGTGACCGACCGGATCGCCGCATTGTGGAGCCTGCCGACCGCGCTGGCCTTCCTCGCCTGGTTCGTCTTCGCCCCGCAATGCATTTCGACCATCGCGGTCGCGCGGCGCGAAACCAATGGCTGGAAATGGCCGGCCTTCATGGTCGGCTACCTCTTCGCACTGGCCTATGTCTTCGCCGGACTGACCTTCTGGATCGCGACGGCTGCGGGGTTGTAGGCGCTCACGGAGGCACAGGGGCGCAGAGAGGTTCGAGCCGCGGCGTCGCCGTATTTTGAGTCTCACACGAAGCCACGAAGAGGGCGGGACAGTCCGCTGTCGTGCTGCCCTCTTCGTGGCTTCGTGTGAATATATGCGGCATTGCCGCAGGATTCTCTGCGCCCCTGTGTCTCCGTGAGCGCCAAAATCGGACCTGTGAACACGGAACCATCTTCACTGGCAGCCACAGCCTGCATCCGATAGGCCAAGCCCAACAGATACGAAGGAACGATTCGATGGCCGGTAGCCTCAACAAAGTCATGCTGATCGGGAACCTGGGCGCCGACCCGGAAATCCGCAGCTTCCAGAACGGGGGCAAGGTCGCCAACCTGCGCATCGCCACCAGCGAAACGTGGAAGGACCGCAATACCGGCGAGCGGCAGGAACGGACCGAATGGCACACCGTCGCGATCTTTTCCGAAGGGCTCGTCGGCGTGGTCGAACGCTTCCTGCGCAAGGGTAGCAAGGTCTATATCGAAGGTCAGCTGCAGACCCGCAAATGGCAGGACCAGCAGGGCAACGATCGCTATTCCACCGAAGTCGTCATCCGCGGCATGAACGGCTCGCTGACCATGCTCGACGGCGCCCAGGGTGGTTCGGGCGGCGGTGGCGGCGCCCAGCGCAGCGGCGGAAGTTCGTGGGACCAGGGTGGCAGCTCGGGCGGCGGCCAGGGCGGCTGGAACCAGGGCGGCGGCTCGTCGGGCGGCTCCGGCGGTGGCTCGAACTACGACGATCTCGACGACGATATTCCGTTCTGATTCGATGGCTTCTGCATTCAGCATTGCGCGGGCGAAGCTGAGACATGGACCGCCTGTTACACTGTCCAGGCAGGAAAAAGCTGCCTCTGTATGGAACCCGTCCGAGCGGGCAATTTCAGCAAGTTGATGAGGCGTGCACGGCATGGCCCTATGGCTGGCACGATCGCCTGCTTGTAGGAAAGTTCGGAGTAGCTGCTCCCGACTGCATTTCGGTCGTTCAACTTGAAATCGCCGATGCCTAAAAGCGGACGCGGCTTCTGCCTCGACTATGGCTTCGTGTTGGGCGGAAGAATCTGCTTGCCGCCAAGATTCGCGACGCCGCTTTCAATCGCCGTGTCGATCGTTGCAAAATCCTGGTCGGTGCAACCAGCATCGCGCAAGGCCTGTTGGACTTGCGGCGCACGATGGACTGGGGCGACGACCTGCGGGAAATAGGAACTGGTCTGCCGACAGGGCGGGCGTCCGGGACGTTCGGCCATGCGGCTTTCGATGATCTGCACGATCTCGCTTTCGTCGCCACGTCCCGCGGCGAGGTAGATCTGCAGATCCTCCAGTGTGGTCCTGCCGAACTGTTCGTTGCGATCGGGAATCGTCGTGATCAGATCGCGCAAATTTGTGTCGACGATCTCTCGCGCGTACTCCCGGTCATCTGCATAGATCGATGTGACCGCCAGCCGTTCGGTCGCCTTGTACATGGAGATGGCCCCGGACGGATAGACCCCGCGTTCAAAGATCAGGCTGCTTGTGACATGGACCAGACCGGCATCATCGCGCCGGTCCAGATCAAGCAAGGCATCGATGATTTTGCGCTCGATCTCAAGTTGGTGAAGTTCGTAGTCGAAACCAGGTATCCCGAAGATGTTCTCGCTCGCTTCGTACAATGCGTCGAGAGCCTGCGAGGGCTCAGCCCGCCGCTGATGGATATTGGCCTTCTGCAGGAGCGCCTTCATCAGAAAATATCTCTGGAGCGGCCAAGCCTTTTCTTCCGTCATCGCGATCAGCGTGTCGGCATGGGCCAGCGCCTCGTCCTGATTGCGCCGACGGTCGCCGGTCGGCTCCTGCGCCGCAAACTCCATGCGAAGGAAAAGCTTCGCTGCCTGCAATAACGGCTCGCAGGTCAGCACGACCTCGTCGAGCTCCGTTTCACTGCGTTCCTTGCAGGAGCTGGTATCCGCCCGGCGATCGGGCGGGATCTCGTAGGACAGGATCGGCGGATCGATCCATTCCAGCATCGTCTGACCTGCCGCAGGTGTCCCCTCCCACGGCGGTAGGGATAGCTGCGCTGCCAAGGGCGTACTGATCAGCACCGCTGGCAAGGTCATGACAGCCAGTTTCCATCCGCGGCGAAGGGTGCCAAACATCATTGGATCATAATAAATTGGGCCTGTGCAGCGAAGCCCTAATTCGCCAGCGTAGTATTCTCCTCGATTTCCATCTTTCGTCCAAGACGGCGTCGCACCGGCACATAGTATTCTCGCTTGCCCAGAACGGATTGGTGATCTCTCTGCCATTGCCGACGCGCTGGGGCATAAAAGAACGAAAGAAAGTCAGCGGCGAAAATCGGCTTTCGACCTTAATACCGCACATCGAACTCCTTTTGTCGCATTCCTCGAAGGAGATATAAATGCTCCAGGAAAGGGCACCTATTCTGTGTTCGAGAACACTTCCTTGGCTGCTTGCATTCCGTTCAAGGCAGCGGGAAAACCTGCATAGACGGTCATCTGTATGATGATTTCCTCGATCTCGGCCTTTGTCAGGCCAACATTCAGGCCCGCTTGGATATGAACCTTTAGCTGCGGTTGTGCCGTCCCCGTGGCCGTCAGTGCGGCGATCGTCGCGATCTCGCGTTCACGCAGGCCTAGGCCTGGTCGCGCGTAGATATCGGCGAAGGGGTATTCGATGGTATAGCGAGCGAGATCGGGCGATATACTCTGGAGGCCGTCGATCACCTTCTGCCCAGTTTCGCCGTCGATCTTCTTCAGGTTTTCCAATCCCCGCTGGAATCTATCTGTCATTGTTTTCCTTTCAATAGGTGCGTCGCCAATCTTTGCATCGCCGGTGCGAGCCACAGGCTGATGAGAGGGACGAGAATTGCTGTGAGAACGAGGGTCTGAACGACCAACGCCAGATCGTTCGCCAGAAGGCCGAGCAATATGAGTATGCCGGTCACTAGCGGCCAGACGATCATCCAGACCAGAACGGTTCGAAAAATCACGATCCGCATGATCAACCGTCGGCACCGGTTACGTGGCGGTGCAAAATCGCGAAATATCCCGGCAAGACTCTCTCGAGCGTGCTTTTGCCGCTATCGCTAAGCGAGATGTTCCGTGAGCGCGCGTCGCTTTCGTTATGGGAAATTCGGATGAGGCCAGCTTTTTCCAAACCTTGCAGCGTTCGCGTCACGACGGGGCGGGATACGTCCAGTCTGTCGGCAATGTCACTCACGGCGAGACTATCCCGATCGGGTTCGCGGTCGATGACGATCAAGGTCAGGAAACGTAGCTGGGAAAGGTCGTGCCGAGCGAAGTAGGCTTCGAGTTCGCGGATGAGCCGACTTGCGGTGCGCAAGATCTGAAGCGCATCGAGCACCTTGCCGGCATCGACATCATCGAAACGATCGGCGTAGCCATCGACCATCTGTCGACTGGGAAGTTCCTTGAGAAAAAACACAATACTATCGCACTGGGCGCAGGTGCAAAATCTCGGGTTCTTCGGCTAGCCAGTCCCGATAGGCCGCGAAAACAGCCTTCGTGTATGGCTGCTCGTGATGCGATGCGAGCGCTGCCTCATCGCGCCATTCCTCGTAGAGATGCAAAGAGCCTTCGCTCGCGCTTTCGCTAAGGCGAAATTCGATGCAGCCCGGTTCGGCCCGGGTTTGTTCAAGGATGTTCCGGATTGCATCTCGTGCTGCATCTAAATGCTCCGACTTCGGAACGATGCGCGCGACGACATTCAACTGATTGCTCATGAAATCCCTCATGGTTACCATGATAACTATATGGTTGGAGCACGTGTTTGGTCAACCCTGTCCTCGATCTGGAGGCGGACGGTCGCAAAACCACCCAAGAGCGGGTGACAACTACTAACTACAACACTGCACCGCACATGGCATTCGGTGGTAACGGGCCACATCGTCAGATTTGGCGAATTGTGCAATTTGTATGCCGCCCCGATTTTCCATCAGCGCGCCCCTCGTATCGGCGAACGGCCTGGTGATATCGACGGAAATTGGGCAGCAGGATGTCCATCGAATCCGGTAGACACCGTACTATGTTCGCCAAGACCCGTCTGCTGGCAACCGCCGCCGTATCGTGGTCGGAACGTCGAACCCGCCGACTGAAATGGATACCGTCGGTCCGAAGGACCTGGCCGCCTATCTCCGAGCAGGCGATAGTCCCACTGCCGGCACCAAACATCCAGACGAACTCGGCGACCCCAACGAAGTCGCTCTTGCCAAACACCGCACTTGAACACTCCGTGTCAGCGATCCTGCAGAACCATCAGCACGGATGCCCCGGTTTCGACGGTCCGGGGCAACACCGCGACCGCGATGACCTGATCCTCACGCGTCCAGATGCGATAACGGACATCGCGGTCATTTCCATCGCCCGACCCATCCCAGTCGGAAAGACGGGTTTCGTAATAGCGCAGAACTTCGTCTTCAGGGGTCGTTTCAGGCAGCGAGTATAGCGTCCAGTCGAGCGGCTTGTAGCGCTCCTCGATCCGCGAGGCCAAGGCAATCTCCATGCGCGAAACCTGTTCCGGCACGCCGGTCGACGGTCGATAGGGACTCGCGCCGTCGGGAGGCGGTGGCACTTCCTCAGCCATCGGCGCGCACGCCAGTAGGGCCGACATTAAAGCCAAGCCTGTCCAAAAAACACGCACCGATCAACCCATGCTCCCTAGCGATTGGCGAGTATGACACGGCTGGAAGCGGAATCATAGTCGGCCTCGGCCGGCCCCTCATAGGGGCGACTGGTGCCAGTGTCGGTGGGGAAGGTGAGCTCATACATCGCCGAGCTGAGATCGCCGGAACTGGCCAGCTCGTCGACAATCTGGTCCATGACCTGATCGGTCAGGACGCCGATCGTCGATCCAACCGGACCTGGCAGATTCCCTGTGCCCAGGCCGACTACTTCGGAGAAAATGCCCGTCACCAGCTCGGCCTGTTCGCGGGCGCTCTCGGCGTTCTTGGTGATCCCTACCTGGATCGCCCCGGACAGATACCCCATCACCTGAGCGTTCCGATAATGGCCGTTTTCGAGGGTCTCGAAGCGGCTTTGGGGCGTCTGGTTCAGACCATTGCCCTGCTGCACCCGCTCGATCAGCCGTCCGATCTGTTCCTGCCCGCCGTCTTGGGACAGGGTCTGAGTCGTGTAGGCCGACAGAGCCCCGCCGGTCCGGTCCGCTGTCTCGAGGTAACGGAGGACGCCATTGGTATCGGCATCCAGGATTCGGGTCAGCGAGGCCTGGATCGCTTCGGAGGTTGTGCCCAGCTCCGGATTGATCACGCCAAAGCCCGTGTCCTGCCCGATGGCATTCAGCGTGGTGGCACCCGCTTCGAAGGCTCGGCCCTTCTGTTCGGCGCTGGAAGCCGTGGCTGCAGCGTCCAGGAAGTCCGTCAGGCGGTCGGGACTCAGGCTGATCGACACCCCGGCTCGGCTGTAGAAGTTGACCTGGCCGGCACCGGCGGTGGCGACGGCCTGAAGCTGGTCGTCGCTCAGACTGGCCAGGCTCCGGTTCACGGCGGACGCGTTCCCGTTCAGGCTGGCGATCACCGATCCGATCGCCACGGCATCGGCGTCGCCGTTCTGCGAGTACGAAGAACCAATGCTGACATGGTCGGTCGTCGGATTATCGGTCGTTCGGTCCGCGGTGGCGGCGACGAAGTCCACCTTGACTTCGGCGGTGGCATGGGTGGCGACGGCGTCGCCCAAGGCAATCACATCCGCGCGATCGTCGAAGGCCTCGCTGATCCGCGCCAGCTGATCGCCCTCGAGACCTCGCGCAAGGTCGACGAACATATCGCGTTTCTCATCGGCCGACAGGCCCTGCGCCCCCAGGATGCCGCCAGCGTTGACATCATCGGCCAGGGCCTGGAGATCGGCGTCGGACAGCTGGCTGATCGCGATGTTCCGGTCGGCGGGCGACAGTCCGTCCAGAATGTCGCGAACCTCCTGCATCTGTCCATTTCGACTCGTGCCCAAGAGACCATTGTCCTGGGTCAATTGACGGATATCGTTCGCGGCAGTGGTGGCTTCGACGGACACGGGGGGCTCCTTTCCGATTTCGATGCCTCCAATGTGCCCGCAGCCCGTCCGATCCACCATCGGCAGATCGCTTAGATCGAATTCGGTCTATCTTGCGCTGCTCGCCACGTGCCGCTCTTCGCCCTTGGCGCGGTGTTCGCCGTCCTGCCGCTGGTCAACTGGGTGACCACCGGCTACAAAGCCCTGGACGAAGTTCAGTGGATGTCCGCTTTGACCCGGCCAACCACCGAAAGCAGACTGTCGCAAAACCACCCCACTAGCGGACGCTACCCTTCCTTGCCCTTCAACCCTGCCAGTGCTTCGGCCAGTGGGCCGCTTGGCGCCTGATCCTCGTCGCTTGCGATGCCCGCCTTGCGGCGCGCCTCGTCGGCGCCCGGGCCTTCGCGGTAGGGATCGATGGCCAGCGCAAGCGTCTGCGCGATCGCTTCGCCGAGGTCAAAGGTGTCGCCCTCATATTCGATCTCGTCGAGATCCTCGCTGTCGAGTTCGATTTCCTCGTCGGGCGCATGGTCCGGCAGCGATCCTGCCGGTATGAAGCGCAATGCGAGTGGCTCCTCGACATCGTAGGTCAGGTCTTCGCGCGTGACCGCGCAGGGCTGTTCGATGGTGGCGGTCAGCGTGCCATTGGCCAGCACCGCGTCGTCCCGGGTCCCGAACGCGATCGTCGCTTTAAGCGCCGGGATCGACGTTATGCCGAACCGTTCCGCCAGCGCGGCGCGCTCGGCCTCGCTGGCCTCCACCACGATTGGCTCGGCGGGCAGAACGCGCGGCTTGACCGGACGGCTGAGTTCGACCGCGCTCATGCCGCGATCTCGCCCGCCCGCAGCTGATCGAGCCCGGTCCGTTCGAGCCGCGCATGCAGGGCCGCCATGCGCTGGACCAGCGCCTCGGCCTCGTCGGGCTGGGCCATGGTGACATTGCGGCGCACCGCCTCCACCAGCACTTTCGGATCGCTGCGCAGGCCTTCGCGATAGGCGCCGATGCGCCCGTTCATGCTTTCCATCAGCGCATTGATCTTCTTGCCCACGGTCGGATCGCCGATCCCCGCCTCGCGCATCTGGCCTTCCATGTCGTCGACGAACAGCTCTGTCAGTCGGGCGGTGGCAGGGCCCTGATCGCCTTCGTCCTCCAGCCGCAGCATGACCAGGGTCAGCACCAGCGTGATCATGTCGTACCGCCCTTCGACGGAATCGGCGACGCCGCACATGCGATACCAGTCGGGATCGCGCGCTTCGCCGACAATGCGATGCCACAGGGCGCGCCATTCTTCGCGCGGGTCGGGCCGAGTGCCGAAAAGGCGGGCGAGGAAAGACACGAGACTACTCCGTTCAGCGGCAATACAGGCCGCGATCCCCAAGCGCCGCCCATTGCCGAGTTGCATGGGCCGACGCTTTCGGATTAAGGCGTTGGCCGAGCATATAGGCAGGTGGCCGCCCGCGGCCAAGCACCTGCCGGAAGACGGAGATTTGCTGTTCCCATGAACAGAGCGAAAATTCTGGGTCTCGCCGCCATCGGCGCAGGCGCCATTGCCGCGAGCGGTTGCACCTCCATCCGCGAGCCGCGCGGCTACATCGTCGATGCGGCGCTGGTGCAATCGGTCCAGCCCGGCATTGATAACGAACAGAGCGTGGCAGGCGTTCTCGGCCGGCCGACTTTCGAAAGCCAGTATGGCGAGAAAACGTGGTACTATGTGTCCAGCACGACCGCGCGCAAACCCTTCGTGCGTCCGCGCATTCGGGAACATTCGGTGCTGGCGGTAAAGTTCGATCAGGCCGGCAACGTCGTGTCCGCCGAACGGACGGGAATGGACAAGGTCGTCTATCTCAGCCCCGATGGCGATGCGACGCCGACGCTGGGCAGGGAACGCACTTTCCTCGAAGATCTGTTCGGAAATATCGGTGCGGTCGGCGCGCCGGGCGTCGGCGGTCAGGGCCCGGGCTCCTGACGCTGTCGAGCGCATAGCTTGACCACTGCTTTGCGCCCCCCATATCGCGCGGCATGGATGCAAACGACAATCGCCACGGCCTGACCCAGTGGCATTCCACCACCATCATTGGCGTCAAGCGCGGCACTGAAACCGTGATTGCCGGAGACGGACAGGTCTCCATGGGCAATACGGTGATGAAGCCCAATGCCAGGAAGGTTCGCCGGATCGGCGAGGGCGGCAAGGTCGTTGCCGGCTTCGCGGGCGCGACCGCGGATGCCTTCACCCTGTTCGAACGGCTCGAACGCAAGCTCGAACAGCATAACGGCCAGCTCCTGCGCGCCGCGGTCGAACTGACCAAGGATTGGCGCATGGACAAGTATCTGCGCAATCTCGAAGCGCTGATGATCGTGGCGGACAAGGACAACCTGCTGGTGCTGACCGGCAATGGCGACGTGCTCGAACCCGAAGGCGGGATCGCTGCCATCGGCTCGGGCGGCAATTACGCGCTGTCGGCTGCCAAGGCGCTGGTCGATTACGAAGACGACGCCGAAACCATTGCACGCAAGGCCATGGCGGTCGCCGCCGACGTCTGCGTATTCACGAACGGCAATGTGACGCTCGAAACGGTGTGACGGATTTGCCCTCGGCAAACCCACTCATCCTCGCCCATCCACCGCGCGTGAGCGCGACTTTGGAAAAAATGAATTGACCGACAACCTGACCCCCAAAGCCATCGTCGTCGCCCTCGACGAACATATTATCGGCCAGAAAGACGCCAAACGTGCGGTCGCCGTGGCGCTGCGCAATCGCTGGCGCCGCCAGCGGCTCGGCCCCGAGCTGCGCGATGAAGTGACGCCGAAAAACATTCTGATGATCGGCCCCACCGGATGCGGCAAGACGGAAATCAGCCGCCGACTGGCGAAGCTCGCCGAAGCGCCCTTCATCAAGATCGAAGCGACCAAGTTCACCGAGGTCGGCTATGTCGGTCGCGATGTCGACCAGATCGCGCGCGATCTCGCCGAAGAAGCGATCAGGCTGGAGAAGGAGCGTCGCCGCGAGGCGGTGCGCGAAGCGGCCAGCAAGGCAGCGATGGACCGGCTGCTCACCGCGCTGGTGGGCGACAATGCCAGCGAAGCGACGCGCGAGGCGTTCCGCCAGCGCATCGTCGAAAATGCGATGAACGACACCGAGGTCGAGATCGAAGTGCGCGAGCAGCCGGGCCAGCAAATGGATATTCCCGGTATGCCCGGCGGTGTCGGCATGATCGATCTGTCGGACATGCTCGGCAAGGCGATGGGCAAGAGCCCTTTGAAACGGCGCAAACTGAAAGTGCCAGATGCCTGGGACCGCCTCGTCGATGAAGAGGCCGACAAGCGGATGGATCAGGACGACGTCAATCGCGTCGCGCTGGAGAATGCGGAGACCAACGGTATCGTCTTCCTGGACGAGATCGACAAGATCGCCGTGTCCGACGTTCGCGGCGGATCGGTCAGCCGCGAGGGTGTGCAGCGCGATCTGCTGCCGCTGATCGAGGGTACCACCGTGGCGACCAAATACGGGCCGATGAAGACCGACCATGTGCTCTTCATCGCATCGGGCGCGTTTCACGTGGCCAAGCCCAGCGACATGCTGCCGGAACTTCAGGGCCGTTTGCCGATCCGCGTCGAACTGCGGGCACTGACCGAAGAGGACTTCGTGCGCATTCTGAAGGAAACGCGCGCCAACCTCGTGGAGCAGTACAAGGCGCTGATCGGCACCGAGGAGGTGACGCTCGATTTCACCGAAGATGCGATCGCGGAAGTCGCCAAATTGGCTGCCCGCGTGAACGAGACGGTCGAGAATATCGGGGCCCGCCGCCTGCAAACGGTTATGGAACGTCTGCTCGAGGAGATCAGCTTCGAGGCCGAAGACCATAAGGGCGAAACGATCACGATCGACGCGGCCTATGTGCGCGAACGCCTTGAAACGCTCGCCGGCGATGCGGATCTCAGCAAGTATATCCTGTGATGACCAGCCCGACACGTGACGGTCGGGCGATGATCGAACAAATGAGCCCGCGACTCGACGAGCGGCGCTGGTGCTTCGTACCGGTCACGCCGGACCGGGCTTCCGAATTGCTGGGGGCGGCGCTGGGCACGTTTCGAGAGGATGAAGGGGTTTCGGCAATCGTCCCGGTCCAGCTCGCGTCGGAGGGAGCGCCCGTTTTCGCGCGGATCGTGCTGGAAGTATTCTCCGACCTCGAAGGCGTCGGGTTGACGGCGGCGGTTTCCGGCGTGCTGGCCGAGGCCGGGATCGCCTGCAACATGGTCGCTGCGCTCCACCACGACCATGCCTTCGTGCCGGAAGGTCGCGCCGCCGAGGCGCTCGAAATCCTGAAGGAACTCGCTGCAGGTCAGGGGTGAGGCGCAAGCCCGCTTTCGACGCCGGTCTTGTCGGTGAGGGCGAACTTGTCGACCAGGTCTGCGCTCGCGCGATTGAGGCCGACGACCTGCACACTGCGGCCATTGCGGCGCATCCGCTCGACCACCTTGTCGAGCGCGCCGACTGCGCTGATGTCCCAGAAATGCGCTTTGGATACGTCGATCACGACGTGGTCTGCGGGATCGGGCTGGATGCTTTCGGGACCGAGCGCGGCTTCGAAGCGTTCGACGCTGGCATAGAAGATCTGGCCCCCGGCGCGATAGATCGCGCTCTCGCCCTCGCGTTCGCGCACGACCTCGAACATCGTCATCACCTTGTGGGTGAAGAACACGCCCGAGAGGGCCGCGCCCGCCAGCACGCCCAGCGCGAGGTTGTGCGTGGCAACTACCACCACGACCGTGGTCACCATGACGACGCTGCTCTGCCACGGATGCTTGGCGATATTGGGGATGGAGTTCCAACTGAAGGTGCCGACCGAAACCATGATCATGATCGCCACCAGCGCGGGCATCGGCACCTGACCGACGAGGTCGCCGAGCAGCGCGAGCAGGATCAGTAAGGCGAGGCCCGCCGTAAAGGTCGATAAGCGCCCGCGGCCGCCACTGGTCACGTTGATGACCGACTGGCCGATCATCGCGCAGCCGCCCATGCCGCCGAAGAAAGCGGCGACGATGTTCGCCGCGCCCTGACCGGCGCTCTCACGGCGTTTGTCGCTGCCGGTATGCGTCATGTCGTCGACGATCTGCGCGGTCAGCAGACTTTCGAGCAGGCCGACCGCGGCCATGGTTGCGGAATAGGGAGCGATGATAGCCAGCGTCTCCCAGCTCAACGGAACATCGGGCAGGGCGAAATAGGGCAGACCTTCGGGCAGTTCGCCCATATCGGCGACCGTGTTGACCGGGGCATTGATCCAGATCGACAGCGCGGTCAGCACGATGATCGCAATAAGCGGGCTTGGCACGGCGGTGGTCAACTTGGGGATCAGGTAGATCATCGCCAGCGCTGCAGCGACCATGGCGTAGGTCATCCAGCCGATTCCGGCAGCACCGGGATCGAGCTGCGGCAACTGCGCCGTAAAAATGAGAATGGCGAGTGCATTTACGAAGCCGGTGATGACCGAGCGCGAGACGAACTGCATCAGAAGATCGAGGCGCAGCAACGCTGCTATGCCCTGGAACACGCCCATCAGGATGGTTGCCGCGAAGAGATATTCGACCCCGTGATCGCGCACGAGCGGCACGACTACCACGGCAACAGCGGCGGTGGCAGCTGAGATCATCCCCGGTCGTCCGCCGGTGAAGGCAATAACCATGGCGATGGCGACCGAAGCATAAAGCCCGACCCGGGGATCGACACCGGCGATGATCGAGAAACCGATCGCTTCTGGAATGAGTGCCAGCGCGACGACAAGGCCGGCAAGCAAGTCGGCACGGATATTGGAGAACCAGTCGCGGCGGATCGCGGCACGGTCGAGCATGGCAAATGTCCTGTCAGGTTCGGAGAACGCACGCAGCCGGCGGCGCATGCGAGAGATCGCGCAGCTCTATGGACTATGTTGCATTGCAGCACAAGGGCGGGGGCGGAAGTTCAGCCTTCGCTTTCGGCCTGTTGGCGCGCCCACATTTCGGCATAGAGCCCGCGCTTCTGCAGCAACTGCCCATGCGTCCCGGCCTCTGCCAGCCGCCCCTGTTCGAGGACGAGGATCCGGTCTGCATCGGCAATGGTGGAAAGGCGATGCGCAATGGCCAGCGTGGTGCGATTTTCGGACACGCGCCGCAACGTCGCGAGGATCGCCTGCTCGGTACGGCTGTCCAGAGCGCTCGTCGCCTCGTCCAGCAGCAGGACGGGCGGATCCTTGACCAGCGTCCGCGCAATCGCGATGCGCTGCTTCTCTCCGCCCGACAGTTTCAAGCCGCGTTCGCCCACCTCGGTGTCGAAACCGTCCGGCAGGCGCTCGATGAAGGGCAGGATCGCTGCGGCGCGTGCCGCTTCGATCACCTTGTCGCGGTTCGCTCGGTCGCGGCCGTATGCGATGTTGTAGCCGATCGTGTCATTGAACAGCACGCTGTCCTGCGGGACTATGCCGATCTTCTCTCGCAGACTGGACTGCGTGACCTCGGCGATATCCTGTCCGTCGATCAGGATGCGTCCCTGCCACGGATCGTAGAAGCGGAACAGCAGACGCCCGATCGTGCTCTTGCCCGCTCCGGAGGGCCCCACGATCGCGACATGGTTGCCGGCGGGCACTTCGAAGCTGAGCCCATGTAGAATCTCGCGGTCGGTTTCATAGCCGAAACGGACTTTGTCGAAGACGACCGTCGGCCGACGCACCACCAGCGCCGGGGCGCCAGGCGTGTCCTTCACCTCGGCGGCGGTATCGATCAGGCGGAACATCTCGGCCATGTCGATCAGACCCTGACGCACGGTGCGATACACGAAGCCGAGCATGTCGAGCGGGCGAAACAGCTGCAGAAGATAGGTGTTGACCAGCACCAGATCGCCGGTGGTCAGCCTACCTTTGCTCCACTGCCATACGGTGAATGCCATTGCGCCGCCCATCAGCAGGTTCATGATCACCGCCTGCGCGATATTGAGCAGGCCGAGCGAATTCTCGCTCTTCACCGCAGCTTCGGCATAGGATCGCGTGGCTTCGGCATAACGCTGGTGTTCGCGCCCTTCGGCGCCGAAATATTTCACCGTCTCGTAATTGAGCAGGCTGTCGACCGAGCGGGCGAGCGCCGTGCCGTCGAGCTCGTTCATCTTTCGCCGCAGCTCGTTGCGCCATTCGGTGATCTTGCGCGTCACCGTTATATAGGCGGCCACGGTAACCGCAGTCGCCGCGACAAGTTCCCAGCCGAAATTGATGTAGAAGATGACACCGACGGCGATGAGTTCGATGGCCGTCGGGGCGATGTTGAACAGCAGGAAATAGAGCATGACATCGATGCTCTTGGTCCCGCGATCGATCGTTTTGGTGACCTCGCCCGTGCGCCGCGACAGGTGGAAGCGCAGCGAAAGCTGGTGCAGTCGCGCAAAGGTATCCTCTGCCAACTGGCGGGTGGCGTCCTGCCCGACGCGTTCGAAGATGATGTTGCGCAGATTGTCGAACACCACCGATGCCAGGCGCCCCGCGGCATAGGCGATGACGAAGGCCAGCGCCGCCATCGCCGCTTCGTTGGCAGGCGTGGTCATGGCATCGACCGCGCCCTTATAGGCGAAGGGCAGGGCCAGCGTGGTCGCCTTGGCGAGCAGGACGAAGATCATCGCCCCGACGATGCGCCGGCGCAGCGAACGGTTGTCCTTGGGCCAGAGATACGGGAGGAAGCGCCGGATCGTGGCCCAGCCTTCGGGATCGTCTTGCTGGGGGGGAGTGACGGTATCGGGCGGCATGCGGCCGCTTACTTGGTATAGGTAATGCGGCGGGGCAAGGTGTCTGTCGCGCTAGCGGAGCTTTGGCCCGCCAGTCGTGAACATCGCCCGAGCACGGGATGCGTCGACCTGTCCGGGCACATCGAAGAGCACCTGGCGGGTGCGGAAATCGATCGCCACGCGGTCGAACACGCGCATGTTGCCGATGCCGAGGATCAGAGCCGGTCGCCTGTCGAGCCCCAATGCCTGGAAGATCGGGCTGTCGGTGAAGCCGATGGGGACATTGCCCATGGTCATCCCGCCTATCTCGAGTTCGCGGACATAGGAGAGATCGCTGAGCACCTCTGCTCCGTGAACGTCAATGCTGGTCAACAGGCCGGTGTCGCGCGTTTTCAATTTTCGCAGCAGCGCGCGATTGCCGATGCTGTTCTGTGCCCCGCTATCGATAACCACGGCGACGCGGATGCCGTCGACCTCGGCGTCGGTGATGACCATCTGTCCCAGCTTGCGCCGCGCGCGCACGATGATCTCGTATCCCGAATTGCCGCCGAGGATATCTGCATCGGCGACAAGCATGCGCTCCCGGCGGAAATCGATCAGGACGCGCAGATCCTGAAGGCTGTCGAGCCCGAGAATGCCGTCGGCGCCGATATGCCCGGCATGGAGCAGGGGCGACATCAGCCCGGTAATGAGGCGATCGGCGAACCGAAGTTCGTCGACTTCGACCAGATCGACCATCTGCGAACTGCCCATCGCGACGAGCCTGGCCTGCCCGCGACGTGTCAGGCCCAGTTTGTCGACGATCCTGTGCGTGACCACCGTCGCCTGCGCCCCCGTGTCGATCAGGAAGCGATAGGATCCCGAATCGCCGATAGTTACGGGCACGGTCATCCGTTCGTACCTGTCGCTTGCGAGCGCTGCCTCCTCGGCGGACGGGCTTTCCGCTTCGGGCGCCGTCGCAGAGAGGCTGCCGGTCGCAAGACACAGAAGGGCGGCAAGTGCCGTTCCGCGGAACATCGATCATCTCCCCGGCCGCAGGTCTTGGTGTCTACGGCTCGGGCGATCATACCACTCGGTCGGCCCGTGGCCAAACCGCCTTGCGCGAAACGTGGCTGACGCGGGAAGTCAATCGGGGTAATGGCAGTGCGCTCGGCAAGCTTGGTGACATCGTCGCATGAACGGAAAATCGAATCGCGTGCTGGTCACCGTGCTGGCCCATAACGAAGAAGCGCGGATTGCCGCTTGTCTTGAAAGCTTGCCGCTGGACGAGCCGGGCGTGCAGGTAACGGTGGTGGTGAACGGGAGTGCCGACCGTACCGCACAGATCGTTCGCGGTTTCGCAGCACGGGGCGTCCGGCTGGTGGAATATGCCGAGGGCGGCAAGGCACGCAGCTGGAACCGCTTCGTTCTCGACGAGGCGCCACAGGCCGATACATATGTGTTCGTCGATGGCGATGCGGAGCTCACCCCGGGGGCCATAGCCGCGCTCGAATCATGCCTGACACGGCGGTCCCATATCAATGCGGCTTCGGCCATTCCCATGAATGGGCGCAACGCCGAACACTATCGTCGGCTTATGGTGGAAGAAGGCGGCCTGTTCGGCGATTGCTATGCCCTGGCTGGCGATTTCATCCGGCGGTTTCGGGCGAGCGGAGTCAGACTCCCCAACGATCTTGTCGGCGACGACGGATTGATTTGCGCGCTGGCTCACACCGATCTCGGGCCGGAATCGGAATGGCGGCACGATCTGGTCGAAGTGTGCCTGGACGCCGGCTTTTATTGCGAGCCTAACAGCATCACGGTCACGGGCTTGCGAAACCAGTCCCAGCGCATGACCAACTATGCGGTTCGCCGATTTCAGAACCGCATCATCACCGGGATCATGCGGTCGCGCGGCCCGCAGGGTCTGCCGGAGCATCTGGCCGAGGCTTACGCCGCGGCGGTGCCGGGTTTCAGGCCGAGGCTCAATCCACGATGGTATTGGTTTGACCGAAAGGCGCTTGCCCGGATGCGGGCGGCATCGGACTTGCAGGCCGGCGTTTGAGCATTGCGATGCTCGACCGCACGACGTCGGGCCAGGCCAGAGTCAAGATCGCGGCGTAGGTGGCTGCCCCACCGCATGCCAATGCCGCCAGTGCCAGCGCCGCGGGAATGTCGTCCGGGAGCAGAGTCCTGATTCCGAGCACGACCAGCACCATTGCCCCGCAAGCGGCAGCCGGCGGGATGGCAGCCCCAAGCAGGCGCGCGGCCGGTAGCTCGATCTGCGGCAAGGTCAGGGCCAGCGTGAAAGCGAGCAAGAGTGGCGCCGCTAACCACCAGGCGTGCACCAACCCTTCGGGTCCGAATTGCACGCCGATATAGAAGGACGTCGCGAAAATCGCGGCCCCGGCGATACTGGTGGCGAGGTAGATCCGCTCTTTCCCGGTCGCCGTGCAGGTGGGTGAACAGATGATCTGGACGGCCATTAGTGGCATGACCACTGCGAGGCCGGAGACTATCGGTGCCATCTCCACCCATTTTGGGCCGAAGATCACCAGTATCGCTTCGGGAGCGGTAAGCGCCAGGCCAATATAGATGGGAGACACGACGAGCAGCACGCTCTGCGCGGTTTTCAGGAAATAGGGGCCGAGGCTGCGGCCGGACTTGTGCAATTCGGCATAGGCGGGGAACGCCACCTCGTTCAGCGGAGGTATGAAGCGTCCTGTGACGATCAGGGTCAGGAACAGCGATTCCGAATACAGCCCCAGATCGTGAGTATCGAACAGGCGACCCGCGATGACGATGTCGCTTTCGCTCTGGATGATCCAGAACAACTGGCACAGCGTCAGCGCGCCGCCGAAGCCGATCAGTCGGCCCGCGCCTTTCAGGTCGAATACCGGGCGCACCCATAGCCGGGCGGCGACGCTCATGATCACACCCCGGACGCAGAAACCGGCAATGGGGGCGTAGACGAGCGCCCAGACGCCGAAGCCGGTCCAGGCCAGACCCAGCGCCGTGAGAGCCGCAAAGATCGCCGAAACCAGATTGGCGATTCCCTGACTGCGGAATTCCAGTCGCCGCGCGAGCAGTGCCGTGGGCAGGGCGGTGAAGGGGATGGTCAGGAAGATCAGGGCCTGCACGCGCAGCAGTTCGGCCACAGCAGGCTGCCCGTAATAATCCGCGACTATGGGGGCGAATGTCAGCTGCACGGACGCGAGGATGCCGTTTGTCAGCAACAGGAGCGCGAATACCTGGCCGATTTCCCGCTCGCCCACCTTTTCCGCCTGGATCAGCGAACTGGCGAAACTCCAGCCATTGAGGAAGCCCAGTGCGGACACTACGACCTGGCTCATCGCGAACAGACCATAGTCGGACGGATCGAGCAGGCGGACCACCATGATGGTCGAGCCCCAGGTGATGAACTGCGCGACAAGCTGGCTGCCCCACCTCCACGCGAGCGCGTTCCGCACGCGCGCACCAAAACCTTCCGGTGCTTCCTGGTCGCTGACCCTGTCTGCCGTCATGTCCAAGGGTGCTAATGACGATTCGAGCCGAAAGCGAGCGGTGAGATTCGCGATTCACCCATGAATCGAGTCCGATTCAGACCGTGAATCGGCTGCTTTTCTGAGTCTCACATAGCGGTGCGGTTGAAGGCTACCGCAGCGATCCTAGATCGGCCGGGCGCCAGATGGGTTCAAACCCTCGGATTTCCGCGAGTTTGCAAAAAATGCGAAATAAAATTGCAAAAAGCCGTTGACCGAATCCAACACCAGGCCTAGATGGCCCTCACCGACGCGGCGCTGGCGGCTTCCACCGCCCACTGCTTCGGTCGCCAACATAGAGAGATAGCCGGTCCCCCCGGTGTAAATCGGGGGAACAAAAGCTGTCCCTTCTAACATTGTTGAGCGGCTCTTTGACATTGTTGATTTTTGATGAAGGGACATGTGGGCGACGGCGCCCGGTCCGGGGACCTCAAGGCTCCGTGTACCGGTTTAACCTTAAGCCGATTGCCACATCCTGATCGCCTCCACAGGCGGTTTCGATGATGCATGTCCATTCGTATCCATTACGTTTGACAGTGCAGGTATCGGCTCCTTGAAGCTCATGCCAAGCAGGCTGGCGGGGTTATCCCCGTGCTTGATTGGTGTGTGACACAAACTTGAGAGTTTGATCCTGGCTCAGAACGAACGCTGGCGGCATGCCTAACACATGCAAGTCGAACGCCCTCTTCGGAGGGAGTGGCGCACGGGTGCGTAACGCGTGGGAACCTGCCCTTAGGTTCGGAATAACTCAGAGAAATTTGAGCTAATACCGGATAATGTCTTCGGACCAAAGATTTATCGCCTTTGGATGGGCCCGCGTAGGATTAGATAGTTGGTGGGGTAATGGCCTACCAAGTCGACGATCCTTAGCTGGTCTGAGAGGATGATCAGCCACACTGGGACTGAGACACGGCCCAGACTCCTACGGGAGGCAGCAGTGGGGAATATTGGACAATGGGCGAAAGCCTGATCCAGCAATGCCGCGTGAGTGATGAAGGCCTTAGGGTTGTAAAGCTCTTTTACCAGGGATGATAATGACAGTACCTGGAGAATAAGCTCCGGCTAACTCCGTGCCAGCAGCCGCGGTAATACGGAGGGAGCTAGCGTTGTTCGGAATTACTGGGCGTAAAGCGCACGTAGGCGGCTTTTCAAGTCAGGGGTGAAATCCCGGGGCTCAACCCCGGAACTGCCCTTGAAACTGGATGGCTAGAATACTGGAGAGGTGAGTGGAATTCCGAGTGTAGAGGTGAAATTCGTAGATATTCGGAAGAACACCAGTGGCGAAGGCGACTCACTGGACAGTTATTGACGCTGAGGTGCGAAAGCGTGGGGAGCAAACAGGATTAGATACCCTGGTAGTCCACGCCGTAAACGATGATAACTAGCTGTCCGGGCTCATGGAGCTTGGGTGGCGCAGCTAACGCATTAAGTTATCCGCCTGGGGAGTACGGTCGCAAGATTAAAACTCAAAGGAATTGACGGGGGCCTGCACAAGCGGTGGAGCATGTGGTTTAATTCGAAGCAACGCGCAGAACCTTACCAGCCTTTGACATCCTAGGACGGTTTCTGGAGACAGATTCCTTCCCTTCGGGGACCTAGTGACAGGTGCTGCATGGCTGTCGTCAGCTCGTGTCGTGAGATGTTGGGTTAAGTCCCGCAACGAGCGCAACCCTCGTCCTTAGTTGCCATCATTTAGTTGGGCACTTTAAGGAAACTGCCGGTGATAAGCCGGAGGAAGGTGGGGATGACGTCAAGTCCTCATGGCCCTTACAGGCTGGGCTACACACGTGCTACAATGGCATCTACAGTGAGCAGCGATCCCGCGAGGGTTAGCTAATCTCCAAAAGATGTCTCAGTTCGGATTGTTCTCTGCAACTCGAGAGCATGAAGGCGGAATCGCTAGTAATCGCGGATCAGCATGCCGCGGTGAATACGTTCCCAGGCCTTGTACACACCGCCCGTCACACCATGGGAGTTGGATTCACCCGAAGGCGGTGCGCTAACCTTTTAGGAGGCAGCCGACCACGGTGGGTTCAGCGACTGGGGTGAAGTCGTAACAAGGTAGCCGTAGGGGAACCTGCGGCTGGATCACCTCCTTTCTAAGGATCGTCACGAAAGCGCCTGGCCTCGAGCCGGGAAGTGCTTCGCGACTTTTCAAAGAACATTGCCGTCGTCCTCATGTCCTTTCATCACTGGAGATTGCCTCAAGGCCTTGCGTCTTGCGGCATGACGCCTGAGCCGGCTCACGCCCCTCGCGGCTTAATCGCCGGCGACGGTGGTGTAGGTCCGTAGCTCAGTTGGTTAGAGCGCACCCCTGATAAGGGTGAGGTCGGTGGTTCAAATCCACTCGGACCTACCAAGTTTTGGAATGGTGCGGGGCCTTAGCTCAGCTGGGAGAGCACCTGCTTTGCAAGCAGGGGGTCATCGGTTCGATCCCGATAGGCTCCACCAGCCAAACTCCAGAGATGAAACGAAAAGCTATCCGGCCCAGGGTAAAACTTAGGGCCGGTAGCAAGGCGGTTTGCGCCTTGCGATCTTTGACATTGTGAATGGGTTTTTAAATCGATGCCGTGGCGCATGGGTTTGATCAACTAACTGGCTTCGGCCGGTGGATGATCGAG
This sequence comes from Qipengyuania qiaonensis, assembly GCF_019711515.1. Classification (GTDB taxonomy): domain Bacteria; phylum Pseudomonadota; class Alphaproteobacteria; order Sphingomonadales; family Sphingomonadaceae; genus Qipengyuania; species Qipengyuania qiaonensis. Next base: position 100,910 of record NZ_JAIGNO010000009.1, read on the forward strand.
CGCGTGCATCACAAGCAAGATCAATCAAATTGATTTATCTGGCTGAGATATTCCTCCGCACTATCGTAAGACTTCGGACTTTTATGCAGGTCTGTCGTTGATGGTGTGGATTCTCAAGCGTGAGGTAAGAGCATTTGGTGGATGCCTTGGCATGTGCAGGCGATGAAGGACGTGGCACGCTGCGATAAGCGTCGGGGAGTTGTGAGCAAACTTTGATCCGGCGATTTCCGAATGGGGAAACCCACCCTCACCATTTCCTTTCGATCGAGCTTCGGCTCGGGCGGAAAGAGGTGGATAGGGTATTACCAGACTGAATATATAGGTTTGGTGAAGCGAACCCGGGGAACTGAAACATCTCAGTACCCGGAGGAAAAGACATCAACAGAGATTCCCGTAGTAGTGGCGAGCGAACCGGGACCAGGCCAGTGCCTTCATTTCAACTAGCAAAACACTTTGGAAAGAGTGGCCATAGTGGGTGACAGCCCCGTATGCGAAAGTGATGATGAAGGACTCGAGTAGGGCGGGACACGTGAAATCCTGTCTGAACATGGGGGGACCACCCTCCAAGCCTAAATACTCGCACATGACCGATAGCGAACACAGTACCGTGAGGGAAAGGTGAAAAGCACCCCGATTAGGGGAGTGAAACAGTACCTGAAACCGGATGCTTACAAGCAGTTGGAGCCCCATAGGGGGTGACAGCGTACCTCTTGCATAATGGGTCAGTGACTTAATTTATCGAGCAAGCTTAAGCCGTTAGGTGTAGGCGTAGCGAAAGCGAGTCTGAATAGGGCGACTGAGTTCGATGAATTAGACCCGAACCCCGGCGATCTAGGCATGGCCAGGTTGAAGGTGCGGTAACACGCACTGGAGGACCGAACCGGTGAATGTTGAAAAATTCTCGGATGAGCTGTGTTTAGGGGTGAAAGGCCAATCAAGCCGGGAAATAGCTGGTTCTCCGCGAAATCTATTGAGGTAGAGCGTCGGATGTATGCCGATGGGGGTAGAGCACTGGATGGGCTAGGGCTGCGCGAGCGGTACCAAACCTAACCAAACTCCGAATACCATCGAGTCTTATCCGGCAGACAGACGGCGGGTGCTAAGGTCCGTCGTCAAAAGGGAAACAGCCCTAACCTACAGCTAAGGTCCCCAAGTCATATCTAAGTGGGAAAGCATGTGGGAATCCCAAAACAACCAGGAGGTTGGCTTAGAAGCAGCCATCCTTTAAAGAAAGCGTAACAGCTCACTGGTCTAAATAAGGGTTCCTGCGGCGAAGATGTAACGGGGCTAAAGATATGCACCGAAGCTTAGGGTTGCAGTTTACTGCAGCGGTAGCGGAGCGTTCCGTAAGCGAGTGAAGGCGAAGGGTAACCGACGCTGGACGTATCGGAAGTGCGAATGCTGACATGAGTAGCGACAAAGAGGGTGAGATGCCCTCTCGCCGAAAGACCAAGGGTTCCTGCGCAACGCTAATCGGCGCAGGGTTAGCCGGCCCCTAAGACGAGCCCGAAGGGGGTAGTCGATGGGAACCACGTAAATATTCGTGGGCCTGGAGATGTGTGACGGATCGTGGAAGTTGTTCGACCTTATT